>NZ_VOAY01000006.1:0-286390 GCF_008369125.1 Pusillimonas sp. ANT_WB101 | reverse complement strand
GAACCTTGTAACCTGAGACTCCTTTCAAGTACTCCTCAACTATTGCCTGCTTAAATTCCTCGTCATATTGCGCCATAAAAAACACCCCGAAGGTTGGATGGGTGTCCAACTTTTGGGGTGCAGTTCAATTTTTTGGGTAGAGCCGAGTAGTTTAGTGCGGGCGTGATCACCGCGGAGCCTAGATGGTTTTTGGTGCACCCAGCCGGAATCGAACCGGCACGATCAATGATCGAGGGATTTTAAGTCCCTTGCGTCTACCAATTCCGCCATGGGTGCAAGGTAGGTGGCGGAAGCGGTGAGATTCGAACTCACGGACGGGTTGCCCCGTCGCTGGTTTTCAAGACCAGTCCATTCAACCGCTCTGGCACGCTTCCTGATCATGAGCCCGTATAGTGCAGGCCTATGAGTTTCTGTTTTTATCCCGTAACTTGCAGACCAACAGAAGGTCGAGAGTTTAGCGCAACTCGCGCCGGTTGTGGGGCCCAATACCGATCTTAAAAGAAAAATCTGTGTTGTCGGGCGATAATAAGTGTTATTTCGTTGAGTTTTTGCCTTTTTGGGAGTGGTTATGAAAGCTGTTGAGATATCTACACCGGGTGGTCCAGAAGTATTGAAGCTGGTCGATAGGCCCATGCCGGAGCCCAAAGCGGGTGAGGTGTTGATCAAGGTCAGCGCTGCAGGTATCAACCGGCCTGATGTTTTCCAGCGCAAGGGCGCTTATCCACCTCCGGCGGGTGCTTCTGATCTGCCAGGTCTTGAGGTGGCAGGGGAGATCATAGGTGGTGACGTGGGGACCACTGGCCTGAAGGTTGGCGACAGGGTGTGTGCACTGTTGGCGGGTGGTGGTTATGCCGAGTATTGCGTTGCACCCGCCGAGCAGTGCCTGCCTGTGCCGGTCGGGCTGTCAGATGTTGAGGCCGCTGGTCTACCTGAAACGTACTTCACGGTGTGGAGCAATGTGTTTGATCGCGGCCAGCTGAGCGGCGACGATATTTTGCTGGTGCATGGCGGTGCAAGCGGTATAGGTACAACTGCCATTCAGCTTGCTACGGCCATGGGGCATAAAGTCTACGCCACTGCAGGCAGTGACGAGCGTGTCACTGCCATTGAGAACCTCGGTGCGATTCAGGGCATTAACTACCGAACTCACGATTTTGTGGAAGAAATCAAAAAGGCGACCGCCGGCCGGGGCGTAGATGTCATTCTGGATATGGTGGCCGGCGATTACATCAATCGTGATCTTGCTTGCCTGGCAGATGACGGGCGCATCGTGATTATTGCCTTGCTCGGCGGTGCCAAGGCCACGATAGACTGCAGTCAGGTCATGCGCCGTCGCCTTACCGTGACGGGTTCGACCCTAAGGCCACGTCCTGTCGCGTTTAAGGCAGACATCGCGCATGCACTCAAGCAAAGGGTGTGGCCGCTGCTGGAGTCAGGCAAGATCAAGCCCATTGTGCATGCAACATTCCCACTGGCCCAGGCCAGCGACGCACATGCCATGATGGACGCAGGTGAACAGATCGGTAAGATCATTCTGACCGTCTAGCCGTCTAGCCGTCTAACTGCTTTACTGCTTGAACACCTGCCGGCCTGACAATCTGACGGCGTGGAAGTCAACGTGCTAACTGCCAGATTGTCAGGCGGGCAAGTGTCAGGCGACAAGCTACAGGACCATCTGGTAATCACGTTTGCCACTTGGCCCGTCTGGCAGCCCCGCCAGACGGGCCAAGCAGACGGCCTAAGCAGACGGCCTAAGCAGACGGCCTAAGCAGACGGCCTAAGCAGACGGCCTAAGCAGACGGCCTAAGCAGGCTAGCAAAGCCGCACACAGCTGCAGTCAGGCAGGCAGATGGCCCCGGCCAACGGCCTTGCGGCCTGGCTGCGTGCGGCGCCACGCCCGGTGCTATGCGAAGCTGGCACTAACACGCTACAATGCCGGGTTAACCCAATTTTTATTTGTTGCCCGAATGAACACAGTTCTTACTCGCAAGCGCCTTGTTATAGGCAACTGGAAAATGCACGGCACCCTGGCCGCCAATGCAACCCTGCTCGACGGCATCAAGGCTGATGCCGCTTCGGTGCAAGATTGCGAGGTGGCTGTATGTGTGCCGTTTCCGTATCTGGGGCAGGTGCAGGCCAGCCTTGAAGGCAGTTCAGTGTCGTGGGGTGCGCAAGACGTCAGCACGCATGAGCAGGGCGCCTACACGGGTGAAGTGTCGGCTGCCATGCTTGCCGACTTTGGTTCTCGCTGGGTGCTTGTCGGGCATTCTGAGCGCCGCAGCCTGCATGCTGAATCCGATCAGCTCGTTGCCGAAAAGGCCATTGCGGCACTTGCCGCCGGGCTGACTCCTGTTGTGTGCATTGGCGAAACCTACGAGCAGCAGCAGTCTGGGCAAACCTCCAGTGTCATCGAGCGCCAGCTGGCGCCCGTGCTTGCACTTGGTGCAGATCTAGTTACCCGCATGGTGCTGGCCTATGAGCCTGTTTGGGCTATTGGCACAGGTCTTAGTGCGTCGCCAGAGCAGGCGCAAGACGTGCATGCTTTCATCCGTGCCAGGCTTCAGGGCCTGGGCGTCCCTCAGGTGCGTGTGCTGTATGGCGGTAGCGTCAAGGCCGTCAACGCCGCAAGCCTGTTTGCCATGCCCGACATTGATGGCGCCCTGGTGGGCGGTGCATCATTGCAGGCACAAGAATTTTTACGTATAGCGGCCGCCTAAGGCCCCGGAGTCTCATAAATGCATTGGTTGTCATCCGCACTTCTGGCGGTTCAGGTTATATCGTCGCTAAGTATTATCGTTCTGGTTCTCTTGCAACAAGGTAAGGGCGCCGACATGGGGGCGTCGTTTGGTGGCGGGTCTGCCGGCAGCGTTTTCGGTGCCAGTGGCGCAGCCAACTTTCTGTCGCGCGTCACCAAATGGGCGGCCATTATTTTCTTCGTTTCGACCGGTGGTTTGGCATGGTATGCCCATCACCCTGCTGCGCGGCCTTCTGCCGTCGAGGGTGGTGTCATGCAAGGTTTTGAAACACCGCAAGTTCCTTCTGCCGGGGCTGACATACCTGTTGTGCCTTCAACGGGTCAGGGCGCAAGCGTGCCAGCAGCGCCTGCTGCAGCAAATCAAGGCGCTAGCGTACCAGCGGCACCTGCGGCAGCCGATCAGGGTGCAAGCGTGCCTGTAACTCCAGCAGCCAGCACAACGCCCCAGCCGGCACAGCCCAGTGCAGAAGCATCAGTTTCTTCTGCACCAGCTGCCTCAGCGTCTCCTGCTGAGTCTGCAGCTACGTCTTCGCCAACCAATGACAAGCAGGCTGAGTCTGCTGACACCACTGTCAGCCCATCAGCCACCAGTTCATCTGTCGGCGACGCAGCAAAGACAAGTGCCGACACTGCTGTCAAACAGGCCGGCGATGCGATGGCAAGCCAAGGCGCTGATCATTCAGCCCAGTCTTCATCTGCGCAGGCACCTGCCTCCGGCGAGGCTGACAAAACGCCTGCTCAAAGCAATTAATTCGTACAAGTAACTGGCTGGTAGTTGTCCCTCGGCAAAAAAAATTTGAGGGGCCAAGATTTAAAAGAAATTTCGTGCTAGAATCTCGTTCTTTCTTGCAGACGTGGTGGAATTGGTAGACACGCTATCTTGAGGGGGTAGTGGCGAAAGCCGTGCGAGTTCGATTCTCGCCGTCTGCACCAGAATATAAAGGGGTCTATGTAGTATCCAGGCCCCAAAAGCAAAACCAAAAAACCCGTTACAACTTCTGTTGTAGCGGGTTTTTTGCTTCTGCATTTATAAGCTCTTTGGGGTTCTTCTTTATTAAGAGGGGATGGGCACTCATTACATATGGCTCATCACGCCGGACTCTTCCCCGTTAAAGGTGTTTGTATGCTTCTGTCTTTAACGGCTGACGTTTGCATGCAGACAGCCAACAGGGGCTTAGTGGCTTATGCCGGTGAGCATGGTTGCTGCCTTTGGGCCGCAACGGCAAAACACCACATGGCGGGCTGAGCTCTGACGGCGGGCTATTGCTCGCTCGCCAGAGGCTCTGGCCAATGATTTAAGACACCTCCGGCGGAGTAATCGCCCGGGCCCCTCGTCGCCGAGTTAGCAATTGCAGGACGATTGCCAGCAGGATCAGGCCAAGCCCGATCGCATCGGTGAGCAGGCCGGGTTTTATCAGGCTAAATGCGCCAGCCATCAGCAGTACGCGCTCTATGAAGCGGGCAGGGCCAAAAAAGAAGTACCCGTGTAGTGACCCTGCCAGGCAGATGACGCCTATTGCTGCTGTGATCGCTGTCTGAACTATGGTCAGTGGCTCACCCATCAGCATGAGCGATGGCCCAAATACAAACATAAATGGGATGACATAGCCGGTGAGGCCTAATTTGACGGCAGCCCAGCTTGTGTCCATGAGGCTTCCCCGTGATATGCCATTGGCGGCATACACCGCCATGGCAACAGGGGGCGTGATGGCGGACAGCACCGCAAAATACAGCACGAACAAATGTGCCGCCTCAACCTGCACGCCAAGTTTGACAAGTGCTGGCACCAGCAGTGCTACCTGCACGATATACGCGGGCGTGGTCGGCAGCCCCATGCCAAGCAAAATGCCCGCCAGCATGGTCATTACGAGTGCAATCAACAATGTGTCGCCCGACATCACCAATACGAGGCTGGTGAAGTCCAGCCCTGCGCCTGTCAGCGTAATGATACCCACCACAATACCTGCGCAGGCGCAGGCCAGAGCCACAATGACGGTATTGCGGGCGCCGTCTGCTAGTGTTTCTATGATGACGTACGGTGTGAATACCTTGCGGGTGCTGGCGCGCAGCCAGGTGGTGGGGATTACCGACGCAATGCCGCACAGTGCAGCAAAGGCCGCGCTGTAACCTGCCAGCAGTACAGCCACAATGAGAAACAGCGGGAAAAAGAGATGCCCGCGCTCGAGAAGAACGGCTTTGAGCCGGGGCAGATCGGCCTTGGGTAAACCTACCAGGCCTACCCGCCGGGCTTCAAAGTGTACGGCCATGAACACAGCCAGAAAGTACAGTATGGCCGGCAGAATGGCGAAAGCGGCCACCGTCAGGTAAGACACCCCCAGAAACTCGGCCATGACAAAAGCCGCTGCGCCCATGATGGGGGGCATGATTTGCCCGCCGGTTGATGCAACCGCTTCGACGGCGCCTGCGAAGCCGGCGTTATAGCCTGTCCGCTTCATGAGTGGGATGGTAAACGTGCCAGTGGTCATAACGTTGGCCACAGCGCTACCTGACACTGTTCCAAACAACGCACTGGTTAGTACGGCGACTTTGGCCGGGCCGCCCGCCGTATGGCCGGCCAGCGCCAGAGCGAAGTCCATAAACAGCTGCCCGGCACCACTACGTTCTACAAAGGCGCCAAACAGAATAAAAAGCATGACATAGGTTGCCGAAACGTACAGGGGTATACCGAAAATACCTTCTGTCGTCAGGTATGTCTGGTCCATTATCGCGCCGATAGACTGGTTGCCGATGGTGAAGGCATACGCCAGAAACAGTACAGAGATAATGGGCAATGCCCAGCCCGTCGCACGCCTGGTTGCTTCGAGCAGCAAAACGATCAGCAGGCCGCCAAACAGGTAATCGTACATGTTTGGGTCATCCACATAGGGCATGCGGGTGACCATGTATTCAAGATTGAACGATGGGTACAGCGCACCAGCAACCGCCAGCAACATCAAAATTAGATCAATCACGCTCACACGCGGCGCGCGCTTGCCAATACCGGGCAGCAACAAAAATGCCAGTGCCAGCGCAAAGGCGAGGTGAACCCCTCGCATGACATAGGCCTGGGGTGGGCCGACTAGCGCCACATAAAGGTGAAAAGCCGACATCACCGCGCCGATAAGCACGATCAACCGGTTAGAGACGGTGGTGGGTAAGGCCATCATGGCAGATTCCTGGCGAAGATATGCGGATCAGTCATGCCACGGCCCGCCATGCAACAGGCGGGCCGTGGCCAAAGAGGGGATGCCCCAACTCTGCAAAAAAACATACAAAACTACATAACTTTCTGTTCTTTGTAGAAACGCTCGGCGCCTTTATGCAGAGGCACACCGATATCTTCCGCCATCATTTTTACCGTGGTTTTTTTCATGACCTGGGCGATAGCGTTAAGGTCAGCCTGGTTGTCGACCATGCCTTTGAGCACCTTGTAGACCGTATCTTCGGGCAGATCACAGCGTGCAATCAGGTGGGTAGCGTAAGCGACAGCCTGGACGTCTTTATCCTGTTTTGGATAGGTGCCTGCGGGGATGATCAGCTTGGTGTAGCCCGGGTTCAGGTCATGCATGGCCTTGTACTTGTCGTCAGGCACTGAGATTAGTGTGATGTCGCGTGCAGAGGCCAGATCCATGATGGACGAGGCAGGAATGGTAGTTCCAAGAGTGAAAAGCTGGGCGTTGTTGTCTTTGAGCATGGAAACGGCATCGGTGTATGACACATGGCTAACCTTGTCCATGTCTTTGTAGGTCATGCCGTATACCTCTAGCATTTGTACCGTCATGAATTCAGCCGTGTTGCCTTTGGGCTGAATGGCGATTGATTTGCCCTTGGCGTCGGCAAACGAGGTGATGCCTGAATCAGCATTGGCGACAATCTGAAAATACTGGGGATAAAGCGTTGCCACGTTGCAGACGTTGTCGGTCTTTTTCTCAAAGGGTGCACGACCAGCCACGCCATCGACGGTGGAGATGGAGTTTCCAAACCCCATGTCTGCCTTGCCTATCTGGATTGCCTTGACGTTGGCGATGCCTGCGCCGGGCAGGACCTGCATTTTGACGCCTTCCTTGCCGGCAATGTTTGCGATAGCGCCTCCAAGCGGGTACCAAGACCCTCCCTGAGGTCCAGTCATTAGGCGAACCTGTTGTGCCTGGGCAAGGCTGGTGGCCGATATGGCCAAGACGGCGGCGGCCAGGATGGTGTGTGTAGCTTTCATGTTTTTGTCTCCTTGATTGCTGCAATAAATGTAATTCGAAAATTTTCAATAAAGATGTTGCCGTGTTCTGACAACAGTCTGTTGTATGTAAAAAAAGCTGACGACTTTGTATGTAGGCAGCATTTTTCCAGCGCCCGGGCTTTACTGGCCCGCATTGCACATGTGTGATGGTCTGCACACGTGCCACATTGCATAAAAGCTCTTGACCATGCGTGGGCGTTTGCAAGGGGCTAGTATGTGGCGAGGCTCCGTCTTGCGTCAACGGTGTATACCCCTAAGATCAGGAGTTGCCTCGCGATTTCTTCCATGAATCGAAGTCAGTTTTGGCCTGCGCATCAGTAAGCGGGTACAGGCCGATAATTGACCTGCCTTTTTCGACCTCTTCGGTGACAAAGTCTTCATACAACGTCATTTCAATGGCCTCGTCTGCCACCTCGGCCGCAATATGAGCCGGGATCACGATGACGCCTTCCGCATCACCCACCATAATGTCGCCAGGGAACACGGCAACATCGCCGCACCCGATAGGCACATTGATGTCCAGAGCCTGATGTAGTGTCAGGTTGGTGGGTGCCGACGGGCGGTGATGATAGGCAGGCATGTTCATGCGTGCAATCTCGGGCGAGTCGCGAAAACCGCCGTCGGTTACAACGCCTGCAGCGCCACGCTGCGATAGACGGGTGAGCAATATGGACCCGGCCGAGGCTGCCCTTGCATCTTTGCGACTGTCGATCACCATGACAGCGCCATCTGGGCATTGATCTACGGCAACCCGTTGCGGGTGATTTCTGTCCTGGAACACGGAAAGGGGATTCAGGTCTTCGCGTGCCGGAATATAACGCAGGGTATAGGCCGGTCCGACCATATTGGGCAAGTTCGTGTTCAGTGGGCGTACGTCCTGGATAAACTGGTTGCGCAGCCCGCGTTTGAACAGTGCTGTGGCTAGCGTTGCTGTACTCACGCGGGACAGTTTTTGGCGTACGTCGTCGGTCAGTGTCATGGTGCTCCTTTGTGGATGAGGTTAGGCTGCCGCCTTTTAATAAATACTCGGTTCGGCACAGGGTGGGCCGAACGCTGTTTCGAGAAAATCAAAATCGCAGCCTTCGTCGGCCTGCAGAATATGCTTTGAAAACATCCACCCGTAACCGCGTGCGTAATGCGCAGGGGGCGGCGTCCATGCGGCGCGTCGTTGTTCAAGCTCGCTGTCGCTCACCTCAAGATGGATGCTGCGGGCGGGTACATCCACGGTAATGAGATCGCCGTTTTGCACCAGCGCAAGCGTGCCCCCCACGTAGGCTTCGGGCGCCACATGCAAGATGCAGGCGCCGTAGCTGGTGCCGCTCATGCGCGCGTCGGAGATGCGCAGCATGTCACGCACCCCCTGCTTGACCAGTTTGGTCGGGATAGGCAGCATGCCCCATTCAGGCATGCCCGGGCCGCCTTGTGGGCCAGCATTTCTCAGTATAAGTATGTGGTCGGCCGTGACGTCGAGGTTTTCATCGTCTATGGCCGCTTTCATGCTGGGGTAGTCATCAAAAACCAGCGCCGGGCCAGTGTGCTGCAAATATTGGGGGGCACAGGCGCTGGGCTTGATCACGCAGCCGGAAGGAGCAAGATTGCCTTTGAGTAGCGCCAGCGCACCCTCAGCGTAAATGGGGTTGTCGAGTGGACGGATGACGTCGTCGTTGTAGACTTCTGCGCCTTCTATGTTTTGCCCCAATGTATGGCCATTGACGGTTTGCGCGTTAAGGTCGAGAAAGCCGGCAATACGTGCCATCAAACCAGCAATGCCGCCTGCGTAGTAAAAGTCTTCCATAAGGTATTTGTCGCCGCTGGGTCTCACATTGGCGATGACTGGTACATTGCGACTGGCGGCATCGAAGTCGGCCAGTGTTACAGGGTGACCGGCACGTCGTGCCAGTGCGATCAGGTGAATTACAGCGTTTGTCGAGCAACCCATGGCCATTGCCACGGCGATGGCATTGTGAAAACTGGACGCCGACAACACCCTGGCAGGCGTGAGGTCTTCCCAGACCATGTCAACAATGCGTCTGCCGCAATGGGCTGCCATCCTGATATGGCCGGAATCAGCCGCCGGAATGGAGGAGGCGCCAGGCAGGCACATGCCCATGGCTTCGGCAATGGCCGTCATGGTGCTGGCCGTGCCCATGGTCATGCAGGTGCCATAACTGCGGGCAATGCCGCCCTCGATCGCCAGCCATTCAGTTTTGTCGATATTGCCAGCGCGTCGTTCGTCCCAGTACTTCCAGGCATCAGACCCAGACCCGAGTACTTTGCCTTTCCAGTTGCCCCGCAGCATGGGCCCAGCCGGCATATAAATACATGGCAGGCCCGCGCTGATAGCCCCCATCAGCAGGCCAGGTGTGGTTTTGTCGCAACCTCCCATGAGTACCGTGCCGTCGACCGGATGGCTGCGCAGCAGCTCTTCAGTTTCCATGGCCAGCATGTTTCGATAAAGCATGGTGGTGGGTTTGACGAAGTTTTCTGACAGCGACATGGCAGGCAGTTCAATCGGGAACCCACCCTGCTGCAACACCCCTCGTTTAACGTCCTCAACACGCTGCCGGAAATGGGCATGGCAGGGGTTGATGTCAGACCAGGTGTTGAGAATGGCGATAATCGGCCTGCCTTCCCAGTCTTCAGGGGCATAACCCATTTGCATGATGCGGGAGCGGTGACCGAATGACCGGAGGTCGTCAGGGGCGAACCAGCGGGCGCTGCGCAGTGATTCGTAAGGGCGGTGTTTTGATGACATGAGGAGACTTTATAGAGAACGTTTATACAGAACGTAATATAGTGATGCCCATTAACCTAACCCGGATATGCCATGCCCGATATTGTGATTAACGCTGATGCCTTGCAATCTTTTGTGTTTTCGTTGTGGCGTCACGCCGGAAGTACCGAGCACGAAGCAGCTTTGGTAGCCGAACATCTCGTCATGTCGAATCTAACAGGCCATGATTCACATGGCATCGGTATGATTCCCCGCTATGTGGCGGCATTGAGCGAGGGTGGCCTTCGTCTGAATCAGACGGTCAGTGTGGTGAAAGACGCTGGCGCGCTACTTACGCTTGATGGCCTGCGTGGCTTTGGCCAGAGCACGGCATGGCAGGCCATGAAACTTGGCATCGAGCGCGCTAAAGATTCAGGCGTGTGTGTGGTTGCCTTGCGCAATACACATCATCTTGGTCGGTTGGGGCATTGGGCGGAGCAGTGTGCTGCCGAAGGCATGGCGTCCTTTCATTTTGTTAACGTGGCAGGGCACACGCAGGTAGCGCCCTGGTCGGGTACCGACGGGCGTTTTGGCACAAATCCATTTTCCGCAGCTTGGCCGCGCCCCGGTAAGCCGCCGCTGGTGCTCGATTTTGCAACCAGCAGCATTGCCGTTGGCAAGGTGAGGGTTGCGCGCAACAAGGGGCAATCGGTGCCTGAAGGGTGTTTGATCGATCACACGGGTGCGCCGACCACTGACCCGTCGACGCTGACGCAGTCTCCATTTGGGGCCTTGTTACCGTTTGGCCAGCACAAGGGTTTTGGGTTGGCTGTCATGTGTGAGATTTTTGCGGGTGCACTGACGGGCGGCTACACCACCCATGCCGACACCAGGCCCACTACCAGTGCCATCATAAACGGCCTGTTTTCGGTCATTATCGCGCCCGAAGCCATGGATGCGCCGGACGCTCAGCAACAGGCTGATGCCTTTTTGCAATGGGTCAAGGAGTCGCCGCCTGCGCCCGGCCAGCACATATATGAACCTGGCGAGCCTGAGCGTCTGTGTCGGCAGGCCCGGCTTGATCAAGGTATACCTGTTGACGTGGCCACCTGGGGGCAGATTCAGCAAGCCGCCAGCAAGCTTGGCTTTCCCGAAAGTGGCTTGCCGCAGGTACGTGAGGCGTAAGGCCTGGCCTCCGAACGGGGTTGTCTTGGTGAAAAGGCTTCCGGCAGGGCAGCGTGCTACAGAAACGTAGAGGGGGCCTCAGTCCAGACCAAGTATAGTCAACACGCTTCAAGAATCGGTCCAGCGTAAGTTTTTAGTTTTTCGCAGTCAAATTGAACATTAGCGGCCAGAGTGCCGTGCAAGCTAAGGAGGAATAGAGTGGGACAAACTCAAAAAAAAATCGCACTAGTTACTGGTGCGGGGTCGGGCATAGGCCGTGCTTCGGCGTTAGCGCTGATGAAGGCGGGATTTTTCGTGGTGCTCACGGGCCGCAGGGTAGAGCCTCTGCAGCAAACCTTGGATCAAGGCGTGGCTGAGGGTGGGGAGGGGCTGGCCGTGCCCGCTGACGTCAGTGAACCCGAGTCTGTAGAGGCGCTGTTCGGACGCATTCGTAATGAATGTGGCCGGCTTGATCTGCTGTTTAATAATGCAGGTGTTGGGGCACCCGCTGTTACCATGGACGAACTGGATGTGCAGGTCTGGAAGCGTACGGTCGATATCAATCTGACCGGTACATTTCTTTGCGCTCGCGAGGCTTTCCGCTTGATGAAAGAACAGCAGCCACGTGGCGGGCGCATTATCAATAATGGGTCTATCTCCGCCCACAGCCCGCGGCCACTGTCGATAGCCTATACGGCCACCAAGCATGCCATTACCGGGCTGACCAAATCTGTGTCACTCGATGGGCGGGCCTATGACATTGCGTGCGGGCAGATCGACATTGGCAACGCCGAAACTCCACTGACCAAAAACACGTCTAAAGGCCGCCTTCAGCCTGATGGCAGCACGCGTCCTGAGGCGACCATGGACGTGTCGCATGTGGCCAATGCCGTCGTTCATATGGCCAGTTTGCCGCTTGATGTGAACGTGCAATTTATGACAGTTATGGCAAGCAAAATGCCTTTTCTGGGGCGCGGTTAAGCGTAAGAGCAGGCTGCTTCAAAGGGTTTTGAAACAGCCTCTTTGTGCCCGGTGTCGTCTGCCCGGTATCAGGTGCCAGGTATCAGGTAACAAGTGCCGGGTGCCCGCTGAGGCTGGCAGCCCGCATATGTTGAGGCGTGGGCTTATGAGTCCACCCAGTCGAATGCTGCCCACGCAGGCCTATTGAGTGCCCAGCTTGACGATCAGCGCTTGCAGATCGTCGACTTCATTCGGTTTTAGGTCGGACAATGGCGCGCGCACCGGGCCGGCGTCATGCCCGACAATTTTGGCGCCAGCCTTAACGATGCTGACCGCATAGCCTGGCATGCGATCGCGGATCTCCAGATATGGCATGAAGAAATCGCGCAGCAGGCGGTGTTGCGTCTGCATATCGTCATCGGCCACAGCCTGGTAAAACTGCATTGCCGTTGCTGGAATGAAATTAAAAACCGCCGATGAGTAAACAGGCGTGCCCAATGCCTTGTATGCAGCGGCGTAGACCTCCGCAGTAGGCAACCTGCCCGCCTCAGGCGTCCTGGGTGGCCGTCTCCTTGGTTTCCAGGCTGGCGCGTAGCCGCTCGGCACTTTTGCTCAAATGACGCTCCATGGCTTGGCTGGCGAGGAGCGGGTTTTGATCGATGATTGCGCTGGCGATTTCTTGATGTTCATTGTGAACACGCCGAAGGTAGCGCGCCTGCGTTTCCTTGCCCAGCGATGCGGTATTGATACGCGTGCGTGGGATGACCATTTGCCCCAGATAAGACATGAATTCGACGAAATACCGATTGCCCGTCGCCTGGGCGATAGCCAGATGGAAACGGAAATCAGCGTCAACGGTTTCTTTGCTGCTTTCAAGCAGTTGCTGGAATTCTTCCAAAACCGTGTTTAACGCATCGATGTCGTGCTGCGTGCGCTTGAGTGCAGCAATTCCTGCCGCTGCAGACTCCATGCTCTGGCGCAACTGAAGCACATCGAGCACATCATGTATGGTGACAATATCGTTGGGGTCAATGTGAAAATTGGCGCGTAGATCGGGTTCAAGCACAAATGAACCGATGCCATGTCGTGTTTCTACTACCCCGGCCGCCTGCAGGCGAGATATCCCCTCACGTACCACCGTCCGGCTCACACCCAGCAAGTGCATTAGCTCAGATTCAGTTGGTAGGCGGTCCCCTGCTTTGAGTTCGCCTGCCTTGATCTGCGCCAGCACACCATCAACAACCTCCTGAGTCAGGCTGCGAGACCTGCGTCGGCGGGGAGGGGCGGAGGGTGTGCTGGGCGGGAGAATCATGGCTTGTAGTACCAAAACTAATAATGTGAAAGGGGAATTATCGCATCAGCATTAAGGGTTTACTGCCCCTTGATCACTGCTGGCGACAGGTCATTGCCGTGATACTGCTTGTAAATCGTGTTCAAGTTGCCGTTTTCCAGATTGGTCTTGATCCATTGGTTGAGCCAGGCCTTGAGCTCAGGATTATTTTGCGGCAGGGCAATGCCCAGCATGAATTCATGCTGTACAAACTTGGTTTCGTAAGGCTTTGCCTTGAGTTTTTTGTTTGCTTCGGCCACATTGGGCCACTGAGAAGAGATGGCTTGCACTTGGCCCGTAACGGCAGCCGTTACCAGTGTGGCGTCATCTTCGTAGCGTCTGATATTGGCGTCGCTGGCATTCTTGGAAATGTCAGCGTCGTTTACTGTAGCGCGCGTCACACCAATGGTAACGCCCTTCAAGTCTGCATAGTCCTTGATTTTCAGGTCTTTAGGAGCAGCAACAATGGTTTGCAGCGACGCATAGGGAATTGAAAAATCGATGACCTTGGCGCGCTCAGGCGTAATGGAAAGATTGGCGATCGCGATGTCAGCCTTGCCGGTCTGAATGGTGGGAACGCGTGCCGCATTGGTGATCTGGACGAGTTCCAGCTTGACGCCAAGATCCTTGGCCAGCTGTTGGGCCGTGGCAATGTCCGAGCCTTCAGGTTCCATCTTGGCGTTTGCATAGCTGAACATGGGAACGCCCATGGCAACGGCAACGCGGATCGTGCCTGCTTCTTTGATTTTGTCCAGCGAGTCGGCCTGTGCGGCGCCACAAAGGGCCACGAGTCCGGCGCAAAGGCCCAGGTTGCGAACGAGTTTGGATATCTGCATATGTCGCCTCTTTGTATGTGCTTGTGTAGTGTTGGGGGGGGGGGAAGTGTTGCGCTTGCTTGAAATATGGCGTCGGTCTAAAGGCCGGTGCCAACGAAATCGCGTAATTCTTGCGTGGTGGGGTTATCCAGCATTTCGGGGCCGCCTGTTTCCCATACCAGGCCCTGGTACATATAGATGACTTTGTCTGCAACACGTCGCGCAAAGGCCATTTCATGCGTGACCAGAACCATGGTCATGCCACCTTTGGCCAGATCTTCTATAACCTTGAGCACTTCGCCCGTAAGTTGGGGGTCAAGTGCGGACGTAACTTCGTCGAACAGCATGACCTGGGGCTCCATGGCCAGGGATCGGGCGATGGCGACGCGTTGTTGCTGGCCACCCGACAGTTGCTCAGGATAGCAGTCGGTCTTGGCCGTCAACCCTACCGTGTGCAGAACGGCTTCGGCCTTTTGCGCGCAGAGTTCCCGTGACAGCTTCTTCACGTGCCGGGGAGCAAGCATGATGTTTTGTTTGACGGTCAGGTGCGGGAACAGGTTGTAGCTTTGAAACACGATGCCTACGTCTTGCCGCAACTTGCGAAGGTCTATGTCCTCAGAGCCGATCTCATGACCACATACGGTGATGGAACCGTTGTTAATGGTTTCGAGATGGTTCATGCAGCGCAGGGCTGTGCTTTTGCCCGATCCGCTCTGGCCAATAATGGCGACCACTTCGCCTTTCTGGATATCGAACGACACGCCCTTGAGAACCTCGTTCTCACCAAATCGCTTGTGGATGTTTTGAACGCTAACGATTGCCGACATTGAGTTTCCTTTCCATTTTTCTGCTCCACAGGGATAGTGGGTAGCAAAGGGCGAAATACAGCACACCTACGATTGCGAATACGAGGAAGGGCTGAAAGAGCGAATTGTTGATAATCTGCCCGGCGCGGGTCAGTTCTACGAAACCGACGACGGAAGCAAGCGAGGTCGACTTGATAACCTGCACCAGAAAGCCAACGGTGGCAGGAAGGGACAACTTGATGGCCTGAGGAATAATCACCAGACGAAGTGACTGCCAGCGGGACAGTCCCAGACACTCCGAGGCTTCCCATTGGGTCTGCTCAATAGACTGGACACTGCCGCGCCAGATTTCGCCTAAAAATGCGCTGACATAAATCATGAGCGCAATACTGGCTGCTGCCAGCGGCGGCATGTTTAGCCCTATTACTCCGACGCCGAAATAAACGATAAACAGTAATACCAGCAACGGTATGCCTTGCACGATCTGGATCAAGAGTGAGGTCAGAATGCGGACGGCCTTGAACCGGGATACGCGCGCCAGCATGACGCCAAAGCCACCCAGGCTGCCGAGCACGAATGAAATTGCAGAAAGTAAAAGCGTCCAGGCCATGCCTTTGAGCAGGTATTCAAATTGAATGAGCGTAAAAGAATCCATGGCGGGCCTCAGGTCCGTAAAGTGGTAACGGGCAACTGCGGAGCCATCAGCCGGCGCTTGGCCAGCGCGATAACCCGCTTGCGCCTGAACAGCCACACCTCACCGATTAGAAACAGCAGGCGAAGCAGTACGGCCAATATCAGGTACAGAATGGCGACGACGATGTAAGACTCCAGCGACAGAAATGTGATGGATTGCACGTTGTTGGCCACTGCGGTTAGCTCTTCCGTCGAGATCTGCGAGGTCACCGACGACATAAGCATCATCAGAATGAACTGGCTGGTGATGGATGGATATACCTTCTCGAATGCAGGCAGCAGGATGACGTGCCAGTAGATACGCGCTTTGGAAAGCCCAAGGCATTCTGCCGCTTCGATCTGGCCCGGCGGGATTGCGTCCATACCGGCACGGATGATTTCCGAAGAGTACGCGCCTACGTTGATGACCATGGCGATTACTGCTGCCACTGCGGCCGGCATCTGCAGGCCTATACTGGACAAGCCAAAATAAAAGATGAAGATCTGAACGAGGAAGGGTGTGTTGCGAACTGCCTCAACGTAGATCCCGCATAGCGTCGAAATCGCGCCGTAGCTACTGCGGCGTCCTATCGCGCAGAGCACGCCTATCGTCAAGCCAAAGACAGTGGACGCCAGGGTCAGCTCCATCGTGAGCAATGCGCCCTGCAGAAACGTTTTCCAATAGGGCAGCAGACCGGCGAAATCAAAGTGATAGTTCACGCTTACTCACCTTCGAACGGGCCTGCCGCAGTGAACACGCCGCCCTGATACACGGACACCGGGTCTGAGGCTGCAGGCATGGGTTGACGTTCAACGTCATCGCGGAAAATTTCGGAACTGTCCTGCGCGACGAAACCTAATTTGGCGGCGCAGTGGTTGTCCCACCAAATGTTCTTATTATTGGAAACGCCATACACAATGGTGTGGCCTACCTCAGGCGTGAACAGGCCGCATCGGATCAGTTCAGTGAGATCGCGTTCGCTAATCCATGTGTGCATCATGCGACGATCTTTGACGGTGGGAAAGCAAGAGCCGATTCTTATGCTGACCGTTTCGATACCGTAGCGGTCAAAATAAAAGCTGGCCATTTCCTCGCCATAGGCCTTGGACAGGCCGTAATAGCCGTCAGGGCGCCGGGGAACCAGTGCGTCTATCTGCTCGCTTTGTTTGTAGAACCCGATGGCGTGGTTAGAACTCGCGAAAATAATGCGTTTTACATTGTTTCTGCGCGCCGCTTCATAGATGTGAAAGACACCTTTAATATTGGCTTCAAGTATCTCCTCGAAGGGGCGTTCCACAGAAACACCGCCCAGGTGAACGATGGCATCGCACCCTTGCACAAGTGCAGCAACTGCGTTTTTGTCCGCAAGGTCACAAACTATCGCTTCTTCGTTCGTGCCAGCGTCTACCGGCGTAATGTCAGATAAGCGCAGGGTGCGGGAAAATGGTTTCAACCTCGTGCGCAATACGCGCCCTAGGCCGCCGGCAGCGCCTGTTATCAATAGTCTCTCAAAAGTGTGCTGTGTCTCCACACGTCCTCCAATCTAGTAGCGGGGCTTGTTGTAGTACCGATGTGTTCATTGTCATCGGTTATCGTACAACATGAAACTAGCAATTACCCGAATTCGACATAAAGATCCGGGTGACACGGCGACAGGGGCAGAGACGGAGACAGAGACAGGAATAGGGATAGGGATAGGGATAGGGATAGGGATAGGGATAGGGATAGGGATAGGGATAGGGATAGGGATAGGGATAGGGATAGGGATAGGGATAGGGATAGGGCGATCCGGCGGGCAACACAGGGCAAGGACGCGGATTAAGCTATTCTAAAGATCCGAAGACATGTCCGAAAATTCACACGAGCGGTCAGTCATTTAACGCACGTCGTCCGTCGCGCGTTTAGGACGGAAGGGTTCGGGCGTCTCCCGGTCATTTAGCCCTCAACCTCTCGGCGAACGTAAATCCTTGAAAAGAAGGCGGAAAATCGATTTCGCCTATACTTAGCAAACTTTCAATAAAAACAATCAACTGCACGAGTTATCTAAAATTTATTTAAAGAAGTTGCGATAAAAAAAGTGTTGGGTTTCCGCCACGCCAAAGTACGGGTTAATACGTACTGTTTAGTCTCAAAAATGGCCGTTTGTTGTTTTCAACCAACGCAAAAGTGGAAAAACAGGGCTTTTACCATCACGGCAATAGCCATGAGGCCGGAATTTTGATGCAATAGCACCAACTTCCCATCGCGGAGTTGGAAAGGGCAGCAGCACCACGGTTAAAGTAGTCGCTGCTCTGTTTACTCAAATCTACGGAGATTTCTTACATGAAAAAGACTCTGCTCGCTGCTGCTCTAATTGTCGGCTTCGCTGGCGTTGCCCAGGCAGAAACATCGGTTACCCTTTACGGTATTCTTGACGGTGGTATTGGCTACCAGCAAGTTAAGAACCTGCCTGACGTCACCTATCGCGGTCAAACCAACGTCACTAAGGCCACTAAATTTGGCCTGGTCGATGGCGTTCAGTCCGGCAACCGCTGGGGCATGAAAGGTACTGAAGATCTGGGTAACGGCCTGCGCGCTGTGTTCCAGTTGGAAAGCGGTTTCGGCCTGCGTGATGGCAACCAAGGCCAAGGCGGTCGTCTGTTTGGTCGTCAAGCCACTCTGGGTCTGGCTAGCGATGCTTGGGGTCAACTCGACGTCGGTCGTCAAACAAACGTTGCTTCCAAGTACTTCCCCGGTATTGCTGATCCGTTCGGCGCCAGCTTCGGCCAGGCCAACGGTGGTACGTCGTTTACAGCCGCTAACACGGTTCGTTTCGACAACATGATCATGTACCAAACCCCTAACTTCTCTGGCTTCCAGTTTGGTTTGGGTTACTCGTTCAACACCAACGGCGCACAAACATACAACGTTGCTGACTCGAACACCAACCAAACCGCCATCACAACTGGTCTTCGTTACGCCAACGGCCCTATCGGCCTGGTCGCAACCTATGACCGCGTTCACACTAAAGACGGTTTCAGCGGCGGCAAAGAAACATTCCAGGCATACTCGCTGGGTGGTTCTTATGACTTCGAAGTCGTCAAACTGCACCTGGGCTTTGGCCAGACCAAAGACGGCGTTTTCGCTGGCCAAGGCATGCCACTTGATGGCGTAGTCTCCCTGGGTGGCAACACCTACGTTGACGGCCTGAAGTTCAACTCTTACATTGCCGGTGTTTCCGCACCTCTGGGCAATGGCAAGATCATGGCTTCCTGGCAGATGGCTGATCCTACATCCGAGCCTACAGGCGTGGATCTGGATAAGCAACAGGTTTACAGCATTGGCTACACATACAACCTGTCCAAGCGCACCAACGTGTACGCCATCGGTTCGTACGCCAAAAACGCTGCTATGATCGACGGTGTGAAGTCCACACTGGTCGGCGTGGGCATGCGTCACCAGTTCTAATCGGTACGCATAGCTCGTCTATGCAACCGAGTGGCCCGGTCTCCGGGCCACGCAGAAACTGGCAGGCGTAAGCCTGTGCAAGCTAAAGAAAAGCCATCCTTCGGGATGGCTTTTTGCTGTGGTGCGCAGCATGCGTTCTTGCCTGGGGATGTTTCGCCTTGATCCTGAAAGGCTAACGGTGTCTCGCGTTGATAAGTTTGCCCAATTTTCTTCCACTTTTGAGAGTTGTAGATTGCTGGCTTGCAAACTGTTTAAGGGCACTCAGGCATGTCATTGTTTAACCCCTTCTCATCGTCAGGCTCCCCTGCAGAGAGGGTGGCGCCCAACCCGGCGTTATCGGCGGCGGTAGTCAGTCCTACGCAATCGATGGCATCATCTAATCCTACGTCAACGGAGCGGGCGGCTTCCGGGCTGGCGCATAGCGGTGTGCAGCAGTCTCGTTTCAAGGCGCACACGCAAGCGCGGGGGCTTCACGTACATGGTCTCTCGCTGTGCAATGACGTGGTCTTCAAGGCCTTGGTCAGCCGCCACCCGCACCTCTTGTCTGATCTGATTAATGCGGTACGCCACCCTGCGGCACCGATAACGGTGCAGCGCATCTTGAACCCGACGATTTTGCCGCAAGACCTGGAGGGCAAGCACATCGTGCTGGACATCCTCGCTGAGGATGTCGATGGTCAGCGCCTGGGCATAGAGATGCAACTACAGCCCTTTCGGCACTGGCCGCAGCGTAACGTCTATGGTGTGGCGCGCAGCTTGGCTGGGCAATTAAAGGCCGGACAGGGCTATCGAGACCTTAAGCCGGCGATCGGGATTAGCCTACTGGCGCATGACCTGTTTACCCAATACCCCGCCAAGGCTAACTGGCACTTCACGCTGCGAGACAGCCAATACCCGCAAATACAGTTGGATCAGGTGCTGCAAGTGCATATAATTGAACTTCACAAAGCCGAAGCGCTGCGTGAATTGCCTGAGCCGCTGTTGGCCTGGACTGCATGCCTATTGAACAACCTGGATGAGGGCGCCATGAATGCAATCACCCACCCACCTGTACAAGAAGCTCTGACTCATCTGCAAACGTTGTATTCCAATGAAGAGTTGCGCTTGATGGCCGAGCGCCGGGAGCAGGCCCTGGTTGATGCCGAAGATATGCTGGACCAGGCGCGGTACGACGGCGAGCAAAAAGGCCAGGCACAACTTTTGGCGCGTCAGCTCGAGCACAAGTTTGGGCCCCTGTCTTCGTATTACCAAGCGCAGCTTTCGCGCGCCAGCGCTGATCAACTGCATAACTGGTCACTAAGCCTGTTGGATGCCCGGTGCATTGAAAGCGTCTTTATTTGACGCTGGCTTTTTATTGGCACAAAGGCTGGCCAGCGGAGGGCGCGTACTGGCGTTTTTCGGGGGGGGCTAACACGTGGAGTGGTTCAAGCCTCACTCGGAAAGGTGCAGTGCTCGAGAGAGCAGCAGTGCCCGAGAGGAGAGCGGGTGCGGAACGGTCAATGTACGCACGCAGGCTTTTATCCACACCCAGGGTATCAGGGAAGCGAGGCGTATCGGTGCTTTATGCCAACTGCCTGAAAACAAAAGAGTCTGACACCGCTCAGTACGGTGTTGTATCGTCAGGCCTTATCGGGCAAATTTTATGATCTTCCGTAAAAATCTTGGACCCTTGAGGGGCTTAAGGGTTTTTCACTAGAAAGATGCTCTCAAAATGCTACAATCAGGAAGTTTATTCACCGTGATTGGATGCTTTGCATGAATCTGCAAGAGTATTTTCCTGTTCTGCTTTTTATAGTCATTGCCACCGTTCTGGGCTTTGCCCTCTTGGGTGCTGGCAGGCTACTTGGGCCGCATCGGCCCTACGATGAAAAGCTCTCCCAGTATGAGTGTGGTTTCGAGGCTTTCGGCGACTCACGCATGAAGTTCGACATCCGCTACTATCTGGTAGCCATTCTGTTCATCATGTTCGATCTTGAAATCGCCTTTCTGTTTCCGTGGGCCGTTGCCAATGGCGCCATCGGTATGGTTGGTCTCTGGACGATTCTGATATTTCTGTCCATTCTTACCGTCGGTTTTATTTACGAATGGAAGAAGGGCGCACTAGACTGGGAATAACACTCGGCTGGACGGCGCACAGAGCGCGGTCTTGCGGGTTGCGGCGGCAGGGCCCCCAGGCACAACAAGGGTGGTCAGTGTATCTGTCCAACGCCATGTGAGGCGGCGTGTTGCTTGATTGTTCTGCTCTCCGTTTCGTCGGCATTACGCCTGGCACAGGCATTAAATAGGCAAAATTATGGCTATCGACGGCATTATGAAAGAAGGTTTTATAACCACCAGCGCAGACAAGTTTCTGAACTGGGCCAAGACGGGCTCGCTTTGGCCCATGACCTTCGGTCTGGCCTGTTGCGCGGTTGAGATGATGCACGCGGGCGCGGCCCGGTACGATCTCGACCAGTTTGGCATTATCTTTCGTCCCAGCCCCCGTCAGTCTGATCTCATGATCGTCGCGGGTACGCTGTGCAACAAGATGGCGCCTGCGCTGCGTAAGGTCTATGACCAAATGGCTGAGCCCCGCTGGGTGGTTTCCATGGGTTCCTGTGCAAACGGCGGCGGGTATTACCACTACTCCTACTCTGTAGTGCGCGGGTGTGATCGCATTGTGCCTGTTGATGTCTACGTGCCCGGTTGCCCGCCTACCGCTGAGGCGCTGGTCTATGGGTTGCTGCAAATGCAGAACAAAATCCGTCTCACCAACACGATTGCGCGCTAGGTGTATAAATGACTCGGCTCGAAAAGCTACATACAACGCTTCAGGCAACGTTTGGCGATACTGTTTCGCTAAAAGTCGCGCTTGGCGAAATCACTATTGAAGTTTCCACCAAAGACTGGCTTGATGTGTGCGCTGCGCTGCGTGACAACGAGGCATTGCACTTTGAAACCTGTATTGATCTTTGCGGCATGGATTACTCCGCGTGGGGTGCTCCCACCAACACGGTAGAGCCCGGCCTTTTTCCGGCCCGGTTTGCGGTCGTGTTGCATTTGCTGTCGCTCAAGCACAACGTGCGGATCAGGGTGCGTACCTTTGTTCCTGGTGATGACTTCCCTGTGCTGCCCTCGCTGGTCGATGTGTGGCCGTCCGTAAACTGGTATGAGCGCGAAGCGTTTGACCTGTATGGTATTGTTTTTGAAGGCCACCCTGACCTGCGGCGCATACTCACCGACTATGGCTTTATCGGGCACCCCTTCCGCAAAGACTTCCCCATCTCGGGCTATGTCGAAATGCGTTATGACACAGAGCAGCAGCGGGTTATCTATCAGCCCGTTTCGATCGAGCCACGCGAGGTGACCCCTCGTGTGGTGCGCGAAGAAGGCTACGGAGTAGAGCGATAAATGGCTGAAATAAAAAACTACACCCTTAACTTCGGGCCCCAGCATCCGGCCGCGCACGGCGTGCTGCGTCTGGTGCTTGAGCTTGACGGCGAAGTCATCCAGCGTGCCGACCCGCACATCGGGCTGTTGCATCGTGCCACCGAAAAGCTGGCCGAGCACCGCACATTTCTGCAGGCGCTGCCCTATATGGACCGCCTCGATTATGTCTCCATGATGTGCAACGAGCACGCCTATGTGATGGCAATCGAAAAGCTGACTGGCATCGAGGTGCCGTTGCGTGCCCAGTACATTCGCGTCATGTTTGACGAGATCACTCGCCTGCTTAACCACCTTATGTCCATTGGGTCGCACGCACTTGACGTGGGTGCCATGGCGGTGTTTTTGTACGCCTTCCGCGAGCGCGAAGATCTCATGGATTGCTACGAAGCCGTGTCGGGTGCTCGCCTGCATGCGGCGTACTACCGCCCGGGTGGCGTGTACCGCGACCTGCCGGGCACCATGCCGCAGTACGGGCAGAGCAGCAAGTATCGTGGCGAAAAAGAGCTCAAGGCCATGAACGAAGCGCGCTCGGGTTCGCTGCTTGATTTCATCGAAGACTTCACCAACCGTTTCCCTACATGCGTTGATGAATACGAAACTCTGCTTACCGACAACCGCATCTGGAAGCAACGTCTGGTAGATGTAGGCATCGTCACTGCCGACCGTGCCAAGGCACTGGGCTTTACGGGTGCCATGCTGCGTGGTTCTGGCGTCGAGTGGGACTTACGTCGCAATCAGCCTTACGAGGTGTACGACCGTCTTGATTTTGACATTCCCGTCGGAAAAAACGGTGATTGCTATGATCGCTACCTGGTGCGTATTGCCGAAATGCGCGAGAGCAATCGCATTATTCGCCAGTGTGTAGAGTGGCTGCGCAACAATCCAGGCCCGGTTATCACTGACAATCATAAGGTCGCGCCTCCGTCGCGCGAGCGCATGAAGACAGGCATGGAAGATCTTATCCACCACTTCAAGCTGTTCACTGAGGGCATGCATGTGCCGGTTGGTGAGGCCTATGCCAGCATTGAACATCCCAAGGGCGAGTTCGGCATCTATATGGTGTCTGATGGCGCCAACAAGCCTTACCGCGTCAAAATACGTGCGCCAGGTTTTGCCCATCTGTCGACCCTGGACGAAATGTCACGCGGTCACATGATCGCCGACTGCGTCACAATTATCGGGACCCAAGATATTGTGTTTGGCGAGATCGACCGTTAATCGGCCTGTGCCAAGGTAAACACCGGAACCAAACTATGCTGCTGTCCGAACAAGCTTACAAAAAAATCGACAAGGAAATCGCTAAATTTCCTGACGATCAAAAGCAATCCGCCGTTATCGCTGCGCTAACTGTCGCTCAAGACGAAAAAGGCTGGATATCCACTGAAGTTATCAGAGATGTCGCCGCCTATATTGGTATGCCGCCGATTGCGGTGCAAGAGGTGGCTTCTTTCTACAATATGTTCCAGACGCATCCGGTTGGGCGTTTTACGCTTACGGTGTGTACTAACTTGCCCTGTGCCTTGCGCGACGGCGTCAAAACTGCTGATTATCTCAAGCAGAAACTGGGTATCGATTTCCATGAAACCACTCCTGACGGCCTGTTTACGCTGGCAGAAGGTGAGTGCATGGGTGCCTGTGGTGATTCTCCCGTTTTGCTCGTAAACAGCAAGCACATGTGTGTACGCATGTCAGAGGATAAAATCGACGCCATGATCGAAGAAATCAAACGTCACGGAGAATCGGCATGAGCGTGGCAGATCTGTTGCAACGGTTTTCGCAGGGGCTGGAACCCAACCCTACTGGTGATTTGTCCACCAGCATGATTTTCCATGATCGCCATATCAACCCGCAGATTGTCCAGGGGCTTGACGGCAGCAACTGGGGGCTTGAAGCCTACGTCAAGCGCGGCGGCTATGAAGCCTTGCGCAAAATTCTGACCACCGGCATGACGCCGGAAGACGTGATCGCTGAAGTCAAGGCATCAAGCCTGCGCGGACGTGGTGGTGCAGGCTTTCCGACGGGGCTTAAATGGAGCTTTATGCCGCGTACGCTGCCAGGGCAAAAATACCTGGTATGCAACTCTGACGAAGGTGAGCCCGGTACATTCAAAGACCGAGATATTCTGCGTTTCAATCCGCATATTGTCATAGAGGGTATGATTATTGCCGCGTATGCCATGGGCATTACGGTGGGATACAACTATATCCACGGTGAAGTCTTTGAGGTTTACGAGCGCTTTGAAGAGGCGCTTGAGCAGGCGCGTGAGGCGGGCTTTCTGGGCGACAATATTTTAGGCTCGGGTTTCAACTTTCAGCTGTACGGCTTTCATGGTTTCGGCGCCTACATATGCGGCGAAGAAACCGCATTGCTTGAGTCGCTCGAAGGCAAGAAAGGCCAGCCGCGCTTCAAGCCGCCTTTCCCGGCCAGTTTCGGCCTGTATGGCAAGCCAACCACTGTTAATAACACCGAAACATTCGCGGCTGTGCCCTGGATTTTCCGTAACAGTGCAAAAGAATATCTCGATATCGGCGTCGCCAATGCCGGCGGCACCAAGCTCTTTTCCGTGTCTGGCGATGTGCGTCTGCCTGGCAACTATGAAGTGCCGCTGGGCACACCGTTCAGCAAATTGCTTGAACTGGCTGGTGGGCTGCGCGAAGGCCGCACGCTAAAGGCGGTAATTCCAGGTGGTTCAAGTGCGCCCGTGTTGCCTGCTGACATCATGATGCAAACCAATATGGATTACGATTCCATCGCCAAGGCTGGTTCTATGCTTGGTTCTGGCGCAGTTATTGTCATGGATGACACGCGCTGCATGGTCAAGTCGCTGATGCGACTGTCGTATTTCTATTTCGAGGAAAGCTGCGGTCAGTGCACACCTTGCCGCGAAGGCACGGGCTGGCTGTATCGCATGGTCGAGCGTATTGAAAACGGGGAAGGGCGCCCGGAAGACATGGAAGTGCTCGACTCGGTTGCACATAACATGATGGGGCGTACGATTTGCGCGCTCGCTGATGCAGCAGCCATGCCGGTACGCAGCTTTGTCAAACATTTCCGCGACGAGTTCGCACATCACATAGAGCATAAGCGCTGTGTGGTGCCCAAATATTTGTAGGTCAGGATACGCTAATGGTTGAGATCACCATCGATGGCATCAAAGTAGAAGCCGAAGAAGGCAGCATGGTTATCCAGGCTGCCCACAAGCTTGGCGTCTACATACCGCATTTCTGCTATCACAAAAAACTGTCCATTGCGGCCAACTGTCGCATGTGTCTTGTTGAAGTAGAAAAAGCGCCTAAGGCCTTGCCCGCCTGTGCCACGCCTGTTACCAATGGCATGGTGGTACGTACACGTTCTGCTGCAGCGGTTGCCGCGCAAAAGAGCGTTATGGAATTTTTGCTGATTAATCACCCCCTTGACTGTCCAGTTTGCGACCAGGGCGGGGAATGTCAGCTGCAGGATCTGGCCGTGGGCTATGGTGCTTCGGCCTCACGCTACCAAGAAGCCAAGCGCGTCGTGGTGGGCAAGCACATGGGTCCGCTCATTTCGGCCGACGCCATGCAACGTTGCATTCATTGCACACGCTGTATTCGCGTAGGTCAAGAGATCGGCGGCATCATGGAAGTCGGTATGCTCAACCGTGGTGAGTTTGCCGAAATCACTACGTTTGTGGGCGAGGCTGTCGAGTCGGAGCTGTCTGGCAACATGATTGACGTTTGCCCTGTTGGCGCGCTGTTGTCCAAGCCGTTCAAGATGTCTGCCCGTACCTGGGAGCTGGGGCGCCGGTTTTCGGTTAGCCCTCACGATAGTCTTGGTGCCAATCTGGTGGTGCAAACCAAGCGGGACCGCGTCATGCGCGTGGTGCCGTTCGAAAACGAAGACGTCAACGAGTGCTGGCTCAGTGATCGTGACCGTTTCTCGTACGAAGGCCTGTACACCGAAGACCGGCTGGCTCATCCCATGGTTAAGGGGCAAGACGGGCAGTGGCGCGAGGCCTCATGGGCCGACGCGTTGCAACTGGTCGTGCACGGGCTAAACACTGCACGCGAACAGTTTGGCTCCGACCAGATCGGTGCGCTGGGCAGTTCAACGGCAACCACTGAAGAGCTGGCCTTGCTGGCTCGGCTGACCCGCGCGTTAGGATCTGAAAACATTGATTTCCGGCTGCGTAACACTGACCCGTCTTTCGATAACGCGCTTTCAGGTATTCCATGGCTGGGCATGCCCGTCGCCGAACTGAACAAGCTCGATCGCGTATTGGTGGTCGGCTCGTTCCTGCGTAAAGATCACCCCCTGATGGCACAGCGTCTGCGCCAGGCCTGCAAGTCGGGCACTCAGGTCTCGTTTATTGACTCCGCCGCCGACGATCCACTGTTTCCGGTGGCTGTACGCCTAACGGTTGCGCCAAGTCTTATTCCTGCTGCACTGGCCGAGGTTGCTGTGGCGTTGGCTACAGCCGCTGGTCAGCCTGTGCCACACGCTTTTGCCGGGGTCGAGCCTTCTGCTCAGGCGCGTGCCATTGCGGACAGCCTGGCATCGGGGCAACGTGTCGCTGTGCTGCTTGGTAACGCGGCCGTGTCCTCTGATCGTGCAAGTCTTATCATGGCCAATGCCTCGACACTGGCCAATGCCGCCAATGCCCGGTTCGGGTTTCTTACCCCCGGTGGCAATACGGTGGGGGGCTACATGGCAGGAGCAACGCCGGGCGAGGGCGGGCTTACCGCCACCCAGATGCTGCAGCAGCCACGCAAAGCGTACATAGTGCTTCATGCTGAGCCATCGCTCGATAGCGACAATGGCGTACAGGCATTGCAGGCACTGAAAAATTCAGGCTTCGCCGTGGCTTTGACGCCTTTCCGCTCGTCGGCCGAGGCATGGGCAGACATCATGCTGCCTGTTGCGCCATTTACCGAAACATCAGGCACCTTTATTAATGCCGAAGGCCGTGTGCAGAGTTTCAAGGGCGTTGCAGCGCCTTACGCTGATGCGCGTCCCGCCTGGAAAGTATTGCGGGTGCTGGGTAACTTGTTTGAGCTTGAAGGCTTTGACGATGAAACGTCTGAAGCTGTGCGCGACCGAGTGCTCGATGGAGGTATTGAAGGGCGCCTGTCCAACGAGGTGACGGCGCTACCGGCCCTGTCCAGCAAGCTTGATGGTCTGGAACGCGTTGCCGATGTGCCTATTTACCGTACCGACGCCTTGGTGCGCAGGTCAGCACCTTTGCAGGAAACGGCTGCTTCTCTGCCGCCCAAGGCGCGCATGGCCTCTGCCACACTGGCAGGCCTAGGTGTCGAAGACGGTGATGCGGTAATAGTTCGGTCGGAGCAGGGGCAAGTTACGCTGCCTGCACAAATGGATGACACAGTGGCCTCCGGCTGCGTTCGCATTGCCGCAGCGTTTGACGCCAGCGCGGCTTTGGGTAGCAGCTTTGGCCTCTTGACGGTGGAGCGTGCCTGATGGAGTGGCTTACAACAATTGAGAACTTTGGCACGGAGCTTATCGGGCCTACGCCCTGGCTGGTGGTCTGGACGACCGTCAAAATTCTGGTCATTGCCGTGCCAATTATTTTGTGTGTGGCTTACCTGACGTATTGGGAACGCAAGATGATCGGTGCCATGCACGTGCGTCTTGGTCCCAACCGCGTTGGTTATCGCGGGCTGCTGCAGCCTTTTGCCGATGTGTTCAAACTGCTCACCAAAGAAGTCATCGTACCTGCCAAGGCCAACAAGTTGTTGTTCATATTGGCACCTGTGGTAACGCTGATGCCGGCGCTTGCCGCCTGGGCCGTAATACCGTTTGGGCCTGAAGTGGTGTTGGCCGATATCAACGCCGGCCTGCTTTTCGTTATGGCGCTTACGTCAATTGGGGTTTACGGCGTAATCGTTGCCGGCTGGGCGTCTAACTCCAAGTATGCCTTGCTGGGTGGCATGCGTGCAGCAGCGCAAATGATTTCCTACGAACTGGCCATCGGTTTTGTGTTTGTCGCGGTTATTCTGGTTTCAGGCACGCTCAATATCAGTGGCATTGTTAATGGTCAAGGGGCGGGGTGGTTCGCCGAGCGCGGCGTCAACTTCATGTCCTGGAACTGGCTGCCGTTGTTACCGCTTTTTGTTATTTATGTGGTTTCAGCCGTGGCAGAGACCAACCGCCATCCATTTGACATGGTTGAGGGTGAGTCAGAAATTGTGGGTGGATCCATGGTCGAGTATTCGGGCATGGGTTTTGCGCTGTTCTTCCTGGGCGAATACGCCAACATGATTTTGTTGTCGGCGCTGGCGTCCATTATGTTCCTGGGTGGGTGGATGCCTCCCCTGGAAATTGCACCGCTGACGTGGGTTCCCGGTTGGTTGTGGCTGGGCCTGAAAACGTTTGTGGTGGTTTCGATGTTTATTTGGTTCCGTGCGACGTTCCCGCGTTATCGCTATGACCAGATCATGCGCCTGGGCTGGAAGGTATTTATTCCGTTCACAGGCGTCTGGCTGGTATTGGTGGCGATCTGGATGCAGACGCCCTGGAATATCTGGCACTAGGACACAGGGGCAACATTATGGAAGCGATCAAAGATTTTTTCGGCAGTCTCATGCTCAGTGAAATGCTGCAAGGCATGAAGCTGACCGGCAAGTATTTTTTCAAGCGTAAAATCACACAGCGTTATCCGCACGAGAAAACGCCGCTGTCGCCGCGTTTTCGAGGGCTGCATGCCTTAAGGCGTTACCCCAATGGCGAAGAGCGTTGCATTGCGTGCAAGCTTTGTGAAGCGGTTTGTCCGGCATTGGCCATCACCATTGAATCCGAAGAGCGGGACGATGGTACGCGCCGCACCACACGCTATGACATCGATCTGGCCAAGTGCATTTTCTGTGGTTTCTGCGAGGAAAGCTGTCCCGTCGATTCTATCGTCGAGACGCATATTTCTGAGTACCACGGTGAAAAGCGCGGTGACCTGTACTACACCAAAGATATGCTGCTGGCCATTGGCGACCGTTACGAGCCCGAGATAGCACGCCGCCGTGCCGAAGATGCTCCTTACCGATGATGGCAGACCAGAGACACCTATGATTTTTACTACAGTACTGTTCTATCTCCTGGCCATCGTGCTGGTGGTGGCCGCCTTCCGCGTTATCACTGCCACTAGTCCGGTTACCGGCGTGTTGCACCTTATCCTGGTTTTCTTCACGGCATCCATGCTCTGGATGCTGCTGGGCGCCGAGTTTGTGTCGCTATTGTTGCTTATTGTCTACGTAGGCGCCGTCATGGTGCTTTTTTTGTTCGTGGTCATGATGCTCGATGTGCGCATGGAAACCCTGAAGACTGGTCTCAAAATATATCTGCCACTGGGCCTTGGCATTGGTTTCATCATGGTCCTTGAGATGGCTTTTGTGCTGGTGCGCACCTGGTTTGATGCCGGCCCTGCAGCCGCCATAGCCGATGACTTCGACAATACCCTGGCACTGGGTACAGCCATGTACACCGATTATGTTTTTGCGGTGCAGGTGGGGGGTGTTATTTTGCTGGTGGGCATGGTGTCTGCCATTGCGCTCACCATGCGCAAGCGTGGTGACGTCAAGCGTAACCGTCCTTCGGAACAGGTTAAGGTCAAGTCCCAAGATCGGCTTCGTCTGATCAGCATTCCGTCACAAACTGAAGCACCGGCTGCCGAACCTGAAAAGGGGGAGAACAAATGACACTGACGCTCGCACACTATCTGATACTGGGCGCAATTCTCTTCGCCATTGGTATCTTCGGGTTCTTTCTGAACCGACGCAATCTTATTATTTTGCTTATGTCCATTGAGCTGATACTGCTTTCAGCCAACATGAACTTTGTAGCGTTTTCGACGTGGTCCGGCGATTTGTCGGGGCAGGTCTTTGTATTTTTTGTTCTTACGGTGGCCGCCGCTGAAGCGGCTATTGGCCTGGCGATCTTGGTGTTGCTGTTCCGCAACCTGAAAACGATCAACGTCGAAGAACTTGACCAGCTCAAGGGTTGATGGGGTTGCAAATATCATGAATTCACCAAGTCTTTATCTGTTGATTGCCCTGGCTCCTCTGGCTGGAGCCTTGCTCGCTGGCTTTTTCGGCACCGGCTTTCTGGGAAGCTGGATCGGGCGTTTCGCCGCACACCGCATCACGATTGCAGGCGTTATGATCTCGTTTATCGGATCAGTTGTCGTACTGTTTCAGGTGCTTGACGGTCATACCTACAACGGCATGCTCTACACCTGGAGCGTGATCGGCACCACCCGCGTTGAAATCGGCTTTCTCATTGATTCGCTCAGCGCCCTCATGATGGTGGTGGTAACGTTCGTATCGCTAATGGTGCATATCTACACCATAGGCTATATGGTCGATGACCCGGGTTATTCACGCTTCTTCTCTTATATCTCGTTGTTCACCTTCTCCATGCTTATGTTGGTCATGGCCAATAACATGTTGCAGCTGTTCTTCGGTTGGGAAGCAGTGGGTCTAGTGTCGTATCTGCTGATAGGCTTCTGGTACACCCGCTCAACAGCCGTTTATGCCAACCTCAAAGCGTTTCTGGTCAACCGGGTTGGCGACTTCGGTTTCATATTGGGCATAGGCCTGCTGTTTGCATACAGCGGTAGCCTGAACTACGCCGATGTTTTTTCTCAGGCTGATGCGCTGGCCAAAATTGGCTTCCCTGGCAGCGACTGGCAAATGCTTACAGTAGCTTGCATTTGCCTGTTTGTGGGTGCCATGGGTAAATCCGCTCAAGTACCGTTGCATACCTGGTTGCCTGATTCCATGGAAGGTCCTACGCCCATCTCGGCGCTGATTCACGCGGCCACCATGGTAACGGCGGGTATCTTTATGGTGGCGCGTTTCTCGCCGCTGTTTGAGTTATCGAACACGGCACTCTCGTTCATCATCATCATCGGTTCCATCGGTGCGCTGTTCCTGGGTATTCTGGGTATTGTCCAAAATGACATCAAACGCGTCATCGCCTACTCGACGCTGTCACAACTGGGTTATATGACCGTTGCGCTGGGGGCCTCGGCTTACTCCGTAGCCATCTTCCACTTGATGACGCACGCCTTTTTCAAGGCTTTGCTGTTTCTTGGGGCAGGCTCGGTCATCATCGGCATGCATCACGATCAGGACATCCGCAATATGGGTGGACTGCGCAAATACATGCCCATTACCTGGATCACTTTTCTTATTGGTACGCTTGCTCTGGTGGGCACGCCTTTCTTCTCGGGGTTCTACTCCAAAGAGCACGTCATCGAAGCGGCAGGCGCCGCCAATGTGTGGGGTGCGAGCTTTGCGTATTACTCCACACTCATCGGCGTGTTTGTGACATCGGTGTATTCGTTCCGTGTGTATTTCTTGGTGTTCCACGGTAAAGAGCGCTTTGATACACATGCCGTTGCAGCACACGGGCATGGCGACGACCATGATCACCACGGCGGGGCGCCCAAAGAATCGCCATGGGTGGTCACGCTGCCGCTGGTGCTTCTGGCTATTCCATCTGTGGTTGCAGGTTTCTGGTTTATTGACCCACTGCTGTTCGATGGTTATTTTGGCGACGCGATCGTCAACCTTCCGCAGCACCCTGCCATGGCTGAGCTTGCACATCACTGGGATGGATGGGTTGCCTACGCCATTCATGGTTTCTCGACGGTGCCGTTCTGGCTGATGATTGCCGGGCTGGTGGTTACCTGGTATTGCTATCTCATTAATCCCAGGGTGCCAGCTGCCATCAAGAACAATCTGTCGTTCCTGTATCGTGTACTCGAGAACAAGTACTATGCCGACTGGTTTAACGAGCAAGTAATGGCCCGCGGCACTCGAATGTTGGGTAGGGGCTTCTGGCAGGCGGGCGACCGTGGTCTTATCGATGGGCTGATGGTCAACGGCAGTGCTCGCCTTGTGGGCTGGGTGTCTGCAGTCAGCCGGCACTTGCAGTCGGGCTATATTTTCCATTACGCCTTTGCAATGATCGTCGGGATCATGGCTTTTATCTCCTTTTTCGTACTGACGGTTAAATGATGGTTAGCAACATGGCGTCTTCTACTCTTCCCTGGCTAACACTTTCGATTTTTGTTCCCATCATTGCGGGCCTGCTCGTGCTGTTGGTGGGGCGTGACGACCGACCGGAGCTTACCCGCACGGTGGCGCTCGTCGGCGCGGTGCTTGGCTTTCTGGTGACGATCCCGCTGTACACAGGTTTCGACCCGACGACGGCAAACATGCAGTTTGTCGAGATGGCGCCCTGGATCGAAACCTTTTCCATCAATTACCACCTGGGCATAGATGGCATCTCGCTGTGGTTTGTCCTGCTAACGGCCTTCATCACGATTATTGTGGTGCTGGCAGGCTGGCAAGTGATCACCAGTCGCATAGCGCAATACATGGCAGCCTTCCTGATTTTGTCGGGCTTTATGGTTGGTGTGTTTGCCTCACTCGATGGCATGCTGTTTTATGTGTTCTTTGAGGCAACCCTCATTCCCATGTATCTCATCATCGGCGTGTGGGGCGGACCAAATCGCGTTTATGCAGCCATCAAGTTTTTCTTGTACACGCTGCTGGGTTCGCTGCTGTTGCTGATTGCGTTTATCTATCTGTGGTGGGCTGCAGGCGGTTCTTTCGATATTCTCGAATGGCACGCACTCAAGCTTAGCTACACGCCGCAAATTCTCATTTTTCTTGCCCTGCTAGCGGCCTTTGCCGTCAAGGTGCCAATGTGGCCAGTGCATACATGGTTGCCGGACGCACACGTTGAGGCGCCTACCGGTGGTTCGGTGGTGCTGGCCGCCATCATGCTGAAGTTGGGGGCATACGGTTTTCTGCGATTCTCGCTACCCATTACGCCTGACGCCTCGCACAGCTTGGCCGGCATGATGATCGCGCTGTCGTTGGTTGCCGTTATTTATATCGGGCTGGTTGCCATCGTTCAAGATGACATGAAGAAGCTGGTGGCCTATTCGTCAGTCGCTCACATGGGCTTTGTGACGCTGGGCTTTTTCGTATTCAATGCCGTTGGCGTCGAGGGTGCCATCATCCAGATGATTTCTCACGGCTTTGTCTCGGGAGCCATGTTTCTGTGTATTGGTGTTCTTTATGACCGCCTGCATACGCGTGAAATTGCTGCCTATGGCGGTGTCATCAACGTTATGCCCCGTTTCGTGACGTTTTTCGTACTGTTTTCCATGGCCAATGCGGGCTTGCCAGCCACCAGCGGTTTTGTTGGTGAGTTCACGGTCATCATGGGGGCAGTTCAATACAACTTCTGGATAGGCCTGCTTGCTGCCCTTGCGCTGATTCTCGGTGCCTCGTATTCGCTATGGATGCTCAAGCGTGTGGCGTTCGGCGAAATGACCAATGACAATGTACGCGGCATGAGTGATCTGAACTCGCGGGAATTTTTCATTATGGGCCTTTTGGCGATCGCAGTGCTGTACATGGGTATCTATCCCAAGCCGTTTACGGATGTCATGCACGTGTCAGTGGAGGCGCTGCTCCAGCACGTTTCCGTCTCGAAACTGTAGACCAGAACTATTATGCAAAACCAATATCATTTCGCCCTGGCTCTGCCTGAGATCCTGCTTTTGATCATGGCCTGCGCGGCATTGCTGTTCGACTCGTTCAGCAAGTCGAAAGTCAGGCATGGCACGTTTCTGTTCAGTGTCGCCACTGTATTTCTTCTTGCGATTGTCACTGCCTGGCAATGGAGCCAGGGGGTAAGTGGCAATTCTTTCGGCGGCCTGTATGTCGTTGATCCGTTATCGCATTTTCTTAAGCTGCTATCTTGCATCGCCGTTATTGCTACGCTGGTATACGGTCGAGAGTACGCCGAAGATCGCGACATGCTGACGCACGGTGGCGAGTTGTACTCGCTTACGCTGCTTGCGCTACTGGGTCAGTTTGTCATGATCTCTGCCGGCAGCATGCTCACGGTGTATCTGGGTGTGGAGCTTATGTCCTTCTCGCTGTATGCGCTGATCGCTTTGCGTCGTGATGACGTTACAGCCACCGAGGCAGCCATGAAGTATTTTGTGCTCGGTGCTTTGGCCTCGGGTGTAATGTTGTATGGCATGTCGATGATTTATGGTGCCACCGGGCAACTGAACCTGCGTCTTATCGCCCAGGTTATCGGCAGCGGCAACGCAGAGCGCCTGCCGCTGGTATTTGGTTCGGTATTCATCGTCGCGGGTCTGGCATTTAAAATGGCTTCCGCGCCATTTCATATGTGGGCACCCGATGTGTATGAGGGTGCACCTACTGCGGTCACACTTATTGTTGCTGCGGCACCCAAGCTTGCCGCCTTTGCCATAACATTACGTCTACTCATTGAAGGTTTGCACGGTATTGCTATCGACTGGCAACCCATGCTGCTTATTATCGCCGTGCTGTCGCTGGCTGTCGGTAATATCACGGCTATTGTCCAAACCAACTTCAAGCGCATGTTGGCGTACTCCACTATTTCGCACATGGGTTTTGTGTTCCTGGGCTTGTTGTCCGGCGTGCACAATGACATGGTCACGGCTGGTTCGGCGTATGGCTCGGCCCTGTTCTACGTCGTCATCTACGTGTTGACCACGCTGGTAACCTTCGGCCTTATTCTTCTGTTGAGCCGACGTGGGTTTGAGTGCGAAAATATTTCTGATCTTAAAGGCCTGAACCGACGCGATCCTGTTCTGGCTGCCATGCTGCTGCTGGCGATGTTCTCGCTCACAGGCATCCCGCCGCTGGCAGGCTTTTATGCCAAGTTAGCAGTGCTGCAGGCGTTGATCAGCGCAGGCTATGTCTGGCTCGCTGTTGTGGCCGTTATGTTCTCGCTCATTGGTGCGTTCTACTATTTGCGGGTGGTGAAGGCGGCATACTTTGATGAGCCTGAAGGCGAGGTTGCTCCGATCAGCTATGGCGTAATTACCAAAGGCATGATGTCGGTCAATGGCTTGCTCATTATCGGCCTGGGTATACTCCCCGGTGGTCTGATGGCTTTGTGCGTCAGCGTTATTGAAGGGTCGCTGAAGTTTCAATAGCTGGTCAGTCAGATAATCTCCTTAGGAAGTCAATGAGTCAGTCCTTCGCAGTATGGTTTGTTATCGGGCTTGCGCTGCTGACGGCAAATCTGCCCTTTTTGTCAGAACGGCCTTTTGTCGTGCTTCCTTGGATGCAAAATGAGGAGAGTCCCGCCCCCGCCTGGCTACGTTGGCCAGGATCGCTGCTATTCTTTTGCGCGCTTGTGGGTGTTGCCTGGCTTGGGTATTGGCTTATAGGTGGCGCCATTTTATTGGCAGGCGATACAGCGTCTGCGCTGCTGTTTACGTTGCGGCTTATTGGCGCCCTGATATTGGCGGGCCTTGTGCTCACATACCCAGGGTGGCGCAGTCGCAACGCTCGGGTTGAGAAGTCATTTCTGGTCAGGCTGATTGAATTGCTGGTTTTTTATGGCCTGGTTGGTGTGCTGGGGTTTGCATTTGAGCTTAACCTTGGTAATGTCTTTACTCAGACTTGGCAGTTTTACGCCATTACGCTTTGTCTTTTCGTGGTGCTTGGGTACCCGGGCTTTGTGCTTAAGTACCTGCTGCGTCGACGCAAGCACGGCAAGGCTCGTTAATCGGCCTGATGTAACGCATAGCGCGGTTCGTTCATACGGCCGCGCACCCACGGCCGCAAGGCCGTTTTTTTCGGACATTGCATGAGCCATCTAATTATCCAGGGGCCGCACATTGTTGCGGCCAATATCGAAAAAATTGCGGCACTGGCCGGCGCTCAAGGGGTACAAGAACTTAGCCCCACAGCGGTGCGATTGCTTGAGGTAGACGATGAAGGCCACAGCGCCATTGCCAAACTCTGCGAAGAAGCGCGCATGGACTACGCCTTTTTGCCACACGTTGACCGCCTCGCTGATTGCCGCATACTGGCCATGGATATGGACTCCACTCTCATCAATATTGAATGCATTGATGAAATCGCCGATATGGCGGGGCGCAAGGCCGAGGTGGCGGCCATTACTGAGGCTGCCATGCGCGGCGAAATTACGGATTTTGCGGAAAGCCTGACACGCCGGGTGGCCTTGCTCGAAGGTGTGCCGGTGCAGGCGCTGGAGCGTGTCTATGAAGAAAGGCTGCGGCTCAACCCTGGCGCTGAGGAATTGATCGCAGGCGTAAAGCGCCACGGGGTGAAAACCTTGTTGGTTTCTGGTGGTTTTACGTTTTTTACCGAACGGATGAAGCAACGTCTGGGGCTAGATGCCTGCCACGCCAACGTGCTCGAAGAACAGGGCGGCTTGCTTACGGGTCGTGTTAGTGGCGTTATTGTTGATGCGGCCGCCAAGGCCGCGCACCTGCAAGCCTTGGCCGACGAGTTGGGCGCCACAAGTGCGCAAATTATTGCGGTAGGCGATGGCGCCAATGATTTGAAAATGCTGGCATTGGCGCGGTATTCTGTGGCCTACCGCGCTAAACCGGTAGTACGCGAGCAGGCCAGTTTTGCATTAAATTTTAGCCCACTCGATGCCATTTTGAACTGGTTCCGGCGCGCCCACTAAGCTGAACGAGGCATGCCACGGGGCGATGGCATGCTGGCAGGGCAGTGTGAAGCCCTTGTCAGGCAACCTGACGCGTTAAACGCCCGGTTGCCGTAAAAAGGTCAGCGGTGCTGCGTTACTGCAGGGCAGCAAGCACGCTTCGCACCGCGTCTATGCGCGTAGCAACCTTTTGCCCTTCTTTTATTTCAATTTTAAGTTTGTCCTGGCCTGCCAGGCGCACATCTCTGCGCTTTTGCAGCAGTTCAATAATACGCAGCGGGTCGACATTGGGTTTGGCAGAAAACTGCACCGATGCCTGACCTTCGCTGGCCTCGATCTTAATGACCCCCATAGGCTCTGCATGAATGCGCAGTCGGTGTGTGGCAATCAGGGTTTGGGCAGCCTCTGGCAGTTTCCCGTAGCGGTCGATGAGCTCTTCTTGTATTAGGATGAGGTCGTCTTCGTGGCGAGCATGTGACAGCTTTTTATACAGCCCCAAGCGAGCCTGGACATCAGGGCAATAATCGGCTGGCAGCAGTGCCGATGCATGCAGGTTTACCTCGCACTGAGCAGCAAACGGGGACTCGAGGTCGGGCTCTTCACCAGACTTGAGCGCACGCACAGCGGTGTTAAGCATGTCTGAATACATGGAGAAACCAATCTCGTGGATGTTGCCTGATTGCGATTCGCCCAGTACTTCGCCTGTTCCGCGGATCTCGAGGTCATGCATGGCCAGGAAAAAGCCCGAGCCAAGTTCTTCCATGGCCTGTATAGCCTCCAAGCGCTTCTTGGCGTTGTTGGTGATGGCATCTTCGCCAGGGGTCAAGAGATAGGCATAGGCCTGGTGATGTGATCGGCCCACCCGTCCGCGCAATTGGTGCAGCTGAGCCAGGCCCAGGCGGTCTGCGCGGTGGATGACAATGGTGTTGGCGGTGGGCACGTCAATGCCGGTTTCAATAATGGTGGTGCATAGCAATACGTTATAGCGTTGCTGATAGAAACCCTTCATGACGTCTTCAAGCTCGCGCTCTGGCATTTGGCCGTGCGCAACCGCGATGCGCGCTTCGGGCACCAGTTCTTCGAGCTTGGCGCGCCGGTTGAGAATGGTTTCTACCTCATTATGCAAAAAGTACACCTGCCCGCCCCGTTTGAGTTCACGAAGTATTGCTTCACGTATGGTGCTACCGTCTTCGCGCCGTACAAAGGTTTTGATGGCCAGACGCTTTTGAGGGGCGGTTGCAATAACCGAGAAATCACGTATACCTTCGAGCGACATGCCTAAGGTGCGTGGGATAGGCGTGGCCGTGAGCGTAAGTATGTCGACCTCGGCGCGCAAGGCCTTGAGTGCCTCTTTTTGGCGCACACCAAAGCGGTGCTCTTCGTCGATGAGCACCAGACCAAGCCGCTTGAACTTGACGTCTTTGGATAAGATTTTGTGGGTGCCAATTACAATGTCGATGGTGCCGTTGTTAAGGCCCTCGATGGCCGCCGACACTTCTTTGCTCGAACGGAAGCGCGAGAGTTCGGCGATTTTTACAGGCCAATCGGCAAAGCGGTCGGCAAAGGTCTGGGCATGCTGCTCGGCCAGCAGCGTGGTGGGGCACAGCAAGGCGACCTGCTTTCCATTCATGACCGCCACAAACGCAGCACGCAGGGCGACTTCGGTTTTGCCGAAACCCACATCACCGCAAACCAGGCGATCCATGGGTTGGCCAGAAGTCATATCACCAAGAACTGCTTCAATGGCGGCCGCTTGGTCGGGGGTTTCTTCGAACCCAAACCCTTCAGCAAAGGCCTGGTAGTCAGCAGGTGGAAGCTTGAAACGAAACCCTTCGCGCGCGGCGCGCAGGGCATAAAGCGACAGTAATTCGGCGGCAGCATCGCGCACCTGACGGGCGGCCTTGCGGCGGGCTTTGTCCCATTGGCCTGAGCCTAATTGGTGCAGTGGGGCCTGCTCGGGGTCGGCGCCGCTGTAGCGTGCGATAACATGCAGTTGAGATACGGGCACATACAGGGTACTGCCGTTGGCGTATTCAAGATGGAGAAACTCCATCAGCCCTTCGCCCAGATCCATTTCTTTAAGGCCCAGGTAGCGTCCTATGCCATGCTGGGCATGAACGACGGGATCGCCTGCGCGCAGCTCGGAGAGGTCACGTACCATGGCCTCGATGTCGCTGCTGCGCTCCTGCGTGCGTCGACCTCGACGCGTGGGCCTGGCCTGTGTGGGGTACAGATCATTTTCTGTCAGCAGTGTGATGCGCTGGTCGTTTACGCCAAAGCCCAGGGTTAGGGGGGCTGTTACCAGGGCGAAGTGGCTGTCTGAGTGGAAGAAATCTTGCAGCGACTCAACCCCGGTATCGGGGCTTATGCCGAACTCGGCCAGCATTTGCACCAGGGTTTCGCGTCGCCCGGCTGAATCAGCACACAGCACGATACGACCACCTTCGTGGCCGATAAGTTTGCGCAGGCTGGCTACCGGGTCTTCGGCCCGACGCGCCACGGCAACCTGAGGCGGCAGAAAGAATTCAGGGTGTGGCGGTTCGCCGGTGAGTGCGAGCCGGGCAAACCCCTTGAACTGCCCAAAAAGGGCTTCTTCATTGAGAAACAAGCGCTCGGGTGGCAGTATGGGCCGCTCGCGATCGCTTTTCAGAAACTGATAGCGACTGTGGGTGTCTTGAGTAAAACGCTGAATGGCACCGCTGATGTCCCCCATGCTAACCGTGATCGCCTGTGCAGGGAGGTAGTCAAACAGCGTGGCGGTGGTGTCGAAGAACAGGGGCAGGTAGTATTCAATACCGGCGAAGGCGATGCCATTGCCGATGTCTTTGTAAGGCAGCGCGCGCGAAGGGTCGCCCTCGAAGGTTTCGCGAAACCTGGCCCGGAAGCGGTTGCGGGCCGCCTCGTCCATGGGGAACTCTCGGCCGGGCAGCAACTGCACACTCTTGACGGGGTACAGGCTGCGCTGTGTGTCGATATCGAAACTGCGTATGGATTCGATTTCGTTGTCAAACAGGTCGAGACGATAGGGCAGGACCGAACCCATGGGGAACAGATCAATGAGGCCGCCCCGTATGCAGAACTCGCCAGGAGACGTAACCTGTGTGACATGCGAATAATTAGCAAGCGTTAGCTGGCTGCGTAGCCCTTCTTCGTCCAGCGTGTCGCCTTGGGTGAACGAAAACGTATAGGCCGCCATGAACTCAGGCGGGGCCAGGCGATACAGCGCCGTGGTCACCGGTACGGTAAGAATGTCGACGCTGCGCTGCATGAGTGCGTGCATGGTGCGCAGGCGCTCTGATACCAGATCTTGATGGGGTGAGAAGCTGTCGTAGGGCAGGGTTTCCCAGTCTGGCAGTTGGCGTGCCCGCAGATCAGGCGCAAACAGCAGCACCTCTTCGGCCAGCCGCTGCGCTGCCAGTGGGTCGGCGCACACCACGACAATTGTGTTACCCGACTGACGCGCGAGGTCAGCCAGCAGCCATGCATCACCCGAACCGGGAGGCAAAGGCTGGATGAGCCTTTGCCCAGGTTTCAGGGCAGCAAGCGTCTGCTGGGTGGAAGAAAGGGATAGTGGGGAGTCTGTTTCGATAGCCATGTATGCTGCCATTATAAAATGGGATTCTTATGCACAAGAAACTGATTGCAATTGTTCCTGCCGCAGGCATCGGCGCCAGGGCGCTGACCGCACGTAAAGGGCCCAATGACGCCGGCTTGACGGCGCGTGCCTTGCCCAAACAATATCGTCTGCTCAACGGTGAGCCCATGTTGCGCTTGTCGGTGCAGGCGTTGCTGGCTGATGCTCGTATTGCTCAGGTAAGGGTCGCAGTGGCGGCTTCCGACCCATGGGTGGCACAGGTGCTCTCAGGGTTGCCGCGCACGGTGTGGCGCCCCTGCGGCGGCCCTACGCGGGCAGAAACGGTGTTGGCGGCGCTGCGCGACGCAAGACTCGATCCCGACGACTGGGTGCTGGTGCACGACGCAGCCAGGCCGGGTCTGCCTATTGATGCGCTCGGCCGTCTTATTGATACATGCCTGAGTAACAGGGCAGGTGGCCTGCTTGCACAACCCGTTGCCGATACGGTCAAGCGTGCGGCCAGCACTCATGACACTGCTGACATGGTACAGCACGTCAAGACGAGTGTTAGTGTGCCGAGTAGCGCTTTGACGCCAGACGGCGAGAGCTGCGGCACATCCGAGCATCGTGTGGGTGCCCCACAATCTAAGGTGTCATCGCGAGACGCTGCGGTTGTGGCAGAATCTGTGCCGCGCGATGGCTTGTGGCTGGCTCAAACGCCCCAAATGTTTCTGGCCGGTCGTCTGCTTGCAGCGCTTGAAGCGGCCGCGCCTTATTTTGACGCTATTACTGACGAAGCGTCAGCGCTTGAGCGGGCCGGCTATACGCCGTGCCTGGTTCCGGGGTCGGTGCGTAATTTCAAGGTTACCTGGCCTGAAGACTTCGCGCTCATGGAAAAATGGTTGTGATCCGTCTGCTGCGCAGCGGCCATCCCGGCGGTTAGAGGCGGCGCATGGCGTCGTTAGATGTTTATGTATACGTATTGCGGGCCATGTGGTCAGCATGTCTGGAGAAAGAATGAGTGTTCCGTTTCGTGTAGGGCAGGGGTTTGACGTGCATGCGCTGGTTGAAGGCCGCCCATTGATCATCGGCGGTGTGTGTATTCCGCATTCGCATGGGCTGCTGGGTCACTCTGACGCCGATGTGCTGCTGCATGCGGTAACCGATGCAATTCTTGGTGCGGCCGGGCTGGGTGACATAGGTCGGCATTTTCCTGACACTGACGCCCGTTATAAGGGCGCCGACAGTCGTGTTCTGTTGCGTGACGCCATGCAAAAGGTCAGAGACGCAGGGTGGCATGTGGTAAATGTAGATGCCACCATACATGCACAGGCGCCAAAAATGGGGCCGCATGCACCCGCAATGGCTGACAATATTGCGCACGATCTTCAATTGCAGGCTGGCGACGTCAATATAAAAGCCAAAACCAACGAGGGCTTGGGGTATCTTGGCCGCAAAGAAGGCATTGCCGCGACGGTGGTGGCCCTGCTGGCTCGACGTTAAGATGGGCTTATGAGTGAGCCGCCTCTGAGCGGCAATCACCGGCCGCTTGTGCCGTATCGTCGAGCGAACGGGTGGCTACAGCGTATCGCCACCTACAGACCGATTGCACGGGCACAGCCTTTCGGTTTGCAGGCCATCGAGCACGCGCAGAATTTCTTCGGGATTGCGGCCCACATTGTGGTTGTTGACCGAAACATGCTGGATGATGTTATCTGGGTCGACAATAAATGTGGCTCGGAAGGCGCAGCCGTCGGTTTTGTCGCGTATGCCCAGTTGGTCGATGAGCGCACCACTGGTGTCGCCAAATTGGTAATGCGCCACGACGGCCAGGTCTGGGTGCTCGCGGCGCCAGGCCAGCTTTACAAACTCGTTGTCGCTCGAACCGCCCATAAGAACCGTATCGCGATCGTCGAAATCAGTGGTCAGGTTGTTAAACCCTACGATTTCGGTAGGGCAGACGAAGGAAAAGTCTTTGGGATAGAAATAAATGACTTTCCATTTGCCTGGAAACGAACTTTCAGTGATTTCTTCGAGCGCAGACATACCGTTTTCTTCGTAATGGGTAAAGCCCGGTTTGACGCCTGCTACTTTAAAGGGTTCGAGTTTGTCGCCTATGGTTTTCATAAAGGTCCTGATTGCGTAGTGTCAGGCAGAGCGATGCGCTTGCCTCTGACATAGATTCTATTTGATTCTACGCGAACATCAGCCCTGATTGTCTACTGGAAAATTTCTGATACGGGCTTTGGGCAATTCTATGCGCGCCACAAGCCCGCCTCCCGCTGCTGGAAGCAGCTGGAGTTGCCCACCGACCTGGCCCAGCAAGCGCTCAACAATGGCCAGGCCCAGACCTGCACCGCTAACCCCGGTGCGCGCCGACTCGCCGCGCGAAAAGGGCCGCAACAGGCGCTGTATATCGGTAGGGGCAATGCCTGTGCCCTGGTCTTTTACTTCAATGGCCAGAACATTACCTTGTTGCTTTGCCACAAGCTGTATGCGGACTTTGTCGTCAGAGCGTGAGCGCCCATAACGTCGGGCGTTTTCGATAAGGTTGCTGACGACGCGCTTAAGGTCGTAGGCGTTGATCTTGGCATACAGCCCGGGTTCGATGGACCCCGTCAAGATACCGCCCAACGATTCGGTGTGACTGCGTTCGCGTTCGAGCAGCTCGCCCAGTACTGACGACACATCAATGCCTTGCTCTGGCGCCTGCCCGGCAGGTCGAGCGTATTCCATCAGCTGGTCGATGCTGTGGTCAATCTGGGCCAGGTCTTCGTCAATGGCCAGGCGGGTTTCGTCGGTGACGTTGCTTAACTCGATTTCTAGCCTCATCCGGGCCAATGGCGTGCGCAAATCATGCGATATGCCGGCAAGCATGATCTCGCGGTCAGCTTCTGCCTGCCGTATATCGCGGGCCATGCGATTAAAGGCCACATTCATGTCGCGGATTTCGGCCGGGCCTTTTTCGGGCAAAGGGGTAGGGGTTTCACCACGGGACAGCTGACGCGCTACGTTGCCCAGCCGGGCGAGCGGTCGATTGACGAAACGTACACTGACTGCGGCACCGATGAGCGCGAGAAGCAGCGCGGTGGCGCCCCAGCCCAGCCATTCTGGGCCAGCAGTCAGGCCCAGTTGTTCGCGATCAAATACCAGCCAGTATTGGTCGGTATTAATCTCAAAGCTGACCCAGATGCCAGGGACATCGTTGACGCTCCACATGACATTAGTGTCACCGCCCAGGCGCGAATGGATTTCTTGAGCGACATGATTCCAGTAATTGGAGTCGGGCAGTGGCTGCAGCGTGTCGGCCTGATCCCGCGGCTGAACGCGCAGGCTTTCTTTGGTTGCCAGGTCGAGTAAAAGGGCGGGCCGTACACTTGGCGGTGCGTAAATGAGGGCAGAGCGTGTGATACTGACGGCCGTCGCTACCCGCTGGGCCATCTGGATGGCGCGCGGACCCTCTTCCATGCTGAAAAAGACTTGCAGCCACGCCCCCAGACTGACCAGCATAAGAGCAGCCAGAAGTAGAAAGGAGCGGCTGAACAAGCCAAGGCGAAGGCGCGAGGCGCGCTTCGCTGTTAGGGGAGACGATTGAGCCATTATGTTGCCAGCTTAAGGCGCCAGCAAATGATCAGTTGCCCCCATCGGGCACAAATACATATCCCAGCCCCCATACCGTCTGAATAAAGACGGGTTTGGAAGGATTGGGCTCGATCAGTTTACGCAGACGAGAAATTTGCACATCGAGGCTGCGGTCAAATGCTTCGTACTCGCGGCCTCGCGCCAGCTCCATGAGCTTGTCGCGTGACAGCGGTATTTTTGGATGACGCGCAAACACTTTAAGTACAGAAAATTCGCCGGTGGTGATAGGTACTTGCTCGTCGTTGCGCATAAGCGTACGCGTGGACAGGTTAAGTACGTAGGGACCGAATTCTATGGACTCGTTTTCTTGGCTGGGCGCACCGGGGTGCTCTTCTGTGCCACGACGGCGCAAAATGGCATTAACTCGGGCGAGCAGTTCACGCGGGTTGAACGGCTTGGATAGATAATCGTCAGCGCCCATTTCGAGGCCAACAATACGATCGATTTCTTCGGCCTTGGCCGTAAGAATGATAATGGGGGTGTTGTCGTGTCCGCCACGTAACCGACGACAGATAGACAGGCCGTCTTCACCAGGAAGCATCAGGTCAAGCACGAGCAGATCAAAATGTTCGCGTTGCCACAGCTTGCCCATTTCTTTGGCGTCTTCGGCGACAAAGACATTAAACCCCTGCTCTGTAAGATAGCGGCGCAGTAAATCGCGCAGCCGGGGATCGTCATCGACGATGAGAATTTTGCGAGAGAGCGTTTGGTTCTGAGTATTCATGGTGGAAAATGTAACAGGGTAGAGGAAACCCGTACAGGGGTGCGTAGCAACAAATTACATCTTAATTGATTCGTCGATTTCAGTGTTACATTTTTGTGAAGCAATTGTTCTGTTGACGGTATTAATTGTTACAAATAGCCGTTACGAGCGGTGCGATCTTACTATCCAACAATGTCTTTAATTATGCTTTTGAACTGATTATTGGTGGGGCAACAGCGCGGGCGCGGCATGCGTAGTAATTGTTAATGCCTGCGATGGTTCGGTGCGCCGGGTGCGAAAGCATGTGAGCCGTTACCTGCAAGTGTACTCTTGTGATGCCTCGCAGGCGAGCATTTGGTCACACTTGGGCGCAGAGGCAGTATCCCCGTATAAAATGGCTTCCTATGACACTGCATATTCTCGCCCTCGAGACTTCCTCCAGCCTGTGCGGCGTGGCCCTTCTTTCTCAATCGCAAGAAGGGGTCGCCGTTCAGTCGGCTAGCCACGACGCCACGGCCGAACACGCCGAACGCTTGCTGCCCATGATAGATGAGGTGCTTGCGAGCGCCGGGGTCCAGCGTAACCAAGTTTCAACCATTGCGTTTGGCCAGGGGCCTGGCGGCTTTACGGGGCTGCGCGTGGCCTGCGGTGTCACTCAGGGCATTGCTTTTGCGCTAAACATGCCCGTTATCCCGGTGTCATCACTGCTTGCTGTCGCTGACCAAGACTACGCTGCACGGGGTGACATGCCTGCCGCAATACGGGTTGTGGTGCAGGACGCACGCATGGCCGAGGTATACCTTGCGGCTTATGGCCTTGAAGGCACACAGGGGTGGAAGATGTTGCAGCCGCCCGTATTGCTGGCCGTTGATGATGTCGGGGCTTGGCTCGATCAGGCGTATAGGTCTGCTGGCCAGCCAAAAGATGGCATCAGACTGCTGGGTGATGCGGTTGCTGAGTACCCAGCATTGGTTTTTCTGGCGCAGCAGCGTGCCTGGCTCTCGGTAGGGCCGGCGCTGCGGGCCAGTGCCGAGGGTATTGCCCGTCTGGCGCTGCGCGACTGGCATGCAGGAAGGGCGGTATCTCCCGATCTGGCAGCGCCTTTGTACGTGCGCAATAAGGTTGCCTTTACCACTGCCGAACGCCAGGAAGGCGCTGGCGGCAATCCGCGTGCGCCGATGCTAGAGCCCACCGTGGTTGCTCCGGGTATTGGCCAGGTCATTATTGATGTGATGAGGCGCGATGACCTCAACGCCGTTGCTGATATCGAACGCTCGGTTCAGTCGTTTCCCTGGTCACGTGGCAATTTTGCCGATGGCCTGGATGCTGGCTATTCAGCCTGGGTTGCCAGGCAAGGCGGCGCAGTGGTTGGGTTTTACATGGCCATGCATGCGCCTGATATTGCGCATATTCTGGTTATTGCAGTACGCCCAGATTGTCAGAGTCATGGCGTCGGCAATACGCTGTTGCAGCACTGTGAGCGACGCGCACGCGAGCGCGGTCTGCCCGCTTTGCTGCTTGAGGTGCGTCCTTCCAATGAAAAGGCCATTACGTTTTATGAACGTCTGGGCTTCCAGGTGATCGCCACACGCAAAGCGTACTATCCTGCTGGTCATGGGCAGCGTGAAGACGGGCTGGTTATGCAGAAAAATCTTGATGCCGACTTGCCTGCTGATACTGGCGGCAAGAAGGGGGCGGTGCCGCTTTCAGGTGCGCCGGGGCAGTCGGGAGCAAGCCAATGAATGCACCCAGGCTCGATGCTCTTCAGCTTGCCTGGCTGCAAGAGCTTGGCATAGATCGTCAAATGCTGGCGCATTATGTGGCTGACGCCGAACCTTTCGGTCAGGCAGCTGCAGGGCCGCAAGCGCCGCAAGGTGGTGAAGCAGACGTTTCAAGCGTTTCAGCACGCGTGGCGGGGCATGAGGCTGGGCTGGCTCGCGCTATGCATGACGTATCCAGCGACGACAGAGGTCTTGCACAAAGCCGAGCTGCATCCAACCCTGCCGATGCGACCGATAGCATAGCTGGCAGGCACGCCGCTGATGCCATGGCAGCACGCGACGAGGCATTCGCCGTTATGAAGTCGGGTGCGGGGCTTGCGAAAGCGCCTGCAGTTGTCGCTCAGGCGTCGCCGCACACGCCACCGCGCACGCCGCAAGAAATACCTGACACCTGGGATGCCTTGCAGGCCAGTATTGCTGTATGCAAGGCGTGTGACCTGCATCATGGGCGCAGTCAAGCTGTATTCGGCGCTGGCATGGCGCAATCACCTGACTGGCTCGTGGTGGGCGAGGCACCCGGCGACTATGATGACCGCGAAGGTGTGCCTTTTCAGGGCAAGGCCGGTGTTTTGTTGCAGGCCATGCTTGCATCTATTGGCATACCGCCCGATTCCCCCATATTTTTTACCAATCTGGTGAAATGCCGTCCATTGGGCAATCGCCCGCCTGCACCTGAAGAAATCGAAGCCTGCATGCCGTACCTGCAGCGCCAGATTACGCTGCTCAAGCCAGGCCGCATTCTGGTCTTGGGGCGCGTAGCGGCGCAGTCAGTATTGGGTTCTGAAGCTGAACTCGATGCCTTGCGTGGGCAGGTTCATCGTTTTATCAGCGAAACCGGCCAGGAAATACCCGTTGTCGTGACCCATCATCCGGCATCATTGCTCATGCGGCCACAGCATAAGGCTGATGTCTGGCAAGATCTCAACCTGGCCAAAGCACTGGCATAAGTGGCTTGACAGCCCGGCTATCTGGCGCGCCGCAGAGCTTGGCCGTGCCCGTGTTGCCCGATGGTGTTTTCTAGCCCCGGGTTTTTGCGATGATTGATCAGGTTCCATCGCATAATAACCATCATCAGCAAGGCTACCAGCAAGCCAAAAATAATGATGATGGCGTTAATGGGTAGCCGCAGCCAAAGCAGCAGGCTGTAAAACGTGAGCATCAGCAGAATATTCAGTTGCTCGTTGAAGTTTTGTACGGCAATTGAGTGGCCCGCAGACAGCAATACATGGCCGCGGTGCTGGATCATTGCATTCATGGGCACCACAAAAAAACCTGACAGCGCGCCGATAAGCAGCAGCACGCTATACACCGCCCAGCGATCGTGCACCAGGGTCATAAGCATGACGGCAAAGCCCATTAACACCCCCATGGGCAGCACTGACAGCGCGCGCTTGAGTGGCACCCGGCCAGCCAAGATAGACCCGCCTACGGTGCCCAGTGCGGCAACTCCCATAAGCAACGACGCTTGATCCAGCCTGTACCCCAGGTGACGAGCACCCCATTCAATGACGATAAACTGCAAGGTGGCGCCAGCACCCCAGAACAGGGTTGTTACTGCCAGCGCGATCTGCCCCAGTTTGTCGCTCCAGAGTACTTTGACGTAGCCGGTGAAGGTTCGTATCAGCCTGACCGGATTGGTTTGCTGTTTGGGGTATTGCACATTGGTACGCGGGATGAGCAGATTGGTCAGCGCAGCCAAAAGATAGACCAGCGCGATGACGAAAATAGCGGCTTCGGTGCGGGTCTGTACCAGCCCGCTCAACCAGGCATGCGTTAGCAGCGCGTCAGAGACATAGGGGCTGATGAGCAGGCCACCAACTACCGTGCCGATAATGACGGACAGCACGGTCAGGCCTTCGATCCAGCTGTTGCCCTTAACCAGCAGCTCGGGTGGCAGCATTTCTGTGACGATGCCGTATTTGGCGGGTGAATAGGCGGCCGCCCCAACCCCCACCAGCGTATAGGCCGCAAAAACCAGCAACAACTGGTCATTGTGGTCGAACCCGAATGATCGATAATTGAACATCAGCAGACAGCCGCAGATTTTGACGGCATTGGTGATGAACATGACCCGGCCTTTGGGGTAGGCGTCTGAAAAAGCGCCAACGAACGCGGCCAGTGCAACATACGCCAGCGCAAACCACCATTTCATCATCGGCGCCATCCAGTGTGGCCCCTGCAAATCAGCGATGAGTGCTATGGCGGCAATGAGCAAAGCATTGTCCGCCACAGACGATAACGCCTGGGCTGCCATGACCAGATAGAAGCCTTTTTTCAATGGAAAGTCTCGTTGCTATTGCTGCCTGAGCCCAAACCGCAGATGGGTGGGCCAAAAATTGTCACGAGTATAGCGCTGAGCATACTCCAAGACTGAAAATAATAACGTGTTTTGCCGTTTGGGCGGTACGGGTGCTAAGGTGCGTTATCATACGAGCCGGTTCTGCTGACAAGGTAATCTGTCGGCAGCGCCTATCCCGATCACGCGGCAGCCCCGTTTGACAACGGGTGCCGATATTTTACCGTTCGCTTATTGTGCGTCTCACCCAAATAAAACTCGCCGGTTTTAAATCCTTTGTCGAACCGACAGTTATTCCCACGCCCAGTCAGCTGGTGGGTGTGGTGGGTCCGAATGGTTGCGGCAAATCAAACATTATCGATGCCGTGCGCTGGGTGCTGGGTGAAACCCGGGCATCCGAACTGCGTGGCGAGTCCATGCAAGACGTCATTTTCAATGGCTCGGGCAACCGTAAGCCTGCCGCCAGGGCGTCTGTAGAGCTGGTGTTTGACAACAGCGAGGGCCGTGCAGCAGGGCAATGGAGCGCGTACTCAGAAATCGCCGTGCGGCGGGTGCTGACACGCGACGGTACCAGTAGCTATCTGGTAAACAACCAGCAGGTGCGGCGTCGCGACATTCACGATATCTTTCTGGGCACAGGCTTGGGCTCGCGTGGCTATGCCATTATCGGCCAGGGCATGATCAACCGGCTCATTGAGGCCAGGCCCGAAGAGTTGCGCGTTTTCCTCGAAGAGGCTGCTGGCGTGTCACGCTATAAAGAGCGTCGCCGCGAAACCGAAAACCGTTTGGGCGATACCCGCGAAAACCTCATCCGCCTCGAAGACATTCTGCGAGAGCTGGGCAGCCAGCTCGACAAACTCGAGTCTCAGGCAGAGGTCGCGCAAAAATACCGTTCTCTGCAAGAAGAGGGTGAACAAAAGCAGCATGCCTTGTGGCTGCAAAAAGAAGCCAAGGCCAAAGAAGACCAAAAGGCCAAATTTCTCGAGATCGAGCAGGCTCAAACTGAGCTTGAAGCAGCGATGGCGGGGCTTCGGGCCGGCGAGTCGGCGCTTGAATCACGCAGGCAGGCGCACTATGCCGCCAGCGACGCGGTGCATGCAGCCCAGGGTCAACTCTTTGAAGCGGGTGCGCAGGTCAGTCGTCTCGAAGCAGAAATCCGGCATGTGGTTGACGCACGCAACCGCCTGCAAACGCGACGTTCGCAGCTGCAGGTGCAGCTGCAAGAATGGGCTGATCAGCAAACCCACTGTACCGAGCAGATCGCTCAGGCGCAGGCCGATCTCGAAGAAGCAGCTGCCCGCACCGAAGAAGCTCGTGCCAGAGCCGACCAGGCTCAGGACAACCTGCCTGACATCGAAAGCCGGGTTCGTTCCGCTGCTGCATCGCGTGATCAAATGCGTGTCGCGCTGGCCAAGGTAGAGCAAGAACTTGCGCTGGTCGGGCAGGCGCAGCGTGACGCTGATCGGCAAATCCAGGCGCTAGAACTGCGCCAGGAGCGGCTTGAACAAGAGTTGCAGGGCATAGATACCCCAGATCAGATCGAGCTCGAACGTCTCGCCGGCGACCGTCTGGCCATGGAAGAGCAGCTTGAGGAAGCCCAGGGCAGGTTGCTCGAAATCGAAGCGCGTTTGCCTGAGCTTGATGACAGTCGGCAAAATGCGCACGTGACGGCGCGCGACGAAGCACAGGCCTTGGCCCGGCTCGATGCGCGGCTTAGCGCCTTGACGCGACTGCAGGAAGATGTACAGAAGCAGGGGGCGCTAGAACCATGGCTACAGCATCATGAGCTTGCGGGCCTTGGCCGCCTCTGGCAAAAACTGCATATTGAAGAAGGCTGGGAAACCGCACTCGAGTCGGTACTGCGCGAGCGCATGGCAGGCCTTGAGCTGCGTCAGCTTGAGCATGCCCGTGCATTTGCGAGCGATGCACCACCAGCACGCCTTACTTTTTACCAGCTGCCAGTGCCCGGGCCAACCCCGGCTGCGATGGCAGGCGCCCAACCCCTTGCAGGGCTGCTACGTATTACCGACCCCGAGCTGCGTGCTCTGCTCAACGACTGGTTGCGTGATGTTTATGTGTGCAGTGATGTCACCAAGGCCTTGTCGCTGCGGGCTGAGCTGCCTCCAGGCGGCGTCTATGTGGTCAAAGAAGGTCACCTCGTCGAGCAGCACAGCATACGTTTTTACGCGCCTGATTCCGAGCAGGCCGGGTTGCTTGCCAGGCAACAAGAAATCGGGCATTTACGCCGTGATGTCAAGGCGCGCCAGCTCATCGCCGACCAGACGCTGGGCACGGCTGCCAGAGCCGATACCGCTTATCAGCAGATGGCGCAGTCCCAGGGCCCGGCACGTCAGCGTGTTGCCGAGCTTACACAACGTCTTCACGATATTCAGCTTAGGCATTCGCGCCTGAAACAGCAAGCCGAGCAGTCGAGTGAGCGAACTCGTCGCATTCATGAAGAACTGGCCGAAATCAAGGCGCAGACAGAAGAATTGCTGGCCAGCAAAGAAGAGGCCGAAATTCGTTTCGAAACGCTGGACGGTCAGCTTGCCGAGCACCAGACACTTTTTGCAGATGCCGAGATGTCGGGTGAAGACCTGCAGTCGCAGGCTGAAGCGGCACGGCAGGCCTTGCGAGAAGTCGAGCGCGCCGTTCAAGAGTCCGAATATACCGAACGTACACTGCAGTCGCGTATCGTCGATCTGAAGCGTAATCTGCAATTGGCCGGCGATCAGGCACAACGCGCTCATGCCGAGCTTGAAGGGTTGCAGGGAGAACTCTTCGAGCTTGATGCCTCGGCCGCTCAGGCCGGGCTGCAAGACGCGGTTGAACTGCGCGCCGAACGTGAAGAAGCTTTGAACCGCGCGCGCATCGAGCTCGATAACCTTGCCGCGCAACTGCGTACCGCTGACGAACAACGGGTTGAACTTGAGCGTTCGCTCGATCCGCGCCGGGCGCGCATCATGGAACTGCAGCTGCAAGAGCAGGCAGCCAGGCTGGCGGTAGAACAGTTTGCCGAGCAAATTGACGCCCACGGTGTCGAGCGCACGCAGTTGAGCGAGCTGCTCGATGGCCGGCCCGACGAGTGGCGCCGCACGAGTTGGCTGCAGTCTGAAGTGCAACGCATCTCACGACTGGTTGAGGGGCTGGGTGCAGTCAATCTGGCGGCACTTGATGAGCTTACGACGGCGCGCGAACGCAAAGGTTTTCTTGATGCGCAGCACCTGGATCTTACCTCGGCCATCGAAACGCTCGAAGACGCCATACGTAAAATCGATCGCGAAACGCGCGAGCTGTTGCAAAACACCTTTGACATCGTCAATGGGCACTTTGGCGAACTGTTCCCTAAGCTCTTCGGTGGGGGCGAGGCTCGGTTAAGCATCACGGGCGATGAAATTCTCGATGCGGGCGTGCAAGTTATGGCACAGCCTCCCGGTAAACGCAACAGCACCATTCATTTGCTTTCAGGTGGTGAAAAGGCGTTGACGGCAACGGCGCTGGTCTTTGCCTTGTTCAAACTCAACCCTGCACCATTTTGTCTGCTCGATGAGGTCGACGCGCCACTGGATGATGCCAACACAGAGCGCTATGCCAATCTTGTACGTAGCATGAGTGAGCAAACGCAGTTTTTGTTCATTTCTCATAATAAAATTGCCATGCAGATGGCCAAACAACTCGTTGGGGTTACCATGCAGGAACAGGGGGTATCACGCATCGTCGCGGTAGACATCGAATCTGCCCTGCAACTGGCAGATGTCTGATGGTGATATCGCATAAACATTTAGGGACACGGCGGGGCCGACTATGAGCGACTTGCAGATTGCATTGATTCTTCTTGGCATCTTACTGATCCTGATCGTGCTTTTATTCAATTGGTGGCAAGATCGCCGTGTTCGCAAGCAGATGCAGCAGCATTTTCCCGAACGCGAGCAAGATCCGCTCATGTCTGCAACGCCCGCCGCAGGTCGGCGCGAACCAGGCTTGGGCGCAGCCCGAGCGCCCGATGAAGACCTTCCCGACGACGATCCGGCTGAAGCCGATCCCGCGACTGAGGCGGTTATCGATATTGCCTTTGCGCAGAGTGTTGCTTCCGAAAGCCTGTATCAGGCCGTGCAGACCCTTACCAGGGTGGGCAACAAGCCGGTTCGCATTTTTGCCGAACGTGAAGGTGGTGGGCACCGCGCCCGGTTGCGCGCTCAAGAAACCTACATGTCCATGCAGCTGGCAGTGCTACTGGCCAACCGCAGCGGGCCTCTTACTGATATTGAGTGGTCGCAGCTGTGGACAGCGGCTCAAGGGCTTGCAGAGCGCTTTGATGGTGCCATTGAGGGCCCTGAGCAAGGGCCTGTTTTGCAGCAGGCCAAAGAACTCGATGCCGTTTGTGCACATCTCGATGCCCAGGTTGGGCTGGCTTTGCGCCTTTCCGAGCCGCACGCCATTTCTGACGTATCAAGTGTTTTGAAAGACATAGGGTTTATGTCGCATCACGGGCAGTTGGCCTGGATGTCTGACACGGGTCTACCGCGTTTTACTGTCTTGTTTGATGGCCTGCATGCCCACGAAGTTAAAGCCGACAGTGTCAGCCGCATCGATCTGCTGCTTGACCTGCCCAGAAGCCCGGCTGATGAACAGGCCTTTAGTCGTATGGCCAGCGTGGGGCGTGATCTGGCGCGACGTCTTGACGGCGAGTTGCTCGACGACCAGGGTCGGCCGGTACCTGATGGTGCTGATCAAGCCATCGATGGGCAGCTTTTGGGTATGTATGCACGGCTTAGTCAGGCTGGCTTTGAGGCTGGCGACGCGCGCACGGTAAGGGTTTTTTCGTGACAGCTACCGACGGTGAAATGTCTGTGGCGCAACGCGTCGAAGTGTTGCGTAGTCAGATTTCCGATCATAATCACCGCTATTATGTTCTTGATCAGCCCACTGTTTCAGATGCCGAATATGACCGGCTCATGGTGGAGCTGCAAAGCCTCGAAGAAGCACACCCCGACCTCATTACTCCCGACTCTCCCACCCAGCGTGTGGGGGCGCAGCCTGTTTCTGGCTTCGACAGCGTTCGGCATGCAGTGGCCATGCTATCGCTGTCCAATGCCTTCGAAACGGAAGACGTAGAGGCGTTTAACAAACGTGTAGCCGATACCTTGCGTGGTGCCGGTCTTACAAATAATGATGGTCTGGTCGAGTACGAAGCCGAGCTTAAGTTTGATGGCCTTGCAGTCAGCCTGCGCTATGAACAGGGCAAGCTGGTACAGGCCGCAACGCGCGGCGATGGCCAGACCGGTGAAGACATCACCAGCAATATTCGCACACTGCGCTCGGTCCCCCTGTCTCTCAGAGGCGAGTACCCCGTCGTGCTCGAGGTGCGTGGCGAGGTCTTGATGAATCGTGCTGATTTTGAACGTCTCAATGAAACGCAGCAGCGTCGAGGTGACAAGATTTTCGTAAACCCCCGCAATGCGGCGGCAGGTAGCCTGCGTCAGCTTGATCCACGCATTACCGCCCAGAGGCCGCTGCGTTTTTATGCTTATGGATGGGGTGAGCTGGTCCTGGGTGATGCGCCGGGCGCCACTGCCAAGCAGATGCCCCTGTCGGGCCAGCAGCGGCATCAAAGCGCGCCCACTGCACCAAACGCCTCTACTGCCCACGAGACACAGCCCGATGCCCAATCAGAGGGACAGGGCGCACTGCAAACTCTGCCTGACCAGGCACCAGATCCAGCCCAGGCGCTGCGTAATACCCATAGCGCGATGCTAGACTGGCTGGCAACCCTGGGTCTGCCTGTCAGCCCTTCCCGCGAAGTTGTGCGCGGTGTAGATGGCTTGTTGCAGTTTTATGAAAATAGGGGCGGCCAGCGCCAGAAGCTGCCGTTTGACATAGACGGCGTGGTGTACAAGGTTAATTCGCTCGAGGCCCAGCGTGTGCTCGGGTTTGTGGCGCGGGCACCTCGTTTTGCCATTGCTCACAAGTTTCCGGCTCAGGAAGAAACCACGACCTTGCTCGACATAGAGGTGCAGGTAGGGCGTACGGGTGCCATTACGCCGGTTGCCCGGCTTAAGCCCGTTTTTGTCGGAGGCGTGACCGTTACTAATGCCACGCTCCACAACGAAGACGAAATTCTTCGCAAAGACGTGCGTATTGGCGACACCGTTATTGTGCGGCGCGCGGGTGATGTCATCCCCGAGGTTGTGGGCCCGGTAATAGAACTACGCCCAGAAAATGCCCGGCCGTTTGTTATGCCGCAGCATTGTCCCGTTTGTGATTCTGCCATCGAACGGCTTGAGGATGAGGCCATCGCACGTTGTACCGGCGGGCTGTTTTGCGCGGCCCAGCGCAAGCAGACCATACGTCATGCGGCCAGCCGCAAGGCGCTTGATATCGAAGGGCTGGGCGAAAAGCTGGTCGATCAGCTGGTCGAGAGTGATCGCGTCAAATCGCTGGCAGATCTGTTTACGCTAAAAGTAGAAGAGCTGCTTCTGTATGAACGCATGGGCCGCAAGTCGGCCGAAAACCTGGTGGCAGCCCTGCAGCGTGCCAGCAAACCCGAGCTGGGGCGTTTGCTGTATGCGTTGGGTATCCGCCATGTGGGCGAAACCACGGCGCGCGATCTGGCATTGCATTTTGGGTCTGTGGATGCCGTTATGGCGGCTGACGAAGAAGTACTGCTGCGGGTGCGTGATGTCGGGCCTGTAGTGGCCGGCTCAATCGCACGGTTTTTTGGTGAACCTCACAATCGTGAAGTAGTGCATGCGCTCGAGGCGGCAGGTGTGAGGCCTAGAGCGGTAGAGGTCTCTGATGGGGGCGCACAGCCTCTGGAAGGCAAGACACTGGTGCTTACCGGAACCATGCCCAACTGGACACGCGATGAGGCCACTCGGCGTATTCTGGCAGCCGGGGGCAAGGTAAGTGGGTCGGTATCCAAGAAAACGGCTTACCTGGTGGCAGGCGAAGACGCCGGCAGCAAACTTACCAAAGCTACGGAGCTGGGCGTCACCATACTTGATGAAGACGGCCTGAAAGAACTGCTGGGCGATTAAAACTAAGTTTCAAGTCGTGCGCTCCTGACGGTGACACTGTCAACAGGGGCCAGCATATAGGTATCGATAAAATGCCCCCGCCATGAACAATGGTCGGGGGCATTTTAATGGCCGCATCAATAAGAAGGCAGTGCGCTTTGCACTGCCTTGCTTATTTACTTGATGGTTGCGTTTTTCATGAGCTGAGCCTGGAAATCAGCCAGTTCTTGCTGACGCAGCATTTCTTCGATTTGCGGTTTTACTTCACTGAGTTCGGGGAATTTGACGTCGCGAGAGTCTTCGACCTCAATGATGTGCCAACCGAACTGGGTTTTGACGGGCGTGTCAGAGATTTGCCCTTTTTTCAGCTTTTCAACGGCTGCTGCAAATTCTGGTACATAGTTGCTGGCTGGGCCCCAGCCCAATTCGCCACCATTTTTGCCACTACCAGGATCTGTGGAGTTTTTCTTGGCAGCTTCTTCAAAGGTGATTTTCTTGGCTTTGATCTGTGCGATCAAATCTTGTGCCGTTTTTTCATCTTCGACCAGAATATGGCGTAGTTTGTATTCTTTTTTGCCGGCCTGTGACTTTTTGATCTCGTTGTACTCAGCCTCAACCTTGGCATCGGTAATGGGGTTTTTTGCGAGATGGTCGGCCATGAGCGCTCGCACCAGAATGCCCTGGCGAGCCAGTTCTATTTCTTGCGTGACTTCAGGCTTTTTGTCTATGCCTGCTTTTTCGGCGGCCTGCACAGCGACAAGGCGGTTGACCATTTCTTGCTTGACCTGGGTGCGTAATTCGGGTGTGTCTTGAGCGCCCTGCGTCGACAGCAGTTTGACGAATTTATCAAGCTGTTGCTGTGTGATGGCTGTGCCATTTACGGTTGCGATATCCTGTGCATACACGGGCAACGCAATGACAACGCTGGCGGCTAATACTGCTAATCGTTTCATGAAGTTCCTTTGGGTTAAAAAGACGGGTTTTTGGCGACGATGGCCAGAGCATGAACCGGAAATGGCATGAGGTCCTGGACGCGATCATACACAAGCCGGTGTCGTGCCACGGTGGTCAGGCCGTCGAATTGGTCTGTCCAGATGTGAACACGGAAGTGGCTGGCGCCATTACGGCTACCGGCATGGCCGGCATGTAGATGAGACTCATCGATAATATCGAGAAAGCTGGGGTTGAGCACCTGCAACCTCTCTTCGAGTACAGCCTTGCGTTCTTGATGAGGCATTAGGGAAGCTCCTCGGGTTTACTTTCTGCTGGGTTGCCATCTTCTTGAATATGGCGGCCCAGCCAAATGGATTGGGCAATGGCAAAGACCAGCAAAAGCGCCATAAGGCCGAAAACCTTGAAGTTTACCCATTGTGATTCGGTAAAGTTGCCGGAAAACGCCACATACAGATTGAGGGCGCCTGACAGCGCGAAAAAACCGGCCCAGCTGTAGTTCAGTTTGTCCCATACCGGGCCCGGCATATTGACTTTGCTTCCCATGAGCTTTTGCATAATGTTGCGGCCAAAGAACAGCTTGCCGCCAACTAAAATGCCGCCGAAAAGCCAGTAAAGCACGGTGGGCTTCCATTTGATGAAGGCATCATTATGAAAAAACAGCGTGGCGCCGCCAAAGACGACAATGACGGTAAGGTTGATCCAGTGCGTGGCTTCGATAGCCCTGCCCGTGGCTTTAAGCCAGATAAACTGCACCACCGCAGCAATAATGGCTACTGCGGTTGCGGTAAAGATGTCTGAAAACTTGAACGCTACAAAAAACAGCAGCAGCGGAAACAGATCGAAAAGAAATTTTTTCATCAGGCAGGCTCAAACTTGAGCGAGAGAGAGTTGATGCAATAGCGCAGCCCGGTAGGGGGCGGGCCGTCAGGGAAAACATGCCCCAGATGTGAGTCACAGACGTTGCACATTACTTCGGTGCGCACCATGCCGTGGGTGGTATCGGTTTCTTCGCGCACGTTGGCAGGGTCGAGCGGCTCGAAATAGCTGGGCCAGCCACAGCCTGCGTCAAACTTGGTGTCTGACTTGAACAGCGCTGTGCCACAGCCTATGCAGCGGTATATGCCGTGTTCGTGGGTGTCCCAATAACGGCCAGTAAACGGCCTTTCTGTGCCTTTTTTACGGGCGACGGCATACTCTTCGGGAGTCAGCTCGGCACGCCATTGCGCGTCGCTCTTGACGATTTTATTCACGTGATTGCCTATATAGTGTATCGATGTGACAAACTACCATGTTAATCGACTTTGAAAACGTGGGCAGGTTCCCCTAATTATGCGGTTTTATTGCACTGCTGAGGGGAATCCCCTATAAGCCCTTGTATCAATTGTTGTCGATAATGATGGGTTCTTTCATAATTGTTTCCGTGCGCAAGTAAAAAAGCGTGGCGTCGTATATTTCATGGAGTTATCAATGACAAGCAGAAAGTCAGTTCGGTTATCGGTGCTGGCGGGGGCGATTGCGCTGACCGTACCTCTTGTGGCTTCGGCACAGATCAAGGTGGGTGTCACCCTGTCGAGCACCGGGCCCGCAGCTTCGCTGGGGATACCCGAGCGTAATACCGTATCGCTGTTGCCTACCGAGATAGCAGGCCAGAAGATCGAATATATCGTGCTCGACGATGGCACTGATATGACGACTGCCGTAAAAAACATGCGCAAGCTTGTTGCCGATGACAAGGTTGATGTCGTTATTGGCAGTACAGTTTCGCCTGCGTCAATTGCCATGACGGACGTTGCAGGCGAAACCAAAACACCCATGATCAGTGTGGCGGCCAGCGCAAAAATTGTGGAGCCTGTCGAAGGCGGGCGCGTATGGGCATTTAAAACCCCGCAAAATGACGCGTTGATGGCAAGTGCCCTGGCCGACGCCATGGCCAAACAAGATGTAAAAACACTTGGCTTTATTGGCTTTGCCGATGCCTATGGCGAAGGCTGGCTCGAACAAATGACCAAGGCCGCCGAAGCCAAAGGCATTAAAATCGTTGATGTTGAGCGTTATGCACGCAATGACACGAGCGTGACGGGGCAGGTGCTCAAGCTTATAGCTGCCAAGCCAGACGGTATTTTGGTGGCGGCATCTGGCACACCAACAGCATTGCCACAGCGCGAACTCAAAAGCCGTGGTTACAAAGGCATTATGTATCAGACACATGGCGCCGCCAACAACGACGTTCTGCGTGTGTGTGGCAAAGACTGTGAAGGCATGATTCTGCCGGCAGGTCCGCTGCTGGTCGCAGACCAACTGCCTGACAGCAATCCGGTCAAAAAGAGTGCGCTGGAGTACAAGGCCAAATACGAAGCCAAGTATGGCGATGGCACCATCAACACATTTGGTGGCCACTTGTGGGATGCCGGGCTGCTGATTTCACAGGCTATCCCTGAAGCGCTCAAAACCGGTGCCAAGCCGGGTACGGTAGAATTCCGCCAGGCATTGCGCGATGCCATCGAAAAGGTTAAAGATCTTCCGGCATCCCAAGGTGTATTCAACATGAGCCCCACCGATCACGCAGGCTTTGACAAGCGTGCACGTGTAATCGTTAAGGTTGTTGACGGCAAATGGAAATACCAGCCCGATCTGTAAGGGACCACGGCGGCGTACGCGCTTAAAGCGCCACGCTCACCCAGTCGCTTAAATACCGGCCCAAGGGGCCGGTATTGCTTGGCGCAGGTGACGGAGCGCATTTTTTTGATTAAAGGCTTGGCTGCCCGGTAATGGACACAACAATTGTATTGATACTCTTGCAGGATGGCGTCATGAACGGTGCCATTTATGCGCTGCTCGGGCTGGCCCTGGTGCTGGTTTTTGTCGTCACCCGCGTTATTTTTATTCCGCAAGGTGAGTTTGTTGCGTTCGGGGCTCTGACGCTGGCTTACATGGTAAACGGCCGAATACCGGGCACGGTTACGCTGCTTCTTATCATGGGGGCACTGGTATTTGTGTTCGACTGTATCGGCGCCATCCGCGCGCGCAGCGCGCGTGGCCTGGTCCGGACGGCAGGCTGGGCATTGCTGCTTCCGCTGGTGCTTTACCTTATCGCGCCGTACATCGTCAGCAAGAACACGGCCTTATGGCTTAATGTGTTGTTTTCGTTGATGTTGGTCATACCTTTAGGCCCCATGGTTTACCGGCTTGTATACCAACCTGTGGCCGAAGCCAGTGTTCTGGTATTGCTTATTATTTCGGTTGCCGTGCACTTTGCATTGACCGGCATAGCCCTGGTGTTCTTTGGTGCCGAGGGGTGGCGCACGCCGCCCTTTATGGAAGGCGAGGTCATGATCGGCCCAGTCAGCTGGACCGCACAAACCTTTTTTGTGCTGGGTACGTGTTTCGTGCTGATTCTTGCGCTTTGGGTGTTTTTTGGCCGCACGCTTTACGGCAAGGCATTGCGCGCCACGGCGGTAAACCGGCGTGGGGCCCGGTTAATGGGTATCAGCACCACGATGTCAGGCATGCTCACTTTTACCCTGGCTGCAGCCATCGGCGCGCTATCAGGCATGCTGATCGCGCCGGTGACCACGGTGTATTACGACACAGGTTTCCTTATCGGTCTTAAAGGCTTTGTCGCAGCCATTTTCGGCGGCCTCGTCAGTTACCCGATCGCACTTGCAGGGGCGCTGTTTGTGGGCATTCTTGAGGCGTTCTCCTCATTCTGGGCCAGTGCCTATAAAGAAGTTATCGTGTTCACGCTGATTATCCCGGTGCTGTTGTGGCGCTCATTTGGCGCACCGCTGACGGACGAGGAGGAATAGGCCGTGAATCGCATATTGCTTATTGCCGTCATTGTGCTGCTGGCCCTGTTGCCTGCTCTGCCGGCGACACCAGAGTTCTGGATTACGCACCTTAATTACGTGGGGCTTTCTGCACTGGTTGTGCTGGGGCTTATTCTGCTGACTGGCGTGGGCGGCATGACGTCATTTGGCCAGGCAGCGTTTGTGGGCATTGGTGCCTATACCACCGCATGGATGACAACAGCGTTGGGCAGTTCTCCCTGGCTGGCTCTGGCGGCAGGCATACTGGTTACGGTGGTCATCTCTTATATTCTGGGTGCCATTACGCTCAGGCTTTCTGGCCATTACCTGCCACTGGGCACCATTGCCTGGAGCCTGTCGCTTTATTATTTATTTGGCAATCTTGGCTTTCTTGGTCAGTATGACGGCATAGCGGGGATTGCAGCGCTGAATGTCTTCGGCTTTTCGCTGGGCAGCGGGCGTCACATGTACTACCTGATCTGGGCAGTGCTGCTGCTGGCCATGTGGGCTACCCGCAATTTGCTTGATTCCCGCCCGGGGCGGGCGATACGGGCCTTGCGTGGCACGGGTGGCATGGCTGAGTCGTTTGGCGTCAATATGGCCACCTACAAGACCATTGTTTTTGTCTATGCGGCGGTGCTTGCTTCCATTTCGGGTTGGCTATATGCGCACATGCAACGCGCGGTCAGTCCCAGCCCATTTGGTCTGAATTACAGCATCGAGTATCTGTTTATGGCAGTGGTGGGCGGGGCGGGCAGCGTCTGGGGCGCTGTGCTCGGTTCAGGCCTAATTCTTACTCTGAAAGACCAGTTGCAAAACGTATTGCCGGCCCTGCTCGGAACCACCGCCAACTTCGAACTCATTGTATTTGGTGTGCTTATGGTGCTGGTGCTGCAGTACGCGCGTGATGGCGTGTGGCACATTCTGGTTACGTGGTGGTCGGTGCTGACAGGGGTTGTCGAAACCCGGCGTGTTGAACCTCCTCCGGTTGCGCGGGCCTTGCCGCAACGTGCCCGCCCCGAGAAAGGCACCCATGTGCTTGAAGTGGATGCCATCCGCAAAGAATTTGGCGGGCTGGTTGCCGTTAATGACATCAGTTTTACGCTTAAAGCGGGCGAAATCATGGGCCTGATAGGGCCCAACGGCGCCGGGAAAAGTACAACCTTCAACCTGATCACGGGTGTAACGCCTGCGACGCGGGGAGTCGTTCGGTTTCTGGACAAGCGGCTGGACGGTCTGCCGTCCCGCAAAATTGCCGATCTGGGGGTGGGGCGTACTTTCCAGCATGTACAACTGCTGCCCGGCATGACGGTAATTGAAAACGTGGCACTGGGCGCCCATTTGCGTAGCAAAGTTGGCGTATTGTCCGCGCTGCTGCATGTCGAGCGTCGCGAAGAGGCTGAGTTGCTGCACGAGGCGGCAAAACAGTTGCAGCGTGTGGGCCTGGGTGACTATCTGTACGAGCAGGCTGGCAACCTGGCGCTCGGCCAACAGCGTATTGTTGAAATTGCGCGTGCTTTGGCTGCTGACCCCGTGCTGTTGTTGCTGGACGAGCCCGCTGCAGGCTTGCGTTACAAAGAAAAGCAGGCGCTGGCAGGTGTGCTTGATCAACTGCGCGAGGAGGGTATGAGCATTCTGCTGGTAGAACACGATATGGATTTCGTAATGAATCTGACCGATCACATTGTGGTCATGGATTTTGGCACCAAGCTGGCCGAGGGCACGCCCGAGGTCATCCAGCGCGATCCTGCGGTGCTTGAAGCGTACCTTGGCGGTGTGGATGATGAGCTTGATGAAACCGTCGGTGTTTCTGCGCCCGCCCTGGGAGCCAGTGTATGAGTACGCCACGTCATCCCGTCTTGCAGGTCACCGACTTGTCAGCGCGCTATGGCAAAGTCCATGCGGTCTTGGGTGCCAATATTGCAGTTACGCGCGGCAGTATTGTCACGGTTATTGGCGGCAATGGTGCGGGTAAGTCGACCCTGCTCAATGCCATCATGGGCTCGTTGCCTGCGACGGGCAATTGCTCGGGCTCGGTACGCTATCTTGGCGCAGAAATCGGCACCTGGCAGGTTGAGCGTCGGGTCTCTGACGGCATTTCATTGGTGCCTGAACGACGCGAGCTGTTTGGCAGCATGACGGTTGAAGATAATCTGCTGCTGGGTGGTTTTCGTCTGTACCGGGCCGGCAAGCATGGCTGGCGTGAAACCATGGAAGAGGTCTACGACTTGTTTCCGCGCCTGCGTGAACGCCGTCAGCAGTTGGCCGGAACCCTGTCAGGCGGTGAACGCCAGATGCTGGCAGTAGGGCGGGCCTTAATGGCGCAGCCACAGTTGCTCATGCTGGATGAGCCCAGTCTGGGTCTGGCGCCACGCATCGCACGTGAAATCTTCCAGATCATTGCCCGTCTGCGCAGTACCGGTGTGGCCATCTTGCTGGTAGAGCAAAATGCCCGAGCAGCCCTGCAAGTGGCTGATTACGGCTATGTGCTGGAAACGGGTGAAGTCGTGCTTGAGGGCAAGGCAGACGAGCTTGCCCATAATCCGCGGGTTATTGAAAGTTATTTGGGCCTGGGTACGGCGCGTAAAGAGTAGCGTCATCACTATCATCCAAAAGCAAGAAAGCCCGGTTTACCGGGCTTTCTTGCTTTCAGGACGGTGTACTTACCAAGGCCTAGGCTTTAGATGCCCTTCGCCCCTTGAAATAAGCGCCCAGCTCGCCAACGATACCGCGACGGAAAGCCAGAACTGAAATAATAAAGATCAAGCCGATGACAATAGTTACAGACTCACCCAACGATCTGAACCAGTCTACGCCTGTGGTGTGGGCCAGAAAACGCCCGAACTCGCCCACTTTGTTTTCGAGCATGACCACGATAAAGGCGCCCAGCACGGGGCCTGTAAACGTGCCCAGCCCGCCGATCAGTGTCATCAGAATAACCATACCCGACATCTGCCATGTGGCGTCCGACAGGGTCGCTGATACAAACACCAGTGACTTGGTTGCGCCGGCGAGACCAGCCAGGGCTGCAGACAGTACGAAAGCCAACAGCTTGAAGTTGTCAACGTTGTAACCCAGCGAAATGGCGCGTGGTTCGTTTTCGCGAATGGCTTTCAGTACCTGACCAAATGGCGAGTTAACGGCGCGCCAGCATACAAAGTAGCCAAATATGAAAATTGCCATGACCAGGTAGTACAGGTTCAGGTCATTATGCAGATCGATACCGAAGACTTCTCCGCGAGGAATGCCTTGCAGCCCGTCTTCACCATGCGTAAAGGGTGCCTGCAGAAAGAAGAAGAACACCATCTGTGCCATGGCCAATGTAATCATGGCAAAGTAAATGCCACTGCGGCGTATGGCTAACAAGCCCATTACCAGGCCCAACAGGCCTGCGACAATCGTGCCAAACAGAAGCCCCATTGAGGTAGGTAGCCCCCATACCGCCAGCGCGTGGCCGGTTGCATAGGCAGCACTACCCAGAAAAGCAGCATGGCCAAATGACAGCAGGCCGGTATAGCCAAGAAGCAGGTTAAACGCGCAAGCGAACAAGGCGTAGCACATAATCTTCATGACGAAGATGGGGTATGCACCCAGCATAGGCAGCAATGCCAGCACGATGATGGCCAGCGCATAAACAATTAATTGACGGTTCATTTTTCTTTCCCGAACAAGCCAGCTGGACGCAGCAACAGCACAATAACCATAATGATGAACACCACGGTATTGGAGGCTTCTGGCCAGAATACTTTGGTGAAACCTTCAATCACACCCAGACCCAGGCCGGTAAGAATTGAACCCATAATCGAGCCCATTCCGCCAATAACTACCACAGCAAAAACGACAATGATCAGGTTGGAACCCATCAGTGGCGACACTTGCATAATGGGGGCAGCGAGCACGCCCGCAAAACCTGCCAGCCCGACACCAAACCCGTAGGTTAGCGTAATGAGCAGTGGCACGTTAACGCCGAAAGCCTCAACCAGCTTGGAGTTTTCGGTTCCTGCGCGCAAAAGGGCTCCCAGGCGAGTTTTTTCGATGACGAACCATGTCCCCAGACAGACGATAATCGACGCGATGACAACCCAGCCCCGATAGATGGGCAGGTACATAAAGCCAAGATTTACGCCACCTTTTAATAATTCGGGTGTCGGGTAAGGTTGCCCGGAAACGCCGTAAAAGCTGCGGAAAACACCTTCGATCAGCAATGTGAGGCCAAACGTCAGAAGCAAGCCGTACAGATGATCAAGCTTATATAAATGGCGGATGAGCGTGCGCTCAAGGATGATGCCGAACAGGCCAACGACTATGGGAGCGACTAACAGCATCGTCCAGTAGCCCAGCCCGAGGTACTGCAACCCCATCCAGGCGACAAAGGCCCCCAGCATGTACAGTGCGCCGTGGGCGAAGTTGATAACGTTGAGCAGTCCGAAGATAACGGCCAGGCCCAGTGAGAGAACGGCGTAAAACGAGCCGTTGACCAGGCCCAACAACAATTGCCCCAGCAGGGCCTGGATGGGTATGCCGAATATTGCAGTCATAAAGTCATGAAATGGTGGACGGAAAAGTCAGGTCCGGGTGGAAACGCGGGCCGGCTTGTGGCCGGCACCGCGCTCGTTACATTATTTTTTTAGCAAAGGGCAGGTGGATTCTGCAACGGACGTGTAAACCTGAGCACCTGGAAGTTTGGTGACCATATTGTAGTAGTCCCAATCTTTCTTGGACTCGTCAGGCTTTTTGACCTGCATTAGATACATGTCGTTGAGCACCCGACCGTCTTCACGCACCGTTGTGTCCTTGGTGAAGAAGTCATTGATTTTGTTTGACTTCATCCATTTCATGACGGTGTCCGCATCGTCGGTACCGGTTTCTTTTACGGCCTTCAGATAATACATGGTCGCCGAGTAGTCAGCAGCCTGAAGAAACGATGGCATGCGCTTGTGCTGGTCGAAAAAGCGCTGAGCCCATTTGCGCGATTCGTCATCCTGGTTCCAGTACCAGGCCGACGTCAGGTACATGCCCTGGGTTAGATCCAGGCCAAGTGCATGAATGTCATTAATGAACACCAGCATACCTGCCAGGTTCATGGTTTTGGTTACGCCAAATTCGTTGGCTGCCTTGACTGACGCGGTGAAGTCACCACCGGCATTGGCCAGTGCCAATATTTTTGCGCCAGAGGCTTGTGCCTGCAGCATATACGACGAGAAATCGGTAGTTGCCAGCGGGATTCTTACGTTGCCCAGTACCTTACCGCCTTCGGCTTCGACGACCTTGGTGGTGTCGCGTTCGAGCGCATGGCCAAAGGCGTAATCAGCCGTCAGGAAAAACCAGGTTTTGCCGCCGTTCTTGACCACAGCAGAGCCCGTACCACGGGCGAGCGCCACGGTGTCGTAAGCGTAATGGATGGTGTAAGGCGTGCACTGCGCATTGGTCAGGTTGGACGAGCCAGGCCCGATCGCAATAAATGGTTTTTTCTTGTCGGCAGCTACTGCCGCCATGGCCAGCGCTGTGGCCGAGTTGGTGCCACCTATGAGCATGTCGATATTTTGCTCGTCAAACCATTCGCGAGCCCGCGCTGAAGCAATGTCTGCCTTGTTCTGGTGATCGGCAACCAAAATTTCAATTTTCTTGCCGTTGACTTCACCGCCAAAATCTTTGATAGCCATTTTGATGGTGTCGCCGCCAGCGGAGCCGTCGATATCAGAATAAACGCTGGACATATCGGTAATAAAGCCGATACGGACCACATCGTTGGAGATGCCCGCCGCATATCCTGGGGCCGAAAAGCCGATGCCCGTTAGTGCCAACGCCGCAGTCAGAGTGCGTAGCTTCATGGTGATGTCTCCTTGTTGTCGATATAAATGTATTGTTTGTATTTTTTAGCCGGGCGAAGCCGGTTTGGAAAATCAGGCGTTTATACGCCCAGCAACGTGTTCAGGTCGTTTTGCCTGGCCGCCAGCTCGGAGGCAGCAAAGTGTTCAACGACCTGTCCATGCTCGATGACATAAAATCGGTCGGCAAGTGGCGCGGCAAAGTGAAAGTTTTGCTCGACCATTAAGATGGTGTAGCCCTTTGCTTTTAATGTGGAAATCATGCGGGCCAGCGCCTGCACAATAACCGGCGCCAGCCCCTCGGATATTTCATCGAGCAACAGCAAGTTGGCCCCGGTGCGCAGGATACGTGCGACGGCCAGCATTTGCTGTTCGCCGCCTGAAAGACGCGTGCCGGGTGAGTGCCTGCGCTCTTCAAGGTTGGGGAACATTTCATAGATTTCGGCCAAAGACATGCCGCCGCCAAGTGTGTCGCCCACGACGGGTGGTAACAGCAGGTTCTCTTCGCAAGACAGCCCGGCGAAAATGCCGCGCTCTTCAGGGCAGTAACCAATGCCCAGTTGCGCAATGCGATAGGTAGGCAGATTAATGGATTCAGTGCCCTGTACACGTATTGACCCCTTGCGGTCACCTGTAAGCCCCAGGATGGCACGTAGCGTGGTCGTGCGACCGGCACCGTTGCGGCCCAGTAGGGTGACAACCTCGCCATTGGCAACTTCAAGGTTTATGCCATGCAGGACATGCGATTCGCCATACCAGGCATGCAGGTCTTTAATTTCGAGTGCGTTTGCGGTCATTAGTGCGCCCCTTCAAGTTCGCCGCTGGTGGTGCCCATATAGGCCTCCATGACGTCGGGATTGCGTGACACTTCTTGGTACGACCCTTCTGCGAGAACTGAGCCTCTCGCTAGTACAGTGATTTTATCGGCGATCTGCGAGATAACGTTCATATTATGTTCGACCATCAGGATGGTGCGGCCTTCACTAACCTTTTTAATAAGCTGTGTTACACGGCTGACATCCTCGTGACCCATGCCCTGGGTTGGTTCGTCTAGCAACATGAGTTCGGGTTCCATGGCCAGCGTGGTAGCGATTTCGAGCGCCCGCTTGCGGCCATAAGGCAGGTTTACCGTGAGTTCGTCGGCAAACCCGTCCAGGTCTACCTGGTTGAGTAAATCGTGAGCCCGATCGTTCAGATCATTCAGACTGCGGTCGCTACGCCAGAACTGATATGACTTGCCCGTGGCTCGTTGCAGCCCTATGCGTACGTTTTCGAGAACGGAAAGCTGGGGAAACACCGCCGAAATCTGAAACGAACGGATAATGCCGCGTCGCGCGATATCGGAAGGTTTTGCGTGCGTAATTTCTTGGCCTGAAAAAAAGATTTTTCCGGACGTTGGAGTCAGAAACTTGGTCAGCAGATTGAAGCACGTGGTCTTGCCTGCCCCGTTGGGGCCAATGAGCGCATGGATATCTCCACGGCTGACCTGCAGGTTTACGTTATCGACCGCAACAAAGCCGCGGAACTCCTTGGTCAGGTTTTTTGTTTCGAGAATATATGTGCTCATGCCTGCAACAATGTTTGATATTTTTGATCGGTTGCTGGCAAGTATGCATGTTGGCGCATTAAAACACTATCGGGGTTTCTCATAGGGAAGGGCTATCCCCAATTAGGCCCTGTTTTGTGCTTGTACTCGCATAAATCGGAAATACCGCATTGCGGGCACTTTGGTGTGCGGGCCACGCATATGTAGCGTCCATGCAGAATCAGCCAGTGATGGGCGTCAAGCAAATATTCTTTAGGTATTGATTTTTCAAGCTTGCGCTCAACCTCAAGTACGGTTTTGCCTTTGGCGAGCCCGGTGCGGTTTGCAACCCGGAAGATATGTGTGTCGACGGCAATCGTTGGCTGGCCAAATGCTGTGTTCAACACCACGTTGGCGGTTTTTCGTCCGACCCCGGGCAGAGCCTCAAGGTCGGCGCGGTTGTCTGGCACCTGACTGCCGTGGCGTTCGATAAGTATGTGACAGGTTTTAATAACGTTGGCGGCCTTGGTTTTGTACAGGCCTATGGTCTCGATGCACTCGGCCAGACGCGCTTCGCCGAGTGCACTTAACCCCTCGGGTGTGCCATGTTCGGGGAAGAGTCTGCGTGTTGCCAGATTGACGGATCTGTCGGTAGCCTGGGCTGAAAGAATGACGGCAATGAGCAGTTGAAACGTGCTGGCGTATTCGAGTTCGGTGGTCGGTTTGGGGTTGGCGGCCTTTAGTCGGGCGAAAATTTCTTTGCGTTTTTGTGCATTCATGTTGTTTGTCGGCGCGCGCGTGCCCGGGCCAGGGCATCGGCGATTGCCTTTTTGCGTGCTTCGGGGTCGCTGCTGGTGGCGACGGGTGCTTTGTTCGAAAGTGTTCTGGCCGCCAGACCAGAAGGTTCATGATGAAGGCCCGAGAGCCGCTTTTGCCGCTGCAAGTGATGGGTGCGTGCGGTGTCGGCGCGTTCTTGCGTCCATGCGTACGGGGCAGGCACCATGGTGATGCAATCGACGGGACAAGGTTCAACACACAGGTCGCACCCTGTGCAAAGCTCTGGCAGCACCGTGTGCATTTGTTTGTTGGCCCCGATAATGGCGTCGACGGGGCAGGCCTGTATACATAAAGTACAGCCTATGCAGTGTGACTCATCGATGACGGCCAACTGGAGCACCATATGCTCGCCGCAGGACGTATCCAGGGGTAGAGGCGCGGTGCTCAGGAGTGCCGCTAGCGCGTCTATGCCTTCTTGCCCACCCGGGGGGCAACGGTTAATGGGGGCCTGACCCTGCGCGATCGCCTGGGCGTAGGGGCGGCAGCCGTCATACCCGCATTTGGTGCATTGGGTTTGGGGAAGAATCGCATCAATGCGATCGGCAAGAGACAGAGAAGTTGGCATAAAAATAAATCAGGGGCCCGCGTGGGCCCCTGGATGGCAAGCCTGGTAGGCTGACTTTATGTTGCCTGGCGTATGAATTTAGCTATTTTAGGACAAATCGTTTCGCGCCAGCGTCGTCCCGAGAAAATGCCGTAATGACCACAGCCCGGCGCGGTGTAGTGCATTTTGTTGCGCGCCGGAATGCTGCTGCACAGGTCATGCGCAGCTTGGGTCTGGCCTTCGCCCGAGATATCGTCAAGTTCGCCTTCAATGGTGAGCAGTGCAACTGAACTGATCGCTGACGGATCAACCGTTTGACCGTCAATGACCCAAGTGCCCGTTGGCAGTTGGTGCTCCTGGAAAACGATTTTGATAGTGTCCAGGTAGAACTCAGCCGACATGTCGAGCACGGCATTGTACTCATCGTAAAAGCGCCGATGCGCTTCGGCGTCAATGTCAGCGCCTTCGAGCAAGTGCACGTAAAAATCGTAATGTGACTTAACGTGCTTGTCGGGGTTCATGGCCATGAACCCCGCATGCTGCAAGAAGCCGGGGTATACGAGCCGCCCGGCACCTGGAAAGCGTGTAGGTACCCGCTCGATCAGGTTGTCTTCAAACCATTGGTATGGTTTGGTGGTGGCCAGGCGATTAACCTGTGTGGGCGAACGGCGTGTATCGATAGGGCCGCCCATCATGGTCATGCTGCGTGGTAGGTTAGGGTCGTTGTTCGAGGCCATGAGTGATATAGCCGCCAGTACCGGAACCGTAGGCTGGCAGACCGAGATCACGTGGGTTTCGGGGCCCAGATGCCGCAGGAACTCTTGTACGTAGCGTACATAGTCATTAAGGCGGAAGGCACCGTCAGAAACCGGTACCATTCGCGCGTCAACCCAATCGGTCACGTAGACGTCATGATTTGGCAGCAGCGCACGTACGGTATCGCGCAGCAGCGTGGCGTGGTGGCCCGACATGGGAGCGACCAGCAGTACGCGAGGGTCTTGGGCGTGTGAGCCAGCGCCCAGTCTGCGGAAATGAAGCAGATTACAGAAAGGTTTGCGCAGCACAACGTGCTCGCCTACCGTGACGCGCTTGCCGTCGATTTCGGTATGGTTCAGATCCCATGCGGGCTTCTCGTAGATCTTGCCCATGCGGTGGATGAGCTCATACGTTGCCGCGATCTGGCGTGAAACCGGTGTATAGGCTAACGGGCTTGCGGGGTGAGAAAAAATCTGCGACCCGGTGTCGGTAAACGCCGCAAGTGGCGTAAGAAAAGACCGTTGAAGCTCATGCAAGTCGTACAACATAATATGTGATCGCCTTATATCTGGTACTCGGAAGGTGCTTGTTTACTGTTGAAGGTTTTACTCAGCAGTAATCTGCATCAACGTTATGGCATAAGCTAATCACAATACGCGTTAATACGCCACTCGGGGTTTTTACCAGTGGTGCCTCTTTGTAAGCATAGTTTGCAGGAAAAAATGCCGTTTCTCCTAGGTGAGGGGCTGTTTTCGGGTGTACCCGTGTGTTGCGTTACAACAACGCCATAACAAGAATTAACGTTTCAGGTGAGGCAATTTGTCGGGTACGCCGTTCCAGTCGTCTGCATCAGGCAGTGGCGTCTTAGATCGGTTGATCATGCCGAACTCGGGAGAAAGCTCGGCATTGAGCGCAATAAAGTGCACCTGATCTTGCGGCACATCTTCTTCAGCAAAAATCGCATTGGCTGGGCACTCTGGCACACAGACGGCGCAATCAATGCACTCGTCGGGGTCAATAACCAGGAAATTTTCGCCTTCGCGAAAGCAATCAACCGGGCATACGTCGACACAATCGGTAAATTTACACTTAATACAGTTTTCGGTGACCACATGAGTCATTTTTAAGCTCCAACATCAGACTTTTCCGATTTTAACCGTTATATAAAGGAAAGCCCTGATTGACCTGTTGGTAGTGTTGGTTTTCGATTTGCAAGGTGAACCATGCAGAGGGATACCGGCCTGCATTGTGATATGGTAAGCGAAATTTTCTCGCAGAAACGCAATGATAATTACCTCATTACTCGATACCGACCTGTACAAGTTCACGATGATGCAGGTAGTTCTGCACCAGTTTCCTGCTGCGCAGGTCGAGTACCGTTACAAGTGTCGAACGCCAAACATTAACCTGGCGCCTTACCTCGATGAAATTCGGCAAGAGGTGCATGCTCTGTGCCAATTGCGGTTTACTGAAGAAGAGCTGCAGTACATACGGGCGCTTCGGTTTGTGAAAAGTGATTTTGTTGATTTTTTGGGTTTGTTTCATCTGCCCGAAAAATGCATACATATAGGGCCGGGCAGTCTCCCGGGCGAAATTGACATTACTGTCAAAGGGCCGTGGTTACACACCATTTTGTTCGAGATTCCGGTGCTTGCCATTGTCAATGAAGTGTATTTTCGCAATGTGTGTCGTGAGCCAGCCTGGGAAGAAGGCCGCTCGCGTTTGCAGAAAAAAATGGGGCTGGTCATTGATGACCCCGCTCTGGCTGACTTCAGGGTGGCCGAGTACGGCACGCGCCGTCGCTTCTCAAAACAGTGGCACGAAGAGGTGGTTACCACCATGAAGGCGCAGATGGGGCCACATTTTGCCGGCACCAGCAACGTACTATTCGCCATGAAGCATGGGGTTACGCCGCTAGGCACTATGGGCCATGAATACCTGCAGGCTTGCCAGGCATTGGGGCCGCGGCTTCGTGACTCACAGGTGTACGCGCTTGAAGTATGGGCCAAAGAGTACAGAGGTGACTTGGGCATTGCTTTGTCTGACGTCTACGGCATGGATGCTTTCTTGCGTGACTTTGACATGTATTTTTGCAAGCTGTTTGACGGCGCACGCCATGATTCGGGCGACCCTTTTGTATGGGGTGAGCGCCTGCTGGCGCATTACGCCAATAATCGCGCTGATCCTCGCACCAAGACTTTAGTCTTTTCAGATGCGCTCACGATTCCACTTGCCATTGATCTGGCCAAGCGATTTGCCGGACGCTGCAAGGTTTCTTTCGGAATCGGAACCAATCTCACCAATGACCTTGGCCACGAGCCTCTGCAGATCGTCATGAAAATGGTTCGCTGCAATGGGCAGCCTGTTGCCAAAGTTTCGGACGCTCCCGAAAAAACAATGTGCGACGACCCCGCCTACCTGGCTTATCTGCGCCAAGTGTTTCAGTTGCCGCCGGCCTGATACTTGCTGATGGGGGTGAAAGCCCACCGGCAAGTTTCAAAATTTCTGGAGCGCACTATGACGGAACTAGAACGTGTCAACGTCGAAAAACGGCTCTCGGATATGGCCGTTTATAACGGCGTGGCATATCTCGCGGGGCAGGTGCCCGACGACCCGAGCCTGGATATTCAGGGCCAAACGAGACAGGTTTTAAGCAAAGTTGACCAGCTTCTTGCCACGGCCGGCAGTGGTAAGGCATGCATTTTGATGGTGCATATTTACCTTGCGAACATGAAAGAGTTCGAGGGTATGAATAAAGCCTGGGATACCTGGGTCGCGGTTGCCGACGCACCTCCGCGTGTCGCCATTGAAACAAGGCTGGCCAACCCTGATTACAAAATAGAAGTTGTCGTTACGGCGGCAGTGCCCTGAGTACGCATGCTTTGTGCTCAAGGGCTGGCGGTGGGCACGGATCCAGTGTTACAGAAGCAGGGCTGCCAGGGTTCCACCGTGGGTGGCTGCAGCCTCCAGATCAGCTGGCTTTAGCGTTTTTGGAGCCAGTATTGCCTCGGGTGTCTGCGCATTGGTGTTAACAATAAGCGGAGGGCAGGCGGCGGTGAGACGCCATCCGGTGCAAATGCGCTCGGCCTGGCGTAGCGCATTCTGGCCGTCTGAGCCTGCACTGATCATCAGGGCATAAGGTCGCCCGTTTAACTGATCAAGCACAGGGTAGTAATTTCGGTCGAAAAACTCTTTCATGGCGCCGCTGAGCGCCGCAAGGTTTTCGGGGGCACAGAACAAGTAGGCGTCAGCACTTAAAAGATCATGTGGCTGCGCGTCATCTGCGGCTTTCATTACAATACGGAAACGCTGGGTCGCCTGTAATGTTCGGGCAATATCAATAGCCCCTCGTTCAGCCGCCATGGCCAGTTGCTTTGAGGCGCCGGTACGTGAGTGCCAGACGACCAGCAGTGTTTTAATGTCAGGTGACGCCATATGCCTTTCATAGTGGTTGTCTGCCAGACCAGATAGTATAGGCTGAGCTTCAGCATTTATTTTTGCGCCAGGTTTTATACCAGTATGACTAATCCAGATTCGTCAAATAATGCTGCGCCGCCCTTCGACCCGCTCTGGCTGGACGAGGCAGGGGCGGGCCTGGACGAACAAGGTCTCGAACTGCTTGGCAAGGCCGCGCAGTGGGTGCGCACCCCATTGGCCGGCATACGCGCAAGCACGGGTGAACCCATTATCGATCATTGTGCGGGCGTCGCCCGTATTCTGGCGCAGCTGGGTACCGATGCCCAAACCCGCGCCAGTTCGTTGCTGGCGGTGCTGCCAGAGCATCAGCCGGCAAGTTCATCCGCTGCGAACCGTGATCCTTTGCTCAAGGCATTTGGCAGTGACGTCATGTCGCTGGTGCTCGGAACCCGAGCCTTGTTGCGTTTGGGGCATTTGGCGGGCAAAGCTTCCGAAAGTGCGGCACTGGGTACTGAGCAGAAGGAAATGCAGCGCAAAATGCTGCTGGCCATGGCTGCCGACCTGCGCATCGTGTTAATGCGACTGGCGTCACGGTTGCAGTCTTTGCGTTGGTTTGCAAGTTCTCGCACTGAGTGCCCCAAGGCGTTTGCTCGAGAAACCTTTACGCTCTACACGCCATTAGCCAACCGTCTGGGCATATGGCAGGTCAAATGGGAAATGGAAGACTTGGCGTTTCGCTTTCTTGAGCCCCAAACCTACAAGGCCATTGCTGGCAAGCTCGAAGAAAAACGTGTTGAGCGCGAGGCGTTTATATCAGCGGCCGTGCTCAATATGCAGGCCACGCTTAAAGAGGCAAATATTCAGGCCGAGGTGTCAGGCCGACCCAAACACATTTACAGTATCTGGAACAAAATGCGCAACAAAGGGCTGGAATTCAACCAGCTGTTTGATTTGCGCGCACTGCGCATTATTGTGAATGATGAGCGCGCCTGTTATGGCGTGCTGGCGTTGGCCCATTCCTTATGGACGCCAATGTCAGACGAGTTCGATGACTATATCTCAAGGCCTAAACCCAACGGTTATCGCTCCTTGCACACAGTGGTCACTGATCAGGCAGGGCGGCCGTTCGAAATTCAGATACGCACCCGCGAAATGCATGAGTTTGCGGAGTACGGCATGGCTGCCCATTGGCGTTACAAAGAGGCCGGCCGTCAGGGTGGCGAGGTTGCTGCGCGCAGCGCTTATGACCAAAAGATAGCGTGGATGCGTCAGCTTCTGGCCTGGGAAAAAGACCACCCTGCTACGGGTGCGTCGGGGCAAGCTGGGGATGTGGCCGCTGCGGCAGCGGCGGGTTTGGCGAAAGCGCAGCAAGGTGCGGGGGCAGGCCAGGGGCAGATGTCCGAGGGTAACCTGCATGCTGCACAGTCAGGCACTGAAAAACCGCCGCGCCGCCAAGAAGAATTTATTTATGTACTTACGCCGCAGGCACGCGTTGTAGAGCTGCCGGTAGGCGCCACGCCGGTTGATTTTGCCTACCGCCTGCACACCGATCTTGGCCATCGCTGCCGGGGTGCCAGGGTCGATGGCCAAATGGTGCCGTTGCAAACCCGTCTCGCGACTGGCCAGACGGTTGATATCATTTCGGCCAAGTCTGGTGGCCCCTCTCGCGACTGGCTCAATCCTCAGTTGGGTTTTCTGGCCAGCCAACGGTCACGGGCAAAGGTGCGTGCCTGGTTTAATGCCATTGAGTTGCAGCAGCGTATCGCTCAAGGCCAGAATATGGTTGAAAACGAACTGCGGCGCCTGGGCAAGACAGCAATCAACCTTGAACAGTTGGCCCAGCAACTCGAGTTTGCGCGTGCAGATGATCTGTACGTGGCTGTTGCCAAAGAAGAGTTCAGCCTGCGGCAGATTGATTATCTGCTTACCGGCAGAGCCCGGCCGGGCGAAGCAGATACTGACGCCGAGGCCGAAGCCCGTATATATGCCAGTGGTAGCGCAAATGTTGCGCGCACCGGAAAGAGTGGCGTGCTTGTTGTGGGCGTGGACGCGCTCATGACGCAGTTGGCGAGGTGCTGCCGCCCTGCACCTCCCGACACGATAGCCGGTTTTGTAACGCGCGGCAGAGGGGTGTCCATCCATCGCAGCGATTGCTCCGCGTATGCGGCGCTCGCGGTCAGGCATCCTGAGCGCCTTATTGACGTAGACTGGGGGGATACGGGCGAAGCCTTGTATCCTATCGATATCAGCATTCATGCTCCTGAACGTCCCAATCTGTTGCGGGATCTCTCCGAGGTTTTTGCGAAGCTGCGGCTCAAAGTGGTGGGCGTCAATACGCACAGCAGGCGGTCCCTGGCACATATGGTGTTCACGATCGAAGTGAAAAGTGGCGAACAAATTAGCCGGGCCCTGGCGGCGCTCAATGAGTTGTCAGGGGTTCAGGCTGCGCGACAGTAGCCCTTGCCCGGGCCGGGGCTGTTAAAATAGTCGTTTTTTCGCGTGCGGGCCGGGTGGCCGCGGCGCCTTCCCGTTTTAGAGAGTAATGCCTTGACGACCTATACCCTGCCCAATGAAAGCGGGCATTTCGGCCAGTACGGAGGCTCTTTTGTTTCCGAGACACTGGTGCATGCACTAGACGAACTTCGGGCCGCTTACGAAAAATATCGCAACGACCCCGAGTTTCTTGCCGAGTTTGCCTATGAACTCAAGCATTTTGTTGGCAGACCCAGTCCGGTTTATCACGCCAAGCGGTGGTCCGAGCAACTGGGTGGTGCGCAAATCTGGTTCAAGCGCGAAGATCTCAACCATACCGGCGCACACAAAATTAACAACTGCATGGGGCAGATTCTCCTGGCCCGTCGCATGGGCAAGCCGCGCATCATTGCAGAAACCGGTGCTGGTCAACATGGCGTAGCAACAGCTACGGTGGCCGCCCGCTATGGCCTCGAGTGCGTGGTGTACATGGGTAGTGAAGACATACGTCGGCAAACCTCCAATATGTACCGCATGAAACTGCTCGGTGCCAAAGTGGTGCCGGTGGAGTCTGGCTCGCGTACGCTTAAAGATGCGCTCAACGAAGCCATGCGAGACTGGGTCACTAACGTCGAAAACACGTTCTACATCATTGGCACTGTTGCCGGTCCGCACCCGTATCCTGCCATGGTGCGTGACTTCCAGTCTGTCATCGGGCAAGAGTGCCTCGAACAGATGCCTGCCGAAACGGGGCGCCAGCCTGACTTTGTAGTGGCATGCGTGGGTGGCGGCTCCAATGCCATGGGTATTTTCTATCCTTATATTGAAAACCCACAGGTTCAGCTGGTCGGGGTCGAAGCCGCCGGCGAAGGCATCCAGACAGGCCGTCACGCAGCATCGTTGAACGCGGGTTCGGTAGGCGTGCTGCACGGTAACCGTACTTACGTCATGCAAGATAGCGACGGGCAGGTAATGGAGACCCATTCCATTTCGGCCGGCCTCGACTACCCAGGTGTCGGGCCCGAGCATGCCTGGCTCAAAGACAGCGGGCGTGCCAGTTATGCCAGTGTTACTGATGAAGAAGCTCTGGCTGCGTTCCACCACTGTTGCCACCTCGAGGGTATTATGCCTGCGCTCGAGTCAGCGCACGCCCTTGCACATGCGGCACGGCTGGCGCCCAGCTTGGCGCGCGACAAGATTATTCTCGTCAATTTGTCTGGAAGAGGCGACAAAGACATGCACACTGTGGCCGACCTAAGCGGCATGAGCCTGTAAGGCCGGGGATATCATGATTTCATCCAATACACGCCTAAAGGCGGCGTTCGAAGCAACCCGCAAAGCGGGGCGTACAGCGCTCATTCCTTATGTCACTGCCGGTTATCCGTCGCTTACCGTTACGCCTGCACTCATGCATGCGTTGGCGGCGGCAGGCTCCGACGTCATTGAGCTTGGCGTGCCGTTTTCCGACCCTATGGCCGATGGCCCGGTTATTCAGCAATCGTCGGAGCTGGCAATTCGCGGTGGTACCGGCTTGCGCCAGGTTCTTGACATGGTGGCCGAGTTTCGCCAAACCAACCACACCACACCCGTGGTGCTCATGGGGTATGCCAACCCTATAGAACATATGGGTCAGGCTACATTTGTCGACGCTGCTGCTAAGGCGGGCGTTGATGGCGTGCTGGTGGTTGATTACCCACCCGAAGAGGTGCACGAGTTTTCTGCACTGCTTGTTGCGGCGGGCATTGATCTCATTTTTCTGCTTGCGCCTACCTCTACCGACGAGCGTATTCGCAAGGTTGCCAGTGTGGCACGTGGCTATGTGTATTATGTTTCGCTAAAAGGTGTTACCGGCGCAGGTAATATCGATACCGACGACGTGGCCCGACATGTTGCCCGAATCCGGCAGTATGTTTCCATACCTGTGGGTGTAGGCTTTGGCATTCGCGATGCCGAGAGCGCCCAACGACTCTCCGAGTGCGCTGATGCCGTCGTCATAGGCAGCAAGCTTATCCAGACCATGACTGCGGCGGTCGATAGTGCCCTTGAGCAAGGGCACGACGCACAGCAGGCTGATCAGGCAGCTGTCGCAGCGGCCGCAGACTGGCTGGCGGGTATTCGGCAGGCGCTGCCCGACGGGAGCAAAAAATTTGACTGAGGTGGTGGCCGTGGCAGTTGGCCTTTTACAGGGCCGGCCAGAAAGGCAACCCACTAATGACACAACAGAACAACAGCCCGGCTACAGGCCGGGCCTTCATCAGGAATGAACCATGAGCTGGATCGATAAAATTCTGCCGCCGCGCATCAATCGCAATGAAGGCGCGAGACGCGTGCCAGAGGGCCTGTGGGTCAAGTGCCCATCTTGCGAATCTGTCCTCTATAAAGAAGACCTCAAAGCCACCCTCAATGTCTGCCCTAAGTGTGATCATCATCTGCGCATAGGCGCGCGTGAGCGCATTGATGCCTTGCTCGACCCGGAAGGTCGTACAGAAATCGGGCAAGATACACGCCCCATGGACCCGCTCAAGTTTCGCGACAGCCGCAAATACCCGGAAAGGGTGTCTGAAGCCACACGGCTCACTGGCGAAAGTGAAGCCATGGTGGTCATGAGTGGTTCTATTCTGGCGGTTCCGGTTGTATTGGCCTGCTTTGAGTTCGCCTTTATGGGCGGCTCCATGGGTTCGGTAGTGGGCGAGCGTTTTGTACGCGGGGCCCGCGAGGCCATCAAAAACCGTACACCATTTATTTGTGTTGCTGCATCAGGTGGCGCGCGCATGCAAGAAAGCTTGTTTTCTCTGCTGCAAATGGCCAAAACTAATGCCATGCTTACCCGGCTCTCGGCTGAAGGTCTGCCATTTATTAGCATTCTTACCGACCCGACCATGGGCGGTGTCTCGGCCAGTTTTGCTTTTATGGGCGATGTGGTCATTGCAGAACCCAAGGCACTGATCGGCTTTGCCGGCCCCCGAGTCATTGAGCAGACGGTACGTGAAACGCTGCCAGAAGGCTTCCAGCGTTCAGAGTTTTTGCTCGAGAAGGGTGCCATAGACATGGTGGTGGATCGTCGCGAAATGCGCAACGAACTGGCACATTTGCTGACGCTGCTTGCGCGCCAGCCCGTCGACGTTATCGCCAAAGCCTGATCCAGACACACGCACACAGCAAACCCCGTGCACTTCAGGTCAGCCTCTGGCCAAGTCTGAGCACCACGTGATGCACGGGTGCTAAATATATATAGCGCATTAAGCCGTAGCAACCGTTGTTGCAGTAAGTAAAACACCCCAAAGGCATGGATGATATCCAGGCTTTTGGGGTGTTTTTTTGCTTACCAGGTGTTGATGCCGCCCTGGCACGGAGCACGAAGGCCCGCGCCAGGGTAGACGGTTTACTGCGTTTCTACCTGTTTGAGCGGCTCGTCAGTAGTGACAGTGGCAGGCTTGCGTGACCGACCAAGGCGCACTGGCGGTGTGGTTGGCAAGGGCTGTGCGACAGCCTTTGTTTCGACCATCTGCATATCTGTATTTGCCAGAATTTGCTCCAGTGATGACGTTTTGCCGTTTAGAGCGCTTGCTGCCTGTTGGGCTTGCTCAGCGGTGGCTTTACCATCGCTGGCATCTGTGTCGGCATGTGCCGGCACTGCGTCGCTTTGGGTGCTTGCCGCCAGCGAGCCGGCTACCTCGTCAACCTCAGCGGGTTCGGCGAGCTGTTGCGCTGGCTTTTCGGCATTAGCCTGGGCTTGAACCGGAGTGTCGGCTTGGGCTTGAACTGGTGCATCAGGCAGTGCCTGGGCCTGAGCAGTGTCCACATTGGCGTTAGCTTCAACCAGCGTTTCTGTGACAGCAACCTCTTTGGCTTCAGCCGGCGTACTTGCCGCTACCGGTTGGCTGTGTGTGGCTGCCGGCGATGCAGAAGCTTGCTCGCTGATGTCTGCGGGCATGAGTTGCTCATCAGCGACCTGGGTGGGCGTAGCGTGTGCCGGCTTTTGGGGCGCGGAAGCTGATTGCTCGTGGCTAGCCTGACTTTGCAATGGTTCTGCGCGGTCGCTAGCAGTTGCTGCTGGCTTTGCCTGGGCGTCGTCTGCGTGCTTGGGAGTTGCTTCAGATGCGTTGGCCGACACAGACTTCTCATCAGACTGCTTGCTGGTGACAGCAATGTGTGCAGCGGTAGAGGTGTCCGCGTCAGTCGTTGTTGCTGCCGGGCTGTCTGTACCGATAGTGCCCTTGCCAGCTGCGGTGGCGACCAAAGATGCCGAAGCGATAGCGCTTGGGCCAGCCTCTGCTGTGTTGGCTTGTGCCGACACGGCGTCTGCTTGTACTTTTTCAGCATGCTCAGGGTTTGTTCGCTGGCGCGTGCTGACAGGTTGAGCGGGCTGTGCTTCTTGAGCGTTGAGCGACTGATCTCCCTGGCGGGTAGCGATGGGCGGCAAACCTGCAGGATGGAAGGAAGGCGTTTCATGAGATACAAAAGCGACTGATTCATCAGACGAGCTTTCATCATCTTCCTGCATGTCAGTGCTGGCTTCGGCAGCGGAACCTTCGCCATTGCGACGGCCACGACGGCTACGGCGGCGGCGACGCTTGCGCTCTGGATCGCCCTGACCATTGTCGGCTGAATTGTCGTCGCCTGCATTGGTATCGAGGGCCTGGCTTTCGAGCTCCTCTTGGTCAGCCGGTGCTTGAGCGACCGGTGTCACCGTGGCCGGTGTTGTGATGGTGGCGGCGTTTTCAACGTTAGCGGCGACAGCGGCACCAGCTACTGGCAGTACACCGGTGTCGAGCTCGACATTATCAGACTGAGTTTCGCTGCGACGATTGCGGCCACGACCGCGCCGGTTTCGATTATTGCGTGTGTTTGCACCCGCGTTTTCGGTTTCTGAGGTTTCGCTGCTTGGGATAGTGGTCGCATCTTGAACCGCGTCGCTTGCTTGACGGGGTTCTTGCGCTGGCTGACGACGACCACGGCCGGACGGCGCTTGCTCTGCCTTGCCCTCGACGTCATGACGACGGTCGCGACGGGGGCGTGAACGGTCGCCGCCGACGCGCTGCCGCTCGCCGCTACGGTGCTGGCGACCGCGCTCGCCGCGTGCTGGCGTTTCGCTGGCAGGTTTGGCTTCTGGCTGGGCTGTCTGGGTTGATGTAGCACTGCCCGTTAGCCAATTGATGATGCGCTTGAACAGACCTAGCCCGTCTTGCGCAACACGTGTTGTAGCGACGGCTGCAGCCACTGCCACTGGGGTGGGTTCGTGGCGCGGTGCGGGTTGTGCGTGGCTGAGGCTTTTGACCAGAGCTTCGGGGCGAGCCTTTTGGTCGAGCGCCTTGTTGGGCACCCAGGTTGTTGGGGTTTCTGGCTCGGTAACCAGCTCGAAGCTGGTCTTGACTTCTTCGAGGCGCGGATCATCATGACGCAGACGTTCGATGTGATGATGCGGCGTTTCGAGATTTTTGTTGGGGATAAGAACCAGATTAACCTTGAGGCGTGCCTCAATCTTGGCAATGTCGCTGCGCTTTTCGTTAAGCAGAAATGTGGCGACTTCGACGGGTACCTGGGCATGCAGGGCGGCTGTGCCTTCCTTCATGGCCTCTTCCTGCAGCAGTCGCAGAATCTGCAAGGCGCTGGACTCGGCGTCGCGCACGACACCGGTGCCGTTGCAGCGAGGGCAGGTAATGTGTGAGCCTTCGTTCAGGGCGGGGCGCAGGCGCTGACGCGAGAGCTCCATGAGGCCAAAACGAGATATTTTGCCCATTTGCACACGGGCCCGGTCGAAATGGAGCGCATCACGCAGCCGCGTTTCGACAGCGCGCTGGTTTTTGTTGTCTTCCATATCGATGAAGTCGATGACGATCAGGCCGCCGAGGTCGCGCAGGCGCAATTGGCGGGCCACTTCGTCGGCGGCTTCCTGGTTGGTGCGCATGGCCGTTTCTTCGATGTCGGCACCGCGCGTGGAACGCGCCGAGTTGACGTCAATGGCCACGAGTGCTTCGGTGTGGTCGATGACAACCGAGCCGCCCGATGGCAGCTGTACCGTACGCGAATAGGCCGTTTCGATCTGGTGTTCGATCTGGAAACGTGAGAACAGGGGGATATCGTCACGATAGCGTTTTACACGCTGGACGTTGTCGGGCATAACCACGCTCATGAAGGCGGTGGCTTGCTCGTGGATGTCGTCGGTGTCGATGAGGATTTCACCGATATCAGGCGAGTAGTAGTCGCGGATGGCGCGGATGACCAGGCTGGACTCAAGGTAAATGAGTACAGGTGCCGGGTTGTCGCGGGCGGCGCTGTCAATGGCACCCCAGAGCTGCATCAGGTAGGAGAGATCCCATTGCAGTTCTTCGACGCCGCGGCCTATGCCTGCGGTGCGGGCAATAATGCTCATGCCCGCGGGCAGGTCGAGCTTGTCCATGGTTTCACGCAGTTCTTGCCTGTCTTCGCCCTCGACGCGGCGCGATACGCCGCCGCCGCGAGGATTGTTTGGCATCAGTACAAGATAGCGGCCAGCCAGGGAAATAAATGTAGTAAGCGCGGCCCCTTTGTTGCCGCGCTCTTCCTTTTCTACCTGGATGATGAGTTCCTGGCCTTCAGCCAGGGCATCCTGGATGCGCGCGCTGCGCACATCGACACCCTCTTTGAAATAGGTACGTGCGACTTCTTTAAAGGGCAGGAAGCCGTGGCGATCTTCACCGTAGTTAACGAAGCAAGCTTCCAGACCTGGCTCGATACGGGTTATGACGCCTTTATAGATATTGCCTTTGCGCTGTTCGCGCCCGGCAGTCTCGATGTCGAGGTCGATGAGTTTCTGACCATCGACGATAGCGACGCGTAGTTCTTCTTGGTGCGTCGCATTGAACAACATTCTTTTCATGAGGTGATTCTCCGTAGTCATGGCGCACCGTAAATCGGCGCACGACCGCGGGTCACTCGGTGTGTGGCGCTAAATCTGCAAAGAAGGCCTGGCTGACACGTGTCAGGCAGTGCCCTCCGGGTGTCTGGAAGGCACGGCGCACCTGTGGGTACGAGGTTCAGTCAGCAGGATGATCTGGTTCACTATAGTGGATTGACAGAGGTTGCTGGGAACGTCAGTCGCGTGGTTTATTTCGCGGCTGGTGCATACAAAAGATGACAAATTCTGCAAAAGATTCAGCGTCGCACGCGGGTGCCAGCAACGATGCAGGAAGCCGGCAAATCTGCCGCACCACTTGCTGCATACCGGAGCTGCCCCGGCGACCTAATGACCCAGAAGCTGAAACCCAGGCATACAATATGTCCTTATCGCCCAACGGAGACGCACCCTTGCATCTCTACGTTTGGCTTCTTTCAGCTTCTATAGGCTGACGCGATTATATTCCCCTTTTCCCTATGCGTAAAACAGTTAATGCTAAAAGCCCGGCTCCCAGCGTGCGGTTTGTCGAGATTCACGCCGAACAGGCGGGACAACGCATCGACAATTTTCTCATCCGGCTTTGCAAAGGCGTACCAAAAAGTCATCTTTACAAAGCCATACGCGGTGGCGAGGTCAGGGTAAATAAAGGACGCATTAATGCCGAATACCGTTTGGTTGCCGGCGACCTGGTGCGTGTGCCGCCCATGCGGTTGCCCCAGGCTGACGAAGCCCGCAGCGTACCGCCCATGGTCTTTCCTGTGGTGTTCGAGGATGACGCCATGGTTGTCATCAACAAGCCGGCAGGCGTTGCCGTGCATGGTGGCAGTGGTGTGTCGTTCGGTGTCATTGAACAGATGCGTGCGGCGCGGCCCGACGCCCTCCTTCTCGAGCTGGCGCACCGCCTTGATCGTGAAACCTCGGGTCTGCTCATGATTGCCAAGCAGCGCAAGGCGTTGTTGCGTTTACACGACATGTTGCGCGAAAGTGAAGGCCGCAAGCATTACCAGGCTCTGGTAGTGGGTGATTGGGTCAATGACAGACAGCACATGCGCCAGCCACTGCTCAAATGGCTGACCGCGTCGGGCGAGCGTCGCGTGCGCGTAGATGCTGAAGGAAAGGTGGCGCACACCATAGTGACGTTACAGAAGCGTTATGGTCGTTACAGCCTGTTGGGGGCCGAACTGCGCACCGGGCGTACCCATCAGATTCGCGTACATCTGGCATCCGCAGGCTACCCTATTGTGGGCGATGAAAAATACGGGTCTGACGACGTGCGCGACCGCTTTTTCAAGCTGGGCTTTCGCCGTATGTTTCTGCATGCCGGGCGGCTGGATATTCCTCACCCGATCACGGGCGAGCCGTTAAACTTGGTTGCACCTCTTCCGCCCGACTGTATGAAAATTCTTGATTATCTGGAGCAAACTTCGTGAAGCATTATTCTGCTGTTATCTTTGACTGGGATGGCACGGTCATGGATTCGACGCATTCCATCGTGTCAGCCATACAAATGGCCTGTGCCGATGTCAGCCTTCCGGTGCCCTCTGCCCAAGATGCTGCCTGGGTCATTGGGCTGTCGCTTGAAAGTGCGCTGTACCGCTGCGTGCCTGCTCTTACAGCCGAGCAGTTGCCATTGTTTCTTGAGCGCTACCGGTATCATTTTCTGGGGCGGGACACGCAAATAAAGCTGTTTGACGGTATCCCCGAGCTTATTACCACATTGAGATCGCGTGCAGTAACGCTGGGCGTGGCCACGGGAAAGAGCCGTGTAGGCCTTAATCGCGTTCTGGCCAGCACGCAATTGCATGAGTGTTTCGACATTACACGCTGCGCCGATGAGTCTTTCGGTAAGCCGCATCCTGGCATGCTGCTTGAAATCATGGAAGCACGCGCACTTCGCCCCGAGCAGGTACTAATGGTTGGCGATACCACGCATGACATCCAGATGGCGCTAGCTGCGGGCGTTGACTGCATGGCGGTTACCTACGGTGCGCATGATAAGCCCACACTGGTCAAGGCGCAGCCTACCGTTATGGTTTCCAGTGTGCCTGAAATGCAAGCCTGGTTGCTTGACCGCGTTTGATCTGGCGCACTGTCAGTTTGATGGCTCAGCGGGTACAGGCCTGAAGCGCCCGGCTCAGGTCAGAACAATCGTGCAGTGAAAACCGCGATGGTGACACTCAGGCAGGAACTAGTCGGGTATTCTGGTGTCTTACGCAGATAGCCCCCACCTGCCCAAGGAAAACTCATTTATGCCATCGATCAAGCCGCCAGGTCTCCCTCCTTCCAGTATTACGCCTGAACACGTTTGGCTCGCGCGACGGCAGTGGATGCGCCAAATGGGGGTGGGGGCACTTGCGCTGGGCGCCGGCAGCATCATGCCTGCCCTGGCCGCCAGCCCCACTGATGCGCGAACGCCGCTCGTGGCTACGCCCAACCCATCGTATCAGCTCATGCGCGCGCCAACCGCTGAGCAGGACGTTATTTCATATAACAATTTTTATGAATTCGGCACCGGCAAAAGTGACCCAGCGGACTACGCCGGGGCTATGGTTCTCAGGCCTTGGACGGTCAGCGTAGAAGGGGAAGTCGGCAAGCCTCAAGTGTTTGATATTGACGACTTGCTCAAGCTCGCGCCGCTCGAAGAGCGGGTGTATCGCATGCGTTGCGTTGAGGCTTGGTCTATGGTGATCCCCTGGACGGGCTATTCGCTGTCGGCATTGCTCAAAAAAGTAGACCCTACTAGTCGTGCCCGCTATGTGTCATTTGTTACGGCAGAGCAGCCCGAAAACATGCGGGGCCTTAGCAGCCGTATTCTTGACTGGCCGTACGTTGAAGCGTTGCGCATTGATGAGGCCATGCATCCTCTGACCATGCTGGTGTTTGGGGTTTATGGTAAGGCGCTGCCAGGTCAGAACGGTGCCCCCATGCGTGTGGCCATCCCCTGGAAATACGGTTTCAAGTCAGGCAAGTCAATTGTGCGTATCGTACTGTCTGAGAAAATGCCTGAAACAAGCTGGAACAAGGTCGCTCCCAGCGAGTACGGCTTTTACGGCAACGTGAACCCGACAGTGCCGCATCCGCGTTGGAGCCAGGCCACCGAAAGACGCATAGGTGACGGTTTCTTTGCGCCCAGGGTCGATACACTGATGTTCAACGGTTACGCAGACGAGGTCAGTTCCCTGTACCAGGGTATGGATCTTAAGCGCTGGTACTGATTGATGGCTACCACAGCAGCGTCCAATTGGAGTGCGCGCCAGGTAGGCCGCGTCAAGCCATTCTTCTTTCTGCTTATGCTTTATCCGCTGGGGCGCTGGTTGTGGCTCGGCTTGGCCGGCGGGCTAACTGCCAACCCACCCGAATTCCTGATCCGTTCCTCGGGCATCTGGGCATTGGTGGCTTTGCTGATTACCCTGGCCATCACGCCCTTGCGTCGCCTCGTGGGGCAGCCAGCCCTGGTGCGGCTGCGGCGTATGGCGGGTTTATTTTCGTTTTTCTATACCTGTCTGCATTTGTTTGGTTGGGCGCTATGGGAACGCGGGCTCTCGCTTGCCGCCATGTGGCAGGATACAGTGCAGCGCACGTTTATAACCGTGGGTATGGTCGCGTTTGTGATGTTGCTTCCACTGGCGCTAACTTCAACACACGGCTGGATGCGCAGGCTTGGGCCTCTTTGGCAGCGATTGCACCGCAGCGTGTATCTGATTGCCGCGCTTTCAGTTTGGCATTTCTGGTTGGTGCGCGCTGGTAAGAATGATTTTGTCGAACCGTATACCTATGGCGCGGTGCTGGCTGTATTGCTTGCGCTGCGGCTGGTTTATGTGATCAGACGGCGTCTTGCCACCGCAGCGGCTGCACCGGTTAGGGTAGTGCCTTAAGCATCCCCAGCGTTTCTGCATCGGGCCGACCGTCATGCCGTGCGGGGCGGTAATGCATCTGGAACGCCCCCAACGCATTGATGGTGGCCTTGTCGAGCATGCCGCTGTCAGGTGTGGTGTAGCCCACCCTACGCAGTTCTGCCTGCACCCAGCTTATGGGTGGCAAACCATTTAGAAGGAACTCGGCGGCGTATTTTCGGGCAAGTGTGTCGTCATACCACCGTCCAACGCCTTGTTCTGCCAGCGCACGCCACGGAAACAGCGGACCCGGGTCGATTTTGCGCTGAGGGGCTACATCGCTATGCCCGACAATGTTTTCAGGCTTGATTTGGTGGCGGGTCATGATGTCTTTGATCAGTGCGACCAGGGTGCGCGCTTGTTGCGTCGAGTAATCGTCCCATTTGTCGGCACCAGGCCCTTGCAAGTAGCCTGAACGAGGGCTGCTCATAAGGCCCTGGTTAACGATTTCTATGCCGATCGACGTGCTGTTCAGGTCGCTGCGGCCATACCATTCGCTGACGCCTGCATGCCAGGCTCGGCGGTTTTCGTTCACGAGTTGATAAACATGAGGTTTGGCCTCATCGGTAACCAGATAGTGTGCGCTGACATTGCGCTCTGAGAGTATGCGCAGCGAGGCCTCGTTGTTTGCAGAGGTGTAGTGCAGCACAATGGTGGATACCCGGCTGTTCTGGCTTTTTGCCTGTACGCTTTGGTCAATACTGAGGCCTTGCGGCCCGCGCGAGGCACAGGCGGCCAATAGCACTGGCAGGGCCAGTACCGCAAAAGTGTGCCACGCGCGCCGGGCAGTACGGGTTGACGCCACACAAGCCAGATTGGTACCCGAGAGGCGGTTGGGGTGTTGAGGCTGCGTGTTCATGATTGCCATTATCACCCAGCCAGAAACAAAAAGATCGTGGGCTTTTTTGCAAGATCGGGTGTTGCCAGGGTTTTCCAATGCGCGACGGTATGTGTTTGAACCCACTCTTGCCCGGTTGTTAGTGCGCGGGCAACACAGAGCCGGGTGTTGCCCTGTAGTGTTTTTTTAAGCGTGTCGAACATAGCGTCATTACGATAAGGCGTTTCGATGAAGATCTGGGTCTGTTCAAGCTTTTTGGAGCTAGCCTCCCACTCTTTGATCTGGCGGGCGCGTGCGGTGGGCTCCACTGGCGCATAGCCATGAAATGCGAAGCGCTGTCCTTCGAGGCCGCTGGCCATGAGACTGAGCAAAATGGATGAGGGGCCTACCCACGGTTTGACGCTTATGCCCATGTTGTGTGCCAATGCCACGACCCGTGCGCCAGGGTCGGCAACAGCCGGGCACCCCGCTTCGGATACCAGCCCGATTTCGCCGCCTTCGGCCAAGGGTTGCAACCACTCGCGCATCTGCGGTTCTTGAATTTTGTCGGTAAGCGTGTGGATGGTGATTTCTTGCAGGGGCGTGAGCGTACTGATTTGTTTAAGAAAAGCGCGCGCGGTTTTGGCGTTTTCAGCAATGTACGTGTTGAGCCGGCTGGCTGTTTCGTGTACGGCCTGTGGCAGCCAGGTTTCGGGAGGAGCTTCGCCCAGGCTGACGGGTATAAGGTGCAGAATGCCGGAAGGTTTCATGATGGCCACATACAATAAGCGAGGATTAATGGTCAGGCCCGAGGGGGCCAGCCGTGCGTGAGCGGGTTCATGCCAAAGCTGCGCAACATGCGCGCCAGGGCAATAAGGGGCAGGCCGATGATGGCAGTGGGGTCGTCAGAGCGCATGGATTCCATCAAGGCAATGCCCAGGCTTTCGGCCTTGGCGCTTCCGGCGGTATCAAATGGCTGCTCACGCTCAAGATAGGCGACGATTTCGTCGTTGCTTAACGTGCGGAACCTGCACACGGTAACTACATCATCTACTTCAGTGCGCTGACCATTCGTTACGCACAAAGCGCTGTGAAATTGTACCGTTTGGCCCGAAAGCTGCTGAAGCTGGGCGTGGGCACGATCGTAACTGCCAGGCTTGCCGATGGGCTCGCCATCGATGGTGGCAACCTGGTCTGAGCCTATGACAACGGCGTCGGGGTGTTCTGACGAGACCGCGAGCGCTTTGGCTACCGATAGCCTTTGAGCGAGTGTCGCAGGTGTTTCGTCGGCCCGTGGGGTTTCGTCCACCATAGGAGCTATGGCGGCAAATGGAATGCCCAGCCGCTCAAGCATTTGTTGGCGATATGTTGAACTTGATGCGAGGATGAGACGCATGAGAAGGGTTTGGACCTGTTTGGTTTGACTGTAAAAGCCGGAACACGGTATTATCTAACGTTTTCCTTGTGTGCGAAAGCACGGCAAGGTGGGGGATTATCGCGTGGCCAAGAAGCAGCACGATACTCAGGGCACGCCAAGCCAGCAGGCAGCGGCGGCATCAAAACCTGAGGCACCGCAGCCACCAGGGCAGCATGAACAAACACTGCCCGAGGTCGAGCACGATAAATCGCTTGCAGGGGGGCGTCAAGCCCATCAGCTGGCAGGGCATGCTGAAGGCCTGTTTGTTGATACCGCCGAGCTTGCTCGTCAGGGGCGAGCCTTTGAAGACCATACACCGATCATGCAGTTTGCGCGGCTTGTGGGCGATTTGCCTACTCAGTTGCCAGGCAGCGAGGTGCAGTGGTCTGTAGCGGGCAAAACTGACATGCAGGGCAGGCAATGGGTTCACGTTGTGGCAAATGCCCAGCCAGTCATTGAATGCCAGCGGTGCATGCAGCCCTTCGCCCTGCAGGTTGATGTCGACAACCTTCTTCAGGTAATGAAATCTGAGGCCGAACTCGAAGCGCAAGAGGCGCACGACGAAAGCACGGGTGAGGTCGTCGAGCGCATTGTGGGCACAAGGCGCCTTGATGTGCTGGGGTTGGTCGAAGATGAAATCATCCTTGGCCTGCCTTACGTGCCCAAGCATGAAATTTGCCCGTCATTGCCGGCTCCGTTGCATGAAGCCGATGATGACGATACCCCGTCGTCGCCTTTTGCGGCGCTGGGCAAGCTTAAGAATCATTGATCTAACGCAGTTTTAACTTGCGGACTATCGCGTACAATAGCGATCCGCTTTCAGGAGTAGTCATGGCCGTCCAGCAAAACAAAAAAAGTCCGTCCAAGCGCAACATGCGCCGTTCGCACGATTCCATCTCGACGCCCGCAACGGCTGTCGAGCCCACCACGGGTGAGCTTCATCTGCGTCACCACATCAGCCCTAACGGCTTTTATCGTGGTCGCAAAATCTTCAACACCAAGAACGACGAGTAATACCTCATCGTGCGCTCACGCTGTAACAGCCAAGGGTGGTGCGCCTGATGTCCGCAAATACAATTCGGATCGCCATCGATTGCATGGGCGGTGATGTCGGTTTGCCGGTTACCATACCGGCCGCCGTGCAGTTCGCCCAAAGTAATCCTGATACCCGTTTTCTGCTTGCGGGCGATCCGGTTGCCATCGAGGCCCATTTGCGAGAGCAGGGGTGTCTCGGCAAAGACTGGTACGAAATTCTTCCGGCCTCAGAAGTCGTTCTCATGGATGATTCCGTCGAGATTGCTCTGCGTCGCAAGAAAGACTCTTCTATGCGGGTAGCTGTCCAGGCTGTCAAAGATGGTCGGGCCGACGCGTGCATTTCGGCAGGCAATACCGGTGCATGGATGGCGATATCGCGCTACATACTTAAAACGCTCGACGGCATCGATCGGCCGGCCATTGCCACGTCTATTCCTAACCAGAAGGGCGGTGCCACCACGGTGCTCGACCTTGGCGCCAACGTTGACTGTACGGCTGAGCATCTGCTGCAGTTTGCCATTATGGGTTCTGCGCTGGCGTCCACGGTAGACAGGCAGCCCCGGCCCACCATCGGCTTGCTCAATATTGGCCAAGAGGTCATTAAGGGTAACGAGGTCGTCAAGCGCGCAGCAGAACTGCTGCGTGGCAGCGGGCTCAATTTTTATGGCAATGTCGAAGGCGATGATATCTGCAAGGGTACTGTCAACGTCATCGTGTGTGATGGTTTTGTCGGCAACGTGGTGCTTAAGTCTATCGAAGGCGTCGCCAAGATGGTTAGTACCATGATGCGGGCTGAGTTCAAGCGCAACATGTTTACCCTGATTTCTGGGCTCATGGCCAAACCGGTGCTCAACCGCCTGCGCGACCGTGTCGATAATCGGCGCTACAACGGTGCTGCGTTGCTGGGTTTGCGCGGTATAGTTTTCAAAAGCCATGGGTCGGCTGACGCCTATGCCTTTGGGTACGCGCTGCGGCGTGCACGCGAGGCTGTGCAAAACGGGCTGCTTGATGGTACAACACGTGCCATTGACGAGCTTCGTCAGAGCCTCCAAGAGGCGGCGCAGACGTCAGCGAATATTCCCAACGATTTATCAGATCCTGTGCCGTAGCCAGGTGTTCGGAAACCACTATGCCTTATGCCAAGATAATTGGGTCAGGGGGTTATTTGCCTCCTCGGATCGTCAGTAACGATGACCTGGCCGCTGATCTGGCGTCTCGCCATATCGAAACTTCCGATACATGGATACGAGAGCGCACGGGTATCAGGCAACGGCATATAGCTGATGCCGACATGACCACCAGCCAGCTCGCAACTTGGGCGGCGCAGGCCGCGCTCGAAAACGCCGGTATCGAGGCCGCCGAGGTTGACCTCATTATCGTCGCCACGTCCACGCCTGATTTTGTCTTTCCGAGCACTGCCTGTCTGGTTCAAGCCAACCTGAATGCGCCGGGCGGTGCCGCCTTTGATGTCCAGGCGGTATGTAGTGGTTTCGTCTATGCACTCGCCACCGCCGATGCATTCATCCGCGCGGGTCGATCAAAGACAGCGCTGGTCATTGGTGCTGAAGTGTTTTCCAGTATCCTGGACTGGAGCGATCGCGGTACGTGTGTGCTTTTTGGCGATGGTGCCGGTGCAGTCGTACTTCGGGCGTCTGAAGAACCTGGCATTATTGCGGCGCAGCTTAATGCCGACGGCCGCCAAATGGGCATACTTTGTGCCGCAGGCAATGTATCGCATGGCAAAGTCGTGGGTGACCCTTTCTTGCGCATGGACGGTCAGGCTGTATTCAAGCTGGCCGTCACATCGCTGACCAAATCGGCGCATGACGTATGTGACCAGGCAGGCGTGTCGCTCGACGACGTAAACTGGCTGGTGCCGCATCAGGCCAATGTTCGCATTATCAATTTTCTGGGGCGCAGGCTGGGTATAGGCGACGACCGCGTGGTCATTACCGTAGACCAGCATGCCAATACTTCCGCCGCAAGCGTGCCTCTGGCATTTGACGTGGCGCGCCGCGATGGGCGCATCAAGGCTGGCGACACTGTGCTAATGCAGGGTGTTGGAGGCGGTTTCACCTGGGGTTCCATTTTGGTGAAAATTTAGGGTTAACAATAATGAAAATTGCTTTTGTCTTTCCGGGGCAGGGTTCACAGTCAGTAGGCATGCTTGATGCCTGGTCGGGCAATGCTACAGTGGCTGATGTCGTCAGCCGGGCATCAGGTGCTCTTGAGCAAGATCTGGCCGCGTTGATCGCAACTGGCCCGTCCGACGATCTTAATCTCACAACCAATACCCAGCCGGTCATGCTTACGGCCGCCGTAGCCATTTATCACGCCTGGCTCGATGCTGGTGGCCGACGTCCCGATCTGGTGGCTGGGCACAGTCTGGGCGAATACTCGGCGCTGGTCGCTGCAGATGCACTCGGCGTCGAAGATGCCGTGCGCCTGGTGCGTATTCGCGCAGACGCCATGCAAGCGGCAGTGCCCGTCGGCACAGGCGGCATGGCGGCCATTCTTGGTTTGTCCGACGACGATGTCCAGTCGGTCTGTGAGCAGGCAGCTCAGGGGCAGGTGGTAGAAGCTGTCAATTTCAATGCGCCAGCACAGGTCGTTATTGCCGGCCATAAAGCAGCGGTTGAGCGCGCCTGTCAGCTGGCTAAAGAAAATGGCGCCAAGCGCGCGCTTGTGTTGTCTGTATCGGCACCATTTCACTCTAGTTTGCTACAGCCAGCCGCCAAGGTGCTTGAGCAGGCGCTGGCAGATGTCAACGTGGGCGAGCCAGCAATTACGTTGATCAACAACGTTGATGTTGCCAGCCCGACGCAGGCCGCCGACATTAAAGACGCATTGGTGCGGCAAGCCTGGCATCCCGTGCGTTGGGTTGAAACGATTCAGGCCATGAAGACAATGGGTGTAACTCACGTGATCGAGTGCGGGCCGGGTAAAGTGTTGTCTGGTCTCACCAAACGCATAGAGCGCGATCTTGTCAGCTTGTCGGTCACTGATCCGGCATCGCTGCAGATCGCACTCGACTCACTCAAGGAATAAAAAGATGTCAGACCGGCAACTCGAAGGAAAGACCGCGCTCGTCACGGGCGCCACTCGTGGCATAGGCAAAGCGATAGCGCTCAAGCTGGCGGCCAACGGTGCCACGGTAGTGGGTACGGCCACCTCTGAGGCGGGTGCACAGGCTATCAGCGACATGCTTGCCGAAAGCGGCGGGCGTGGTGTCGTGCTTAATGTTAATGATGCTCAGGCTTGCGACATGCTGGCTGCTGAGCTGGGCCGGGACGGCGCGCCACATATTTTGGTCAATAATGCCGGCATTACGCGTGACAACCTTGCCATGCGGCTTAAAGATGATGATTGGCAAGCCGTACTTGATACCAACCTGACGTCGGTGTTTCGCCTGTCGCGTGCAGTCATGAAAGCCATGATGAAGGCGCGTGGCGGTCGCATCATCAATATTACTTCAGTCATTGGATCGGTCGGCAACCCTGGGCAGGCCAATTATGCGGCAGCCAAAGCTGGCGTGGCCGGGCTAAGCCGCGCACTGGCGCGCGAGCTGGGCAGTCGCAATATTACGGTAAACTGCGTAGCGCCAGGGTTTATTGATACTGATATGACCCGAGCCCTTAACGAGACACAAACGGCTGCAATTTTGGCCCAGATTCCGCTTGCGCGGCTGGGCGATGCCGAAGACGTAGCGGCTGCGGTTTCCTTTCTGGCTAGCCCGCAGGCTGGCTATGTTACTGGCACCACGTTGCACGTCAATGGTGGTATGTATATGTAATTAACGAACAGAGGCCCTCTCGTAGGGTAAAATCTGTTCAATTCACAGGTGTTCCGCGCCGGGGCCAAGCGCCATTTTGGCACCCCCCCTTCGCCGGCATGCCTTTTTTTTGTCATGGCCAGCACCAATAACTCATTCGTTTGGCTATAATTCGCGGGAATTTTCCCTACTTGGAGATCTGCATGGAAAGCATCGAACAGCGCGTCAAGAAGATCGTCGCTGAACAACTTGGCGTTAACGAAGCCGAGATCAAAAACGAATCTTCCTTCCTTGACGACCTCGGTGCCGATTCGCTCGACATGGTCGAGCTCGTGATGGCACTCGAAGATGAATTTGAAACCGAAATTCCGGACGAAGAGGCCGAGAAAATCACGACGGTTCAGCAAGCTGTCGATTACATCTCGTCGCATAGCAAACAGTAATATCAACTTTTCGGGTGCGCCCCGGTTTACCGCTGCGCAACCCCCAAGGCGGTTTCTAGGGAATGGTCCCGCTGTCCTGGCCAAGCATTTTAATGCTGTGGCTTGGCGCTGCGCCTGTTCACTTTAAACCGCTTTTTTTTTCAGGAGTCATCCGTGAAACGACGTGTCGTCATTACCGGTTTGGGTATTGTTTCGCCAGTCGGCAACGATATTGACAGCGCTTGGGACAATATCGTCAATGGGCGTTCGGGCATAGGCCGCATCACGCGTTTTGATCCTTCCGAGCTGAACTCCCATATTGCGGGTGAAGTCAAAGGTTTCGACGTTACGCAGTACATGTCTTCAAAAGAAGCCAAGCAAATGGATACCTTCATCCATTACGGCGTGGCTGCTGGCGTGCAGGCCTGGCGTGACGCCGGCTATGAACCCTCCGAGTCTGCCGCCGAACGCTGTGGCGTTATTCTGGGGTCGGGCATCGGCGGTTTACCCCGCATTGAAGAAACCCAAATCGAATATCTCCAGCGGGGCGCGCGTCGAATTTCACCCTTCTTCGTGCCGGCTTCCCTCATCAACCTTATATCTGGTCAACTGTCCATCAAGCTTGGGCTCAAGGGCCCCAGCTATGCGGTCGTGTCTGCCTGCACGACGGGGCTGCACTCCATTGGCGATGCGGGCAGGCTTATTGAATACGGCGATGCCGACGTCATGATTGCCGGAGGGGCTGAGGCAACTGTCTCGCCGCTGGGCGTGGGCGGTTTCGCAGCCATGCGTGCACTTTCCACGCGCAATGACGACCCTCAAACGGCGTCGCGCCCATGGGATCGCGATCGCGATGGCTTTGTACTGGGCGAAGGCGCAGGTGCGCTGGTCCTCGAAGAATACGAGCATGCCCGCAAGCGTGGGGCTCGCATTTACGGTGAGCTGGTCGGATATGGCATGAGCTCAGATGCGCATCACATTACGTCGCCTGACCGCGACGGTCCGCGCCGAGGCATGGTCAATGCGTTGCGCAGTGGCGGCATTAACGCCGATCAGGTGCAGTACATCAATGCACACGGTACTTCCACGCCACTGGGCGACAGAAACGAAACCGAGGCGCTCAAACTCGCGTTCGGCGACTATGCCAAAAAGCTGGTTGTCAATTCCACCAAGTCCATGACTGGCCATTTGTTGGGCGCGGCGGGCGGGGTTGAGGCCGTGTTTACCACACTGGCTGTGTACAACCAAGTGTCTCCCCCCACCATCAATATTTTCAATCAAGACCCCGACTGCGATCTCGACTACTGCGCCAACGAGGCACGAGATCTAAAGATCGATATCGCGCTGTCCAACTCGTTTGGCTTTGGCGGCACGAACGGCTCCATGATCGTCCGGAGGGTCTAGGCTGAGACACTGCGTGTCCTTGCTTTACCAATGGCCTGTCAAGCAGACGCGTCAGTTGGCGTTATTCAACGCCCTGACGCGTCGTCAGTTCCATTATTCAGGCACGCTTACCCTGCATGCCAACGGGCTTTGGCAGGCCGGTCCGGCCATCCAGGGCTATCTGCGATTGGCCAGGGTTTGGCAAACTCCAGCGTGGCTTACCTTGCGTTTTTTGCCTGCTCAAAACGGTGTCGCTGTTTCGGCGACTCCGTCTGGTGTGGTCTGGCCACGTAATAGTGCGGCGCTGTCGGCCGCTGTAGCGCCCCGCGTACCGCAGGGGCGAGTTGATCTGGTAATCTGGAAGCATTCTCTGGCGGGCACAGCTTGGCGTTCGCTGCGTACCCAGGTAGCAAGGCAGGCTGTCATGCCTCGCCGCGCCCTCAAAAAGGAAGGCCCATGAGTGAACGCGATGTCGATGCCCAACTGGTGGCTCGCGTACAGCGTGGCGACAAGCGTGCCTTCGACCTGCTGGTGCTTAAGTACCAGCGCAAAATAATGCGGCTGCTATCACGCATGATTCGTGATCCGGCCGAAGTCGAAGATGTCGCCCAAGAAGCCTTTATCAAGGCATATCGCGCTTTGCCCCAGTTTCGGGGCGATAGCGCGTTTTATACGTGGCTGTATCGCATCGCCATCAATACGGCGCGTAACTGGCAGGCGGCCAGCGCTCGCCGTCCCGTCACATTAAATGAACGTGTTGACGAAGATGGTGAAACTTTTAGCCGAATTGATAACCTAACCGACAATAGCACTCCAGAGTCCATGGTAGCGAGCCGTCAAATCGTCGAAACGGTCAACGCTGCCATGAACGCACTGCCCGAAGAACTGCGCACCGCTATCGTGTTGCGCGAGATCGAAGGCCTGAGCTATGAAGATATTGCGCAAACTATGGGTTGTCCTATTGGTACCGTGCGTTCGAGAATTTTTCGCGCCCGTGAAGCCATTTCAGCTCAGTTGCGTCCCGTTTTGGGCAACGACTCTGATCGTCGCTGGTAAGGAGCACTAAATGCAAGTCGCCAAGCAGTCCCATCAAGACCAGGAGCAGGCATCCTGGGAAGCCTCCGTTTCGTCCTGGGTAGACGGCGAGGGCGAAATACGTCCTGAAGAGCTCGATTCCCCCTATGGGAGGCATGTTTGGGATACCTATCACCTGATCGGCGATGCAATGCGCAATGAAGAGCTTGCCATCAAGCCTTCCGATCTGTTTTACGCGCGAATTTCCAAAGCCATAGACGCCGAGCCGCATATTGTTGCACCACGCATCAGCCGTCATGCGCTTATGCGCACAAGCCTGTCGGGGCTGGCCGTTGTGGCCGCCATGGCGTCGGTGGCATGGGTTGCATCGCCTTATTTTTTCCCCAGCACGTCAGGGCCGTCAAATGTTCAGGTGCTGGCCTCTTCGGGCGACGATACGCGTCTCGCTGACTATCTCGATGCGCATCGCGAAATTGTTGGCGCCAGCCCGGTGCGCCAGGCTTCATTCGAGGTGTCTCGCTAATGACTACGGGGGCTTGTCTCACTTCTGGCCATGGTGGGCATGGTGATGCGGGCATGAGGGTCGCTCGTCATGCTTCGCGTATGTTGGCTATTGCATGTGCGCTGGCGTGGGTAATCACCACGCCGGCGAGGGCGGCGGAGCCCAGCAGTGACGAGGTCGCGGCCCAGCAAGCGGTCGCCATCCTGCAACAAATTCAGACGGCAGCGCGAACCCTTGATTACTCCGGGGTATACACGTACCAGCAGGGGCAGGCGATGGTGTCATCGCGTATTGTGCACATGGTTGACGGCACCGGCGAGCGCGAGCGCATTGAGCTGCTTGACGGCGAGCCGCGCGAGTACATTCGACATAATGATGAAAGCCGCTGCCTTATGCCGTCAAAAAAAGTAGTTCTTATTGAAGACCGACGTGGTGACCGTTTTCCGGGTCTGCTGCTGGGTGACAGCAGTAATTTGCCCAAGTTTTATCAAATTCGCACGGGCGGTTCGCATTATCGCGTAGCGGGTCGTGAGTGTCAGTTTATCGAGCTGGTGCCGCGGGACGACGCGCGCTACGGCTATCGTCTTTGTGCCGATACCGAAACCCACTTGCTGCTCAAAGCCCAGGTGGTTGGTAGCCATGGCATGATTGACCAGATTGCGTTCAATGCGCTTAGCCTTGGCAAGCAGGTGTCGCCTGAAGGCCTTGAGTCCAGTTTGAAAACTGACGGGTGGAAGGTGGTTCAGTCTGCCATGACACCCATCGACCTATCAAAAAAGGGTTGGCGCATTCCGTACCCGCCGGGGTATCAACCTGTTGTGCAGGCTGTACGTACCATGAAGCATGGGCGTCAGGTAAGCCAACTGGTGCTGGCCGATGGTCTGGCAGCCGTGTCTATTTTTATCGAGCCTATGGGGGCTGAGAAAGGTCCCCGAAACGGCAACGAGGTGGCCAGTACTGGCGCGATGAATATATTTAGCACCCGTGTTGGTGATCATTGGCTGACAGCCCTGGGAGAGGTGCCAGCGCAAACTCTGCGTGAACTGGTCGAGCGCACCGAATACGTGCCGCCGACTCAAACTTTGAATAATTAAGTTTCTAACAACGGAGTTCCCTATGCTTTCCGATTACCTTGGAAATAGTAAGCTCAAACGCTTCGCAGTATGTGCCTCGGCCAGCCTGCTTGTTGCATGCTCGTCAGTGGGCGCAGAAACGACTGCGCCCGTGGTCACGGCGACGCCGGTTCCTGTGTTGTCTGTTCCAGACTTTACCAGTGTCGTTGCCAAAACCGAGGGGTCTGTCGTTAATATCCGAACTACCGAGGCGGTGCCTGTGCGCGGTCAGGGTATGGGGCCGGGCGGTTCAACCGATCCCTATGAACTGTTCAAGTGGTTTTTTGGTCCCGATGCAGTGCCTCCAGGCATGCCGGGCAAGCGCGGCGAACGCGGCGACCGTGGCAATCGTGGTGCGGCACCTCAGGCAGCACCGCAGGAGCGCACAGTGCCTCGCGGCGTAGGGTCGGGCTTTATTATCTCGGCTGATGGTTACATACTTACCAACTACCATGTGGTCGATAAGTCCAATGGCATATTCGTAACCCTTACCTCTGGCAAAGAGTACCCAGCCAAAGTCATCGGTAGTGATGCACGTACCGACATAGCCCTTATAAAAATAGATGCCCACGGGCTTACGCCGCTGCCAATTGGCGACTCAAACAAGCTCAAGAAAGGGCAGTGGGTGCTGGCAATAGGTTCACCGTTCGGCCTTGATTCTACGGTTACCTCAGGCATTATCAGCGCCATTAATCGTGATACGGGTGACTATCTGCCGTTCATCCAGACTGACGTTGCGGTCAATCCGGGTAACTCGGGTGGCCCGCTCATCAATCTGGCAGGCGAAGTCGTCGGCGTGAATTCGCAGATTATCTCGCAAAGTGGTGGCTTCATGGGTATTTCACTGGCCATTCCTATTGATGAAACCATGCGTGTGGTTGAGCAGCTCAAGGCTCACGGCAAGGTAACGCGTGGTCGCATCGGTGTGCAGATTGGCCCGGTCTCTGATGAGGTCGCCAAGGCAATTGGCCTCGATCAAGCCGATGGCGCCATGGTAAGTAATGTTGAAAAAGATGGCCCTGCAGCCAAGGCAGGCATACGGGCGGGTGACGTCATTATTAAATTCGATGGTAAAAAGATCGAACACATGACTGACTTGCCGCGTATTGTAGGCAGCACCAAGCCCGGTAATCGCGTCGATATGGAAGTATGGCGCAAGGGTAAGGAGCAAAAACTCACCGTTACGGTCGCTGAAATGCCGTCAGCTAGCGACGCAGCCAGCGTCAAGACAAGTGAAAAGGCACCGCAAGAGTCTCCCGTTGATGCGCTGGGCTTAAAGGTGACAGAAGTCGACACGTCATCCTCCGATGCTCAGTTGCCTCACGAGGGCGGTGTGCAGGTGGTCGAGGCTACTGGCCCAGCTGCTGAAGCAGGTATTGCTGCGGGTGATATCATCGTGACCATCAACGATGTTGATATCAAGGGGCCTGAGCAGTTTGCAAAGGTCGTGTCGGGGCTTCCTAAGTCTCGCGCAGCTGCTCTGTTGGTTGTCCGCGGTGATCAATCACAGTGGCTCACCGTTACGCCTGAAAAATAATCCGTAGAAACGGCTAAAATGGCGTAAAGCAAAAGGGAGCGCCCCCTGGCGTTCCCTTTTTTTGGTTTTTTTCTGTTTCCGCTTTCTTTTTCGGACTTTCTTGCCGTTTTATGGATCACATCCGCAACTTTTCCATTATTGCCCATATTGACCACGGCAAATCCACACTCGCTGACCGGCTGATTCATCGTTGCGGAGGGCTGGCTGACCGCGAAATGTCCATGCAAGTGCTTGACTCCATGGATATCGAGCGCGAGCGTGGCATCACGATCAAGGCACAAACTGCTTCGCTCAGCTATACCGCGCGCGATGGCCAGGTCTATGCACTCAATCTCATCGATACGCCAGGGCACGTTGATTTTTCCTACGAGGTCAGTCGTTCGTTGTCGGCGTGCGAAGGCGCGTTGCTTGTGGTCGATGCGACCCAGGGCGTTGAGGCACAAACTGTAGCCAACTGCTATACCGCGATTGAGCTGGGTGTAGAGGTTTTACCTGTGCTCAACAAAATGGATCTGCCTTCTGCCGATCCCGAGGCCGCGCGCGAAGAGGTTGAAGACGTAATCGGCATAGATTCTACTGAAGCTATTTTGTGCAGTGCCAAAACAGGCATGGGTATTGAAGATATTCTGGAGCAGGTCGTGGCCAAGGTGCCGCCGCCCAAGGGTGATCCACAGGCCCCGTTGCAGGCGCTTATTATTGACTCCTGGTTTGACAACTACGTGGGCGTGGTCATGCTGGTGCGCATCGTTAACGGTGTGCTCAAGCCTAAAGACAAAATTTTGCTCATGGCCAGCGGCTTTAGCCATCTGTGTGAGCAAATTGGTGTGTTTACCCCCAAATCAATGCCGCGCACCGAGCTGTCGGCAGGGCAGGTTGGGTTTGTTATTGCAGGTATCAAAGAGCTGGAGCACGCCAAGGTCGGCGACACCATTACCCTGGCTGGCAAGCCAGCGGCTAAGGCTCTGCCTGGTTTCAAAGAGGTCAAGCCTCAGGTGTTTGCCGGGGTGTACCCGGTCGAAAGCAGTGAGTACGACCAGCTGCGCGATTCGCTCGAAAAGCTCAAGCTTAACGACTCCTCGCTCATGTTCGAGCCCGAAGTTTCGCAGGCACTGGGTTTTGGCTTTCGCTGCGGCTTTCTGGGCCTGCTGCACATGGAGATTGTGCAAGAGCGCCTTGAGCGCGAGTTTGACATGGACATCATCACCACGGCGCCGTCTGTGGTGTACGAAGTCCTGACAAACGACGGCGTCACTCAAATGGTAGAAAGCCCCTCGCGCATGCCCGAGGTGGGCCAAATTAGCGAGATCCGCGAGCCCATTGTCAACGTGACGCTGTTTATGCCGCAAGATTACGTAGGCCCCGTCATGAGTCTGTGCATGGCCAAACGGGGAGTGCAGCTCAACATGACCTATCATGGAAGGCAGGTGCATCTGGCTTACGAAATGCCGTTGGCCGAAATTGTGCTTGATTTCTTCGACAAGCTTAAGTCGGTGTCGCGTGGTTATGCGTCGATGGATTACGAGTTCAAAGAATACCGGGCCGCAGATGTCGTGCGCGTCGATCTGCTCATCAATAGTGACAGGGTCGATGCGCTGTCCATGATCGTGCATCGTGCCAATGCTCGCTACAAAGGGCGTGAGGTTGTCAGCAAAATGCGTGCGCTGATACCGCGCCAGATGTTCGATATTGCCATTCAGGCAGCCATCGGCGCCGAAGTGGTTGCGCGCGAGAATGTAAAGGCTTTGCGCAAGAACGTACTGGCAAAATGCTATGGGGGCGATATTTCTCGCAAGAAGAAGCTGCTCGAGAAGCAAAAAGCCGGTAAAAAGCGCATGAAGCAGGTGGGTAACGTCGAAATACCCCAAGAGGCTTTCCTTGCCATATTGCAGGTCGAGGACAAATAACTTGGACAACAACAAGGTGCTGCTGGTATGAGCTGGGATTTCGCCCTCATTCTTTTTTTTCTGCTGGTACTTACCGGCGTGGTTTGGTTTCTGGATTTCTTCTGGCTGCGTAAGCGGCGTCGCGCAAAGGGTGTTGCCGCCATGGCGGCAACGGCACCCGCCGTGCAGGGGCTTAATGAGGCCGAAGCCTCGCGGGTGCGCCAGGAAGCCTATGACAATGCAAATAGGGCACCTTGGTGGATCGAATACTGTGTAAGTTTTTTTCCGGTCATTCTATTTGTGTTCGTGCTGCGCTCGTTCATCGTGGAGCCGTTTCGCATACCCTCGGGTTCGATGCTGCCCACACTGAAAGACGGCGACCTTATATTGGTCAATAAATTTCAGTATGGCGTGCGCCTGCCTATTATCGATCAGAAAATTGTCAATCTGGGCACACCAGAACGCGGTGATGTGGTCGTATTCAGGTACCCGGTTGACCCAAGTATTGATTACATCAAGCGCGTGGTTGGCCTGCCGGGCGATGTTGTACAGTATAAAAACAAGGTGCTGTCCATTAACGGGCAAGAAATTCAGCACTTGCGTGATGGTGACTTTTTTGAGCCTGATCGTTCTGCTTATGTAGGCCGTTACACCGAACAGTTGGGCAAGACTTCGCATCGCATTTTGCTGAACAAACGGGCGCCTCAAGACTTTATGGCCATTTCCAATTACCCCTACCGTGAAAACTGTGAGTACCTCAATGACGGGGTACGGTGTACTGTGCCGGCAGGGCACTATTTCATGATGGGCGACAATCGCGATAATAGCCTTGACAGTCGATACTGGGGCTTTGTGCCAGATAAAAACCTTGTGGGTCGTGCATTTTTTATCTGGATGAACTTCAGTGAGCCCAGTCGCATAGGTGGTTTTCATTAATGCCCGGTACTGAACCTCTCCAGGCGGCGTTGGGCTATACCTTCAGCGATATAAAACTGCTTGAGCAAGCCTTAACGCACAGAAGCCATAGCGCACGCCACAACGAACGGCTCGAGTTTCTGGGTGATTCGGTCGTCAATTTCATCGTTGCTGCGCTGCTTTTCAAACGTTTTCCCAAACTGGCCGAGGGCGATCTGTCGCGTCTGCGGGCCAATCTGGTAAAGCAGTCTGCGCTGGCCGATATTGCTGCTCATCTTTCGTTGTCACAGTATTTGCATCTCGGTGAGGGTGAGCTCAAAAGCGGTGGTTTCCGCAGGCCATCCATACTGGCTGATGCTGTTGAAGCCATTTTTGGTGCTGTGTTTCTCGATGGGGGCTTTGAAATGGCTCAGCGAGTTATCGAGCACCAGTATGACTTCGTACTCGAGCATGTAGACGCCAAGTCCCTTGGCAAAGATCCAAAAACCTTGTTGCAAGAACTGCTTCAGGCCCGCAAGCTTGATCTGCCGCTTTACACGGTTATTGGCACTCACGGTGCCGCGCACAACCAAACGTTCGAGGTAGAGTGTCAGGTGCCCAAGCTTGAAATTAAAGTAACGGCCGGAGGAACCAGCCGCCGGGCCGCTGAGCAGTCTGCGGCTGAGCAGGCCATTGTGGCCATCAAGGCGCTAGCGCCTTTAAAAGGGCGCAGCGCCGCCCGTTCCCGCAAGGTAAAGCAGTTATCGCTGCCCGTAGCGGTAGCCCAGGAGAACAAATGACCGATACCTTTCATTGTGGTTTTGTGGCGGTGATCGGACGCCCCAATGTCGGCAAGTCGACGCTGGTCAACGCCCTGATCGGGTCAAAAATATCCATTGTGTCTCGCAAGGCTCAGACAACCCGCCATCGCATTCATGGTGTCCTTACACGTGAGCAGGAGCAGTTCGTGTTTGTTGACACGCCCGGCTTTCAGACCCGCCATGGCGGGGCAATGAATCGCATGATGAACCGCGTGGTTACTCAGGCGCTTACTGACGTCGATGTGGTGGTTCATGTGGTTGAGGCAGGCAAATGGTCGTCGAGTGACGCGCAAATACTGCCATTGCTGCCCGCGCCAGAAAAAACCATACTGGTGATTAATAAGGTAGATGCGCTCAAGAGCAAAAATGATTTGTTCGCCTACACGGGTAAAATTATGTCGCAGTATCCGTATGCAGCCGTCGTGCCGGTGAGCGCCTTGCGCGGTGTCCAGCTCGAAAACCTGCTTACAGAGATAGCAGCAAGGCTGCCCGTAGGCGAGCCCATGTTTGAGGCCGATACCCTTACTGATCGGCCTATGCGCTTTATCGTGGCCGAAATGCTGCGCGAGAAAATCTTCCGTCTTGTTGGCGATGAACTGCCATATGGTTGCACGGTTGTTATCGAGCAATGGGAAGAAAACGACGAAGGGGCGCGGGTGTCGGCATGCATCGTGGTCGAGCGCGAAACACACAAACCTATTTTGCTGGGAACGGGCGGTGTACACATGAAGCGCATCGCCACTGAGGCCCGGCAAGATATGGTCAAGCTGCTCGAAAAACCCGTCTTTCTTGATGTGTATATTAAGGTTCGCAAGGGCTGGTCAGATCGCGAGAGTACCTTGCGCGAACTGGGATATGAGTAGACGGGTACTTCGTGTTCACGATACCCCAGGCTATCTGCTTCATGCGGCGCCGTGGCGCGAGACTTCGTTAATTGTCCAGACCTTTACCCATCAGTACGGTATTGTGGCGCTGGTGGCCAAAGGCGCCAAGCGCCCGCACTCCGCACTCCGTCCGGTGCTGTCAGCATTTCAGCCGCTAAGCCTTTCATGGAGCGGTGCTTCCGAAGTTAAAACGCTTACGCGTGCCGAATGTGCAGGCATTCATCCGCTGGGGGGCCGGGCCTTTATGTCAGCCTGGTACATGAACGAACTGCTGTTGCGTTTGCTGGCACGCGAAGACGCCCATCCGACGCTTTATGAAGCCTATGATGCTGCCTTGCAGCGTTTAAGTCAGAATCGGTCGCCAGCCAGTGCCTTGCGACGTTTTGAATGGGTGCTGCTCAGTGAAACGGGCTATGGGTCGTCTGAAACGCCACCAGACTTTGACGACCCGGCATACGAACCTGAATTACGTCGTGCATTGCGCGACCGGATCAATGTCCTGTTGCAACGTCCTCTGCAAACACGTAAGGTCTTGATGGAGTTGCAGAAATATTGAAACCGATGCCAGAGCTTGTCGTGCTCGACACCTGTGTACTTATTTCGAATGTGTTGCGCCAGGGTATTTTGCGACTGGCGGCGCACGGTTGTTTCCGTCCCGTCTGGAGTGAAGTGATTGGTGACGAATGGCGCCGAAACACGGCACGCTTGTGGGGGGTTCCGGCTGACGAGATTGCGGTGCAATGGCAGACGTTGCAGTGTCAGTTTCCCCAGGCGAACTTGGGTGATGTCAGCCAATACAAGCAGGGGCTGGAACGTAGTGACCCCAAAGATTGGCATGTTATTGCAGCAGCCCGCAAGGCGCTGGCCTCATCGCAACACGCCAGGGTTACCATTGTCACTCGCAATATTCGTGATTTCCATCGTGGTGAGCTTTATCACCTGGGCCTAGGCCTGATGGACCCCGACCAGTTTCTGGTGCGCTGCTATGCAGACTATCCGCGTGAGATTACAGAGATGCTCGTTGAAGCGCCCAGCTATCTGGTAACGCCAGAACGTGGGCCTGAGCCACTGCAAAGCATATTAAAGCGCGAGAGCCTGTTCCGTCTGAACAAACTCTGTGTGGCTGTGCAATGAGAACCGGGGTTGCCTTATCGGTCATGTCTTCCTGCCTGTTTGCACTGCTGTTTTTTTATACAACAGTGCTGCACCCGATGAGTGGTCTTCAGGTCTTTGCATGGCGCATCGCTTTGGGTTTGCCGGCTCTGGCGCTTATCATTACGCGGGGCAGGGGGTGGGGCCAGGTTAATGCCATTGTGCAGCGTCTGCGGCGTGAGCCACGGCTGTGGTTATTGTTGCTGGCCAGCGCAGTGTTGGTGGGGGTGCAACTGTGGCTGTTTGTCTGGGCGCCTTTACACCAGAGAGCACTGGACGTCTCCATGGGGTATTTTCTGCTGCCTATCTCCATGGTGCTGGTAGGGCGTGTTGTTTACAAAGAGCGGCTGAGCAGGATGCAGAATCTGGCTGTCTGGCTGGCTGTAGTTGGTGTGGCACACGAGTTAGGACGTACAGGAGCCTTCTCCTGGGTGACCACACTCGTTATGTTGGGCTATCCCCCTTACTTCATCCTGCGACGTGAGCTACACGAAAGCTCACTGGGTCTGCTGTGGTTTGACATGCTGTTTCTTATGCCGATTGCCCTGGTGGTGCTTATGCTGCCGGAAAATGGCATGTCGGCCTTCGAGCAGTTGTTTGTTTACCCGAGGCTGTTTTTGCTGGTGCCCGTGTTGGGCTTGATCAGCTCAGTGGCTCTGGCGGGCTATCTTTCTGCCGGTCGTCTGCTGCCCTTTGGGTTGTTTGGCATGCTGGGGTACGTGGAGCCCATTATGCTGTTCTGGGTGTCGGTATTGCTGCTCAATGAGCCCGTGCCAGCCGCTGCGTTGTTTACGTACATGCCCATATGGCTGGCCGTGGTGCTGATCGCGGGAGAAGGCGGGTACAAGTGGCTAAAAGATAGTCAAAGCAAAAAGCCCATAGCCTGCCCCGAGCGTACGATGAAAAATGCTGTTGAAGCCACTGGGGCTTCCAGCACAGTAAGCGATAAGCAAGAAAATTCGTGACGGCCTCGGCTCATTAAAACTGACTTTTCAATACCCCAATCCTCAATACCTAAATACTCCAATACATCAATACCTCGAAGCGTCAGTGTGTTGGAGCGTCGATGAACAGGTGAACCGCTACACAGCGTACGGTGAGCGGGTGGCCAGAGCGAGCCCAGTCATAATAAGCAAATAGAATAAAAACCCGAAGACGTCGTGTGACGCGTTCGGGCTGAGGCATTATGTGAGTGCTTGAGGGCCTACGCTGTTCAGCACTGTATTTTGCTTTATTTTGCCGACAACAGACCGCCTGGAGCGGCCTGTTTGGGAAGCTAACCGGTTGTTATTCGCGGTTGCCGAAAATACCCAGCAGCATGAGCAGGTTGGCAAAAATGTTGTACACGTCGAGGTATACAGCCAACGTGGCGGTGACGTAATTGGTTTCGCCACCGTTGATCACGCGTTGCAGGTCAACCAACAGCAGTGCTGAGAATATGCCGATAGCCATGACCGAAATGGTGATCATGAGCGCAGGCATTTGAAAGAACATATTGGCGAGCGAGGCAACAATAAGCAGGACAACCCCAATGAACAAGAATTTGTGCATGGTGGAGAAGTCACGCTTGCTGGTGCTGGCTACGCTGGCCATGGCGCCAAATACGATGGCTGTGCCGCCGAAGGCCATCATGATGAGCTGCGAACCATTGGCCAAGCCCATGACATGCCCGAGCAGACGCGACAGCATGATGCCCATGAAGAAGGTAAAGGCGAGTAGCAAGGCAACGCCCAGCGAGCTGTTTTTGTTGCGCTCGATGAGATACATAAGGCCAAATGCGCCAATAAGGAAAACTATGGTGCTGGTACCCGGGCTGGCGCCCATAACCTGATTAATACCACTGTAAAGCCCCACCATGGCGCCCAGTACTGTAGGTACCAGTGATAAGGCCAGCAGCCAGTAGGTATTGCGCATGACACGGTTGCGGGCCTCTTGCGTGACGGTACCGTAACCGCTTTGAATAGAGGGTGATGAACGAAAGTCGGCCATTTAGATGTCCCTTGTGTAATAAATACTATGGTGCGAGATTAACTTACAAATAGCTGAACATGCAAGCAGAAGCAGCACTTAATTAAGACTGTTTTCACTTGGTAAGGTTCCGTGTTTGGGTGCCGACATGTCAACGTTTTGTCTTTCCTGCGCCACGACTCGACACATCGTGGGCATGCAGATCGTGGCCAGCGTCCTGATATTGTCGCCAACGTTCGCGTGCTGCACGCTTGTCTTCGTCGTGGCTGGAAACAATTTCTAGTATGCGCTCAAACTGCTCGACGTGCGGCGGAATCTTCAGGTCGAGATTAAGCAGCCAGCATCCGGGCCGGTTGAGCAAAGCCTGGTCAGTAATGGCCTGGGCCAGCAGGATGGGGGTTTGCACAGCCAGTGGGTCGTCAGCCATGACGTGAGGAACAAACGCTGTCGCACTATACCCCCACAACAGCCGGTCAAACTTGGCCAGCCTTGCTGCATCTTGGGTATAGACAAGCAGCAGGCGCCCTGCAGCATACTGCTTGCCTGCTACCTCACAGGCCATGCGCAGCCTGTCGGCTGCGCCAAAGGCGAAATCAATGCGTGACATTATGTCGTAACGCCCGCCACGGCATGCATGCCGTGGCGAGGAGGGTAAGCGTAAACGATTCGAGCCATTAGTCGTTTCAGGCCTGTGCGATCAGGTAATTGACCAGTAACGGAACAGGGCGGCCCGTTGCCCCTTTTTGCTTGCCACTATTCCAGGCTGTACCCGCAATGTCGAGGTGAGCCCAGGCGTAGTTTTGTGTGAAGCGCGACAAGAAACATGCTGCGGTGACGGCCCCTGCATCGCGTCCGCCTATATTGGCAATATCGGCAAAGTTGGATTGCAGCTGTTTCTGGTAGGCATCTTCTAGTGGCATGCGCCATGCCGGGTCGTTGGTTTCGCGACCCGCCTGGAGCAGGCTTTGGGCCAGTGCATCGTCTGTGCTGAACAGCCCGGTGTTGACATGTCCCAGGGCAATGACGCAGGCACCGGTCAGCGTAGCCATATCAATGACGGCAGCGGGTTTGAATCGTTCGGCATAGGTGAGGGCGTCACACAGCACCAGCCTGCCTTCGGCGTCGGTGTTAAGGATTTCTATGGTTTGCCCCGACATACTTGTGACGATATCGCCGGGCTTGTTGGCGCGCCCGCTGGGCAGGTTTTCGCAGGCTGCAATCAGGCCAATGACCTCACGACCAAGCTCGAGTTCGGCAATGGCGCGCATGGTACCCAGTACGCTTGCTGCCCCGCACATGTCGTATTTCATTTCGTCCATGGCGGCTGCGGGCTTGATGGAGATGCCGCCAGCGTCAAAGGTAATGCCCTTGCCAACCAGTACGATGGGTGCTTTGTCTTTGCGCTGGGCGGCTGTCATGCCGGCCGGCGTGTGCGTGAGCACGATGAAGGCAGGTGGTTCGTATGAGCCGCGAGCCACAGACAGGAACGAACCCATCTTGAGTGCTTCAATGCGTTTCTGGTCGAGCACCTCGGCCTTTAGCGTTTTGAATTCGCGGGCAAGCTTTTTGGCGGTATTGCCCAGATAGGTGGGGGTGCAGACGTTGGGCGGCAGGTCGCCCAGCAGTCGGGTGAGGCTCATGCCATTACCGATGGCCCGCCCTTCACGCAAACCTTTCTGTGCTTCGGCAGCGTCGGCACGGGCAACCGCCAGCGCGATTTTTTTGAGTTTGGGGGCTGGGTCTTGCGGTTTGCCAAATGTTTCGGTGTAACGGTATACGGCAGAAAGCGCGGCAGATGCCGCTGCTCGGGCGCGTTCGTGCAGGCTGGAGCCCGGACACTCTATGGAAGCCAGTGTTGTAACGCCCTCGGCAAGAGACGCGTCGGCGCAGTATCGGGCAAAGGCAAACTCGGCGTTTACATGTGCAGCAGGCTTGTAGGCGTTTTTCTTGCCAAGACCGATTAAAATAACCCGTACTGCCATAACGCCTTCAAGGTTGCGTAATACCAGGTGGGTATCAGGCTTGGCCTTAAATTCTGTTTTCAGCACGGCGCGCAGGGCGCCGCCGGCTGCCCGGTCGATGATATCGGCCGCGGCGCTCAATTCGCCGTCGGCAAATACGCCTACTGCCAGGGCCGCTGTCTTGATTTGATGCAAGGAAGCCGTTGTCTGTGTGCTAAATTCCATTCAAATTTCCCGATAAGTGTCTAATAGGATGCTTACGATTATTACGCATATTCTCTCATGTCACTATTCAAACGTTCTGTTGTATCCGAAATAACGAGTCACGCTGGTGTCGTGTTCTCGACGTTGGTGGTCGTTTGGCTTAGTGTTTTGCTGGTTCGCCTGCTGGGCGAGGCAGCCAATGGCTCGATTGGTGCAGACATTGTTTTCGGCCTTGCGGCCTTTTCCAGTATTACAGCATTACCCGTGATTCTGTCAGTTTCGCTGTTTATTGCGGTGCTCACTACGGTCACCAGAAGCTATCGCGAATCCGAAATGGTTGTGTGGTTTGTCAGTGGCTTGTCGCTCAAAGACTGGATTGTTCCGATACTGCGCTGTGCCGTGCCGGTGTCTGTGTTAATTGCCATGCTAACCCTGTTTGCCTCGCCATGGGCTTACAGGCAAATTGACGAATATCGCCAGCGGTACGAGCAGCGCTCTGATCTGTCCAAGGTAACTGCAGGGCAGTTTATCGAAACGCAGGGCGGTGACCGCGTGTTTTTTGCCGAAGCACCCAGCGCGCCCGGTGAAGAACTGGGTCGCATTATTGCCCGAGTTATTGATCCAGAGTGGCATAGCGTGATTACGGCAGAAAGTGCCCATATCCAGACTGAAAAAAACGGTGATCGGTTTCTGGTGCTTACTTCAGGCCATCGTTATGATCTGAAGCCGGGCAAATCCGATTTTCGGCTGTTTGATTTTGAACGCTACGGCTTCAGGCTCGAAAGCAAATCTGACAGTACATCGCTGGAGGCGGTTCGCCGTGAGGCCGAAGGCAAGATAAAGGGCAGGCCCACTGCACAGTTGGTCGCTGACGATACTGACCGTGCGCGCGCGCAGTTTATGTGGCGGCTGGCCCTACCTCTTGCTGCGCTAAACCTTGCGCTACTGGCGATACCACTTGGTGCCGTAAACCCGCGGCTGGGTCGTTCAGGTGATTTCCTGCTGGCAGGCCTGGTTGGCTTGCTGTACATGAATCTTATCAATCTGTCCAAGGGCTGGATCAGCAATGGCCAGCTCGATTTCGGCGTGGGGCTGTGGCTGGTGCATGCCCTGTTTCTGGCGTTGATGATGTATATGATGTGGCGCAGGTTGCGCGTGAAAGCGCCCAAAAAACCCAGCCCTCCTGCTACAGCGTAAGGACGGCGAGCGGTCGTGGTGCATACAGTAGCTTAGGGCGTGGGTGTAACAGCCTCCCCCTGGCCCGTCTGCTAAAGCGTAAGGGCAGCACGCAGCTGCGATTGCATGTGGCGGCTTAGCTTGCCCGGTATGCCGCTAGCGCGACCAGGGCCCAGGCTATCAAAAATGCCAGGCCGCCTATGGGCGTAACGGCGCCCAGCCATTTGATTTGGCTGAGCACCAGTGTGTAAAGGCTGCCACTGAAAATGATAATACCGGCAAACATAAAAATGCCTGCATAGCTTAGCAGTGGCGAGCCAAAACGCGCACCCAATGCCGCCAGCGCCAGCATCCCCAACCCATGCACCAGCTGGTACAAAACAGCTGTTTGCCATACAGACATCATGGAGGGGTCAATAACGCGTTTTAGGCCGTGGGCACCGAAGGCGCCGGCGGCAACGCCCGTGAGCAGCACAAGACTGCCGGTAATAACAAGAAGACGATCGCTCATGAAGAATTCCTAAGGTTGCTGTGCACACTGGGGCGGCCATGCCTGCATGGTGGCGCAAAGCCGGGCGGACCCGGCGCTGATGCTGACCTGGTGGCGGGTAGTACCTGATTGCAAGAGCCCTGCGCAAGCGCTACTTTACCAGCGGTAGCCGTTGATCCGGGTGCTATCATCAACGCAAGGGTTCCAGAAACGGCTGATGATGTACAGCCGCGCCGGCGGCATGAGAGGTGCACAATGAACTGGGCAACGCATGAGGTCACCAATCAGGTACCTGATCTGGTTGACTACAATCTCTACGACAGTGACCAGGCGCTGCGCCAAGGTGTAGCGCGAGAAGGCGGCGGCGCACATGACGCGTCGCTTCTGGCCTACGGCGCCAAGCTGGGCGAGGCCGCCAGTTTTGCCCTGGCCTGCGACGCCAACAACTACAAACCCCAACTTGAACAATTCGACAGACGGGGGTGTCGCGTCGACCGTGTGCATTTTCATCCAGCCTGGTGCCACTTCATGCGACAGGCGTTTCGCCAGGGTATGCATTGCAGTGCCTGGGAAGGCAACCAGATGCGCCCTTCATTGTTCTCTGGTGTGGCTGATTTTGCTGCAGGCGGCCAGGTGGCGCGGGCGGCGGCCTATTTGATGCACGGGCAGGTCGAAGCAGGGTCACTCTGCCCGATTACGATGACGTCAGCGGCTATTCCGGTGCTTTGCAATGAACCCTGGTTTGATACCATTGCACCGCGATTGTTTTCTCGCGCCTACGACGATCGGGACATGCCGCTTGCAGGCAAAACATCAATGATGATTGGCATGGGCATGACAGAAAAGCAGGGGGGCTCTGACCTGCGCAGCAACACGACGCAGGCCAGGCCGGAAGGTGCAGGCGGTCGTGGCCAACCTTATGGTCTGGTGGGGCATAAATGGTTTTTTTCTTCTCCCACGTCTGATGCGCATCTGGTGCTGGCCAGGGCCGAAGAGGGGTTCTCGTGCTTTTACGTGCCCCGGTGGCTGGCTGATGGGCATCGCAACGCCATTTGCTTGCAACGGCTCAAGAACAAGCTTGGTAACGCCTCGAACGCCAGTGCCGAGGTCGAGTTCCAGAATGCGACCGGGTGGCTGGTGGGCGAGCCTGGCCGGGGCATCGCCACCCTCGTCGAGATGGCCTCGTTTACGCGTCTTGATTGCGTGCTGGGCAGTGCAGCCTTGCAACGCCAGGCGCTGGTTCAGGCGCTACACCACGCGCGACATCGCAAAGCGTTTGGCGAGCTCTTGATCAATCAGCCCCTTATGCAAAGTGTGCTTGTGGATCTGGCGCTTGAAAGCGAGGCAGCCACCATACTGGCCTTGAGATTGGCGCGGACGCTGGATGCGGTGCGAGGCCCCTCCGCAAGCCGATGGCACGAGGATCAGGCACCGCGCCACCAACCTAGCCAAACCATAGGTGATGGCACAGATAGCCCTTCTGGCACGCTTAACCCGGCGGGTGTTATTGCTGCAACGCCGCTTGATCAAGCCTTTGTACGCATTCTGACACCCGCTGCCAAGTTCTGGGTGTGCAAGCGGGGTATCGAAATGGCCGCCGAATGCATGGAGGTGCTGGGGGGTAACGGCTATATTGAAGAAGGCCCACTGGCACGCCTATACCGTGAGACGCCGGTTAACTCAATCTGGGAAGGGTCTGGCAACGTGATGTGTCTTGATGTTTTGCGCGCCATGGAGCGTGAGCCGGAGCTTGCCGATGCACTGTTGTCGTGGCTGCGGCAGCAATGTCTTGATGATGCGCTGCTACGCCAGTCGGTGAACGACCTGCGTGCCTTGTGTGACACAAAAGGTGCCAGTCGGCAGCGGGCCGCCCGACGCATTGCCCAGGATCTGGTGCTGTTGACGCAAGCCGCGCTGTTGCGCGCCCACGCACCGCAAGCGGTGACTGATGCATTTGTCAGCACGCGTTTCGGCAGAGCGGGGCGGGTGTTTGGTGCGATCGGGACGCCACTCGAGGCAGAAACCATACTCGGGCGGGCCTTCAACACCCTATAATCAGTGCCGGCCGCACTGAATGGCCTGACATTTGCGGTAACCCGGGGAAGATGTGAACAGATTGTTGAATACTACGCTGCGCCGCGCCCTTAACGCTCTGATGTCCCGTCGCAGGGGGCGTATTCTGGCGGCGGTGGTGTTTGCCGCCGTCGCCGTGGGTGCTGCGGTATGGCCGCCCGATCAGGCCAGCAATCAGGTATCTGGCCAAACGTCCAAACAGGCATCCAGTCAAACCTCTGAGCGTGGCGCTCCGTCTGCTTCTCACGTAACGGCACCTGGCGGTGGTTTTGTGCTCGAAGGCCGCGTTGTGCATGTGGCAGATGGCGATACCTTTACCGTGCAGGTTGGTTCTGAGCAGCGTCGCATACGCCTGGCCAGCATTGATGCTCCCGAAACACAAAAAGACGCACAGCGGCGCGGTCAACCCTATGCGAATGCATCCGGCGATGCACTGGCCAGTCTGGTGTCAGGCAAAACGCTGACCCTGCGTTGCTATGAAGAAGACCGCTACGAGCGCAGCATTTGCGACGTCATGCTGGCAGATGGAAGCACCGCCAATCAGAAACAGGTGGCGGCAGGCATGGCCTGGGCCAATATGGAGGGCAAGGGCAAGTTTATGCGTGATCCCGCCCTGCCCAAGCTTGAAGAACAGGCGCGCCAGGCCCGTCGTGGTCTGTGGCGTGACAATGACCCGGTGCGCCCTTGGGTTTGGCGCTACCAATGCTGGCAGCAGCAAAGGTGTTAGTTATGCTGCTACGATTTCTGCTGATGACAATACTGCTTGCCGCAATGGCAGGGTGTTCTCGTGTGCCGGTCAACAGCCCATATGCCACGCAAGAGCTTGATCAAAACGTGCTGCATACCGCATTTACCCAACGATCGCCCAAGTATCTGGACCCGGCCAGCTCGTATTCCACCGACGAAACCCCCTTTACCTACAACATTTACGAACCGCTTTACGGATATCACTATCTCGAGCGACCCTATCGCTTGGTGCCAAGGGCAGCCGCAGACGTTGTGCAGCCGGTTTATTACGACGCTCAGGGGCAGCGCCTGCCTGACGATGCACCTGGTGAGCAGGTTGCCGTCAGTGTGTATGACATTGCGCTAAAGCCTGGCATTCTTTACGCGCCGCATCCGGCGTTTGCACGTGATGATGCCGGCGCCTATCGTTACTGGCCTCTGAAGCCAGGGCAGTTAGAAGGCAAGTTCGGCCTTAATGATTTCAAGCATACTGGCACGCGTGAACTGGTGGCGGGCGACTATGTCTACGCATTCCGTCGCCTGGCAAGCCCTAGGGTGGTATCGCCTATCTACGGCATCATGGCTGAACATATTGTGGGCATGCGTGAGTATGGCGACACGCTCAAGCAGCATGATGAGGCCTACCGTGCCCAGAACGGGGCACAACCGAAAGGCTGGCTTGATCTGCGCCAGTCCGGGTTCGATGGCGTGCAGGCGCTTGATGACCATACCCTGCGAATCAAGGTGCTGGGCAAGTATCCGCAGTTTAAATACTGGCTGGCCATGACGTTTACCGCGCCCATCCCGTGGGAAGCTGATCGGTTTTATCATCAGCCTGACATGGATGCGCATGATTTATCGCTTAATACCTGGCCGGCGGGTACCGGCCCCTACATGCTGGTTCAGTCTATTAAAAACCGCCGCCATGTGCTGGAACGCAATCCTAATTTCAGAGGAGAGCCATACCCTTGCGAGGGTACGCCAGCTGACCGCGAGGCGGGGTTGCTGGACGATTGCGGCAAGCTCACGCCATTTATTGACCGTATCGAGTTTTCCCTTGAAAAGGAAAGCGTGCCACTAATGGGCAAGTTTCTTCAGGGCTACTATGATTTGCCGCAGGCCGACCGCGGTGACTACGGTGTGGCCATGCAGGTGGCAGCCGGTGACTCGGAAGAAAAAGCCGAGTTGTACAAAGACCATGGCCTGCAGTTGCTCAGCGCGACCGAGGCGCAAATGTATTATTTTGGCTTCAACTGGCTGGATCCGGTCGTGGGGGCTGGCGACACGCCGCAACAAGCCGAAAAAAACCGCAAGCTGCGACAGGCCATTAGCATTGCCTATAATTGGGAACAATATGTGGCCATTTTCGAAAACGAGCAGGCTCAGGTTGCCTATGGCCCTGTACCGCCAGGTGTGCTGGGTTACCAGCCTTTACCTGAAGGGTTAAACCCTGAGGTGTACCGGCTCGAAGACGGGCGGGCCGTCAGGCGTTCGCTGGATGACGCCCGTCAGTTGCTCAAAGAGGCGGGTTACCCGGAAGGGCGCGACGCCCAGACCGGGCGCCCGCTTATTCTGTACTTTGACTCCATGGGGGGCATGGGCTCCAGCGCTACGCTCGACTGGATGCGGCGCCAGTTGGCGGCCATCGATATTCAGCTTGAGGTTCGCGCCACAGACTACAACCGGTTCCAGGAAAAAATGCGCAATGGCGCCGCGCAAATGTATTTATGGGGATGGGTGGCTGATTACCCGGATGCAGAGAACTTTCTTTTCTTGTTATACGGGCCTAATTCCAAGGTTAAAAATGGAGGGGAAAATGCCTCCAATTACAGTAACCCCGAATTTGACCGCCTGTTCGAGAAAATGCGGTTTCTGGATGACGGCCCTGAAAAAGAGGCGCTGGTGCACCAGATGGTGCATATCGTGCAGCGTGACGCACCGTGGATGTTTGGTTATTTTCCGAAATCGGGTGGTGCCTATCAGGCCTGGGTGAAAAACGCCAAGCCTACGCAAATGGTGCGCAATACGCTGCAGTACTACCGTATTGAGCCAGCGTTGCGCGCTGAAAAAATAAAGCTGTGGAATGTGCCCGTATGGTGGCCTTTATGGTTGCTGCTGGCCTTGCTGGTACTGGGTGGCGTTCTGGCATGGCGCGTGGCGCGCCGCCGCGAGATGGCCACGGCGCTTATCAACACCGACACAAGGAGCCAACCATGATGCGCTATGTGGTCCGGCGGCTTATCTATGGGGTACTCATCCTCATAGGGGTCAATTTATTGACGTTTGTGCTGTTTTTTGCTGTCAATACTCCTGACGACATGGCGAGGCTGGCCATTGGCGGGCAGCGGGTCAGCGAAACCGCGATCGAACGATGGAAGACCGAGCGCGGTTACGACAAACCCCTGTTTTACAACACACAGGCCAAGGGTACGGCGCATTGGACTGACACCATTTTTTACTCCCGGTCTGTGCCGCTGCTGCGTTTTGACTTTGGGTTTTCCGACGAAGGCCGCGACATTGGTCATGAGATCAAAACGCGCATGGTACCTAGTCTGGCGCTGGCGATACCTACGTTTGTGCTGGGGCTTGCCGTGTGCATTTCGTTTGCCTTGATGCTGGTGTTTTTCAAGGGCACGCGTATTGATTTTGCGGGGGTAGTACTGTGCGTGGTGCTGCTTTCAATTTCTGGCCTGTTTTACATTATTGCCGGGCAGTGGCTGTTCGCCAAACTGCTGCGATGGGTGCCTTATTCTGGCTTTGTCGATGGATGGAACAGTGTGCGCTTCCTGGTGCTGCCGGTGTTGGTGGGTATTTTGTCCAGCCTGGGCGGGCAGGCCCGCTTTTACCGCACGCTGTTTCTTGAGGAAGCGGGCAAAGACTATGTGCGTACTGCGCGTGCCAAAGGCCTTCCAGAGCGGATAGTGTTGTTTCGCCATATTCTGCGTAATGCCATGCTGCCTATTCTGACGGGTACCGTGTCTGCCATTCCACTCTTGTTCATGGGCAGTCTTATTTCTGAATCATTTTTTGGCATTCCCGGTCTGGGCAGTTACACCATTGATGCAATCAACGCACAAGATTTTTCAGTGGTGCGCGCCATGGTGTTTCTGGGGTCGGCCCTGTATATCCTGGGGCTGATTCTTGCCGATATTTCTTATACGCTGGCTGACCCTCGCGTACGGTTCGAATAGCCATGCCAAAACTCGTCTTTCTCTGGACCGATGTTTTTGTTTATCTGCTGACGGCGGGCGTGCTGCTGTATGCTTGGCGTGTTCGCTCCAGCCCCTCGCTGCGTCTGGCGTGGAAGAGTGTGTCACGTACGCCTTCCGCCATGTGCGCAGGCGTAGTTATTATCTGCTTTGCCTTGATAGGCCTTCTGGACTCCATTCACTACCGGCCATTATTGCCGCCGCTGGCAGTAACCGCGACAGCAGGCACCGCGCATGCGGCTGCGCCTGAGCCGGGGGCGACCAACGTGAATAGTGCTGAGCAAAAAGTGGCCGACTCGGCCCAAGGCGCTTCAAAAGCCCAACCCGACGCGGCGGGGCCGGTGTATTCACCCGTTATGCGCTCGGTCCTGGATGATGTATTGTCGTTAAGCCAGTTGGCCAGCCGCGAAAAAACCTACTCGTCGCCCTTGGCCATTCGCCAGTTCACCAAAGAAACCGAAATTATCGATGGCCATCCTTTGCGCGATTATCCACGCCTCAAGTATGCCGGGCAGGGGGTTGAGGATGGCGCTGCGCATGACCGCGATGTGCGCGTTCGCCTGCTGCGTGGGCTGGCCTACGGCGTTGCGGCCGCGCTTGTCACAGCGGCATTGTTGACGTTGCGCTACTGGCGGCCTGGGCGAAGGGTTGCCACTGCCTGGTCTGTGTGGTGGCGGGGTGAAACCGGCACACCATGGCGACCCATGTGGATTACCTTCAGTATTTTGTGTGTACTGGTGGCGGTCGCCCTGACGCTCAGTGCTAACTATCATGTACTGGGCACAGACCGCACGGGCAATGATGTGCTCTGGATGAGTTTAAAGAGCGTGCGCACCGCGCTGGTCATTGGCACGCTCACTACGCTGGCCATGCTGCCGCCCGCCTTGATTTTCGGCATTGCCGCAGGCTATTTCAAAGGCAGAATCGACGACGTCATCCAATACATATACACCACACTCACTTCCATACCGGGCATTTTGCTGATCGCCGCCTGCGTATTGATGATGCAGGTATACATCGACAATAACCCCAATATGTTTGACACCGTGGCCTCACGTGCCGATCTGCGATTGTTTCTGCTGTGCATGATTCTCGGGCTTACAGGCTGGTCAGGGCTGTGTCGCCTGCTGCGTGCTGAAACACTCAAGCTGCGCGAGCTTGAATACATACAGGCGGCGCAGGCCTTTGGCGTGGGGCACTGGCGCATCATGGCGCGCCATCTCTTGCCCAATCTTATGCATATTGTGCTGATTACGTTGGTACTCGAGTTCTCGGGGCTGGTGCTGTATGAAGCCGTGCTTTCATATCTGGGTATAGGCGTGGACCCCAGCACCCCCTCGTTCGGCACCATGATTGACATGGCCAGGGTAGAAATGTCGCGCGACCCCATGATCTGGTGGAATCTGCTGGGCGCGTTTACGTTTTTGCTGGCGCTGGTGCTTGCCGCCAATCTGTTTGCCGATGCGGTGCAAAGCGCGTTCGATCCTCGCATGCGCCGGTTTCGGCCAATACCTCCGGCCCTTACTGGCACCCGGGCAAAACGCAAGAGCCGTATAGCGATAAAGGACTCGGCACCATGATGAGCGTAGTCAACCACCTTGTTTGCCCGAGCGCTGGTGTTTCAGGAGGAGCAGGCCGATGAGTGTTTCTTCTTCTAATACCGTACAAACGGGTGGGCATAACCGCGTTCTCACGGTCACGGGGCTGGCCGTGCAGATTGCTGGTGAGGCAGGCGTCAACCAGGCCGTAAAGTCGCTGCAGCTGGCTATCTCTCGTGGTGAAACCTTTGCGCTGGTTGGTGAGTCGGGCTGTGGCAAGAGCATGACGGCGCTGGCGCTTTTGCGCCTGTTGCCAGAGGCAGGGCGTATTGCTGCCGGCAATATATATTTGGGCGATGTCGAGCTAAACACCTTGTCTGAGCAGCGCATGCGCGCCATCCGCGGCGGGCAAATCGGCATTATCTTTCAGGAGCCATCAACCAGCCTGAACCCGGTCATGACGATAGGGCAGCAAATGGCAGAAACCTTGCGCGTCCACACCACCTATCGCGGCAAGGCGCTGGCTGAGCGTGCAGGGTGGTGGCTGGACCGGGTTGGTATTCCGGATGCGGTTAACCGCCTTAATGATTACCCATTCCAGTTTTCGGGCGGACAAAAGCAGCGCATCATGATTGCGATCGCCCTGGCGGCAGAGCCCAGGCTGCTGATCGCCGATGAGCCTACCACGGCGCTGGATGTGACGGTACAGGCGCAGATACTTGATTTACTTGCCAGCATCCAGAAGGAAATGGGGCTGGCAATTTTGCTCATTACCCATGATCTGGCGGTGGTCAAAAACGTGGCTGATTATGTCGCACTCATGCGTGATGGTGAAATACTCGAAACCGTGGATGCCGCCACGTTTTTTGCATCGCCCAAACACCCTTATGCACGCCAGCTGCTCGCCGCCATTCCTACCTTTGCCAAACGCGGACGGCCACTTTCGGCCCCACCTGACGTAGCAGCGCAAAGCGCGGGCAATGGCGTCTCTGGTCGAGGCGCAGCCGACACCAGCCAGGTTGATGCAATACTCAATAGGGTAGATGAAAAATCAGCGGCGTTGTCGGACAATGATTTGGCCGACGTTGCACGGCTTAGCAAAGCAGCGGCTTCCATTACCGGTAAGCCTTTGCTGGTGGTTGAAGGCCTTTCAGTCAGTTACGTGAAAAAGCGACGTTTCTGGTCTGCCGGCGATACAGCGGTTGATATCGTCAAAAACGTGTCGTTTGAGTTGCGCGAGGGCGAGACACTGGCGCTGCTGGGCGAATCAGGCTGTGGCAAAACGACGACCGCCAAGGCGTTGTTGCGCCTATTGGATAAACAGGCGGTGGTTCGTGGTTCGGCCAAGTTTGATGGTGACGATATATTGACCGCCAGGCGCAGCGTGTTGCAGCGTCTACGGCGATCGGTGCAGATTGTGTTTCAAGACCCCTATGCCTCATTGGATCCCCGTATGCTTGTGGGTGATATTCTTGGTGAAGGCCTGGCTGCTCTGCATCCTGAACGCTCCCGCACCAAGCGCAGCAACCAGATCCGCGAGTTGCTCGACAGAGTCGGTCTGCCCAGAGATACGGTAAATCGCTACCCGCATGAGTTCTCGGGTGGACAGCGCCAGCGCATTGCCATTGCCCGTGCGCTGGCGGTAAACCCCAGAGTTCTCATCTGCGATGAGCCTACGTCGGCGCTGGATGTATCGGTGCAGGCGCAAATTCTAGACTTATTACAAACGCTGCAGGCTGAATTCCGTATTGCCTATTTGTTCATTACGCATAATTTTGGCGTGGTGGAGTATCTGGCCGACCGCATCGCCATCATGCATCAAGGCAGTATTATTGAGATCGGCACAGCCAGCACGGTTCTGGAGTCGCCAAAGCATGCTGAAACCCAGCGCTTGCTTGATGCCGTCCCGCGTATTTGAGTCGCCATCTGGGCTTATACTGAGTGTGATAAGGCCGTGGCACACATGTGCGTAAGGCCTTGATTTTGGGCCAAATGCCCACATATAGGCATTATGACTCTTAAAGTTTACGATCTTCAGTGCGACCAGGGCCACGTGTTTGAAGGCTGGTTTCGCTCTGATGACAATTACGAAGCACAGCGCGCGCGCGGTCTGCTTGTCTGTCCTGTATGCGAAAGCAGCAAGGTAGACAAAAAGCTGTCAGCGCCGCGGCTCAATGTCAGCCATATCCGGCGCGAGGCGGCTGGCACGTCAGCGTCGTCTCATTCGACCTCTGTGGCTAACAACGCGACTTCTGATACCGCCCATTCCGGCAGTTCACATGAGGCGGGCGCGGTCGCCGTTGCAGCCAGCGCCCAGATGGCACAGCTACAGGCCGAGATGTTCAGGCAAATTCGCAAGGTAATCCGCAATACCGAAAACGTAGGTGTGCGCTTTGCTGATGAGGCGCGACGCATGCACGAGGGCGAAGCCCCTGAGCGCGCCATCCGGGGTGTAGCTACTGCCGAAGAGCGCGAGGCCCTTGTGTCTGAAGGGATTGCGGTCATGCCCATCCCTGACTTTCTTGACGACGAGCGCTTGCAGTAACTGCAGTTGCTAAAGCCGTGCTTTTATGGAGTCGCCAAGCCAACGGTTATACAGGCCTGTATGGTTGCGGCCGCGACGGCTTGAGTGCAGGGCTAGGGGCGCGCGCAGTCGCGCCAGGAAGGCGCCGGGGCGCGTTTAATCATGGCTTTTGAAACCCTATGCGTAAAAAAACCTTCGCCGCATGCGCTAACCCTGAATGGCTGGATTAATACCCAGCTTGGGCGTGCTTATGCGGCGAAGGTTTTTTTGGCTGAGGCCCTTGATGCAAGGGCCGGGCCAGTATTACATGACGCGGCTGCGGTATTCGCCCGTACGCGTGTCGATCTCTATTTTGTCGCCAATATTGCAGAACAGAGGTACAGAAATTTCGGTACCTGTGCTGAGTTTTGCCGGCTTGAGTACCTTGCCCGAGGTGTCGCCCTTGACGGCAGGCTCGGTGTAATCAATTTGGCGCACCACAATAGTGGGTAGCTCGAGTGAAATGGCACGGCCTTCGTAGAAGACGACTTCGACCTGCATGCCTTCTTCGAGGTAGTTGAGCGTGTCGCCCATGCTTTCGGCTTCGACTTCATACTGGTTGTACTCTTCGTCCATGAAGACATACATGGGGTCCGCAAAGTATGAGTACGTGCACTCTTTTTTGTCGAGCACCACGATTTCAAATTTTTCGTCGGCTTTGTATACCGACTCGCTGCCCGAAGCGGTGAGCAGGTTTTTGAATTTGAGTTTAACGACGGCCGAATTACGGCCAGACTTGTTGAGTTCTGCCTTCAGCACCACCAGTGGGTCGTTGCCGACCATGATGACGTTGCCGACACGCAGTTCTTGTGCGGTTTTCATAGGTTTTTAATACTCCGGGGGTTGCTTGCTCCGCCAGATAACGTCGCGGGCCGGAGCATGGCTTGCAAAGCCTGACATTTTATCCTTTTCAGGGCTCTTTCGCTTTGGTAGTGTGTTTTAGGCAAAAATCCACCAATGAAGTGACAAGATCAGGCTGACTGGCCAGGGTGTCAGACCAGCGAGCGCTTTGGGCTTTCCAGGTGTTCCAGTGGTTGCCATGCAGGGCCTGAGTCATTGTCGGCTGAAAGCCGGCGGCGTTGCCGTCGTTCCACTGCTTGTTAGCCTGCTGCACCATCTCTGAAAACGGTGAGCACGCCAGCCAGGCATTAAGCTTGAGCAGGTGTACATCGTCATCTTGCGGGTAAATATGCCAGAGCAGCGGCTTGCCGGCCCATAGCGCCCGTACCAGCGAGTCTTCCCCGCGTATGCAGTTCAGGTCGCAGCTCCATAGCAGCCGGTCAAAGCCTTGCTGGCTGACGAAGGGTATTTCTTGTACGGTGACATTTTCGTGTTGGCCGCGTACCAGGCCGGGGCTAACACCAGCCGGCACCAGAACGACGGCGCTGTGACCGCTAGCCTGCAAGGCGGCGAGTAATTGGCTGGCGGGGGCGTGGGCATAGCAAAACAGCATAACCAGCAACGCGCCAGCATTGACGGCCTCAATCGCGGTGGAAGCTACCCGTAGATTGCGCAGCAGGTCGGTTCGAGCCTGTGGGGTGGCCTGCCATGCAGCGCGTTCTTCAGCAAGGCCGTTTTCGCGTAAGAGGCCGCCAGTGCCTGGTGTGAAGCCTGGAAAGAAAAACGCTTTGCGCACGCCGCTGGCCTGCAGGGATGGCAATGCGTGAAACGATTCAACCCAAGGTTCGGCACTAAGGTATTCGAGATTAATCCACAGGCTGCCAGCCTGCGCCATTTTTTGAATAAAATCAGCGGGCGGGTCGCAGGCAAATGCTTCGATGACGACCTGTTTCGGCTCGGGCAATGGCATATGCGCAACCCAACGCAGCACCTGTACGCAACTTATGGTTTGCTGCGCTAAGTTTGTGCTTACGGAAGGCTCGATGCGGGCAAAGCTATGCAAGTCATCGACCCATAGCCTTACGTCATGGTGGTGCGCCAGTTGGCGGGCCAGACGCCAGCACACGCCGATATCGCCGAAGTTGTCGATGACCCGGCAGAAAATGTCGAATGAAAGCCGGCGTGACATGCGTGCAGACTAATGAAACTGAATGGGGTCGAGGTCGGTTTCTTCAGGAAGCTCGGGGTGTAGCATTTCGCCCAGCGGGTTGGGAAAGTAGGGCGCGCCACAGTCGTCGCAGAACTCGACGGAATACAGGCCTGGCAACCGGCGTACGTCACTAATGCCCAGTTCTTTAAGCAGAGCCGCGATTTCATCAGGCATGTCGATGTCGCCGCTTTCCATGCCATCACTGGCGGCTTCTTCTTTGCTGAGCACAGGCCAAATGCACCCGTAGATGACTTCGTTGCTGTTGCGGGTGCTGAAACCAACGCGATACTCTTCGGTAACGCTTTCACCGCAGGCCGCGATGACCGCACGCAGTTCGGTACCAGGTACCTGAATGGCATTTTGCAGCCAGGTTACCGCAGCCTTGAGCGCCAGTGGTCGTATACGCCGATCTGCTTCACGGCTATTTATATAATAGGCATCAGGTTGCAGATACTCGACCTGGCAGCCGGTAAATGTGGTGGCCAAAATATGGCTGACAGCTTTGATCCAGTGGTCGCGGCAGCTTTCACGGCTTGGGTAGCTGTCGTCGCTCTGACGTGCTTGCCACTGAAACAAGGGCTGCCCACGCGGAACAGTTATAACGCCAACCAAAAAGCGTGCGTCAGCCAGCATGCCATCACTTTCGCCATGGTCGCGCAGCGCGCAGGGCTCTGTCGCTTGCCCGAGGGCCTCGAGGGCAAGACGCTGGGTCCAGACGCGGGTTTCTTGAAATGTTTGTGGCATTTGGTCAAAGCTGACCAGCGCCGGGATGATGGCGAGCTTGGCTCCCGGGGCGGCAATGTGCTTATGCAGCGCGTTGCTCAGTGCTTCACGCTGGCCTTTTACCAGCTTGATGCCAGGCAGCTGATAACGTGTCCAGGCGACCAGCGGTGCAGAAAAAAGCAAGGCGTCATGTTCAACACCGTCCAGGTTTACCGAGGTGGATTCAGACTGCGTTTCTGCCTGCTCAACCAGAATTTCATACGCGCCCGAGTCGGTAGCGATGAGATGATCAAGCGTATTTTCAATGGTTTTGTTCTTTCTGCCGAGCAGGAGCTTGTCGAGAACAAGGTTTAACTCGTGTTCCCAATAGTCATCTTCCAGGCGACTGCCTGAACGTGACAAAGCGGTCGTAAGCAAAAGCAGACGTTGTGCAACTTTGGAAAGGCGGGAAGCAGAGGGTGCAGACATACCGGAGACATAATGCGGGTGGGTGAATGTGTAGTGTACCCTCGATCGTCAGGGACGATGTGGGTCGATATACAACAAACCCCGCCGGGGCGGGGTTTGTTGCTGAGCGAAACTTCGCTTAGATGCCTACGGAATCGGCAATTTCCTTGAATTCTTCGATTTGGTCGAAGTTCATGTAGCGGTAGATCTGGTCGCTGCTGGCATCAAGAATGCCCATGTCGGCCAGATACTCTTGGCGCGTGGGGATGCGGCCCAGGCGTGAGCAGATGGCGGCCAGCTCGGCAGATCCCAGAAACACGTTGGCGTTTTTGCCAAGTCGGTTGGGAAAGTTGCGTGTGCTGGTGGACATGACGGTAGCGCCTTCGCGTACCTGTGCCTGGTTACCCATGCACAGCGAGCAGCCGGGCATTTCCATGCGTGCGCCCGCAGTACCCAACACACCGTAGTGGCCTTCTTCGCTAAGCTGCTTGGCGTCCATTTTGGTGGGCGGGGCCACCCACAATTTGGTGGGTATGTCGCGTTTGCCTTCGAGCAGCTTGGAAGCGGCGCGGAAGTGGCCGATATTGGTCATGCAGCTACCGATGAACACCTCATCGATGACGGTACCGGCAACATCGGACAAGGTCTTGACGTCGTCGGGGTCGTTGGGGCAGGCAACAATAGGCTCGATGATCTCGTCCATGTTGATTTCGATGACGGCTGCGTATTCGGCGTCGGCATCGGATTCAAGCAATTGCGGATCTGCCAGCCATGCTTCCATGGCTTTGATGCGACGTGCCAGGCTGCGTTCGTCTTCGTAGCCGTTGGCGATCATCCATTTGAGCAGCGTAATGTTGCTGTTGATGTACTCGATGATGGGTTCTTTGTTCAGGCGCACTGTGCAACCTGCTGCAGAACGTTCGGCTGAAGCGTCGGTGAGTTCGAAAGCCTGTTCGATTTTGAGATTGGGCAGGCCTTCGATTTCGAGAATACGCCCCGAGAAAATGTTTTTCTTGCCTTGTGTTTCGACGGTAAGCAAGTCATTTTTGATGGCGTACAGCGGAATGGCGTTGACCAGATCGCGCAGGGTAACGCCAGGCTGCAACTTGCCCTTGAACCGCACCAAGACTGATTCAGGCATGTCAAGTGGCATAACGCCCGTGGCAGCAGCAAAAGCGACCAGACCGGATCCGGCAGGAAAACTGATGCCAATGGGGAAACGGGTGTGCGAGTCACCGCCGGTGCCGACGGTGTCAGGCAGCAGCATGCGGTTGAGCCAGGAGTGAATAATGCCGTCGCCGGGGCGCAGGGACACGCCGCCACGAGTACTGATGAAATTGGGCAGTTCGTGGTGCGTTTTGACGTCTACAGGCTTGGGGTAGGCGGCAGTGTGGCAGAACGACTGCATGACCAGATCGGCCGAGAAGCCCAGGCAGGCCAGATCTTTGAGCTCGTCACGCGTCATGGGGCCGGTGGTGTCCTGGCTGCCCACAGAGGTCATGCGGGGCTCGCAGTAGGTGCCGGGGCGCACGCCCTTGCCTTCGGGCAAGCCGCAGGCACGGCCGACCATTTTCTGGGCCAGTGTGTAACCCTTGTTGGTTTCGGCAGGGTTATGGGGCAGGCGGAATAGGTCAGAGGTTGGCAGACCCAGCGCTTCGCGTGCCTTGGCGGTGAGGCCGCGACCGATAATAAGTGGAATACGGCCACCGGCGCGAGCTTCGTCAAACAGCACTTCTGATTTGACCTGGAACTCGGCGACGACTTTGCCGTCTTTGAGCGCTTTGCCTTCGTACGGGCGCAACTCGATGACGTCACCCATTTCCATTTGTGAAACGTCAAGTTCAATAGGCAGGGCGCCAGCGTCTTCCATGGTGTTGTAGAAGATCGGGGCGATTTTGTTGCCCAGGCATACGCCGCCAAACCGTTTGTTGGGCACGTAGGGGATGTCTTGACCGGTGTGCCACAGTACAGAGTTGGTGGCCGATTTGCGTGAGGAGCCAGTACCAACCACGTCGCCCACATAGGCAACCAGATGGCCTTTTTCTTTGAGGCTTTGTATGAATTTGATGGGGCCGATCTTGCCCGGCTCTTCGGGCTGGATGCCCGGACGCGGGTTTTTGAGCATGGCCAGCGCGTGCAGCGGAATGTCGGGGCGGCTCCAGGCATCAGGGGCAGGCGACAGATCGTCAGTGTTGGTTTCGCCGCTAACTTTGAAAACGGTGAGTGTCAGGCTTTCAGGGACTTGGGGGCGGCTGGTGAACCATTCGGCATCAGCCCAGCTTTGCAGTATTTCGCTGGCGTATTTGTTGCCATTGTCGGCTTTTTCTTTGATGTCGTGGAAGGCATCGAAAACCAGCAGTGTTTTCTTGAGTGCCTCGGCGGCGACAGGTGCCAGCGTTTCGTTATCGAGCAATTCGATAAGTGGGCTGATGTTGTAGCCCCCAAGCATGGTGCCCAGCAGTTCGGTGGCGTGCTTTGGATCAATGAGGGCACAGGTTTCTTTGCCCAGGGTGATGGCGGCAAGATACGAGGCCTTGACTTTAGCGGCGTCGTCTACGCCTGCGGGCACACGGTGGGTGAACAGGTCGACCAGGAATTGTTCTTCGCCTGCCGGGGGAGCTTTGAGCAGTTCAATGAGCTCGGCGGTTTGTTGGGCGGTAAGAGGAAGGGGAGGGATGCCTGACGCGGCACGTTCGGCCACATGTTGGCGATAGGATTCAAGCATGGTGCATGCCCTTTATCGATGAATGGTAAGAGTATGTTTTATGTGACTATTGTAGAAGCAAATGGTGCGCTGAAGCAAATGTCTTATATCTTATATAAGACATAAGATTCGTATGTGTTGTACGCGCACCAAGATGCCGGCGTCACATCAGAAAATGACCCGTCGTCAGCTGGATTGGCCTTGCCGCTGAGGTTGCCGATACGTGTGCAATCAGGGCCCGTCTGGCAGGCTGTGCTGCCACTTAGGGCCGGGCTTAGAGCACCAGCGCTTTGTATTCAGGGTGGCGCTCGATGTATGTGGCGACGTATGAACACATGGGGCGCACTTTGAGGGCCTGCTCTGTTGCGGTTTCGAGCGCTGCGCGGGTGAGGTCGCCGGCGATACCCCGGCCGCCCACGGCTTCGGGCACACCCGTGTGGGTAATGGTCATGACGCCGTTCTGCAGATCATAGTCTTGTACAGAGAGCATGCCGTCTTCGGTCCATTCGAAACGGCTTTGGGCGACGTTGTGCTGTATAGCGCGACTCATAGTGGTTAATCCTTGAGGTGTTCGTATGGTGTAGTGATTTGAATCTAATGCAGGCGTGCCTGCAGCGCATTGGTCGTGCTGGCCTGGCTGGTGCGCGTGGGTCATGGTGCACCCAGCAGCAACAGCAGTAGCCAGACGGCCAGCATGGCGACTATGCCTATGAAGCAGCCACCCCACAACCCCATAAGTGGCCATTTAATTGCTGTGGGTACTTGGCTGCGTTCCACATGCGGGAGCAGGCGGTTGGCGTGGCCGATGATCCAGAATTGGCTGGACGGAAAGGCCAGCCGTAAAAAATAGTCGAGCAGCATGGCTACCTTGAGCGGCAGCGGGTAACGCTCCCAGGGTTGTCGATCAAGGTAGGGATGACGCAGGGTATTGTTGGTGATCTGGATGCGAAACAGCCAAAGGTATAGCCCGGATACCAGTGTTGTCAGTGCGCAGGCGACCAGCAGCGTAAACAGAAATGGTAGGGCGTAATAAGCGAAATTTATCAGCATAGCCAACTATTTTGCCATAGTTGGCGTGCTGTTTGCATGCTGGATCAGATCACGTACAAATCGACGTACTCATGCACCGGCATGTGTTCAAGTGCAGCCTGATCAAGAGAGGCGTTCAGAATGCATTGTTGCTGACGGACAGGAAAGCGGCGCGCCAGGTTGGTGCGAAATTTTGCCTCAAGCAAGGGGATGCCTTCCTTGCGGCGTCGCATGTGCCCGACAGGGTATTCGCACACGACCTCGTCGAGTTGGCTACCGTCATTGAACTCTACGGTTAGCGCGTTGGCGATGGAGCGTTTGTTGGGGTCGTGATAGTCGGCAGTAAAAGCCGGGTCTTCGACGCACACGATTTTTTCACGCAATGCATCGATACGCGGGTCGGCGGCCACACCGTCTTCGTAATCGGCAGCGGTCAGGCGGCCAAAGATAATGGGTACAGCCACCATGTACTGCACGCAGTGGTCACGGTCGGCAGGGTTATTAAGCGGGCCTTTTTTATCGATGATGCGGATGCAGGCCTCATGAGTACGGATGGTGATCTTCTTGATGTCGGCCGCAGTCTTGCCCTGTGCTTTAAGCAACCCATGGATCTGCATGGCACACTCAATGGCGGTTTGCGAATGAAACTCGGCAGGGTAGGAGATTTTGATGAGAATGTTCTCCATAACATAGCTGCCATAGGGCCGCTGGAACCGAAATGGCTGGCCTTTGAACAGTACGTCATAAAAGCCCCAGGTTTTGGCAGTGAGTACAGAGGGGTAGCCCATTTCTCCGGTGCGAGCCATTAAGGCCAGGCGCACGGCGCGGCTGGTTGCATCGCCGGCCGCCCAGCTCTTGCGACTGCCCGTGTTGGGCGCATGTCGATACGTGCGCAGGCTTTGGCCATCGACCCACGCCAGTGAGATGGCGTTGATGATTTCATCTCGGCTAAGGCCGAGCATGTGCGCCACCACGGCCGTCGATGCAACCTTGACCAGTACGACATGGTCAAGCCCCACCTTGTTAAACGAGTTTTCAAGGGCGATGCAACCCTGGATTTCGTGGGCCTTGATCATGGCGGTGAGCACGTCGCGCATGGTCAGTGGTGGTTTGCCGGCGGCGATGGCAGTGCGTGACAGCCAGTCGGCCATGGCAAGAATGCCGCCGAGATTGTCTGAGGGGTGACCCCATTCTGCGGCCAGCCATGTGTCGTTGAAGTCAAGCCAGCGGATCATGCAGCCAATGTTGAAGGCTGCCTGTACGGGGTCGAGCTGAAATTGTGTGCCGGGCACCTTGGCCCCGTGAGGCACCACGGTGCCCGGTACGACAGGACCCAGCAGCTTGGTGCAGGCAGGGTATTCAAGCGCTTCAAGACCGCAGCCCAGCGTGTCAATCAATACGTTGCGGGCGGTTTCATACGCCACGCTACTATCGATTTTGTCATTGAGCACATAGTCGGCGATGTCAACCAGTACCTGATCGGGTTCGGGACGTACATTGGAAATGGGCGCGGACATAAGAGCTCCTGACGATTATGAAAAGACAACTTTCAGTATATCGCCGGAGCGGCCCACGCCCAAGCTTACCCCTTATGAGCAAGTGGCTGCAGATCCACGCCCAGGCTTACCTCTGATGAGCAAGTGGCTGCAGGTCCACGTCCACGCTTATCCCTGATCAAGAAGTGGCTGTGGATGCATATCCCAACTTATCTCTGATCAGGCAGTGGCTGCAGGCACACGTACCCACCCTTCCATGAGTATGCGTGCGCTGCGGTTCATAATGGCTTTTTTTACTACCCATTCGCCGTTTTCCTGGATGGCTTCGGCACCCACGCGTAAGGTGCCCGAAGGGTGACCGAAGCGTACGGCGCTACGATCGCCGCCGCCCGCCGCGAGGTTGACCAGGGTACCGGGGATGGCAGCCGCTGTACCAATGGCAACTGCCGCCGTGCCCATCATGGCATGATGCAGTTTGCCCATGGAAAGCGCGCGCACCAGCAGATCGATATCATCGGCCTTGACGTGCTTGCCGCTGGAGGCTGTGTACTCGGTCGGCGGAGCCACAAAGGCGACCTTGGGCGTATGCTGGCGTGTGGCAGCTTGGTTAAGGTCGCTGATCAGACCCATGCGCAGCGCGCCGTGTGCCCGGATGGTCTCGAACATGGCCAGTGCCTTGGGGTCGCTGTTAATGGCTTCCTGCAATTCGGTACCGGTGTAGCCAATATCTTGAGCGTTGATAAACACTGTGGGGATGCCGGCATCGATCATGGTGGCCTGTAGCGTACCCACGCCGGGCACTTCCAGCGCGTCGACCAGGTTGCCGGTCGGGAACATCTTGCCGCCCTCACCGTCGTCGTCGGCCGCTGGGTCCAGAAACTCAAGTTGCACTTCGGCCGCCGGGAAGGTTACCCCGTCTAGCTCAAAGTCGCCGGTTTCCTGCACTTCGCCGTTAACGATGGGTACGTGAGCCACGATGGTCTTGCCGATATTGGCCTGCCAGATGCGCACTGTGGCCGTGCCATTTTCGGGAATGCGGGCGGCTGCAATAAAACCGTTGCTGATCGCATAAGGGCCTACAGCGGAAGACAGATTGCCGCAATTGCCGCTCCAGTCAACAAACGGCTTGTCGATGGAAACCTGGCCGAACAGGTAGTCCACGTCGTGATCAGGCTGGGTGCTTGGCGCAATGATGACGGTTTTACTGGTGCTTGAGGTGGCACCACCCATTCCGTCGGTCTGTTTGCCATACGGGTCGGGGCTGCCAATGACTCGCAGCAGCAGTGCATCCCTGGCTGCGCCAGGTTTACGCGCGGCTTCGGGGAGATCTTGCAGTCGGAAGAAAACGCCTTTGCTGGTGCCGCCACGCAGATAAGTGGCAGGTATCTTGACTTGTGGTGGGTGTGTCATGACGATGTTGGGGTTCCTGTGTTGCAGTCGTGTTGCCTTGAAGATGCCCTTGCCTGGATGGAAGCGGTGCGAGAGGGTGTGTCAGGTTTTAGTGCCACACCCTCGTTCGCACGCGTCAGGCCGTTGCCGTAGACTCGATAAAGTCTTGCGCAAAGCGCTGCAGGACGCCGCCAGCCTTATATATGGAAACCTCTTCCGCCGTGTCGAGACGACAGATGACCGGTACCTCTATGCGTTCGCCGTTTTTGCGGTGAATGGCGAGCGTAAGGGTGGCCAGCGGGGAGGGCGTGCCGATCACGTCGAAGGTTTCGGTACCATCAATGTTCAGCGTCTTGCGTGTGACGCCTGGCTGAAACTCAAGCGGTATCACCCCCATGCCGACCAGGTTGGTGCGGTGGATGCGCTCAAAGCCTTCGGCCGCAATGGCTTCTACACCTGCAAGACGCACTCCTTTGGCGGCCCAGTCACGCGATGAGCCCTGGCCGTAATCTGCGCCCGCAATAATGATGAGGGGTTGCTTGCGCTCCATATAAGTTTCTATGGCCTCCCACATGCGGGTAACTTTACCCTCGGGCTCAATGCGTGCCAACGAGCCTTGCTTAACCTCGCCATTTTCCAGCACCATTTCATTGAGTAATTTGGGGTTGGCAAACGTGGCGCGCTGTGCGGTAAGGTGGTCACCGCGATGGGTGGCATACGAGTTGAAGTCTTCTTCAGGCAGCCCCATTTTGGCCAGGTATTCGCCTGCCGCGCTGCTCGCCAGAATGGCATTAGAGGGCGAAAGGTGGTCGGTAGTAATGTTGTCACCCAGTACGGCCAAGGGGCGCATGCCTTTGAGCGTGCATTCGCGGGCCAGTGCGCCTTCCCAGTACGGCGGGCGTCGTATATAGGTACTTTGGGGGCGCCAGTCATACAGTGGGCTGATTTGCGTGCTGTCGGTTGCACTGACGGCAAACATGGGCTCGTATACCTGGCGGAAATGCTCAGGTTTAACGCTGGCGGCGACGATGGCGTCGATTTCTTCGTCGGTGGGCCAGATGTCTTTCAGCGTGACAGGGTTGCCCTCTTTATCGTGCCCAAGTACATCTTTTTCGATGTCGAACCGTATGGTGCCAGCGATGGCGTAGGCGACCACCAGCGGTGGCGAAGCCAGAAAGGCCTGCTTGGCATAAGGGTGGATGCGGCCATCAAAGTTGCGGTTGCCCGAAAGCACGGCCGTGGCGTACAGGTCGCGGTCTATGACTTCTTTCTGAATTACCGGGTCAAGCGCACCGCTCATGCCATTACAGGTGGTGCAGGCAAAGCCCACAATGCCAAACCCAAGCTGCTCAAGTTCAGGCAACAGTTCGGCATCTTCCAGATACAGTTGCACGGCCTTGGAACCGGGTGCCAAAGATGACTTAACCCAGGGCTTGCGTGTCAGCCCGCGTGCGTTGGCGTTACGTGCCAAAAGGCCGGCTGCAATCACGTTGCGCGGGTTGCTGGTGTTGGTACAGCTGGTAATGGCGGCAATGATAACGGCACCATCGGGCATAAGCCCAGGTTCGTTTTCAACGACTCCCGAAATACCCCGGGCGGCCAGCTCAGAGGTAGGAACACGACGGTGCGGGTTTGACGGGCCGGCGATATTGCGTACAACGCTCGACAGATCAAACTTGAGCACTCGCTCGTATACGGCGGTTTCGAGGCTGTCGGCCCAGAGACCGGCCGTCTTGGCGTACGTTTCTACCAGCTTGACCTGCTCATCATCACGGCCTGTGAGCTTGAGATAGTCAATGGTTTGCTGATCAATGTAGAACATGGCAGCCGTAGCGCCATATTCTGGAGTCATGTTGGAAATGGTTGCACGGTCGCCCAGCGTCAGGCTGGCTGCGCCTTCGCCGTAAAATTCCAGGTAGGACGACACTACTTTCTGGTTGCGCAAAAACTCGGTAAGCGCCAGCACCATGTCAGTCGCCGTGGTGCCTGGTTGCAGCCTGCCGGTCAGTTCAACGCCGATAATATCGGGCAGGCGCATCCAGGAAGCCCGGCCCAGCATGACGCTTTCAGCTTCTAGGCCACCAACACCGATGGCGATGACGCCCAGCGCATCAACGTGAGGTGTGTGGCTGTCGGTGCCTACCAGCGTGTCAGGGAAAGCCACGCCGTCGCGCGCATGGATAACGGGCGACATGCGTTCGAGGTTGATCTGATGCATGATGCCGTTGCCGGGCGGGATGACGTCTACGTTTTTGAACGCTTTTTTGGTCCAGTTGATGAAGTGGAAGCGGTCGTCGTTGCGTCGATCTTCGATGGCACGGTTTTTGGCAAAGGCGTCTTTGTCAAAGCCGCCGTATTCAACGGCAAGCGAGTGATCCACGATAAGTTGCGTGGGCACGACCGGGTTTACCAGAGCAGGGTCACCCCCTTTTTCGGCAATGGCATCGCGCAGGCCGGCCAGGTCGACAAGCGCGGTCTGGCCAAGAATGTCGTGGCACACTACGCGTGCCGGAAACCACGGAAAATCAAGGTCACGACGACGCTCGATAAACTGTATAAGCGAGTCGGTCAGTGTGTCTGGGTCGCAACGACGAACCAGGTTCTCAGCGAAGACGCGTGACGTATAGGGCAGGGTGGCATAAGCACCAGGCTTGATAGCTTCGACCGCTTCACGTGTGTCGAAATAATCGAGCGAGGTGCCAGGCAGGGGTTTGCGATATGCGGTATTCATGGCAGCCAGAAGAAAAAAGGTGGGCAGAAGATGTGTCAGCACAGAAGGCCCGCCGGGCGAGCCTTCTGTGGGGCGTGATCAGCGGCGTTTGCTGATCGGGACAAACTTCTTGTCTTCGGGGCCCACGTAGTTTGCCGTCGGACGGATAATTTTGTTATCGATGCGCTGTTCAATAATGTGCGCAGACCAACCCGCCGTGCGGGCGATAACAAACAGCGGTGTGAACATGGCGGTAGGCACGCCCATCATGTGGTACGACACAGCAGAGAACCAGTCAAGATTGGGGAACATTTTTTTGGCGTCCCACATAACTGTTTCGAGGCGCTCAGCAATGTCAAACATTTTCATGCTGTTCTGGGTCTTTGACAGTTTGCGTGCAACGCCTTTAATGACCTCGTTGCGAGGGTCAGACACGGTATAAACCGGGTGACCAAAGCCGATAATGACTTCTTTACTTTCGACGCGTTTGCGGATGTCAGCCTCGGCATCGTCTGCCGAGTCATAGCGCTTCTGGATTTCGAATGCCACTTCGTTGGCGCCGCCGTGCTTGGGCCCACGCAGCGCACCGATACCGCCGGTAATGGCCGAGTACATGTCGGAACCGGTGCCGGCAATGACGCGGCTGGCGAACGTGGAGGCATTGAACTCATGCTCGGCGTACAGAATAAGCGACGTATGCATGGCGCGCACCCACTCATCGCTGGGTACTTCACCGTGTAGTAGATGCAGAAAGTGGCCGCCAATGCTGTCGTCATCCGTTTCTACGTCGATCACGCGCCCATTATGGCTGTAGTGATACCAGTAAAGCAGGGCCGAACCCAGGCTGGCCATGAGGCGGTCGGCGATATCACGGGCGTCGGGCAGGTTGTGATCGTCTTTTTCAGGCAGAACGCAGCCTAATACCGAAGCGGCTGTGCGCATGACATCCATGGGGTGGCTTGCTGCGGGCAGTGCCTCGAGGGCGATCTGAAGCTGGGCAGGCAGGCCGCGCAAACGACGCAGCTTGGCTTTATAGGCTGCCAGTTCGCTTTTGGTAGGCAGCTTGCCATGAATAAGCAGGTGGGCGATTTCTTCAAATTCGCAGGTTTCGGCGATATCGAGAATGTCGTAGCCGCGATAGTGCAGATCATTGCCGCTGAGCCCGACCGTGCACAGCGCGGTATTGCCGGCGACTACGCCGGATAGCGCGACAGACTTCTTGGGTTTGGGGCCTGTGGCGGGCGCTGCTTTGCTGGCGGCTTTGGTTTGACTGGATTCTTTAGCTTTACGTGTAGCCATGTCGCTGCTCCTGAAAGTTATTTCGATTTGCCTTGTTGGAAGAGGGCATCGAGTCGGGATTCAAACTCGTGGTAACCAATGCGGTCGTACAGTTCGTCGCGGGTCTGCATCAAATCAATAACGCTCTTTTGATGGCCGTCGCGCCTGATGGCGGTGTACACCGCTTCTGCCGCCTTATTCATGGCGCGGAATGCGGATAAAGGATACAACACGATGTCGACGCCGACACTGGCTAACTCGTCGCGCGTAAATAAAGGTGTCTTGCCGAATTCAGTAATGTTGGCCAATACGGGTACGTTCAGTTCTTTCTTGAAGCGCTCGTAAGTGGCGAGGTCGTAAGAGGCTTCGGCAAAAATACCATCGGCACCTGCCTCGACGAAGGCGGCCGACCGCTCCAGCGCGGCATCGACGCCTTCGACGGCGATCGAATCAGTGCGAGCAATAATGAAAAAATCGGGGTCGGTGCGGGCATCGACTGCGGCCTTGATGCGGTCAACCATCTCACCCTTGCTGACAATCTCTTTGCCTGGGCGGTGGCCACAGCGCTTGGCGCCGACCTGGTCTTCGATATGGCAGGCGCCGGCGCCGAATTTGATGAGGCTTTTGATGGTGCGCGCAATATTGAAGGCTGAGGGGCCAAAGCCGGTGTCGATATCGACCATAAGGGGCACATCACACACATCGGTAATGCGACGGATATCCGTGAGTACGTCATCAAGCGTGTTAATGCCCAGGTCTGGCAAGCCCAGTGAGCCTGCGGCGACGCCACCGCCTGACAGATAAATGGCGCGATAGCCCGCACGCTCTGCCAGCAGGGCGTGATTAGCGTTGATGGCGCCAATAACCTGCAAAGGCTGTTCTTCTTTCAGGGCTTGACGAAAGCGGGCACCTGCCGACGCTTGTTTCTGGTTTGCTTCAGACACAGTAGACCTCTCTTGGTTGGTGTGATTCGGTTATTGAACAGATATCAAGCAAAGATTGTGCCAACTTTTTAGCGGACGCAGCGAATAGGCCTGAAACCACGTGTGGCCGGGATTGCGTGCCTGCATGCCCTGCAGAGCAGATCACTTTCACGCCTTAAAGCGATTTTGATTGTTTCATTTGTGAAATAATAACGTTTCAAGTGGTTCATTATCTGAACGTTTCAACGGGAGTGTTCTATGTCTGCGCTGTTTCACCCTTTTTCGGGCGACCGGCTGCGTATCGTGGCTGTAGGGTTTCACGGCCTGCGTGATTTGCTCGAAGAACTGGCACCACAGTACAGCACTATCGCCGAAGTTTCAGTTCTGGACAAGGCATACAGCGATGCGGTGGCCGACATTGCCGCCATGCGCGCTATTCGCCCTGTGGATGCGGTGGTGTCGGCCGGATCGAACGGCAGTTATTTACGACAGCATCTCGACTTGCCCGTGGTTCTGGTCAAGGCTGGTGGGCTGGATATTATGCGCGGCCTGGCCCGCGCATCTCGTAACACGACCCACATTGCGCTCGTCACTTATGGCGATATTGCCCCTGAAGTCAGGCACTTTTGTGACACGTTCGGGCTGCGTGTTGCATTGCGCTCGTACACCACCGAAGAAGATGCTGAAGCCTGCGTGCAAGAGCTCAAGACGCAGGGGGTTCAGGCGATTGTTGCGCCGGGGCTGGTTGTGGATCTGGCGCGCACGTGCGGCCTCGAAGGCGTGCTGTTGTATTCGCAGGGGGCAGTGCGTGAAGCGATGGACGACGCCATCGAGGTGGCGCGCATATCGCGGCTGGAAGCATCGCGGCGCGAAAAGCTCAACACGATTTTGGGCAAGCTTAAAGACGGCGTGGTAGCCGTCAATATGGATGAGCGTATCGAAACCATAAACCCCTCCATGGAGGCCCTGATCGGTCTGCCCGCCACGCAACTGATCGGGCAGCGCCTAAGTGAGGTGAGCGATGCCCTGAGCCTGCAGCAAACCCTGCGTTCAGGCGACACGGAGTCAGAGCAGGTGGAGGAGGTTGGGGGCAAAATCGTTGTTGTGACACGTATGCCTATTATTGAGCAGGGGCGGCAAACGGGCGCCGTATTGGTTTGCCAGGACCCCGTGGTCATCCAGCGTCTGGATCGCAACTTGCGGTCGCGCGCGCAACCGCGGGCCAACATCACCAAATACAGTCTGGACCATCTGGTTGGGCAAAGTCAGGCCATTCGCGACGTCAGGGCTCGTGCGCTCACGTGTGCCCAAAGCGATGCGACGGTGCTGATTATTGGCGAAAGCGGCACGGGCAAAGAGTTGCTGGCACAGGGTATTCATCACGCCGGTGCCCGGCGGGCCCAGCCGTTTGTCGCCGTCAACTGTGCCGCGTTTCCTGAAAGCCTGCTGGAAAGCGAATTGTTCGGGTATGTGGAAGGTGCCTTTACCGGATCAAGTCGTGGCGGCAAGATTGGTTTGTTTGAGGCCGCGCATACCGGTACGATTTTTCTGGATGAAATCGGTGAAATGCCGCCGTCGCTGCAGACTCGGCTATTGCGCGTGTTGCAGGAAAAAGAAGTGCTGCGGCTTGGCTCCACTGAACCGACGCCGGTGGATGTACGCATTATTGCGGCGACACACCGTGATTTGAATGCCCAGGTGCAGGCAGGCGGCTTTCGCCGTGACTTGTTTTATCGCTTGAACATTTTGTTGATCAAGCTGCCGCCACTGCGCGAGCGCAAAGATGATTTGCCGCTGCTGGCTCGGCATCTTCAGGAAAAAGTGGCACAGCGTTTGAGATATCGCAAGCCGGGTGATGATTCTATTGTTGCCGCAATTGTTGACGTCTCACAACATTATGACTGGCCGGGAAACATCCGCGAGCTTGAAAACCTTATTGAGCGTACGCTGGTGTTTCGTTTGCCTTCGTCGTCCAGCAACATTACAGCAGACGAAATTCTGGCCATTGCGCCCGAGCTTTTTACGCATCAAGGTAGGCTCAGACCTGAAGGCGCGAGCGTGGGCGGCTTACAGGGCGGGGCCGGGCGCAGCGATGGTGCGGGGCAGGCTTTTGCACCCCTGGCGCAGGGCCTGAGGCATAAGCGCAGCGCGGCAGAACTGGCACATATTAAGGCGGTGCTCGATGCCTGTCACGGTAACCGAGAGGCCGCCGCTGCCAGGCTGAACATTAGCCGCACTACGCTATGGCGCAAGCTAAAGCAGCTGGGTGAAGGGCAGTGAATAATAGGGCCGCAAGCATAGCGTGAGGGTGTGTTGCCACACTGCTGACACCTATGTTGCGGCGCCATCGTTGCCAAGCCAGCGCATAAAAAACACCCCAAAGCCGGTTGGGCGTGACTTTGGGGTGTTTTGCAAGACCTGTGCGGCATTGAGCTTTTAAGGCTTGACTGCGCTGCCGTTTATCACTGGGCTTTTAAAGCTTGGCCGCGATGCCGCTTATACGTGCAACCTTGCCGTAGCCTGGCCGCGCGGTGTTTTGCCCGGCCAGCCTTTTACTTGAGCAGATCTTTTACGCCGTCGCGCTCTTCGAGCAACTCGTTGAGCGTGAAGTCCATGCGCTCGCGTGAGAAGTCGTCGATTTCCAGGCCTTCTATACGCGTGTACTCGCCGTTTTCGGTGGTAACGGGCACGCCATAGATGATGCCCTCTGGAATACCATAAGAGCCGTCAGAAGGAATGCCCATGGTGACCCATTTGCCCTGGGAGCCCAGCACCCAGTCGTGCACGTGATCAATGGCGGCGTTGGCAGCCGATGCAGCAGACGACAGGCCGCGCGCTTCGATAATGGCTGCGCCGCGTTTGCCTACGGTAGGGATGAATGTGTCGCGCACCCACGCGTCGTCGTTGACGAGCTTGGGCAGGCTTTCACCGTTGATGGTGGCAAAGCGGATATCGGGGTACATGGTGGGGGAGTGATTGCCCCACACAACCAGTTTCTCGATGTCGCCCACGGCCTTGCCGGTTTTGGCAGCCAGTTGCGACAGCGCACGGTTGTGGTCTAGACGCAGCATGGCGGTGAAGTTTTTGGCCGGAAGATCGGGCGCGGACTTCATGGCAATGTAGGCGTTGGTGTTGGCGGGGTTGCCCACGACCAGCACCTTGACGTCGCGGCTGGCCACGTCATTGAGGGCCTTGCCCTGTGCCGTGAAGATCTGTGCGTTAACTTGCAACAGGTCTTTGCGTTCCATGCCTGGGCCACGGGGGCGGGCACCCACCAACAGAGCGACGTCGGCATCTTTGAATGCTTCACGTGCATCGCTATGTGCAGTCATGCTTTGCAGCAAGGGGAACGCGCAATCGTCGAGTTCCATCATGACGCCCTTAAGCGCCTTTTGCGCTTTCTCGTCGGGGATTTCTAGAAGTTGCAGAATGACCGGCTGATCTTGGCCGAGCATTTCGCCCGAGGCGATGCGAAACAGCAATGCGTAACCGATTTGGCCGGCAGCCCCGGTAACAGCGACGCGCATGGCGGGTTTGGACATTAATAATCTCCCGTTTGGGTATTGGAAATATGTGACAGCAACAGTGTAAATCTTTTGGCGTCTGGATTTCAGAGATTGCGTCGGCGGGCGGCGTGTATGGCCGGAGCGGGCCGGCGGCGAAATCTGGGGCCCGGGACGTCGCGCGGGCACAGCGGGGTAGAGTAGCGAATATTGAAACAGGCGTCAAACGTCTTATATCTTATATAAGACAGAAGAGTGTTAGACATAATTTGCCCGGCATGCGAAAATGGCGGGATTCCCTTTAACCAGATATTTTATTCGGCTCGCGCTCTTATCGATCCGTTAAACACTCCGTAACCGTCATGTCCGACTCTCCCGTCACTGATCGCGGCTCTTCCCACGATCGCTCTGCCAGCAGCGCCGCGTTTAGCCCGCTGTATCAGCAGATTAAAGGCTTGCTTTTGCAAAGCCTTGACCGGGGTGAATGGAAGCCTGGCGAAGCCATACCCAGCGAGCTTGACCTTGCTGCACGCTTTCAGGTCAGCCAAGGTACCGTGCGCAAAGCCATTGATGAGCTTGCTGCCGAAAACCTGTTGTTGCGGCGGCAGGGCAAGGGTACGTTTGTGGCCACGCACAGCGAGGCACGTGTACGTTTTCGTTTTCTGCGGCTCACTCCTGACGACGGCGTACAGCCAGTTTCGGGCAGCCAAATTCTAGAATGTCGTCGGCTGCGCGCACCCTCCGACATTGCCGCCCTGCTCGAGCTACGCCACGGTGAAACTGTGGTTAATATGCGCAGAGTGCTGTCATTTAATAAAATACCCACCATTCTTGACGATATCTGGCTGCCTGGTTCCGTGTTCAAGGGGCTCACTGTTGAGTCTCTGGGGCGCATACGCAGTCCGCTCTACGCCATGTTCGAAACTGAATTCGGGGTTAGCATGGTGCGCGCTGAAGAAAAGATCAAAGCGGTCGCCGCTACTGATGAGCAGGCTGCACAGCTTCAGGTGCAGCCCGGCACATCGCTGTTGCGCGTCGAGCGTGTTTCCTACACATACGGTGATCGCCCCATGGAGGTTCGCCGGGGTTTGTACTTAACCGAACGGTTCCATTATCGAAACAGTCTTAACTAGCTGACGGGCCTGCGTCCGTCGACGGTTTATGTTACATACACCCATGTTTCATACCGATTTGATACGTACGCCGTAAATCGGCGAAAATACCAGTTGCGCTTTGCATAAAATTTAATTGTCATCACCCGAGGCCATCATGTCCGATACCGCTTCAAAGCCGCGTCCGCAGTTTCGAAACTTAAATCTTAAACAGCTCATGTCCTACCGCCAGCCGCTGGCGGCCAGGTCATCGATTCTGCATCGCGTCAGTGGCGCTCTGCTCTTTCTCTGTATTCCGCTGGTCATCCTGCCTGTGTTCGCGCTTAGTGTTACCTCGCCGGAAAGCTTTGCAGAAATGCATGCATGGGTCTCCAATCCGCTGTTCAAAATTGTGCTGCTGGTATTGATCTGGGGCTACCTGCACCATTTCTGCGCTGGCATTCGCTATCTTTTGCTTGACCTTCATCTGGGTAATGACAAGCACACCGGCCAGAAAACAGCCGGCGTAGTGTTTGGTGTCAGCCTGGCCCTGACGCTGGTCTTTGGTCTTAAACTGTTTGGGGTGTGGTAATGGCTCAAGAACTTCTCGGTACCAAGCGCCTGGTTGTCGGCGCGCATTATGGCACTGCCGATTTCATCGTCCAGCGTGTTACGGCGGTCATCATGGCCGTTTACACCATTATTCTGGGCCTGGGTATTCTGTTCACCCCCGAGCTTACGTTCGAATCCTGGCGCCATCTGTTTACATTCACCTGTTTCCAGCTTCCCCTCGGGCAGCTGCTGGCAACGCTGGCGTTTCTGTCGGTAGCCTGGCATGCATGGGTTGGCGTGCGTGACATCTGGATGGACTATGTCCGGTCAGCAGGCCTGCGCTTGTTCCTGCAGGCACTCACGCTTTTGTGGCTGGTGGGTTCGATCGTCTTTTTTGCAAAAATTCTCTGGAGTCTATAAGCCGTGGCAGCTGTCAAAACTACTTTACCGCGCCGCCAGTTTGATGTGGTCGTCGTCGGGGCCGGCGGGGCCGGCATGCGTTGCTCTCTGCAACTGGCTCAGGCGGGCCTCTCAGTGGCTGTGCTCACCAAAGTGTTCCCCACCCGTTCACACACGGTTGCTGCACAAGGTGGTGTCAGTGCATCGCTGGGTAACATGAGCGAAGACCACTGGTACTGGCACATGTACGATACCGTCAAGGGCTCCGACTGGCTCGGCGACCAGGACGCTATCGAATTCATGTGTCGCGAAGCGCCAAATGCTGTGTACGAGCTCGAACACTTCGGCATGCCGTTTGACCGTAATGCCGACGGCACAATTTACCAGCGTCCGTTTGGCGGGCACACCGCACGTTTTGGCGAAAAGCCCGTGCAGCGTGCCTGTGCTGCTGCAGACCGTACCGGTCATGCCATGCTACACACGCTGTATCAGCGCAACGTGGCTGCACGCACGCAGTTTTTCGTAGAGTGGATGGCGCTTGATCTGCTGCGCAATCAAGCGGGTGACGTGCTCGGCGTTACAGCACTCGAAATGGAAACCGGCGAAATCTACGTACTTGAGGCCAAGCAAACTGTGCTGGCCACAGGTGGAGCTGGGCGCATCTGGGCGGCTTCCACCAACGCCTTCATCAACACCGGCGACGGTCTGGGCATGGCCGCGCGAGCCGGGCTTCCTCTTGAAGACATGGAATTCTGGCAATTCCACCCCACAGGCGTTGCCGGTGCGGGCGTACTCATCACCGAGGGTGTGCGTGGCGAGGGCGGTATTCTGCTCAATAAAGACGGCGAGCGTTTCATGGAGCGCTATGCGCCAACCCTGAAAGACCTGGCACCGCGCGACTTTGTTTCCCGCTCAATGGACCAAGAAATTAAAGAAGGTCGTGGTTGCGGCGATGGCAGCTATGTCACGCTCAAGCTCGATCATCTGGGCGCCGACACCATCATGAAGCGTCTGCCTTCCATCCGCGAAATTGCCATCAAGTTCGCAAACGTCGACCCCATTAAAGAACCGATTCCGGTAGTGCCGACCATTCACTATCAGATGGGTGGTGTGCCCACCAACCTTTACGGGCAGGTCATGACGTATGCCAACGGCGAAAACACTCCGGTCAACGGTTTGTATGCCATCGGCGAGTGTGCTGCTACATCGGTACACGGCGCCAACCGCCTGGGTACCAACTCCTTGCTCGACCTTATCGTGTTTGGCCGTTCTGCCGGCAATCATATTGTCGAATCGCACCCCGAGCGCCAGCACGCCCATCAAAACATCCCTGAGTCAGCCATCGATGCTTCACTCGATCGCGTCAACAAGGTTGAGTCGCGCTCATCGGGCGAAAACGTTTATCAGGTGCATGACTCCATGCGCAACTGCATGCAGGCGCATTGCGGTGTGTTCCGTACCCTCAAGCTGCTCAACGAGGGCGTTGAGCAAATGGAACAAATCTCCCAGCGTGTTGAGCAGGTGTACTTCAAAGACAAATCCAAGATCTTCAATACAGCGCGTGTAGAAGCGCTTGAGCTTGGCAACATGATCGAAGTTGCTCGCGCAACCACAAAATCGGCCGCCAATCGTTTTGAAAGTCGCGGTGCGCATGCGCTCGATGATTACCCCGAGCGTGACGATGAGAAGTGGCTGCGTCACTCCTTATGGTATTCCGAAGGCAGCCGCCTCGACTACAAGCCAGTGCAATTGAAGCCTCTCTCTGTAGACAGCTTCCCGCCCAAGGCCCGGACATTCTAAGCAGGATATTGAAATGAGCGAAAAACGCGTCGTTAAATTTGAGATCTACCGCTACGATCCTGACAAGGACGAGCGCCCTTACATGCAAAAGCTCGAAGTCGCGCTGCAGCCTACAGATAAAATGCTGCTCGACGCGCTCACGCGCATTAAACATGAAGTCGACGACAGCCTGGCGCTGCGCCGCTCGTGCCGTGAGGGCGTCTGCGGTTCCGATGCCATGAACATCAATGGCAAGAATGGTCTGGCCTGCACGACCAACTTGCGTGAGCTCAAACAGCCTATCGTGCTCAAGCCATTGCCAGGGCTGCCTGTTGTGCGCGATCTTATCGTCGACATGACGCACTTCTTTAACCAGTATCATTCGATCAAGCCATACCTGATCAACGATCAGGCACCTCCCGAGAAGGAGCGTCTGCAGTCGCCCGAGGCGCGCGACGAGCTTAACGGCCTGTACGAATGTATTCTGTGCGCGTGCTGTTCCACTGCCTGCCCGTCATTCTGGTGGAATCCCGACAAGTTCGTTGGGCCCGCAGGTCTGCTGCAAGCGTATCGCTTTATTGTTGATACGCGTGATGAGGCCACGGGCGAGCGTCTCGACAATCTTGAAGACCCTTACCGTCTGTTCCGTTGCCATACCATCATGAACTGTGCTGACGTCTGTCCCAAAGGGCTTAATCCCTCAGCCGCCATTGGCAAGATCAAAGAAATGCTGGTTCGCCGCACTATTTAGCAGGTATTGTCACGTTCATGAAAAAGCTGTCCGAACTCCAACGCGCCCGTCTGCGTTGGCGGGCCCGCAGGGGTCTGCTCGAAAACGACATGATCATTACCCGGTTTCTCGACCGCTTTGAGGTTGAGTTAACCGATGCTGACGTGTCGTCCCTTACTTTGCTGTTCGAGATGGACGACAACGATTTGCTTGATGTATTGCTGGGCCGGACCGAGCCTGAGGGTGTTTACGACACACCCGATATCTGCCGGCTGGTTTCGCAGATGCGAGAGCTGTAATTTTTAAGGAAGATTGTGATGCAATTGTCAGACAAGAAGGCCACGCTATCGTTTTCCGATGACAGCGCGCCTATTGAGTTTCCTGTTTATCAGGGGACGCTTGGGCCCGACGTTATTGACATTCGTAAGCTGTATGGCCAGAGCGGCATGTTTACCTATGACCCTGGCTTTCTCTCGACGGCGTCGTGCGAGTCGGGTATTACCTATATTGATGGCGACAAAGGGCAGCTGCTGTATCGTGGCTACCCAATTGACCAGCTGGCCCAGGGTTACGATTTTCTCGATATTTGCTACTTGATCCTTAATGGCGAATTGCCCACACCGGATCAAAAGCTAGAATTTGACACAACCGTAACGCATCACACCATGGTGCATGAGCAGATGCAGGTGTTTTTGCTCGGTTTCCGTCGCGACGCACACCCTATGGCTGTGCTGACGGGGCTGGTTGGCGCATTGTCGGCTTTCTATCATGATTCCACCGACATCACCAACCCGCATCATCGTCATGTGTCTGCCATTCGCCTTATTGCGAAAATGCCCACGCTGGTGGCCATGGCCTACAAGCACTCGCTTGGTCAGCCATTGATCTACCCGAAAAATGACCTGTCCTACACGGGCAACTTCTTGCGCATGATGTTTGCCACACCGTGCGAAGACTATAAAGTCAACGAAGTAGTAGAGCGTGCACTCGATCGTATTTTTGTTCTGCATGCAGATCACGAACAGAATGCGTCAACCTCTACCGTTCGCCTTTGCGGTTCGTCGGGCACCAATCCGTTTGCTGCGATTGCAGCCGGCGTAGCATGCTTGTGGGGCCCTGCACACGGTGGTGCCAACGAAGCATGCCTGCAAATGCTCGAAGACCTTCAGGCCAACGGCGGTATCGCCAAGGTTGGCGAGTTCATGGAAAAGGTCAAAGACAAAAACTCGGGCGTGCGCCTCATGGGCTTTGGTCACCGCGTGTACAAAAATTATGACCCGCGTGCCAAGCTGATGCAGGAAACCTGCAAAGAAGTGCTCAGTGCACTGGGTCTTGAAAACGACCCCTTGTTCAAACTGGCCATGGAAGTCGAACGCATTGCGCTCGAGGATCCATACTTTGTTGAACGCAAGCTTTACCCCAACGTTGACTTTTACTCCGGTATTGTTCAGCGTGCCATTGGCATTCCCACCTCTTTGTTCACGGCAATTTTCGCCTTGGCTCGTACGGTAGGCTGGATCGCTCAATGGAATGAAATGCTGTCTGACCCTGACTACAAAATCGGCCGCCCACGCCAGTTGTACGACGGTTCGGTGGTTCGCGACGTACCCAAGACGCAATAACGTCGGGGCCTGGGTCCGCAGCAGTAAAAACCCGGCCTGTGCCGGGTTTTTTAGTCTTAAGATCGCTTGTTTGGCAGTTTTGATAGCCTGGTCATGAGCCTGCACTGCTTGAGGCACGGTGAGCAACTCTGCTTACGCGATAAATTCAGCCTATCTACGATCTTTGAGCCTTTTCCCGCAAGGTTCACCAGAGCACAGACAGGCGTACGCGCACCAGAGGATGCGAAAGAACGCGCGGCCGGCGAAAATATGGCGTTAGCTGAAAAGAGGCGAGCAGGGTGGTGCGGAATAAAACAGGGCGGGCATAAAGCCCGCCTTGCTAAGTAAATGCACGGTGATGATGAATCTGCCGCGCGTATGGCCCTTAAAGCGTTACTTGGCCGGCCTCCTGCTGTGCGTCAACCACAGCCAGCGCGGTCATGTTGACGATGCGGCGTACTGTGGCGCTGGTGGTGAGAATATGCACGGGCCGAGCGGCACCGAGCAATACTGGCCCCATGGCAATGCCGTTGCTTCCCGTCATCTTGAGCATGTTGTAGGTGATGTTGCCTGTGTCAAGATTAGGTGCAATCAGCAAGTTGGCTGGCCCCTTTAGCGTTGAGTCGGGGAAGGCGTTCAGACGGATTGCCTCTGACAATGCCGAGTCAGCGTGCATCTCGCCATCGACCTCGAGCGTGGGGACGCGCTCGGCCAATATTTCGCGAGCACGCGCCATTTTCAGCGACGAAGCGGTCTTGCGGCTGCCAAAGTTGGAATGGGAAAGCAGGGCGACTTTTGGCACTACACCAAAGCGCTGCATTTCTGCCGCCGCCAGTATCGTCATGTCGGCGATCTCTTCTGCCGTTGGGTCTTCATTGACGTGTGTGTCGCAAATGAACAGCGTTTGCGTAGGCAACATCAGCACATTCATGGCAGCATAGACCTTTGCATCTTGCTTTAGCCCGATAACCTCGTCCACATAACGCAACTGGTTGTCAAAGCGGCTACTGATCCCGCATATCATGGCGTCGGCATCGCCGCGCTGAAGCAGCATGACGCTAATGAGCGAATTATGCTTGCGCACCATGGCTTTGGCGATTTCGGGCGTTACGCCGTCGCGACCCTTCATTTTGTAGTAGGCCATCCAGGTTTCATTGAAACGGGCGTCATCTTCGGGGTCAACAATATCGATATCGACGCCGACTGTCAGGCGCAGGCCAAATTTTTCAAGGCGCATGTTGATGACCGATGGTCGCCCCACCAATATAGGGTGGCCGATTTTCTCATCGACAATGGTCTGGGCGGCACGCAGCACGCGCTCGTCTTCACCGTCGGCGAAGATGACGCGTTTGGGCGCGCTTTTAGCCTGCATGAACAGAGGGCGCATCAGCTGACCGGTGTGATACACGAAGCTGGTCAACTTGGCGCGATAGGCATCCATGTCTTCAATGGGTCGGCGTGCCACGCCTGAGTCAGCGGCGGCCTGCGCCACGGCGGGGGCTATTTTGACAATCAGGCGAGAGTCGAACGGCTTAGGAATAATGTATTCAGGCCCGAAGGTCAGTTCTTGCCCAGCATAGGCCGTTGCAACCTCGTCGTTTTGCTCTGCTTGAGCAAGCTCGGCAATGGCAGTGACAGCGGCCAGCTTCATTTCTTCATTGATGATGGTGGCACCACAATCGAGTGCGCCCCTGAAGATGAAAGGAAAGCAGAGTACGTTGTTGACCTGGTTGGGGTAGTCAGACCGGCCGGTGGCGACAATGCAGTCAGGTCGGGCTGCCTTGGCAATTTCAGGACGTATTTCGGGCTCGGGGTTGGCAAGCGCAAGAATGAGCGGGCTGGAGGCCATGGAAGTGACCATTTCCGCCTTGAGCACGCCTGGTGCCGAGCACCCCAGAAACACATCTGCATTCTGGCAAACATCGGCAAGCGTACGCGCTTCGGTGTCTTGCGCGTAGCGTGCTTTATTAGGTTCCATAGCGGCATCACGGCCTTTGGTGATGACGCCACGCGAGTCGACCACGAAAACGTTTTCACGCTTGATGCCCAGATGCACCAGCAAATCGAGGCAGGCGATGGCTGCCGCACCCGCACCTGAACACACCAGCTTGACCTGACCGATTTCCTTTTTTACGACCTTGAGGCCATTGAGAATGGCGGCGGCTGAAATAATGGCCGTGCCGTGCTGATCGTCATGAAAGACAGGTATCTTCATGCGCGCGCGCAGTTTTTTCTCAATATAAAAGCACTCTGGCGCCTTGATGTCTTCGAGGTTGACGCCGCCTAGCGTTGGTTCGAGCGCTGCAATAATGTCAACCAGTTTGTCGGGATCGTTTTCGTCAAGCTCGATATCAAAAACATCAATGCCGGCAAACTTTTTGAACAAACAGGCTTTGCCCTCCATGACGGGCTTGGAAGCCAGTGGCCCGATGTTGCCCAGGCCCAGAACAGCGGTGCCATTGGTGATGACGCCAACCAGGTTGGCACGGGACGTGTACATGGCTGCTGCGTTATCGCCTTCGGCATGAATGGCCATGCAGGCAATAGCGACGCCGGGTGAATAAGCCAGCGATAAATCATCCTGATTTGCCAGCGGCTTGGTAGGCATGACGGAGATTTTGCCTGGTGTAGGGTAGGCGTGGTAATCGAGGGCGAGCTTGGTGAGATCGGCGTTGGCGTCCATGGGTGAGTGCTCCTGAATAGATTAGAAAACGTACATTACATGTTCTGAACCGCTTTTGGCGAGATTTGCTCACAGCTTGCAACAAGGGTGTTTGATTATGCCAACGGAATCGCCGTATACCTGCGTTTCCGGCCCTCCAGTTTAGGTCTGCACAGAGCATCAAGGGTATACTAACGTGAATACGGCTAATTAAGGCGTCGTACAAGTTGCCTTCTGCCCCCGCTATCCGCTAATCGGTCTGGCCGTGTCGCGGAAGGTTGTCCCCTGCACTATAACGAGTGAGGCACTCGGATAGGTGAAGCGAATATATGTCATCGGTACAAGAACTTTTATCTAATTCTTATTTGTTTGGCAGTAATGCTCCATATGTCGAGGAGCTCTACGAGTCATACCTCGATAATCCAGGTTCGGTTTCTGAACCCTGGCGCAATTACTTCGACCAGCTTCAACATCTTCCGGCCACCGATGGCAGCGAGGTTACTCGCGATCAGCCTCACGCCCCAATTGTTGAATCGTTCGCTCAACGCGCCAAAGAAAACAAATTTGTTGTTCACACTCAGCAGGCAGACCTGACGTTTGCCGGCAAGCAGGTGTATGTTCAGTCGATTATCGCGGCGTACCGTTCACTGGGCGCCCGCATTGCCAATCTTGACCCACTCAAGCGCGCAGATCGGCCTGACATCCCCGAACTCGATCCGGCCTTCTATGGTTTAACCGCCTCTGATCTTGACCAGGTTTATTCGGCCACCAATACGTATTTCACCAAAGCCGACACCATGACCATGCGCGACATGCTCAAGGCCTTGCGTGATACCTATTGCGGCAATATCGGCGCCGAGTTCATGCATATTTCTGATCCAACGGCCAAACGTTGGATCCAAGAACGCCTCGAGTCTACGCTGGGCGTGCCTTCGCTTACCGCTGATGAAAAACGCCATGTTCTGCAGCAGATTACCGAGGCCGAAGGCATTGAGCGTTTTCTGCATACCAAGTACGTAGGGCAGAAGCGCTTTTCGCTTGAGGGTGGCGAGTCGTTTATCGCCTCTATGGATGAGGTTGTTAATCACGCAGGTGAAAACGGTGTTCAGGAAATCATCGTGGGCATGGCCCACCGTGGTCGCCTGAATATGCTGGTGAACATCATGGGCAAAATGCCCGGTGATCTGTTCGCCGAGTTTGAAGGCAAGCACCCTGATGGCCTGACCGACGGCGACGTCAAGTATCACAACGGTTTTTCCAGCGACCTGTCCACACGTGGCGGTCCGGTGCACCTTTCACTGGCATTTAACCCATCGCACCTCGAAATCGTAAACCCGGTTGTAGAAGGCAGCGTGCGCGCCCGTCAAGATCGCCGTGGCGATGTTGAGGGGCTGCAGGTGTTGCCTGTGCTGGTGCATGGTGACGCAGCCTTTGCCGGTCAGGGTGTTGTCATGGAAACCCTTAACATGGCCCAGACGCGCGGCTATGGTACGGGCGGTACCCTGCATATCGTCATCAACAACCAGATCGGTTTCACAACGTCTGACCCACGCGATACGCGTTCCACCCTGTATTGCACCGACGTGGTAAAAATGATCGAGGCGCCGGTTTTTCATGTAAATGGCGACGATCCCGAAGCGGTCGTGTACGTGACGCAGCTTGCTCTCGATTACCGCATGCAGTTTCATCACGACGTCGTTGTAGACATCATCTGCTTCCGTAAACTGGGTCACAACGAGCAGGACACCCCCTCGCTGACTCAGCCGCTTATGTACAAGAGCATAGGCAAGCACCCCGGTACCCGCAAGGTTTATGCCGACAAGCTGGTTACGCAAGGCATTCTGGCCGAAAACGAGCCCGACGACATGGTCAAGGCCTATCGCCAGCTCATGGAAGATGGTCAGCGCACCATCGAGCCGGTGCTTACCGATTACAAAAACAAGTACGCCACTGACTGGACGCCATTTCTGGGCGCCAAATGGACAGACCAGGCTGACACCGCCTTGCCGGCAGCCGAGCTTACCCGTATTGGCGAGCGCCTGACCATGGTGCCCGAAAATTTCACCGTGCACTCGCTGGTTGAAAAACTGCTTACTGAACGCCGCAAAATGGCTCGGGGCGAGCACAATATCGATTGGGGCATGGGCGAGCATCTGGCGTTTGCCACCCTGGTGAGCAATGGCTATGCCATTCGCATTACTGGGCAAGACTCAGGTCGCGGTACGTTTACGCATCGACATGCTGTATTGCATGACCAAAAGCGCGAACGCTGGAATGATGGGACGTATATTCCGCTGCAAAATGTCTCTGACAACCAGGCGCCGTTTACCGTCATTGACTCTGTTCTTTCAGAAGAAGCTGTGCTGGCCTTTGAGTATGGCTACGCTACCGCTGAGCCCAACACACTAACCATCTGGGAAGCGCAGTTCGGCGACTTCGTCAATGGTGCGCAAGTCGTTATCGACCAGTTCATCACGTCGGGTGAAGCCAAGTGGGGCCGTCAGTGCGGGCTCACACTCATGCTGCCGCATGGTTACGAAGGACAGGGCCCTGAGCACTCATCGGCCCGTATCGAACGTTTCCTGCAACTGTGTGCTGACAACAACATTCAGGTGGCACAGCCCACCAACGGCGCGCAGATTTTTCATCTGTTACGTCGTCAAATGATCCGGCCCTTCCGCAAGCCGCTGGTCATACTGACGCCTAAGTCGTTGCTGCGCAACAAGTCAGCTGCATCGCCACTCGAAGACTTGGCCACAGGTCAGTTCCTGACCGTCATTGGCGAAACTGACGCTGCGATTGTTCCAGAGAATGTCAGGCGCGTAATAGCGTGTTCGGGCAAGGTTTACTACGACCTCATCCATGCGCGCCAAGAGGGTGAGCACAACGACGTCGCCATTTTGCGTGTTGAGCAACTGTACCCCTTTGCCCACAAAGCCTTCCAGGCCGAACTGCAAAAGTACCCGAATGCCAAGGAAGTTGTGTGGACGCAAGACGAGCCACAAAACCAGGGGCCCTGGTTTTATATTCAGCATCATTTGTACGAGAATATGGCTGAAGGGCAAAGGCTGGGTTACGCGGGCCGTCAGGCATCTGCTTCGCCTGCCGTGGGCTACCTGGCAAAGCACCAGGAGCAACAGCGCAATCTGCTTGAACAGGCGCTTTCCGCCAAGTTCAAGGGCTTCATGCTGACCAAATAACGTACAGATCTAAAACTACAAACGGAATACATATCATGGCAATTACAGACGTTCTCGTACCCCAGCTTTCTGAATCGATTTCGGAAGCAACCTTGCTCGAGTGGAAAAAACAGCCTGGCGAAATGGTTGAGGCTGACGAGATTCTGATCGAGGTCGAAACTGACAAGGTGGTGCTTGAGGTGCCTGCTCCTGCGTCTGGCGTTCTTAAAGAAATCGTCAAAGGCGATGGCAGTACGGTAACTTCGGGTGAAGTGCTGGCGCGTATCGACACCGATGCCAAAGCCGCCGCAGCGCCCGCCGAAAAGCCAGCCGATGCGCCAGCACCGCAGGCCGAGGCTGCCGCCTCGGCGCCGACCGCCTCGGCAAAGTCGGCCGTCGCTTCGCCCGCCGCTGGCAAAATTTTGGCTGAAAAAGGCGTAGACCCATCCAGTGTCGACGGCACTGGCCGTGGCGGTCGCATTACCAAGGGTGATGCGCTTGAGGCTGGCACTGCGCCCGCCAAGAAAGCCGCTGCCCCAGTCGCTGCACCGGCCCTGTCGCTCGACGGGCGCCCTGAGCAGCGCGTACCCATGAGCCGACTGCGTGCCCGTGTGGCCGAGCGCCTCATTCAATCGCAATCTGAAAACGCCATATTGACGACGTTTAACGAAGTCAATATGCAGGGCATTCTTGATGTGCGCAAGCGCTACAAAGACCAGTTCGAAAAAGAGCACGGCGTCAAGCTGGGTTTTACGTCGTTCTTCGTCAAGGCAGCGGTTGCTGCACTGAAAAAATACCCGGTGGTCAATGCTTCCGTTGATGGCAAAGACATTATTTACCATGGTTACTTCGACATCGGCATCGCTGTCGGCAGCCCGCGTGGTCTGGTTGTACCCATTTTGCGCAACGCCGACCAAATGTCGATTGCCGAAATTGAGAAGCAGATCGCCAACTTCGGCACGCGTGCCCGTGACGGCAAGCTGACGCTTGAAGAACTCACTGGTGGCACGTTCTCCATCTCCAACGGTGGGGTGTTTGGCTCCATGCTTTCCACTCCCATCATCAACCCGCCTCAGTCGGCCATTCTTGGTATTCATGCCACTAAAGACCGGGCAGTTGTTGAGAATGGCCAGATTGTCATCCGGCCCATGAACTACCTCGCTCTGTCTTATGACCACCGTATTATTGATGGCCGTGAAGCGGTGCTGGCTTTGGTCGCCATGAAAGAAGCGCTTGAAGATCCGCAGCGCCTGTTGCTCGATCTGTAAGCCGCGTGCCGAAGCGGGTCTGATACAGGCCCCGGCAGCGTCCCGTGCAACGGACTGCGGTCGGGGCTTTTTCGGGCCTGCTCCAACGATAACGGAAGCGTGTTGAGTGCACCGCCGCTTTCCCCTGACGCGTGAGCCTGTTCAAGGTTTGCGTCAACTCTATGAAACCGAGAAATCATTATGGCAAAACAATTTGACGTAGTCGTGATTGGCGCGGGCCCCGGCGGGTATATTGCCGCCATCCGCGCCGCGCAACTAGGCATGTCGGTAGCGTGCATCGATGCATGGAGTACCTCCGACGGCAAGCCTGCCCCTGGTGGTGCTTGCACCAACGTAGGGTGCATCCCCTCCAAAGCGCTGCTGCAGTCGTCCGAATATTATGAACAGGTCAATGAGCACTTCGAAGACCACGGCATCGAAGTCAAAGACGTCAAGCTCAAGCTCAACAAGCTTCTTGGTCGCAAAGACTCTGTCGTCAAAGAAAACAACGAAGGCATTCTGTATCTGCTCAAAAAGAACAAGGTCACCTTCTTTCATGGCATGGGTTCGTTTGTTGCCCATGTGGACGGCGGCTGGAGCATTAAGGTTGCCGGCAAGAAAGACGAAGACCTGGTGTCCAAGCATGTAATCATTGCCACCGGCTCATCGCCTCGCGAACTGCCTGGTCTGCCGTTCGACGAAGAACAGGTGCTGTCCAATGATGGTGCGCTGCGCATTCCCTCGGTGCCCAAGAAGCTTGGGGTTATTGGTGCGGGCGTTATCGGCCTTGAACTCGGCAGCGTGTGGCGTCGGCTTGGTTCAGAGGTTACCGTGCTCGAAGCCATGCCCGATTTTCTGGCTGCGGTAGACCAACAGGTAGCCAAAGAAGCCCAGAAGCAGCTGGCCAAGCAAGGGCTCGATATTCAAACTGGTGTAAAGATCGGCGAGATCAAAGCCACGTCCAAATCTGTCACCGTACCGTACACCGATGCCAAAGGCGAAGAGCAAACGCTCACTTTCGATAAGCTCATCGTTTCTATTGGTCGCGTTCCCAATGTTGAAGGCTTGGGTGTTGATACCGTAGGCCTGAAGCGCGATGAGCGCGGCTTTATTGTTGTAGACGACGAATGCAAGACCAACCTGCCCAATGTGTGGGCGGTGGGTGACGTAGTGCGTGGGCCCATGCTGGCGCACAAAGCCGAAGAAGAGGGGGTTGCCGTGGCCGAGCGTATTGCTGGTCAGCACGGCCATGTCAATTTTGGCACAATCCCTTGGGTCATTTATACGTCGCCCGAGATCGCCTGGGTTGGCAAAAACGAACAGCAGCTCAAGACCGAAGGCCGGGCCTACAAGGCCGGCAGTTTTCCGTTTATGGCAAACGGTCGCGCACGCGCGCTGGGTAACACCACGGGCTTTGTCAAAGTGCTTGCCGATGCCAAAACAGATGAAGTGCTGGGCGTGCACATTATCGGGCCGCAGGCTTCCGAGCTCATTGCCGAAGCAGTTACCATTATGGAGTTCCGAGGTGCTGCCGAAGATATAGCACGCATCTGCCATGCGCACCCCACGCTTTCTGAGTCGCTCAAAGAGGCCGCATTGGCCGTCGATAAGCGTTCGCTCAACTTCTGATCGCAGGGCTGGTAACGGCCCTGGCATGCAGGAAAAGGGCGGGCAGGTGCTCGCCCTTTTCTCTTTTGGAGGCGCCCCACTGAGCGCCAAAATCATCCGGTTGCTTTATGAATGTCCGTAAGTACTACCATCAGGCCCTGCAAGAACGAGGCTATACGCCCGATGAGGCGCAAGAAGCGGCCATTGATCGTTTGCAGTTGTATTACGATGAATGGGTCAACTTCAAGTCAGCCCGGTCGTCGACATTCAGGAGACTATTCAAAAGGCCTGATGTGCCACGCGGCGTGTACATGTGGGGCGGTGTGGGGCGCGGCAAAAGCTTTCTTATGGACGCGTTTTATCTTACTGTGCCGGTAAAGCGCAAAACCCGTATCCACTTTCATGAGTTTATACGCGGCGTTCATCGTGAGCTTGGCGAGGTGCGGGGGCAGCAAGACCCGCTTGACGAGGTTGCACTTCGTATCGCCAAGAAGTACCGCCTGATCTGTTTTGATGAGTTTCACGTGTCTGACGTGGCCGATGCCATGATTTTGTATCGGCTGCTGCTCAAGCTGTTCGAGCATGGCACTTCGTTTGTGATGACGTCTAACTACGAGCCTTCTACCTTGTATCCGGATGGTTTGCATCGCGATCGCATTCTGCCGGCCATAAAGTTGATTCAGGATCGTATGGATGTCATGAACGTAGACACTGGCGTGGATTACCGCCGGCGTGCGCTTGAGCAAGTGCGTATGTATCTGACGCCCATTACCGCTGATACCAATAACGAATTGCAGGCGATTTTTGATCGCCTGCTTGATACGGCGCCCATGAAGCCCGTACTGACGGTTGAGCACCGGGAAATCAAGGCGATTGCGCTGGGCGGTGGCATTGTCTGGTTTGACTTTGCCACCCTGTGTGGCGGCCCGCGTTCGCAAAACGATTACCTTGATCTCGCCAGTCGCTTTCATACCGTGATACTTTCAGACGTGCCCCGCATGGCAGCACGCAATGCGTCAGAAGCCCGCCGCTTTACCTGGCTGATTGATGTGTTTTACGATCACAAAATCAAGCTTGTTATCTCTGCGGAGTGCCCGGCCGACGAGCTGTACGTTCAGGGGCCCATGTCTAACGAGTTTTATCGCACCGTGTCGCGCATTCTTGAAATGCAGTCACGCGAATACCTGGAATCTGACCGGCGCGAAGCCGTGGTGTTGTAGCACAGTGCCGTACCGCCGCCTGTTTCGCATTCATGCACTCTATACATTGAAACCAACATGATGAACACCCGAGTACTTACCGGAATTACGACGTCCGGCACGCCACATCTGGGCAATTATGCCGGTGCAATTCGGCCTTCAATTCAGGCCAGCACACAAGCAGGCGTGGATGCGTTTTATTTTATGGCCGATTACCATGCGTTGATCAAGTGTGACGATCCGCAGCGCATCGCGCGCTCCCGACTCGAAATTGCCGCCACCTGGCTGGCAGCAGGGTTGGATGCCGAGCGCGTCACCTTTTACCGCCAGTCTGATATTCCAGAGATTCCGGAGCTGTGCTGGATGCTTACATGCGTGACGCCAAAGGGGCTTATGAACCGGGCGCATGCCTATAAGGCGGCCGTTGACCAGAACACGGCGCGCGACGTCGAACCCGATGATGGCGTCAACATGGGGTTGTTCTCGTATCCTGTTTTGATGGCTGCCGACATTCTTATGTTTAATGCCAACAAAGTGCCGGTGGGTCGTGATCAAATCCAGCATCTTGAAATGGCACGCGATATTGCACAGCGCTTTAATCATCTGTACGGGCAGGGCACCGACTTTTTCGTACTGCCTGAAGTGCAGGTGGATGAAGAAGTAGCTACCTTGCCAGGCCTTGATGGCCGAAAAATGTCTAAAAGTTATGACAACACTATCCCGCTGTTTGAGGGTGGCAGTGCTGCAACGCGTGCGGCCATTATGCGTATTGTGACCGACTCGCGTCAGCCCGGTGAACCCAAGGATGCCGAAGGCTCGCATCTGTACACGCTGTTTCGTGCGTTCTCCACGCCTCAGCAGTCGGCGGCATTTCGTCAGCAGCTCGAAGAGGGCCTGGGTTGGGGCGATGCAAAGAAAGCCTTGTTCGATCGCATCGAAGAAGAGCTGGCCCCCATGCGTGAGCGCTATACAGACCTTGTCAGCCGCCCGGATCGCATCGAAGACATTCTGCAAGCCGGTGCCAGCAAGGCACGGGCATTGTCACAACCGTTCATGGAGCGCCTGCGCGCAGCGGTTGGGCTGCGCGCTGCATCAAGCACGACAGGTGCACCGGTCAAGGCCAAGTCGGGCAAAGGCAAGAAGCCACGTTTTGTCAGCTTTCGCGATGAAGATGGGAAATTCCGCTTTCGTCTGTTGACAGCAGAAGGTGACGAGTTGCTGTCGTCCGAGCCGTTTGATGATCCCCAGGCCGCAGGGGTGGCGATCAAGGGTCTGCAGGCGCTGCAGTTGGGCGATGTCGCTGCCGTTCCGGGCGAAAGCATTGTTACGCTCGATATCGCGGGCGTGGTGGTCTGCCGTTTTGAAGCCGACAGGCTGGAAGCTGTGGAAACTGCGCTGGCTGCGCTGGCCGAGGGCTGATCACGCCCCCAGCCATAAATCAGGCCCGTGCGCGGCACAGGCTTGGTTTAGGGCTTTACCTGGGTATCGTTAAAGCCTTTGTTGGCCGCAGACGTCATTTTTACTGCATTCATTATCTTGACCCTGCTTGCATGCGTTGCGGCTTGTTGTTCGTGGGCTAACAGGGCTCAGCTTTTAGCTGCAGCTGGCTGCACAGAGCCAGTATTTCTGTAACTTCGCTTCTGTGCACCAAAACCACCTGAAAATCGTGCGTGTAACTTTCGCCAAAATTGATCAAGCAATATTTTGGGTGATGCGTTTGCAACTGTTGGTCAACCCATTTGAAAAAATCGTTAATGGTATTGAAGTTATTGTCGTCGTAGGGGTAGTCAGGCAACAGGGGTTGCTCGAATGCATCGATAACCTGCTCGTACAGTTCGTCCACCGTGTCTGACACAGCAAAATAGTCTTCCAGCTCGATAAAAACAATAAACGCCAGCACACCGCTTGGGTCATACTGGGCCACACGTGCCGCCTCTGCCCCGTAGTGTGTTTGCAGGGCTTTGGCTGGCTCGGCCACAGCCTGACGACATACGTCTGCTATACGTGCAATTTCATGCTCGTCCAGATCGCCGCAGGAAAGCAGGCTGATCAGCTTTGTCAGCTTGCTTGCGTCAACGGTAGAAGGGGGCTCGGAGCTGGATACCATGGTGCTACCTTTTTAGGTTTGCAAGTAGAAAGGCCAAAGCGCTATTTTTTCAGTTTGGCAAAGGCGGCAGCCATTGCACCCATGGATGAAGGCTCGGCGGTACGAGCAGTATTGTTGCGCCGTGGTGATCCGGTGGCTGGGCGTTTGTCGGCGCCAGGGCGTGCTTCGCTCCCTCGCCGCACTGGGGCGCTATCGTCATCCAGACGCATGGTAAGTGCGATGCGCTTGCGTGCGACATCGACCTCTTGCACTTTGACCTTTACCGTCTGGCCCACTCGTACGACGTCGCGAGGTTCTTTTACAAACGTATTGGACAGGGCAGAAATATGCACCAGGCCGTCCTGATGTACGCCAACATCGACAAAGGCACCAAAATTGGCAACGTTAGTGACGACACCTTCGAGGATCATACCTTCGTGCAGATCTGAAATGGTGTTGACGCCTTCCATAAAGGTGGCGGTCTTGAACTCGGGGCGCGGGTCACGACCCGGCTTCTCGAGCTCCTGGAAGATGTCCTTGACGGTGGGTAAACCAAAACGTTCATCGGTAAACTCAGACGGAGAAACGCCTTTGAGTGCACCCTGACGACCCATCACCTCGTGTACGTCAGATTTTATTTTGGCAAGAATGCGTTCGACGACCGGGTATGCTTCAGGGTGTACCGATGAGGCATCAAGCGGGTTTCCGCCATTGGCGATACGCAGAAAACCGGCAGCCTGCTCAAATGTTTTGTCACCAAACCGTGGCACCTTAAGCAAGGTTTTACGATCGGGGAAAGCACCGTTGCTGTCACGCCAGGCCACAATGTTTTTGGCCAATGTTGCGTTAAGCCCTGAAATACGGGTAAGCAGTGGCGCCGAGGCAGTGTTGACATCAACCCCTACGGCATTGACGCAGTCTTCGATGACGGCATCAAGCGAACGGGCCAACTCGCGTTGGTTGACATCGTGCTGGTACTGACCAACGCCAATGGCTTTGGGCTCGATCTTGACCAGCTCGGCCAGCGGGTCTTGAAGACGGCGTGCAATGGAAACGGCGCCTCGCAGGGTGACGTCAAGGTCGGGGAACTCGTTGGCGGCAAGCTCCGAGGCTGAATACACCGAAGCGCCTGCTTCGGAGACAATTACACGGGTTACGTTGAGCTTGGGGAATTTTTCCTGCATGTCGGTGACGAGTTTTTCAGTCTCGCGCGATGCGGTGCCGTTGCCAATGGCGAGGAGCTCAATATTGTGCTTGCTGACCAGTGCTGCCAGCGTGTTGATGCTGCCCTCGCGGTCGCGCCGGGGTTCAAAGGGGTAAATCGTACTGGTTGCCAGTACTTTGCCTGTAGCATCAATGGCGGCAAGCTTGACCCCGGTGCGTATACCCGGATCCAGCCCCAGCACGGCCTTGGGGCCGGCCGGTGCGGCCAGCATCAGATCTTTGAGGTTGGCCGCAAAAACGCGTATGGCCTCTTGTTCGGCGCTTTCGCGCAGGCGACTGATAAGTTCAGATTCGAACGTTGTCAGCAGCTTGACGCGCCATGTCCAGCGGCACACCTCCGCCAACCAGCGGCCGCGAGGAGTTGGGTCAAGGCCGAAGTCAGCGTCGACGCTCAGAATACGGGCAATGCGCAAAATGCAAGGGTGTGGCGTCTGGGCTTCGAGCTCTGGGGTCAGCCCCAGCCGTATATCGAGCACGCCTTGCTGGCGCCCGCGCAGCAGTGCCAATATGCGATGCGACGGCAGGGTGCGCAGTGCTTCGCTGAAGTCAAACCAGTCGCGGAAGTTGTCGCCTTCGTTTTCTTTGCCTGCCATAACCTTTGAATAAAGCAGACCGGTGCTCCAAAGATGCTCACGCATATCTGCCAGCAAGTCGGCGTTTTCAGCATAGCGCTCGGCCAAAATGTCGCGTGCGCCGTCAAGGGCGGCTTTGGCGTCGTTAACCGATGCCTCTGGGTTAAGGTAGCCCTCGGCCAGAACGCTGGGGTCGCAGGCCACATCTGCCAAAATCGCATTGGCCAGCGGCTCGAGGCCCGCTTCACGCGCTATCTGGGCACGAGTGCGACGCTTGGGTTTGTAGGGCGCGTACAGGTCTTCGAGGCGCTGCTTGGTGTCAGCGGTTTTTACCTCATGTTCAAGCTCGGCCGTCAGTTTGCCTTGTTCAGCAATAGACTCGAGCACGACGGCGCGTCGAGACTCGAGTTCGCGCACATAAAGCAGCCTGACCTCGAGATTGCGCAGTACGGTGTCGTCCAGACCCCCTGTTATTTCTTTGCGATAGCGTGCAATAAATGGCACGGTGGCGCCGCCATCAAGAAGCTCGACCGTAGCGGCCACCTGATTGGGCCGCACATTAAGTTCGGTAGCCAGCAAGGCAACGATGCGAGCGGCGTTTTCCGCATCAGTGGCGGGGGTCGCTTTTGCGTGAACAGGGGTATCAGTCATTCGTCCAACATTTAAAACGGTGAATCATGCGCAGCATTTTGCCACATCGCAGGCCATGAACGTTGTGCACACAGTGTAAGCGCCTGTGACGCGGACGACTGCAAACTGGCCTTGCGGTGCTCCGACGCTGCAACGAACAGGCTGGGCGCAGGACACGATGGGGCCGACTGCGTCATAGTATAGAGAATTGATGTTTTACGCAGCTATGGGTCGAATACCGCATCTAATGGTGGCAGGCCGTTGCGCTGTCAAGGCATCAGTGCGTGAGCCTGCATCGGGGCAAATTTGTGGCCCATTGGTGTTGTGCGACCCCCTGTGAGAAAATCGACGTTACGATTTATGGCATGCCTTCATGTTTGACCAACTACTTTCTGATATTTTCGCCGGCGACGGCCTCATTGCTCAGTCCGTGCCCAGTTACCGGCCGCGACAGGCCCAGCTTGAGCTGGCCCAGGCCATAGAGAAGGCGGCGCTTGACCACACCACGCTCATTGCCGAGGCGGGCACTGGCACCGGTAAAACCTGGGCCTATCTGGTACCTGCCTTCCTCAGCGGCGGCAAGGTTCTGGTGTCAACCGGCACACGTACACTACAAGACCAGTTATTCCGCCGCGATATTCCGCGGCTGCGCAAGGCACTGGCCTTGCCCGTAACGGTTTCGCTGCTCAAGGGTCGAGGCAATTATGTATGCTATTACCATCTTGATCGTTTGTCCGGTGACGACCGGGCGCTAAAGTCACGTGCTGAAGTAAGCCAACTACGGCATATCCAGGTGTTTACCCAGCAATCACGCACGGGCGATCGCAGTGATCTGGCCGAAGTGCCCGAAGACGCTGATATCTGGAATCGCGTGACATCCACACGTGACAACTGCCTGGGCCAGGAGTGTCCGTTCGTCAAAGATTGTTTTGTAATCAAAGCCAGGCGGCAGGCACAGGATGCCGACGTGGTCGTGGTCAATCATGCCTTGTTCATGGCAGATCTGGCCCTGCGTGAAGAGGGCATTACCGATCTGCTGCCCGACGTAGACCTTGTCGTGTTCGATGAGGCGCATCAGCTTCCTGATATTGCTACACGTTTTCTGGGCTCCAGTGTATCTTCCCACCAGCTGCTTGATCTGTCACGCGCCATAGAAGCGGCCGGCCTGGCCTATGCCCGCGAATCCACCAACTGGAGCGAGGCAGGTAAAAATATTGAGCAGGCAGCCCGCAATCTGAGGCTGGTCGCTGCTCCCATCGAGAAGCTGCCGGGGCGCAAGGCCACTTTTCTGGCAATCCCTAACGGTGCTGAGTTTGATGACGCACTCGAGGCACTGCTCGCCGTGCTTGATAAAAGCCTGCAGCTACTGGGCATTGTCAAAGAAAAGCACCCGGATCTGGATGCGGCCCACAAAAACTGTCTTGACCTCAGGGCTCGTCTGTTTCGCTGGAGTCAACCCGATCGCCAGGGGCGTAATGCCCTGCGTCCGGGGCTGGGCGGCATCGATGCAGAAGATGGCGGTGATGAGCCCGACGCCAGCGACCATGGGCTGCCGCAGGCGACCAAGGTGGGCGCGGGCGTACATAAAGGTGTGGGGGTGTCCCACGACGATAATGCCGTGATTGCTGACGACGTTAAACCGGCCCCGCGCTCCAAACGCGCGGATGACGACAACACGCCAGCGGTGCGATGGGTTGAGCACAGCCAGCATCATATGCGTTTGCATAGTGCGCCATTGTCTGTTGCCCGCATCTTTTCACGCTTTCGGCGACCGGGGCAGGCCTGGGTGCTTACGTCTGCCACGCTGTCGGTCAATGGTGATTTTGGCCATTTTGTGCGCCAGCTAGGGCTTTGGGATGCCACAACAGCACGTTGGGATTCTCCCTTTAACTACCCCGAACAGGGGGTGCTGTATGTACCCAAGGCGCTGCCGCTACCTAACTCACCTGTATTCAATGAAAAATTTGTCGAAGTACTGCTGCCACTCATACAGGCTAGCCGTGGCGGCGTACTTATTTTATGCACCACGCTGCGTTCGGTTGATCGTATTGCCGACATGCTTGAAACGCATTTTGAGGATCTGGGCATAGATCGCCTGTTGCTGCGGCAGGGCGAAAGTTCGCGCAGAGTGCTGCTCGAACGCTTTCAACAAGGGCGTGCAGTGCTGGTGGGTAGCGCAAGCTTCTGGGAGGGCATTGATGTGCCCGGCGATGCCCTGACGCTGGTGGCGATTGACAAGCTGCCTTTTGCACCACCCGATGACCCCGTGCTGGAAGCACGCCTGAACCTGTGCAAGGCGGAAGGGGGCAACCCTTTCATGGAATATCAGGTGCCTGAGGCGGCCATTACGCTGAAACAAGGTGCCGGCCGCCTGATACGGTCAGAGTCTGACTGGGGGGTGCTGGTCGTGGGTGACACCCGTATCGTTGAAAAACCATACGGCAAGCTGATTTGGCGCGGCCTGCCGCCGTTTGCGCGAACACGCGAACCGGCGCAGGTGCTGGCCTTTCTGAAGGCCCGGCAAGAACCCCTGCCGGACGCTTTGCCCGATGTGGCTAAAACCAGTTAACAGGGTTCCAGAGCGTGCCGCGGGGCTCGTCTAACCCTTGCTCGTAATACTTGCTGTTGGGAAAGTTCTGGTCAAGCACGCGCTTGGCATCATCGCGCAGTTCAGGCAGGTTTAGCTTGTCATACGACAGATACATGATGTACAGCGCCTTTTCAGCAGCCGGTACACCCTTGAAGTCGGTAATAACGGTTTTAGCGCGGTTTGCTGCCGCCACGTAGGCCTTGCGCTCATAGTAGTACTGGGCAACGTGAACCTCGTTGTCAGCAATAGTGCTAACCAGCCAGGTAAGGCGTTGGCGTGCATCGGTGGCATAGCGGCTATCGGGGTAGCGCGTTATTAGTTCATTGAAGGCATCATAAGACTCACGCAGGCCTTTGGGGTCGCGTTCGCTGGGGTCCTGCCGCGTGAACTTGCTGAACGCGGCACTGGGCGGCGTAAACGTTATCAGGCCTTTCAGGTACAACATGTAGTCGGTACCGGCATGATTGGGGTATTGCTGCTGGAAGCGGTCTATGGCAGCAAGGGCCTGTTCGGGTTCGTCATCTTTCCAGTTGACGTAAGCCTGGTCAATAAGCGCTTGCTGGGCGTAGCCCCCAAAGGGGTAGCGCGCCTCAACGGCTTCCAGCCGGCTTCGGGCCTCTTTCCAGTTGCCTGCGCTCATGTTTTCGCGGGCATCCTGGTACAGGCGTTCGGCACTCCAGCCTGCGGTTGTGTCCTGTTCTGGCTTAATGGAACCGCAGCCCGTAACTAGCAAGACAGCGATGAGCCCGAGGACGGCGCAACATAGGCGCACGAAACCGGGATGGCGGAACGTATATAGGTCGGTACGAGTCACAAAAGCATCCTTGGTGTTAGCATTGCAGGCTGATTATATGATTTGTCGCCATGCCTGACACAGATATCACTAAAGAAAGTTATTTGCATGCTCCTGACGAGGCACAAACGCCTGGTGAGCCGCTGCATTTTCGTCTTCCAATAAGTGCCCGGGCCGAGCGGCTCGACAAGGTGCTGGCTGTTCTTTTGCCCGAGCACTCTCGCAGTCGTCTGCAAGGGTGGATCGAAGGCGGGCATGTGCTGGTAAACGACAGTCCGGGGCGTAACAAGCAACTGACATACCCTGGTGATGTGCTGCTAATCTGGCCGCAGCTGCCGCCCGAATCTCAGGCATTCATCCCTGAAGACATTGCGTTCGAGGTCGTGGCCCAGAGCCCTGACTGGGTTGTGATCAACAAGCCTGCTGGGCTGGTGACACATCCGGGCGCAGGCAATTGGCACGGCACACTACTCAACGGTCTGCTGTTTCGGTTTCCAGAGCTTGCCTGCGTGGCCCGGGCCGGCATCGTGCATAGGCTTGACAAAGACACCTCGGGTCTGCTGGTGGTGGCCCGGCACGAACGCGCGCAAACGCATCTCGTGCGGCAACTGCAGGCACGCAGTGTCAGCCGCCAGTACCTGGCTCTGGTTCATGGCCAGCTGTCAGGGGCGGGCACCGTCACGGCCGAAATAGGCCGCGATGCCAGAGTACCTGTTCGTATGACGGTTGACAGGCCAGTCGCACCCAAAGCGGCAATTACCCATTATGTTGCGAACCGGTCGGGAATGCTCGGAGATGGCGTAATGGTTACCGAGGTGGCGTGTCGGCTCGAGACCGGCCGCACGCATCAGATCCGCGTGCACTTGGCCAGCATCCGTCATCCGCTCGTTGCCGATGTGTTGTATGGTGGGCGAGAGGCTGGTGGCGCGCACCGCCAACTGCTGCATGCACGGGCCCTGGCCTTTGATGATCCGTCCACGGGTCAGCGTATCAGCTTCGAGGCTGCGCTAGCCGATGACTTTCAGCATGTACTTGATGAGGTTTTATGGAAAGCCTGACCACATCTATGTACAGGCTTCGTCCGTCAAGACGTAGTTGGGTAAGGAGGCAATCTTTTGGAGCCTAAGGCTTGTTTGCAGCAGGGCGATGATACGGCCATGAGGGCGGAAGTCGATGTTAAAGCCCAAGAGCTTGCCGTGGCATCTGGCCTGCCCTGGCTGGGCGTTCACTATTTCTGTACCACCCGGCAGGGCGGTGGCAGTGCTCATACATGGGCGTCGCTAAATCTGGGGCTGCATACAGGTGATGACCCGGAGCTAGTTGCCTTCAATCGGCAAAAGCTTCGCAGCAGGCTGCCCGGTGAGCCTGTGTGGTTGCGACAAGTACATGGTAGCGATGTTTTTGATGCCGATCGCGGTGTGGTAATGACCGCCAGAGGCAGTGAGTTTATCAGCGACCTACCGTCTGGCGAGCTTGACGCTCGCGATGCATGTGTCGCAAACGCCGGCATGCCCGAGGCAATGGCGCCTGAGGCCGATGCCGCGATTACCTTGCAGCCCGAAAACGTGTTGGCCATTATGACGGCCGACTGTCTGCCGGTTGTGCTGGCCAGTGCAGACGGCACAGCTTTGGGTGTGGCGCATGCCGGGTGGCGAGGCCTTGCACAGGGTGTGCTCGAAAACACGTTGGCTGCGCTGCGCCAGCGTCGGCCCGACGTAAACGCGTGGCGAGCCTGGGTTGGGCCCGGCATTAACCAGGCTCATTTTGAGGTGGGTGACGAGGTTTACCAGGCTTTTGTAGCGCACGATGCAGCAAGCGCTCTTTATTTTGTCAGCAAAGAAGGGGGGCGCAAATGGCTGGCCGACTTGCCGTCCCTGGCGCGGCATAAGCTGGCGAAGGCGGGCGTCAGCCATATCGAGTTAAGCGGCGAGTGCACATATGCCAGGCCCGAGCTGTATTTTTCGTATCGCCGCGATGGGGTTACGGGTCGCCTGGCCACGTTGGCGTGGCTGTCTCAATGACGCGTTGATGCAGGCATTTTTTCTGAGGGTAGCGACTTACCCTGATTGACAGTTTTTTGTTTGGTCGACAAGATGAATCCCACATGTAGGCTTTGTAACAGGTGTCTGAATTGAACGCTCCCTCGTCATCCAAATGGCCAGCTCCCGTCGCAATTGCGCCGGACCTTCTTGCAGAAATTCAGGCAGAGTTCTCCCGAGAATGGCTGCGTATTGTTACGGCCGCACAGCATGGGCAACTTACCGCGCCCAAAGACCGCCGCTTTCGCAGCGAGGCGTGGTCTGCCAGTCCGGCGCACGCTTTTAATGCGCACGTTTATCTGTTGTCTGCCAAAGTGGTTGACCAGCTTGTCGATGCCGCCCAGGTTAGTGACGCCTTGCGCAATCGTCTGCGATTTTCGACCATGCAGTGGGTCGAAGCCATGTCGCCAGCCAATTATTTTGCCACCAACCCTGATGCGCAGCAGACGATGATAGACAGCAAGGGCGAGTCGTTGCTAAAAGGCATGCGCAACCTGCTCCAAGACATACAAAAAGGCAGGATGACGCAAACGGACGAGTCTGGTTTCGAGCTCGGGAAAAATGTAGCAACCACCGAGGGTGCTGTCATTTACCAGAATGCGCTGTTCCAGCTTATTCAATATGCCCCGCTTACCGACAAGGTTCACCAGAAGCCGTTGCTGGTTGTGCCTCCGTGCATCAACAAGTTTTATATTCTTGATCTTCAAGCCAGCAATTCGTTTGTGCGGCACGCCGTGGCCGCTGGGTTTACCGTTATGCTGGTTTCGTGGCGCAATCCGCTTGAAGCCGATACAGACGGTATCGACAGCGCAACCTGGGCCGATTACCTACAAGACGGGGTACTTGAGGCGATCAAAGTTACTAGCACGGTTACCCGTCAAAAGCAGATCAATGCGCTGGGCTTTTGTGTGGGGGGCACGCTACTTGCATCTGCACTCGCGCTGGCACATGCGCATGGCAATGACCCTGTAAGCTCACTCACCTTGCTCACCACGCTGCTCGATTTCGAAGAAACGGGCGTGTTAGACGTGTTTGTCGATGAGGCGCATGCGCAGACACGTGAGCAGCAACTGGGTGACGGCGGTCTGTTGTCGGCACGCGAGCTGGGCACAACCTTTTCGTTCTTGCGTCCTGGTGAGCTGGTCTGGAATTACGTCGAAGGTAACTACCTCAAAGGTGAAATTCCTCGAGCGTTTGATATGCTGTACTGGAATTCTGACGGTACCAACCTGCCAGGCCCGTTCTTTACCTGGTATTTTCGCAATACCTACCTCGAAAACAATCTCAAGCACCCTGGACGGGTCAAGGTGGATAGCTACCCGCTTGATCTGGGTTCTCTGACCATGCCCACGTTTATTTACGGGTCACGTGAAGATCATATTGTGCCGTGGCATTCGGCATATGCCAGCACAAAATTGCTGCGCGGACCCATGCGGTTTGTGTTGGGTGCGTCGGGCCATATCGCGGGGGTCATCAACCCGTCAGCCAGCGGTCGTCGCAGTTATTGGTCGAATGGGGTTGATTGTGCCTGTTCAGATATGCCTGCACAGCCAGACGCCTGGCTGCAAGGGGCGCAAGAGCATGCGGGCAGTTGGTGGCCAGAGTGGCTTGAATGGCTGGCCGTGCAGTCGGGGCCGCAAGTAAAGGCGCGCACACGGTTGGGTAATGCCCGACATACGCCGATCGAAGAAGCGCCTGGGGCTTATGTGAAAACCCGGGCGGTGTAGAGCTAACGAGTACGACCTGCATTGTTACGGTGTGGCGACAGGCGTGATCGTAAAATAAGGAGATAAAAATGACTGGCAAACTAGCTTATGTAACAGGTGGAATGGGGGGCATTGGCACCGCTATCTGCCAGACGCTCGCACAAGAGGGCTTTAATGTGGTGGCTGGCTGCGGCCCCAGCCGTGATTTTAAAAAGTGGCTTGATGAGCAAAGTGCTCTGGGCTACAAGTTCCATGCTTCAGTGGGTAATGTGTCTGACTGGGACTCAACGCACGAGGCATTTAACAAGATTCGTGACGAACTGGGGCCGGTTGATGTCCTGGTCAACAACGCAGGCATTACGCGTGACGGGCTGTTTCGAAAAATGAGCCATGAAGACTGGCGCGCCGTAATTGATACCAACCTCAATAGCCTGTTCAATGTGACCAAGCAGGTCATTGAAGATATGTCCAGCCGCCAATGGGGGCGTATTATTAATATCAGTTCGGTAAATGGTCAGAAAGGCCAGTTTGGCCAGGTCAATTACTCAACCGCTAAAGCTGGTATCCACGGCTTTACCATGGCGCTGGCGCAAGAAGTTGCCAGCAAGGGGGTAACCGTTAACACCATTTCACCGGGGTATATTGGTACCGACATGGTTCGAGCCATACGTCCCGACGTGCTTGAAAAAATTGTGGCGACCATTCCTGTAAAACGTTTGGGTAAGCCCGAAGAAATCGGTTCTATGGTCGCATGGCTGGCGTCGGATGGTGCTGGCTTTGCGACGGGGGCTGACTTTTCATTAAATGGTGGCCTGCACATGGGCTAGGTGTATTGCCTGGCTTTAATGTTAGCTGCGCAGTACAGCGCAAACCTCGTCCTTTTGGGCCGAGGTCGGGCACGCAGGAAATTGCGTTAGCCCATGCTTTAAAAAATCGTGGTGGAGGATCTCATGCCGTCAGGCCAGAGTTCTCCACCCTTCTGCTTTTACTTATGTTTGGCCAATGCTATGACCCAATCTGAAGAACCCAGCACGCAACCCCGCCTGATCAAAAAATACCCTAACAGGCGCCTTTATGACACGCATACCAGCGCGTACATAACGCTAGTCGATGTCAAGCAACTCGTGCTCGATACTGCAGTATTTCAGGTTGTCGATGCGAAGTCTGGCGAAGACCTGACTCGCAGCATCTTGTTACAAATAATTCTCGATGAAGAGAGTGGTGGCATGCCCATGTTTTCTGCAACGGCATTGTCGCAAATCATACGGTTTTATGGCCATGCCATGCAGGGGGTGATGGGCACCTACCTCGAAAAAAACATACAGGCTTTCATGGACATTCAGGATCGCATGGCCGAACAGTCAAAAGGAATGTACGGCAACCAGTTTGGCCCGGAGGCCTGGACGCAGTTTATGAATGTGCAGGCACCAATGCTGCAAAACATGATGAGCAATTACGTGGATCAAAGCAAAAATTTGTTTGTGCAAATGCAAGATCAAATGCAAGATCAAACGCGTTCAATGTTCTCGGCGTTTCCTTTCAAGCCGCCGGTACCGCCTTCTGATAAAGATAAATAAACCGGAATCGTACTCATTGCATCAACGAGTACGATAACCGGTCGCATTCAGATTACTGTAAGACACCCTACCTCATAATAATGAGAATTAATTCTGTTGTGGGGTGTGTGGGTATGTACAAGCATTTATCAATTCTGGTGTTGGGCACTGCGCTGGCCTTTCCGGCAATGGCCCTTGAATACCCTATTGGTGAACCGTCTGAGCAGGGCGGGCTTGAAGTTGCCGCCGTCTACCTGCAACCTGTCGAAATGGATCCTCCCGGCATGATGCGTGATGCCAAAGATTCAGATATTCACCTCGAAGCTGACATACACGCCTTGGCTGAAAACCCCAACGGTTTGCCCGAAGGGGCATGGGCCCCCTATCTTTATGTTCGCTACACATTGCAGAAGGTGGGCAGCGATAAGGTGCTGCAGGGTGATCTCATGCCTATGGTGGCTAACGACGGCCCGCATTATGGCGATAACGTGAAGCTAGAAGGCCCAGGCAAGTACAAACTCAAGTTTGAGGTTGCTTCGCCTGAGGCAAACAAAATGAACCATTTTGGTCGCCATATTGACAAGGAGACCGGCGTAGAACCGTGGTTTAAACCTTTCACGGTTGACTATGAATTTGTGTTTGCAGGCACCGGCAAGAAAGGCGGTTATTGATGATGTCATGGGTGCGTGGCCTGGCTGTGATCGTGCTGGGGGTCGCCACCGCAGTGGCGTCTGCCGCCGAGTTGCCAACCTTCACGCTGGTGTTCAAGCCAGATGGCAGTTTTGAGCCTCAACGGCTCGAAGTGCCAGCGGGCAAGTTCAAAATTGAACTGATCAACGAGAGTGATCAACCGGTTGAGTTCGAAAGCCTGCCCTTGCGCAAAGAAAAGGTACTGGGGCCGGGCGTGCGTTCATTCGTGGTGATCACCATATCTCGTCCAGGCGAGTACCCATTCTTTGATGATTTTCATCAAGACGTCAAGGGCACGCTTGTTGTGCTGCCCAAACCCTAGCTGTACAGGTTGCTATGGATCAGGTCGCATTTATCGTCTGGCGGGAAAGCGTAGAAGCCCTGCTGGTCGTTGGCATTCTTTATACATGGTTGCGGACGAGTCCGCGGGGGCGCCGCGGGCTGCCGTGGTTGTGGGGTGGGGTATTTGCCGGTCTCGCGGTTGCGGGCATGCTTGCGCTGGTGTTGCTGGGAGTGGCTCAGTGGCTGACCGACGAAGAGCAGGAGTGGTTTCAGGGCGGCATGGCGCTGGTCGCGGCCGTGCTTGTAGTGCAGATGGTGTACTGGATGAAATGTCACGGTGCCAGCCTCAGAAAAACATTGCAGCATGGTGTTGATCAAGAGATGGCGCGGGACAATTGGTGGGGTGTGTTTGCGCTTGTCGCCATTGCCGTAGCCCGCGAGGGCAGCGAAACCGTGGTGTTCCTATATGGCACAGTGATGGCGGGCATAGCACGAGGCTCGGGCTGGGGCTTGGCCGTGGCAGGTGTGGTTGGTTTTCTGGCGGCATTGTTCTCCTTCTGGCTGTTGCAGCTTGGCGGCAAACTCATTACCTGGCGGCGCTTTTTCGCCTTCACCCAGGTGGTTCTGTTGTTGTTGGCAAGTTCGCTGTTAATTTCGGGCACTGATCATCTTATTTCGCTTGGGGTCATGCCCACGCTCATTGACCCCATATGGGACAGTTCGTGGCTGCTTGATACCGCGGGTGGTATCGGCAAGGTGCTGGCCAGTTACGCAGGCTATCGTGCTTATCCCGCGTTGTCACAAGTCATGGTGTGGGTGCTCTATTGGCTGGTGGTCTGGTCTTTGCTCAGGCGAGCAGACCATGTCGCTACACGCACGAGGCTGGCCGCAAGGCTGGCTTGAATCCATGACGACATCCACATTACGGGCAGGTGCACATCGGTTTGCCGATTTACTTCGCGACAATGCGCGCTGGTTGCGCAGGCTGCAATGGTGCATTGTCGCCGTCTACCTGACTTTGCTTGTTGTCCCTGCCCTGATGCCGTTGCCTGGGCGCACCGCCTCTGTTTTCAATAACCTGACCGTCTTTGCCCAGTTTGCATTCTGGGGCGTGTGGTGGCCCTTCGTGCTGGTGTCCATGCCTCTGCTTGGGCGATCCTGGTGTGGCTGGTTCTGTCCGGAAGGCATGTTGTCGGAGTGGGCCAGTGAACATGGAAGGGGGCGGGCCATACCCAAATGGATGCGATGGGGCGGTTGGCCGTTTGTTGCCTTTGCACTGACAACAATTTATGGGCAGTTGGTCAGTGTGTATCAGTACCCTCTGGCGGTACTGGCGGTGCTTGGCGGTTCTACGGCGGCCGCCATGGTCGTCGGCTGGCTGTATGGTCGTGACAAGCGCGTATGGTGCAAATACCTGTGCCCGGTTAATGGCGTGTTTCAGTTGCTGGCCAAGCTGGCACCTTGGCATTACAAGGTTGACGAAGACGCCTGGCGTAACCCTACGCGGCGCGTCGCGACGGTTAATTGTGCGCCATTGGTTGCCATGCGTCATATGAAAGGTGCGTCTGACTGCCATATGTGCGGGCGGTGTAGTGATTATCGTGGCGCAGTGCACCTTACTCCGCGTTCGCCTGAAGCCGAAATCGTTACCGTGGCGCCCGGCGACGTCTGGCAAACACGATTGATTGTGTTTGGGCTCATGGGGCTAGCCGTTGGCGCGTTTTTGTGGAGTGCGAGCCCATGGTTTGTTGTGCTCAAGCAGGCTCAGGCTGTCTGGCTGGTTGAGCACGATATTTATTGGCCGCTGGCGCAAAATGCCCCTTGGTTTATTTTGACGCACTATCCCGAGGCAAACGATAGCTTTAGCTGGCTGGATGCCGAGGTGATTCTGCTGTTTATTTTTGGCGCGGCAGCCTGTATTGGCGGCTCGGCTTACGCCGGCCTGTGGGCGGCCAGTCGTTTTCTTCCCTCAGATGCGCATGTAGTGCGTCCCTCGGGCCCCTCTGGAAGCAGCGCCTCGGCGTCAAGTGCCACACTTCACCGTCTGGCGCAAGGCCTGATACCTGCGGCTGGAGTGGGGGTGTTTCTTGGCTTGTCTGCCACCACGTTGACCCTGTTGCAGCACGAGGGGGTTTCGACAGCGTGGGCTTTTACAGCACGGTTTACCCTGCTGGGTCTGGCCATGCTATGGAGCCTTAGGCTGGTGTGGCGCGTTGCGGGCACTTCCAGTGCGGGTATGGGTAATCGTTTATTGGCGTTGACGCTGGTGGCGCTTGGCACGGTACCATTTTGTGCGGCCTGGTTTTTGTTTTTCGCTGTCTGGTAATTCAGGTTTCTGGTGACGGGCGTCGGTGGCTGCGCGATCAGTGTTCTCCATGTTCAAGCTGCTTGAATAAGAGATCTGGTACAAACCGCGTTTGCCACTGAAATAGAATAATCAGTGTATTTATGTGATCTGCATCGTCAGGCAGAGTGAGATTCAATTTGCATAAAGACTGTATACGTCACCAATTTAATGGGTGTTCTTAAAGGGAGCGTGCTGTTTCAGCGTTTCAATATATTGGCCGACCGCCGCACCTTCTTGATCCAGAAAATCAGCAATGGCGCGGGCGTAGCGCGGATCGGCGATCCAGTGCGCAGAACAGGTTCTAACAGGCATAAGTCCTCGCGAGAGTTTGTGTTCACCCTGAGCCCCCCCTTCGAAAACCGATAGTCCATGGCTGATACAGTACTCAATGCCTTGCATATAGCAAGTCTCGAAGTGCAGCCCGGGTATATAGGTCATGCTGCCCCAGTAGCGCCCGTACAAGTGTGTCTGGTCTCGCAGGTTCAGGGCAGCGGCAACCGGTGTGCCTTGACGATGGGCGAGCACAATAACCAGGTTTTCAGCCATATGGGCGCGTAAATGCTAAAAGAACGCCAGGTTCAGATAGGGTGGGTTGCCGTGTTCGAGGTAGGTTTGTTCATAGCAGCGGTAAAAGAATTTTAGGCTGTCATCATCAATCGCGTCGCCGTTAATCCAGGTAAATGAGATACCCGCCTGTATGGACTTCTTGCGGTCTTGATTGATTTTTTTTCGCTTTTGTTGGCTCAGGCTGGCGAGAAATTGAGCAAAGTCTTGGTATCCCTCGTTAAACCAATGAAATTGTACGTTCTCTCTCACCATGAACCCTGCCTCTTCGAGCGCGGCCTGATCAAGTGGGTGTGGAAACAGCACATGTAGCGAGGAAATGCCGTTTTGCTCAGTGAGCTGGATGGCTTGGCGAGCCAAGGCTACGCGATCCTGGTGTGTGGCGGCAAGAAGGCGTGGGCCGGGTACCGGCGTAAACGGAACGGCGCACAGCAGTTTCGGGTAATAATCGAGGCCGCGCTGAGCAAAAGCCTGGGCCCATCCGTGATCGAACACGTATTCGCCGCGCGAGTGCGACTTCAGATACAGCGGCATAGCGCCGACCAGCGCGCCATCTCGACGCATCAGCAAGTAGTGTGGTGCCCAGCCCGTGGGCCCTGCAGCGCAACCGGTCTGGTAAAGTCCTTGCAAATACGCATATTGCAAAAAGGGCTGGCTGCCCGCCAGACGATTCCATTCGGGGGCGTCAAGTTCATCAAGGCGGTGTACAAGACTGAAAGTGGTGGTCAATGTAGTGAGGCTCGTTTGTTGCTCTGGTGTGCTTGGCCAAAAAGTATGGCTTGTGTAGATGATAGCGTTTATCGTCCAGAGGCTGTTGGCGTTCATGTCGGGTCAGCTAAGCTTGGGTATAACGCGGAGCAAATATGAGCAAACGAATTCCTGTCACTGTTATCGCAGGTGGCCAGGGTAGCGGCAAGACTGCCGTGTTAAATGGCTGGAATGTCACTTCGGGGCTGAGCGATGTTGTCGTGTTGTCGCACAGCCTGGTGGGTATGGATTATCAGCGTGCGTATCAGGTCAATGAAGGCATTTATATTCACGAAGCGGGCTGTCTGTGCTGCGCGGTGCGGGGTGATCTGGTTCAGACGCTGCAGCGCTTGTTCATGGACGCCCTGCATCGCAAAATACCGAAGTTCGCGCGCATTGTCATCGAGGCGTCGGCGGGCGCCGACCCAGCCATATTCAAATATCTCGTAGAGTATGAGCGTTTTTTGGCAGATCGTTATGTGTATGCCGGCTGCCTGACGCTTGTTGACGTGACGCAGCGTCTGCCCGGCACGCACACGAGAAGTGCGCTTCTGGCAAGCGGCTTGGGCTTTGGTCGGATGATAAAGGCCGCTGATGCCAATACAACAGCGAATACCGATGACAACGAGCGTGGCGATAAAAGTAGCCACGCCATAATCAAGAAACGTGCGTACGCCTCTGGCGTCGAGGTGACCAGGGCTGTAATCGGGCCCCCAGGTATGAGCGCAGGCAGCGACGCAGGTCGGGGTACAAGTAGCGACACAAGTAGCGATGCAAACAACGTGGCAAGTGAGGCATCAAACGAGGTGGCAAATAATGGCGCAAACGCGGATGCAATTAAGGACGCCGGTGCCGTAGCCAATGTGGCGTTGGCGCAGATACGAAGTGCTGATGTGCTTTTGTTGACTTATGCAGATCGGGTATCGTCTTGCCAGCTTTCCCGGGTGCGTAGCCTTTTGCGATCGCTTAACCGGGATGCTGTTTGCCATACAGTGCAAACTTTACCCGGACTGGTCAGCTTGTTCGAAGAGGGCTGATCGGTTGCGCAGCAAACCCTGCTTGTCGTCTGCCCGCAACTGTCGACAGAGTTTAGTTGCAATGCAAGCCCTGTAGTGGTGTAATGAACGTATTCTGCCACCAGGCTGGGGCGCGTGCTTTGTCACGTAGCCTATTGTTAATTAAGTTTTCAACTAAACGATACGCATTCTATGCGCCTGCTGGCCGGCCCTTCAAGATCTGCTCTGGGGCCTTTGCTATAAAAACCGTACAAACTATAAGCCAGCGCTTTTCCATACGTGGGTGCCCCGTATATTAACGGGTATGCTCAAGCGGAGCAAAAGCACATGGAAAACAAATATTTCGCAGTAGTACCTCGCTTTTAGTACGCACCGCGCGTGCTTCGGCCCCAAGCTAGTGTGTTGGCCGCGAGGTGGGTTATTTATAAAAATGGGAACAATGTCTCATATCCCGAATGCATCCGTCGTGCCTTGCGCTCACCCCAAACTGAGGGTAGATGGTCGCGCACACGTCATGCGTGCAACACCTGCTTTTTTTGAACTTGGCAACAGCAATGCCAACCAAAACAAAAATGGGCCGATCAAGTTTGATCGGCCCATTCGGAAAGCTGGTTGCGGGGACAGGATTCGAACCTGTGACCTTCGGGTTATGAGCCCGACGAGCTGCCAGACTGCTCCACCCCGCGTCTGGAAGAGAGCAATATTAACCCATACATTATTTTTATGCAAGCCGTGACGGGCTCCAGGCTTTAATGACGACTGAAACAGAGATTATCCGTGTGCTGGAAACTGCACTTTTGTGCGCCGACCAGCCCATGCCAACGTCAGAATTACGCAAACTTTTTACGATCGAAGATTTTTCTGCTGACGAACTACGCGGTTATCTGGCAATATTGCAGCAACAATGGAAAGACAGAGGGCTTGAGCTGGTTGCGCTGGCCACCGGCTGGCGGTTTCAGAGCCGCCCTGAAATGCAGCGGTATCTTGGGCGTCTGAACCCCGAGAAACCCCCAAAATATTCCAGGGCCGTGCTCGAAACCCTGGCCATTATCGCCTGGCGTCAGCCTGTAACGCGGGGTGACATCGAAGACATTCGCGGTGTTACGGTATCGACGCAAATCGTGCGTACGCTTGAAGATCGTGGCTGGATAGAAGTGCTGGGTCATCGTGATGCGCCGGGTCGTCCCGCATTGCTGGGCACGACCAGGCAGTTTCTTGATGATCTCGGCTTGAAAACGCTCGACGAGCTGCCTGAACTCGAATCGCAGAACGCTGTGGCGGTTCTGGCAGGGCTTGATCTTGAAGAGGTGCCCTCAGAGGTCTTGGTTGCCCAAGACGTTTCTCAGGGCGAAAGTTCAATCACAGACGAGCAAGGCACCGAGGGCGGTGACGTCTCGGATGAAGCCAAAATTGAAAGTACTGAAAATGCAGGCATACCCGGTGCCGCGCAAATGGATGACGAAGCAGTCGACGCCACAAGCGTCCGACTGCCTGACGAGGCCGGCGATGAGGCTTCCACTGTTCAAGCTGATGACGCTGCCAGCACGGTAGCCGTCGACGCTTCAAAAACGCCCATAGATTTGCCTGGGTGGCGCAACAACAGTGAAAACCTGGGTCAAAAGCCTGTAACGAAAATGAATGATTCTGACGAAAACGATTCGCCAGAAAATAAGATACACACGGAGTAGTTAGAAATCTATGACTGACACAAACGAACAACACGACCTGCCGTTTAGCGACGTCGCGTCTACGCCCGAAGTCGGCGGTGACGGGAAGCCTGCAGCGCCGCGTGGGCGTGGGCGCAAGCTGCGCACACCCTTTCGCAGACGCCGGGGAGATGCCCAGAGTGAAGCGGCACCTGCAGCAGATGGCGTGGCAGCGCAGTCGGAATCTCCCTCCGTGCATTCAGGTGAGGCAGCACCCGCAGCGGCGGCGACCAAGCCCGTTCGCGCGCCAAGACGTCGCAAGCCTACCCCTGATAAAGCTAAAGCGGCTGAGTCAATAACCCCGTCGGCCACCCAGCCAGAGGCTGCTGAGGCGGCTGCGCAAGCGGGCGCAGCGAGCGAGCGAGGCCGAAAGCGCGGAGGCCGACGCCCCGAGGGCGTTGCAGCCGACAAGCCGGGCAAGCGGCAGCCACGGCGCCCCGATCATGCCGAGAATGAAAAAGAAACTGAACAGGCGCTGGCTTATCTGCAAGATGTTCAGATGACACAACGTTTAGGCAAATATCTGGGCAGTGATGCGCTCATGCCCAAGCTGCACAAGGTGTTGGCCGAAGCCGGTGTCGGTTCGCGCCGCGAGATGGAAGAGTTGATCATTGCAGGCCGTGTGTCGGTAAATGGTGAACCTGCCCACATTGGTCAACGGGTCGGGCCCAAAGATTTAGTGCGTGTCAACGGAAAACCCGTTGCTCGCCCCAATGCCAAAAAGCCACCTCGCGTCATCCTTTATCACAAGCCTGCTGGAGAAATCGTCAGCCATGATGACCCAGAAGGTCGGGCTACGGTATTTGCTCGCCTGCCCAAGATCAAGATCGGCAAATGGCTTTCGGTCGGTCGTCTTGACCTGAACACGGAGGGCTTGCTCATTCTGACGACATCGGGAGATCTGGCTAACCGCCTGATGCACCCACGTTATGGTGCTGAGCGTGAATACGCTGTACGTGTGCTGGGCGAGCTTGGCCCCGAACAGCAGGCCAGCCTGCTTAAAGGCATACAGCTTGAAGATGGCGTTGCCCAGTTTGGTTCCCTGGAGTTTCTTGGGGGTGAGGGCAGCAATCGTTGGCATCGCGTCACCTTGAATGAGGGGCGTAACCGTGAAGTGCGCCGCATGTTCGAGGCAGCAGGGGTTACGGTAAGCCGTCTGATACGCACGCGTTTTGGCGAGGTCGTATTGCCAAGCAATCTGCGCCGTGGTCGCTGGGAGGAGCTTGATCCTACGCTGGTTACAGCACTTATGTTGCAGCTTGGCTTATTGCGTGATGACGATGACGAAGAAGGCGCAGGTCATCGCGAGCGCCAGCCTCTGTCACACGACAGCGCCTTGCCTCCGGGTTATGGCACGCTGGAGCGCAACGGCACAAACGGTGCGAAAGTCAGTCGCCGAGGAACACTTTCCGGTGGAAGGAAAATGGCGGGCACTCCAAACGAAGCCTACCCATCTGATCCATATGGAACAGGCATGATGTTTAGTGGTGGTCTGCCAAATGGGCACCCTGATGCATCAGCGAAGTCTGCGCGTCCAAAAAGCGGTGCACGGGGCAAGCCTCGCGGACCCAAGGGTGCTCAGGGAGGTCAAGGCGCTCAAGGTGGTCAAGTTGGTCAAGTTGGTCAAGGTGGTCAGGGCGCGCGTGGTGCTCGTGTAGCACGTGGGCCAGCCGAGCGCGGGCCACAAGAAGCGGGTGCTTCTGAGCATCGGCGTCGCGGGCCAGGCGCGCGTACCGCGAAAGGGCCGGGCACCAACAAGCCAGGGGCAGCCGGTGCAGCGGGTGCAGGTAGCGCGACAGGTGCACGCAAGCCTAGCAAGCCGCGTTCCGCTAACGCGTCGGCACGGCCGCCGCGTGCAGCCGGTGGAGCGCGTGGCGACGATTGGCAGCCACGCAGCGCCACGGCACACGAGTCTCATCTGGGCAAGCTGGGTAGCCGCAAGCGCTAACCAGGTCTGAACAAGAAGAGGGGCTGCGCATCTTGTATGCGCAGCCCCTCTTTATTAGATGCCTCCGACATGAGCTGCCAGCCCAGAAGTTAGGCACGGTTCATATTTCTGAGGTAGCTAGTTAGGCGCAGTCCCTACTTCTGAAGTATCTTTCATTGCAAGGTATGGAAATGACTTCAAGCTCAGGTTGGTGCTGTAGTCTCTATCCTCTAACCACGCTCCGACTGGTGTTGAGGCTTCTATCCTCCAACAAAACTATGGCCCCCATCCTACAATCGTCCGGGCTTCAAAAGGCTGTCCAAAGAGCAGGGATGCGCTCCTGGAGACTCACTCTTATTAGCGCTTTACGCTTTAACCAGTATCTGCCCATCTGGCAGAATCAGCCAGGCACGTATACCCAGCTGCTTCACCACTTTTTCAACCTGCGATACGGGCATCGATGAGAACGCAGTAGACAGTGCGTCTGCCGTCGTCGCGCGCGGGGCAAGCACAGAAACGCTTTGATATAGCCTGGGGCTTTCACCGGTTTTGGGATCGAACAAATGCGTATGTGCGCCCGAGTCGTCGAGCCAGGTGCCATAGCCCCCCGATGTTGATAATGCGTCATTCGTCAGCAAAACTGTTTCAAGCAGTTTGTCTGGCGATTGCGGGTCTTTCAGGCCCGCACGCCATGCCGGCGCATTCTGGTTTTTATTTAGCCCCCGGATTTCACCCATGTCGACCAGGGCGCGATCCAGTCCAGCATTGCGAAGCAAATCAGTCACGCGGTCGGTGATATAACCTTGTGCAATGCCGTTGAACGTTACCTTCATGCCAGGCTGCAACTGGATCTGTGTGTCGGTCACGTTAATGGCTGAAACATTGACGCGTTGCAGAGCCTGTTGTACAGCTTCTTTGGATGGGCCGGCCGACGACGTGCCATGCTGGGTGAAATGGTTGGCGTATAACTCCCACAGCGTTTGCACGGTCGGGTCGAAGGCGCCATCGGTTAGTGCGGCGTAGTGCACTGCGTCGTTCATTAACATCAGCAAATCAGTATCGGCGTTGTTCAATGCGCCGTCCCGGTTCAGGCGGCTCAGGGCACTGTCATGCTGATACAGGCTAAATGTTTTTTCCAGGCGGCGCAGCTCTGCTATTGAGCGCGTTACCATATCCTGGGCAAAGGCTGCGTCCGGGTGGATAATGCGCAACTCAGCGTCTGCACCGAGTGCAATGCCGCGCCACACGGTTGTGTCGGCAGATGCACCGGTGCCGCGCCAGATAACAATATCGGGCGAAACTTCGCTTGCTTTCCATGAGCTGGTTTCTGGCGCACCGGCCAGTGCGCGTCGCGTCAGGCCGGGCACCATTCCCAGAGCTGTGCAGGTGGCCGCAATACCTATGAAGCGGCGACGGAGTGGTCGTAGTGGTTTCATAATTGTGTTCTTCAGGTGTCTGTAATGGTTACTGCCGCCACACGTATTCTTCGGGCACGTCTGCGTAGGCGACGACCCGCCCTCCATGTTTTGCAGCAAATGAGTCTGCTTCTGCTTTTTCACCAAAGGGTACGGCATCCTCTGCACCCATGCCTCCGACATAATCGCTGTCGATAACGTACCAGGCTTCGCGTGCGGCTATCCAGGCGCCCGTGTCGGGCTGATCCCAGCTTTTGCTCTTGCCCATGTCATTAACATAGATGCCGGTAATGGCCTTGGGTTCTTCGGGCAAAAGGGTGTATGCGAAAACCTGTTTGATGGCTGTGAACCAGACTGGCTGCGATCTGCCTTCAATAAATATCTGGCCCTTGGGGCCTGCGTGCTCCACCAGGTTCATGCTGCAATAATGGCCAACGGCGTCGAGCGAAATTTCTTGCGGCGGGGGTGCCGGAACCTGCTCTTTCGGCGTGCACGCCGCCATGGTCAGCAGGCTGACCAGCAGCAGGCAAGCCATGGTAGTACGTGGTGTGATCGGAAACCTCATAATTGACGACGCTTAAAAAACAGACTGGCAAGAGAAAAGGGTACGGCAACCCACAGTAACTGCACGATAATCAGCGTTCGCATGCTGAGGCCCGCCTGGTCGCTAAGGCCAGCCATGCCGGAGAACATCGAAATATTTTCGTAGCCTGTCAGATTGAGCAGGCGGTATACGTCTGAAGGGTTGAGCAACAACAACATATTTAACTGGCTGGCGCCCATAAAGCGGCCTTGGTCAGCGACCAGCGCGCCCAGCAATGCCATGTCATAGATGACGACAAAAAACAGCCAAACGCCAAGGGCAATGCCGGCAGCAGTCGTACGCTCGCGCACGCATGCACTGATGACATAACCCATGGCCAGAAAGCTTGCTCCCAGCAGTATGCTGGCGGCAATGAGCGACACAAACGGGGCCCAGGCTGCCAGGTTCAGCTCCCCGTGCACCAGTTGCAAGGCCAGGCCGGCCGTGCCATAGCCAATAATTGTGGCCAGTGACAAAATACACAAATGGCCTATGAATTTGCCTATGAGAACATGGCGGCGCGCAACCGGGTAGGTAAGCAGCAGTGACATGGTGCCGCGTTCGATTTCGCCAACAATGGCGTCATAAGCCAGCAACAACGCCAGCAGCGGAACCAGAAATATAGACAGGCTAGAAAGGCTGACCACGGTAACCGTAAGTGGGTCGACTTTGACTGCGCCCGTGGGCGTACTGCCCAGAAAACCGAGCGAAAGCGCAAGCATGGCCAGCAATAGTGTCGTGGCGAGAATCCAGCGATTGCGCACCCCATCGCGAAACTCTTTGCCGGCGATGATAAAGATGGCGCTCATGCGTCCTCCCGTTCCAGAATATGGGCATACATGTCATCCAGGCTGGGGGCCCTGACCTCAATGTCCTCAAAAGCCAGACCTTGCGTGGTCAGACTGCCAAGGCTGCACAGGGCGGCGACTTTATCCTGCTCATCGCAGGCAAGTTCATAGCTTGTGCTTCCAGCGGCAGTCCAGCCGTCAGGCAACAACCCGGCTGACGCGCCTGGCGGCAGCGTGACCCGGATATGTGTCGGCAGGTTGGAGCTGCGGCGCAATGCCGACATCGATCCGTCAGCGACCTTGCTGCCATTTTTCATGACAATGACGCGGTCTGTATTGCCTTCCAATTCGGTCAAGACGTGTGTACTCAGCAATACCGTTGCACCGCTGTCGCGCAGTTCGCGCACGATTTCATAAAACATCAGGCGCGATGCCGGGTCCAGCCCGGTGGTTGGTTCGTCGAACAGCAGTACTTTGGGCTTGCCCAACATGGCCTGCGCCAGAGCCAGTCGTTGGCGCATGCCTTTGGAATAGCCACCCACCCGTCTTTTGGCGGCTCGTGCAATACCCACGCGCGACAGCAACCGCTCATTGTCGTCGCAGGGTAGCCCCTTCAATTTTGCGAAAAATGCCAATGTTTCGACACCCGTCAGTGATGGGTACAATGCGACGGTTTCGGGCAGATAGCCGACTTCACGGCGCACCGTTACAACGCTTGGGCCTGACGCTTCGCAGCCCAGCAGTTTTACGGTGCCTGCAGTTGGGCGGATCAGGCCGAGTACCAGTTTTATCAGTGTGCTTTTGCCGGCGCCATTGTGGCCGGCCAGTGCAACGCACTCACCCGGTTCGAGCGCGAGCGTCACGTCGTTGACGGCGCGAACCGAGCCATAGACTTTGCTGACACCCGACAGCGAGACGTGTGCTGTCATGATGAGTCCTTAATATGTAATCTGAGTGCAGGCGCGTCGGGCGCTTGCATAAGGGGCGCGCTATCGATAACACCGCCAGGCAGAATGGCCGGAAATTGCGTCTGAGCCCATCGCACCAGCGAGACGGCCGGGCTGTTCAACAGTAGTTGTGCTGAGGGTGCGCGCCAGACGACTTGATCAATAATATCGTTGGGTCGGTACGCTGTGTCGGCCACCCCGTCGCCGTTCAGATCAAACGCCGAGTTGTCACTCCAGTAATTGCCACGACCTTCGTCGGACCAGTCCATGTGGCGTGTTCCCACATATTTGACCTGGTTGCGGTTGCCTACGAAGGCGTTGCCGGTAATGGTGTTGCCGGTTGAGCCGGCCGTAAAATGCACGCCTATGCCGCAGCCTTCAAAATGATTGTTCTGGATGCGGTTATTGTTGGCGTTGTAGATAAACACACATTTCTGGCTGCCGATCACGGCATTTCCAGTGATGATGGACTGATTGGCGTAATTGAACATGAGCCCCTGCTCGCGGTCATTGATGGACGCGTTGCCTGTGGCCTCAATGTACTTCGAGTACATGATGGCATAGCCGATGTCATTTCCTTCTGACACATTATTCACAACCTGGCTGTTATCAGCATTCATGTAATGCACGCCATAGCGCAGGTTTGAAAAATGGTTGTCTTCAAAGCGGTTGTTCTTGCTGGTGTTTACAAATATGCCGTCGCGCCCGTAAGAAATGTGGTTGCCCACAACGTGCGTGCCCGGCGAATTCCAGAGCGTGACCCCATTGCCGCGCTCGGCCATGCGCAGATCTTTGTTGCCAACAATGCGGTTGTTGCGAACCAGCGCGTCGGTGGGCCCCCACACATACACGCCAACCGAGTTGTCGAGCACGTCGTTGTTTTCGATTAGTGCCTTGTTGGCGGTTCTGTCCAGAAAAATACCGGCATCCATGTCTGGAAGACTCAATCCCGACAAGGTGACGGTGACATTGCGTAGGGTGACGCGCTCGCCTTTTATCCAGACAGTACGCCCGTTTCGTGTCCCTGCAATGACGGCCTGGCGGCTTTCAGGGCCTTCCAGCGTCAGTGGCTTGGACACCACGATGTTACCGGCGTAGTTGCCCGGGGCCAGGCGCAAGACATCACCCGGTTCAGCCGCATCGATAACAACCTGCAGGTCGTCACCGGCGGCCACTGTATAAGTGGCCGCCAGCAAACCGCCGGCCGGTCCTGCGCAGAGCAGGAGGGCGGCCAGCGTCATGCCGGCTTTCGCCGCCAGATGGCTTGTAGATCTGGTTGGCTGCGGCATGGTCATTTAAGCCGATTTCTTGGGCTTGACGATCATTTGGCCGGACATCTCCATGTGCAGCGCGTGGCAGAACCACTGGCAGTAGTACCAGTGCACGCCGGGTCGGCCAGCGGTAAATGTGACCGACGACGTTGCCTGAGGCCCAACTTCCATGGCGATGCCATGGCCTCCGAGCGTAAAGCCATGTGTAAGGTCTTCGATGACTTCCATATTGGTTACGATGACCGTCACCTCGTCGCCTTCATTGACTTCGAACTGCGCCAGGCTAAATTGCGGCGCCACGGCAACCATGTACACGCGTACTTTATTGCCGTCGCGAATCACGTCGGCCGCGCCTTCCAGGGTGACACCGTCTTTCTCGGCCTGTTTGCGGGCGTCTTCCCACATAGGGTCGTCGCGGTTCCAGACACTGAGTGGCTGCACTTTTGATGCGTGGACCAGACACATGTCATGCGGTTCGGCAAAGCTGGGGCCGTCATGAACCAGGATCATCTCATCACCCGAGATGTCGATAAGCTGGTCGTTCTCAGGTTTTAGCGGGCCTACGTTCAGGAAACGGTCTTTTGAAAACTTGTTTAGCGAAACCAGCCATTTGCCATCGGCTTCTTTGGTCTCACCCATGGTGGTGTGGTTGTGTCCGGGCTGATAATGCACATCCAGCTTCTGGATAATGGGGTCGACATCTTCGCCTTTGAACTGACGGCGGGCTTTGTCAATGTTCCACTTCACCATCTGGCTGTCGATGAACAATGTTGTGTAGGCATTGCCACGCCCGTCGAAGGCCGTGTGCAGAGGGCCAAGACCCAGTTGAGGTTCGGCTACCACGCAATCACGCGGCTTGATTTTGTCGTCAAATAAATCGTCCAGCGTGCGCACGTCCAGCACGGTAACGGTGGGGGAAAGCTTGCCGTTGAGCACGAGGTGAATGCCGTCAGGTGCGGCGTTGCAGCCGTGAGGCGAGTTGGGTACCGGGATGTAGCGGGTGTACTTGGAGCCATGGCGGCCATCGACGACCTTGACGCCGTTTATCTCTTTGTAATCGCCTTTCTCGATAGCTTCTTCAATGCGTTTAATGTTGAACACCACGCACCAGTCTTGCTCGTTGGCCGACATCTCTGCCAGCGTCAGGCCTTTTTCCGAGTTGTAGCAAGTGGCGAACGAATACTTGCCCTGATAATCGGCATCACCGTTGTCCAGGTTGCCGTCAACCATGACCTGCCAGGCAATTTTCATGGTGTCGCCGTCAATGGCGGTATAGATGGCAAAGAAGTTTTCTTTCGGGTTGTCAAGAACCGTGCCGTCATTGTTCATGGGGGCGATGTGTTCGCCGTTGGCAAACACGTAGCCGGTGCGGGGATAGCGCTGCGGGCGCAGGCCGTGCACGCCGTGAACATTAGGCAGTTCAATAATCTTGTCGGTTTTCATCACATCGCAGCGAATACGCGCGACACGATTATTTGCCTTGTCGTTGATAAAGATATAGCGGCCGTCGTAGGTCTGGTCGGTAAACGACATGTGCGGGTGGTGCGCATCGCCGTTCATGAACAGACCGCCCTGGTCTTTCAGATACTCACGTGTCTCAGGTGTCATCCCTTCGGTCAGAATCTTCTTGCTCTCGTTGGTCTGACCCCAGCCGGTTGCACTGCAGCGATTGAAAATAGGTATGCGTACCAATTCGCGCATGGAAGGCAGGCCCAATACGCGCAGCTCACCCGACTGTCCGCTGGAGTTGAACGCATAGTATTCGTCCAGTTCACCGGGGCCGACATGGCCAGACTGGCCTTTTGTTTTTGAATCTTTGGCGAAGGCGGTCGACATTTGCGCTCCGCCTGCAAACCCCGCGGCCCCTGTGAGGGCTGCAGTGCCAAGAAAGCCGCGCCGGGATATACCGGATTTGGCGTTTTTCTGGTCAGACATGATTAACTCCTTGAGTCATGGGGCGTCTGGCATACGGAATTTGCGTGTATGTCAGCGCGATTGAAATGCCGACCGCCTGTGATGCGGAAGTGGCAAATGGTTAGTGTTAAGTTGGTCATCAGTTTGTCGGCGCATCGTCGGCAACGCGAGGGCGCACACCGGGCTGGCGCCCAGGCTCTGCGTCAATGCGGCCGGGGGTGTAGCGCGCCACGGTTTCATCCAGCTTCGCACTTCCCGGCGCAGGACGATTGCGCTGTCGTCGTGCATTCTTCTGGATCAAGTGCGGGCATTTAGTGTTGTGGTGATACAGCATCTGGCAGTGCAGGCACTGAATGCATTCGTTCGGGTTAATGTCGCCTTCTGGGTTAATGGCCTGAACCGGGCATTCGTTGCTGCAGCGCTGGCATGGGTTGCCGCAATCGTTGTAACGCTTGAGCCAGTTGAAAATACGCAGACGTGCAGGGATGGCCAGAGCTGCGCCCAGTGGGCACAGGTAGCGACAAAAAAAGCGCTCTATAAACAGGCCTGCAACAAGCAGCAGCACGGCAAACAGTACGAATGGCCAGTAGCGCATGAACTTTAGAATAATGGCCGTCTTGAAGGGCTCCACCTCAGACAGGCGCTCGGCCAGAGCCAGGTCGTAGAACGCCACGCCAAACAACATAATAAAAACGATGTACTTTAGGGCAGACAGGCGTGTGTTTACGCCATGTGGCACTGTGATCTGCTTGATGCCCAGCTTTTTGGCGATGCGGTTTGTCAGCTCCTGCAGCGAGCCAAATGGGCAAAGCCAACCGCAAAACGCGCCACGGTTCCAGAAAATCAGGGAAATGGCGGTGGCGCACCAGAGAATGAACACCACCGGGTCCATCAGAAAATATTCCCAACGAAAATCCGTCTGTACGGCGTTGAAAAATGTCAGTACGTTGACCACCGAAAGTTGTGCCTGGCTGTACCAGCCCAGCCAAACCAGCGAAAATGTCAGAAATACCAGTCTGAACCGATCATAGAAAACTGGGCGACGCGCAAGCTGGTCCTGGAAAAAGAAAACACACATCAGTATCAGCAATGCGATAGACACGACGACAATCTGACCGGTTTTGGCTTTCCAGATCTGCTTCCACAGCGTTGAGCTGGCCTCAGGGTCATAACCGGCGTCGTCTGCTGCGCCCGTGGCGGCAGCTGCTGCGCTCTGGGGGCCTGGCTGGGTTGCGCGGGCCGCCGTTGCGGTCGCAAGCTGGGCAGCAGCAGCCGCCGCTTCCGGGTCAGGCATGGAGTACGCAGCGGGCAAGGCATAGTCAAGGTCGAAGGTGACAAAGGCCTTCTCTTTGACACTGATAACCCGTTGAACCATGAGTTGCAGGCGCCAGGGTTCGGCGGCGCTGAAAACGGCATCATCAGGGGTTACGTACAGCGCGATCTCGGTAAGTCGAGGTGCGCCGGAGGCAGCCAGCGTGGCCAGCCGCTGATGATTTCTATCGGTAAAGCGGAAGCTGTGTTCGTGCTGGATGACTTCGATGCGATCGAAGATACCGCCTCGCACGTATCCAGAACCTTTGAATGAGTAGGGCCCGTTGCCCGCCACCAGAATGGCCTGCTGACCGGGCTTCAGACGATCGCGCAGGCGTTCCCAGGCGACATTGCCCAGCAGGCTGCGTCCGATGGACGGGGAACTGACCAAAGCGGTGTATAGATCAATGAACTGGTCGTCCGGCTCGCCCGGTTCGGGGTGATCAATGGCATTCTGGCGGCCTGTGTCTGCAAACTGTTTGTTGACGTCGGCAACAGTCAGGTGCAGATTGGCGACCGCGCCTTCAGCAAGCAGCGTGCTCCAGTCTTTGATGCCGGTCACGGATGGGTCAACAATACGGGGGATGGGTGCTGGCCCGGCTGTTGCAGCACCTGAGGCGGTATCGTCGGTCACTTTTGCGTAGGCGCGGGCGACCGCGATCGATGAGCGGGTAATGCTGTCGCCGATCACCATTAGTGTTACCGTCGCGCCGCTCACAATGTCCACGGGTGTGGGTGCGCCGGGGCGGGGGGGCGACTCGAGAAAATTCAAGCCCACATAGCCCTGAATAAAGTGCTCCACCTTGGATTCGGGTATGCCGATGAGGACGATGGGTTCGTGGTGTTCTACCAGCCGCGCGCCGACAATCTTGCCATTGTTGTCGATGGCCACCAGCGTATCAATGGGCTTGCTTGAGTAGCCTCGCGTGTTGACGATGTCGGTCGTCAGGTACACATAGCCAAGCTGCTTGTCACCGGCGTAGGCGCGAGCGACAGGCGGCTTGCCCTCGACCGGGCCCAGGCGGTCGGCACCAGGAAAAATGTCTGGCGTCGTCATTTGCTTCAGAAACACCGGCAGCTTCTGTGCCTGAGCAGAGTGCGCCGGAAGCAGAATACAGAACAGGCTCAGTAACAATAAAAAAACTACATGCGCCGCATGCCTGGTTACTGCGAAAGGGAAGCTGGGCATTCAATAACTCTATTGGTGTCTTGTGAGTCGTTGAATGCTAGTTGGTGTCAACCTGGATGGGGATTGATCTAGCGCAAGCCGCAGCGGTGAGAGTAAGCGTGGTTTCAGGCTTGTTTGCGATATATCAAGCTTTGGTCACGCGGCGGGTCCGAATTGATGCCCATCAAGTACCTAGGGTCAACCCTGAGATATAACTCAGAGATGTCTCAGCGGCAGGCTGGGCCCTACCTGGCCCCTTCACCTCTGGCATGCCTTCACCCATTAATACAACCCCCATATCAGGAAACGCTCATGCTGTGCGACCAACCCGATGACGACTGGAATCCACGCGCCGAAGCGGTGCAACAAGACCAGATCTCTGCCTATGATGAAATGCGTGGGCGGTGCCCGGTTGCGCACAGCGCCTACATGGGCTGGTCAGTATTCAGGCATGACGATGTCAAGCAGGTGCTAAATGATCACGACACATTCAGCAGTCGGGTTTCACGCCATGTATCCGTGCCCAACGGCATGGATCCGCCCGAGCACGACGTGTTTCGTCGGGTCATCGAGCCCTGTTTCAGTGAGGCCCAGCTTCAGCGGTTTGCGCCTTCCTGCCGTCGCGTGGCAGCGGATCTGGTTGACACGCTGCCGCGTTCTCAGCAGGTCGAGTTCATGGATACGTTTGCCCGTCAATTTGCGGTCAATGTGCAGTGTGACTATCTTGGGTGGCCCGAATCCCTGCACGCTCCCTTGTTAAACTGGCTGCAGCGCAACCAGGCCGCCACCCTGGCCGGTGATCGCAAACTACTGTCAGCGCTGGCAGATGAATTTGACGGGTACATCCGAACACTGCTTGACGAGCGTCGCGAGGCTGGCGATACAGAGAATGGCGATATCACTTCTTATCTTGCTCACGCGCAGGTTCAAGGCAGAAAATTAACCAATGAAGAAATCGTCAGCATTCTGCGCAACTGGACGGCGGGCGAGCTGGGTACGATTGCGGCCTGTGCCGGTATAATCGCTCATTATCTTGCGAGCCATCCTAAGCTTCCCGATTTGCTGCGCTGCCAACCCCAGCATATCCCCGCCGCCATCGACGAGATCTTGCGTATGCATGCGCCGCTTGTTGCTAACCGCCGCATCGCGACAAAGGCGGTCGAACTGGGTGGTCGCCATATCCAGGCTGGCGACCGCATCACCCTCTTGTGGGCCTCAGCCAACCGCGATGAACAGGTGTTTGGTGATCCAGATGAGTTCCGTCTTGATCGTGATCCAGCGCATAACCTGTTGTATGGGGCTGGTATTCATGTCTGCCCGGGAGCAGGACTGGCTCGCATGGAGCTGGGCATTCTGCTCGAAGCGCTGCTCGCCGGCACAAAACAATTGACGTTGGCGGGTGAGCCGGTACGCGCGGTGTATCCGGCCAGTGGGTTCTCGTCACTGCCCATGCGCATCAACTAAAGGCGCGGCCGATGCCTGTGCTGCGGTTTCTGCTTGTATAAAAGCAGGTATAAAGGCCGTTTACTGTTGCTTTTTGCCCGTAAGGTCTAGACATAACAGGAAAAATTCCGAATCTCTGTTAGAATATAGGGCTTTACAGCTATATTGTTTTTGTTTGGGGGCAACCTGGGCTAACAATAGTAGCGGCACATTTTCGAATGCGTCAGGGTAATTTTCGTACTGATTGGGTTAAGGCGCAACAGCTGGCTATTCCAAGCCGCCAGGCGGCTTGCACACGCCCGATCAGTGCTCCGTGATGCGATATTAGTGGGCTGGGGCATACCGCCCACTTTTTTTTGGATTTTATGGCAGATATATTTGCTTTGACACAAGAGGCACTGGCCGGCATCGATATCGAGCTGGTTGACGTCGAGCGCGCGCCCCTGGGGTTGCTGCTTGTGACAATTGATCGCCCCGAAGGTGTACGCATAGAAGACTGCGAGCTTGTTTCACGGCAGCTGTCGCGTGTGTTCGAGGTGGAAAACATCGATTATCAGCGTCTTGAGGTTGGCTCTCCGGGTACTGACCGTCCTCTGAAACGTCTGGCAGACTTTTTCCGGTTTGATGGCGAGCATGTTGAAGTCAAGCTGCGTGAGCCTATTGATAACCGCAAGGTGTTTAAGGGCATATTGCGCGCACCCGAAGAGCAGGGTGCCGATGCTCCGGCCACCCCCGAATTCGAGCTTGAGCTCGACGCGAAGTCAGGCCAAGAAAGTGTGCTTAATTTCACCTTCGAAGATGTCGATCGTGCCAAACTAGATCCCATTCTTGATTTCAAGGGTAAGAAGCGATGAGTCGCGAAATTCTTTTACTGGTTGACGCCTTAGCGCGTGAAAAAAACGTGGAGCCCGAAGTTGTTTTCGGTGCGCTTGAGAGCGCCCTCGCTTCTGCGATGAAAAAGCGCTTCACGGATGACGCCGATATACGGGTAACCATAGACCGCGCGACGGGTGAGCATGAAGGCTATCGCCGCTGGCTTGTCGTTCCTGACGAAGAGGGTTTGCAAGAGCCTGACCGTCAAGAAATGTGTTCCGACGCCCAAGAAATCGTGCCTGGTATTGAGGTCGGTGAATACATCGAAGAGTCGCTCGAGCCTGAAGAGTTCGGTCGTATCGGCGCCCAGGCGGCCAAGCAGGCTATTTTGCAAAGAATTCGCGATGCCGAGCGCGAGCAGGTACTCAACGATTTCCTTGAGCGTGGCGAAAATATCGTTTCAGGCAGCGTCAAGCGCATGGATAAAGGCGATGCCATTATCGAAACCGGCAAAATTGAAGCCAGGCTGCCGCGCAGCGAGATGATCCCTAAAGAAAACATCCGCGTCGGCGATCGTATCCGCGCCTGGGTGCTCAAGGTTGATCATGCTGCGCGTGGTCAGCAGGTTATTCTGTCACGTACCGCGCCCGAGTTCATTCGCCAGCTCTTCGAAAACGAAGTGCCCGAAATGGAACAAGGCCTGCTTGATATCAAAGCGGCAGCGCGGGATCCGGGCGTTCGCGCCAAGATTGCCGTGGTGGCTTATGACAAGCGCATCGATCCTATCGGCACCTGCGTCGGTATGCGTGGTTCGCGCGTCACGGCAGTGCGTAATGAGCTTGGTGGCGAGCAGGTCGATATCGTGCTGTGGGCAGATGACCCCGCCGAATTCGTCATTGGCGCGCTTGCACCGGCGAATGTTGAGTCCATCGTCGTCGACGAAGACAAACACGCCATGGATGTCGTGGTCGACGCCGAAAACCTGCCCAAGGCCATTGGTGCCCGTGGGCAAAACGTGCGCCTGGCTTCAGAGCTTACCGGTTGGCAGATCAACATCATGACGCCCGAAGAAAGCCAGAGTCGCCAGGATGAAGAGCGCACAGTATTACGTCAAACCTTTATTAGCAGGCTCGATGTCGATGAGGAAGTCGCCGATATCCTTATCGACGAGGGCTTTACCGGGCTTGAAGAGATCGCCTACGTGCCGCTCCAGGAGCTGCTCGAAATCGAAGCCTTCGACGAAGATACGATCAACGAGCTGCGTACCCGCGCACGCAACGCCTTGCTCACCGAAGCCATTGCCCAGGAAGAGCGGGTACAGACCGTCGCCAAAGATTTGCGCGAGGTCGAGGGCCTGACGCCAGAGTTCATTTCAAAGCTGGCTGAAAATAAAGTCCTTACCCTTGATGATTTGGCCGAGCTGGCCGCCGACGAGCTGGTCGAAATGATCGGTGTCTCAGAAGAAGAAGCTGGTCAAATTATCATTCGCGCCCGGGCCCATTGGTTTGACGACGAGGCCTGACGCATATGCAACATATGAGTCAGGGTGTGTTTATTGAATAAGAGCTGTAGAAAGCAAGAGAGAGTCGAATGCCGAGTAACACCGTCGCCCAGTTCGCTGATGAACTGAAAATGCCCGCCAACGCGCTGCTTGAGCAGCTGCGTGGGGCAGGCATTGAACTGAAGTCGGTCGACGATGTCGTCACCGACGCGGACAAGGCGAAACTGCTTGAGTCGTTGCGCCGTTCCCACGGCGGCAGCGAGGGCAAGAAGATTACGCTTACACGCCGCCAAACCTCTGAAATCAGGCAAGCGGACGGCTCCGGCCGCTCGCGCACGATTCAGGTCGAAGTGCGCAAAAAGCGCGTATTCGTCAAGCGTGATCCAGCCGAGCTTGTTGCAGAGGCCGCTGCTGACCAAGACGAAGTCGTTGCGCAACCAGCCACGTCCGAATCTTCGTCCGCAACTGTTCCCGCGTCTGTGGCACCTGTCGCATCGGTATCTGGCGCACCTGCCTCTGCTGACAACGTGGTTGAGCCTACATCCGCTGATGCGGCTGTCAACGATGCGCCTAAAGCAGAAGAGCCCGTGCAGGCGTCTGAGCCCACAGCTTCCGAAAGCAAGCCTGAGCCTGTCGCCACCCAGCCATCTGAGCCCGTCGTCGCTACACCGTCGGTTGCCGATGGGTCCGTCCCGGCGACCGATCAGGCCCAGCCCGTTGCCAACGCTGACAGCGCGTCCGCCGAAAGCACCTCCGGTTCAACACCAGAGGTAGCAACGGCGTCTGCACCGTCGCCTGTGGCTGAAGATAAGCCAGCCCAGCAAGCAAAGCCGGTTGTGGCCGATTCGTCTGCCGCCCATACACCTGACAAAGACAATAAAGTGTCGCAAGACAAGCCCGCTACAGAATCCGCCAGTGCCGCCAAGCCTGCTGCAGCAAACCCGCGCAAGCAGAACGCTCGCAGAGCAGGTCCGCCCGTCAGTGCTGCGTCGGCCGTTGACCCAGACCGCGAGCGCGCACGTCGCGCTGCCGAGGCTGAGGCAGCGGCGCTACGCGAAATGCTCCATCGCCCACGCAAGGTGCTAAAAGCGCCGGAGCCAGAGGCCGGTGGTATTTCGGGTACGTTGCATAAACCTGCCGGTGCCAAGGGCGCCAAGAAAGACACCAAAACCACTGACGTCAAAAAAACCATCAAGGCAACCGAAGTTGCCTCGTCCTGGAACGACAGTGGGCGCAAGAAAGCACCCGCCAAGGTTGACGCACCTCCCGCAGCACCTAGTCGAGACGGCTGGCGTGCGGGCGCTGGCAAGGCCGGCAAAGGTGCCAAAGGCAAGGGTGCGCGCGGTCGAGGTCGCAACGCGCAGGTCGAGCGCAAAGAAATTCAGCCGGTCGAACTCATCGTGCGCGAAGTTCACGTGCCCGAAACCATTACTGTGGCCGATCTGGCCCACAAAATGGCGGTTAAGGCTTCCGAGGTCATCAAGCATCTTATGAAGCTTGGGCAAATGGTTACCATTAACCAGGTGCTCGACCAGGAAACGGCCATGATTTTGGTCGAAGAATTAGGGCACACTGCCATTGCAGCCAAGCTTGACGACCCTGAAGCCTTCCTCGACACTGTTGAAGGGCCCGAGGCTGAATCCCTGCCGAGAGCGCCAGTAGTTACCGTTATGGGTCACGTTGATCACGGTAAAACCTCGTTGCTTGACTTCATACGTCGCACCAAAGTGGCAACCGGTGAAGCCGGCGGCATTACCCAGCACATCGGCGCCTACAACGTCAAAACCGAACGTGGCATGGTTACGTTTCTTGACACCCCGGGTCACGAGGCTTTTACGGCCATGCGTGCGCGTGGTGCTAAGGCAACCGACATTGTCATTCTGGTGGTGGCATCCGACGACGGCGTCATGCCGCAAACCAAAGAAGCCATCCATCACGCCAAGGCTGCCAACGTGCCTATGGTCGTGGCAATTACCAAAATCGACAAGCCCGAGGGTAACCCCGAGCGCGTCAAGCAAGAACTGGTGGCTGAACAAGTCGTGCCAGAAGAGTACGGCGGTGACGTACCATTTATCGGTGTGTCCGCCAAAACCGGGCAGGGCATTGATGATTTGCTCGAAAACGTATTGCTTCAGGCTGAAATCCTCGAGCTCAAGGCACCTATCGACGCACCTGCCAAGGGTATTGTCATCGAAGCACGTCTTGACAAGGGACGTGGTCCGGTAGCAACCGTATTGGTGCAAAGCGGTACGCTGAATCGTGGCGACGCCTTGCTCGCTGGTGCCAGCTACGGTCGTGTGCGCGCCATGCTCAACGAGCTGGGCAAGCCTGTCAACAGTGCGGGCCCGTCCATGCCGGTCGAAATTCAGGGTCTTACCGAAGTGCCAGCGGCCGGGGACGAAGTCATCGTCATGTCTGACGACCGTAAAGCACGCGAAATCGCGCTTTTCCGCCAGGGCAAGTTCCGTGATGTCAAGCTGGCACGCCAGCAGGCAGCCAAACTCGAGTCCATGTTTGATAACCTGGGCGACGGCATGCAAACCCTTGCGCTCATCGTCAAAACTGACGTGCAGGGCTCGCAGGAGGCGCTGGTTAGTTCGCTGGTCAAGCTGTCTACTGACGAAGTGCGCGTGCAGGTCGTTCATGCTGCGGTCGGTGGCATCTCCGAAAGCGACGTCAACCTGGCCATTGCTTCCAACGCCGTTGTCATCGGGTTTAATGTACGTGCAGAGCTAAGCGCCAGAAAATTGGCCGAGCACAACGGTGTCGATCTCCGTTACTACAACATCATTTACGATGCGGTTGACGAAGTACGTAATGCCCTGTCAGGCATGCTGGCACCCGAAAAGCGCGAAGAAGTCATTGGTACAGCTGAGATCCGCGAGGTCTACAGCGTTTCCCGTATCGGCAATATCGCTGGTTGCATGGTTACTGATGGCTTTGTGCGTCGTGACGCGCAACTGCGCCTGTTGCGTAACCACGTTGTGCAGTGGACGGGTTCGCTCGAGTCGCTGCGCCGCTTCAAGGATGACGTCAAAGAGGTCAAGTCTGGCTTCGACTGTGGTCTTACCCTTAAAGGCAACAACGACATTCAGGTGGGTGACCAGCTCGAATTCTTCGAAATCAAAGAGATTGCCCGGACGCTATAAATCATGGGTAAACATAAATCCAGGCCCACTACGGGCCGCAACACCCGGCTGGCTGACCAGATTCAGAAGGATCTGGCCATCCTCATCCAACGCGAGCTAGATGTCTCGCGTGCTGGGCTTATTACGCTGACAGGTGTAGACCTTTCAGCCGACTACGCCCATGCCAAGGTATATTTCAGCGTCATGGGCGCCGAGCCCGAGGCCGCTACAGCCGCGCTTACCGAGAAAGCCGGATGGCTTCACTCATTGCTGTTCAAACTGCTGCACATTCATACGGTTCCCACGCTGCGATTCATTCACGATGACCAGCTTGCTCGTGGCCTTGCACTGTCGCAACTGATCGATCGGGCCAATCGCCCCGACGAGCCCTTCAAGCCCTCGGTTCCCGAGGACCCCGACGAACAGCCGTAAGGGCTGTCGTTTATATCAAGGACGTTTAAAACGATGGCTTCCCGACGCGGGCAGATGCTCGACGGTGTCCTGTTGCTGGACAAACCTGTAGGCCTGTCCAGCAATCACGCCCTGCAGCGCGCCAAGCGCGCGCTGGATGCACGCAAAGCAGGACACACAGGTACGCTCGATCCCTTTGCGACCGGGCTGTTGGTGTGCTGTCTGGGCCGTGCCACCAAAATCTCAAGCAAGATGCTTGAGGCTGATAAAACCTACGTGGCAACCGTGCAACTGGGCGAAGAAACCGACAGCGGCGATCTTACCGGCAATGTCGTGGCGACCACGCCACCAGAGGCCATAAACGTCGACGCCGAAACTTTCGAGGCGGCATTGGGGGCTTTCCGGGGTGAGATCGAGCAGATCCCGCCCATGTATTCAGCGCTCAAGCGAGATGGCAAGCCTTTGTACGAGTATGCGCGCCAGGGCATAGAACTTGAACGCGAGCCGAGAAAAATTTCTATTCACCGGCTCGACCTGCTGCGGTTTGAGGGTCTCGAGGCAGACATAGTCGTCGAGTGCAGCAAGGGCACCTACATACGCACGCTCGCCCAAGACATTGGCCGAGCGCTGGGTTGTCATGCTCACCTCAAGGCATTGCGACGTACCATCGTAGGGCCTTTTCGCCTCGATGATGCCGTCGCTCTGGAGGCCCTGCAGGCCATGCCCGACCCCAAAACCGTACTGATACCGCTGGACGCCTTGCCTGCAGGCCTGGCCCCCGCTTCTACCAAACAAGAGGAACCTTTATGAATCGCGCATTGCGTAATGTGGCCATTATTGCCCACGTCGATCACGGCAAGACTACGCTTGTCGACCAGCTTCTGCGTCAGTCCGGCACTTTCCGCGACAACCAGCACATTTCTGAACGTGTTATGGACTCAGGCGATATCGAACGTGAGCGCGGTATTACCATTCTGTCGAAGAACTGTGCGGTCCAATACGAAGGCACGCATATCAACATCATTGACACCCCGGGGCACGCTGACTTTGGTGGTGAAGTCGAGCGAGTGCTGTCCATGGTTGACGGCGTTGTGCTGCTAGTTGATGCCGTAGAAGGGCCTATGCCGCAAACGCGTTTCGTGACACGCAAAGCACTGGCGCTGGGCCTCAAGCCTATCGTGGTGGTCAACAAAATTGATCGTCCGGGCGCACGCCCTGATTTCGTCGTCAATGCAACCTTTGACCTTTTCGACAAGCTTGGCGCAACCGAAGAACAGCTTGATTTTCCGGTTATCTATGCATCCGGCCTGGCTGGTTACGCCGGGCTGACCGACACTGTGCGCGAAGGCAACATGCGCCCGCTGTTTGACACCATTCTCAACTACGTGCCCCAACGCGAAGATGATCCCGATGGTCCTCTGCAGATGCAGATTATTTCGCTGGACTACAGCTCGTACGTGGGCAAGATCGGCATTGGCCGTATTAATCGCGGTCGCCTCAGCCCTGGCCAAGACGTGATCGGGCAGTTTGGTCCTGATGCCAAGCCCTTTAAGGGCCGGGTCAACCAGGTGCTTAAGTTTCAAGGCCTGGAGCGTGTTCAGGTTGATGAAGCTTTGGCCGGCGATATTGTGCTGATCAATGGCTTGGAAGAAATCGGCATTGGCTGCACGCTGATGGATCCAAACCACCCCGACGCGCTGCCTATGCTGCGCATTGACGAACCTACCCTGTCCATGAACTTCATGGTCAATACGTCGCCACTGGCAGGGCGTGAGGGCAAGTTCGTAACCAGCCGTCAACTGCGCGACCGTCTTGACCGCGAACTCAAATCCAACGTGGCACTACGCGTTAAAGACACAGACGATGACAAGGTGTTTGAAGTCAGCGGGCGCGGCGAACTCCATTTGACGATTCTGATTGAAAACATGCGTCGCGAAGGCTACGAGCTGGCTGTTTCCCGCCCACGCGTTGTGTACAAAGAAGAAAATGGTGTCAAGCTTGAGCCGTACGAGCTGCTCACGGTAGACGTCGAAGACGGGCACCAGGGTGGTGTCATGGAAGAACTCGGCCGACGCAAGGGCGATCTGCTCGATATGGCGGCGGATGGTCGTGGTCGTACCCGCCTTGAGTACCGTATTCCTGCGCGTGGTCTTATCGGTTTTCAGGGTGAGTTCATGACGCTTACCCGCGGCACGGGGCTTATGAGTCACGTTTTTGACGATTATGCTCCTGTACGCGAAGGCGGCCTCGGCGAGCGTCGTAATGGCGTACTCATCAGCCAGGATAACGGCACGGCAGTAGCTTATGCATTATGGAAGCTGCAAGAACGTGGCCGTATGTTTGTGTCACCGCAAGACCCTGTGTATGAAGGCATGATTATCGGTATCCATAGTCGTGAAAATGACTTGGTGGTCAACCCCATCAAAGAAAAGAAGCTGACGAACGTGCGCTCATCGGGTAAAGATGAGCACATTGACTTGGTTACGCCTATACAGCTTACATTGGAGTACGCCGTCGAGTTCATTTCAGATGATGAGCTGGTCGAAGTAACGCCCAAGTCTATGCGTCTGCGCAAGCGCTATTTGCAAGAGCATGAGCGTCGCCGCGCATCTCGCGAAGATTAGTAACATCGAGTCGTAGCAGGGCAGGTTGTTGAAAATCGCCTGTCGTAGAACAAAAAGCTATCCCGTGGCTACTGAGCCGCACCTGAAACTTGGAATGGTATCCAGCTTTTAGGGTGCAGTTCACCACGGGATGGCTTTTTTAGTTTCAGAAATACTTGTTTGCTTCGATAAATACTCGGCTCTTCTCAGCCGCAAATAACATATCATTGCTGCGTACACGCTGATGCGACCAGGTTAGCCTGGGCGTTAGCCCGCTATGATTGATGCGCTGATGCCATAGTGACAGTGATATGCCATGCAGCGTATCGCGTCTGCGCAAGCCCTGGCTGAACAAGGTCGGGCCGTTATAGAGGCGGGTACCGGTGTTTGCAATAACAACTGTGCCCAGACCAGAAGGCCAGTGTCTTTCCCACTGTGCCCGCAGGCTGGCCTGATGGAACCTGTCGTTGCTGTCACGAGTGTCTGTTTTGGCATAAAGCTCATGGCCAATCTGCCAGTAGTAGCCGGCGCCTGGCTGGTAGGCCAGTGACAGGCCGGCTAGAAAACTAGTGTGGTCAAGATGTTGACGCTCACGATGGCGCTGGCGGCTATATTCTGCGAGTGTGCGTGTCTGCCATCGAGATGACCATGCCTCATGCCATTGCACTTGTGCCCCCATGCTTTGCGAATAGGCGCTGCCCCCAAACCACCGATACTGTATGAAAGGGCTGAAGCTCAGTGATTTGCCCTGCCTGGCCACGCCTATGCCCGGGGCAAGTTGGGTGGTGAAGTTGCTATAACGTGAATGACGGGCATATTGTCTACCTTCGGTCGTAATGCCTAGTGCGTAAAACGCACCATGCAGCAACGGCCATTTTTTTTCGAGTGCTACCTGGTAACCCAGGCCTCGGTCTCGCAATGGTGCGTCGAAGGTCCAGTTGCCTGCGCGTCGGAGCGCAGGTGCATTGTTTATATTGTCTTCAGTTAGCAATTGCACCGCGGCATGAAACCGCCATTGGTCACGCGCCTGCAAACGCTGGTGCAGGCCGGCGTACCGCTTTTGCAGGCCGCTGTCTAGCTCGGCGTTTTGCAGAAGGTTCAGCTGTTCTGCTGCCGCCTTGTGTTGGTAATTGTCTGCAAGGGTTTCGGCAAGCTGCATGCGTACACCGTGCGCGTCGGGCACCTGGGCCAGAAGCTGGGTGTAATGCTGTACAGCAGTATTGTGGCGACCTTGTAGGCGAGCATGGATAGCCCTCGCGTATTGAAGTAAAACGGGATCAGGGTTGGCGGATTTCTCATACACGGGCAAAAGCACCACAATACCGGCCGTGTTGTCAGAGCGCATGGCAGACACCATGGCACGTCGCAACACGTCTGGGTTGGCCAGCAGCGTCGCCTCATCCACCTCTAGGACTGCGGTATCTACGCCGTGTGTAAGCGTGGCGGGTGTGTCGTGTTTGATTTGGTATGGCGAGTTCATTGAAGGTAACTCTTCTGGCCAGATGATGGCCGGCGCAGCTAGTGGTTTGTCGTTGGCGCGGGCGTGCATCGTTAACATTACCAGGCACGCCGTGCCCGCAAACTGGATAGCGAGGTTTTTCATGTACGGGGGGCAGAGCATGGTGTCACTGTGTATTGGTTGTACGCCCCGCTCATCAATACTTGATCTCAAGATTGAGGGTGTAATTGCGACCAGGTGCGGCAAGCGCCAGATAGTTGCTGCCCAGCACACTGTTGCCTATAGGTTCGAACGTCGCCTGACGCGCCGACTCCCAGGTTACATAGCGGTAGTTGAAAAGGTTGTACACCCCTATGCGTAGCGTGACGTAGTTATTGAACCGGTAATGGCCGCTCACGTCGGTTACCAGCCACTTGGGTGTTAGGATTGCCGTCTTGCGATCCCCAATATATTTCATGCCCCCGGTTACCGACTCTTGGGTTAGCTCTGCCGGTTTTTTGGGGCCTGAATAGGTCGTTTTGATGGCCACCCCCCAGCCTTCGTCGGGTGCGATGTATTCCAGGCCGTAGACAAGGCGCAGAGGCTGGAGCATGTCGAGGGCATAGCTGCTGGCGCTCTGGAAGTTGGGGTTGCGGGGAGAGACGCCGTCCTGTCGGACATGGCTGAGGGCCAGCATGGCCTGGAGCCCGTCTGGCATTTTTTGCCATAGTTGGTGTAGATCAAGCTGGGTTTTTAGGGTAAAGCCTTTTGTTTTTACCGACTGAAGGTTGTAATACATGATGTGGCCTTCAGGGTAGCCAAGCTCAGGCTTGGGTAGGCCAGTATCGATCAGGTGTTTGTAGTCGGCAAAAAAATAGCTGGCAGATGCCGTGCCGTAACGACTATCGGCATGGATGCCGAATTCATGGGTATGCGATTTTTCAGCCTTGAGCCAGGGCTGGGGTAAGCGCTCACCCCTTCTGTTAAACGACGGCCCAAGCATTTCGCCCGCCGTGGGTACGCGAAACCCGCTGCTCGCCTTGTAGGCCAGGTCAATAGTATTGCTGAGCTTGTACACCAGCCCAAGATCCCACGAGTAATTGGCATAGGGTTTGTTCTGCAAGCCGGTTTTTCCTGACCAAATTGTGCTGCTCTGCGTCGTGTCAAAGATGTTGTGCGCGGCACTGAAGACATGATGATCGTAACGACCACCCAGGCCGAGCGTCCATCGGTTGCCAAGCTCGACCGTGTCATGAAATGCCAGATAAAAATGTCGTCCTTTGATGGGGCTGCTGTGGTATTGCTGTGTATAACTTGAAAAATGTTGCTTGATCACGCCATCTGCTGCATCTAGTTCGCTGTACGCGTGTTGGCTGATGTCGTGATCTGAAATGCGCGTTTTGCTGTGATCCACGCCGGCATTTAGGCGCAGTGTGTGTGACCGAGCCAGTTGAAATGATTTGTTTGACACAACATCAATACGCGTAAGGGTCTGCGTGTAGTTTGTGCTTAGATGGTGAGTTCGGCTGCCTGTTTTGCCCAGAGTGCTTGCGCAATTGGGGTCAGCGAGCGGGTAGGGCGAACAATTAAGGCTGCGAGCGGCGCTATTAAGCCTAATATGTTGTTTGTCTACACGCAGATGCAGGTCGTCTGCCCAGCCTTGCGCATCATGTGGAACAAATCTGTATTCGGCACCCAGGCGTCGGTACGTATGCTGGTCTCGGTAGTATCTTGTAGGCGTGTACTGAAACTCCGCCAGGTTGCCTGAGGGTCGGTAAATGCTATCTTGCTCCATGTTGGACCAGTAGTTGCGCCCAAACATGTCGCGTATGTCATAGTGCTGCACCGTCTGCTCAACAATTAGCCCGGCATAATGTCCGGGCGCAACGTGGTAGCCGGCCCGGGAAAGCCACGAATCGCTTTTGTATTTCATGGGGTTGGGTACTTTTCGGTCAGGCCCCGAAATATCTTTGGCCGAGAGCGCCTCAGACATTTGGCCGTTGCCATCAAGGCGGTACCGTTGGATTTCGCCGCCCCCGTGGCGATAAATATCTTTGTGCGAACGTATTTCGTGGCCTCGCCTAAGGGTGTGTTGTATCAGGCCTTCAAACGGGCCTGAGCGCCCACCTGCGCCCAGCGTTTGAGCCGTACGCCCGTCTTTTTCGGTGTAGGTGGTTTTGCTGGTAATGCCCCAGTTTCGTGCGCCATGAATAAAATCATCGACCTCTTTGGTCTGCATGATGACAGCGCCCCCCAGCGCACCACTGCCGGCGAGCACCGAGCTGGAGCCCTGAGACAGCTCAACCGATTTTAGGTTTTCGAACTCGACCTCGTTCTGGGCGCCGCTGCTGCGCCCTTGGCCCGCGCCCAACCTACCAAAACCTTGCCGTTGAAAGGTCTGCGCCTGCGCCATACCGTCTACGGTTACTGCCACCCGGTCTCTGTCAACGCCACGCATAGAAAAGCCACTTGATGTGCCACGCCCGCCTGATTCGTTGACGGCGATGCCCGGATCGTAGCGCAAAAGATCGCGTATGCCGACAACTTGATCGTGAGCGAGATCTTCATGCGTTTTCTGGGTTTTGCCCAGGCCGGTAACATCGTCGCCTTGCGTGGCTTCACCTTGAACGGTAACGGTGCTCAGGGTTTGGATGCTTTTGCTTTTGTCGGCTGCAACGGCCAGCAATGGTGTGCCGGCAAGTGCGAGCAGGGCGAGAGAGGATCGGGTTGGGGACAGGCGAGGATGAGCCATGGTTGTATAAAGTATCTGAAAGAATTAACTTGTTACATTAGGTGTGGTAGCTGCACTAACCACGATGTGTTCTTCAGTAAGCGATTTAGGGGGTATGAGCAGCGGGCGGCACAATAATTTGTTGTTTGGCGCCAAACACGCCGCCGAAACTTTGGTCTTTATTGACAAAATGCCCGGCCAGTTCGTTAGCGTGTGGCCCGAAGAATGCCCCTGAAACAGTGCTGCTGCCGGTGATTCTGGCGTCGGGCGAAATGCCGACTGCCTGCGGGTCGGCGGTAAGCCCACCTTTGATACTGGCAGTGCCTTCGAAGCGGTTGCCGACGATGGTGGCGGTGACATCGATTGCGTCAGCGCCCGATCGGCCTTGCAGGTTTCCAGAAAGTGTTCTGCTGGCAAAGTCTGCGGTGAATCGGGCTTCGTTCTCACTGCTGCGGGCGACATAAGCCTGGCCTTGTGGGGCTCGACCAAATGCCATCCACCGGCCCTTGTAGCTGGCGGTTCCGGTAACTGGCACCTGATCGCGGGCCGTAAGGTGGCCATGGGCGAAATACAGCAGCGTAATGTCGTTGGCGTTGCCCGCCGTGCTGCTAAGCAGGCCTGTTTGCATAAACTGAAACTTGGGTTCAATGCAGCAGACTTCGCCGTCTTGAGCGGCGACCTGTGTAAGGTCGAAGACTTCACCCTTGAACTTGAGTGTTTTAATGTCGCCAGAGAACGGAATAGTATGAAGACCCTGGATTACGTTGGTGTCGGGCGCGTGTTCGGAGCCATCTGCCTGCAGCACGCTGGCATACGTGGTGGGTTCACCCTGAACAATATCGTTGGCAGTGGTTTGCCTGGCAGCAAATACCGCAACGGCCCGGCGTTGCTGCCCTTCGAGATGGCCGCCAAGTTCTGCGGCATTTGGGCCAAAAAAACTGCCTGACACGGAGGCCGTTTCCTGGATACCGCTGTAGCTTTCGGGTGTGGCTTTGCCGCTAAAACCCGCCCCGGAAATATCGGCTGTAATGGTGTAGCCTTGGCGCCGCTCACCATTATTTCCGTGCAATGTACCGCGCATTTTGCGGTCGGAAAAGTCTACGGTAAAGTTTGCATGGCTGGCATTGAGCAGGTTGCCGTTGTAGCCGTTGTTGGTGTCGTTGTACAGGGTTTCGAGAGCGCGCTCCCAGTAGCCGTCATAGTTGGCCGTGCCCGATACCGGCATGGCCTCGGGGGTTTCTGACCCTTTGTAGAAAAGGTTGACCAGTGTTTTGTCGTACCTGTCGTCACCGGCTATATCTACAACACCGACTTTGGTGTAGTTGAACGCTGCTACTTTGAGCAGGCTGCGATCATGTTCGATAAGTGTGTAATGACCGTCAGTATTGCCGCTTACATATTCGCTGTAGTCGGCCGCGTTGGGGCGCGACTTCCACTCGTGGGCGTCAAGGCTTATGAGCGTGGCCTGGGCCGTATCACTGCCCGTTAGCGGGTAAGCATAGTACGCCAGCGTGTCAAAACTTGGCGTTGTATCAATGGTGGCCCGCGACAGATCGACGTGCTGGGCATCAAGGCTGGTGAGCACGATAAAGGGCTCTGCCGCAGAAAACCCATACACGTGCTGTTCGGGCGCCGGGCGCATGAGGTCTTCAATAACCTTGTCTATTTCTTTGGGGCGATTTAGCTCCCAGGTGTTGACTTCGATGGGAGGGGCTACTGGCTGGGTTTCGAAACTGCCACCGGTGGCGCACGCAGTGCAGAACACGGCCGCGGACGAGCTTAGTGCAAGCCTGCAAGCAGATAATGGCATTGAATAACGGCTCATTAAGATATTCAGTAAGTTGCAAGATATGCAATTTTAATGATATCGATAATGATTCTTAATAACCGTTGTCAATTCTACCTACAGGTTTCTGGCGCTCAAGCGGGCACCAACCAAGGGCAGAACGCGCGTGAGCAGGCGGTGTGCCCCTGGCAGCAAGATACAGGTTACTGAAGTATGAAGGGCCGTCCTGTGACCGGTGTCGTGGCAACGGCCAGATCTTGCTCGGCCATGATGCCCGCTTCCCAGCCTTTACGGCCCGCCTCGATGGCCAGTTTAAAGGCCTCAGCCATGAGTACCGGGTTATGGGAACGCGATACGGCCGAATTCAACAGCACGGCGTCAAAGCCTAGCTCCATGGCCTGGGCTGCATCCATGGGCGATCCGATGCCAGCATCGATGACGAGAGGCACATCGGGCAAGCGGTTGCGCAGGGTTTGCAGGGCGTACGGGTTTATAAGCCCTTGGCCTGATCCTATGGGGGCTCCCCATGGCATCAGAATGCGGCAACCTACATCAAGCAGGCGCTGACACGTGACCAGGTCATCGGTGCAATAGGGAAATACCTCAAACCCTTCTTTGACGAGTTCTTCGGCGGCGCGCACCAGCTCGAATGGATCTGGCTGCAGCGTGTACTCGTCACCAATCACTTCAAGCTTGAGCCATGTCGTGTCGAACAGCTCTCGAGCCATATGGGCAAGCGCAATGGCTTCATTGGCGGTATGGCAGCCGGCAGTGTTGGGCAGCAGGTGGGCACCGCTTTGCTTGATCAGCCCGTAGAAAGACTGGCCTCCCGCCAGTGCTGACACACCCTGTTGCGCCATCTGGCGCTTGAGCGATACGGTAACGACCTGAGAGCCCGATGCTTTGATGGCTTGTTCGAGAACCAATGGGGAAGGGTAGCCTGCGGTACCCAGAAAAAAACGGCTTTCCAGCTCGATGCCGGCAATAGACCACGGCATGATGGCTAGCCTCCGGTGATGGGTTCAAAAGTTGTGATGGCGTCTTGGTCGTTCAGTGCATGGTCTGCCCGGGCCTGCCGTGCGACATGTTTGCCATTGACGGCGGTGGCTATGGGCGCGTCGGCATTGTCGACGTCTGGCACCAGGGCACGCAAGGCGTCGGCCAGGCTTACGCCCGCAGAAACCGTGTGTGGTTGGCCATTGAGTGTGATAGTAATGGTGCTCACTGATTATGCTCGAAGTGATAAATCGTGTTCAGAAAAATGTGCCAGCGCATCATCGACCACGGCGGGGGCAATAAGCCATCCGTGTCGGAATAGGCCGTTGATACGCGTGAGGCCAGCTTCGTGTTCGATGCGAGGCAGGTTGTCGACCAACGCTGGCCGCAAGTTGGTTTCAGTATGGACCAGGCGCGCCTCCGCAAGTGCAGGGATCACGCTATGGGCCGCTGCCAGTAATTCTACCGTGCTGCGCAGTGATACGGGGGATCGATCCTCGCTTTCTATTTCGGTCGCGCCTACCACGACCATATCGCCCCGTCTTGGGACCATGTATACGCAGTGGCGGGGGTGCATCAGCCTTACTGGCCTGTTTAACTGCACGCCCGGTGCATGGAGCCAGAAAATCTCGCCGCGCACACCTCGGACATTTTGGCACGCCACAGCGTTATCCGGCTGATAGCCTGAAGCAGGCCTGGCACCCGTGCCACGCACATCGAATACATGGTCAAACTGCCAGGTCTGTGCACCGGTACCCAGCTGGCCCGGTGCGATGTCGGTAATGGTGGTGCCCCAGTGCCAGTCGGCGCTGGCTGCGGCCAAATAAAGGCCTTCCATGGCTTCAACGGTATTCAGGTGGCCTTCGTTGGGCAATAGCCAGGCCAGCGAGGGGCCGTGTATGTCTGGCTCAAGCTCCGCCAGCTTGGCAGTGGTTAGTGTCTGTGGCTTGTGCGCTTCAGGGGCCTTGCTGTTGAGCAGACTGATGGTGCGCTGTGCCGCCCCACTGTCATGCCGGTGGGCCAGCATCAGGCTGCCTTTGGTTGACAATGACACCTGGATTGGCAGGCTGGGTATGATTTGTGACCAGCGTTCTATGGAGCGCAGGCCATACTGAAATACATTGAGGTCGGCGCATTCGAGTTCTGCCGTGGGGCTGAGCATGCCTGCCGCGGTCCAGCCCGCTGCGCCGCGCGCGGTGGCACTGTTGGCAGGGTCAAATACGCTGACTTGGTGGCCTTGTTGGGTCAGAATGAGCGTGAGTAGCCGGCCCAGAAGCCCAGCCCCGGCGATGCCGATTTTCATTGATGTATTACCTGATGTGATTGGGGACGACGGTTGAATCACGTCGAAACGCGCCCAGCCGAAGTTGGCAAGTATGCCTGCAGAATTTATGCCTGGGGTACGAATTAGTCAAATAGACGCCAATTTGCAGGCAATGGCCCTAAAGCCAGTGCGGTCTTACGTGGTGCCGTGCTTAACGTGGCGTAACCGTTAAAGGCGTCGTCCACAGACACACCATGGCCTTATGTACGGCCCGATCTGCGCTGCCAGTTCTTTAGGCATGGATAGCTGGTTTTCCTTGTATTGTGTATAGACAACGTCGCGCACTATTTTGCCTTTTGAACCGCAAGCGCAGGCTGGGGCTATTCGGGCAGAGCCGGAGCGATGTCTCGCTGTTGTGCGAACTCTGTGCAGAAGGCTTCTATTTTGTGCATGGCGACATCAACATCGTCGGTGATGGTGAGCAGATCGAGGTCGTTGGGGCCGATAAGTTTCAGGCTGAGCAAGTGCTCGCGTACCCACTGAATAAGGCCGGCCCAGAACTCGGTGCCGATCAGAATAATGGGCGCAGGCGGTACCTTGCGGGTTTGCACCAGCGTCATCACCTCGAACAGTTCGTCTAAGGTACCGAAACCGCCAGGCAGGGCGATGTAGGCCGCGCTGTGCATAAAGAAAGTGGCTTTGCGCGAATAAAAATAGTCAAAATTGAGGCTGTGGGTTTGAAAACGATTATTGCTGCTCTCGCGTGGCAGCTTTATATTGAGCCCAACGCTATTGCCACCCGCTTCATAAGCCCCCTTGTTGACGGCCTCCATGATGCCTGGGCCGCCACCGGCAATAACCGTTAGGCCAATGCCAGCCAAACGACGGCCTATTTCTTCGCTGAGTGCATAATAGGGGGAATCTGGAGGGAGCCGCGCGCTGCCAAACACACTGACGGCCCAGCCGATTTCTTTAAGTGTTTCGGCAGCCTGTGTCATCTCTGACATAATCCCCGGGATCTGCTGCGATGCCGGCGTTTGGAAAATTTTACTTATTGTCATGAAAAAAACCTTGTTACTTGTTGATGGTTCCAGTTATCTGTACAGAGCCTTTCACGCCATGCCAGACCTGCGCAATGCGAAAGGCGAACCTACTGGCGCCCTCTATGGTGTCATCTCTATGTTACGGAGACTGGTTCAGGATTACAAGGCAGATTACGCGGCTTGCATTTTCGATGCAAAAGGCAAAACGTTTCGCGACGATATCTACCCGCAGTACAAAGAGAACCGGCCGTCCATGCCTGAAGAGCTGGCAGCGCAAATTGAGCCCATACACAAGGCTGTCGCGGCCATGGGCTGGCCCGTCCTGACTGTACCCGGTGTCGAGGCCGATGATATTATCGGCACGCTGGCGTGCCGCGCTGCCGCTGAGGGCGTACACACTATTATTTCGACGGGTGACAAAGACATCGCGCAATTGGTGAATGAGCATGTCGAGCTGGTTAACACCATGAGCGGCGAGCGGCAAGACATCGAGGGCGTGAAGCTCAAGTTTGGGGTTTCGCCTTCGCAGATCGTAGACTATCTTATGTTAGTGGGCGATACCGTTGATAATGTGCCCGGGGTGGACAAAGTCGGGCCCAAAACGGCTGCCAAATGGCTGGGGCAGTTTGGTGACCTTAATACTCTGGTCGAGCAGGCCGACACCATCAAGGGTGTGGCAGGTCAGAATTTGCGCGCTGCCATTCCCAATTTTCCCATGACGCGCGATCTGATCACGATCAAAACCGATTGCGATATTCCAGGCCTGGCCGATGGGCTTGATTCATTGGTGCCCACAGAGGTTGACAGACAGCAGTTGATTCAGCTTTTTGAAGAGTATGGTTTTCGTACGTGGTTGCGCGAGCTCTCCGGTGACCCGGAACGGGTGCCCGAACAAGATGCCAGGGCTCCCGTGCAGGCGCCTGAGGCGCCTGAAGAACTGCGCTATGAAACGGTGCTTGATACCGAGGCGCTTGAGCGCTGGGTGTCGCGCCTGGGCGAAGGCAAGCTTGTTGCGCTCGATACCGAAACCACGTCGCTCGATCCCATGTGCGCACGTCTGGTTGGGTTGTCGTTGTCGGTCGAACCGGGTGAGGCGTGCTACATACCCGTGGCACATCGCGGGCCTGATCAGGTTACACAGTTATGCAAGCAGATGGTGCTTGAGCGTTTAAAAGACTGGCTTGAAGACGATGCAGCGCCCAAGTTGCTGCACAATGCCAAATACGATGCACATGTGTTTCTCAATGAAGACATCAAGCTGGCGGGCGTTGTAGAGGACACCATGCTGCAGGCGTATGTGCTTGAGTCGCATCGACGCGTCAACATGCAAGAGCTTGCCGAACGCTGGCTCGGGCGCATTGGCACACCCTATGAGGCCTTGTGCGGCAAGGGCGCCAAACAAATTTGTTTCGACGAGGTCGAGGTCGAAAAAGCGTCGTTTTATGCGTGCGAAGACGCAGACTTCACCATGCAGCTTCATCGCGTCTTACGCCCCAAAGTAGCGGCTGAGCCGGGGCTTGAATCTACCTATCTGCTCGAAATAAAAGCGTCGGCAGTGCTTACCACCATCGAGTACAACGGTGTGCGTATCGATGCCGACCTGCTGGTCAAGCAAAGCCAGGAGATCGGCAAACAACTGCACGACCTCGAGCAGAAAGCCTATGAGCTTGCAGGCCAGCCGTTCAACTTGAACTCACCCAAGCAGCTGGGCGAAATTCTGTTTCAGCGCATGGAGCTACCCGTCGTGCGCAAAACAGCAAGTGGCGCCCCCTCTACCGATGAAGACGTGCTCAGCAAGCTGGCGCGTGATTACCCACTGCCCGCATTGCTGTTGGAGTACCGTGGGTTGGCAAAGCTTAAGTCCACCTATACCGACAAGCTCCCAAAAATGATTAACCCGACAACGGGCAGGGTGCACACACGTTATGCCCAGGCGGCGGTGATTACCGGACGGCTGGCCTCTTCAGACCCAAATCTGCAAAACATCCCCGTACGCACGCCCGAAGGTCGTCGTGTGCGCGCGGCTTTTGTGGCACGTCCAGGCGGCAGCATAATATCGGCTGACTATTCGCAGATTGAGCTGCGTGTCATGGCCCATGTTTCGGGTGATAAAAACTTGCGGCAAGCGTTCGAGCGGGGTGATGACATTCACCGCGCCACGGCGTCACAAGTGTTTGGTGTTACGCAAGCAGAGGTTTCGTCGGAGCAGCGGCGCGCCGCCAAAGCCATTAACTTTGGTCTTATCTATGGCATGGGCGAGTTTGGTCTGGCGGCCAATCTGGGTATTACCCGTGACGCGGCCCGGGCTTATATCGACCGGTATTTTGCACGTTACCCGGGGGTTGCGTCCTACATGGAGCAGACCAAGGCCAAGGCGCATGATCAGGGGTATGTCGAAACCGTGTTCGGGCGGCGGCTGTGGCTGCCTGAAATGCGTGGTGCCAAAGGGCCGCGTCAAAAAGCGGCAGAACGCGCCGCCATTAACGCCCCCATGCAGGGTACCGCGGCTGATCTCATCAAAATGGCTATGATCGCCGTGCAAGAGTGGATAACAGCGCAAAAGCTGCAGGCTCTGCTTATTATGCAAGTGCATGACGAATTGGTACTTGATGTACCGGCCAACGAGGTTGATATCGTGACGGAGCAGCTGCCGGGCCTTATGTGTAATGTTGCTCAGTTGGCCGTGCCACTTGTGGCCGAGGTTGGTGTCGGGCCTGACTGGGAACAGGCCCACTAAGCCTCACCTGCCCCATGTCTGTTTTTATTGGAAACTGAAATGACCTCTCCATCGATTGCGTCGATTACCTCGAGCACCGACACCACGGTGCATACCACTGCCGACGGCCTGCGTCATGGCATGGTCGACATTGCCTGCGACAATGGCCCTATCCAGGGGTATTACGCCGTGCCCGAAGGGCAAACAAACCCCCCGTTGGTGCTCGTCATACAAGAGATTTTTGGCGTGCATGACCACATCAAAGATGTTTGTCGACGCCTGGCCCATGAGGGCTATATGGCGGTGGCACCCGAGCTATATCAACGCCAGGGTGATGCCAGCAAGTATGGCAACATCCAGGCCCTTATCCGTGATGTTGTGGCCAAAGTCCCTGACGAACAAGTACTGGCTGATCTTGACGCAGCTGTCCGTTGGGCTGAAAGCCACGGTGCCGATACGGCTCGGCTGGTGGCTACCGGGTTTTGCTGGGGCGGTCGCCTGGTTTGGTTGTATGCCGCGCATAACCCCACCTGCAATGCGGCCGTCGCCTGGTATGGTCGACTTGCCCGCGGTCATGGCCCTTTGCAGACTCGCAATCCCATTGACGTGGCGCCAATGCTGCACGCGCCAGTACTGGGTTTGTATGGCGGTAAAGATGACGGCATCCCGCTTGATGAGGTAAAGAGCATGGAGTCAGCCCTTGAGCAGGGCGGGCCTGCTTCGCAGATGTCGCAGATAGTGGTTTACCCCGAAGCCAACCATGCCTTTTTTGCAGATTACCGGCCAAGTTATCGGGCTGACGATGCACATGATGCCTGGGGTAAAATGCTGGCCTGGTTTGAACGTTATCTGGTTGAGTAGCGCCCAGTCCCGAAGTAAGGCCTACCTGATATAGGCTTTAGCGCTTACAGGCCTGCCGATTGCTTGTGCAAACTGGCAGACCATTGCAGCACCGCAATGGGCGGCACGCCTTAAAGCTTTTGTGCACTGAGCCGCCTGCCGCGTTTACGCTTTAGTAGGCAGCGTGGAAACTCATTCGTTTGAAGCAGCCTCTTCGGTTTCTCGTAACCGGTTTGGCAGCAGTTCGTCATGCTTGGCCAAAATGGGGTAGGCCGTTGCATCGACGAGGCATGAATTAATCGCTTTTACGTCGCGCAGTACATCAAGGTAAAACGAGCCGATCTCGGCCTGATCAAGCTTGCCTGCCTTGATGTCTTGCAGATGTTGCTCAGCGGCACTCGTTTCAAGCTCGCGAAAATAGTCTTTTTCGTAAGCCAGAAAACGCGCGCTTTTTATGTCTTCGGCAACAAACAGTGCGGCGGCCTGACGCTGGTTGCGAATAAGCCTGTCAAGCGTTTCAGTGAGCTGCTCAATTTGAGCGGGAGTCAGCATCCAGCCTTTTTTTCTTAAGGTTGCAGTATGCCCCAGCAAGCCATTGGTGATGATGTTTGATGCGTGCGCCATGCTGGTTGAAAAGGCCAGAATTTCGCTGAGCCTGCGATGGTCGTCTGTGTTCATGGACTCTTGGTCGAGCGTGGCAAGATAAGTAGTGATATGCCTGTCGAGAATATTGACGGCATTGTTCACATAGCGAGCATGCGCAATGCGATGACGGTTGTCGCGACGAAAATCAGCGCGGGCCATGGCCAGCAGGCTTTGCACCAAATCAGCCACGCGCAGTGCCTCGCGTGCCGCATTGCCCAGCGCAATGCCAGGCACTTCGTGAGCCGACTCATCAAGGTATTCGGGGCGCGACGGGTCGTTGGGGTCTGTGCGTTTGGGGAACATGCGGCGCAGCAGTTTGGCGTAAGAAGGTAGCAGCGGCAAGAACACCAGCGATACAATAATGTTGAAAAGCGTATGAAAGTTTGCCACAGCACGAGCCGGGCTTTCGGTGATGTAGCTCATGGCAAGTGGCAGCCACGGTAACAGCACGAGAGCCAGCAGGCAGCCTGCAATTCGGGTGCCCAGGTTACCCATGGGCAGTCGTTTTGAAGCAGGGTCGTCGCCGCCGGTTTCGAGTATGGGGTTGATGGCCGTACCAAGGTTGGCGCCGAGAACCAGCGCAATAGCCAGCGGGGGTTCAACCATGCCATGACCTGCCAGTGACATGATCATGACGACTACGGCAACACTTGAGTGAGATGCCCAGGCGAGGATGGCCGACAAGAGCAGAGCCAGTATGGGTTGATCGGCCAGTGAGTGCAGCAGCGTGCCCAGCATTTGTGAGTCTTGCAGCGGCGAAAACATCAACACGAGTTCATGCAGTGCGAGCAGGAGCAGGCCCAGGCCAATAAATACCCGACCCAGGTCGCGGCGGCGGCTGGGTTGATTGCGGCGGAATAGCCAGACACCGATCAGAATGAGTACCGGCGCAATCTCGGTAAAATTGAACGACAGTAGCTGCACGATAAGGGTCGTGCCCACGTTGGCGCCCAGCATGGCGGCCAGGCCAGGTGTCAGTGCCAAAAGGCCGCCGGCGGCGAAGCTGCTGATCATCAGGCCTGTTGCCGTACTGCTCTGGATGGCGGCGGTAATGGCCATGCCCGTGAAAAATGAGCGTGTGCGTGTGCTGAGAGCACGTCCCATCCAGACCCGCAATGCAGAGCCAAAGGCCCTCTGCACACCACTCTGGACCATGTGCACGCCCCACAGCAATAGTGCGATGAAGCCACCAAAATTAAGAAGGGCGAAGAGTTCTTTCATTGCGAGATAATAAACCACCCCTTACACGCAAGGTTGCTCGTAAGGGGATATCGTAAGTTAATACATACAATGCATTCAGCGAATCCTACGACTTATCGAAGCGCGGGAAGCGATTAACTGCATCCGCGGCGGGATGCAGGCACTGAAATGTACTGAGGGGTGGGGGCGGGCCAGCAAACCACCAGGCTTGTCTGGCCCGCGTCGGTACGTCGTGTTAGACGCTTTGCGCTACCTGCAGCGCATGTATGCGAGCGGGTATGGGAGGGTGGGTATTGAACAGCGCAGCAATGGCCGACCCGCCAGAAATGCCCGAGGCTTCAAATGACTTGGGAAGGTCGCCGGATTCTAGCCCGCCCAACCGGGCGAGCGCATGGATCATGGGCTCGCGTGACCCGAGCAGATGTGCTGAGCCAGCATCGGCTCTATATTCGCGCTGACGTGAAAACCACGCGACAATAATTGATGCAAGCACGCCAAAGAGCAGCTCGCAGGCAATAACGGTAATGTAGTAGCCCATGCCAACCCCGCGCTCGGTCTTGAAAATGGCCCGGTCAACAAAGTAGCCTACCACTCGGGCAAAAAACACGACAAAGGTGTTGACCACGCCCTGAATGAGGGTAAGCGTAATCATGTCGCCGTTGGCAACGTGCGCCACTTCGTGGCCCAGTACCGCAGAAACCTCTGCCTCGGTCATGCTTTCGAGCAGGCCGGTGGATACTGCAACCAGTGCATTGTTGCGGTTGGCGCCGGTGGCAAAGGCGTTGGGCGCACCTTCATAGATGGCCACTTCGGGGCGACCAATACCGGCGCGGTCGGCCAGTTGATGCACGGTGTCGACCAGCCATGCCTCGCGGGCATTGGCCGGGTGCTGCGGATCAATGACACGTGCGCCGGTAGACCGCTTGGCCATCCATTTGCTGATCAGCAAAGAAATAATTGAGCCGGCAAAGCCCAATATGATTGAAAACACCAGCAACTGATTGAGGTCGAGGCCGTTGGCGGTCAGAAACCGGCCAACGCCCAGGATATTCATGGATGCGCTGAGCACCACCAGGACGGCAATGTTGGTTAGCAGGAACAGTGCAATGCGTTTCATATGGGTAGGTTTCTAAAGTAAGGGCTTGTATCTAAAGTGTTGGTTAATAGCGGGCGCGAGTAACGCGCCGTGTTGTTATATGGGGGCGGGGGTGCAATTTTAAAGCAATGATGCAGGTTAAGGTCGTTCAAAAGAGTATAGTAACGGCTTCATTCTGATTACCGATCTGGTTGGTCGACATGCAGTCGTTGTGGATGTTATTGGCAAGTGCCATGTTCGCGGGCATGGGGGCCTGTGTAAAAGTTGCCGCTGATGCTGGGGCGTCGTTGCCGCACGTCATTCTGTTTCGCGGAATCCCCTCCGTCTTGCTTATTCTGTTCTGGACGGCATCCACACGCCGCAGTCTGGTTCCGTCAAGCTGGCGACTACATCTCTGGCGTAACGTAGCGGGCATCACTTCGATGTGGATGGGGTTTTTTGCCATCTCCCATCTCCCTCTGTCTACCGCCATCAGTCTTAACTATACGGCGCCACTGTTTATTGCAGGCTGGATGCTGGTGTGGGGCGGTTCGCAGCGTGATCCGGTGCGTATTCTTGCCGTCACATTGGGTTTTTTCGGCGTGCTCGCCGTGCTGCGGCCCAGTGTAGAACGGGACAATTTCCTGGCGGCCCTGACTGGTTTGGGGGCCGGTGCTCTTGGTGCCATGGCCATGATGCAGATCCGAGAACTGGGTCGCGTTGGCGAGCCGATATGGCGTACGGTATTTATCTTTTCGTGTTGTGTCTGCATCACGGGTGCCTCGGGTGTGGCCATTGAAGGCTGGCAACCCTTAAGCCTGTTCGGCTGGCTGGCGCTCGTAGGGGTTGGCGTGCTGGGGCTGGTCGGTCAACTGGCCATGACACGCGCATTTGGCCTGGGCTCGGCCTTGCTCACTGCCGCATTGCAGTACACCACAATTATATTTGCTGCAGTGTTGGGCATTATCTTTTGGGGTACATACCCAGATATCATTGCATGGGCTGGCATGGCCCTTATTATTGCTTCGGGCTTGTTGTCAATTTGGCGCACGTATAGTGAAGACCGGATCATACGCAGCGAAACCATTTTGCAAAGCGGCGGCAAAACACAGCAACGGCTAAAACCTGGGCACGAAGCCGACAAAGAGCAGGCTGCGCCTGCACAGCCAGTGTCTGACCCAATGCAAGAGCCGCTGGCATCGCAGAAGCCGCCTGCGCCGCAACAGGGAGCAGGCAGCCAGAAAGCCGAACTTCCCACAGCGGCCGGACCAGCCCCGGCCTCTCCCACATGGACCGAAGTGCACCACACAGATGATGCCGTGTCCGCCAGCGTTGTCGGAACCCAAGCGGAGCACAGCTTTTTCGACGGAGTCGAGGGTAAGCAATCAAAACACCTGACAGCGTCGGGCGGGCAAGTTAACGGTTTGGCCGCTGAAAAATCACATTAACCAGCGGTTTTATCGCGTTTTTTTCGAAGGGATTAGGCGTGGGCAAGCCTATTGCCGGCCACGGCCGACACAGTGTTACGATGGCCCGCGTCTGCATCTCGTACAATTCGGTCAGCATTTATAAAAGCGCAGCGGTTTGCCGTGCGCCTACTTTTCCGGATTCTATCCATGAATGACACCACACCGGCGCCCCTGGAGGGGGCCGAAGACAATGAGGCGGGGCTGCCGCAAGATTTCGAAACGGCACTCGCCCAGCTTGAGGCGCTTGTCGCGCAGATGGAAAATGGCAGCTTGCCGCTGGAGCAGTCTCTGGCCGCCTATGAAAAAGGCGTGGCGTTAACGCGCATCTGCCAGCGTCGGCTTGATCAGGCCGAACAGCAGGTAAAAGTGCTGCAAGAAAACCTCCTCCAGCCGTTTTCGGGCGCAGCGGGCGACGAAGGCTAGGCATGGGGCGTCAATCTATTGATTTTCCAGGCTGGCTCGACGACCGCATTCAGCATATCGAAACTGTGCTTGACCAGTTTTTGCCGCCTGCGTCAGCGGTGCCCGTGCACTTGCATGAAGCCATGCGTTACGCGGTGCTGGGGGGTGGCAAGCGGGTGCGGGCTGCGCTTGTGTATGCGGCGGGTGAGGCTTCGCTTCAGTCAGGTACGGCGGCATCCGCGCAGGTTATCGCTCTGGATCATGCTGCCGCGGCGGTTGAGCTGGTTCATGCTTATTCATTGGTTCATGACGATCTGCCGTGCATGGACGATGACGCCCTGAGGCGCGGGCGCCCTACGGTGCATGTGCAGTTTGACGAGGCCACCGCCATGCTTGCAGGCGATGCACTTCAGCCTCTTGCTTTCGAGCTGGTCGGTCTTATGCCCATTGCGCCTGCGCTCATTGTTCAGGCTACCCAGTTGCTGGCGCGCTCCGCCGGTAGTCTCGGTATGGTTGGTGGTCAAGCCATTGATTGCAGCAGTGTTGGCCAGGCTTTGTCGGTCGAGCAGTTGCGTCAGATGCACAGCATGAAAACGGGTGCCATGCTCGAAGCCAGCGTATTGTTGGGAGGCATTGTGGCGGGCGCCGGGTCTGCGGCACGCCAGGGGCTCGAAACCTACGCGTCGGCGGTTGGTCTTGCTTTCCAGATCGTGGATGACATTCTCGACGTCACTGCTGATACCGCTACACTGGGTAAAACGGCGGGCAAGGATGCCGCCGGCAATAAACCTACTTATGTATCCATTCTGGGGCTTGAGGGCTCCCGAGAACTGCTCAAGTCACTGCACGAGCAAGCCCATGCCGCGTTGTTGCCCCTGGGGCCCGCAGCAGGGCGTCTGGCCTGTATTGCAGACTATATCGTAGGGCGCGACCGCTGACCCTGTTTCAACGCGCCGCGCTTGCTGTTATCGTGAAGGCTTCGCGACGCCCTTGACCATTGACAACTATCTGTATGACTAACGTCTCGCTCGAAACCATTAACTCGCCAGCCGATCTGCGTACGCTCGATCGTGACGAGCTCAAAGAAATTGCCGTGCAATTGCGTGAGTTCGTCCTGAATTCGGTTTCGAAAACGGGCGGCCATTTGTCGTCCAATCTGGGAACGGTGGAGCTCACTATTGCGCTTCACAGTGTGTTTGATACGCCGCATGACCGCATTGTATGGGACGTGGGGCATCAGTCGTATCCTCACAAAATACTTACTGGCCGTCGTGAACGCATGTCGACGTTACGCCAGAAAGACGGTATTTCAGGCTTTCCGCGGCGCTGTGAGTCTGAGTACGATGCATTTGGCACCGCGCATTCATCCACCTCCATCTCCGCCGTGCTTGGCATGGCGGTGGCGTCGCGCAATACCGGCACACATCGCCAGCATATAGCTGTCATCGGCGATGGAGCCATGACGGCCGGTATGGCCTTCGAAGCACTCAACAATGCTGGTGTCACGCCGGGCATCAACATGTTGGTGGTGCTCAATGACAATGACATGTCGATCTCGCCGCCTGTGGGGGCGCTTAACCGATATCTGGCCAGGTTGCTTTCAGGCCAGTTTTACGCAAAGGCCAAAAATGTGGGGCGTGCGGTTCTGTCACATGTGCCGCCTATGCTCGAACTTGCCCGTCGCTTTGAGGGGCATGCCAAGGGGCTCGTGTCGCCCGCCACGCTCTTCGAAGAGCTGGGCTTTAATTACGTCGGGCCTATTGATGGTCATGACCTCGACGCCTTGGTTCCCACGCTAGAAAACCTCAAGGCGCTGGGCGGTCTTCAGTTTTTGCATGTGGTAACCCGCAAAGGTCAGGGCTACAAACTGGCTGAGGCTGACCCGGTGCTATACCATGGTCCGGGCAAGTTTGACCCAAGTATCGGTATTCAGAAGTCGACCAAACCTGTGCGGGTCACGTTCACGCAAGTGTTTGGGCGCTGGCTTTGCGACATGGCAGCCACCGATGAGCGGCTGGTCGGCATTACGCCCGCCATGCGTGAGGGTAGCGGCATGGTTGAGTTTGAACAGACGTTTCCAAAACGATACTTTGATGTCGGTATCGCCGAGCAGCATGCCGTCACTTTTGCAGCCGGCCTGGCCTGTGAGGGTCAGAAGCCGGTGGTGGCCATCTACTCGACGTTTCTGCAGCGGGGCTACGACCAGCTTATTCACGATGTGGCGCTGCAAAACCTGGATGTCACCTTCGCGCTCGATCGTGCGGGCATTGTGGGTGCCGACGGCGCGACACATGCCGGCAACTATGACATCGCCTACCTGCGCTGCATTCCGAACATGGTGGTGGCAACGCCTTCCGACGAAAACGAAACCCGGTTATTGTTAAGTACGTGCTACCGTCATGCGGGTCCGGCCTCCGTACGGTACCCGCGCGGTGCGGGCGTTGGTGCCGACGTGCAGCCCGGCCTGGAAGGTGTTGAGGTTGGTAAAGCCGTGTTGCGGCGTGAGGGCAAGGGCATAGCAATTCTGGCATTTGGCACCTTGCTTGCCCCTGCGCTTGAGGCCGGCGAGCGCCTGGATGCCACAGTGGTCGACATGCGTTTCGTCAAGCCGCTTGATGAGCAACTGCTGTCTCAGCTTGTCCAGACACACCAGCAGTTTGTTACGGTCGAAGAGGCTGCCATCATGGGTAGTGGTGGCAGTGCTGTGCTTGAGTACTTCAGTGCACAGGCGCTGGCCCTGCCGGTGCTAATGCTGGGCTTGCCAGACCTTTTTGTCGATCATGGCGACCAGGCAACCATACTGGCAGAGCTCGGTCTTGATGCCGATGGCATTGAGCGTGCCATTCGCGCGCGGTTTCATGCGTAATGATTCTTTTTTCTGCAGTCGATAAACTATTGCGATGATCCCATCAAGGGGTATGGGGTTATGCGGTGCAGTAGTACCGCATAATTTACTGTTTTCAAATTTAAAGCGGCGAGCAGTTTTGCCAGCGCGCCATATAGGTTGTTGTTATGAATATTCTGATTGACTCCGCCGTTGCCATGCCCGATGTGCAAAGCAGTGTCGATGTGCGTCATATTGCGATTGAGCGTGTGGGGGTCCGTGGTGTGCGCCATCCCATGCTTATTGCGGCCGCAGGCGAAACACAGCCTACGGTTGCAAATTGGGAAATGACCGTCGCATTACCGGCCTCTGAAAAAGGCACGCACATGTCGCGGTTTGTTGCGCTGCTCGAGCAATACCGCAGGCAAGCCATGACGCCGGTCTTGTTTTGCGATATGGCACAGGCCATGCTGCCTTTGCTCAACGCAGAAAAAGGCGACATCTCCGCATCCTTCGCGTATTTCATCAATAAGATTGCCCCCGTGTCTGGGGTTGCCAGCCTCATGGATTACGAAGTGACCTGGACGGCCAAGGCTCAAGTGGCACAGGACGCCGAGCAAGCAGCGCCGGGGTCAGTAGAATTTGAGCTGTCAGTGCAGGTGCCAGTCACCAGTTTGTGCCCATGCTCCAAGGCCATCTCAGACTACGGCGCGCATAATCAGCGTTCGCACGTAACCGTCAGTGCCATGTTTGATGACCCCGCCCATGTTGATCTTGACGGGCTTATCAAGTCAGTCGAAAAGCAGGCATCGTGCGAGCTGTGGGGCCTGCTCAAGCGCACCGACGAAAAATACGTGACCGAACGTGCCTACGAAAACCCCAAATTTGTCGAAGACTTGGTGCGCGATGTGGCCGGTCAGCTCAAACAAATGGCGGGGGTGCAACGTTTTCGTGTGGTTGCCGAAAATTTCGAATCCATTCATAACCACTCTGCCTATGCGGTGGTAGAAGGTTAGTCGACGATCAAGTCTGATGCCGCAGGCCACCCTAAGTGGGCTGTGGCGCGGGCATATCGGGTAGCAGCCGATACACAGGCATGTCACGGCCTGCTTGCGGGTAGCACCGTAAAAATGCTAATATCAATGGTTTCCTGCTCGACTTGCGCCTGGCGTTTTGCCAAGTGTGGGCGGGCTGCCCCTTGCAGCACAACCGTGTCGCAAGATATCCACAAGGAGTGTAGTTTATGCGCCACTACGAAGTAGTGTTTATTGTGCATCCCGATCAAAGCGAGCAAGTGCCCGCCATGATCGAGCGCTATCAAGCCGCCGTCACCAGCAATGGTGGCCAGATCCATCGCCTCGAAGACTGGGGCCGTCGTCAACTGGCTTACCCCATTCAAAAGCTGGTCAAAGCCCACTATGTATGCATGAACATCGAATGCGGCCAGCCCGTACTTGATGAGCTCGAGCATTCTTTCCGTTACAACGATGCAATTTTGCGTCACCTCATCAGCAAAACATCAAAGGCCCACGTTGAGCCTTCGATCATGATGAAGTCGGTAGAGCGCGAAGAAGCCCGCAAGGCAAGTGCCGAAACGACAACAACACCTGCAGCAGCAACAACCAGCGAGTCATAATGCGCAAGGCTCCGGGCCAACTGTGAACCAGCTGCAAATAACTGCTACGGCGCTTGAGGTCAGGCCGCTTCGGTATACACCGGCGGGCCTGCCGGCAGTTGAAATGCTGCTAGAGCACGAGTCAGAAGTTCTTGAGGCCGGCCATACTCGCCGGATCGAATTGGTACTTTCGGCTGTGGCACTCGGAGACATCGCATTACTGCTGTCTGACACGCCCTTGGGGGCATCTTTGAGCATTGAGGGCTTTTTAGCCCCGGCGCGCAAAGGCTCCAACAAAGTGGTGTTGCATATACAGCAGGCAGACAGGGTTTTTGCCGGCGGCGCAAGCGCTGTTGTTTAGTAAAGATTCATGACATACCAGGGCGCAGGCTTCATCAGTCAGCGCATTAAAAATTTGGCTCAGGCAAGGCCTGGGCGTTAAAGAGGCACATTATGGCTTTCTTCAAAAAAACCAAAGAGAAACGCAAGTTCGGGCAACAGAACCCTCTGTTCAAGCGCCGTAAATTCTGCCGCTTCACCGCGGCCAATGTTGGCGAAATCGATTACAAAGATCTCGACACACTGCGCGATTTCATCCAGGAAAACGGCAAGATCATTCCTGCCCGCCTAACTGGTACCAAGGCGCATTACCAGCGTCAGCTCGACACTGCCATCAAGCGTTCGCGCTTCCTGGCTTTGTTGCCTTACACCGATAACCACAAATAATCCGGGGCCTATCGTCATGCAAATTATTCTGCTCGAAAAAGTCACAAATCTGGGTGATCTCGGTGAGGTCGTGCGTGTTCGCAATGGTTATGCTCGTAACTACCTGATCCCCAAGAAAATCGCCCGTCGTGCTACCGACGTGGCCCTGAAAGAGTTCGAGGCCCGTCGTGCCGAACTTGAAAAGCTTCAGGCTGAAAAACTGGCTGCTGCTCAGGCAGTCGCTGGCCGCCTTGAAGGCAAAACCTTCACCGTTGCGCAAAAAGCGGGTGTTGATGGTCGTCTGTTTGGTTCGGTTACCAGCATGGACATCGTCGAAGCGCTGCGTAAAGAAGGCTTTGATACTGTCGAAAAATCACAGGTCCGCCTGCCTGACGGCCCTTTGAAAGCTGTTGGCGAATACACTGTACATCTTGTGCTGCACGCTGACGTAAACAGCGATATCAGTGTGGTTGTACAGGGCGAAATGGTCTAAAAGCCGACTGCCTCGCGTGGTACATTCTTCAATGGATGTATTTCGCGCCCAGTGGCTCTGAAAGCCGGCGCAAGCCGGCTTTTTTATTTTTATCCAGGCAGTACCGGAGTCTTCACTTGGACACCATGCAAAAAACTATCGATCCGCAGCTTGATTATCTGCGTGTGCCTCCCCACTCGGTTGAGGCAGAACAGTCAGTGCTGGGCGGGCTGCTGCTGGATAACGCCGCCTTTGATCGCATTACCGACGTACTTGGCGATGACGACTTTTACCGATTTGACCACAAGATAATCTGGCAGCATATTGCGCGCCTTATCAGCCTGGCGCGGCCGGCCGATGTGGTAACCGTGAACGAGTCACTTGCCAGCGCCGGCAAGTCTGAAGAGGTGGGCGGGCTGGCTTATCTTAATGCATTGGCCCACAACACACCGTCAGCGGCAAACATCCGGCGCTACGCCGAAATTGTGCGTGAACGCTCCATGCTGCGCAAGCTGGTCAGCGTGGCCGACGAGATCTCGGCAGCAGCCTTCAACCCGCAAGGTAAAGAAGCCAGGCAACTGCTCGATGAAGCCGAGTCTCGTGTGTTTCAAATTTCCCAAGAGGGCGCCAGAGGCACCACAGGTTTTCAGGATATTCAGCCGCTGCTCAGTCAGGTGGTGGAGCGTATTGACGAGCTTTACCATCGTGAAGGCGACTCTGATATCACGGGTGTGCCGACGGGTTTCAACGACCTTGACCGAATGACCTCCGGGTTGCAGCCCGGCGACCTCGTCATCGTGGCTGGCCGGCCTTCCATGGGGAAAACGTCATTTTCAATGAATATCGGCGAGCACGTTGCTATTGAGCAAGGGCTGCCCGTGGCGGTGTTTTCCATGGAAATGGGGGCAGTGCAACTGGCCATGCGTATGGTGGGTTCTGTAGGCATGCTGGATCAGCATCGCATGCGTACCGGCAAGCTTACGGCTGATGACTGGCCACGCCTTACCCATGCCGTACAGCAGGTGCAAGAGGCACAAATATACATCGATGAAACACCCGCACTTACGTCTATGGAAGTGCGGGCCAGGTCCCGTAGGTTGGCGCGCCAGTGTGGCCAGCTGGGCCTCATTATTATTGACTATATGCAGCTGATGTCGGGCAATTCGGGAGGTGAAAACCGGGCTACCGAAATATCAGAGATCAGTCGGTCGCTCAAAAGCCTGGCCAAAGAACTTAACTGCCCGCTCATCGCGCTATCGCAGCTTAATCGCAGCCTGGAGCAACGACCCAACAAGCGCCCCGTCATGAGTGACTTGCGTGAATCAGGCGCTATCGAACAGGACGCCGACCTGATTCTGTTTATCTATCGCGACGAGGTGTACAACCCCGATTCTCCCGATAAAGGTACGGCCGAGATTATTATCGGCAAGCAGCGTAACGGCCCTATCGGCAGCGTGCGACTTACCTTCCAGGGTGCCAGCACCCGCTTCCTGAACTATACTCAGGGCGGTATGCGCTAGCACAGGGTTGGGCTTAATGCCCCTACGTGGGGCGTGCCATCGCCAAGGCAAGGTCATACGCCGCCCGCAATGAGGCCGGGTCGGCAATGCCGCGTCCGGCGATGTCAAAGGCCGTGCCATGGTCAACGCTGGTGCGTACAAACGGCAGGCCTACCGTTACATTAACGCCCTGATCCAGCCCCATATACTTAACGGGGATAAGGCCCTGGTCGTGGTATTGCGCTACGACGATGTCAAACTCGCCTTGCCGGGCACGCATGAAAACGGTATCACCGGGCCAGGGGCCGCTGGCATCTATACCCTCTGTGCGGGCTTTTTCAATGGCCGGTGCGATGATATCGAGGTCTTCGCGGCCGAAACGCCCCTCTTCGCCAGCATGCGGGTTCAAGCCCGCGACAGCGACACGAGGTTTGTTTATGCCGGCCTGACGACAGGCCTGCCAGGCCAGGCGGATGGTGTTCAGTTCGGCTTCAGGGGTAATCAACCGGCTGACCTCGCTGAGTGGTACATGTATGGTGACCAGAATAACGCGCAACTCAAGGTTGGCGAGCATCATGGCGTAATGCTTGGTATGGGTGCGTTCGGCCAGTATTTCTGTATGACCGGGGTAATCGGCGCCGCCTGCCTGCATGGTCTTCTTGTTCAATGGCGCGGTGACGATGGCTCGCAGCTTACCCGCCATGGCATCGTCAATGGCATGGCAAAGATATTCATAGGCACCTCGTCCGGCAAGCGGGTTAGGTTGGCCGGGCGTGACTCCCTCTGGCAAGGCCTGCCAGCGATTTAATACGTGGATTACGCCTGAACGCTGGCTGGCCATGCAGGGCTCATTAACGATTTCTACGTGTAACGCCGCCGCCAGGCCCAGTTGCTCAATAGTGGCGGCGAGCACACCGGCATCGCCATACACCAGCGCTGGTTTAGGCAGGCCGGCCGAAAAAAGCTTGACAATGATTTCAGGGCCGATGCCAGCCGCATCGCCCATGGTAAAGCCTACAGGAAGAGGCGAGTTGTTGTCGTGCATGGATTTGCCCGAGCAGCTATAGCGCCTCGCTGGCGTAGTCGGCCAGTCGAGATCTTTCGCCGCGCTGCAAGGTGATGTGCCCTGAATGCGGCCAACCCTTGAATCGGTCGACCACGTAAGTAAGCCCTGAGCTGCCCTCGGTGAGATAGGGGGTATCGATCTGGGCAATATTGCCCAGACAGACGATTTTTGTGCCTGGGCCAGCGCGGGTGACCAGGGTTTTCATTTGTTTTGGCGTAAGGTTCTGCGCCTCATCGATGATGAGAAACTTGTTGAGAAAAGTACGGCCACGCATAAAGTTAAGAGACTTTACCTTGATGCGGGAGCGTATTACCTCCATGGTCGAGTTCTTGGATAAGTCGCCGGGGTTGTCACCCGAACTTGGGCCCGAGCCTAAGTGCAGTACCTCGAGGTTGTCTTCGAGTGCACCCATCCAGGGCAGCATTTTTTCTTCTTCAGTGCCGGGCAGGAAACCAATGTCATCGCCTACCGGTACGGTTGCGCGAGTGATGATAATTTCGTTGTAGCGTTTGGTTTCAAGGGTTTGCGTCAGGCCAGCCGCCAGTGCCAGCAAGGTTTTACCTGTGCCTGCCTGGCCCAGCAGCGACACGAAATCGCAGTCAGGGTTCATGAGCAGGTTCAGGGCAAAGTTTTGCTCACGGTTGCGTGCAGTAATGCCCCACACGTTGTTCTTGCCGTGACTGTAATCGCGCAGGGTGGCGAGTACGGCGCTTTTTCCGGTAACCTCTTTAACCTGGGCCTGCATGGACATTTCGCCCTCGAAGTACACGAACTCATTGACGATGAATTCAGAGCACAGCGGCCCTTTGACCCGATAATACGTTGTGCCTCCCTGCTGCCATGACTCTACGTCTTTTCCATGACGTGACCAGAAGTTGTCAGGCAAAGGCATGACGCCGTCATACAAAAGATCGGAGTCGTCAAGAACATGATCGTTAAGGTAGTCTTCAGCCAGCAGCCCCAGTGACCTGGCCTTAAGGCGCATGTTGATATCTTTGGATACCAGCACAACCTTGCGACGCGGATACAGGTCTTTCAGGGCATGGACCACCATCAGAATGCCGTTGTCGGCCTTGCCCATGGGCAGTTCGATAGGCAGTTTGGAATGCAGTGCCTTAGTTTGGAGTCGCAGGTTGCCCAGAGCTTCGGGGTTGCCGATGGCGTCAAGGTTTACACCATTGTCAAGATCGGTAACGCCCTGGATGAGACCGTCGAGAGCCCGACTGACCTGGCGTGCGTTGCGCGCTACTTCGGACATACCCTTTTTTTGATGATCAAGCTCTTCAAGCACGATCATGGGCAAAAATATGTCGTGCTCTTCGAACTTGAACAGGCAGTTGGAATCGTGCAGCAACACATTGGTGTCGAGTACAAACAGTTTGCGTTTTGCTTGGGCGAGCCGCGTTTTTTTGGCGGTGCGGCTACTTGCTTTGACTACCGTCGTGACAGACGCAGGCGCAACTGGCTCGGAGACTGCCGGGGGCAATGTGGGCTGTTGTCGAGCCCGCGCCGGTGGCGTGGGCGGTGCTGCTTTGGTGATCTGGCTATCGTTGCCTGCGGTTTGTACATCGGGTTGGGCCAGCGTGATCTGGACGGAGTCGGCTGAAAGCGTGTCTCCCATGCGGGTAGGCAACTGTGGCAGCGGCATCGGGTGTGGGCTCCTGGCAGTGTGGGTAAGGTGTGTGTCAGATGCTGTCGCGAACGGTTTGCAGCACTTCGTCGACGTGTCCGGGCACGCGTACGCCGCGCCATTCGCGCAGCAGAACCCCGTGCGAGTCGATGAGGAAGGTGCTTCGCTCTATGCCGCGTACCTGTTTGCCGTACATGTTTTTTAGCTTCATGACGCCAAACAGTTCGCATAGGGCTTCACTGTCGTCAGAGATAAGCGGAAATGGCAGCTCTTGCTTGTCAGTAAAACCTGTATGCGACTTGAGCGAGTCACGCGATACGCCAATAATATGACAACCTGTGTCTACGAACTCTTGATAACGGTCGCGAAAATCTTGTGCCTGGGTGGTGCAGCCCGGTGTATTGTCTTTTGGGTAAAAGTACAATACGGCCAGATGCCCACGCAGCCCTTCTAGGCTGATGTCGCCATGGGTGCTTACAGCCTTGAAAGGCGGGATGGCTTTGCCAAGGGTAACCTGGCTCATACGGCCTCCTGGTGGGTTATCAGGGCGACCACAACGCGTCGTCCTTCGGACATTAAAATATTATAGGTACGCGCTGCCGCCTGTGTGGTCATGGCTTCAATACCTATACCCATCTGTAAAAGTGGCCCCATAACATGCGCTGGCAGCAACTGCTGCTTTTCTCCGGTACCAATAATTAGCACTTCGGCAGCATCGTCGGGCAAAACGTTTGGCGCGCCGTCAAGAAATGCCATGGGGTCGGCCTTGGCATTGGGCACACCCGCGATATCGCGCAAGGTCGAGGTTGTGATGTCGTCGACGTTGCTTACTGGCCAGTCATGTATCTCGCCCTCGGGCGCAAAATATACCGGATGCCGGTAGGCAACCTCGTTGATTTCGACGTAACCCGAACCATAGGCGGTAATTGTATTGAGCGCAGGATTGGCTTCGCTTCGTAATTCCACGTAAAACTCCTATAGTCAGTTCGATCATAGCGCAAACATCATGACATCAAGTCGATTCCGCGTTTTTTTAGGATGGATTAAACTTGTCGATTGTGCCTGAATTTGCCCTTTAACTTTATTGCCGTCTCCAAGGAACATCATGACCTCGTTTCCGCGCATAGAACGTTTGCCGCCCTATGTATTCAATATAACCGGTGAATTAAAAATGGCGGCCCGAAGACGTGGCGAAGATATTATCGATATGTCTATGGGCAACCCCGACAGCCCTACGCCCCAGCATATCGTCGATAAGCTCATTGAGGCGGCGTCACGCCCTAATACGCATGGTTATTCTGTGTCTAAAGGCATTCCGCGTCTGCGCAAGGCAATATCAGGGTGGTACGAAAGACGCTACGGCGTTCACATTGACCCAGACACCGAAGCCATTGTTACCATTGGCTCCAAAGAAGGCCTGGCCCACCTTATGCTGGCCACGCTCGATCGCGGCGATACCGTGCTGGTGCCTAACCCCAGCTATCCCATCCATATTTACGGTGCCGTCATAGCGGGCGCAAATATTCGCTCCGTGCCCATGACACCTGGCATCGACTTTTTCGAAGAAATCGAGCGGGCTGTGCGTGAATGCATACCCAAGCCCAAAATGATGATTCTGGGTTTTCCCAGCAACCCCACTGCGCAGTGCGTTGATCTGTCGTTTTTCGAACGCATTGTTGCGTTGGCGCGCGAGCACAATATTTTGGTGGTCCATGACCTGGCCTACGCCGATATCACCTTTGACGGCTATGTGGCACCATCCATCATGCAGGTCGAAGGTGCCCGCGATGTGGCGGTCGAATTTTTTACCATGAGCAAAAGCTATAGCATGGCCGGCTGGCGCGTGGGCTTTATGGTGGGCAATGCCGAACTCGTCAATGCCCTGGCTCGCATCAAAAGCTACCATGATTATGGCATGTTCACGCCTATACAGGTGGCTTCCATTGCAGCTCTCGAAGGCCCGCAAGACTGTGTCAACGAGGTTGTCGAACTATACCGTCGCCGCCGCGACGTGCTGGCTAAAGGCTTGCATGAAGCCGGCTGGATGGTCGACATCCCCAAAGCATCCATGTATATCTGGGCAAAAATCCCCGAAGCATACGAGCAATTGGGTTCGCTCGAATTTTCCAAGCGATTGCTGGCCGATGCCAAGGTGGCTGTGTCTCCGGGGATCGGGTTTGGCGAATACGGTGACAATTATGTCCGATTCGCCCTTATCGAAAACGAACAGCGCACACGCCAGGCGGTGCGCGGCATCAAGGACATGTTCCGCAAGGATGGTATAGCTAAATGAGCTCCATAAAAACTATCAGAGGTTAGTCCCCGAAACCCGCATGGCGTAAGGCTTTGCGGGTTTTGTCTTTATGGGAAATGGTACGGAGAAGAACAATAATTAATCAAACTACATGAAAATCATGTAGTAAGAGTAATCTTACACGAGAGCGGCCATGCAATCAATGAGTTTAACCTTTGAAATCAGATGGTTAAGTGCCTGATTTGAATTAAAATTGGTCAATCAGGCACGCGGCGTGTACCTGTCCCAATGTTCCCCCGTTGTACCAAGAAAAGCCCACTATCAGGTGGGGTCTGTTCAAGTGGTGGGGTAGCCCTACCTTGTGCGTTAATGTGGGCTGCAAGCCTTCTGAGCCTTGCCGCTTATCAAAGGAATATTTCTGTTATGTGTGGCGGCATTGTGGCGAAACCTGGCGGTGTGCCACTGCGTAGCGTTCAAGGGGCTAGCCTGCAGCGCTGGTTACAGGCGGTTAGGGCTGTAGGTAGCAGGTGGTGGGTTTCGTTTTCGGTTATCAGGTTGTGTAGCGCAAGTTGGGTACAGCGTTGTGCAAGGTGTAGGCTGTGCCGAGCTTACTGCTCCGTTGCACTGGTACCGCCTACCGACGGGCGCGTCCCTGCAAGGAGGTAGATACCGGCAAGGCAGAGTGAAGGGGGTAGTTTTTATCGTCTCCGAGTGGGCTTCCCACTACCTACCGCCTTGCACAAAATTTTCAAGTTTTCAAACTTTCGGCCTATGGCAAACCGAAACCGAAAACGGCGACTGCAATCCACCCACCATCTCGGAAAAACTCAGGCACAATTCATGACTACGGTTCTGGCTGTAAATCTGCACAAGCATATTCTAGGAGTGTAGACTGATAGCGCAGTGACTTTAGTTTGCCTTACATCAGGTACTTGATTCGAACAAATTTTGGCCTTGGTTAAATCTTGACTGGTTAATTCTATGCAAGTGCACCCGCATGTGAAATATCCGATAGCTCGCTCTCTAGAATATCGAGAGGCGGTAAAGAGCGAACAATCTTCATTGTCTCTAGACTTACCGTTATTACACGTAGGAAGAGCTCAAGTGGGTACTTGGCGTTGTGCATTGTGTCGATGGCCCAATCATTGGCGTCATTGACGATACCGCTGGCTTTGTCGGTTTTGACGCACTGGCGCTCAACCACCCAGTCCAGTGCGGGCTTACCATTGACTACATAGTCATAGGCTTCCAGTGGGATGTTTTTTACGGTTATTTTGCTGTTGTAGTGCAGCGTGGTCAGGTCTTTCTTGGCACCATACTTCATTTTTTCCACACGGTAATCATCATCACTTGTACCGCCGCCGAGGATGGTGGCTGGATACATGGCGACGGTTTCATAGTTCAAATGCAGATTGGCCAATGCTCGGCCAGCCTTACTGAATGCCCAGAAGCCCTCTACGGTTTTGACACAGGGGATGCGCGGCAACTCTTTGGACAGGTTATCAGCGTATTTTTCGCGATACTCTTCGGAGTGCAATACGCCATAGACGTAGTAGAAAATATCTTCTTTGCTGATTTGCTCGCTTGGGTAGGTGGACTGAAAATGAGTCAGGCCTTCATTCGTTAGAGCGTGGCGGCGGCGGGGTTGCGCTTCGGCTATGGCGAGGGCATCAAACTCAGCCTGAGTTTGTGAAGTGGATAGGGAGCTAGCCGTCTTGGTATCATCGTAGAGATAAAGGGGAAAGCATTGGCCCTTTTCGATGTTATCCAGACATGGCAACGTATCGGTAATTATTGTTGAAAAGCCGCTACGTGCTCCGACACCTGACACGCAAATGACCAAGTTTTTCACCGTTGCATTTGGAAATATATGTGGCATTTGGCCGACACGATGATTGAACATCGGGTCGTAATACAACCATTGTTTTGAAAAAGGACGATATAAGCTACAAACTAGCTTTTTGGCATCATATTCGCCCTTAATTCCTCGTGCCACATTAGGTATTAAGCTGCTCGACCAAGCTATTTTACTGCTATCTCTATCAAGAAAATCGTTTATTTTTTCGTCTCTTGCAGCGCGATCGATGCCAGCGTAGACTGCGTTGAAGCGATCTACTTCGGAATTATAAAAATCAACAGTCTTACCCATGTTCTTCGCTAAATTATTTATTGAAAGGTTGTAGCACCATGCGTCTCTATTGGTTCCTATGCCTAGCGAATAATTGCCAAACACTTTGATATTGCTGGTCTTTTTGTCGCCTAAGACGATGAATTTAGCGAAACTGCCGTCTCGTTGACCAAGCCAATCACCATGTACATCCGGAACTATAGCTTGCCAACCGTTCTTTTTAGTAATGCCATTAATCCCGGTATAGCTTTTTATTTTTTCTAGCTTTTCAGTTTGTTTAAGATCATCGCCTATATCGTGATAAAAAATTTGACCATGTTCTTTTGCGTTTGGGCTTTTGACGAATATGGTAATTGAGATGCCCGTCATACTGGCACTACCAAATACATTTTGGCCTTCTTTTGCTCGTCCTTTACTCAACATATTCTTTCTTATATCCCCACGTAAGTTAAGCACGTAGATATTGCTAAACTCTTCCACTAAGCATTTCCGCATACCATCGGCGAACCGGCGTTCCGCCCAAGCGTTTCCTGATACATACGCCATCACGCCACCGTCCTTGCCTAGCCTGTCACTGCCCCAGCGAATCGCGCGAATATAGCTGTCATATAAGTTTTTAATGGAAGTCATTGCTGAACGAGCAGCGTAAGAAGTCTCGATCCGCTTATCCAGATGCGGATAAGCGACATTGGCGTTATTGTCATTTGCGCTCGCTTGTCCCGCCGAGTAAGGTGGGTTGCCCATGATGACTCGGATATCCAGTCCTTTCTGACGCTTTCGCCGAGCACTGTTGTTTTCCAACAGTTCGCTTACCAGATCGTCCTTTTCATACATTTCAAACGTGTCGGTCAAGCAAATGCCTTCAAATGGCACGTAATCACCGCCAACGATGTCGTGATACACGGCCTCTATGTTGATGGCGGCGATGTAATAAGCCAGCAGCACAATCTCGTTCGCGTGTATTTCACTCTTGTATTTTTCCTTTAATTGTTCCGGTGTCATTAAGCCGCTTTGCAGCAGGCGGGTGATGAAGGTACCGGTGCCTGTAAAGGGGTCCAGAATGTGTACACCGTTGCTACCCAGTGTCTGGCCGAACTCGGCTTTCAACACGTCATTGACACTGTGAATAATGAAGTCCACAACTTCGACGGGTGTGTATACGATCCCTAAGCGTTCGGTCATGCGCGGGAATGCGTTGCGAAAGAATTTGTCGTAAAGCTCCACCACGATTTTCTGCTTACCGGCTGCGTTGTCAATGCCTTGCGCCCGCAGGGCCACACTTTCATAAAAGCGTTGCAGCGTATCAGCCTCCTTGTCCAAGTGGTGCTCTTGCAAAGCATCCAGCACGCTCTGCATGGCCTGCGACATGGGGTTGTGCTGGGCGAAGCTGTACGACTCGAATAGCGCGTCAAATACAGGCTTGGTAATTAGGTGCTGGGCCAGCATTTCGATGATCTCGCCATCGCTGATACTATCATTCAAATCATCACGCAACTCGGCTGCAAATGTACTGAAGGCCTCACGTTCACGCGTATTGGCAGGTTCCTCAATGATGGCAGCGATGCGATCAATGTGCGTTCGGGCGATCTTGGCAATGTCATTGGCCCAGTCTTCCCAGTGGTGGCGATTGCCCACTTTCTGCACGAGCTTGGCGTAGATGGCGCGTTCAATTTCACCGATTTCAAACTGCAGATCGTGTTGTTCGTGGGTAGGATACTCTTGAGTAGGTTCGCCCAGTGCGAATTTACCCTTGGCGCGACGCCTGTTGGCTTCGCCCGGTTTGCGTTCCTGCTTTTTTTGGATCTTGTCGGTGATGGCAATGACTTCCATCTTTTTTACGTCTTTGCCGATTAAGTCCAGCTTGTTGACCATCGCGTCAAAACGGTCATCGTGTGAACGCAACGCTTGTAAGACCTGCCAGACCACTTTATAAGTCTGGTTATCGTTCAAGGCTTCGTGTGCCTCGACGCCTGCTGGAATGACAACAGGCAGAATCACATAGCCGCGCTTTTTGCCCGGTGCGTTGCGCATGACGCGCCCCACCGACTGCACCACATCCACCTGCGAGTTGCGGGGCGTAAGGAACAGCACAGCGTCTAGAGCAGGAACATCAACGCCCTCGGAGAGGCAACGCACATTGCTAAGAATTCGACAGGTGTTCTCGGGTGTATCGGCTTTGAGCCAATTAAGCTTTTCTTCCTTTTGACTGGCGTTCATGCTGCCATCCACGTGCGCCGCCTCACAGGTCAAGGGCGTTAGTGTTTCAAACTCTTCTGTTTCCTGATAGGCCTGGACTACAGCCTGAAACATGGATGCGATGTTCTTTGAGCTGACTTTGTGGGTCTTGCCTTTGTGATTGGCTTCAATCACTTGGCAAAATGCCACGGCGCGTTGCATAGGTGACGTGTCTTCAGCCAGATCGGCATCTAGCCCTTGTTTAGACAATGCCTTCCAGCAGCCGATGATTTTCGCAGCATCATCCACCTTCAACTGATTATTCCCGTCAGCCAGTAGGCTTTGGATGCGGCGATTGACGTGGGCTTCTTCTACTGCCAGCACGATGACTTTGTAATCGACCAGCAGGCCTCGCTTCACCGCTTCGGAAAAGGTGATGACAGATAACTCTTTGCCAAACAAGGTTTCATCATCCATTGACGCGAGCGCAACGTTATCTTTCTCTGCACTGGCTTTGGCCGAATCACCATAGATGCGTGGTGTGGCGGTCATGTACACACGCTTAGCCGCACGGATGAAATCGGCATTGTGGACACGGACAAAGGCGCTTTCTTCTTGTCCGTCAAAGGTAGCACCCGTAGTTCGGTGTGCCTCATCGCAAACAATTAAATCGAAATCAGCCAAGTCGAACTGCATTTGTGCTTGGCTGATAACGTCAATGGAATGATAAGTGCTGAAGACCACGCTCATGTGCTGAGCATCGTGGCGTTTGGAGATTTCACATGCTAGCCGGGCCGGTTCCGTAGTTGCCGGATAGCGTAGTTCGTGAGTAAAAGTCTGCACTACGTCATCATCGACCTTGCGTTTCTTTCCTACATCGCTGTCAGAACACACGGCAAAGCTATGTAGCGGCAATTCGGATTCTTGAGTCCATTCCGTCAAGGTTTGCGATAAAAGAGACAGGCTGGGCACCAAGAACAACACACGGCCACCTGCGCCTGCAATGTGTTCCGCGATCTTGAGACTAGTAAACGTCTTGCCCGTACCGCAGGCCATGATCAGTTTGCCGCGCTCTGCCGTCTTTAACCCCTGAGCGACAGCGTCCAGAGCGCTTTTCTGATGCGGGCGTAAGGTTTTCTTAGCCTGAAGTACAGGAGTCTTTCCGGGTTGGTACTTGGCCCAATCAATCTGGCTGCTCTCCAGATCGTACAGGTCGATCTTGCTGACGGGAGGATTCTGATCCTGCAGCGCATCTTCGGCGTGCGTGCTCCAGTTATTTGTCGTGCTGACAATGACGCGGTGCTTGAATATGCTTTTGCCCGACGCCGTAAAGAAGCTATTGATGTCGCCTTTCTGAACGCGATAGTCCTCGGCATAGAATTTGCACTGTACGGCGTGGAATTCGTTCGTGCCTTGGGTCTTTGCCACCAAATCAATGCCTGCGTCACGCCCGTCCAATCCTTGCTGTTTGGCCCAGTCTGCATACGTCCACACATCACTGTACAGATCACGATAGGTCGCCTCGTTGCGCAGATAGTTGACTATCAGCTCTTCGAAATATGTGCCTTTTTCGCGTTCAGAGACTGCAGCAGCGCGAAATGATGAGAGAAGATGTTGAAGTGCAGACATGCAAGCTGACCCGTAGGAATGTGAACAAAAAATGTTTAAGGCAAATATACCAGTTGGCGCATAGATATCAGTGCGTCTTCACTCACTAAGATCAGAAGAGGCGTTTCAGGTGGTGCTTGAGTGTTGACGGCTGAACTCCGCCTCATAAGTCTGACCGGTCACCATCTCAGCCTGTACACGCTCCCGATTGGTCAAGCCTGGCGGCGGGGGCGCGTCAGCAAGGCGCAAGTTCAGTGGGCGTTTTCGGTTTCGTTTAATGCCGGTAGCGTGCAGGCCTCTGCGTCCGCAATGGCCTCGCCTAACATCTCACATGTGCAGAGTTGGACGCTTTGAAGGTGTTACCTTATATTGCTCAAGGTGTAACAAGAATAGGGGGGAAGCATGAAACTGAAGATAGCGTGGGCGCTCATGGCGTCTTTGATCTCGTTCGGATCCCAAGCGGCTGGCGTGGTTTGGGAACAGCAGCCCGATAGCTTTATGGGTATACGCATAGGTGGGCCTGCGTCCGATATTCCAGAATGCACCGATACAGGTAGTGGCTTGTGTAAAACTGATCGCTTGCCAGGGCGTGAAGGAGACATTGGGCACACTTGGAACCTGCGTAATTTGCCTGATTTGGGCTTCCCGTACAGAGGGGATATGTCTGTAACGTTCTCAGGGGATATTAGGGAAATAGGCATCATTTCAAGATTTGAGAATGCGCAAGAGCTGGAAGATATAGCGAATGAGCGATACGGGCGCGTGCCCGGTACATTTAGAGATGAGAACACGGGCGATAATCTCCGGCGCATATGGGAAGGTGACTTCACGCGAATTGAGTACCTAAGGTCGGCCTATATGGACTCGGTAATTCTGCTCGTAAGACTTGTCCCTGTGTCTCTGGCAGATTATGAGAATGCCAAGCTAGAGGCCAAGAAAGAGCAAGAAAGAGAGGCCGCCGAGGCGCAAAGAAAAGCCCGTGAAATTCCCCGTAAAGCACGGTTGCTTTAAGCCCGCAGTTTTAAACAGTGAGGGCGGCTGGCGGGCTTCATTTTCGGTTTCGCTTGGCAACTGAGGCTTGGCAAGGGCCGGGTTCGGTTTCGCTCAAGGGCTAGGGCCGTTGAATTCTGCCTCATAAACCTCATCGGCCGCCATCTCTACCTGTACACGCTCCCGATTGGTCAAGCCTGGCGGCGGGGGCGCGTCAGCAAGCAGTAATTCTGTAGGCCTCACGCATTGCAGGCCGTTATCGCGCTGTATCTTGTACAAGGCGCTTTGAATCGTCATAAGTTCTTTGTTTGCAGCGTGTGCCTGCCGTGCAAGTTCGCCCCGAACCTTGGGCTGGCCTGCCTCTAGGCTTTCACCAATCAAGCGAAACCATAGGTGCTCCAGCACTTGAGCGCGGCGCAGTAGAGACTTGATCACATATGGCTTATCGCCTTCGGCTTGGCAGGTGTAGATTGGCGGCGGGTTCTTCGGGTCAAGGATGAACGCCGTTAGTGCGTCAGCTTCTTTGGCCGGGTTAGGGTCAAAGCTCAAGTGTATATCCATTTGGGCTACCTCTTATTATTTTTGTAAGGCTGTTTGGGCGCAATGGTGGGCCGTCATTCTCAGAGATTTTTCAGCTTGTTATATGTTCAAGGTGGTTATGTAGGGTCATGTATAGTTTATGTAGGGTTTTAGGTGAACCCTACATGCTTGAAACCCGCATGAACAAGGGCTTTCCCTTTTTCTATGTATAGTATGTATAGTTTTTAATAAATAAACCTCATATAGGAAGCGACTAGCCCCACTTGTTCTCGTGTATGGGAAAACTTTTATTCACGAAAACTATACATCTATACATGGATTCTCAAGACTCGCATGGATAAAGGGCCTTGAGGTGTAGGGCTTTTGCAAACCCTACATAAAACCCTACATGAACCCGGTTTAGTCGGCGATATAGACCGCTCGGGTAAGAATATCAGTCCGGTTTCCCTGCTGTTCCTTCATGCTCGAAGTTACCCATACGTCCAAAATGCGCCACCCATAATAGACGTTACCCCTAATATTTCGGCGCTTTTCCGTCAGATGCTTTGCGATATCCCGGCCAAACCTTGTACTGTTCACCTTCGCTAAGTTGTTGCACTGGCAAAAATTTGCATAGGCGGCGTACAACATCGTTGCGGGGATTTCGCCTTCATTGGCATTTTCGGGTTCATCCTGCACTAAACAATCATCCACAAAACGCCAGATGATGTCCAACTCACGGCGGTACCTCTCCTTTGCCGCCATTAGGCATTCCGGCTCATCCAGTGCCCATCCAATCCTCTGCCCCTCAGCATTGGTCGATTGCTTCCACAGCTTGCGGAAACCATCCACGCACCACGCGAGGATACCTTCGCCTTCCGCTGACAAGATATCCTCCATCCCGTAGACCCGCTTGTCCTTGTCCGCGCCGCTGTAGTTCATGTCAAACGGGATAGACACAATCCGCCGCCATACGCCATCAAGCGTGGACGCCACCTTGGGCAACTCATTGAACGCAGGCCATAGCTTAAATTGTGGCCTTATCTCAGCAATTCGCTTGGCGAAAAGATTCCGCGCTGGCAGGGGGTCAGTGGACACGAGGTTTTTAAAGGCTCCCTCATTGAGCTGATTGCCATCTTCAGCCTCTGTGACAAATACTATTCGCGTACCCGGCAGGTTCATCATTTGCGGGCTTGGTGCAACAGCGCCAGCCTTGCGCCGGGCAACCATAAGCATTTGTACCGGCACACGCTGGGCGTAGGTACCCAGTAGCTTAAGCAGTGTGTTATTCAGCGTACTTTTGCCGTTAGAGCCCTGCCCGCCTTGGAAGAACGCTTTTTGCATTGCCATGTCACCCGACAGGCTGTAGCCCAATGCAAGTTGCACATAGTCCACCCACTCTTGGCGATCCTTCGAAACGTCAAAGATGAATTTTTGAAAGTTCGGGCACGGCGCAGAGACGTTGTACGGTACAGAAGTTATTTTAGACATCAGACGTTCTGGCGTATGCTGCAGAAGTTCCCCTGTTCGCAGATCAACGACACCGTTCTGAACGTTAAGCAGAAATGGCTCCGCATCAAGTGCCTGATGCGTCACACGGCGAACCTCTGCCTTCATCAGCTTTTTCACTGCGTCGATGGTGCGGGCTGACTCCAGACCATCGTAGAACTTAATGTGAGCCGTGAGGGCCTGCTGGGCCTTTCGCATGGCTTCCTTATCGCCTTGCTCCGTCGCTTCTGTCAGATCCTTTTTTAACCCTTGACCGATACGCTCTCTAAGCAGTCTGCCTTCCCGCTTTATTACCTTATTAAGGCTGTACGCGTCATCATCCCGCTGCCAGACCTTGCCGTCCCAGAAATACCACATCTCTAAGTCCATGATGTACAACAGTTGATCCGCATACTTGCGCATAAGGTATTCAGCCATCCCCACCTCAGTGTTATGGACTGGCGTAGCATCCTCTTTTACCGCCGGGTTGTGATTGGGGTTCAGGTGCTGCCACTTATCCTCCCACCCTGCTTTATAGGCCAATTGATACACCGTAGCCGCCGTTATGGCGCTTCCGCCCGCAGGGTTTCCATCTAGCCCTTCCCACGTGGAAAGCAGCGCCTGATAGCTGTATTTGCTGCCCTGTTTGCTCCATCCATCCACCAGTGCAAACCCTTGATCACTACCGTCAAACAAGTCATTAGTAGCTGCCACGCAAGAGAACCAGTCACCATAGCCGCCCGCGTCTGGATCAATGGCCCATAACGCGTCAGAGTAGCGGTCGATTTCTTCCGCGGCAACCTCACGGCGGGGGGCGGCTGCACGTTGCGCCCGCACCTTGAGCAAATCCCGCACCTTGTCCCGAGCGTTCACCCACATCAGCCCAAGGGCCGGTACGAATTTAGCAGGGCATCGGGCAATATCCTCGCGGGAGGCGCTCACCATCTCTGCGTAGCGATCTGCATCCATAGACACCAGGTCAGCAAACGCTACTGGCACCTTGTACGTGTTGCGTACGCGCTTGACGTTAGCCTGTCGCCACATGCGCGCTGACGTGTACACACGCATGTCTAGCGTATCCACGTTGAGCGTGAAGGCAATTTCTTTAATGATTTGATGAAAGCCCGCTACATCATCAAGGCCTAAGCTCCAAACGCCATTAGGCAAGAACATCTCAAGCGGCACCATGACGTGAAAACCCTTGCCGCCGCTCGCATAGATATGCAGCGCAGTGGCGTCTGCTCCTGCATCCGTTAGTTTCCCGATAAACTGGCGCACCTTAGGCAATACCTCATCAATGCTATCTGCATCGAAATCGAAATCGAAATAGGCAAAGTGCCCTAGGCTCAGCGCATCTGACCTGCTCACGTCCTCACTGTCTTTGCGATACGTCGAGGCCAGCACCGTGGCAAACATCGGATGAAGCTGTTCAAAGCGGTTTGCCGAGTCCCGTTCGGACACATACTTCCACTTTTCTTCCACGCTTTGCCCCTGAGCATCTTTGTTATCACGCATCTGGTATCCGCGATACAGCGTCTGAGGCTCTCGGCCAGCCTTAATCAAGATGCTGTCAAGCACTGCTTGCAAATCGGGGGCGGGCACCGCCCCCATATCGCCCATATCAGCGTCGCTGATAAATGGGGCTTCGATACTGCTGTCGGCTTGAATACCGATCTTCTGGTTATGATTTGTCATTAGGACATCCTTATAACAAGCGGGTTAGCAGGCTAAAAGCTAGCCTTAGGGTGTCTCGCAAGTTATAATAGAAGCTTGGACCGCTGCTAAATAACTTACGATTCTAAAGGCTCCGAAGCACCATGCTCCGGGGTCTTTATTCTTTACGGGGTCATCGCTGCCATGCGGTGCTGCAGCTGGTCTTTTAGACGCTCAGCTTCCGTATGCAGGCGGCGCAGGTTTTCTACCAGTGCGGCAAGGTGAAGCACCTTGAACGATGCGCAACGTGCGGTTACGCCATCATCTAAACGTCTGTATGCAGCTAGCACCTCCGCCAACTCAGAGGCTTCTTTCAGGCCATCGCCCATCATCAGAGAGTGTTTGTATGGCATCGATCACCCTTTTTAGTGTTTTTATAAGGTGTGCCGGGGGTTGACCCGCCCCGGCTCGGGGTTTCTGTGAAGCCATCGCGACGATGCTTCACTCACGTAATACCAGCCTGTTCCTCATCCCTGCACTGTTGAAGGCTTAAGCCATATAAGGCAGGGCATAGCGACATAGACCGTTTTACGAATTCTTACCAGAATCGTTCTGGCTGGTCGACAAAGCGGTCAAGCGCAGCGTGACTCATTTTCCGTCCCCGCTTTGCCAGCTTTGTCGTGAGGCAACGCAAACGCGGTTTGGCGTGGAACATGCCTCGTGATAGAACCCATTCATTATGAATTTCGCGTTGCGCACGCTTGGGCAGTTTGCACCGTGCGAGCGCCATTTCGGCAGGCTCAAATAGCTGTTGACCGTCGTCCAGTATCAACCGTCCTATCTTCTTGATCAATGCAGCGTCGCTTTCTTGTATGCCATACGCGATGGTTTCAGGCCCACCCAAACGAATTGTTGCATTTAGCGTCAGTAGGTGCGCGGTAATGAGGTCAATTAAGGGTCCGCGCAGCTGAGTGCAGTAAGACTCATAGCCATGCTTCATGGTTAACTCCTCAATCATATCTTCAAGCCGTTGTGAGGCTCGCTCATGACACTGCTGGTAATAGATGATCTGGTCTTGCTGTGCTGGGTCTTGCATATGTCACTCCTTATTATTGTTGTAATGACTGTGTTGTGACGGGTATCTAAAGTACTACTAAAGCGGTCGCAAGTAAGGGCCCGTCAGGCAATTATCAATGAGCAGTCATGAATTGTTCCTTAAAAGATGCTGATTAGAACAGTAGAAGCGCTGATGCGCAGCACTCCGCCGCCCCAATTAAAGGGTATTGATATCTGACGTGTAAATGCAACCACTGACGGCGGTTGAACCAACCCTTTATGCGTATGTAAAGCGGTACTCGAACTGTTGTGAGCTTTTCTTTGCCCATGAGGATTTGCTCCTTCTTATTCTTCGTTGTGGTGGCGTGTACGGCTATTAGATCCTGGACTTCCTTTTGGCGTCAGCCTCGAACTGCTGCATATACACATTTGCCTGCCGCCGGTCAAAGACAGCCGTCCTGCCGATATGGAATACAGGCTTTAGTGTGAAACGGCCGCGGTGCTTGCGCTGGTGCAGCGCGTTAGGGGTCATGCCTAGCATGTGTGCCAAGCGGGCATAGCCATAAATTAAATTGGAGTCGGGATAAGTCATGCAAAAGCCCTTGTGAATTATTTGTTATTAGTCAGGCGCTTATGAATATGATTGTAACGCAAAATATTCCGCTTATGCAAGCATGTTTTCAAAGCTGGCTGGCCGAGCATTACTCTGGGCCAGCCTTCAAAGAAGACTACTTCATCTTGTTAAAGAACATCGCAGCCGTCGACGTTTTAGCCGCCTGCTGCGCTGGTAAAGTTACGTCGAGTCCTGTACCTGCAGGCTGTTAGCCCACGCCTGTAAATCAGCGATGCGCCACGCCACTGCACGAGTACCCAGCGATACCGGCCTAGGGAACGAACCCGCAGCTATCTTGCGGTAAATCTCAGCCCTAGATATGCCAGTCAGCGCTGGCAGGTCTTTCATGCGTACGAACAAGGGTGGTGCTGTAGTCGATACAAACATCGGTCTCTGTATTCGCACTCCATCCTTTTGATCTGCGTTTTGATCCGGTGCCAATGCATGCTGTTGCAGGCGTGCAGCCAGATTTGCAATATCCTGCTGCTGTGCGATCAATGCAGAGAGCGCGGCCACAAGCCCGTCGATATCCCCTTTCATGCGCGGGCCTCCAACGAGGCCAGCTTCGCTGCTAGATCACTTGGCCTTAAGTGCGTATATCTAGCCAGCATGCCCAAGTTCTTATGCCCGGTAATCGCGGATAGCTCATAGGCATTTAGGCCGCGCTCAGCCATTCTTGATGTGAACTCATGCCGCAAATCATGAAAACGCAAGCCCACAAGCCAAGTCTCGCTAATCTCTACGCCTGCCCGGACGCATTCCTTTTCATAGGTTTGCCTAGCCCTATCAACGGCACGTATCCAAGCCGTACTCATACTGTGCGAAGTGACTTTAAAGACAGACTCGCCTACTTGACCGGATAGGGGACTCAGGATGGCTAACGCGTCAGGCGATAGGGGTATGGTGCGGCTGGTTCCGTTCTTGGTAAGCGGGAAATGCATAACACGCGCCTGAAGATCAACATGCCGCCATTGAGCACCCACCAACTCACCCAGCCGGGCACCTGTTGCTAGAGCAAGCGGGGCAATAGTTTTGAGTGTCGAACTGCGAGAAGCTGCCAGTACCAGCCGCAGCTCCTCATCGGTTATGCGCCGCGCTCTTTCATTATGGACGGAAGGCCTGCGCACGTCCTTAACGGGATTCTGTACAGGTAAACCCCAGTCTTTGCGGGCTATTTCGAACAGGTGGCTTAATAGCGTGAGGCGGCGAGTTACCGTGCCGGGGGCTAGATTTTTTAGCCATGCGTCCCGTAGCTCTGCAACTTCACTGGGTTGGATAAAGTCCAAGGGCTGGCGGGCTAGCTTGGTTTGCCGCCAGATGCTTATGACGTATTTTTCAGCCAGTGCCCCGCGCTTTTGCACGGTTACGGTGCCTTCGTACCTGCGTAGGGCTTCGCTCAAGTTCGGTACAATAGCTTCCTTAAAGTTATGAGTACCTCGCCTGATTGCATCCTCAATACTTACCGCCCAAGATTGAGCGGCACGAGCGGTGTTAAATGACTGGCTAACAGTCGGATAGCCTTTTATGCGGATTCGGGCAGAGAATTTTCCGTTACGTTTTACAATGGTCGCCATGAGTCAGCCTCTTTTTTTCAGGAAATGTTCCCCTGCTGTACCAAGCCCATTTATTTGCCGCCCTGCAATCCTGAAACCCTTTGTTTATAAGGCTTGTAGGGCCCTTATCGAAAACGAACAGCGCACACGCCAGGCGGTGCGCGGCATCAAGGACATGTTCCGCAAGGATGGTATAGCTAAATGAGCTCCATAAAAGTTGGTCTGCTGGGACTGGGCGTCGTTGGAGGCGGTGTCTGGAAAGTTCTTAATACAAATGCAGAAGAGATCGCCCGCCGTGCTGGCCGCTGCATTGAAGTCTCGGTTGCGGCAGTGCGTGATGTCGACAAGGCCAGGCGTCTGGTTGGCGACTCCTTGAAAATTGTTGATGACCCGATGCTGGTTGTTCGCGATCCTGACATAGACATTGTGGTCGAGCTTATAGGCGGCGACACCCTGGCACGCGAACTCATCATGGAAGCCATCGCCCAGGGCAAACACGTGGTCACAGCCAATAAGGCTTTGCTGGCTGAGCATGGCAACGAGATCTTCCAGGCGGCTCGCGACCGTGGTGTCATGGTTACCTTTGAGGCGGCCGTGGCGGGTGGCATCCCCATTGTCAAGGCTATACGCGAGGGCCTTACCGCAAATCGTATAGAGTGGGTGGCTGGCATTATCAATGGCACCACCAACTTTATTCTTACGCAAATGCTGGCGCAAGGCCAGTCGTTTGATGAGGCGCTGGCAGACGCCCAGCGCCTGGGTTATGCCGAGGCCGATCCCACATTTGATATCGAAGGCATAGACGCCGCGCACAAGCTGTCGCTGCTGGCATCACTGGCCTTTGGCATACCGGTGCAGTTTGAAAAGGCGTATACAGAAGGCATCACCAACCTCGCCCAAGAAGACCTGGCGCATGCCGAGCGTCTGGGGTACAGGGTGAAGCTGTTGGGCATTACACGTCGTCGCCCCGAGGGCATAGAACTGCGTGTGCATCCCACACTGGTCCCTGCCGATTCTATGCTGGCCAGTGTGCAGGGCGCCATGAATGCGGTGCTGGTGCGCGGTGACGTGGTCGGCCCTACGCTGTATTACGGGCAGGGTGCAGGCGATATGCCCACGGCCTCGGCGGTAATCGCCGACCTGGTTGACGTTACGCGTCTGCAGGCGGCTGATCCAGGCCATCGAGTGCCTTACCTGGCCTTTCAGCATGACGCCATGGATGACACCCCGGTGCTCGAGATGGCCGACGTTGTCTCCTCGTATTACTTGCGCCTGCGTGTGCAAGACCGTCCTGGTGTGCTTGCCGACATCGCACGTCTGCTCGCCGACGTGGGTATCTCCATAGGTTCCATGTTCCAGGAGCCTTATGGTGACAACGAGGCCGAAATTATCTTTCTTACACACCAGGCGCGTGAGGGCGACATTGACAGTGCCCTGCAGCGCATTGCTGGCCTTCCTTTTGTTCATTCTGGGGTAACCCGGTTGCGGGTCGAGAGTCTGCTATGAAATACCGTTCAACCCGTGGCGGCATGACGCCCATGCCTTTTTCCGACATCCTGCTGGAAGGCCTGGCGCCCGATGGCGGGCTGGCTATACCTGAAAGCCTTCCACGCATTGATGCCGAAACACTGGCATCGTGGCGCGGCCTTACGTATGCGCAGTTGGCCACGCAAATTCTCAGCGTGTTCATTGATGACATCCCTCACGCTGATTTAAACCGATTGACGCACGCCGCCTATCGGGCCGATGTGTTCGGTAGCGAGGCCATTGTTCCACTTAAACCGCTCAATCACGGCATGCAACTGTTGGGGCTTTCTGAAGGGCCTACGCTGGCTTTTAAAGATATGGCCATGCAGTTTCTGGGGCAGGCGTTCGAGTACGTGCTGAGCAAGCGTGACGCCTGCATTAATATCCTGGGTGCCACATCGGGTGATACGGGTTCGGCCGCCGAGTATGCCTTGCGCGGCAAACGCGGTGTCACGGTGTTTATGCTGTCGCCCCAGGGGCGTATGAGCGATTTTCAGCGTGCCCAAATGTACACGCTGCAAGACGCCAATATTCATAACATTGCCTTAAACGGCGTATTTGATGAATGCCAAGATATCGTTAAGGCGCTTGCCGGCGACCTCGACTTCAAGGCGCGCTATCACATTGGCGCCGTCAACTCCATTAACTGGGCTCGCATTGCTGCCCAGGTCGTGTATTACTTCTGGGGCTGGCTGCGCGCAACTAGCCAGCCTGGTCAGCAGGTATCCTTCGCCGTTCCTTCCGGTAACTTCGGTAATATTCTTGCCGGGCATATTGCACGTCAGATGGGCCTGCCAGTACGTCGCCTGGTGCTGGCTACCAACGAAAACAATGTGCTCGAAGAGTTTTTCCGCACAGGTATTTACCGACCGCGCCCGGCAGCAGAAACGCATGCCACCTCAAGCCCGTCTATGGATATTTCACGCGCGTCCAACTTTGAGCGCTTTGTCTTTGACTTGCTCGACCAGGATGCCGCGCGGGTTAATGCCTGCTGGCAGGCATTGGCGCGCGACGGTTACTTTGATCTCAGCGAGCTCAAGCCGCTGTTCGAGTCGCGCTATGGCTTTGTCGCAGGGGTTAGCACGCACGCCGACCGGCTGCACACGATACGTGAGGTGCAAAAAGAAACTGGCCTGCTCGTTGACCCGCACACAGCCGACGGCATTAAAGTGGGCGCGTCATTTGTCGAAGAGGGCATTCCCATGCTGGTACTAGAGACCGCCTTGCCGGCTAAATTTGGCGAGACCATACTCGAGGCCACTGGTAAGCCGGCGCCCCTGCCTGCACACCTGCAAAATCTCTCGCAGCTGCCACAGCGGGTTGCCGTCATGGACTGCAAGCTTGAGCTTGTGCGCGACTATATTATTCAGCACGCGTCAGGTACAAACTGAGCCTGATTACATGTCGAGCATGCATCCGGCACCGATTGATTTCGCATACATGACCAGCATGTGCCCAGTACGGACGATGCTTGTTCATCTATCGGGCACACATCGGGTGCGGTCTGAGCCTGATTACCCTGCAGGCGTCGCGTCACCGTGTTGGCGCATGGGCGTGTTCGAGCCCAGCCCTGACGCTAAACGGGTGGCATCAGCCAGGTGTTTAGTGCCATGCTGACGGCAGGTAATTTTCTGGCGATAGGTGTGGGTGCGGCGCTGGGCGCGATGTTGCGTTGGTTGCTTGGGCTATGGCTGACGCATCAGGGGTCGACCCTGCCCTGGGGCACGCTGGCTGCCAATATGGGCGGCGGCTATCTCATTGGGCTGGCGCTGGGTGTGCTGTCGTTGTACCCAGAGGTGCCAGTGTGGGTGCGTCTGGGGCTAGTCACGGGGTTTTTAGGCGGGCTGACCACCTTCTCGACGTTTTCGGCCGAGACCATGGGCATGCTTGAGCGTGGGTATGTGCTCATGGGGCTGGGGTATGCAGGCCTGAGCCTGCTTGGCAGTCTGGTGTTGACTGCGCTGGGATATGCCACTGTGCGATGGCTGGGTCTGGGCAGCTAGGCTTTTCGAGTCAGGGTAGAGCAAGCTCACCGAGTTGTTTCGACAGGCTGTCGGCGGCTTGGCGACCACTGCGTACAGCACCTTCAAGAACGCCGGGGTAGCCGGTGTCAGTCCAGTCACCGGCCACCGCAATGCGAGGCCAGGGGCTTAAGTTCGATGGACGTATCAGCCCGGGTCTCGCGGCAAACGTCGCACGTTTCTCCACAATGACATGGTGGCCGCAAATCGGCGCCCTGGTGCCTGATTTGTTTGCCTGCATCTGCACTTGTCGGGCGACAGCCGATACAACATCCTCCTGCGCATGGGCCATCATGGCGCGTGCATCGCTAATGACGACATGCAGCAGCGCGGGTGCAGTATCTTCTGCGTTGCCGTTCGCTGGTGTTGCGCCGGCTTGGCGGGCATACATGCTGCGGTCAAACAGCCACTGACCAAATTCAAGTTGCCCAGGGTCTTCGCGCAGCAGCATCATGGGGTGGGGCAGTTGCCAGGCTTGCTCGACCTGAAAGGTAATCGTGGCGATCGGAATAAAATCAAAGCGACTCAAGGCTTCAAGGTACTGAGCGGAGCCTGTAGCTGGCGTAAGCTGACTTAGTAGGCGATGAGCCGACGGAGTATTGGTAGCGACAATAGCTGCGTCATAGCTAACCCCGTCCACTTCTACGCCGGCTGTACTGGCGTACAGCCGCTTGACCGTATGCCCCAGTTTTAGACGGCTGGGCGGGTAATGTTCAATATGCTCGCCCGAATCTTCAGCAAATTCCAGATACTGTGCCGCCCGTTCTGGCCATAACCGTGAAAGATCAGTGCGCGGGATCAATACCCCCGAAGCGGCGGTGCTCCCGCCTACGCTGTCTCGCAGTACATTGGCAAACAACTGTGCACAGGCCTCATCGGGTGGCGTGTTCAGGGCGGCTACACACAGAGGGCGCCAGAAGGCCTGCACAACGCGCGGGCTTTGAGCTCCCTGGGCCAACCATTGGGCTACGGTCAGGCCAGGTGTAGTGAGCCAGTTGCGCTGGCGCAATCGTGCGCACAGGGCGATAAGGCGAAGCTTTTCGGCAGGGGCAAGGCCCCGGGCCAGCAAAACGCCACCCAGCAAATTGAAAGGGGCGGGTAAAGGCAACGAGCTAAGTGAAAAATGGCCGTCTGCGCTTTGCAGGGTGAGGCGCTCGCGATAAAACAGTGCTTCGGGATCAAGCCTGAGTTCGCGCATCAGCGCAAGTGTTTCGGTGTAGGCTGCCAGCAAAATGTGCTGGCCGTTGTCAATGTGTGCACCCAGTGCTCGCGACCAAACGCGACGGGCTCTGCCGCCAGGCACCTGGCCTGCTTCGAATACGTCTGCGGTGTGCCCCAGTTGCTTCGCACGCACAGCGGCCGCCAGCCCTGCCCACCCCGCGCCGATCACGGCTATGCGCATACGTGCAGGGCCATGTTAATGGCTTAGGCGCCGGGTTAGCCCCCGTCCGCCCGATACCCAGGTTTTCCAGGCTAGCCAGAACTTGCGTATAGGCGTGAGCGAAATGCGCTGATCCAGTACCTGCCAGTTGTCGCGCTCGATTTCATCCAGCAGCGTGTGGTAAATGGCTGCCATCAGTAGCCCCGGGCGCTGGGCACGGCGGTCTTCTTCCGGCAATGCCAACATGGCCTCGCGGTAGCACTGACGTGCGCGCTCGGTTTCAAACTTCATTAAGGCGACAAAACGGTCAGAGTATTGGCGGTCAAGAATTTCGTCTACGGTGACATTAAAGCGCGCTAGGTCTTCCAGAGGCAGGTAGATGCGCTCGCGTCGTGCATCATCGCCCACATCGCGGATGATGTTGGTCAGCTGGAACGCAAGGCCGAGTTTTGCCGCGTAGACCAGTGTTTCGGGGCGTTTATAGCCAAAAATACCTGCCGACATCTCACCCACCACGCCGGCGGCGTGCCAGCAGTATTTTTCAAGACCGGGCCAATCAGGGTAGTTGTCGTGGTAAAGATCCATTTCCATGCCGTCCACCACTGCATCCAGTCTTTTCTCTGTAATGTCAAAAGCCTGGACATGTGGTGCCAGCGCCTGCATGACCGGGTGCTCGGTATGCCCCTTGAACATCTGTTCGATCTGGCCTCGCCACCACGCCAGCTTCATGCGCGCCACCGAAGGGTCAGTGCACTCATCGACCACGTCGTCGACCTCTCGGCAGAAGGCATAAAGCGCGGTAATGGCTTTGCGCCGTTCGGGAGGAAGGAACAGAAAAGAGTAGTAAAAACTGGACCCGCTCTGCGCGGCCTTATTCTGGCAATATTCGTCAGGACTCATTGGTGATGTGGTCGATATAGGTAAAAGAGTGGCCGGCCCGGGTGATATGGCAATGCTGGTCAGCGGCGTTGCGGCGTTGAAGGCGAGAGGCCCTCCAAATACCATGAGTTTTAGTCCATGGTTGGTGAGAGTGCGTTCTGCCGTAACTCAGCGCCACGCGCGCCAGACCATCAGCGCCCAGTCGCGTTTTTTGAGCGTTGGGCGATGGGTGAATATGTCATAGTGTAATTGGTCGAGGCGCTCAAGGATACGAAGCCCCCCCTGTACGACCAGTTTTAGTTCAAAGCCAATGCGCCCGGGAAGCCGGTGTGCCAACGGCAGGCCAGACAGCAGTTGCTCGCGCGCTTGCGCCACCTGAGCCCGCATCAAGGCTTGCCAAGCATGATCTGCTCGGGTAGTGGACTGCTGCGCGCCCACTAACGGGCCATGAGCGCTGGTGGTCGCTTCCAGAGGTGGCTGGGGCTGCAGGGCAGCGTCTATGGGTGCGTAAGACGGGTGGCTGTTTTCGGGTAAGCCTGACGCATTGGTGGAGGGCGTATGCAGTGCCGACAGGCAGCGGGCCTGAATGTAGTCTGTACCAAGCCCGTGCTGTTTCAGTCTGGCAAGTGGTAGGTAAACCCGCTCTTTGCCCCAGTCTATGGCAACATCCTGCCAAAAATTGGTCAATTGTAGGCCTGTGCATATGGCGTCAGAGTGTGCCAGATTGTCGCGGGTTGCTGCCTCGTAAAGATGCAACATAAGGTGGCCCACCGGGTTGGCCGAGCGTCGGCAATAATCGAACAGCGCTACATCGTTGTCATACCGGGTTGTAATGACATCTTGTTCAAACGCAGACAGTAGGTCAAAAAACGGTTGCAAGGGCAGGGCGTGCTGGCGTATGGTCTGCGCCAGTGGTTCGAATACCGCATGGCGAGGGTCGTCAGGCGCAAGCTGGAGGCGACCCTGGCCTATCTGCTGCAGGGCATCGCGGTAGCTCCCCAGCAGCGCCAGGCGTTGTGAAGGCTGCGCGTCGCCCTCATCAGCGATATCATCTGCACTACGTGCAAAACGGTATAGGTTTTTAACCGGCGTGCGCAGGCGTCGCGGCAAGAGCAACGATGCAACCGGGAAGTTTTCATAATGATCAACAGCCATAGGCGCCGAGTATAAGGCAGTATCGACCTACTACTTTGTCCTGGCGGCTGTGCAACACGGAGAAACAATGCCTCGCCCCATTTCGGCCACCATTTCGGTACCGTCTCTGATCCACAACCTGAAGACAGTGACGGCGCAAATGGGCCGTCCAGCCGTTCCCGCTGGCAGCGTGACTCCGCGCGTTTGGGCTGTCATCAAGGCCCGTGGTTATGGGCATGGTATTGAGCCGGCTGTGCGCGCCTTTAACCGGGCCGACGGCCTGGCCATGCTTGATCTTGAAGAGGCTGTGCAGTGTCGACAGCTCGGCTGGACCGGCCCCATCTTGCTGCTCGAAGGTTTTTTCGAGCCGCGTGATCTGGCTGTGCTGGATGAATACCGCCTGACCACCACGATACACACCGCCGAACAACTGGACATGCTAAATGCGGCCCGGTTGTCCAAACCCATTGACGCGTTCATTAAGCTCGATAGCGGCATGAGTCGCCTGGGCTTTTCACCGGCCCGTTTTCGCGATGCCTATGCCAGGGCCATGGGCTTTGTAGACCGTGGCCTGCTGGCCAGTGTGGGCAAGATGACACACTTTGCCCGCGCTGACGACGATGCACAGGTGACGCGACAGCAGCTTGATGTGTTTCGTCAGGCCACGCAAGGCCTGCCTGGCGCCGTCAGCGTCTGCAATTCAGCCGCCACGCTCACGCCTGGGTTGTGGGCTGGCGTTGGTGGCGATGACGGGCAATGGGTGCGTCCTGGCATCTGTCTTTATGGCGCATCGCCTTTTGCCGACAGGTCTGCAGCACAGCTAGGCCTGCGCCCCGCCATGACGCTGGCGTCGCGCCTTATTAGCGTGCGCACTGTCGCCGCCGGTGCGGGTGTCGGCTACGGGCATGTTTTTATTGCAAGCAAAAATACTCGAATAGGCATCGTGGCATGTGGCTATGCAGACGGTTATCCACGGCATGCAGTAACCGGCACGCCCGTCACGGTAGACGGGGTGCGTACACGCCTGCTTGGTCGGGTATCGATGGACATGCTGGCTGTCGATCTTGACCCCGTGCTCCACGCACAGGTTGGCGCGCCTGTCGTGCTTTGGGGTGAGGGGGGGCCTTCAATCGATGAGGTAGCCACGGCTGCCGGAACCATTGGCTATGAATTAATGTGTGCGGTGGCACCCCGAGTGCCGAAAGTCATTCTTGAGGAGAAACAAACATGAAAGACAAATGTGTTCTGGTAACGGGTGCCACAAAAGGCATAGGTTGGGCGATCAGTCGTCGGTTGGCCGATATGGGCTGTCATGTCGTAGGGTTGGCCAGGAATACGCAAGATATTGACTTCCCTGGCTATCTGTATTCGTGTGATCTGGCCAACGCCGGCGAGACCGAAGACATGCTGCGCGTCATACGTGAAAAATACCCGGTTGATGGGGTGGTCAATAATGTTGGCCTGGTCAAGCCTGAACCGCTCGGTGAGATAGACCTGGCCTCGCTGTATCAGGTGCTAGACCTTAACGTGCGGGTTGCGGTTCAGGTTACCCAGGCATTTGTGCCAGCCATGAAGTCACGAAAAAATGGCCGTATCGTCAATATTTGCAGCCGGGTGACACATGGCAGCAGAGACCGCACCAGCTATTCTGCCGCCAAAAGCGCATTAATTGGTTGCACGCGAACCTGGGCGCTTGAGCTTGCACCTTTCGGCATCACCGTTAATGCGGTGTCGCCTGGCCCGGTCGAAACTGAACTGTTTCGGGTCAATCACCCCGAGGGCAGTGATGCCGAGAAACGTTCACTGGCTTCCATTCCTATGGCCCGGCTTGGCACCCCCGCCGATGTGGCGGCCGCCGTATCTTTTCTTTTGAGCGATGATGCAGGCTACATCACTGGTCAAGAGCTCGGTGTAGACGGTGGTGGCAGCATTGCGGGTCGATAGCGTGTTGCAGGGCGGTTAAACTGCACACATGGCAAAAGCAAAAACATCGTTCGTCTGCAGCGAGTGCGGGGGCGTGTGCCCCAAATGGGAAGGAAAGTGTCCGCATTGCGGCGCTTGGAATACCTTACAAGAAACCCGCGATCACGGTGGCGCACCGCATCGCTATGCACCGCTGGCTGGCGCCAGCCCGGTGCGCAAACTATCGGATATCGAAGCGCGCGAGTTGCCACGGCAACCGTCCGGCATATCAGAGTTTGACCGTGTGCTCGGTGGCGGGCTGGTGCCCGGCGCTGTTGTGCTCATTGGCGGCGACCCCGGTATAGGGAAGTCAACGTTATTGCTGCAAGCGCTGGTGTCGCTGTCACGGAGCGTCAAGGTTTTGTACGTAACGGGCGAAGAGTCTGCCGAGCAGGTGGCTTTGCGCGCTCGGCGACTTGACCTCGCTACCAGTGACGTCAATCTGCTGGCTGAGATCCGGCTTGAGGCCATCACTGCAGCGCTTGCCGAGCAACAGCCCAGTGTGGCCGTCATTGACTCGATACAAACGCTGTACTCCAGTGAGCTAAGTGCTGCACCCGGCTCCGTGTCGCAGGTGCGCGAATGCGCAGCCCAGCTTACCCGTCTGGCCAAGCAGACCGGCACCACGATCGTTCTTATTGGGCACGTTACAAAAGACGGCTCGCTTGCCGGGCCACGTGTGCTCGAACATATCGTTGACACGGTGCTGTACTTTGAGGGCGACACGCATTCGTCGTTCAGGCTGGTCAGAGCATTTAAAAACCGGTTTGGTGCTGTCAATGAGCTAGGCGTTTTCGCCATGACCGACCGTGGCTTGCGCGGGGTGTCCAACCCGTCTGCGTTGTTTCTTTCTCAACACGAGCAGAACGTACCAGGCTCCTGCGTCATGGCAACCCAGGAAGGCACACGCCCGCTGCTGGTCGAGATCCAGGCCCTGGTTGACACGGCACATGTGCCCAACCCCCGTCGGTTGTCAGTGGGCCTTGAAGGCACGCGTCTGGCTATGTTGCTGGCTGTCCTGCATCGTCATGCTGGTGTCGTCACCTACGATCAAGACGTCTTCGTCAATGCGGTAGGGGGCGTCAAAATTACCGAACCTGCGGCAGACCTGCCCGTTCTGCTGGCCATTATGTCTTCGCTCACCAATAAGCCACTGCCCAAGGGGTTAATCGTCTTTGGTGAGATCGGGCTGGCCGGCGAAATTCGACCGGCGCCGCGTGGTCAGGAAAGGTTGCGTGAAGCTGCCAAGCTGGGCTTCGGGCTGGCACTTGTTCCCAAAGCCAATGCACCCCGGCAGCCTATAGAAGGTCTGGAAATCTGGGCTGTCGATCGCATTGATGCCGCCATTGCCAGGGTGAAGGAAGCAACATGAGGAGTACAGTTTGACGTGGTATTGGCTGGCTGTAGGCGCTCTGGCATCTGGCGCTTTAATCGGATTTACTGGCGGGGTGCTGGGTATTGGTGGCGGCCTGCTGGCCATCCCGTTGCTTGGGCTCATTTTAGGTATGGATCAGCAGCAGGCACAGGGCACTGCATTAATCATGGTGCTGCCCGCCGTACTGCTTACCGTACGCAAATATAACCAGAATGCACGCATTGATTTTCGTGCGGCGGGTGCCGGTGCCGCAGGTTCGATTGTGTTCACGTATTTGGGGGCAAGAATTGCGCTAGGGCTTGACTCTAGCGTGCTGCGCACAATATACGCCTCATTTGTGCTGGCTATTGCCATTTTCTACTTTATCCAGGGTGTCCGCGGGATGAGGGCCTCTCATTCTGTTACGCCACGTCGACAGCCAGGCGAGTTCAACCGAGCCTGGTTTGCCCTGGTCGGCGTATTGGCTGGGCTGGCGGGGGGCGTATTCGGTGTAGGTGGCTCGGTACTGGTAGTGCCTATTCTTACCACGGTGTTCAGGCTTAGCCAGACAGGGGCGCAGGCGCTTGCGCTCACCATGATCATCCCGGGTACGTTTGTTGCACTTATTACCTACGCGTCTCATGGTCAGGCAGACTGGCTGGTGGGCGTGCCCATGGCTATGGGTAGCCTGCTGTGCGTGCCCTATGGTGTACGCCTTGCCTATGCGCTGCCAGAACCTCGACTTAAGTTGATATTTGCCTGCATGCTCGTTGTTATCATGGGTCTGCTCTTGCTGAAGGTATAGCCTCCATGATTATTTTTCTGTCTTATGTGCCCATTTTTTATCCGGAGACCCCATGACCCGTTTGTCGTCGGTCAACATGCGGGCACCCGAGGCACAAGAGTGCCGGATTCCAGGCGGCCTCATGAGGTTTGATCCCGAGCTGGTATTTGAGCCCGGAGCCTATCTTTTTGATGCAACGGATACGCGCAATCATGCTCAGGAAGTCAGTGAGGGCGGGCGACGGGCAGCATGGTTTGTGCAGGGGCAATTTGGTGAGGGCGTGTTGCGCCACTATCGCCGCGGAGGCTTGATGGCACGGCTGAGCCAGCGTCATTACGTCTGGGCTGGCAAGAATGCAACGCGTTCGTTTGCTGAATTTAATCTGCTGCGCTTTATGTATGGGCAGGGCTTGCCGGTTCCTCGCCCCGTAGCGGCCGCCTGGTGGCGCAATGGCCTGACATATCGCGCGGCCATTCTGGTCGCCCGCATTCCTGATGTAAAGCCGCTGGCCAATGTGCTCGATCAAGGGCATCATGCGGCAGTGGCGGCGGCCATTTGTGCCATTCATCATGCAGGCGTCTGGCACGCTGATCTCAATGCTTACAACGTTCTGCTCGATGAGTCTGGCAAGGCCTGGCTTATTGATTTTGACAAGGGCCGCGTCCGGCCTTTGCTGTCGCCCGAGCGCAGACGTGGTAATTTGTTGCGTCTGCGCAGGTCGCTGGTGAAGGTGGCTGGTGAGCGTGGCATGGTGTGGTGGGACGAGCTTAATCGTGTCTATGGCCAGCTTGATGGGTTAACGCAACACCCATAGGCAAAAAAGCTTTATCATCTCGCCTTTTGGGTTTCTGTGGTCTTGGGGAGGCTTGCAATGAAATTCAGCGTGACAACAAAGCTGCTCGTAGGTGTTGCACTGGTATCGACGATGTCGACGGCCTGGTCGCAAGAACGCATCGTCAACGTGTACAACTGGGCCGAATACACCGCGCCCGACACCATATCGGGGTTTGAAAAAGCAACCGGCATTAAGGCGCGCTACGACGTCTATGACAGCAACGATACCCTTCAGGCCAAGCTGCTTACCGGCAAATCGGGTTATGACGTTGTTGTGCCGTCTACCAATTACGCCGCACGCCAGATCGAGGGCGGTTTGTTCCAGAAACTCGATAAAACAAAACTACCCAACCTTAAATACCTTGATCAGGCGATCATGGACGTCGTCGCCAGCGTCGATCCGGGCAATCAGTATTTGGTCCCCTGGGGCTATGGTACCAATGGGCTGGGTTACAACGTCACCAAGGTGAAGGAAATCTTCGGTGATAACGCGCCACTCAATAGCTGGGATATGTTGTTCAAGCCCGAAAATGCCGCAAAGCTTAAGGGCTGCGGCATATCCATACTTGACGAAGCCGCACAGATCTTGCCTGCTGCACTGCACTACCTGGGTAAAGATCCCAACAGCAGCAACCCTGATGATTACAAGGCGGCGTTTGATCTGCTTAAGTCTATTCGGCCCTATGTGCGTCAGTTCAGCTCTTCTGGCTATATTGATGAGCTGGCTGCGGGTGATCTGTGCATGGTCTATGGGTATTCAGGCGACGTCATGATAGCGGCTCACCGCGCACGTGAGGCCAAAAAAGCCTACACCATTGATTACTACATTCCAGAGGGTGGGGCGCCGGTGTGGTTTGACACCATGGCCATACCCAAAGGTGCAGCGCATGTCGACGAAGCCCATGCGTTCATCAATTACATTGAAACCCCTGAGGTGCATGCCGCCATTACCAACACCATGTTTTATCCCAATGCCAACAAAGAGGCGCGCAAGTATGTGATCAAAGAAGTGGCTGATAACCCCATGATTTACCCGACTCCTGAGGTTGCCAAAACCCTTTTTGTGATCAAACCGCAGCCACTGAAGATGCAGCGTCTGCAGACACGGATGTGGGCTGAGTTAAAGTCAGGGCGTTAAACATCATGTCTGATTTGCGACAGACGTCGTCGTGGTCCGGCGATGCGGACGGGTTTGTGCGCATCGAAGAACTGGTCAAAATATTTGGCGACACAGTGGCTGTACGCTCCGTAAACCTGTCGGTGCGACGGCATGAGGTATTCGCCTTGCTGGGCAGCTCAGGTTGCGGCAAATCGACCCTGCTGCGCATGCTGGCGGGTTTCGAAGATGCTACCTCCGGTCGCATTTACCTCGACAACGAAGATATCACCAGCCTGCCGCCACACCGCAGGCCTGTCAACATGATGTTTCAGTCGTATGCGCTGTTTCCGCATATGACGGTTGAGGCCAATGTGGCGTTTGGTCTCAAGCAAGAGGGCGTGCCGCGCAACGAAATCCACGAGCGCGTATTTGAGGTGCTTGATCTCGTGCAAATGGGTGGTTACGCGCGGCGCAAGCCCAGTCAGCTCTCGGGTGGTCAACAACAACGTGTCGCGCTGGCGCGTAGCCTGGTAAAGCGGCCCAAGCTGTTATTGCTCGATGAACCCATGTCAGCGCTCGACAAGCAAATTCGCCAGAAAACGCAAATTGAGCTCATAAAGATACTTGAGCAGGTCGGCGTAACGTGCATTATGGTTACCCATGATCAGGAAGAAGCCATGACCATGGCTGACCGGCTGGCCGTCATGACAGAAGGCCAAATCGTGCAGTGCGGTTCGCCTCAAGACGTCTATGCGTTTCCGGCCAGCAGTTTTGTGGCCGGGTTTATCGGCTCCACCAATCTGTTCACCGGCACCATTGTTGTTGACGAGCCTGATCATGTAGTTATCGAAAGTAGTGCACTGCCCCGCCCACTCTATGTCAACCACGGTATCAGTGAGCCCCTGGGCATGGAAGTGTTTGTGTCGGTCAGGCCCGAGCATGTGCGTGTATTGCGTGAACAGCCTGTGATCGAATCAAACTGGGCGCATGGCATGGTCAGCCACATGGCCTGGATGGGCGCCTATGCCCAGTACCAGATTCGGCTCGATTCAGGCCAAATCATTGAAGCAAGCGTGCCGAGCCAGCTGCTGGCTCAGGCCGATGCTCCTGGGCTAGATGACGAGGTGTACGCCGCGTGGTCCAGCGACAGCGCCACGGTATTGGCATCATGAAAAAAATCGCCTGGCCTCCCATGCCCGGCCGGCGATTGCTGGCGATTGTGCCGCCGTTCGCCTGGCTGTCGCTGTGGCTGTTGGTACCATTTTTGCTGGTACTTAAGATTAGTTTTGCCGACCTGCGTTTTGGTGTACCACCCTATACGCCGCTGGCCGAGCTACACGATGAAGTCCTCACTATTGCCCTGAGCTTGCGTGGGTATATATTGCTGTTCACCGACAGCCTGTACCTTGCGACCTACCTTAACTCGGTCAAAATGGCCGCCATTACCACTGCATGCTGCATGGTCATTGGCTACCCCATGGCGTATTACATTGCTCGCTCGAATGCGTCTGTGCGCAGTATTTTGCTGCTTGGGGTTATTTTGCCTTTCTGGACATCATTGCTGCTGCGTGTTTACGCCTGGGTGGGCATATTGCGCAATGATGGCCTGCTCAATAATTTCTTGCTGTGGCTGGGTGTTATTGATTCGCCCATGGAAATCTACCGCACTGACCTAGCGGTGTACATTGGCCTTGTCTATGCCTACCTGCCGTTTTTTATCCTGCCGCTTTATGCCAACCTGGTCAAACTCGATGTCCGGCTGCTTGAGGCGGCTTATGATCTGGGGGCCCGTCCATGGCGGGCCTTTGTCAGCATAACGCTGCCCTTGTCTATGCCAGGTGTTATTGCCGGCGCCATGCTGGTTTTTATTCCGACAGTAGGCGAGTACGTGATTCCCGAAATGCTTGGGGGCGCCAATACCCTCATGATGGGGCGGGTTATGTGGAACGAGTTCTTCAATAACGCCGATTGGCCCATGGCGGCGGCCGTGACCTGCGTGATGGTCATGTTGTTGCTGGTGCCGTTGGTATTGTTTCAGTATGCCCAGGTCAGGCAGTTTGAAGCACAACGAGGGGGGGCGCGATGACACGCCCCAATCCAGCGCTCAGGGCTGTTGTGCTCACCGTGGGTTATGCCTTTTTGTATATTCCGATTCTTTGTCTCATGGTTTTTTCGTTTAACGATTCTGCCATGATGACGTCATGGAGCGGCTTCTCGTTTAAATGGTATGCGGCACTGCTTGATGACGAGGCATTGCTGAGTGCGGCCAGGCTCTCGCTTATTATCGCCTCGCTGACTGCTACGGCTGCGGTCGTCGTCGGTACTTGGGCAGGCTATGTGCTGGCTCGCATGGGGCGGTTTCGCGGCTTTTCCTTGTACGTTGGCATGCTAAGTGCCCCGCTGGTCATCCCTGAGGTCGTGTTGGGCATCTCGCTGCTGCTCATGTTTGTCGAGGTCAGCGAATTGCTGGGGTGGCCCGACGGCAATGGGGTATTCACGATATGGATCGGGCACCTGACGCTGTGCACGGCATATGTGGCGGTGATCATCCAGTCGCGTATACGTGACCTTGACCGTTCGCTCGAAGAGGCAGCACTCGACCTGGGGGCGACGCCGCTCAAAGTCTTTTTCGTCATCACCGTGCCGTTGATTGTGCCTGCGCTGTTGGCGGCCTGGCTGCTTGCTTTTACACTATCGCTCGATGATGTTGTCATCGCGTCATTTTTGTCAGGGCCGGGTTACACCACGTTGCCGATCGAAGTGTTTTCGCGTGTGCGACTGGGCCTTAAACCCGAAATCAATGCACTGGCTACAGTGTTCATTTTGGTGGTCGCAGTTTGTGTCATTGTTGCCAATCGCATTCAATGGGGCCGCGCCAGCAAGCAATAAAGGAAATATATGAATACTGTACGCCTTTATGGCCTTAAGAACTGCAGCACCTGCCACAAAGCCACGGCATGGCTGTCCGAGCATGGTGTGGCGTTTGAATTTACCGATTATCGTGATCATCTTTTGGCGCCTGATACCTTGCGTGCCTGGGCAGACGAGCTGGGAGGCTGGCCCAAACTGGTCAATCGTGCGTCCATGACCTGGCGTAATCTGCCGCCAGAACGTAAAACACCAAGCACCGACGAACAATGGCTGGAACTGATTGCCGAGTTTCCTGCACTCGTTCGCCGGCCGGTCACCATAGATACACAAGGTGGTGTACAGGTTGGGTTTTCTGATAAAAAATATACCGAGCGTTTTGGCTAAGGCAGGTCTGAATAAACCGGTTCTAAGCTGAATCCGCTGCCGTAAACGATGGATATTATTAAATCTGTTTTTTCAACCTCGGGCTTCATATTACAGATCACTCGTCCCAGGTTTCAACTTACAGGTAAATCGAATTACAGGTTTCAGAGTGCAGGTCGCGACCTCAGGTCTACGTATCAAACCCCAGTGTTCCAACCTTGGTGCTTAGGCCACTCCAACACTTCCGTGCCCCGATGTCATGGGCACTTAACTTTCCCCCGGAATCCCCCTTATGCTGACTCAGGCCCAACTTAAACAGAACGTCGCACAGGCGGCCGTTGAATTTACCCTCCCATTTTTGATGCCTGATGTCGTGCTGGGTGTGGGTACTGGTTCGACGGTTGATCTGTTTATTGATGCGCTGGCCCCATACCGTGATCGTTTCCGCGGCGCGGCATCCAGCTCTGAGCGTAGTTCAGCGCGAATGCGCCAGCTTGGTATCGAGGTATTCGATCTCAATCAGGTAGAGGCCATGCCTCTGTATGTTGATGGTGCAGACGAAATCGACGGCGGGCTAAGCATGATCAAAGGCGGGGGCGGTGCCCTGACGCGAGAAAAAATCGTGTCTTCGGTGGCCCAGCGCTTTGTGTGTATTGTGGACGAATCCAAACAGGTCCAGACGCTGGGGCACTTCCCATTACCCATAGAGGTTATTCCCATGGCGCGCGAGTCGGTAACGCGCCGTTTGCGAGCATTGGGTGGCGAGCCCGTGTTGCGGGAAGGCTTCGTAACAGACAATGGGTGTCAGATTCTCGACGTGTCGGGCCTTACCATCACTGACCCTGCTGGGCTTGAGGCCCACCTTAACAACATACCGGGTGTGGTGTGTTGTGGGCTGTTCGCCCTGGCAGGCGCTGACGTGGTTCTGGTGTCGGGGCAGGCAGGTGTTCGGCAGGTAGAACGTGCTGCGTCATAATTGCGTCATAATACTTATGTACGCTGTGCCATTCGATTCATTTACACGGTAATGACCAGAGGCTGTCATGTTAGAACACACAAATAAGCAATTTCATGCTGATCTCGAAACCACCCGATCAATGTTCTTGCAGATGGGGGGCTTGGTGGAGGCCATGGTCAAAGATGGCATAGAAGCTCTTATTTCTGGCGATCTCAGCCTGGTCGACATAGTGCGCGAAAGAGAAAAACAGGTCAATCGCCTTGAAGTCGACATTGACGAGCGCATTGGCCAATTAATCGCCCGCAATCAGCCTACGGCGAGCGACCTTCGTCTGTTGCTGGGCGTTTCAAAAATGCTTACCGATATGGAACGCTGTGGCGACGAAGCTGAAAAAATCGCCAAGATGGCCCGTCGTCTGCACGAAGCTGAATCAGGCTACGAGCCCGTGGTCGAGTTGCGTCACATGGGCAACTCTGTGGTCCAGATGATTCATGATGCGCTTGACGCCTTTGCCCGCATGGATGCCGTGGCGGCCGCGCAGGTTGTGCGCAACGACAAAGAGGTCGACAAAGAATGGAAGGGCTCTTTGCGGCACATTATTACCTACATGATCGAAGATCCGCGCACCATTTCCCGTTCTATTGACCTTATTTTTATAGCACGGGCGCTTGAGCGTATAGGCGACCATGCCAAAAATATGTCAGAGCGCGTTATCTACATGGTGTTGGGCGACGACGTACGTCACACCGGTGTAAAAAACACCGAACGCACCGCACGTGGCGAGTTGCCCGAAGAAGAAAACAATATCTGAAGTTGCTGGTTATCTAGCCCGCTTGACGAGTTAAACGGCTCGCCACGCGGGCTTTTTCGCTATACGGTGGTCAAGACGTTTCAAAACATACGCCATGTTGGGCTGGAGTCTAATTGACGTTATTAATAATGAGAATCATCATCTATAAAATTTGGGTGTTAAGCAATTTTAGGATTGATGATGGACCCAACGTACATTCCGGCCTTGGCGCTAGTATTTCCGACGGTCATAACCACATTCTTGGTTCGTGAATATGCCAATAGATCACTGAAATGTCGTTACGTGGCTGGGGGTGCGTTGGGCGTCTTGGTTCTAGTTATTATGCTTGGCTGCAACGTCTATTTTCAGCAGATGAGCTTGCTAGAATCCGCCCTACGAGCCGCAGTTATTGCTGTGGTAATGGTGGCCAATTTTTTCTTGTGTCTATACGCAATTAGACGCGAAGCCATTCGAAAATCAAAATAATCAAGGGTGAGGTGGCTAACGCGCCATTGCCGCCTCACCCTGGTTGCCTTCATTCTTACGATGCGCTCTCGGGCGGTGGCACATAGCCATGTGCTTCGACATCTGCATCTTCAAACAAAAAGCCCTGCATTTGTCGCCCAAGAAACTTGCGCGCGTCGGGGTCGGCAAGATTAAGCCGGTTTTCGTTAACCAGGCGCGTTTGCGTCGCCATCCATTGCGCCCAGGCCTCTTTCGAAATACTTTGCCAAATGCGTACGCCCAGGTCGCCGGGGTAGGGTGGGTAATCGAGCCCCTCGGCTTCGCGCTTGAGTTTTACACAATTAATCATACGTGCCATAACAGTAACCTTAGTTCAATATTTGCAGACCACGCCATTGTACCGACCTGTGCAAACAGATACATGAGGCTGTGCGGGGCACTCTAACGCACTACAGTTTTTTGATAAATATGAGGCTGTTGCGCGAATGGTTGTAATGGGCCTGACGTTCGCGGGGCAGGTCAGAAACACCTCCGCGTACAAAGCCACGCTTTATGAACCAGTGCGAGGTGCGGGTGGTGAGCACAAAAAGACGGCGCGCACCCATGGCTCGCGCGCGGGCTTCAGTGTGACGCAGCAGTATTTCGCCTTCGCCACTGCCTTGCCATTCTGGGTGGACGATAAGGCAGGCCATTTCGGCCATGTTTTCGTCCAGGTACGGCATAAGTGCGACGCAGGCGTAGATAATGCCGTCGTGTTCCAGCACGGTAAATTTTTCTACATCGCGCTCAATAACGCCACGGCCGCGCGGCACGAGCGTGCCATCTTCTTCAAGCGGTTCAATCAACTGTACGATGGCACCGATGTCATCGATGTTGGCTGCGCGTAGATCGTCAAGAGTGTCTTCGACAACCATGGTGCCGACGCCATCGTGGGTGAAGATTTCAAGCAGTATGCTGCCATCAAGTGTATAAGGCACCAGATGCGCGCGGGCTACGCCCCGCTTTACGGCGCGCGAGGCATAGCTAAGAAAGCTTGCCGTTTCGTGGTCAAGCGTGCCGGCGACCAACAAGGCGTCTGCGTCTTCGCGCGTGAGTTCGGTGTCGACTGAACCATCGCCATCGCGTACCATGCAGTTGGGCGTAAGGAAAATCAGCTTTTCAGCGCGTAGCGCCACGGCGGCGCTGGTGGCCAGGTCTTCCATGGCCAGGTTGAAGGCATCACCGGTGGGCGAGAAGCCCAACGGTGAAAGCAGTACTATGGCACTTTGGTTGATCACGCTTTTAATTGCGTCGGTGTCCATTTTGCGTACGGCACCGGTGTGCAGGTAATCAAGGCCGTTAATAACGCCGACGGGCCGCGCCGTAACAAAGTTGCCCGAAATAACCCTAATATGTGCATGCGACATGGGCGTATTGGGTAGGCCCTGGCTAAATGCCGCCTCAATATCAAGCCTTATTTCACCCGCCGCTTCTTTGGCGCACTCTAATGCTTCGGGGGTGGTAGGCTCGGTACTATGGCCAAACTGCATGTCAAACCCTTTGAGGCGCAGTTGCTCATTAACCTGAGGGCGTGAGCCATGCACCAGTACCAGCTTGACCCCAAGCGCCGAAAGCAGTGAAAGGTCTTGTATCAGTGCATTAAGTGCACCGTCGTTGACAAGTTCGCCGCCAAAGGCCACGACAAACGTCTTGCCGCGAAAATCGTGCACATAGGGCGCCACCTCGCGAAACCAGCGCACAAACTGTGCGGGAGCGAATTCAGGGGCGTCTTGTGCGGAGAACGTGGTGTCGACATCGAGAGTGGTCATGGCGTGGTGTGTTTTCCCTTATAAAGCGTAGATTCGTCCCGAAATTATAATGACGGACTATCCATTCAAAAGAAGTTTCATGCAAGAATCTGCCAATCTGTCGGCAAACCAACACAAAGCAACCAGTAAAACACGGCGCCGGGGCCCGCGTGACGATCAGGCAACCGCTGATCGGCAGGCTGCACCCAGGCCTGAACGCCCGTTGCCAGCGCTGTCATATCCCGACGACTTGCCCGTTAGCGCTAGACGGCAAGACATTGCTGACGCCATCCGCGCCAATCAGGTTGTTATTGTGTGCGGCGAAACCGGCTCGGGCAAAACCACCCAGCTACCCAAGATATGCCTTGAACTGGGCCGGGGCCAGCGCAAAATTATTGGCCATACTCAGCCGCGACGGCTGGCCGCCACATCGGTGGCCAAGCGCATAGCCCAAGAGCTCAAAACAGAGCTAGGCGACTGGGTGGGTTACCAGATACGTTTTAGCGATCGCAGTGGCCCAGGCACGGCCATCAAGCTGATGACCGACGGCATTTTGCTGGCCGAGTCACAGCGCGACCCCATGCTGCGCCGCTACGACACCATTATTATTGACGAGGCGCACGAGCGCAGCCTGAATATTGATTTTCTGCTTGGGTTTTTAAGGCAGCTGCTGCCGCGCCGGCCTGATCTCAAGCTAATTATTACGTCGGCAACCATAGATGCTGACCGCTTTGCCAACCATTTCTCTAGCCAGGGCAAGCCTGCGCCTGTCATTGAGGTGTCTGGCCGCCTGTACCCGGTCGATGTGCTTTATCGCCCGGTGCAAGAAGATGACGATGAAGAACGCGATCTGATCGATGCCGTGGTTGACGGTGTGGCCGAGTGCGCACGTCATGGCGCTGGCGATGTGCTGGTGTTTTTACCAGGCGAGCGTGAAATCCGTGAAACCGTTGAGGCCTTGCGCAAGAGCACACTGACACATTGCGAAGTGTTGCCACTTTATGCCAGGTTGTCGCAGGCCGAGCAAGAGCAGATCTTCCGTCCTCAAGGTAATGCGCGGCGTATCGTGCTCGCCACCAATGTTGCCGAAACCTCGCTGACTGTGCCGGGCATACGTTATGTAGTCGATAGCGGTCTGGCGCGCGTAAAGCGCTATTCATGGCGCAACAAAGTTGAGCAGTTGCGTATTGAACCCATCAGCCAGGCCTCGGCCAACCAGCGCGCCGGTCGTTGTGGTCGGGTAGGCCCGGGTATTTGTGTGCGCCTCTACGCTGAACAAGACTTCATGCAACGGGCGGCCTTTACAGATCCCGAGGTACTACGTTCATCGCTTGCTTCCGTTATTTTGCGCATGAAGGCGCTGCGGTTGGAAGACATTGAAACCTTCCCGTTTGTCGACATGCCTTCGGGCCGGGCGATTGCCGATGGCTACCACCTGCTTCAAGAGCTTGGCGCCATTGACGAAAGCAACCAGCTGACGTCGGCGGGTAAAGAGCTTGCGCGCTTGCCGGTTGATCCGCGTCTGGCTCGCATGATACTAGCGGCAAAAGACCAGCAATGTCTCGCCGAAATGCTAATTATCGCGTCGGCCCTGTCTGTGCAAGACCCCCGTGAGCGTCCTCTGCAAGACCGTGAGGCATCTGAGACGGCGCATGCCAAGTTTGGTGACGACAAGTCTGAGTTTCTTTCGTACCTTAAACTCTGGAACTGGTACGGAGAGCAGGTAGAACATAAAGCATCGCAGCGCAAGCTGGTCACCAAGCTGCGCCAGAATTTTCTGTCACCCATACGCTTACGCGAATGGCGTGATGTCCATAGCCAATTGGCTGGCCTGGTCGGCGAGCAGGGCTGGCGTCTTAATACCTTGCCAGCTACCTACGAACAAGTCCACATGGCCTTGCTCGCGGGTCTGCTGGGCAATATCGGTCTTAAAAGTGATGAAGGTTCAGGGTATCTGGGGGCTCGCGGTATCCGCTTTCAGATCCATCCAGGTTCACGCCTGGTCAAGAAGGCAGGCAAATGGCTGGTGGCCGCCGAACTGGTCGAAACTACGCGACTTTATGCACGCTGCGTTGCCCGTATTGATCCGGCCTGGCTGGAGCGGGCCGCAGGCCATCTCATACTGCGCAACTGGTCTGACCCGCGCTGGGATAAAAAGGCTGGCCAGGTCGTAGCCAATGAACGGGCTACGCTTTATGGCTTGCCAATCTATCATGGCCGGCGTATTCATTTTGGTCGTATTGACCCCGGGCAGGCGCGCGAAATATTCATTCGTGACGGCCTGGTGGCGGGCGAGGTTGATGCGGCGCTGCCGTTTCTTCGCCAAAATCGCCAGCTTATTGTGTCTATCGAAAAGCTCGAGCACCAGACAAGGCGGCCCGATATTCTTGTGGACGACACGCTTATTTATGCGTTCTACGACAAGCTTATCCCTGAACACGTGTTCCAGACGGCAACGCTAGAAAAATGGTTCAAAAGCCTTGATAAAGCGCAGACGGGGGCGCTGGTTCTTACGCGCGACGCACTCATGCGCCACGATGCGGCAGGGGTCACCACAGACGTCTTCCCGCGCAAAGTCGAATGGCAAGGGGTGGCCATGGCACTCGATTACCACTTTGAGCCCGGCTCGGTGCGCGATGGCGTTACGCTTTCCGTTCCGCTGTTCGCACTTAATAAAATAGACCCCTTGCGTTGCGAGTGGCTGGTGCCCGGCATGCTCAAGGAAAAAACCCATCTTCTGCTCAAGTCATTGCCACAGAAAATGCGACGCCAGTGTGTTCCTCTGCCAGACTACGCTGCGGCGTTTTACGAGCGCTGGTTCGATCGTGCCGACAACCCTGGCATGGGCTTGCCCGAGGCCATTAGCGCTGATATGTGGGAACACGTCAAAGTACGTCCTCTGCGCAGCGATTTCAAGCTTGAAACCTTGCCCGCTCATTTGTTCATGAACTTCAAGGTTGTTGACGAGCATGGGCGTATGTTGTCAGGAGGGCGCAACCTCGATCAGCTCAAGGCTGAGCATGGCCGGCAGGCCCAGGCATCTTTTCAGCAAATCGCTGCGCGTGATGAAAATGTGGCGCAGGCCCTGGCACATGAAAACCTTACCGATTGGTCGTTTGGCCCTCTGCCCGACATCATGGAGATTCAGCGCAAAGGGCAGTCAGTCATAGGCTATCCAGCGCTCATCGATCGGCAGACACATTGTGATTTTGATGTTTACGACGACCCTGAGCAGGCACGCCAGATCCATAAGGCAGGGCTCAGACGTCTTTTCCGGCTGGGGCTGCGCGAGCAGGTTAAGTTTCTTGAGAAAAATCTGCCCGACCTTACGCGCATGAGCATGCTTTACATGAGTCTGGGCACCCAGGAAGATCTGCGCGATCAATTTATTGATTGCGCCATTGGTCAGGCCTGTCTTATGGACCCCTGGCCGACGGATCAGAGCAGCTTTGAGTTGCGCCGTAACGAGGCCAAGGGCCGTCTGGGCTTGCTGGCACAAGAAATCGCGCGACTGGCGGGGCAGGTTCTTGCAGAGTGGGCCGCGTTGCAAAAAAAACTGCAGCAGGCCAAGTCCCATGCAGTTGCCTACGCCGATCTGCAAGCGCAGCAATCTGCCTTGATGAACAAATGGTTTGTGCGTGACACGCCTTATAAGCAGCTGGCGCATTTTCCGCGTTACCTGAAGGCTGCTCAGGCGCGTATTGAAAAGCTGCGAGGTGATCCTGCACGCGATGCCCGGCTGGTTGCCGACATGGCACCCTTGCTGGCCCAATATCAACGTGCCCGGTCTGCCTTGAAAGGGGCCCGTGATGGTCAGTTGGATGACTTTCGATGGTTGCTTGAAGAGTTGCGTGTGGCCTTGTTTGCGCAAGAACTGCGCACGCCCATGCCTGTGTCGGTGAAGCGGCTGCAAAAGGCCTGGGAGGCCATGCGCCGGTAGGCCTGTCGGGCGGACTTCAGACAGGGCAGAACCTGGGTATGTGGCCACAGGATCTGCGTCTGTCCTGATTTAGTCTATAAGCTTGCCCTGGGCATCGTAAAAGGGGTAATGGCCCCCGTAATCTTCCACATATACCGTATGCGTCACCCAGTTTTTATCGATGTTGGCATGAACATGAAAAGCCGGGGGCTCCATGACAAATGCACTGGGGCCGTTGGGGTTGAGATCATAGGCAACCTGATGAGCAGGTGAGGGACAGATGCTGGCAATGCTATGTGCGAAGCGTGTCATGACGCCACGGTGTACGTGGCCGCAGATCAGACGTTCTATGTTTTCGTAGTTGCGCAGCAGTTCTTCCAGTTGATGAGCATCGTCGCGGTTCAGGCTTTGTTTGTCCATGTGCTCCACGCCACAAAGAAACGGCGGATGGTGCATGGCGATGATCGTGGGTTTGCCGCGTTGTGCCTGCAACTGCTCAGCAAGCCACTGCAAACGCTGTTCGCACAGTCGTCCGCCGCTGTTGGGCAGGTCTTGAGAGTCAAGCACGATGAGGCTTAGCTTCTCGAAATCCAGTGTGTATTGGACGAAGCCGTCGACGCCAAGATACGTGTGATCAGGAAATGCCTGGCGCAGTGTGTCGCGGTGGTCGTGATTGCCGACCGCCAGATAAAAAGGCATTTGAAGACGTTCCAGCTCAAGGCGCAAGGCCTGATACTCTTCAATAACGCCGAAGTCGGTGAGGTCGCCCGTGATGATCAGGGCGTCGGGGCGCGGTGACAACCGGTTAAGCTTGTCGACGCACGCATGCAGATACTTGGTGGTATCCACTTTTTTATAGGCGAGCAGGCCGGGCTTTTTTATATGCAGATCGGTAATCTGGGCAAGCAACATTATGACTCCCCCGCCATCAGCAGCAAATGATGGGGTTCAAGCCGCAGCCCGATCTGCTGCCCGGTCTGATACTCGTGGCGGTTTGAGGTTTCTACGCAAACTCGCTGGCCTTCGGTAACACCATCAAGAAATAGTCGCGTGCGCTCGCCAAGAAACTGCACGTTGGCCACGGTGCCGCTTAATGAACTTTCTTCAACCGGCACAACTTGCGCATCTTCAGACCGGAAGAAAATCGTATCCAGGTTGTCTGCCCCAGCCGGGCAGTTTAGGTGACCGCCCGCCGTCACAAATACGCCGTCTCGGTAGGTGCCGCGCAAGGTATTTAGTGAACCAATAAATTGTGCAACGTGATGGTTGCGCGGCTTGAAGTAAATTTCGCGCGGTGAGCCTGCTTGCTCAATGCGACCTTTGCTCATTACGACAACGCGATCACCCAGCACCATGGCTTCGGCCTGATCATGCGTAACATAAACCGTGGTTACGCCCAGCCCTTTCAGAAGCTGATCCATGTCGGTGCGCAGGGTTTCACGCAATTGGGCATCCAGTGCGGTCAAGGGCTCATCCAGCAGAAGAACGCGAGGCTTGGGCGCCAGTGCGCGTGCCAGTGCCACGCGTTGTTTCTGGCCACCTGAAAGCTGGTCTATCTGTTTGTCTGCATGCTCGGCAAGATGCACCATTTCAAGCAGTTCATTGACTCGCTTCCTGCGTTCAGCTTGCGGTACTTTTTGTATTTTCAGACCATAGCCGACATTGTCCCGCACCGAATAGTTGGGAAACAGCGCGTAATTCTGAAACACCATGCCAACGCGGCGTGTTTCTATCGGCTGATGCGTGACATCTTCGTCGCCAAACATAATGCGCCCACCTGGGTCGGGGCGTTCAAGGCCGGCGATAAGGCGTAGCGTTGTTGTCTTGCCGCACCCTGAAGGGCCCAGCAAAACCAGTGTTTCACCAGCGCCGATGGCCAGGTCGGTTTTCTGCAGCACCATGGTGTCATGGTAGGTTTTGCTACAGTTTTCAAGCGTAATTGGGATCGAATTCAGTTTCATGGCTTCAGCCGTTTTGGTTTGTCCAGAGATTGCATCAGAAGCAGCAGCGGTATCACGATAAGGAAAAACACCGTGGTGTAGGCGCTGCCCACTTCAATTCGCAAAGAGGCATAGGCGTCGGCGAGCCCGACAGGCAGGGTTTTGGTTTGAGGCGCATGCAGCATCCACGTCAGGTTGAACTCGCCCAGCGACAGGGTAACCACCATCAGCGAGCCCGCCAGAATGCCTGAACGAATATTAGGAACCACAACACCCATAAACCTTTGTACAAAGCGTGCTCCTAAACTGGCCGCCCCTTCTTCCAACGTTTTGATGTTTTGACTGGAGCAGGCCGCCGATACAGACCGCACCATGAAGGGCAACGTAAAGATCACATGCCCGCAAATAATGAACCACAAGCTGATACGAAACTCGCGGAACCCGCCGTACACAGTAATAATGGCCAGTGCACTAGCCAGCCCCGGCAGCGCGATGGGCAGGGTGATCAACTCTTCGATCAGACGGGCAAAGCGGCTTTTCCAGCGCGAAAGCACGTATCCGGCCGGTATGCCGATCAGTAGTACAACCACCAGTGTGGTGCCCGCGACGATCAGCGAGTTCAGAATCGCCATGTGATAGTCTTCGAGCACTTTAATCACCCACTTCATGGTCAGACCGGCAGATGGCCCTTTGAAATAGTTGACCGAGAAGCCAGTCAGCGCCGAGACAAACACCGGCACAATAAGAAATGCACAGATTAGCAGTGTGACTGCCAGCTGACACCAGAACAGCAGGCGATGAGTTCTACGCATTTAGCCACCTGCCATCATGGTTGTGCCGGCAAAATTACGGGCAAGTGTCAAAATTGCCCACGTGACGACGCCGAGGATCACGCTCAGCGCCGCAGCAGTGACCAGGTTGGCGTTAAGCGTAAATTCTGTATAAATCGTCATAGGCAGCACATTAATATCGGTGGCAAGCGTAAATGCGGTGCCAAAAGCGCCAATTGAAATCGCAAAACAGATGGCGCCCGACGCAATCAGAGAAGGCGCGAGGGCAGGTAGAGTCACGTCACGCATAACGGCCCACGAGCCTGCCCCCAGTGAATGCGCCGCTTCTTCCAGTGACGCATCCATGGATTCTGCCGCCGCCATGACCGACAGCACGATCTTGGGTATGGAAAAATACAAATAACCCAAGAACAGGCCGGCCATGGAATAGGCAAAAACCAGTTTGTGGCCGAGTAGTTCCTGGCTGATGCTGCCGATAATGCCTTGTCGGCCGGCAAGCATAATCACCATAAAACCCACGACTACACCCGGAAACGCCAAAGGCAACGTCAACATTGAAATGACTATCCGTTTGCCAGGAAACTCATTGCGCGTCAGAAACAACCCGCTGATGACCGAAAGTACGATGGTGGCGGCCGTAACGGCGAGCGACAGAGCGACGGTTTGCCAAAGACTCTGCAAATATCGTGAGTCGCTCAGAATGGCTGTATATGTTTGTATAAAACCGTTGTCGCCTGCACTGATTCTGATGAGCATGCCAACTGGCAACAGCCAGAAGGCTGTGAACACAACCAGTGCAGGGATTAGTAACGCAAAGCGCCAGCGAAAGGGAAGGGTCAGATCTTGCATTTGCGTTTCGCTTAGTTCACCTGGTCAAGATACATGCGCTGGAAGGCTTCTTGCTTCGCGGCGAGTTTTGTGTAGTCCACGGTTTTTACGCGTGCATACTCACTGTCAGGCAAAAACTTGTCTGCGATGTCTTTCGGAATATCAACGTGACGCACAGGCTTGAGAAAGGCATTCGCCCAATGTGCCTGGCCTTTGTCCGAAAGCAGGTAGTCGATGACCTTTTTGGCGTTCGCTTCATGTGGAGCGCCCTTCACCAATGAAATGGTGTATGGAAACGTCACGCTGCCTTCTTTTGGAATAACAAACTGGATGTCGGCTTCATCCTTGTATTTGCCCCGGTACGCATTAAAATCAAAATCGATCAAGATAGGTATCTCGCCTGAGAGAACACGGGCGTACGAGGTCTGCTTTGGCACAATAGGCTTGTTCTGTTTAAGCTTTTTAAGGTAGTCCAGGGCTGGCGTAAAGTCGTCAAGGGTGCCACCCATAGCCTGGTTAATTGCAACGGCGCCTGCATAGCCCACAAAAGCGCTGCTTGGATCAAGATAGCCTACCAACCCGCGGTATTCAGGCTTGAGCAGGTCACTCCATGATTGCGGCACCGGCTTGCCTTCGAGTGCTGCCTCATTCACAAAAAGGCCGATGGTGCCCGAGTGGATGGCGACCCAGCGACCGTCCTTGTCTTTCAGATCATCGGGGATTTCATCCCAGTTTTTGGGTTTGTAGCTGCCAAGTACATCTTGCTTCGTGGCCTCAATGGCCGCCGTGATGCCAAGGTAAACAATATCTGCGACCGGGCTGTTTTTCTCGGTAATAATCTGGGCCAGCGATTGCCCCGAGTTTTTATTGTCCAGAGGCACCGTTAAGTTGAGGTCATTTTTAATGTTTTTGACCTGGCCTGCCCAGTCTGCCCATTGCGGAGGACAGTTGTAGCAAATGACCAGGTCATCTGAACTGGCGGCGCTCGCGGCACCCATATTCATGCTCAGTGTCATAAAGACCCCGAGCATCAGGAATTTTCGAAGTTTCATGGTACAGCTCCTTGGTGAGTAAACCCCGCTGGCAAATAGTTGCCAACAGGCTGCATGGCGTCTTAGCGCCTGCGATCTAGGCTGGGTGCACCAACCGTTTTTCTTTCCAGCAAAACGTGGTCGAGAAATAAAGAGTCATGGTGGATGTCTGTACCATCTAGGCGGGCAAGCAGGCGCTCAGCCGCGCGCCGACCAATCTCATGATTGGGCTGGCTGATCGTCGTTAGTGTTGGCTCGATAAGTTGGCCGTATTTGAGCCCGTCAAAGCCAATAATGGACATGTCTCGGGGAATATGAACCCCACGCTCACGCAGTAACTTTATTACCTCAAGTGCGAGTAAATCTGTACTGCAGAACACGGCAGTCGGTGCACTCGCCATGTTATCCAGCCAATGTTGCAAACTGGTTTCAATGGTGCGTGCATCGAAATCCACCTCAAGAAGTGGTAGCGGCTTGTGGCCTGCGGCAAACATGGCATCTTCGTATCCCTGATAACGCAAGCGCGAGCGATCTGACGCCGCCACATAGCCTGCGATCATTGCAATATGCTGGTGGCCAGCGTTGAGCAAATGCTCAATGGCGTCGCGTGCGGCGACACGGTCGTCAATGGAAACAGACGGAAAGCCTTCTGTATGGTTGTACATCAGTACATAGGGCACGTTTTCTCGTGCAAGCAAGTCCAGCGCGTCGCAATGTGCCGTATCAGCCACGGTAAGCAGCAGCCCGTCAACCTGCTGGCGAAGAAGAATCTCAATAAGTTGGCTTTCTTTACTTACTTCGTACTGTGTTGTCGTGAGTAGCATGCGTTTATGCTGCGTTTCGAGTGCCTGTTCTATACCCGCAGCACAGTCAGCAAAAATGGGGTTTGTAAGCGAGGGCAGCATCACGCCTACAAGCCCCGTTTGCTTGCGCCGCAGTTGCCGTCCTATCAGGTTAGGACGAAACCGTTCTTGGCTTGCAATGGCCAAAATGCGTTCGCGTGTTTTCTCGCGAACCAGATGAGGTTCGTTGAAACAGCGCGATACGGTGGCAATGGAACAGCCGGCCAACGCGGCGACTCGCCTTATGTCTGACATATGCCAAACCTAAAATGAAAACGTTTTCATTTTATAGCAATCAGCGTTTTCATTTGCCATAGGGGATTCCACGGGGGATAGCGAGGCTGGTGCTGCTTCGAGGTCGGAGCATGAGTACCCATACTGCTCTGGTCTCTCCCAGAATCGGCCCAGCCTAGGTACAATCCCGACATGACTGAAGCAACCTCTTGTCCTCTTTTTGTCCATTTGCGCGTCCATTCCGAGTTTTCGGTCGTGGACGGCATCGCCCGTATACCGCAGCTCATCAAAAAGGCAGCCGGATATGGCCAGCCTGCTATGGCCATTACCGATTTGATGAATCTGTTCGGGTTCATCAAGTTTTATCGGGCCGCTCGCAATAATGGCGTTAAACCCATTGCCGGTGCCGATCTGTGGCTAGAAAACCCCATTGATCGCGACAAGCCGTCGCGCCTGCTTGTGCTGGTGCGCAATCATGATGGCTATCTGGCGCTTTGCGAGCTGCTTACCCGCGCGTGGCTTGACAACCAGTACCGAGGTCGCGGCGAGGTCAAGCGCGAATGGCTGCTGCAGGCGCAGGGGCTTATTGTGCTGTCTGGAGGCAGGGCGGGCGATGTAGGGCAACTGTTGGAGGCCGGTCGGGTTGCCGAGGCGGCTGAGCTTGCCGCAGACTGGGCGCGTGCGTTTCCTGACAGCTATTACATTGAGCTGCAACGCAGTGGGCATGACGGTGATGAGGCCTATGTGCAGGCCGCTGTGCGGTTGGCTGCGGCGCAAGGCTTGCCTGTTGTTGCTACCCATCCGGTTCAGTTTCTCGAAGAATCAGATTTTCGCGCCCATGAAGCCCGCGTGTGCATCGCCGAAGGCGAGCGGCTCGGCGATGCCCGACGGCCACGGCGTTTTACCCGCGATCAATACCTGCTCAGTTCGCAAGAAATGGCAAGTCGGTTCGCTGATGTGCCGTCTGCCCTAGCCAACACGGTCGAGATTGCCAAGCGTTGTAACCTGACATTGGTGTTGGGCAAGCCTCAACTGCCCAATTTTCCAACACCCGAAGGCATTACGCTCGACGATTTCATGGTGCAGCTTTCCGAAGAAGGGCTTGCAGAGCGCATGCTGCAGCTGTTTCCTGACGAGGCAGAACGCGAGAAAAACTATCCCAAATATCTAGAGCGACTGCGCTGGGAATGCAAAACCATTATTTCCATGGGTTTCCCAGGCTACTTTCTTATCGTTGCCGACTTCATCAACTGGGGCAAAAATAATGGCGTGCCGGTGGGGCCTGGGCGTGGCTCGGGCGCAGGGTCGCTGGTCGCTTACTCGCTGGGCATTACTGACCTCGATCCACTTCGGTATGACTTGCTGTTTGAGCGGTTTCTGAACCCCGAACGTGTCTCCATGCCTGACTTCGATATCGATTTCTGCCAGGATAATCGCGAACGTGTCATTGAGTACGTCAAGCAAAAGTACGGCAAAGAAGCTGTCAGCCAGATTGCCACGTTCGGCACGCTGGGTGCCAAGGCGGTGGTGCGTGATGTGGGGCGCGTGCTCGAAATGCCTTATTCACTTTGTGACGGGCTTTCCAAGCTGATCCCTTTCAGCCCTGCTGACCCTTGGTCGCTGGAGCGCACACTCAATGAAGAGCCAACCTTCAAAGAGCGCTACGAGCAAGACGAAGAGGTACGGGCGCTAATTGACCTAGCGCGCCCGCTTGAAGGCTTGACCCGTAACATTGGCATGCATGCCGGGGGTGTTTTGATCGCCCCTGGCAAACTCACTGACTTTTGCCCGCTGTATTGCCAGCCTGGCACTGACAGCAATGCCTTCTCGCAATATGACAAAGACGATGTCGAGGCCGCTGGCCTGGTCAAGTTTGACTTTCTTGGCCTGCGCAACCTGACTATTCTCGACTGGGCCGTGCGCTTTGTGCGTCGGTTCAACGAAACTAAGCGCGACTTCGATATTCTGTCTTTGCCACTCGACGACGCCAAGGCGTACCAGTTGTTGTGTGAAGGCAATACCACGGCGGTGTTCCAGCTTGAGTCGCGCGGTATGAAAGAGCTGCTCAAGAATCTTCGACCCAATACCTTTGAAGATGTTATCGCCATGCTGGCGCTGTATCGCCCCGGCCCGCTTGAGTCAGGCATGGTGGTCGACTTCGTCAATCGTAAGCATGGTCGCGCTGAAGTTGACTATTTTCACAAAGACCTGGAGTCTGTGCTCTCGAGTACCTATGGGGTAATCGTGTACCAAGAGCAGGTGATGCTGATCTCGCAGATTATCGGGGGCTACACACTGGGTGGCGCCGACCTGCTGCGACGTGCCATGGGTAAGAAAAAGCCCTCAGAAATGGCCAAGCACCGCGTGCTCTTTGAAACCGGTGCTGTTGAAAAAGGGTATGACGCCGAGCTGGCCGTCAAGCTATTCGACTTGATGGAAAAATTTGCAGGCTATGGTTTTAACAAGAGTCACTCTGCTGCTTATGCGCTGATCGCCTATCAGACAGCCTGGCTCAAGTATTATCATCCAGCCGAGTTTCTGGCCGCCACCTTGTCGTCAGACATGGATGACACTGACAAGGTGCAGATTTTCTGGAAAGACGCACTGGCCAATAAGGTCGAGGTGTTGCCGCCCGACGTCAATGCGTCGCCTTACCGCTTTGAGCCTGTAAACGATGAATACGTGGCAAAAGGCCTGCCACCGCGCACCATGCGCTACGGTTTGGGGGCGGTAAAGGGCACGGGTCAAGCTGCTGTTGAAGAGATCATCAGAACACGAGAAGAGAGCGGGCCGTTCGTCAGCCTGTTTGACTTCTGCCGCCGCGTTAATCGCCACATGGTTAACCGCCGCACCATAGAGGCGCTGATACGCGCAGGTGCGTTCGATCAGATCGAAGAAAATCGTGCGGCACTGCTGGCCACGATTGGCAACGCGATCGAGGCGGCGGAGCAAGCCGCACGCAGCGCCAATCAAGTTTCGCTGTTCGCCGATGATGCCAATGACATTGTCGAAGGTGAGCTGGCCAAAGTTGCACCGTGGGATCTTCAAACACGGCTGTTGCAAGAAAAGGCAGCCCTGGGGTTTTATTTCAGTGGCCATCTTTTCGATGCCTGGCGCGATGAGGTACGTCGTTTCGCGCCCACACCGCTTGTCCGTCTCGAACCGTCGCGCAGTCTGCAGTGGTTTGCGGGCGTGTTGGCTTCGGTGCGTGTCAAGATGACTCGCCGCGGCAAGATGATGTACGCCTTGCTTGATGATGGCTCCGCCCAGGTCGAAGTAGCGGTATTTAATGAGCTATACGAGCAGCATCGCAACCGCCTAAAAGAAGATCATCTCGTCATTATTCATGGCAAAGTCAGCAATGACGATTATTCAGGAGGGCTGCGTGTTTCTGCCGATGCTGTTTACGATTTGCAGCTGGCCCGTGAAGAAAGGGCACGCAGCTTGCGTATTTCGTTAAATGGCAACGCCGATACCAATCGTCTGCGGCAGGTGCTAAACCCATTTCGCGCCGAACCTGAAAATGGCATCCCGGGTGTGCCTGTTGAAATACGCCTGCACAAAAGCCCCTTTCTATGCACGCTCAAGCTGGGTGAAGACTGGCGTGTGCGTATGGCAGACGCCATGTTCGAACAACTTGACCGGTGGGTAGACCGAGAGGCTGTGGAGATTATTTACTGATGCAGCCTTTGCGCATTCTTCATACTGAAGCGGCCGTCGCCTTCGGCGGGCAGGAACACCGCATATATAAAGAACTGCACGCCATGCGCGATCGTGGGCATCAACTTGAGGCCGTGTGCCAGCCGCAGGCTCAGCTTGTATCCCGGCTGCGCGATGATGGGTTTATTGTGCACACCATGCCCATGGGGGGCGCATCAAATTACCTTAAAGGCGTGGCCGCCATGCGTGGCATTTTGCGCCAAGGCAACTACGACGTCATCAATACCCACAGTCGTATCGACACACTGATTGCGGGCACGGCAGGCAGGCTGAACGGCGGGCCCCTTATCGTCCGCACACGCCACCTGGCCAACAAGGTTGGCTCCATGCTTTCCTACACCTGGCTGCCACATCGCGTTACCACGGTCAGCGATTATGTCCGCAGCTATCTCATCAGCCGTGGCGTGCCTGAACAGCATGTCGCCACTATTTATTCACCTATCGTCCTGCCTCCGCTGGTCGAACACTCAACGCTTCGTGACGAGCTTGGGCTCTCCAATGACGACATCGTTGTGGGTTGTGTGGCCGTCATGCGCGCAAAGAAGGGGCATCGCACCCTTATCGACGCCATTCGGCCCTTGATGGCAGACAGGCCGCAACTGCATCTGGTTCTGGTAGGCAGTGGCTCACCCACCTTTGAACAGGTGCAGGCCTATGTAGCGCAGTTGGGCCTGCAGTCTCGTATTCACATGCTGGGTACACGACGAGATGTGCCCAATCTGCTTGCTGGCTGTAATCTGTTCGCACTGGCTACGGAGCAAGAAGCATCGGGCACGGTATATGTCGAGGCACAGGCCGCCGGCTTGCCGGTTGTTGGCACACGCGTAGGTGGTGTGGCAGAGATGATGCGTGAAGACGTCACCGGCCTGCTGGTACCGGCAAAAGATGTGGCCGCGCTTACAGCCGCGTTACAACAGCTGGTTGACGACCCACAGTTGCGTCGTCGCATGGGCCAGGCAGGCTATCGCATGGTGCGCGAAGAGGGTGTTTTCTCAACTGAGCGGCTGGCCGAACGTACCGAATCCGTTTATCGCAAATGGCTGGGAGAACGCCAATGAGCAGTACGCCAGCTGTTCCTGTGCTGATGTATCACCACGTCACGCCCGAAGGCGGCATGATTGCCGTCACGCCCGAGGTGTTTGACCGGCAAATGGCCAGGCTGGCGCGCGCAGGCTATACCTCGTTAACCGCAGAACAGTTCGCTGGCTACCTGGCGGGTGAAACGGTACCCAAGAAATCGATCGTCATCACTTTTGACGATGGTTATCTCAACAACTGGGTATATGCGCACCCGATACTACAGCGCCACGGCTTGCACGCCATTCTGTTTATTGTCACGGGGCTCATCGGTGACGGCGACGCCAGGCCCTGTGCAGGGCAAGGGGCCACCTTGCCAGCTACACCAGATCACCATGCCTGTAAAAAAATCCTTGCAGAAGGTCAGGCTGATGACGTTATGCTGCGCTGGAGCGAAATACACGCCATGCGCGAAGCGGGTACCTTCGAGTTCCACTCACATACCCATACGCACACACGCTGGGATAAAGAATGCGGTGCCGACGCCGATGTCAAACGTCGACATATTGCCCAAGAGCTGGCCGATTCGCGCGCCGCACTGCAACGTAATCTGGGCGAGGCCAGTAACCACTTATGCTGGCCACAGGGGTACTTTGACGTCGACTACGTCGAGGCGGCCCGAGAGGCCGGGTTTCGCCATCTCTATACAACCGACGCATTTGGGCAAAACTTGCCGGGCACCAGTCCGGAGCATATCTACCGCTTTGCTGTTCGCAATCTACCTGGAAGCTGGCTGAACCGCCGCATCTGGCTCACAGCTCACCCCCAGCTGGGTGCGGGCTATTTGGCCTGGCGCGCCTGGAAAAAACAGCTCAGGAAACGCAAATGACTCTTTCTGTCATCATCATCACCAAGAACGAGTCTGCTCATATTCTTGATTGCCTCGAATCTGTTGCCTTTGCAGACGAATTTATTGTGGTCGATTCGGGCAGCACCGATAACACGGTTGAGCTTGCGCGCAACTTTGGTGCGCGCGTCGAGGTGACGTCTGACTGGCCCGGGTTCGGCCCCCAAAAAAACAGGGCACTCGACTTGGCCACGGGCGACTGGATATTGTCTATCGACGCCGACGAACGGGTTACGCCAGAACTGGCCGACGAAATCAAAGAGGTGCTGGCCGGCACTTCAATACAGGCCTGTGAAATCGCCCGCCTTTCCGATTTCTGTGGCCGCTTTATCAGGCACAGTGGTTGGTGGCCAGATTACGTGCTACGGCTGTTTCAGCGCGGTTCGGCCCGATTCACCGATGCGGCGGTACACGAACGTGTTGAACTCAATACCGGCACGCCCCGCAGGCTCAAATACCACTTTCTTCATTACCCTTACGCCAACCTGGATGCGTTGATTGCAAAAGTAAACCGATACTCATCCGATGCGGCGGCCATGATGTATGCACGCGGTAAGCGGGCCACAGTACTGAGCGCACTCGGGCATGGGTTCTGGACATTTGTACGCATCTATCTGATACGGCGCGGCTTTCTGGACGGCCGTCATGGCCTTGTGCTGGCCATCACGGCGGCGGCAGGCAGCTTCTTCCGTTATGCCAAGCTAAGTTTTATGTCTGGACCAAAGTAATAAGAAATCAGCAATAAGCAGGCAGAGGGCGCTGCAGCAGACCATCGTAGAAGGCGTTGGCTCAGATCCACCCGCGCACCCAATAAACCAGCAGCGCGACATACTCTTTGACGATAGACCGACTGGCACTCAGCACGCGCAAGTTGGGCTGCCAGAACGAGAACTGAGGGTCACCCGGCACCACGATTTGTGCAGGTGAGGGCGCTGCGATAACGTCCACTCCCTGCTTTCTGAATACCGCCACGGCGCGCGGCATGTGTAAGGCTGACGTGACAAGCAAAACATTTGAAATGTGGTGGTGGCGCAGCAGTTCAGACGTATACAGGCCATTTTCGTAAGTGGTATAGCTACGCTCTTCCAGTACCAGTGCGCTTTCGGGCACACCCTGTTGCTCCAGCGTGTTGGCCATCATTTGGGCTTCGCTGATATTGCCATCAAGGGCCGCTCCCGACAGTATGATCAAGGGCGCACGGCCTGCCCGGTAAAGTATGCCGGCCGTGTTGACGCGCGAATTTGCCAGCTGGCTGTCATAGGGCTCGAACCAGTTCATACGGCTGTTCGCCGTACTGCCGCCCAGCACCACTATGGCCTGAGCCGTGGGCAGTTTCATGGGCAGAGAATGGGGGTATAACTGCTCAAGCCGGCCGCCAGCCCATAACGTAGATGCAGGTAGCGACCAGAATAGTGCCCAGCCCACGCCGATAACGGCCAGGATGACACCGGTTTTGCGTCGGCGGGCAATAAATGCGACGGCGCCGATGAGCAGTAAAGCAATGCAAAGATTAAGTGGTATTACGAGGTTGGTCAGAAAGCTGGAAAATGTCATGCGCTGTGATTCTGGTTGGCGGAATGAACGATGTTGACTGCGTTTGGGGGTAAAAGTGCCCGGATGGTTTCCGATACTTGGTCCAGGCTGGGCCAACCGTGCGCCGACCCAAGGCCGGATGCCGTCTCTGACCATGGCCCCGTGCGCTCGCGCTGGGTTACACCAAAAAGCGTCAGCTGATTGGCACCTGCTGCGGCAGCGACATGTGATACGCCTGAATCATTGCATACCACCAGCCCGGCAAGACGGGTGAGTGTAGCAAACGCACCCAGCTTAAGAGAAGGGATTAAGCCCGCTGTAGGTGCGTTTCTTTTTGCTTCAGCGGTTTCGCCGGGTGGTGGACACATGACGATGGTATAGCCCTGATCTTGCAATTGTCGAGTCAGGGCATCGAAGTTCGGCCAAACTTTTATTTGCCCACGGTGCAAGCCCGTCGCGGTGGGAGCAATCAAAATAAAGTGGCCTTCCTCCAGGCCGGCATCAAGCATGGCTCGCCGACCTTCTTCAAGATGTCGTTCGGATAACCACAGATCGAGCTTGCGTGTGGTCGCAAGCGGCGTGCTTGGCAGGCCCCAGCGTCGCAAGGTCTGCGTCGTCACATAATGCCAGGATTCAACCGCGTGCAGATCATTTGAAGGCTTTGTGACAGGCCAGCGCAGGATCAGACTGCGTCCATCGTCGCGATAACCTGCACTTGGCACGCCTGCAAACTTGAAAACCATGGCACTAGACAAGGAGTCTGGCAGCAACAGCCCTCGTGGATGTGCGTACCGTGCCCTTTTCCTGTGAGTGTGTACGGCGGCGCGATCTTCTTGCCACCTGCCTTTCATTTCAACAAACCCTGCCAACGGATACGCTGATAGCAGGTCTCGAGCCCAGGGGCGAGCGCACACAACAACCGGTATGCGAGTTTCGAGCAGCGCGTGCAAGCTTGGCAGACACATGCAGACATCGCCTATCCAATTTGGAAGACGGACGTAGATGGCGGAAATCGTAGGCATTGGCAAACGTTGTAACAGCTGTGAAGAGTATGATGAGCCTGGTCCGGTGACCTGGACAGAGGTCTGCCGTTAAAATGGCCGGCCGACCCGTGCCGTTAATATAAGCGAGTTTATTGTTGAAGTCAGATTCCTCTGCCCAAGCCACGCATTCAGACGCCGTTAATTTTGATCTCTGGCGACGTATTTACGCCCGTGTCGGCGCCTACTGGAAGGTTGTCGCGCTTGCCGTGGCGCTGGTCAGCGTCTCAGCGGCCACTCAGCCAACATTGGCCGTAATCATGAAGCCCCTGCTTGATGAGGGCTTTAGTGGCGCCAAACCTTCCTACATGTGGTCCATTCCGCTTGCAGTCATTGGGCTTATGCTATTGCGTGGTATCACTACATTTGCCAGCAGCTATCTGCTGTCGTGGGTGGCCCAAAACGTGTTGCTAGGCCTGCGCAAAGAAATGTTCGACCGCCTGCTAGGGCTGTCGGACGAAGAATTCAAACGCAGCGACTCTGGCCGCCTGCTCAATCGTTTCACCATAGACGCCGGCACAGTGGCCGGTCGGGCGACAGACGTAATTACTGTGCTGGTACGTGAAACGCTGGTGGTTGTGGCCTTGCTGGTCGTACTGCTGTACATGTCATGGCAGCTCACCCTCATTGTCATCGTCATGCTGCCCATCTCCACGGTGATCGCGCGTATTTTTATTCGTCGATTGCGTCTAATCAACCGCGAAACCATTGGCATGAATGCCGAGCTCACTCGCGTCGTGCGAGAGGGTATCGAAGGCCAGCGCGTCGTCAAGCTGTTTGATGGTTACAAGCGAGAGTCAAAGCGTTTTGACTACGTCAATGGTCGCCTGCGCCGTTTTGCCATGAGGGCGGCCAGCGCCGATGCAGCCATGTCACCACTTTCGCAATTTTCCATTGCCCTGTCGGTGGCGGCGGTCATTGCCGTGGCGTTGTACCAGGCCAACCACGGCAACCTCACTGTTGGTAGTTTTGCCGCCTTCATGGCGGCTTTGGGGCAGATCTTCGATCCCGTCAAACGGCTTACCAATATAGCAAGCTCCATGCAGCGCATGCTTATATCGGGCGAAAGCGTATTTGCGCTTATTGACCAAAAACCTGAAGACGACACCGGAACGCGCACTTTCGACAGCCCCATAGCTGGCCGCATTGAACTGCGCGATATAACGCATCGCTTTCCCAACGCTATTTCAGACACACTTTCCAGCGTGTCGTTAGTGGTCGAGCCGGGTGAAACTGTTGCGCTGGTCGGTCGTTCAGGTAGCGGCAAAACCACTCTGGTCAACATGATTCCCCGCTTCGTCGCACCCACTAAAGGTGAAGTTCTGGTCGATGGTGTCGCCGTGCGTGATCTCACATTGCGTAGCCTGCGTCATCAGTTGTCTTTGGTCAGCCAGGACGTCGTGCTGTTTGAAGGCACCATAGGCGAAAACGTTGGCTACGGGGCACTCAGTGAGGCCAGCAACGAGCAGATTCACGACGCTCTGGCAGCGGCTAACCTGCTGGAGTTTGTTCAGGGGCTACCACAAGGTATTGACACCGCCGTTGGCGAAAATGCAAATCAGCTTTCAGGCGGGCAGCGCCAACGGCTCGCGATAGCTCGTGCGCTTATCAAGAATGCGCCCATCCTCATTCTTGATGAGGCCACGTCGGCACTCGACAGTGAGTCTGAGCGACAAGTACAAGATTCGCTTGAGCGCCTCATGAAAGGGCGCACCACCCTGGTTATTGCACATCGGCTTTCTACCGTGCAAAAGGCAGACCGTATAGTTGTGCTTGATGCGGGGCGCATCGTAGAGCAGGGTAGGCACCAAGAACTGCTAGACCTTAATGGCCTCTACGCATCGTTATATCGCATGCAGTTTCGTGAAGATTAAGCTTACATCTCTTTTAATGCTAGCTTGGCCCAGGCAGCTGGTACCGTGACAGAATTTACCAGCTTGGCCCAGGCAGCTGGTACTGTGACGGAATTTACTAGTTTGGCCCAAGCGACTGGTACCGTGACAGAATTTGCTAGCATGGCCCATATTGCTGGTACTGCGGCAGAATTTACTAGCTTGGCCCAGGTAGCTGGTATCGTGACAGAATAGGAATCAAACATGAAAAAACTGGCTCTTGTTGCTTTACTTGCAACACTCGCAGGCTGCGCCACTGGCCCAAACGCGGGCCTCACAGAGGCACGTCTTACGGCTTCCCACATGGATACGTCTCTCTATCACCGCCAAGACCGCATCATTCCGACAACCTTTGCAAAACTGCAAATGGCATTGTTCAAGCAAGAGCGAGTCTGCGGCTCGGCGCCCGTTTTCAAAATGGAGCCGCGGCAAACAAACTACGCTACACTTACCGACATGCCCGAACCGTCGCCCACCTATGAGAACGCGGTGGTGGCTAAATTGACCCAAGTCATGGCAACCTATCTTGCTCCGGAGCGAGTCAAGGCTGAAATCTACAGTTATTATGACGACGCTGCCACCCGTGACCGTGTTGAGCGGCTTTTCGACGCGGTTGAATATCCGGGCGTATGTCCTGGGCAGCCAAGAGTAAAGCCAGCTGATAGCGATAGCAAAGCAAAACAAGGTTAAGCCGCCAGCAAGATAAGTACCGGCCTACCGCTCGCGCGGTAGCGACGCCCGTAGCCATTAATAACAAAGTAAATAACTAAGTCGCCAGCAAGATGGGGGCGTCCCTGCAAGACATGCTATAGCGCCGCTTTCATCCGCTCGCAAGGCCTCATGAACATCTTGCGCAGCCGTTTGGAAAGCTGGTTCTTTCCATTGGCAATGGAAAAAGTGCTCGCTAAGTGCGGTTGATCACGCCGTTCCAACCGCATGTGTCGATGCTTTAAGAGCTGAGCACCAAGGTGGGCTTTTTTAGTAATAGTGCCGCGGGTGCTGGGAGGCTACTCAGAACGAGCAGGCCAAACAAAACCCGCCGAAGCGGGGGTGTGTTATCGGCGCAATCCATCTACCGTTTGTCTGGCGGCCTGTTGGGCGCGCGTCCTGGGACATCTGGCTTGTGCTGGCCTGGCTGACCCAGGTTCGGCTTTGCGGGACTTTTCTTCTCGGGCATATCAGGCTTATGTTGGCCTGGCTTCTTTGGGGCTTCGTGTTGGTTCATAATCTATCTCCAATGAAAGAGCACCCCTTGGGCCGTGGCAGGAACAAGCGCTGGCTAGTGCTGCTCATCTATGGCAGAGCATAAAGCGTGCCTATCAGGCAAAAGAGAAGCTCCATTAGGGGCTGGTAGGTTAAGGCTAAACAGTCCTCCTGAGCGTAGCGCCGCAAGGGCGCCTACAGCACATCACTGCCATTGCGCTGGTGTAAGGCGGCCTAACATTCTAATGAGCCATCCAGTTGAAATAAGCGAAGACATACCCGATGTCCATACAGACTCAATGTGCAGATTTTGACAGCCTGAGCCGCACCTACCGCTGTACTGCGCCGTTAAGCACAAAATCTCCATCTCTTCAGCGCGCTGACTTTCAAAAAAAACGCTCATACGTCATGCGAAGAACAGTGCTGTGCTGATGCAAACCATTCTTACTTTCCGGCCGGGCTGGCCGACGGTAAAGCGGCAACGAAATCGCCTTCGTACCGCCGGCTAAGTTGCGCATAGAAGCGATCGGTGTACAGGGTTACCTGCTTGGGCAACCCATGATTTACGCGGGCTTTACCGCTTCAACCCATGCCGTGTCGACAGTGAATGAATTGTCTTCCCGCACCTGAAAATACTCCAGCACTTCCGTCGGTGCATCTTTCAAAAGAGACTCGATCGCGACAACATGCTCGGCGGGCGTTTTCATTCTTTCGACCCAAGTGGCAAAGTTCAGCGGTAATCGCCATTCTCGCGACGCCAAGTCTTGGAAGCCTTCGCCCTTAAGCATCGCTTCCCAATCGGGTACCGAGCGGTTTCGCACATGCGAAGTATCGCGCAGCAATTCGATGGATTGCATAAACGTTGTCAATAGCGCGTTTTTTGGCGCTACAACATCGATGACCACCAATTTTCCGCCGGGCTTCAGGACCCGCATAATCTGCTCTGCCGCAGTCTGAATACAGACCCAGTGATGAGCGCTATAACGAGTAAGAACGATATCGAAGGACTCTGCGGGAAATGGCAAGTCCTCAACGTAGCCCTGTTGAATTTGTATGTTGCCAAGGCCGCGCTCTTGCGCTGTGCGCTGCACCAGCGCCAACATTTCCTTTGACAAATCGTAAGACGTGACGCTGGCTGCAAAGGGCGCCACGGCAAAGCTTACGTGCCCTGCGCCGCAACCAAGGTCGAGCACCCTGGCCTCTGGTTGTGCCTTGACGAAGGCTGCCAAGTCCTGCAAATCCTGACCTTCGGCATGCACGGCGCTGGTCAGATATGCAGCGGCAACCGGGGCGTACTGTTCCGAAACTACTTGTGTCTGCTTGCGCATGATGTTCTTCCTAGAATAATTGAGCTTGTATTCTAAGTTTTCCGTATGCTCGTACAAGACCATTGTATATACTAGTATAAAAGCTGATAGGCTCTAGCCCGTATCCTCTTCTAGCATCCATCCAGTATTTAAAGACAAGTCAGCTGTGTGCCCTTTAGGGCGGCGGGGGGCAGCGTGTTCGCCGACCGCTTTATGCTTTAATTTCAGAGCGCTACTTCGTGCTGGCGTCTTACCAGGCTATAGCGCAGCACCCAAGACGCCGTTCCCGAGTTAGATAAAGTGTACGTAAGGCCGCCAGCATCAGGTTTAGCAACCGGGTTGCCTGCACGTATCCACCTTTTAATTTCTGTGTCTGAGAGCATGCCTTGTAAAATACGCTTAGCTACCATTTCCCTGGCTCCAATTGGTAGCTAGAGATCCTAGCTACCAAGTTGATACGGCATGCAAGGGTGCGCGAGGAAACATATAGATATAACTATTTTTTACTTTTCAGTCGCTTGAGCTATTGAATGGTATGGCCAAAAACGCGTAGAAGCTCAGATCAGCACAATATCGTATTGCTCCTGGGAGTACTGGCTCTCTACTTCCAGAGAAATCGGCTTCCCGATGAAATCGCCCAGCATGGCAAGATGAGAGCTTTCTTCTTCCAGAAATAAGTCCACAATTGCCTGAGAGGCCAGAATGCGGAATTCTTTGGGGTTGAACTGTCGCGACTCACGCAGAATCTCTCGAAGAATCTCATAGCACAATGTACGTGGCGTGCGCACATTGCCTCGCGCCTGACATGTGGGGCAAGGCTCGCACATTTGATGAGCCAAAGAGTCGCGCGTGCGCTTGCGAGTCATCTCAACCAGACCAAGCTGGCTAAAGCCGCTGACAGTTGTACGCGTGCGATCCTTGCCTAGTGCCTTATTGAACTCCGCCAGCACCGAAGCCCGGTGGCCAACATCGTCCATATCAATAAAATCAAGAATAATAATGCCGCCAAGATTGCGCAGGCGCAGCTGTCGTGCCATTGCAACCGCTGCTTCCAGATTGGTTTTAAAAATAGTGTCGTCGAAATTGCGTCCACCTACAAATCCGCCTGTGTTGACGTCAACCGTAGTCAAGGCTTCGGTCTGATCAATAATCAGATAGCCGCCTGATTTCAGGTCTACACGACGAGACAGCGCGCGGGCAATTTCCTCGTCGACATTGGCGATATCAAACAGTGGTCGTTCACCGCTGTAGTGCTGAATTCGATCAAGCACCGAAGGTGTATAGGTTTTTGCCCAATCAATCAGCTGCTGTGTGGTGGTGCGCGAATCGACGCGTATGGTGCCGGTGTGTGGGCCAACCATGTCGCGCAGCACGCGCTGAGCCAATGTAAGGTCGTTATAGAGCAAAGAGGGCGCCGGCAAGGTTTTCGCTTTGGCCTGAACCGCCGCCCAGAGCGTGCTCAAGTAAGACTGGTCAGACTTCAACTCGTCATCGGTCGCGCCTTCGGCCTGAGTCCGTACGATGAATCCGCCGGTTTCGTCCGGCGCCTTGAAACTTTGCACGCGTTCGCGCAACGCATACCGGTCGGCCTCTGATTCGATTTTTTGTGAAATACCAATGTGAGGGTCATAGGGCAGGTAAACAAGCATGCGCCCCGCAATGCTAATTTGCGTCGACAGCCGGGCACCCTTAGTGCCTAGAGGGTCTTTAATCACCTGCACCATTAAAGATTGCCCTTCGTACAACAACTTTTCAATAGGGGTGATGGCACTGCCACTGCTGCGTTCCGAGCGGTTCTGCCTGAGGTCGGCGACATGAATGAACGCCGCGCGCTCCAGGCCGATGTCAACAAAAGCGCTTTGCATTCCAGGCAAAACCCGCACTATCTTGCCCAAATACAGGTTGCCAACGTGCCCTCTCTGTATGCTGCGTTCAATATGTATCTCTTGTACTGCGCCTTGCTCAACAAGTGCTACGCGAGTTTCAAATGGCGTTACGTTGATCAAAATATCTTCAGTCATGCATGCTCTTGTCTGTGTGATGCGGGTGGATTGCCGGAGTTCTTATAGTGTTAGTTATACAGGAAGCGTTGCTGTTGCCCGTGTGCAGCCAGAAAGATTCAACGTGCCAAGCCAGTACACCCGTAAACCTGGTTTGTATCGCGACACGTGACTCTGGTTGCCTGCGCAGATTCAACGCTACTACTGCAAAGATAAAGGAATTCTTGCTGTTTGTGTAAACCCGGCATGGCACTCGCTCTCAAGATGTGCTGGCTGGTAGCCTTGCGGGTGCCTGACTATCTAGCACCAGCTATACAAAAAGCTTTCTTTTCGTCGCCTCCATCCAGGGGAACGTCCTGCCAGTGTTCACCTGGGGGCGGAGGCAGGGCAGGGGAGGCGTCTTACGTCCCGCAAATAAGAAGAAACCACCATCCGTGCATATATATAGAGAACGGCGTGGATAAAGAGAACGGCTTGAACCTGCGGACACGAGGGCAACTGCGCTTGGAGAAAGAAAGAGGGGCTAGCTTCCATCCGCGCATGGACTCAGCAAGTCGTAGTGTATTGAGCCAGTAAACGAATTTCGCTCATGTGTTTACGCTGGCCGCGTCCATACTGTGTCTTCCGGCTAGATATGATTGCCTGTGTAGGTAGCCTAGCGACTGTCTGTGTAGGTACCCAGGCAATACCCAGCGATATCCAGCGAAACCTAGCCAATACCCGGCGAACACTCAGCGAGTATTTAGCGAATACCCAGCGAACACTCAGCGAGTATTTAGCGAATACCCAGCGAATACCCAGCGAATACCCAGCGAATACCCAGCGAATACCCAGCGAATACCCAGCGAATACCCATCCTGCATCAGCTCAAAATCCCAAGATATTCCCGTAAACCCCACGCCCTGAGCGCAAATTTCATTCTTTTCCCAATTAATTTCATTTATTTCTAATTTATTTATTCCCTTTATCTTTCATAGCCTTGGTGGTTAAACAGGTGCTTTACAGAGGCGGCTCAGGGCGTTTTTGGGGTAAATCGATTTGCGTGGTTTAAAACGGCTTGCTATAGTCTCGTTCTTCGCAGCACAAACACCTAGGGTTTTCCCGCAGTGTGAGGGCCGCCACTTAGGCAGTTAGGGCGTT
>NZ_VOAY01000005.1:0-515251 GCF_008369125.1 Pusillimonas sp. ANT_WB101 | reverse complement strand
CCGAGCAGATACCCGAGCAGATACCCGAGCAGATACCCGAGCAGATACCCGAGCAGATACCCGAGCAGATACCCGAGCAGATACCCGAGCAGATACCCGAGCAGATACCCGAGCAGATACCCGAGCAAATACGGCCGCGATTCAGACTGTCCCAGTATTCGTAGACAGAGTCATTCTCATTGTCAGCCCTGTTTATAAGGTGTTGATTTTCAACAAGCTAATCGTCAGCCTAACGGGCAAGCATGGTAGCCTTACGGTCTAGGCATTTAATGTCTTGGGCTGCTGCACGCGTGTCATCGCGGGCGGCAGTGTGTATCAATGAATAAAGGGAGCAGGCCATGAAAGGCGACACCAAGGTTATCCAGTTTTTAAATGCGCAACTCAAGAATGAGCTGACAGCCATTAACCAGTATTTTTTGCATGCCCGCATGCTCAATCACTGGGGCTTTAAGAAGCTGGGCAAGCATGAGTATGAAGAATCTATTGGCGAGATGAAGCACGCTGACATGTTGATAGAGCGCATTTTTATGCTTGACGGACTGCCTAATCTGCAAGATCTGCACAAGCTGCTGATCGGCGAAAACGTGCCTGAAATCCTTTCCTGTGATCTCAAACTAGAAACCGGCGCACAAGAAACCGTAAAAGAAGCCATGGCGCATTGTGAAGCAGTGCGTGATTATGTATCGCGCGATCTGTTCCAGCACATACTGGATGACACTGAGGAGCATATTGATTATCTGGAAACCCAGATCGAACTTATCGAACACGTAGGCCTGCAAAATTACCTGCAATCCCAAATGGGCGAGTAAGGACTGCGGGTATTTAAGTAACTTGCCGTGCCGTGCTGTCCCGTCCCGTCTCGTGCTGCCCAGTGCTGCGCTGCGGGGCCGCGCATTAATGTATTGCCGGAAAACTTCGCTGGTTGCTGTGTAGATATGGCCTGACCGGTATTCGCGAATACGTCCTCATGCTGTCAATGCGAGCGTAAAAAACTAAAAGGCCTGGGTCCGGTGTTGCACCGGACCCAGGCCTTTACTTTTAACAGCCTTAACGTTCAAAAGCTTTGATTTTTAACGGTCTTAATTTTCGATGGCTTTGACGTTTAACGGTCTTACCTTTCAACGGCTTTAACCTTTAACCGCCACAACTTATAAAGGCCATAAGTAGCACGGCCTGTATGCATTTACGTATTAGAACGTCTTGGCCGGGCAGTTGCCTACACGGCCCCAAGCGTTATTTGGCTCACAGTATTTGTTGCGGGCCGCCCATGCACAGCTGGGACGATCAAAAAAGCTTTTTGCGCTGCAAGCCTGCAGTTCTCGCCTGAGACTGGCCTGCCATGCCTGATCGTTTTGCGGCGTAGCTGTGGACGGCGCTGGCGGTGGCGGTGCCATGTCTACCGGCTGCAATGGCTGCCTGCCACTACCGCCACCGACCAGATTGCCTACATCGGCAATACCACTCAGGCCTGGCACATCGAAATCGCCCTGGGCGATTTGTCGCGCGACGTCCATAGTAATGGTTGTTGTGGAAAGCTGGATGGCAGAGCTGGCTTCCAATTGGCGCACGGACGCTTCTGGGATTTGCCAGGCGACCTGATCGGGAAGCTCTGGCACACCCAGTCGGCCGTTGACCAATGGCTGAGGCGGCATGGCCATGAAAGGCTGGCCATTGGCATCAAGCACAGGCGTGTTGGCTAACTGGAGATCGGTAGACTCAACGGGAGACGACGGACCGTGAGCCACAAGCCAGTTGCCGAGATGTAAACCGCCCCAGGCAGATGCGCCTGCGGCAATCAGTAAAATCGCTAAGATAAAACGCCAGGACATTATTGCTCTCGGTCTGGTAAACAACCCCAAGTGTACAAGCCTATAAGCGGCGGGCGCACCAGCGCCTCGCTGGGCTTACCCATGCTGGCCAAAAACCTGGCCGCCATGCTCGCGCATGGCATGGAAGGCGATATCGGGGTAGAGTTCTTGCGCCACACGCAGCTGTGCCGGGGAAGTGGCCAGGAATGCAGGCGCGTCGACGACATCATAGGCGATGTTGGCAGCGTTGGCATTCATGAATTTTCGCAATATTTTGGGATCTTCGGCTGTAAACCAACGTGCCAGATTGTAACGGGAAGGCATCATTCGGGCATCGGCACCGTATTCGGTTTTCAGGCGATGAGCCACGACCTCGAACTGCAATTGGCCCACTGCGCCAAGCAACAATGTGCCTCCGGCGATTTCGGGGCGAAACACCTGTATGGCACCCTCTTCACCCAGCTGTGTCAGGCCTACGCGCAACTGTTTAGTGCGTAATGGATCTTTGACCTCGACGCCCTGAAACAATTCGGGTGCGAAAAACGGCAGACCCGTAAACTGAAGCTGCTCGCCTTCTGTAAGCACATCACCCAGTTGCAATATGCCGTGGTTGGGTATGCCGATGATATCGCCCGCATAGGCCTCATCAAGCAATTCGCGACGCTGCGATAGAAACGACACGACGTTATTGGGTCGTATCTCTTTGCCGGTGCGGGACACTTTTAGCCGCATGCCTCGCTCGAAACGGCCTGAGCTGACCCTTACAAATGCCACGCGGTCACGGTGTGCTGGGTCCATATTGGCCTGCACCTTAAAGACCACGCCACTGAATTTGGGTTCAACGGGCTGGACGATGCGCTGCAGTGCGGTGCGGGGCCCGGGCCGTGGAGCCAGGTCGACCAGTGCATCCAGCACTTCTTGCACGCCGAAGTTATTGATGGCCGAGCCAAAAAATACCGGCGTCTGCTTGCCTGCAAGAAACTTTTCGAGATCAAATTCGGGGGCGGCTGCCTGGATAAGCTCGATTTCATCATGGGCTTTGGCAAACGCGTCACCGAACCGTGCAGCAATGGCCGGGTTGTCGAGACCATCGATAAACTCATCGTGGTCCTCGCGACGCTCCTGGCCGGCGCGAAATACGCGCATGCGGTTGCGACGGATATCGTACACACCACCAAATGAGCGGCCCATGCCGACTGGCCACGAGAAAGGCACCGCGTCCATGCCCAGATGTGACTCAATTTCTGAAAGCAGGTTTAGCGGTTCTTGTACTTCGCGGTCAAGCTTGTTGATGAACGTAATAATGGGCGTATTGCGTGCCCGGCATACCTGCAACAGGCGTATGGTCTGTGGCTCGACGCCGTTGCCGGCGTCGATGACCATGAGCGCAGCGTCCACCGCAGTCAGCACACGGTAGGTATCTTCGGAGAAGTCCTGGTGGCCCGGGGTGTCGAGCAAATTGATGACACAGTCGCGATATTCCATCTGCATGACGGAGGACGCCACCGAGATACCACGCTGTTTTTCGATTTCCATCCAGTCGGACGAGGCGTGACGACTCGCCTTGCGAGACTTAACACTGCCCGCGATCTGGATGGCACCTGCAAAAAGCAACAGCTTTTCGGTCAGCGTGGTTTTGCCCGCGTCAGGGTGAGAAATAATGGCAAACGTGCGTCGTCGTTCGACTTCTTGTTTAATGCTCATAGACTATTTTTAGCGTTTAAGGGCCGCCAGCCCGGTTATCGGTGGTGGCTGAACGAGGCGAGTACTGTACCCGCAAGAATAAACAGGGCGCCAAAGCCGCGATTTAGCCAGCGTACATGGCGAGGGCTGCGAAACACCTTAAGCATGCGTGAAGCGAGCGTGGTGTAGCAGCCCATGGCGATTAAGTCGGTAAAACAGAGTGTGGCCGCAATAATGACATATTGCAGGGCCATGGGTTTGGTCAGATCCAGAAACTGTGGCACGACAGCCAGCAGAAACACCGTGCCCTTGGGGTTGGTGACATTGATTAATATGCCTCGCGCTACGATTTCGCGCACCCTGACATGTGGCTGGCGACCTGAAGACACCGCTACAGGTGCGGCGTCGGTGCGAAACTGGCACCACCCCAGGTAAACAAGATACGCGACCCCCAGCCACTTGATGATGCCAAAGGCTGTTTCGGACGCTGCAAGCAGTGCGCCAAGGCCCACGGCCACGACGACAAACTGTATTAGCAGACCGATTTGCAACCCTATGGTTGTCCAGTACCCGCGCCGGAAGCCGTGCTTCAAGCCCGAGGCCATGGCCGAGATTGCACCCGGGCCGGGCGAAAATGAAATCGCCCAGGATGCAGCAAAAAAAGCGAGCCAGGTGGACAGTGACATGATTCAGCGTGTCAGGAGCGGGGGAGTCGAATAATACGCCTTATTTGCCCAGCAAGGCCGCGCGCTGCCCGGTGTGACGCTGGCCGGAATCAGTGCGGCCAGTGCCGCTGCGTGGTGCATTGCTGGTGCGCGTAGTGGCGCGACCACCTTCGTTTCCGCCCGCAGCGGCGCCGCTGCGGCCAGGCCTGCCTGAGGCCGTCGATGGGCCACTGCGCGGCGTGCCAGGTGCGGAGGAACGGCGCGGACGATCGTCGGTGCTGGTGCGTGCGCCCGTGGTACGGCCAGCGTTGCCACGGCCATTTGTACTGCGGCTGCTGCCGCCACGGTTGCCGGCGTTGCGGCCCATGTCACGTTCGACTTCACGGGGCTCGGCGCTTGCACGTGCGGCGGCTGCCTGTGCCATTTCAGGCGACCAACCGGATATGGTGGTGCGATCAATGGTGCGCTTGATGACTTTTTCAATGGCGCTCAGCAGTTTGAGCTCGGAGCGGTCGACTAGCGAAGTGGCTAGACCAGTACTGCCGGCACGCCCTGTGCGACCGATGCGGTGTACGTAATCTTCGGGTACGTTAGGCAACTCAAAGTTGACCACATAAGGGAGCTGATCGATGTCGATGCCACGCGCCGCGATGTCGGTGGCAACCAGCACAGCAACCTTGCCATCTTTAAAGCCGGCCAGCGCGCGCGTACGTGCAGCCTGGCTTTTGTTGCCGTGTATGGCGGCGGCGGCCAGGCCATCTTTGACCAGCTTTTCGGCCAGACGGTTGGCGCCATGTTTAGTGCGTGTGAACACCAGCACTTGATGCCAGCCGCTTTCGCGAATCATGAAGCTGAGCAGGTCGCGTTTTTGTGATTGCTCGGTAAGCACCACGTTTTGATCGACCAGTTCTGATGCAGTATTGCGTCGTGCAACCGAGATTTCGATGGGGTTGGTGAGTACGCCTTTCGACAGTTCACGGATCTCATTAGAGAACGTGGCCGAAAACAGCAGGTTCTGACGCTGCTTTGGCAAAAGTGCCAGAATACGGCGAATATCGCGAATAAAGCCCATGTCGAGCATGCGGTCGGCTTCGTCGAGCACCAGAATTTCGACAGCAGACAGATCAACGGTTTTTTGCTGTGCATGGTCAAGCAGACGGCCCGGGGTGGCTACCAGAATATCGAGCGGCTTACGCAGGCTGGATATTTGCGGGTTGATATTGACGCCGCCGAACATCACCATAGACCGTATGGACGTGTGCTGGCCGTACGTGCGCACCGACTCTTCAACCTGGGCTGTAAGTTCGCGCGTAGGGGTAAGAATGAGCACCCGGGGCTGGCCGGCCTTGCGACCAGCAGGAGCAGGGGTTTCTAGCAGGCGGTGCAAAATGGGCAGGGTAAAGCCAGCAGTTTTGCCTGTGCCTGTTTGTGCAGCGGCAAGCAGGTCACCGCCTTTGAGTACTTGTGGTATGGCTTGTGCCTGAATAGGCGTGGGTATTTCATAGCCAGCATCGGTGACAGCACGCAAAAGGGGTGCAGCCAGACCGAGGTCGGCAAATTTAATTTGGGTAGTCAAGAATAACTCCAGCGACAGCCTATCGCTCGAGTTGAGAGATACCAATCAGGCAGACGATGTGAAAGGTTGATATGGCAAAAAGCCAATGGCAAGACTAGAACAGCTTGCAGGCAGCGCGCTGATTGGCACAACGCACAATCGACAATTGTAGCCTAGATCGTCATTTTCCGTAAAGGCTTTACGTAGCAGACGCTATGTATGTTGTAATTCGGACATTATACGTTTTCGTGAGTTACGAATGATGAAAAGACTGTTTCTCTTGCTTGTGTTTCCCTTTGTTGCGGCGGTGCTCACAGGATGCGGCTATAACGACATTCAGCGTCTTGATGAGCAGGTCAAGGCAGCCTGGTCGCAGACCCTTAATCAGTATGAACGCCGGGCCGAGTTGGTACCCAAGCTGGTTAATTCGGTAAACGCCTACATGGTTAACGAGCGTACCGTACTTACCGAGGTAACCGAGGCGAGGGCCAAGGTCGGCAGCATACAGATCAATGTCGATGATCTCCAGGACCCCGCGCTTATGGCGCGCTTCGAGCAGGCACAGGCTCAGCTGACGTCGGCGTTGTCGCGTCTTATAGCGGTATCCGAAAACTACCCCCAGCTCAAGAGCGATGGGTTGTTTCGAGACCTGATGACTCAGCTCGAAGGCACCGAGAACCGTATTGCCACCGAGCGCGGGCGCTATGTAGAAGCTGTGCGCGACTACAACCTGATCGTGCGGCAGTTTCCCACACTTATTACGGCCAAGATTTTTGGCTATCACACCATGGAAAACTACGGCGTATCCAAGCAGGCCGAGATCACGCGTGACCCCGAGGTCAAGTTTGATATCACTAGCCCCGCCAAACCCTGATGACTGCCACCACTTCGCCATTGTTCGCTGCTCGTCGCCTGACCCTGTTGTCAGCCAGCTGGCTACTGGTGTGTGTGGCCTGTCTGTTTCTGACGCTCAGGCCGGCGCTCGCAGCGCCGGTACCCGTGCCCGACTTCACCAGTTGGGTTGTCGACACAACAAACACGCTAGATTCAAACACCTGCACTCATCTTGAGCAGATCAGCGAAGACGTCGCAAAACGCAAGGGCGCGCAGCTGGCCGTGCTTATGGTTCCCACTACGGGTGAAGACACCATAGAAAGCTACGCACGGCGTGCTTTTGATAAGTGGCGTATCGGGCGCGAAAAAGTTGATGATGGCATTTTGCTTGTGGTGGCCAAAGATGATCGTAATTTGCGCATAGAAGTGGGCTATGGCCTGGAAGGCGCCGTGCCCGATCTGCTGGCTGGCCGCATTATTCGTGAACAGGTCACACCGCGCTTTAAGGCTGGCGATTATGCCGGCGGTATTACTGCCGGGGTTGAAAGCCTGGCCAAACTTATCGACGGCGAGCCGTTGCCAGCACCCGCACCTGCATCTGCCAGCAATGACTCAGACTCCGAAGCAAGCTTTATGCTGCTTCCCATTGCTTTCATGACCACGCTCATGCCGCCTTTTATCGCGCCTTTTATGGCCGGTATTTTTGTTTATTTTTTGTTTAACAATGTGCTGGCGGCCATGGTGGCTGCTTTCGTCGGGCTGATACTTAGCCTGGTTGGGCGCAGCCGACGCAGTTCCAGTAAAGTGGGGCGCGCATCGCGACGTGGTGGTGGATTCGGCGGTGGCTTTGGTGGCGGAGGCGGTTTTGGCGGGGGTGGTGGCTTTGGAGGTGGTGGTGGTTTCGGCGGCGGTGGAGGCGGCAGCAGCGGCGGCGGCGGCGCCTCGGGCAGTTGGTAGGCGCAGGTAAAGGAATCGTAATGTCCTCAAGACGAGACAACTGGAAAAAACTAACGGGCTGGTCCAGCCTGGCCGGGCAGTGGCTGCGCCGCAAGCATTTCAACGCGGCCATGCTCGATCGCCTGGCCGAGCGCATCCGGCAAAGCGAGATCAGCCACACGGGCGAGCTGGTGGTTGCAATTGAAGCCGTCAGCCCGTCTCATGAGGCAGATTCTGAACAGCGCGCGCTCGAAGTGTTTGGCAAGTTGCATGTATGGGATACGCCGTTAAACACCGGTGTGTTGCTTTACCTGGCGCTTGACCGACAATATATGCAGATTATCGCTGACCGCGGCGTCAAGGCGTCTGACGCGCAGTGGGCCGCTGTGTGTGCGGGGCTGCAGCAATGTTTTGTGCAGCAGCGCTACGAGGCTGGTCTGTTTGCCGCCATCGACACTATCGAAATTATTCTGAAGTCTGCGTGCCCGCCAGTGCCTGAAGGCGGCCGCAACACCGACGACTTACCCAACACACCTGTATTGCTCTGATCTTGAGGCCCGTGTGGTGTGCTCGATGCTGCGCCCTGTTCGCTGCGCGCCACGCTGCTGAAGCTGGCGCCAGGTTACCGAGCCCAGATGCCGGGGCCGATATGTGTGCAGTGACGCTCCGCATTGCGCAGCGTCACGACCTGTATGTGAATGAATCCCGGGTTACGCCGCCCGCACTCACGCCTGCCCCAGTTTTTGCGCCAATGTGCGTACAGCCTGTTTGCGCCGAGACTGGTTTTCATAGTGCTCAGACAGCGCTGACCATTGCGGCTGGCTTCGGGCTTCTACCAGTACCTCAGGCAGATCTTGCTTGCGCCAGCGTTCAAGCTGTCTCTGAAAATCTTTGTCGTGGGCTAAATCAAGATCAGACTCGCTGGCTCCCGGTTTTGCACTGGCTGCTGTCATCGGGTCGAGTTCAATGTTTATCGGTGTTTGTGCAGCATGCCCCCGCCGTTCCAGTGCGTGCAGCAATGCAAGCTGCCGTATGGCCAGCAAACGCAGCACAGCATCGTCGACGCTTAGTTCTTGATACCCACGCATGCGCCCCATAATGCGCTTGCCTAGCCTGTCGGCACCCTGCCAGAGCCCGCCAGCGGCGGCGCCCAGCAACGTGGCTGCACCCAGGCTAAGACCTGCCGTGAACACATCTAGGGTTGCGCCCGCCATGGCGCCAGCTGCGACACCTTTGCCAATTTGGACGCCGTAGTCTTTGAGGGCCTGCGGGTGAAATAAGTCCATGCCCCAGCGCTCGCCTTCCAGTGGCAGTGTGTGGGCGGGAAAGTCGCGGCTGCTGAAGTTATAGCGCTTGAGCAAGGCACTGACGCAGGCGGCTTCGCGATCGCGGATCTGGCGGCGCAACGCCTGGGTGGCGGCCTTGATCTCTTCTTCACCGGGCTCGGCCGACACCCGCCACGCCGCCACGTCAACCATGAGTTCGGCAATGAGGCGCAGGCCGTCTTCATGGCGTACCTGTTTTTGGCGTGTAACGTCTTGCTTTAGCTCCACCAGCAAGCCAGCGTGTTCATCCATGAGCAATGCGAGCTTGTCATAGAGTTGTGCCTCGCCATCAAGCGCAGGAGCCACCGTGTCGAATTCGACCATGGCGTGCAGGCCGAGACGGGCCAACGCTGACCGCCATGCGCCCAGACGCTGTTCGCGGCTATTGGTGAAATTAAGCACGGGCAGCAACGGGTGCCCACAACTGGCCAGCAGTGCCAGTTCGTCTTTATGTTTGCCCAGCACCGGGTCGCGAACGTCGACGACGTACAGGCCTGCGTCGCAGTCGAGCAGGCGCCGCAGCACGCGGGCCTCTTGCTCAAAACGGCGCTCACTTTCGGGGCTTTGCAGAAACCGCTGTATGCGTTCTGGGCCGTCCATGCGCTGGCCCGGTGGCGTGAGCCGTTCGAGGTAATCGAGCAGGGCAATGCCGTCTTCCATACCGGGTGTGTCGAAGAGCTCAATGGCGACTGCGCCCTCGACCAGAAGCCGGGTGCCTTCAACGTGGCGGGTGGTGCCCGGACTGTCTTCAATTTGCCCGAAGCCGGCATCACGTGTGAGGGTGCGCAGCAGCGAGGTTTTGCCGGTATTGGTGTGCCCAACCACGGCGAGGCGCAATACACGTCGGGAGGAGGTGGCGGATGTTGTCATGGCCTGGGCTCCTGCCTGACAGGTGTGGTGTCAGAAAGCCATTCGATGGCGCTGCGCAGGTCGTTTTGTATTTGTTCGGGCTGGAAGTCGGCGGCGGCGAGGCGCTGGCGCCACATGCCTACGCGTCTTGTTTCGTTAGGGCTGCTTTGCCCGCCACCCGTATACAACACGACTTGCGGCGTGTCAGAAAGGGTGCCCAGATCGGCCAGCAATGCGATCGTGCCGCGATCGGGCGTTTGGCGGGCATCACATACCATTAGCAGCCGGCCGGGTGGGCAGGCCTGCAAGTGTTCGAGCAGTGTCTTGCGCTGCTGTCGACTGTCAATAATGCCCAGGTCGGCGACATGACCGGGAAACCCAGGAGGCGGCCACACCATGTCGGGTGCCAGCTCAATACCGACCAATACAGATTGCCCTGGCCGGTGGACGGGCTGCTCTTGGTGTATGACATGTGCCTGAAAGCCAGGTGTGGACGGGCTGTCGATGCCAGTATGCTCGCTGAAGGGCTCAAGGCGGTCGCGCAGTTCAGCGTAGCCAGGCAGGCTGGGGTCCAATGTAATGGCGGCAAGCTTGCGGCGTGCCATCAGCCCGCTTACGATCATTGCAATGGCACGCGGCACCAGCCCGTAAACCACCACGCAGCCTATGAGCCAGCTGGACCAGTAGGCGTAAGCCGTGGGTGGCAGTGCTTGCAGGCCATCGCTGACACGGATGATGTCCTCGGCAGGCATGGCAAACCCCAGCTTTGATGGCAACCAGCCCAACACCGTGGTGAGGGTGACAAAGGCATCGGGCGAAAGCAGGGTGGTTTCCCAGTTAAAGCTGTAGCGTCGGGTGGCGAGTACGGTGGCCATGGTTAGCAGCATGGCCGAGAGGCCGATGGTCCATAGCCCATGGCTGATCGTGCCAAACAGCCATCGCATGGCACTGTTGCGGCCCAGCACCTCAACCAGCGCGCGTGGGGCCAGCGCCACATCAGGCCCGCGTGCCAGCTTGCGTGTAAGCCAGAGCCAGCACTCGCCCAGCCATGATCCGCCGCCAGAGATAAAAAAACTGAGCAGCCACAGGACAAAGGTGAGTGTATTGAGCCCCAGCAGGGCAGCCAGCGCCAGGTTGACGTTAACGGGCCGTGTGCCGTCGCCGAGTGCGCCCAGCGCCGCGGCTATGCCCGCAAAGATTGCGATTAACGCCATGCCCCCAAGCGTCAGCCGCGATGCGACTGACCAGCGTGCGATAAGTTGGTCGAGTTTTTCGCGCTGCGCCAGGTATTGCGCTCGCAAAATCAGCCTTTCAGTGAAGTTGCGGCCTTCGCTGCGTGCGCGTCTTACTTCACTGGTGTCTTCAAGAGGCCCCCATAGGGTTTCACGCAGACGTAACGATTCAGCCAGCCAGAGTTGGCCGAATCGTGGACGTGCGTTGGGGTGTGCGTGAGGTGTGTCAGACATCCGTGATGTGGGCGCTTGCAGGTTTGCCGAACCATTTGTCCAGGGTTTGATGTGCCTGTTGTTTGATCTCGGGCGTGATGTAAAAGGCGACCGTGGCCAGTGCTGCGGCCATTACGCTAATGTCGTCGGTGTACCCGACAAGAGGTGCCAGATCGGGGATGGCGTCCAGGGGGAAAATAAAATACCCCAGTGCGCCATACATAACGCGTCTGGCCCATTTGGGCGTTGACGGGCTTTGCGCCGCATAAAACAGGTACAGCGCTTTTTCCAGGGTGGCACGGCCGATGCCAATTGCCTTAGGCCCTATCTTTTTCCAGAACCGGGCCGGCGAATAGGCACGTTGGTAATGGGTGTTGGTCATGATATCTCCGTCAGGAGTAAGTACCGGCTTATTGTATAGGGTTAAATCTGTCCTGCACGTGGTGGTCGCACGGGCTATAAATGACTGCAGCCAAATTATTTGAGCTAAATTATTTGAGCCAAATCACAGCTGCCAAATAATAGGGCCGGTCGACACGCACTGCAAGACGGTATACGTGAACGAATCGTGTTGCGCTGTGTATGGGCCAACGACGTGGCCTAGCGTCGCATGGCCTATAGAAAACGCCCCGCACACCGGGCAGTGCCAAGTGTGCGGGGCGTAAAGCTCAAACAGAAAGCAGCGTATTGCCGGTTTAGGCGAGCCTTGTTTTTTAGTCGAAACTTAGCGTTTCTTGACGATCATGCCATAAATGAAAAGCACAATGATCGCACCGATTATAGAGGCTATCCAGCCTACCCCTTCTCCGGCCTGGTAAAACCCAAGAGCGGCGCCGAGGTAGCCAGCGACTATTGCGCCGACAATACCGAGAATAATGGTCATGATAATGCCAAGCTTCTGATCACCCGGCATAAGTGCGCGTGCGAGCAGACCCACAATAAAGCCAACCACGATCATGCTGATAAAGCCCATAGCGTTTTCCTTCTTCTAAATTGTCAATCGAATAACACGGCGGCATTGCGTACCGCAGCAGTGCTTCCTGCGTGCTTATCATAGGGGGATGGCGATAATTTCGTGCGCCTTGGGCAACATCAAATCGTTACTTTTTGTATGCGCTCAGCTTAAAGAACGCGTTAGCACATCGTCGATAAATACCACACATCGTCCATGCCCCTTCGCACCACGTAGCTCAGGAAACCGGCTCTGGCTCTAGCTCCAGCCCCTCTCGCGACAGGTAATCCAGGGTGGGCATCAGCGAGAGCAAATGCCGTGTGTAATCAGACGTCGGGTTGGAAAAAAGCGTTTCGGTGTCGGCCACCTCAAGCAGCTTGCCCTGTCGCATTACTCCCACACGGTCACACATCTGGCGTATTACCGGAAGGTCATGGCTGATAAACATAATGGTCAACCCCAGTGTTTCCTGCAGGTCTTTCAGCAGGTTCAGTATCTGCGCCTGTATCGACACATCAAGCGCCGAGGTGGGCTCATCGCAAATCAGAAAACGGGGTCGTGTGGCCAATGCACGGGCAATGCCTATACGCTGGCGCTGCCCCCCTGAAAACTCATGGGGAAAGCGTGCAAGCGCCTGCGCGCCCAGCCCTACGTAGTCGAGCAGGCCCGTGACAATCTGACGTGTTTCGGTCTCGCTGTGGGTAAGCCGATGGAAACGAATGGGCTCTGCCACGATGTCCAGAATACGCATGCGTGGGTTGAGAGAAGAAAAGGGGTCCTGAAACACCATCTGGATCTGCCGCCGAAAGGCATTCAGCGCTTTGTGATCTTTTAACCCGGTGATGTTGACGCCGTCGAAGCTGACCGTGCCGCTGCTTGCCTGGTACAGGCCGGCGATAAGGCGTGCAATCGTAGACTTGCCCGAGCCTGACTCACCCACCAGGCCGAACACTTCTCCTTCTTGAATGTTAAAGCTGACGTCTTTGACGGCATCGAGCGACAGCCGATTGCGCGGCAAGAAGGCATTGCGCAAAATAAAACGCATGCCCAGATTTTTAACCTCGATGAGTGCGCGACCGGCATGTTGATCGAAATTACGGTGTTCACGCAGCCACTGCAAGGCTTGCTCCGACCGTGTATGGTCGACAGGTGCCTGCACGTCTTCGATATAGGTCACCATCGGAAATCGGCGCAACTTGATGTTAGATCGAGGTACAGCCGAGATCAGGCTTTTTGTATAGCGGTGCTCTGGTTCGCCAAGTACCTTGAGTGTCGGGCCTTGCTCCACCAGCCTGCCGCGATACAGTACGGCCACCCGGTCAGTGACCTCGGCAATCACGCCCATATCGTGTGTGATAAGAATCATGCCTACATCATGGTCTTTGCACAGTTTGCGCAACAGGTCGAGAATCTGTGCCTGTATGGACACATCAAGAGCTGTCGTCGGTTCGTCGGCAATAATCACCTCGGGCTCGCAGCACAGCGCCAGGGCAATCACCACGCGCTGACGCATGCCCCCTGAGAACTGATGCGGGTATTGGTGCAGGCGCGCCTCGGGATGCTCGATACCGACCTGCTCCAGCAGCATTAGCGCTTTTTCTCTGGCCTGATGCGCTGTCATGTCCAGATGCACCTGCATGGTTTCGACCAGTTGCTGCTCAATGGTTTGCAATGGATCAAGCGAGGTGAGCGGGTCTTGAAAAATCATGCCAATACGCCGCCCGCGTATCTTGCGAAATGCCTGTTTGGGTAATTGGTCTATACGCTGGCCGTCCAGCAGCACCTTGCCGCCCGTCATTTTTCCGGGGGGTTCAAGCAGGCCGATGACGGCATTGCCAATGGTAGATTTACCGGCGCCCGATTCACCCACTACGCCCAGAATTTCGCCTTTTTCAAGCGACAGGCTTACATCCTGCACCGCGACAAGTTGTGCGTGACGGCTAAAAAACTCAATGCGCAGGCTTTCAATATCGAGCAATGACATGGGCAATACTCAGCGTAGCTTGGGGTTGAGTGCATCGCGCAGCCAGTCGCCCAGCAGGTTGACCGATAGCGCCAGCAAGATCAGGGCAACACCCGGAAAAATTGTGATCCACCACTCGCCCGAAAACAGATAGCTGTTGCCAATGCGAATCAGCGTACCCAGAGACGGCGTGGTGGGGGGAATGCCGACGCCCAGAAATGACAACGTGGCTTCGGTGATGATGGCAATGGCAAGATGTATGGTGGCAATCACCAGCACAGGCCCCATGACATTGGGCAGAATGTGTCTGCGCAAAATGGTGAAGGGGCGCATGCCGATCAGTCGCGCCGCCTGCACGTATTCTTTATTGCGTTCAACCATGGTGGCACCGCGCACGGTGCGCGCGTATTGCACCCACCCCGAAATGCCAATGGCAAAGATCAGCACATAAAGTGCCAGCGTGTCGTGTAGGTCGCGTGGCAACAGCCCGCGTGCGATGCCGTCAATGAGCAGCGCGATGAGAATGGCTGGAAATGAAAGTTGTACATCGGCGATGCGCATAATAAAGGCGTCAATACGGCCACCTGCATAGCCGCTGATCAAACCAAGCGTCACGCCCACAACCAGCGAAAAAAATACCGAGGCAAAACCCACCAGCAGTGAAATGCGCGCGCCATACAAAATCGCCGAGAGCATGTCACGGCCCTGATCATCCGTACCGAGCAAAAAGCGCGCCTCGCCGTCGGGGTTCCACGCAGGAGGCAGGTTTGCGTCGAGCAAATCGAGTGAGGCAAGGTCAAACGGGTGGTGGGGTGCAATCAGCGGGGCAAACAGCGCACCAAAAAAAATGGCAAGTGCTACAACAGCCGAAATAATGGCGGTTGGCGAGTGGCTGAAACTGTAAAACAGATCGCTTTGAAAGGCGCGAGAAAAGGCATTTTGAGACATACGCAGCAGTCAGCTCTTTTGTACGCGCAAGCGCGGATCAACGGCAAAATAAAGCAGATCGACGATGAGGTTGATAACGACAAAGAACAGGGCGATCATCAGCAAATAGGCGGACATGACAGGTATGTCGACCGCACCGATAGACTGGATGAACAACAGGCCCATGCCCGGCCATTGAAAGACGGTTTCGGTAATAATGGAAAACGCAATAATCGCGCCAAGCTGCAGGCCAGTAATGGTAATAACAGGCACCAGCGTATTCTTCAACGCATGCCTGAAGTTAATCATGCGTTCAGGCAGGCCGCGGGCGCGTGCAAACTTGATGAAATCAGTTTGCAGTACTTCGAGCATTTCGGCGCGCACCAGCCGCATAATCAGCGTCATCTGAAATAAGGCTAGCGTAAAGGCCGGCATAATCAGCGATTGCCAGCCGCTTTTTGTCAAAAATCCGGTAGACCACCAGCCAATCTGCACCACTTCGCCACGCCCGAAGCTGGGCAGCCAGCGCAGTATCACGCCAAACAACAGAATCATCAGTATGCCGATCAAAAAGGTCGGTAAAGAGATGCCGATCAGCGATAGCGTCATGAATGATCGGGACAACACCCCGTTGCGGCGCAGGGCGGTGTACACACCCATGGGTATGCCCAGAAACAAGGCCATCATTGCCGAAACAAGCGATAGCTCTAATGTGGCGGGCATGCGGCTGCGTATCATCTCGCTTACAGGGCGACGCTGGCGATACGAAATGCCAAAGTCGCCCTGCGCGGCGTTTTTGATGAAACGAACGTACTGCACCAGAAACGGGTCGTTCAGCCCCAGCTGCTCACGCAGCTGGACCCGCTGTTCCATGGTGGTGTCTTGCCCGACCATGTTGCTGATCGGGTCTCCCACATAACGGAACATGCTGAACGCGATCAGGCCGACGGCCAGCATCACGAAAACAGATTGCAGCAACCTATGGCCAATAAAACCCAACATGACGCTTACGGCATGATTACGTTACGGATATCCAGCACGTCATCGGCACGTTGAGACACCTTGATGCCTGAGCGTACACCCCATGACATCGGCTGCTGGTGCAGCGGCAGATAGCCATAGTCATTGCGCAGCATGGTGAAGGCTTCTTTGATCAGGTTGTTACGTGCTGCCTGGTCAGTTTCGACATCGATTCTGGCGGACAGTGCGTCGATCTCTTTGTTGCAGTAGCCGCCCAGGTTGAACTGGCCCATGCCAGCCTTGGCGTCACGGCAGTTGACCAGGTTGGTAAGTATGTTGGCCGCGTCGATCGAGCTTGGTGTCCAGCCCAGCATATACATGCTGGTTTCGTTACCGGCCTGCAGCAAGATCTTGGCAAAATACTTAGACTTGGTCTGCGCCAACAGGTCAATCTTGATGCCTACCTTGGCCAGCATGCTGGCGACAGCCTGGCAGATCTTCTCGTCGTTAACGTAACGATCATTGGGGCAATCGAGTTGCACGCTAAAACCGTCTGGGTAGCCCGCATCGGCCAGTAGCTTCTTGGCCTTTTCGACATCGGTGACATAAGGCTTGCCGTATGAATCGTCGTAGCCGTTAACTTTGTTGGCAACCAGTGAGCCCAGCGGATTGGCAGCACCGCGCATAATCTTCTGGTTGATCACCTTGGTGTCCACGGCAAGGTTGACGGCCTCACGCACGCGCTTGTCTTTGAACGGATTTTTACCTTTTACACTTGAAAACAGCAGTTCATCGCGATCTTGATCCATACCGATGAAGATGGCGCGCGCCTCAGGTTCGTTCAGTACTTTGACGTCTTTCTCATTTTCAAGACGTGGCCAATCTTGCACCGGAACAGGCATGACCAGGTCCATCTCGCCCGAGATCAGCGCCGCGACCCGCGTGGACTCCTGAGTGATAGGTTGAAAAATCACGTCTGTGACGTTGCTCGGCATATCTTTGTTCCAATAGCCGTCATAACGCTTGAGTGTTGTCTTTACGTCGGGATGGCGCTCCACGACCATGAAGGGGCCTGTACCATTGGCATGCATGGTGGCGTATTCGCTTTCGCCACCTTTCACATTACTGGCCTCGGTCGTTTTGTTGGCTTCGGCCCACTCTTTGTCCATGATGTACAGAAACGTCCAGTCACGGGGCAAAATCGGGTTGGGCGTGGGCGTGCTCACTTCAATCGTGTGATCGTCGATTTTCTTGATGTCAGCGGCTTTGGCGCCATAGCCCTTCATGTCGGAGCCTTGGGTCAGGCTGCGCTTCCATGAAAAAATCACATCATCAGCGGTAAACGCATTGCCGTTATGAAAGGTGACCCCTTTACGCAGGTGAAACACCCATTTGGTGGGCTCTGTGTTTTCCCAACTTTCAGCCAGTTGGGGCACTAGCTTCAGGTCTTTGTCGTAGCCCGCAAGGGTTTCGTAAAACCAGCCTTGCAGGCCCAATGTAAAGGTTTCGTTCAGTGACATGGGGTCCAGCGACATCATGTCGCCCTGGTAGGCCCACTTGAAGGTTTTGCCTTCAGCAGCGTGGCCTGCGCCAGCGGTCAGTGCGAGCATGGCGGCGATTGCCGTGTGCCCGATAAGTTTCTGCAGTTTCATTGTTTGTCTCCTGCCTTATAAGACGTTGCCGTCGGTGTGTTATTAGTTTGCCAGGCGGTCTGCCAGTTTCTCCATGAACTGTTCGCAGGCGCTTACCTGTTCTATATCGATGTATTCGTCGGGCTGATGCGCCTGGTCTATAGAGCCCGGGCCGCACAGCACCACATCAAAGCCGCGTTCCTGAAACTGGCCGGCCTCGGCGGCATAGGGCACCACATCGGTGTGGCGATGTCCGCACAGGTCAAAGACCAGTTCCTGTGCCTCACCACCCTGGTCCTGAAGCGGTGGTGCATCGGCGAGCACTTCCGTCGTAATGGACGCCTGGGGCGATATGGCTTGCATGGCTGGCAACAGGGTGTTGGCGAACGCCTGAAACCGGGTCAGGTACGTATGCCAGTCGTCGCCCGGCAACGTGCGTATGTCCCAGCTAAACGTACATGCTCGCGAAATAATGTTGACGGCTGTTCCGCCCTGCATGACACCTACGTGCAGCGTGGTGTAAGGCGGCACAAAGGTGCAGCCTGGGTCGGCGTTTGCCTTGTTCTCGGCCATCATGTCTTCGATGAAGGCCACCAGTCGTGCGGCAGTCATGACGGCGCTTACCCCGCGCTGTACCTGGCTGGAATGCGCCTCATGGCCGATGACGGTGGTGCGCAATACTGCAATGCCTTTGTGCGCCACGATGGAACGCATGCTGGTAGGCTCGCCCACGATTACGGCCGAAGGTTTGGGAATATCACTGACCAGCCTGTCTATCATCGAGGGGGCGCCAAAGCAGCCTATCTCTTCGTCGTAGCTGAGCGCAAAGTGTATGGGCCGCTTCAGTCCCCGTGCGATAAAGTCGGGCACCATGGCCAGACCAACGGCCGTAAACGCCTTCATGTCACACGTGCCGCGGCCATACAGGCGGCCGTCTTTTTCGGTAACGGTAAAGGGATCGGTCGTCCAGGGCTGGCCATCTACGGGTACGACGTCTGTGTGTCCTGACAGGACCACGCCGCCTTCAACTTGAGGGCCTACTGTGGCAAACAAATTGGCTTTGGCACCGTCTGGGCTGGCCACAAGATGGCTCTGTACGCCATGCGTGGCGAGGTAGTCGCGAACGTAATGGATGAGCTCGAGGTTGGAGTTACGGGATACGGTATCGAACCCGACAAGGCGGGTGATCATTTCGAGCGATTGAGGCTTCACTGCAGAGATTCTCCGTAGTTATGTGTATACGGGCCGGCTTTTTTTGCTTTTTTTGCTTTTTCTGCTTAGCCGCATTGCGGCACCGGTGCGGTATGGCCTTTTGGGCGCAAATACAGGCGCAGGCTGCGCCGCCATCGTGCCTTGCGGCAAGCGGTCAGTGTAGTGAGGGATAACTGAATTGCAAAGGGTGGGTAATCCCCATGATAATCAGCGTATGAAATCACAACGTCTTTTTTTCGCCCTGTGGCCCACCCCGCAAGATGCCAGCACCATGATGGCATGGGTGCATGACGCGCATGCACTTTGTGGCGGGCGCATGATGCGCGAAGATACGCTGCACCTTACGCTGGCGTTTCTGGGTAGCACGCCCCAAAACAGGGTTCAGCAGCTAGTGCAGGCGGCGCCCACATGGCAGGCACCTTCAGGCCAGGTCGTCTTGAGCCGATTCGGCCGCTTTCAGGGGCCGCGCATTGTGTGGGCGGGGCCAGGCGCCGATGATGTCGAATGCATGCAGTGGCTCGATGCCCTGTACGAGGGGCTGTGGCGTAATCTTCAAACTCTGGGGTGGGAGCGTCCGCAGCCTGCCATTGCCGTAAAGCAGGATGGTCATGCGGTAAGCGGGGCATCGACAGGCAGCGAGCAAGCACGCGAAGCACAGACACGCGGTCCACATACAGGCCAGACACAGACAAGCGATACACAGACAGGCCGAGCACAAACACGCGGGGCGCCGACTAACACACGACCGCGTGGCACGGCTGTGGGGTTTCGTCCCCACGTTTCACTGCTGCGTCGCGCAGGCCTGGCTGACCTTGGCGCACTGCATCGTCCGGCTTTTACCTGGAAGCCCGAGCAATGCGTGCTGGTAGCTTCGCAGCCCCATGAAACAGGTTCTTACTATAAAGTCATCGCTCGCGTGCCCCTGGTTTGACGGGGCGGGCATTGCACTTGCTGTGCTGTTGGTCATCAAACAGGAGCACATCATGGTTACCCATAAAGAGTTCGAGCGGGCGCAGCAAGATCGCGAAGTTGATGAAGAGGGCACGTTGCTGAAAACCGGCCTTACACAGCCGGCGTTTGGCCCCAGCGATTCGTCAGACTCTGGCAGTGACGCAATCGGCGAGGGCCCGGATACCGACAGTGACCGCGCCAATACAGGTGGGCGCGCGCAAGTGGAAAATACGGGCGATGAGCCCCTGAACGACGATATCGAAGCGGATCGTATCGTGTCAGAAGATAAGGCCGGTCTGGCGCATACTCCGCCCAACCCCGAGCGCAATGGCGGCAACGAGGACGATTAGGCATGGCAAAAGCTAGCGTGTGTGCAAGCCATGCTCTATACATTTGTCGTGACTGATATGGGTCGCTGGCTGAGCCCGGTTCACGCCAGTCAACGAAGTAGTCTGCGCACGAAAACGCGTAGCTGCCGGCGTAATAGGAGGGTGCCCACAACGTATCGCTATACAGCGTCTTGCGGGTACCCGGCTTGCGTGTGAAGTGTGTGATGCATTTATGTCGCCAGCAGCAGGAACCCGCCGAAGTGCCTCAGACGGTTTGTGTGTGGGCACCGCAGGGGTTTTTGGCCTGTAGGGTGGTGAGGATGTCAAACCCCAGGGCTGTCGACATACGGCGGCACACGGCCAGCAGGGCCTGTGCCGCCGTACCCTCAGCGCTCGCCTCGAGCGAAGACGCCGGCCCCACCAGGGTCAGTGCCAGCACCAGATGCCCTTGTGCATCAAACACCGGCGCACTGACCGCATTAATACCAACCACGTGATCGCCTTCGACCACGGCCAGGCCCTGAGAACGAACTTCGCGACGCAAAGCCGCCGGAAGCTGCCGGTTTGCCTCATCGCCCCAGGCGGCAAACACACGTCCTGTCGCGGACGAACGCGCATCAAATGTGGCACCCTCATTGACGCTAATGGACATGGCCCGGCCCGGCTGGCAGACCCGCACCGCCGTCGCGCCGTTTTGCCCCATGACCGCAACAAAACACGTTTCACCCACCGACAGGGCGAGCGCCTGCGCTTCTGCGCTGGCCAGACGGATGGGATCTTGATTTGCCAGCCACGACAGCGCCATATCCCGCATGGCCGGCCCCACGCTGTACATACTGGTTTGTGGGTCTTGCACCACCCATCCTGCCCGCGCCAGGCTGATCAGATATCGATACGCCTTGGCGCGATGCATGCCCGCCTGCCTGGCAAGATCAGACAGACCCACGGCCGTGCCCTGTTGCGCCAGGATATGGAACAGGGCCAGGCCCACTTCCACCGACTGGACGCCCTGGCCGGGCTCGCTGTTTTTGGTGTGCGTTATTTCATTTTTCATCTGTGTTCTGTTTTAACCCGAAACGCCACGCACAGTAATTTGTAAACCCAATTTTTTGCGACGTAAAGTGCTTGACGCTTTAACTAGCCTGCTTTAATGTGTTATCAGAATCATAACAGTGTTACGCATAGAGTAACGGTAATTTCATTTCCCTTTGGAGAAAGGCATGAAGAACTACATCACATTCCCCTTGGCAGAAGGCATCCATACCCGTCAGGCGCACTGCGACATCCCTGATGGTCTGTATGAACGCGAGCATGGACGTAACGGCTTTTTTGGCCCTGCCAGCCATATCCTGCACGCGCACAAGCCCACAGGGTGGACAAACTGGGAAGGCCCTTTTGAACTGACTCTGCTGAACCTGAACCGACTTGACAATGGCGAGGCCTGCCCGTGGAAGGCTCGCCGCTTTATGCACAACGCCAACACTCAGGTTTGCTTCTGGAAGTTCGGGGCCTCCATGCCTGACCTCGCCCGCAATGGCGACGGCGACATGATTCTGTTCTTTCATAAGGGTGAGGGCGAGTTCTTCTGCGATTACGGTCACATGAGCTATCGGGAGGGCGACTACATCAATATCCCGCGCGGTACGGTCTGGCGTCTGGAAACCAAGATTCCTAATGAGGTGCTAACCATTGAAGCCACCGATGACTTGTTCATGCTGCCTGAGCGCGGCATTACAGGCCGCCATGCACAGTTTGATCTTGCGGTTCTGGATACGCCCAAAATTGATGACGCCTTCAAGGACCAGCAGGGCGAGTTTGAAACTCGCGTACGGGCAAAGCGCCTGCAGCAGGTTACGACGGTTACCTTCCCGTATAACTTTCTGGATGCCGTCGGCTGGCACGGCGATTGTGTGCCCGTAAAACTGAACTGGCGCGACATTCGCGAACTGCTGTCTGATCGTTACCATTTGCCGCCCACGGTACATGCCACATTCCTGTCCGGCACCATTATTGTCTGCACCTTTGCGCCGCGCCCCATAGAAAGCGACCCCGGTGCTCTGAAGGTACCCTTCTTTCACAATAATGATGAATTCGACGAGTCCATTTTTTATCATCAGGGCAATTTCTTCAGCCGTGACAATATCAAGCCCGGCATGTTCACGCTGCACCCCTCGGGCTTTCACCACGGGCCACACCCCAAGGCCTTTGCTGCCGCTGCTGCCAACAACCAGGGCGAACGCAAATACACAGATGAAGTGGCAGTCATGATCGACTCCCGTCATGCGCTTGAAGTCGACACGCTGCCCGACGGGGTGAAAATCCCCAACTACGCGGATTCCTGGAAGGAATAACAAGAAGGCCCATGGGTGCATAACCCATGGGCCTTGCTCTTGTGTGTTGGCTGGCCTGTTCTCATGCAGCGTCTGGCTGTCTGGCAGGATGAGCCGTCTGAAAGGCCGGCAGTGATTCGCAATACTCGGTGATACGTGCAATGGTTGGATACGCTGTCAAGTCCACATCAAAACGTCTGGCGTTATAGACCTGCGGCACCAGGCAGCAGTCTGCCATGCCCGGCGTGTCACCATGGCAGCACAGCCCTGTATCCGGAGACTGAAGCTGGGCTTCGAGCGCCTCAAAGCCCAACGCGACCCAATGCCGATACCATTGATCACGCCCCGCCTGTTCCACCTGCAGTTCGTTTGCCAGCCAACGCAGCACCCGCAAATTGTTCAGTGGATGAATGTCGCAGGCCACGTGCAGCGCCAGTGCTCGCACGCGAGCGCGTGCCAGTGTGTCCGCAGGCAATAGCGCTGTCTCGGGGTAGGCCTCGTCCAGGTATTCCATGATCGCCAGAGACTGCGTCAGCACATGGTTGTTCTCAACGTATGCGGGCACCAGGCCTTCGGGATTGCGGCGTCGATATTCTGGCGTATGCTGCTCGCCGCCATGACGCAGCAGGTGAATGGGCACGACCTGATACTCCAGCTCTTTCAGAGCCAGTGCAATCCGAACCCGATAGGCGGCCGAGCTGCGAAAATAAGTGTAGAGTTCTCGCATAATGTCATGCTTCCTTGCGTTGAGTAATTGTCAGTGCAATTACGTCGAAAAAATCCCTACCCTGCGCGTTTTCATGTGGAAACGAGCTTGGTTCTTGACGTGCATGGTTGGCGTGATCGACTATTCGTTTTCAGTCGTCACGCCTATGCAAACTTCGTGCGCCCGGGTTGCATGGCCGGGTATGGGGATACGGGCCCGCGTCTGCGGAACCCGTAGTCAATCGCTTATTTCAGTTCGTTCATCACTTGGTCAAACAAGTCTTGGCCCACATCGGGCGTGAACATCTTCCATACAGGCTGCACACGCTCACGCATGCGCTCGCGTTCGGCATCGCTGACGTCGTTGATTTTCATGCCGTGCTTGGCCATGGCCTCTCTGGCCGAGTCTGACTGCGCACGTGCAACCTCGCGCTGGTACACGCGCGCTTCAAAGGCGGAGTCTTTGACGATTTTTTGCTGTTCGGGGGTGAGCTTGTCCCAGAATGCCTTGGAGGCCAGTGGGATAAACGCCCCGTAGCTGTGTTGCGTGATGGACAGAAACTTTTGCACTTCATAAAGCTTGAGCGCAGCAATTACCGCGTTGGGGGTTCCCTGACCGTCAATCGTATGGGTTTCCAGCGCTGTATAAAGCTCGGGAACAGCCAGAGGCACTGGGTTGGCACCCAAGGCTTTGATGGTTTCCTGGGTGATGCGCGCCTGGATAGAGCGGAACTTCAGCCCCTCAAAATCTTCGACCTTGGCGATAGGATGCTTGTTATTGGTGGCATTGAAAAAACCGTTTTCCCAGTAAGCCAGGCCCACCAGACCGTGGGCGGGAAGGGTGGTCAGCAGTTTATCGCCGACCGGGCCGTCCAGTACTTTATCCGCCTCGGCACTGTTCTTGAACAGGAAAGGGAAATCAAGAATTTCATAGGCTTTCACCATGCCCGTGAGTGTAGTGGTTTGCGGTACGGTAAATTCGATGGTGCCGCCCTGCAAGGCTGATGTCACTTGAACATCATTGCCCAGTGCACCGCTGTAATAGGGTTTGATCACAATTTCACCATTGCTTTTCTGTTTGACCAGTTCAGCAAATTTGGCCACGCCCTGGCCCTGATGAGATTTTTCGGGCAGTGTCACCGCAAATTTGGCGGTGACAACAGCCCAGGCAGAGCTGGACAGTGTGGCGGCCAGCAGGCCAACCAGTAGTGAAGTACGTATTTTCATTGAAGTCTCCTCGGGTGTAATAACAGGGGGCGCATTAGCGCCACCATTGGGCAGGCACAGTTACCAGTGGCGGGTACACAATTAAGGCGACCAGCAACAACACCAGGGCCAATAAGAAAGGGGCGATGCCTCGTGCTGCTTGTGCCAGTGTGACTTTGCCGATCGAGCTGATAACGTTTAGCACGACACCAACCGGCGGTGTAATCATGCCAATAGAGCAGTTCATAATAAACACGACACCAAAATAAACAGGGTCAATATCGGCTGCCTTGACGATGGGCATAAACACAGGCGTGAAAATCAAAACCACGGGGATAAAGTCCAGCACCATCCCCGCAAAAAACACCACCACCATCATCGCTGCCATCAAAACCATAGGGTTATCGGACAGCGTGGTGAGCCAATCGCCCACCTGGCCCGAAATATCGGTAATGGTGATCATGTAAGACGCGATCATGGCCAGCGCGGCCAGCAACAGCACCACCGAAGTCGTGCGTGCGGTGGTCAGCAGGCATTCATAAATCGTGCCCCATGTCAGTTCGCGATACACCACCAGGCCCACAAATAGCGCATAAGCCGCAGCCACAACAGCGGACTCGGTTGGTGTGAAGATACCGAAGCGCAGGCCGCCGATGATGATAACGGGCAGCATCAGGGCCCAGATACCCTTGCCCAGCAAGGGCAGACGATGACTCCAGGGCACGCGGGGTGACACGGCAACCTGCTGGCGATGCGAAACTATCCACCAGGCGGTAATCAGAAACAGCCCCATCAGCACGCCAGGCACAATACCGGCCAGAAACAGCCGCGTAATAGAAACGTTGGCCACTACCCCGAAGATCAGAAAACCGATGGAAGGGGGTATGACCGGCGCAATAATGCCGCTTGCCGCCATCAGCCCGCAAGCACGGGCCGGGTTATAGCCCGCCTGGCGCATCATGGGCACCAAAATGGCCGCCAGCGCCGCTGTGTCGGCCACGGCAGAGCCCGAAAGGCTGGCAAGCAAAATGCCGGCAAAAATGGCAACGTATCCAAGACCGCCGCGCAAATGGCCCACAAAGGCGCCGGCCATGTCGACAATGCGTTTCGACAAGCCGCCTGCATTCATGAACTCACCGGCCAAAATAAAGAATGGCACGGCCATCAGCACAAAGTTGTCAGCCCCGGCGATGGCATTTTGCACCACAATTTGCGAATCAAACTGGCCTGTTACCAGCATGAGGGCGATGCCTGCATACATCAACGCAAAAGCAATCGGCAGGCCGATCATAATCAGGCCCAGCAACGTCGCCAGAAACACGAGTGCGGTCATGGCTTGTCTGCCTGTTGATCAGGGCGGTTAGAGGACATTCGGTCGGCTTGGCTTTCGATACGATCAGCCAGGTCTTCAGTTAACGCGTCGTCCATTCCCAGCCAGGCACGTCGAATGTTGTTGCACACGGGAAAGATCATTGCGATCCCAAACACGAGTGCAACCGCATACAGCCAGCCGTAGGAAATTCCCATGACCGGATAGAAGTTGCCCAGGTTGATGCGCATCTGTGCCCACCCGCCCACGATAAACATGCCGCAACCGATCAAAATCAGTACACCGGTGAAGACCACCAGCAGGCGACGCAATCGCGGGCCGGCCAGGCGCTGCAATGAATCAAAGCCGATATGGGTGCGTTGCGCCGATGCCAGGACGGCACCCATAAAGATCAGCCAGACAAACAGCAGGCGGGACAACTCCTCAGATATGGCAATGCCAGAATTAAAGCCATAGCGCAGGATCACATTGCCAAAGACCAGCACGCCCATGATGACGAGCGCGGTGACGATCAATACTTCAAAGGTGCGAGTCAGCAGGCGAGCAATACGTTCAAGCATGATTGCCCCGCAAAGTCAGATACTGCATGGATTTGTCTCCGGTCGGCTGGCTTCTGGCGATTTTTTTCTATTAGAGCCAGATTCGAGATATCATTCAAACAGTTTTTTCCCATGTATTTATAGGAAATTATGATGGAAGTCACTTTGCGTCAACTCCGTGCCTTCGCTGCGCTGGCCCGCACAGGTGGCTTCACGCGCGCTGCCGAATCGCTTCATATCACGCAATCGGCCCTCAGCGGTCTGATCAAAGAGCTGGAAAACCAGCTGGGTGTAAGACTGGTGGATCGCAGTACGCGGCGCATCCGCTTATCGGAAGTGGGGCGCGAATTTCATTCTGCGACCACCCAGGTATTACGCGACCTGGACGCTGCCGTCGAAAACGTGGACAACCTTAAACGCCTGCGTCGCGGTATTGTCCGGATTGCCGCACCACAGCTTATGTCCAGCACGCTGGTACCCGAGGTCATTGCAGGGTTTCGGCAGGCTTATCCAGATGTGCGCATTCATTTGGTGGACTGTGCCGTTGAAACCGTGATCGCGCAAGCACTGCGCGGTGAGGTAGACATCAGCATTGGCCCTCAGCGTGAAGCGGTGGCTGAACTGGTCGCAGATCCCCTGTTCGACTTACCCTTTATGGCTGTTTTCCCGCCTGGCCACCCGCTGGAGGCCAACAGCCGTGTCGCCTGGGCAGATCTGGTTCGATACCCTCTAATTTCATTACAGGGTCAGTTTACCGATCGCCTGTCCATGGATTTGCAGGGCATTTCAGCCGTGCCGCCCATACGGCCCACCCATGAAGTCGCCTTTATGAGTACCGCCCTCAGTATGGTCAATTCGGGCCTGGGCGTGACCACGTGTCTGCCTTATGCCCAGACACTGGTAGACCTGTATGGCTTAAGAATGCGTCCGCTGGCAGATCCAGAAGTTCGCCGCCAGTTTTTTGTATATCACCGGCAACATGCCAGCTTGCCTCCAGCGGCAGAGGCGTTTGTGCAATACCTGCACGAACATATCCGGCAGCGGGCCTGGGGCAGCGCCACCCCATAAGCTGACCAGGCTTACCAGCGTTTATATGTTGCTCGGATTGATCTGCTCCCTGAATCGCGGGTTCTTATACGATGGGGCATGTCTTTCTGCTTCCTATAAAATCTGTCAGGCAGCTTGTGCAAAATTCGTTTCAAGGCCAGTCAAACATGGGCGATGCCCAATTTAGTCTCAGGAAAATCGCCATCCCCGCATTTGGGCCTACCGTACTGTTCGGGCTGGGCAACGGTGCGGTATTGCCTGTCATTGCGCTGAGCGCGCGTGATATGGGGGCATCGCCCGCCATGGCAGGCGTGGTTGTGGCGCTCATCGGGCTGGGTTCGCTTACCGGTAACATCCCTGCCGCGTTGCTCACATCGCGCATTGGCGAGCGCAAAGCCCTCATCGGGGCTTCCATCCTTACCATCGTGGCATTGCTGCTCTGTGTGTTCGCAGTCCATCCCGCCATGCTGGCGCTGGGCACATTGATGATAGGGCTGGCGACGTCGGTGTTTTATCTTGCCCGTCAAACTTTTCTCATTGAGGCGGTTCCGTTTGCGCTGCGCGCGCGCGCTCTGTCGACGCTGGGTGGCACGCATCGCATAGGTATGTTCGTGGGGCCATTTGCCGCAGCGGGTGCCATGCATTTTATGGGGCTGTCGGGTGCGTATTGGGTTGCCATTGTGGCGTTGATTGGCGCCGGCATACTTTCATTTGCCGTGCCCGAGCTTGAACTGACGCCCGGGCGAGGCGCGGGCCTTGCCATCAAGCCCAAAATGGCGACCATGGCCGTGACGCATGCCAAGGTGTACCTGACACTGGGTGTGGGTATTTTGCTTATCAGCGCCATGCGAGCCGCCCGGCAAATTGTCATCCCTTTGTGGGCTGATAGCATTGGCCTGAGCCCGACTGCGACCGCGCTTATTTTTGGCGTTACTTCTGCCGTTGATATGCTGATGTTTTATCCGGCAGGCAAAATCATGGACGAATACGGGCGCTTGTGGGTGGCGTTGCCCTGTACCCTGCTCATGGGCCTGGCGCTCGCTCTCATGCCACTCACGACCAGCCTGGCTCCCTTTGTCATGGCATCCATGCTGCTTGGGTTTGGCAACGGCTTTGGCTCGGGCATTGCCATGACGCTGGGCGCCGATGCTTCACCGCCAACAGGCCGTACCGAATTTTTGGGTATATGGCGCCTGATCAGTGATGTCGGCACCAGTGCCGGCCCTTTTCTGCTGTCGGGTATGACAGCGCTGGTGTCGCTGGGCGCCGGTATTGTTGTCACCGGCAGCTTTGGTTTTCTGGCCGCCGCGCTCTTTTGGCGCTGGTTGCCACATATCAGGCCCTCGGAGGCTGATCGCACGTGAATATTCGTACACTTACTCTGATGCTCGCCGGCCTGGCTATGCTGGGGCCTTTCGCTACTGATACCTATCTGCCTTCGTTTCATAGCATAGGCGAAGACTTTCAGATCAGTCAGGCCCTGGTGCAGCAAACACTCAGTATTTATCTGTCCACGTTTGCCTTCATGAGCTTGTTTTACGGCACCTTCTCCGACAGTTTCGGGCGGCGTCCCGTGATTTTGTTTTCGCTCATTCTGTTTGCCATCGGCTCGGTGGGCGCTATGTTGGCCCCCAGTTTTGGCTGGCTGCTGTTCTTCAGAGGCCTGCAGGGCGCCTCTGCCGGTGCGGGACGGGTTGTTGGGATGGCGATTGTGCGCGACAAGTATCACGGCGCCGAGGCGCAGAGGCTGTTTGCCAATATCACCATGGTGTTCAGCCTTGCACCGGCCATCGCCCCGGTGGTGGGCGGGTATGCCAATTCGCTGACCGGCTGGCGAGGCACGTTTGGCCTGATGGTAATTATTGTCGCCATACTGATCGCCATGTGTGTGCGTTGGCTGCCCGAAACCCTCACGCCAGAGCACCGACAGCCACTACATGTAGGCAATATATTTCGCAACTACATCAAGGCATTGATGCATCCGCCATTTCTTTTGGCCATACTTGCCGTAGGCTTTGCGTTTTCGGGTTTTGCCCTGTACATCTCGTCGGCAGCAAGCTTCATCATGAATATACTGGGTCTGCCAGACACAGCGTTTGCATGGCTGTTTTTACCGTTTATCAGCGGGGTGGTCATCGGGTCGATGTTTAGTTCGCGCAATGCGGGCCGTATTGCGCCTGCGCTGTTGATACGCGCTGGCCTGGGCATCATGACGCTGGGTGCCGTGCTGAACGTGTTGTACAACGCCATGTCGGTTGCCGCCGTGCCCTGGGCCGTAATACCCATCTTTGTCTATGCCGTCGGCATGTCGGTGGCACTGCCTGGCATGACGGTGGTAACCCTGGGCAGTTTTCCAAGCATGCGCGGCCTGGCTTCGTCATTGCAAAGCTTTGTGCAAATGTTTATTTTTGCGCTGGTATCAGGCCTGTTAGCGCCACTGCTGTTTCACAGCGCGCTGTTGCTGGCCCTGGGTATGGGCTGCAGCGCAGTGCTATGCATTAGTCTGTGGTGGTTCAGCATGAACTGGGAGCGCCTTCGTGGCGGTCGAACGGACACACTAAAAGACCATTAACCCAGTTCGAAGGTCGTCACGCCGAATATACGGTCCGTTACGATATCGGGCAGGTAATGGTTGTACATGCGCGCCGTGCCGAACACCTCTTGCATCCCCAGATCGGCGGCAAGACGCATGCCTTCTGTATTTGTTTCAGGTACATCCAGATAAACCGGTTCTTGGTGTGCCGTGTTGCGGCCCAACGCCAGCAGTAAAGATTCTGCAATGCCGCGATTGTCGGCAAATAATGGCCCAACCTTCCAGCCATCACGGCAACGGCGAATAACGCCATAACCGCGTATCGCCTTGTTTTCCGACCATGCGAGCGCCACCGAATCGGGCTGGTTGAGCCAGGCGTCAAGAAAAGTGGGGCGTGATGCCGGAAAACACAGCCGATCGTAGCGTGCAATGCCGTCTGCATCGACATGTTTTACAGAAACTATGTTGGGTGTTGTGGCAGCCCCATTTTGCAAACGGTTTTGCCATGCGTAACGTATATTGCTATAGGCCAAACTGAACCCAGACTTTCTATAATTGGCCTGCTGTTCCTGTACACCGTCTAGCCCGATATTGCGTGTGCCGAACTGTTCGAGGGCACTGCTCCACAATTGCATGCCATACCCCCGGCCACGATACGCTGGCGCCACAATATAAAAGCCAAGAAACCCGAAACCTGGCCCGTAACGCACTGCGGAGATACAGCCTATCGGCTCGTTATCTAACAAACCAACCAAAAAGCCGCCCGGATCCGTTGCATAGAAGGCATCGGCATCGTGAGTACCTGGATTCCAACCTTCGTTGGCCGCCAGCGCTACTGCAAAATCAAGCTCATCTCGGCGCATCGCTCGGACTTGATAGGGTTTCGTCATAGGTGTCTCCGATTTTATCGGGCGTTTGTCGCTGTTTGGACAGCATACCTGACCTGCTCCATCAAAAAGCTGGGCGCTGCCCGCCTTCTTTGCCCCAATTGTGGAAATACTCTTCAAGATGGCTTACGCAAGACTTGATCTTGGCCGATGCGCTCAGGCGCTCGGGGTAAACCGCCCACACATTGGCCTCTTGTCGGTACTCTTTAAGAATATGCACCAGCTGGCCAGACTGCAGATGTTCTTGAGAATCCCAGATGGATCTGAGCATAATGCCATGCCCAGCCAGGGCCCAGGCCACTGCGATCTCGCCGTTGTTGGTCGTCAGGCTGCCGTCGACTTTTACGTTAATGCTCTTGTTTCGTCTGCTGAGTTTCCAGATGCCTACGGGGTGGTCGCGCTCTCTGATCACCAGGCAATTGTGTTCCGAAAGTTCGCTGATTTTTCTCGGCGTGCCGTGTGTTTGCAGATACTCGGGTGAGGCGCACAGAATTCGGTGGTTGCTGGCCAGCTTTCGGGCAATGTAGTTGGGGTCAATGATGTCGCCAATGCGTACGTCAAGATCGAATTTGTCTCTCGCAAGGTCAACCAGGCGATCGAACACCTCAAGCTTTATCTGTACTTCGGGGTGATTTCTTGAGTACTGTGCCAGGCTCTGTGCGACAACACGTCGGCCAAATCCAAAACTGGTGGATACCCGCAGTATCCCGCGCGGCTCACCCTTCATAAGGTCAATCTGGTTCTGCAGACCGTCCACGCTCAGCAGTATGTGCTGTGCCTGGCTGTACACATGCTCGCCTTGTTCAGTAAGTGAAACCTGTCTGGTGGTGCGATGAAAAAGCCTGGTGCCCAGATCAGTTTCAAGCTGCTGTATGCGCTTGGTAACGAAAGCGGGTGACACCCCCATCATTTGCGCTGTTTTGGCAAAACTCTGGTAATCAGCGACCTCGCACAGTATGCGCAGGTTCTGTAGCGAAAATTGATTATTAACCATGGGTAAATTCTGTTTTTCCCTGTAGAACTTGGCATTGTAGTGATTTTCCCCCTAGACTTGCCGTTCGGCTCAACGTTTAAAACTATTTAAGAAGCCATGGGGACAAAATTTAAATCACTCAAAGACATCCATGTCGGTTTGCGTTCTGGCGAACTGACGGCTGAGGCACTGGTGCAGTCTTGCATAGCCAACTACGCACGGCTCGAACCCACGCTGCATGCCTATAAATCATGGGGTGGTGAAGCTGCGTTAAAAAATGCGCGCGCCGCCGACACACTCTTCGCATCAGGTATAGATCTGGGCCCGCTCATGGGCATACCGGTGTCAGTAAAGGATCTGTACGGCGTGCCGGGATTTCCGACATTTGCCGGCTCGCCCGAGGCCTTGTCCAAATCCTGGGAGGAGCCAGGGCCTGTCATGCAGAGCGCGCTGCGGCAGCTTGCACTCGTTATGGGCAAATCACACACCGTTGAGTTTGCTTTTGGCGGTATAGGCATTAATGCGCATTGGGGCACCCCTGTTAACCCCTGGAGTGTCGGCGAACCGCGCATTCCGGGTGGATCAAGTTCGGGTGCAGGCGTGTCACTTGCTCAAGGATCGGCGCTGGTTGCGTTTGGCACGGACACCGCCGGGTCGGTGCGCATACCAGCTTCACTGACGGGTGCCGTAGGCTTCAAGCCGACCTGGGGGCGCTGGCCGGGCGCGGGTATTGTTCCGCTGTCTTCCTCGCTCGATACGCCGGGCATACTGGCACGGTCTGTTGATGACGTAGCGTTTGCCTTTACGGCGATCGACGCCATGCTGACAGGTAAGCAGGCCGAGCCATTAAGCCTGCCAACGATGTCGGCCCTGCGCATAGGCGTACCCGACCATTTTTTCTGGGATGGCGCTGATCCAGTGATTATTCGCGAAGTGGAAGCGGCCATCGCGAAGCTTGAAGCAGCAGGCGCAAAAGTAAGCCGCATTACCTTGCCGCGCTGCGATGAGGTGTATGGCATTTTCGGTCGTGGCGGGCTCGCCGCATCAGAGCTTTGTGCTTTTCTTGCCGACACCATGCCTCACAAACTCGAGCAGCTTGATCCCGTCGTAAGAATGCGGGTCGAAGCCGCAGAGTCTGTTTCGTCTGTGGAGTACTTGCGTCGTCGCACGGCCCTGAATACCGCCGCACGCGAAGCCGCTGCCCTGTTTACAGAGGTTGACGTCATCGTAACGCCTACGGTGGCCATCTCGCCGCCATGCATTAGCGAGCTGGCAGACGGTGAAGCCTATCGCCACGCAAACATGATGACGTTGCGCAATACCAGTATCGCCAACCTTATGGGGTTGTGCGCAATCAGTATGCCGGTGGGTAAAGACGGGCTTGGCATGCCTATAGGTATGCAGCTTATGGGTGGGCCTGATCAGGACGCCAAGCTGCTTGCCATTTCAATTTTGCTGGAAAACAAGCTGGGCAAGCCCATTGATGTATTGGGTACACCCGCTTTGACGCAGTAATCACAACTGCACACGATCCATAAAAAGGGAGCAACCATGTTTAAAGTAACACTCAAGAAAATCGGAACCATAGCCATTGCCAGCATGCTGGCCGGCGGCTCGGCATATGCAGCAGAATTTAACTTTACGTTTGCGCACGTGCTGACGGAAAGCACGCCTAATGCCAAGGCAGCGGTCAAGTTCAAGGAAGAAGTCGAGAAAAACTCGAAGGGCCGTATTCAGATCAATGTGCGTCCTGCGGCACAACTTGGTGGTGACGTCGAGATTATTGAACAGACCCAAATGAACCTGGTGCAGATTGCCATACCGCCCACGGGCAACCTGGCCAACTTCCAGGCAAAAATGTTTCTGTTCGACCTTCCCTACTTGATGGAAGACACGGCTGCCATGAAACGCCTGCTCGACGGTGATGTTGGCCGTGAGCTACTGGATACGCTGTCTGACAACAATCTTTACGGCGTGAACTACTGGGGTGCGGGTTTCCGTCACATGACCAACAACATTCGCCCCATCGAAGAGCCTGACAGCCTCAAGAACATCAAGATGCGCACGCTTCAGGCTCCGACAATTCTTGCTACGTACCGCACTTTCGGTGCCAACCCCACCGCCATGGCCTATACCGAGGTGTATAACGGCTTGCAGCAGGGCGTGGTAGAGGGGCAGGAAAACCCGTTGGCCAATATTGACTCGATGAAGTTCTACGAAGTGCAGAAGTACATGACGCTGACAGGTCATGCATACCACACGTACGCCGCCGTCGTGAACAAAGCGGCGTGGGAATCACTGCCACCAGACTTGCAACAGGTTATGCGCGACGCGTTTGATGTGGGTCGTGATTACGCACGTGAGCTGACAGAACAAGACGAGAAAAAAATTCTCGAAAACATCAAGGGTCAGATTGAGATTCGCGAGCTTACCCCCGAAGGCAAAGCCAAATTTGTCGAGAAATCCAAGGCCATCTACAAGCAGTTTGAGCGTGAAGTGACGCCTGAACTGATGCAGAAAGCCATCAAGGCGGCTTCAGGTAACTAAAGGCAATACAGGGGCTCCCAATGCTGGAATCAATAAATAAGATCATTGATCGCATAGAAGGATTCGCGATGATAGTGCTGATGCTGGTTGCGACAGTTGTCGCCATCGTGCAGGTCATCGCCCGGTATGTGTTCAACAACTCGCTGTCCTGGTCAGAAGAAACAATACTGTATTCACTGATCATTATGAGTTTTGTTGCCGGCAGCATGGGGGTTCGGTACGCGGCGCATATTTGCGTCGAAGTACTGCCCCTGGTGGTAGGCCCCCGCCTGCAGATGGTGCTGAAATACATCGCCGCCATTCTGGGGGTGGCCTTTGCACTGACCCTGGTTTATTACGGTGGTCGGCTTTATTTAAATACCCTGAAGATGGGACAGCTCTCCCCCGCAATGCGGATCCCGGTCGCGTACATCTATCTGATTATCCCTGTGTCTGGCTTTTCAATGTTGCTGCGTTATCTATGGATTGTCGAAAGCCTCATAAAACACAAAGAATACAAGCCTCTGACCATGGATATCAGCTCGACGTGAGCAAGGACAACACATGATTTCCGCACTCGTACCCATCTTCTTCAGCGTGCTGCTGTTTGGTCTTCCCATTTTTGCAGCACTGGCTCTTACCGTAACTCTCACGCTTTATTTCTTCGGAGCGATCGACCCGCTGGTCGTGCCCATGCGCATGTTCTCGGGCATGAACAACTTTTCGCTCATGTCCATCCCGTTTTTCATTCTGGCAGCAGAGTTGATGCGCATTGGGGGCCTGTCTGACCGACTAATCGGCCTTGCTCGTGCATTGATCGGTTGGATGCCGGGTGGGCTGGCAGCCGCTACCGTGCTGTCATGCCTGTTTTTTGGGTCGATTTCAGGCTCAAGCCCCGCTACCGTCATCGCCATTGGCACCATCATGTTTCCGGCGTTGGTGGCTGCCGGGTATGACAAGTATTTTTCCATCGGTCTGATCGCCACGGCGGGTACGCTGGGCCCGATTGTTCCACCCAGCATCGCACTGATCATTTATGGCTCAGTAACAGGCTCATCAGTGGGCAAGCTATTTGCGGCCGGCCTGATTCCGGCGATTTTGATTGCGTCCATTCTCATTTTGTACTGCTGCCTCTATTCCTTGAAAAAGGGGTATCCGCGCGAGAAATTTCCCACTGTGGGCGAAATATGGATTGCGGTAAAACGATCACTCTGGGGGCTGGGGCTTCCTGTCATTTTGCTCGGTGGCATTTATTCGGGCATGTTTACGCCAACAGAGTCGGCAGCAGCTGCTTGTCTGTATGGATGGTTTGTCGGCACCGTCATCTATCGCACCATTTCGGTTAAAGGCCTGTTCGAGATACTGCGCAATACCGGCTTGTTGTCAGGCACGTTGCTGTTGATTACGGCTGGCGCTGCGGCCTTTTCCTGGATACTCGCCAGTACCGGCGCTCCCACCATGCTGGCCACCAAGGTCTTGGCGGGCACAACATCGCCGGTTGCTGTCATGGGCCTGTTCAACCTGATCATGCTGGTAGCGGGTGCCGTTCTGGACAGTGCCTCGGCAATTATTGTGCTGGCACCCCTCATGCAGCCTATTGCGGCTCAGGTTGGCGTAGACCCCATTCATTTTGGCATCATCACTCTGGTTAACCTGTCGGTGGGCATGCTGACCCCGCCGGTCGGGCTCAACTTGTTCGTCGCCATGGGTATCGCCAGAATGTCACTGTTCGAGGTATTCAGAGCCGCCTTGCCGACCATCATGCTCATGGTAGGGGCGTTGATCCTGATTACCTATATTCCATGGATAAGCATGGTCATTCCTAATGCGCTCTATTAAAGGAAGCCCAACATGATAGAAGCTGTTTTATTTCAGGCTGGCAATTACCGGTTCGTGCCTAGCGGCGTTCTGCAGTACTCGGGCGGAGCAGCCGCCGAAGAAGGCTACACCATTCGCCGGGTCGTATTTTCGAAACCCGTGCCGGTGGAGGAAGGCTTTCGCAGAATCGCCGATATTTTGCGGGAAGAAGGCAGGCCGCTTACCGCACTGTGTGGCTGCGAGCTAAGATCGCCTGCGCAGGCAACGGAAAGCGGCTTCTCGTCATTTAATGAGCTGTATGTGCAGACGCTGAAAGACTGGGGTATTTGCGATGGCGTAAACAACCCTGTGGCACGCAGCAACGTGTGCCCAGAAGTCGACCCGCCTGCACAACCTTCGTTTTATGCCTTCAGTTATACCGTGCCATCCGAAACGGCAGAAAATACGTTTGTGGTCGCCGGAAGCAGCGAAGTGCCCGAAGGCCGCTCCAACTACAAAGACCATCTCATACGGTATAAAGATCTTTCCCCCGAAGGCCTGCTTGAAAAAGCCCGCTGGGTGCTAACTGAAATGGAAAGGCGTCTGGCTGTTCTGGGTTACGACTGGAGCCATTGCACAGGAACGCAGCTGTACATTGTGCATAACCCGCATCCGTTTCTTGCTCAAGAGTTTGCACGCCGTGGCGCCATGCGGTTTGGGCTTAACTGGCACTACGTCAGGCCGCCCGTTGTCGACATGGAATTCGAAATGGACTGTCGTCGTGTTCTGAACGAACGCGTTGTCGTGGTGGACTGAGCAATGCGTAAAAAAGTTGTTGTGTTGTCAACGGGCGGCACCATTGCAAGTGCGCCAGCCGAAGGCGGCAGAAATGTGTCAGGTGCTTTGCAGGGTGCTGAACTGGTCAGCAAAATCGAGCTTCATGCAGATATTGAGGTCGAGGTACGCTCGGTTTTCCAGAAGCCCAGCAATGCCATTACGCTTGCCGACGTGGCTGCGTTGCGTGAAGCGTGTTTGAGCATCATCGCAGAAGGGCAGGTCTGCGGCATTGTCATTACGCATGGCACAGACACCCTCGAAGACACGGCTTACTATCTTGAAAGCTCGCTGGATGCGGCCGATGTCGCCATCGTGGTGACCGGGTCGCAACGCGTCCCGCACGCCATGGGCACTGACGCTTATGTCAATCTAAAAAATGCCATTCTTACCGCAGCCAGTGAGCAGGCGCGCGGCTTGGGCGTGCTGGTGGTGTTTAACGAAACCATTTTCAGCGCCTGCTTTGTCAGAAAGGTAAGCAGCTACCAGCTTAATGGCTTTGATGCGCCTGGCTATGGCTTTCTGGGCCTTATCGATAATGGGGCGATTACGCTGTACCAGAAGCCGATCAGGCTGCCGGTATTAACGCCCTCTGGCGCTGTGCCAGCCGTGGACATTATTCCTGTTTACCTTGACGCGCGGCCGCTACTGCTTGATGCGGCTGTTTCGGGCAGCGCAAAAGGCATTGTTATTGACGCCGTAGGGCGGGGGCATGTGCCGCCAACCTGGGTGCCGTCTATCGAACGTGCCATTGAACAGGGCGTGCCTGTTATCGTTTGTTCATCGACCTTGCATGGGCCGGTGTTTCAGGCCTACGAATTTGCAGGCTCATTGCACAATCTCGAAACCGCAGGTGCGGTTGGTATCAGCGGGCTTTCCGCAAGAAAGGCGCGCATCAGGCTTACGCTGGCGCTGGCCGCCGGCAACGGCACGGATCGCGCATCTTTGCTCAGCGCCTTCGGCGCAACAGCCTGATGTCAGGCAGCGTTATCTTATAAACAACTTAAGTTACTAAAGAAGCGGAACATGGCTAAATTTAAAATCGCGGTAATTCCTGGCGACGGCATTGGCAAAGAAGTTATGCCTCAGGCGCTAGAAGCGCTTGAAGCGGTTGCCTCCAAGCATGAGCTTGATCTGTCGTACCAGCATTTTGACTGGGCCTGCGCCGATTATTACCAGAAAAATGGCGAGATGATGCCGTCAGACTGGTTTGAAACACTAAAGGGTTTTGACGCCATACTCTTTGGTGCAGTCGGCTGGCCCGAGGTTGTTGCAGATCACGTTTCACTGTGGGGTTCTTTGCTGAAATTCAGACGCGAATTTGATCAATACATTAACCTGCGCCCTGTTCGCCTTATGCCTGGCGTGCCATGCCCGCTGGCCAATAAAAAACCTGGCGACATCGACTTTTTGGTAGTTCGTGAAAACACCGAGGGCGAATACACCGACCTTGGCGGCACTATGTACAAAGATACCGACCGCGAGATGGTTATTCAAGAATCGGTGTTCTCACGCAAAGGCGTAGACCGTGTTCTAAAGTATGCCTTTGAGCTTGCCAAAAAACGCCCTGCCAGGCACGTTACGTCTGCAACCAAATCCAATGGCATCGCCGTCAGCATGCCGTATTGGGATCAGCGCATGGAAGCCATGGCGCAAAACTACCCAGACATTACCTGGGACAAATACCATATTGATATTCTCGCGGCACGCTTTGTGCTCAGCCCGGAGCGCTTTGATGTGGTGGTGGCATCTAACCTGTTTGGCGATATCTTGTCCGACCTTGGGCCTGCCTGCGCGGGTACCATTGGCATTGCGCCTTCGGCCAACCTGAATCCCGAGCGCCTGTTCCCTTCGCTGTTTGAACCCGTTCACGGTTCGGCACCCGACATATACGGCCGCAATATCGCCAACCCCGTGGGAATGATCTGGTCTGCAGCCCTAATGCTCGAGTTTTTCGGCACCATAGACGAACGTTACGACGCCGCCGCAAAAACCATGTTGCACTCCATCGAGCAAATCCTTGAACATGGCCCACGTACGCCTGACCTGGGCGGCGAGGCATCGACGACAGAAGTCGGGCAGGCTATTGCGAAGCATATTCAAGGCTGACCAAGGAGCCGCGCTCGTCACGTTTTGTTGAGATCGGGCGCAGCTCTGCCAGAGACAAAACACATGTCGGTGGCCATGTGGCGTGCTGCTGTAGAAAAAGATTGTCGTGGTTACGTTGGGCGATAAGATGTTCTACCACGACAGTTTCGGCATTTTGTTTCGCATGTCATATTGCACTTTGTTTGCAACACAATAGAGGCATCTACATGAGCGACACCACTTTCACATTTCGAGTTGACGAGGCTTTAAAGGCCGAGTTCTCGACGGCGGCCAAGGCCCGTGACCGCAGCGGCGCGCAGCTACTGCGCGACTTCATGCGGGACTACGTGCGACAGGAAGAAGAAACCGCAGCGCATGACGCCTGGTTTCGCCGTCAAGTACAAATCGGGCTAGATTCGGCTAACGCAGGTGATCTGGTCTCTGCGGCCGAAGTAGAAGCCGAAGCTCAGGCGTGGCGAGCTGAACTGCTGCGGAAAAAGGTAGACGTTTCATCTTCGTGAAGTTAGTGTGGACAAAGTACGCCCATGCTGACCGCAGAGAGATTCGCGAGTACATTGCGCGGCACGCTCCTGCCGCCACGCGAAAAATACACCAACCCCGAAGGGTTGGTGTAAATAGCCGAGTTTATGGGTACCGGCTAAACATTTGAACCCCGCTCATCAAAAATTAACCGACGCCGACAGCATGTAAGTACGGCCTGCTCCATTGGTGGCGAAAGAGTTGGACGCAAGCCAATAGCGTTTGTCGGTCAGGTTTTCAATATTGGCGCGTATCACCACAGATTTTCCGGCGAATTTGGTGCGATAGCGCGCGCCAACATCAAAGCGGGTCAGGCCAGGCAGGCGCAGCGAGTTGGTATTGTTAAGGTACACGGATGAAGTGCGCAAGACGCGACCGTTAAGGCTCAAGCCCTCGACCCAGGGGGTATCCCAGTCCAGGCCCAGGTTGTACGTGCTGGTCGGCACGCCGGGCGCACGATTGCCCTCATTGATGCCATCTTGCGTCTTGGTAAGTTTGCCCTGAGTATAAGCAGCGCTGGCCATTAAGCGCAGACCGGGCAACAGTTCACCAAAGGCCGTCAGCTCTACGCCACGGTTGCGCTGTTCGCCAAAGTAGCCATAAACATTATTATCATCTTCCTGGCCTGCCGGGCGTGCGATCTGCCAGAAAGCCAGCGTAGTGGTGATATCACCCCAGTCCACCTTGACGCCCGTCTCATATTGCTTGGATTTGTACGGATCCAGCACTTCGCCCTGGTTGGCATAGCTCTGGCCCACTATCGTGCCGCGGGTAAGCCCCTGGGTAAAGTTTCCGTATATCGACACATAATCTAGCGGTTTAAACACAATGCCGGCAACCGGCGACACGGCACTCGCCCGGTAGCCACTGGTTCTTGCTCCCGTGCTGGTGCTGTAGCTGTTCACATCCACGGTCTGATGGCGTGCGCCCAGGGTTAGCAGCACCCGATCGTCGGCAAAGGACAGCGTATCGGATACTGCGTAGCTGGTCAGCGTGCTCTGGGAAGCCCGCTTAGGAGAAAGCCTTTCGGCTGGGCCGGGCGGTAGCGGTGTAGGGTTATAGATATTGGAGGGCACGTCTATCGTGCCTGCAGAATAGGCATTGCCAAGCTCCTGGTCCATATAGGTTAGGCCCAGTGCTACGCGATGACCAACGATGCCCGTGTCAAAGTCTGCCGTCAGCCCGGCATCACTGCTAAAGGTCTTGGAATAGCTATCGTAGTACGTGGTCATGACCGAAAAATTGCCATCTGCGTCGGCGGATTGCCGATTTGGTGGGCTGCCAGGCACAACGTTCACCGGAAAAATCTGCCGATTATTGCCTTCTCTGTACCCCATACCGATGTGGGCCGTTACGTTGTCGGTAAAATCATATTCGAGCCGCGACATAATAGTGCTGTCGCGCTGCGTCAATCGGGTACCGGGGTAAAAGTTTGTGCGGCCATCTGGCGGATCGGGCAGCTCAGTCACGCTCTTGTCAAAACCAAGCTGGGAACGTATATTTTCCAGCACATCTTCCTGGTGGATGGCATCCATAGACCAGCGCAGTCGGTCGCCGCGATAGTCCACGCCCAGTGCCGCCATGCCCAGCTTCTGCTCGCCGTCGCGGGTGGTGGCCTCGCCGCCACGCACAACGCCGTTAAATCGCACGCCCCAGGCATTGTCTTCGCCAAAGCGGCGGCCCAAGTCCACCTGTGCCGTGAGGTTTTTCTCGCTCGCATAGCTGCCGGTAACGCGTGTAAGCGGCTCGTCATCGGCGCGTTTGGTTACCACATTAATACTGCCGCCAACACTGCCGTTTGGCGGTATGCCGCGCATCAGAGTGCCCGGGCCTTTTAATACCTCGACACGCTCCAGAATCTGCACCGGAACGCGACTGGACGATACCAGGCCGTACAGCCCATTGACGCTGACATCACCGCTGCCCACGGGGAAACCACGAATCTGGAAGTCTTCGCCAAAGCCGCCGGTCGAGGTTAGCGTTCGCACAGAGGCATCATTGACCACCACATCGGCCAGCGTCCGCGCCTGCTGGTCGTACAGCAATTCAGAGGTGTAATTGACGGTGCTGAAAGGTGAGTCCATGATGTCTTCGGCGCCCAGCAGGCCCAGGCTTCCGCCAGTAGCCAGTTGCCCGCCTGCATACGGGGCTGACAGATCGCCCAGAATACCGCCCTTGATCATGACGGGCGCAAGCTGTGCAGTTGCAGTTGCAGTTGCAGTTGCCGTCGCCGTTGCGACTGACTGTGGGCTTGTCAGCGTAATGTTATCGCCACTTCTGGCATATTCGATGCCAGTTCCCTGCAGCAACTGCTGCAGCGCCTCTTCTGGCGGCAGGTTTCCCGCTACATTGTGCGCGGTCAAGCCAGCCACTACGTTTTGTGAAAAGAAAATCTGCAATGGAGTCTGTTCGCCCAGTTGCAGCAGCGCGTCGCCCAGCGGTTGACTGGGGATGCTGACTCTGACAGGGTTTTCCTGAGCCCGGGCCACTTCAGGCGCCATGCCGAATGCCAAAGCCAGGGAAAGCGCCAACGAAGTCATGCCGATGCGGGCAATGTAAGCCGTCGGCGCTTGGGCGCGACGTGGTCTGGCAATAGTCACAATGCAGTTTTCCAATGAGAGGTTGTTGTGGGTTACAGAAGTTTCGCTGTCTGATGACAGGGAAACGGGTGGGGTAGTGAGAGAAACCACCCTTACACCTCTATAGACGCGCCAGACCTGCTATCACCGGAATAATTATCATTATTATTATGTAATTTTATGGATAATTCGATTTTTATTGAAAAACAAGGATGAAAGGCGCACGTAGCAATGGAGCGGCCTTCGATTTGAAAACAGGTTGTGGCGCTGCAAAGTGACGTTAACCACTATTTATTGTTATTGGCTGCAATTGGCTGCGCAAGCGCTTGCGGAAAAATCAGCGCGACTGAATGCTTAGCCGCCCATCGGGTGTGCGTTCAAGGCGAACTGGCGCAATGGCAGGCAGGGCATTTATCATGGCGTGGGGGTCGTCCAAACTGAATATGCCCGAAACATGAAATTGCGCTAATTGCGGGGCCTCGAGGCGTGCCGGCATATCAAGATAGCGGTTCATTTCATCGATGACGTACGCGAGCGGGGCATTGTTAAACACCACTTTACCGCGCATCCAGGCAACAACATCATCAACATTGGTGTGGCGGGTGCTACCTGGCCTTTGGTCTGATCCAATATGGGTCTGCTGACCTGCCGTCAGGGGGCGTGTTCGGGGGTTCCACCACTGACCCGTCTGTACACGCACTGAGCCCGAGGCCACGCTCACATGCATGGCATGGGCATCGCGCCGCACATTAAAGCGCGTTCCCGTGACGGTGACGCGGCCCAGGCCCGTGTCGACAATAAATGGCCGAGAGGCATCGGTGCTGACCTCGAAAAAGACTTCTCCGTGTTGAAGCTCGATCTGACGCCGATCCTCGTAAAATTGCATTACAGCAATGGTGTCGGTGTTAAGGAACACCCTAGAGCCATCAGGCAACCGCGCTTGACGACGCTCACCTTTTTGCGTGGATAGCGTCAAGGTGTCTGGCTGTTGCTGGCTTCCGCCAGCCATGATGGCGACCCCGCCGATTACAGCCATTGCGCACGCCCCTGCCAGCCCCAGACCAAACCGTCGCCGGGATGTGTCGTGGTGCGGTGGTTTACCGGCAGTGTTGGGTGTCATCATCATGCTGCGCAATCTTTGCTCTGGCAGCTTTAGCGTGGCCTGCCAAATATAGTCAAGGTTGCGGTACTGGCGGTCATGCTCGGGATCGGCACTGCGCCACGCTTCAAACACCTTTCGATCTTGTTCAGTCACCTCACCAGACTGCATGCGTGCAAACCAATGCGCCGCATCATGTGGGTGTTCCAGGCTATCAGGTTTGGTCGGCAGAGGCATTATGCAGCAGACATGTCACAAAGATGTTTTGACAAGTTGAATGGCAGCGTTGCGTGCCTGGGAACTACTGGCCGTGCCGCGAAATACAGGTTTTCAGTACGGCGCATGGCATTGCAACTGCTGCTGTATATGACGCAAGGCCCGCGTCATGTATTTTTCTACCATGCTGCGTGACAGACCCATTTCGTTAGCGATTTCGGTATGGCTACAGCCTTCGAGGCGATGCTTAATATACACATGCCGGCATTTTGGCGGAAGTGCCTCAAGCGCTTCCATAAGTGCGTCGGCCAGCTGTTGAAATCGTAGCCCGTCGTCTGCAGACGGCGCTGTGGGTAGTTGGGCTTCGCTGACGTCGTCCAGTGGCGTGAAATCAAGCACATTCAGGTGACGATACCGACTGATCAGGCGATTGCTTGTGCCTCGCGCCATATAAGCGCGCGGGTTGTCGATGGTGCCAATGCCGTTTTCCAGCATACCCACAACCGTGTCATGCATGGCATCTTCTGCATCTTCGCGCCCGTCGGCGCGTTGACGCCAGGTATCGACCAACTGGCTGTAGTGGGCGAGCCAGTCTGTACGGAATTTGCCGGAACGAGACATTAAGAGAAGTAGGGCGGGCTAAATGTGGGAAGATTTATATAATAACAACAATTCTCATTTGTATTCTCGGTGGTCCTATCCTAATGCCAAGCCTTTTAATTGATTTTGGTGATAGTGGCTATGTCGTACGATGAAACCAGAAAAGCAAAACGCCAACCCCGAAAGGTTGGCGTATATGCTTGAATCTATTGGTGCCGGCTAAAGGAGTTGAACCCTCGACCTTCGCATTACAAGTGCGCTGCTCTACCAACTGAGCTAAGCCGGCAAGGGCACCATTCTACTCGAAAAATTCATGCTCTGCCAATTGGCCTGAATCTGGCACAATCACGCCTGTTTGAGGGCGTGCTCAAGCCGGAAGATCACAGGCCGCAGAGCCTGGCAATCGTGCGTTTGCTTCTGTTGATTCACCCCGGCCGACCTGCCAGTGCAGGCCTGAATGTATCTCAAGATCTGAAAATAAAATCAAATACCCGCGAGGTACTGCGATGCACGCTCTCTCAGGGGGACTTGTTACCGTAGGGGTTTAAACCCCACCCGCATTACGCTTTTACCTGCAGTTCAGAGACGGCCGACGGCAGGGCAGCAACGTTGGGCGTAAGCACTTTGTTTGGCCCCTGCAGCACCTTACGCACATGTTGCATAGACCGTGCTTTCTCTTCCAGATAGCGCATACAGGTTACGCGCAGGAACGACGCGAAATTGGTGGTCTCGCCGCGAAATGCATACACCTCATCGTGCAGGGTCGCGATAAGCTGATTGGTGGTGATGTTGCTTTCGTTGGCCAGCTCGGCGAGCGTATCCCAGAACAGGTTTTCAAGCTTGATGCTGGTGACAACCTTGGCGATGCGTACGGAGCGATTACGACATTCGTACATAATCGGGTCGGTATGCGAGTAAAGATTGCACATATTGCCTCCTTGGGTACCCGTGTGGTCATGGCAGGCCGTGGCGGGTGGCGTGTTACAGATACGCGCATGCGCCGTGTTGGGGGCGCATGCTTATCTTAGCAAACCTTGCAGTCTGCAGAGGATTAAATTTCCTTGCGCGCCATGCTGTCCCTGATGAATTCCGCCTGCCTTATGGCCAAGGATACGATGGTAAGCGTTGGGTTTTGCGCGGCGCTGGACGTGAACTGGCTGCCGTCGGAAATGAACAGATTGGCAATGTCGTGTGTCTGGCCGTGCTTGTTGCATACCCCATCATCCGCTTTTCCGCTCATCCTGCAACTGCCCAGGTTGTGTGTCGAAGGATAGGGTGGTGTACGAAAAGACCGTGTCGCGCCTGCTGCCTTGTAAAGGGCATCACTTTGCTTGAAAGCATGCTCTCTCATGGCGACGTCGTTGGGGTGGTCGTCGTAATGCACGTTCGCCGCCGGCAAACCGAATTGATCCTTTGCCTGGTCGTCCAGCGTGATTCGGTTGGTTTCCTGTGGCATATCTTCACCCACTATCCACAGGCCTGCGGTGCGTGTGTAGTCATCCATGTAAGAGGCAAACTCTTCGCCCCAGGCGCCCGGGCTCAAGAAGGCGGCGTAAAAAGGTAGCCCCAGGCTAATCGTTTCAAGCTCGTAGCCGCTGACGAAACCGCGACTGGGGTCGTGATCAGCCTCGTCCTGCACGATGCCTGCCATGGTGGTGCCGCGGTACATGTGTACGGGCTTGTCAAACACGGCGTATACCGAGCCCGTGGTGTGGCGCATGTAGTTGCGCCCTACCTGACCAGAACCATTGGCCAGGCCATTCTTAAACTTGCCGGATTCTGACAGCAAAAGCAACCGTGGCGTTTCAATGGAGTTTCCGGCTACGCAGACGATGCGGGCTGCCTGGCGTTGTTCTTTGCCATCTTTGTCAAAATACACCACAGCGCTGGCCTTACCTTGCTCGTTATGCTCGATGCGGGTGACATGGCATTGCGTGCGCAGTTCAAGTTTTCCGGTACTTTCGGCCTTGGGTATCTCCGTGTAGAGGGTGGACCACTTGGCGCCCATCTTGCAGCCCTGGAAACAGAACCCCTGCTGGATACAGGCACCACGCCCGTCATAAGGGACGCTATTGATCGCCATATGCCCGGTACTCACCTTCTTGTAACCGATTTTCGTGGCGCCATCGTACATAATCTTGAAGTTGTTGTTGCCCGGCAGCCCTGGCAAACCGTTCGTGCGGGTCACGCCCATTTTTTTCTCGGCGCGCTCGTAATAAGGCGCGATGTCCGACAGGCCGATAGGCCAGTCCAGCAGGTTGGCGCCCTTGACCTCGCCATAGGTACTGCGCGCCTTGAACGCATGCTCTGGTATACGCAGTGCTGCGCCCGCCCAGTGCGTGGTTGTACCGCCCACGGTTTTGCATATCCACGCGGGCAGGTTGGGAAAATCCTTCGTTAGCTGGAATGAGCCTGAGCTCACGCGGTTGTCCAGCCAGGCCAGTTGCTCAAACGACTTCCATTCATCCTGAATAAAGCTTTCTGTACTTTGTCGCGCCCCTGCCTCCAGCAACACCACCTTGATGCCCTGCTGACAAAGCTCGTTGGACAGGGTGCCGCCTCCAGCGCCCGATCCGATGATGACGACCACACTGTCGTCTGCGTGTTCATAGTGTGTCATGGTGTCTCCTCACTTGTGCTTTTATAGGGACAGCTCAGCTTTTCACTGAAGGGCTGGCCGATTCTGGAGGATCTGGCAGCCAGGTCAAATCATTGAATCCTCGTCCCAGATAACCACCCTTGGACCATACTTCGCCTTCATAGCCAAAATGCGCGTAGGCCAGTTGGTTGTCATAAAGAGAGAGGATGCACTGACCACGTACCTTCTGAAAAAAGGGTTCGGATTCCATGGCTTTTAGTGCCGCAACTTGCTTTGCCTCACTGGCCGTTGCCCAGGCGCCTTGCGTAGCGGCGTTGAGCTTGGCTATTCCGTCGAGTACGAGCTGTTTGGTGGTGGCATCGGCACAGGCAGCATCCATATCCTTTACCAGCAGTGCATAGATGGCGTCGGGCATGTCTTTGTTTGGATAGAGTCGTTTGGCCATTAACAGCAGTGCGTTGGCCTGCGTCTTGTCCAAATGCTGAGCCTCAAGGGCCCATGATCGGGAGGGCGCCAGCGTGGCTAGTATCGATCCACTGGCCAGCATGCCGGTCAGCACGATGGACCCTTTCAGGAACTGACGCCGCGCTGGCTGATCCGCCCGGCGTACCGTGGGGACGGAAGTGATCTGTGAAATCTGTTTCATGCTTTTTGTCTCCGGCGATGTTTAAAAACATTCAATAATTCAGTAATGACCTCCGCGTTGCAGGACCTCAATCTTGTAGCCGTCAGGGTCGGTCACAAAGAAGAAACGCGCCACATGCCCGTTCTGTTCTATCTGTTTCAAATCGGTGGGGTGTATGCCGCTGGCCTGGAGGGCAGCATGGGTGGCTTCCAGATCTTCGACGGAGAAAGCAACGTGCCCGTAGGCCGTTCCGTGTTCGTACGGTTCGCTTTGATTTTTGTTGAACGTGAGTTCTATTTCGGCAGGGCTTTCGTCGTTCGCCAGATAGACGAGGGTGAAGGAGGGAAAGTCTAGCCTGTGTTTTTCGTCTAGATCGAAGGCCTTGCGGTAGAACGCAATCGAGGCATCCAGGTTGGCCACCCGGATCATGGTGTGTATCAGTCTTGCCATGCCATCTCCGTGCAATAGTCTTGTAATGATTATGCGGGAGCAAGAAGAAGTGCTGGTAATAGCCCAGTGCTACATGGCTAGTGATTAACCCTTTGTTCAGTTGATGTGTGCAGTCAAGACGGGTGGCACGCCACCCGTCCCCCTGATAGTGGTTTAGTTCACAGAAATATTGGCCTTTGTTATGACCTCAGCCCATTTTTTGGTTTCGCTCTGAATGAAGTTTGCGAAATCTTCAGGTGTACCGCCAGCAATCTGGCCGCCGGTCTGGTCAAACGCTTTTTTGATCTCTGGCTTTTGCAGAATCTTGTTAAATGCTGCATTTAACTTCTGAATGATGGGTTCCGGCGTACCAGCCGGAGCAATAATGCCCTGCCAGTTATAAGACTCAAAACCGGGCAACCCTGATTCTGCAACAGTGGGCACATCAGGCAACAACGGCAGACGTTGAGCGCTGGTAACCGCCAAAGGGTGTACTTTCTTGGCCTGGATGGCTGGCATGGCGGCATAGCCCATTTCGAACATCATATCGATATGACCCGCGATAAGGTCGGTAGCTGCAGGCGCGCCACCCTTGTAGGGCACGTGAGTAAGCTTGATACCTGCAGCTGAGGCAAAGAGTTCGCCCGACAAATGGTGGGCGCCGCCCACACCCGAAGAGCCGAAGGCCAATGCACCAGGGTCTTTTTTGGCCAGCGCGATAAGGTCGGCGAGTGTCTTAACAGGGACGTCTTTGTTAACGCTCAGAATCAAGGGACTTTCTTCGATGAGAATGACGGGCGCGATGTCTTTCTGGACGTTATAGGTAACGTTCTTGGGCATCAGGGTCGGGTTGACTGATAGCGGGGCCAGATTGCCGCTGCCTATCGTATAGCCGTCGGGCTTGGATCTGGCAATATCGGCGGTGCCGATAATGCCGCCTGCGCCGGCTTTGTTTTCAACAATGACGTTGGCATTAAGTTCTTGCGCTAGTTCTCGCCCGAGCAGGCGCATGCGTGTATCGGCAAAGCCCCCTGCTGCGTACGGAATAATCAAGCTAATGGGTTTGCCTTCCGGCCAGTCTGCAGCCGCTGAAACTCCAGGCGTGCCTGTTATTAACAGTGCGCTCAGCGCAAGTACGCCAAATGGTTTAATGGATTTCATATCAGTGATCGCTGTGAGAATGGAGTTCACGCATTGTAGTGCCTCTGCTTATTTTTTAAGGCGTGGAGATCCTTGCGTGTGTGGATATTGTTTTGGTAGCTGTCGGATACCTCAGCGCACGCAGCACAAGATGCTAGATGTATTCGTATTTTTTTTTCAGGTACAGCCCGTTATTGCATGGACGGTAGGTACATGATTTACTGCGGCAACCTTGAATACAGCCGTACTGGCGCGCGCAACCTGATAATGGGCAGCGCGCTTTTGCCAGACGGACTAAAAGTGCGTGATTACTTTACGATCGTTAGCCGTGGAGGCTTAGGATCGTCGTCAGACGGATCCGGCTTGGCATCGGACGATAAGTGGTCCTTGCCCTCGGAAACCGCCCTGGGCCCCTCTTGCGGGCTGCTGTCAGCCGTTTCGGTGCCAGGGTAAGGCTGGGATTCGAGCACGTCGAAACCCATGCCCTGGCCTGTTTCTCGGGCGTAAATGGCCGATACCGTGGCCACGGGTACAAAGATGTGTTCAGTAACCCCGCCGAAGCGGGTCTGAAACTCGATGTATTCGTTGCCAAGTGTTAGGCCGTTGGTAGCCAGTGTGCCGATATTCAGCGTGATCTGGCCGTCGTGAATGTGCGCTGGCGGCACGGTGGTGTTGGCGTCAACGGTAACCACGATGTGTGGTGTGTAACCGTTGTCGGTGCACCATTCGTGCAGCGCGCGTATCAGGTAAGGCTTGGTCGACGATTCTTGCATGGTGACTTAGCGGCGCATGACTTTCTCGGATGGCGTCAGCGCTTCTATGTAAGCCGGCCGCGAAAAGATGCGCTCGGCGTATTTTTGGATAGGTGCCGCATTTTTTGGAAGCTCGACACCGTAGTGGTCAAGGCGCCAGAGCAATGGGGCAATGGCCACGTCGAGCATAGAAAAGTCTTCGCCCAACATGAACTTGTTTTTTAACAGCAGCGGAGCAAGTTGCGCAAGGCGGTCGCGGATGTTCTGGCGAGCTGTATCTTGTGCCTTGGTATCGGTGCTGCTGCGGTCTTCGAGTGCTGACACATGCACGAACAGTTCTTTTTCGAAGTTGTACAGAAAAAGGCGTGTGCGTGCGCGCATGACCGGGTCGGCGGGCATGAGCTGGGGGTGTGGGAAACGCTCGTCGATATACTCGTTGATAATGTTGGACTCGTACAGCACCAGATCGCGCTCGACCAAAATGGGAACTTGCCCGTAGGGGTTCATGACACTAATGTCTTCGGGCTTGTTGTAGAGGTCGATGTCGCGGATTTCAAAATCCATGCCTTTTTCGAACAACACAAAACGGCAGCGTTGAGAGAACGGGCAGGTCGTTCCAGAATAGAGCACCATCATGTCGCGGATTCCAATCGAAGGTAAAAACGTGAGCGGCGCGCGCACAGGGCGCGCCTGAAAAGGGAAATAGGCGTACAACCTACGCCTATTTCAGGGCCGACATTTGCGGACGCAAAAACGTATTGCAGCGCCGTCGGCAAGCGCTGCCACGCACGGGTTACTTGACGTGTTTCCAGTAGGCAGAGTTCAGACGCCATGCGACAAGCAAAAACAGACCCAGAAACAGCAATACCCAGACACCGAGGGTTCTGCGCTGAAGTTGCACAGGTTCGGCCATCCAACCCAGGAAGTTTGCCAGATCAGCCACGTTGTTGTCGAATACGGCGACCGTGCTGCGGTCAGGTGAGCTGAACACCGGTTTGTCGAGCGCCGAGCCTGCGTAGTCAGTCAATGGGTCAGTCTTGATTACGGAAAAGCCCTGCGAGTCGTAGCTGGCTACTATACGCTCCCATTGCAAGTTGCCATCGGCCTGCTCGACGGAGTGCACGGTAGTGCGCTCGAGCGAGCGAGGGCCTTGAAGCTGCCACAAGATGTTGGGCATGGCAATGTTAGGGAAGACGATGTTATTCCAGCCGCTGGCCTTTGATGTGTCGCGATAGTAAGAGCGCAGCAGCGTGTAAACGTAATCTACGCCGGAATGCCCCATAGTTTCAGACTTGGCGCGAGCGATGACTGACAGGTCAGGCGGCGTGGTACCAAACCATTTTTTGGCGTCTTCGGGCCGCATGGCGATCTTCATGAGATCACCCACCTTGTCCGACGTGAACAGAAGGTTCTTCTGGATCATTTCGTCGGTAAGGCCGATCTCTGTGAGCTTGTTGTAGCGCATGGAGTTTGCGCTATGACAGCCCAGACAGTAGTTAACGAAGAGTTTGGCCCCGTTCTGAAGCGCTGCCATGTCAGTGATGCGATTGGGAGCGGTGTCAAGCGGAGCCCCCCCGGCAGCCAGAGTAACCGAGCTGGCCAAGGTGAGGGCGATAGCGCCGAGCAACTTTTTAATCATGATCATTCCGTTACGTATTGGTTGCCTTAGTGAGCATGGAACGTGATGCGGTCGGGAACCTGTTTAAAGGTTCCGAGACGGCTCCACACCGGCATCAGAAAGAAGAACGCCAGGTAAATGAACGTCCCAATCTGGCTCATGAGGTTATGTATCGGGCTAACTGGCTGGGTGCCAAGATACCCTAGTACCAGGAAGTTGATGATGAAAATGGCGTACAGATACTTGTGCCAGGTTGGGCGATAGCGGATCGACTTGACGGGTGAGTGATCAAGCCAGGGAAGGAAGAACAGGATGACGACAGCGCCACCCATGGCAACTACACCCCAGAACTTGGCGTCAATGACTCGCAGCAGCACGGCGACCAGCAGCAGAACGACTGGCCAGACTATGCGCCAGATACCTCTGAGATTGCCTTTGGCGAACAAGGCAAGGGCGGCGACGACTGCTCCACCCACAAGCACCCAGGTGAAGTCGGCCGTGGTGGCGCGCAGCATGGAGTAAAACGGCGTGAAGTACCAGACCGGTGCAATATGCGGTGGTGTCTTCAGTGGGTCAGCCGGGATGAAGTTGTTGTATTCGAGAAAGTAACCACCCATCTCAGGCGCAAAGAAGATAATGGCGGCAAATATGATGAGAAAGCCCGCCACGCCCACGATGTCATGCACCGTGTAGTAGGGGTGGAAGGGGATGCCGTCCATAGGCCGACCGTAGCGGTCTTTGGGGCCTTCTTTGATCTCGACACCGTCGGGGTTGTTGGAGCCCACTTCGTGCAGCGCAATAATGTGCGCGGCAACCAGACCAATCAGCGCAAGAGGGATGGCGATGACGTGGAAGGCGAAGAAGCGGTTGAGTGTGGCATCAGACACGACATAATCGCCGCGGATCCAGATAGCCAGCTCAGGCCCGATGAACGGTATGGCCGAGAACAGGTTGACGATAACCTGTGCGCCCCAATATGACATCTGGCCCCAGGGCAGCAGGTAGCCAAAGAAGGCTTCGCCCATAAGACAGAGGAAAATGGCAACGCCGAAGATCCATACCAGCTCGCGCGGCTTGCGGTATGAGCCGTAGAACAGCCCGCGCAGCATGTGCAGGTACACGACCACAAAGAACATGGATGCGCCGGTAGAGTGCATGTACCGGATCAGCCAGCCCCATGGCACCTCGCGCATAATGTATTCGACAGACTCGAATGCAAGCTTGGCATCGGGTTTGTAGTTCATGACCAGGAAAATACCGGTCACGATCTGGATGACCAGCACCAGCATTGCCAGTGACCCAAAGAAATACCAGAAGTTGAAATTCTTTGGGGCATAGTATTCCGACATATGCTCTTTGAACAACTTGGTAAGCGGGAAGCGCCTATCAATCCATCCTAAAAGTCCTGTCGTGTCGACGGTTTTCTCGCCAGCCATGAAACGGCTCCTTTATTCTATGTACGAGGCGTATAACGGGTTCAGTTCTTTGGGCGTCCGGTGACGGGCGCCACAAGTATTCGTTTAAGCCTTGGCTTTGTCGTCTGCACCGATAGTGACAGTGTTGCCGTCGGCTGAGAAGACATAAGGCGGTATTTCGAGGTTATCTGGTGCGGGCTTGTTGGCAAATACTCGACCGGCCAGATCGAACGTGGAACCATGGCAAGGGCAAAAGAAACCGCCTTTCCAGTTGGCCGGAAGGCCGGGTGCCGTTGTGAACTCGGCTGTTGGCGAACAGCCAAGATGCGTACAGATGCCGACACAGACGAAGATTTCAGGTCGACGTGAGCGGTATTCGTTTTTGGCAAATTCAGGGGTAAAGCCGGGGCGGTCAGATTCTGGGTCGGCCAGCTGACTGTCGAGCGTAGGCAGATCTTTAAGCTGCTGTTCGGTGCGATGCATAATCCAGACAGGCTTGCCACGCCACTCTACGGTGATCATCTGGCCCGGGGTTATGCCACTGATATCGACCTCTACGGGGGCACCCGCAGCGCGGGCTTTCTCCGACGGGGCGAAGGAAGAAACGAATGGCACAACTGTGGCGACACCTGCGGCGCCACCGACGGCACAGCAAGTCGTAACCCAGAGACGGCGCGACGCATCGGGCGGAAGGTTAGGGTCAACCGCGCCGGAATCGTCGAGCTGTGTCGTTATCTGACTCATTCTAGTATCCTTAATTCTTGCCCAGGCCGGGCATACAATTCACCAATTTTGGCTACATTCAATCTTTTCAACCGCGTATTATAGCGTTACCCCGACTTCGGGGTGAATCGACACAGATCAATAGAAGAGGACATTATGAGCAAAGCCCGCGGTTTTATACAGGAGTTCCAAGAGTTCGCCGTCAAAGGCAACATGATAGACCTTGCCGTTGGTGTCATTATTGGCGCCGCGTTTGGCAAGATCATCGATTCTCTGGTGCGCGACATCATTATGCCCTTGGTCAACTTTATATTGGGTGGCCAAGTCGATTTTGCCAGTAAATTCTTGCTTTTGCGCACACCAGAAGGCTATGCCGGGCCGCAAACCTACGACGCCTTAACCAAGGCTGGAGCGGTGGTTCTGTCATGGGGTAATTTCGTTACTGTAGCCATCAACTTCATACTGCTGGCTTTTGTGGTGTTTATGCTGGTTAAAGGCGTTAACGCCATGCGCAACCGCCTGCAACCGCCCGTGGTTGAGGTCGCCGCACCGGCTGCTACACCCGAAGACGTAGCGCTGCTGCGCGAGATCCGCGACCTGCTTAAACGCTCGGTCTGATTGCGGCGCGTGTGCACAACACACCGCTGCCGCTCAAATCGGGTTGTCAATGTCGATGAATTCAACCTCTATGTTGAATTCGTCGGCGATGGCTTGCCCCAAGGCCTGCACACCATAGCGTTCGGTAGCATGGTGCCCGGCACCGACAAAGCCTGTGCCGGTTTCGTTGGCAAGGTGATAAGTAGGTTCTGAGGCTTCGCCGGTCAGATAAGTATTGGCTCCGGCTTCAATGGCGGCATCCATCATGCCCTGTGCCCCCCCGGTACACCACGCAATACGGCCCACATTCTGTTGCGTATTCCCCACGATCAGCGGTTGGCGATGCAAAGCTTTGTTAACTCGCTCGCTCAGGTCGCCCAAAGTTGTAACGCCCGGACAACGACCCAACCAGATCAGGTTGTCAGGGCCACATAGTATCGGATTGCCTTCATCATCAAGGTCGGGCTCAAACCCCAGCACGCGTGCAAGCTGGGCGTTGTTTCCCAGCACAGGGTGGGCGTCTAGCGGCAGATGAAAGCCGAATACGTTAAGGTTGTGTTTCAGCGCGAGGGCCAGCCGCTGGCGCTTGGGGCCGAAAATGCGCGGGTTTTCGTTCTTCCAGAACCACCCGTGGTGTACAAGCACTGCATCGGCGCCGCGCTCTACGGCGGCTTCAAGCAGTGCAAGGCTGGCTGTTACGCCAGTAATAATGCGTTGAACGACAGGTTTGCCTTCCACTTGCAGCCCATTAGGGCAATAATCCCTGAAGCGCTGGGGTTGTAGCGTTACATCCAGCCATTCGGCCAGTTGCCGGGTAGAAATCTGATTCATGAACTATTTTTTTCCTTTGTAGCCTTATGCGTCGATTGTGGTTGCTTTTTGCCCAGACGGTAACCGTATGCCTGGGTATGCTTTTTATCGTGGCGACGTTGCGCCCCGATTGGCTCTCGGGCGAACGGGCTGTTCACGAGGCAGCTGTGACGCCTGTGCCTGGTGCTGGTCAGGCTCCGTCTGCCGGTACTCAGGCATCGCCGCCCGCGCTGGGGGTTGTGTCGTTTGCCGACGCCGTCGAAAAAGCCAAGCCGTCCGTTGTGAACATTTATACCCGCAAGCACGTTAACGTGCCACTGCTGCCTATTCCTGCCGATCCTGAGCTTGAGCGGCTTTTTCGTGAAATCCCGGGTTTTAGTCGTCGTCGGGAATCGACCAACCTTGGTTCGGGGGTTATTGCACGCGCAGATGGGCATATTTTGACAAATTTTCACGTCATTGAGGCCGCCGATGCCATCGAAGTGGCCTTAAGCGACGGGCGCGAGGCCGTTGCCGAGCTGGTGGGCGCTGACCCTGAAAGCGATCTGGCGGTTCTGCGCATAAAGTTGCCTGATCTCTCTCCGATAGCTTTCAATGATACCCATCAGGTGCGCACCGGCGATATTGTGCTGGCCATTGGCAACCCCTTTGGCGTGGGCCAGACCACCACCATGGGCATTGTTTCAGCCCAGGGCCGCAATAGGCTGGGCATCAATATTTACGAGAACTTCATACAAACCGATGCGGCCATCAACCCCGGCAACTCTGGCGGTGCGCTTATCGATACCGAAGGGCGGTTACTTGGCATTAATACCGCCATCTATTCCGAAACAGGCGGCTCGCTGGGCATAGGCTTTGCCATACCGGCCAAGGCTGCCCACGTCATCATGGACCAGATCATAGAAACCGGTACAGTGACACGTGGTTGGCTTGGCGTTGAGCCGCAAGACGTCACTCCTGAGTTGGCAAAAGCCTTTAAGCTCAAGCAGGATCACGGCGTCATTATTGCAAGCGTATTGCGCGATGGCCCGGCGTGGCGCGCGGGCCTGCGTGTGGGCGACATTATCCTGACGCTTGACGATCAGACGGTTTATGACTCTTTCGGTTTCCTGAACCAGATCGCGCCACTGAAGCCGGGCGAGTCCGTCGACGTTGCGGTTATACGCGACGGGAAAAAACGCAAATTATCAGTTGACGTGGGTGTGCGCCCGCCGATTCGCAAACGCTAAGGTTGCTGGTTTAGTCCGAGGAAGAGTCTACTTCAGTGCTGGCAGAGGCCTTGGGGGCTTTTTCAAGAAACGCGGCGACCAGAATACCAATTTCGTAGAGCAGGCACAAAGGCAGGGCCAGCATAAACTGGCTGACCACGTCAGGAGGGGTGATGACGGCGGCAATAATGAAGGCGCCGACAATAACGTAGCCGCGCGCGTGCCGCAGCTTTGCAACGGACACCATGCCTGTCTTGACCAGCAGAATTACGGCGATTGGCACTTCAAAGGTAATGCCGAATGCCAGGAACATGGTCATGACAAAGCCTACATAGGCTTCGATGTCAGGCGCTGGCGTAATCGAATGAGGCGCAAAGTTGGCAATAAACTGAAAGACTGTGCGAAACACCACAAAATAACAAAATGCCATACCCAGCAAAAACAGCAGTGTGCTTGAGGCGATAAGCGGCAAAGCCAGGCGCTGCTCATGCTTGTACAGGCCCGGGGCGACAAACGACCAGGCCTGATACAGCACCACAGGCAGTGCCACCACGAACGAAGCAAGCAATGTGACCTTTACAGGCACCATAAAGGGCGTAATGACGCCGGTGGCAATCATGCGCGTACCGGCGGGCAGCGAGGCCAGCATGGGCTGAGCCAGCAAATCGTAGATGGCGGATGGGCCAGGGTAAATAAACAGCACCACAAAAACGACCAGTATCGCTGCGACTGCCTTCATGAGTCGCGTGCGAAGCTCGATCAGGTGCGACATAAAGGTGTCTTGCTTTTCTTCCGGCTGCGTCACGTTGAGGTCTCTGATTTCGTTGGGCTGACCGGGTTATTGATGCCCGGTAGCGGCAATGTGTCGTTGTCGGGTTGCGGCGCATCTTGCGCTGCTGGTCCTGCTGTTGAGGGGCTTTGAACCGGGCGCTGAGGTAGGCTGTCTGTAGAGGTTGATGCGATGGCTGGGGTGGCCGTTGCGTCTGAAGGGGCGTCAATCGCTGCCGCTTGGCGGGCGGCGTTGTCTTCGGTACGTGCCTTTACATGGTCGACGACAGATTCAAGTGAGGCCGAGGCCTCGCCCAGTGCCTGTTCGGCTTCCTTCAGAGGTTCTTTCAGGCTGTCGCGCGCGTTTTCCATGGACGATTTGACCGATTTGGCGGCTTCTTCCATTTGACCTTTGAGGTTATCAAGTTCGTCGAGATCCATCTCGCGCTGGATATCAGATTTGACATCGCCGACGTACCGCTGCGCGCGGCCCAGCAGATGCCCGACCGTGCGCGCCACCTTGGGGAGGCGTTCGGGGCCAATGACGATCAGCGCAATGAGGCCGATCAGCATAAGTTCGCTAAAGCTGATGTCAAACATTAGGTGGCGATACGCTCAGGCTTAATATGTATGGAAAAGCCCGTTTGCGCGTGCCTGGCTAAGTAGACCAGCCGGGGCGTCGCGCATCGGGTGTTGCACTATAAACTTAGACGTCTTTTTTCTCTTTGGCCTGTACGTCGATGGTGTCATCGTTTTGTGTACGCTGCTGAGTGACTGATTCGGGTGCTTTGCCTTCTTGCTCGGCATCGTGCATGCCCTTCTTGAAGCCTTTGACGGCGCCGCCAAGGTCTTCACCCATATTACGCAACTTTTTGGTACCGAACACAAGGGCCACGATCACCAGAACGATAAGCCAGTGCCAAATGCTGAAACTACCCATGACAGGTTTCTCCGATTAAGCGGCGGGTGCCGCGCGTTTGTTCCAGGGGCGGGGGCCCCCGAGTATATGTAAGTGTAGATGGGCGATCTCTTGCCCACCTTCTTTTCCAGTATTGACGACTGTGCGAAAGCCGCCCTCATAACCAGGGGTACAGCCGTTTTCCTGGGCCAGCTTCGGCGCCAGGGTCATCATTCTACCCAACCATTGCTCATCTTCAGGCTGAACGTCGAGCAGCGAAGTAATGTGGTGCTTGGGCACGACCAGCAGATGCAGAGGTGCCGCCGGGTTTATATCGTGGAAGGCGATGAATTCGTCGTCTTCGTAAACTTTTTTGGCCGGGATCTCGCCACGGGCGATCTTACAGAAAAGGCAATTGTCGCTCATAGTTGACTCATGTGTATCAGTGGGGTTCACGGCTGGCTTTTTCAGCCAGGCCAGATACGCCCTCACGCCGTGCCAGCTCTTCGAGCACTTGCTCGGGGCGCAGGCCGTAATGCGTAAGTACGACCAGGCTGTGAAACCATAAATCGGCGGTTTCGCTGATGATGCGGTCCGGCGTATTGTCTTTGGCCGCCATGACCAGCTCAGTGGCTTCTTCGCCGATTTTCTTTAAAAAGGCGTCTGGGCCGCGCGCCAGCAGCTTGGCCGTATACGACGACGACGGATCGCCTCCGTTTGCGGGGAGCCGCGATTCAAGCGTGTCGGCCAGTCGTGCCAGTATGGTGGAGGTATCGCTTACGTTCATTTGTATATGAGATCAGGGTCTTTTAGTACCGGGTCTACCGCAGACCATGCCGTCTCACCAGAGGTATCGTCAAGTCGGCGGAAAAAGCAGCTTTCACGCCCAGTATGGCATGCGATGCCGCCTTGTTGTGTAACCTTGAGCAGAATAACATCGCCGTCGCAATCGAGACGGGTTTCATGTACCTGCTGTACATGGCCTGACTCTTCGCCCTTGCGCCACAGCCGGTTGCGTGAGCGTGACCAGTAGACCGCGCGCCCGGTGGCGACGGTTTCTTGCAGGGCGTCGGCGTTCATCCAGGCCACCATCAAAATGGTGCCTGTATGGGCATCTTGGGCAATGGCTGGAATTAGCCCCTTTTCGTCAAACAGAACGGCTTCCAGCCAGCTGGGTGATGTCTTCATGCGAGTAGTCGTACCTTGATTCCTTGGGCTGCCATAAATTCTTTGGCCTCTCTGACAGTATATTCCCCGTAGTGGAAAATACTGGCCGCAAGCACCGCGCTGGCACGACCTTTGGTTACGCCGTCAGCCAGGTGCTGCAAGGTTCCGACGCCGCCCGATGCAATAACTGGCACAGGTGTTGCGTCAGAAATGGCACGGGTCAGATCAAGATCAAAGCCCGATTTGGTACCGTCACGATCCATGCTGGTGACCAGTAGTTCGCCAGCGCCATAGCTGGCCATTTTGCGGGCCCACTCGATGGCGTCCAGCCCCGTGCCCTTGCGGCCACCGTGGGTGAAGACCTCCCAGCGGGGAGGCTCGCCGGGCGCGCTGACGCGCCGCGCATCAATGGCAACGACTATGCATTGAGACCCATGGTAATTGGCGGCGTCCCGCACGAGTTCAGGGGTGGCAACTGCGGCGCTGTTGATTGACACCTTATCGGCGCCGGCATTGAGCAGACGCTGTATATCGGCAACCTTGCGCACCCCACCCCCAACGGTAAGGGGGATGAATATTTCGCTGGCCACGGCCTCAATAATGGGCAGAATCAGGTCGCGCTCGTCGCTGGTGGCGGTAATGTCGAGAAAGGTGAGCTCATCGGCACCTTGCTCGTTATAGCGCCGGGCTATTTCGACAGGATCGCCGGCATCGACCAGGTTGACGAAATTAATGCCTTTGACTACCCGCCCGGCGGTGACGTCAAGGCACGGTATGATGCGGCGCGTCAGCGCCATGTCTTCGTTAGCAACAGAGCTTGAAGTCATCAGGATCCCATCTCGTCAGCCAGGTCTTGCGCCTGGGTGAAATCAAGCGTGCCTTCGTACAGACTACGCCCCAATATGGCGCCTTCTATGCCTTCGTCTTCGACGGCGCACAACGCCTTGATGTCTTCAAGGTCGGTGACGCCGCCCGAGGCGATAATGGGGATGCTGACATGGCGGGCCAGGTTTACCGTGGCCTCGATGTTTACCCCCGACAGCATGCCATCTCGGCCGATGTCGGTGTACACGATGGCTTCGCAGCCGTAGTCTTCGAACTTGCGCGCAATATCGAACACGTCGTGGCGGGTGAGTTTGCTCCAGCCGTCGGTGGCGATTTTGCCGTCGCGTGCATCAAGACCCACGATGATGTTGCCCGGAAAGGCGCTGCATGCATCGCGCAGAAACCCCGGGTCTTTGATGGCAGCGGTGCCGATAATGACGTAAGACAGGCCGGCATCAAGATAGTGCTCGATAGTGGTCAGATCGCGAATTCCGCCGCCAATCTGTACCGGGATGTCATCAGCAACCGCTTTGACAATAGCCTTGATGGCAGCGCCATTTTTGGGTTTGCCGGCGACGGCGCCGTTTAAATCGACCAGATGCAGACGACGGGCACCCTGATCGAGCCATTGCAAGGCCATGGCGGCAGGGTCTTCAGAGAATACGGTGGCGTTGTTCAGGTCACCCTGGCGCAGGCGCACGCAGTGCCCGTCTTGAAGGTCGATGGCGGGTATGAGTAGCATGATGTTATGGATTCCAGTCTACGAAATTCCGGTACAGCTGCAGGCCGGTGCCCGCACTTTTCTCGGGATGGAACTGTACCGCGAAAATGTTAGCCTTTGCGACAGCGCAGGTAAAGTCCAGACCGTAGTGGCTTACCCCAACGGCAAGCGAAGAATCTGTCGGTTCTGCATAGTAGCTGTGCACAAAATAAAAATGCGTCAGGTCGGGAATGCCCGTCCATAGCGGGTGCTGCCGCGTCTGCTTTACGCGGTTCCAGCCCATATGGGGCACTTTGAGCAACTCTTGCGCATGCGAATAAGGGGCTGGGCTGTCTGTTGCGTGGTTTTGAGCGGCGGCCTGGGCGTTTGCTGTTGCACCAGCCGGTTCGCTGCTGAGGGTGGCATACTGCGGGCCCGTAAAGCGCTTTACCGTTCCGGGAAGCAGCCCCAGGCAGGGCACATTGCCCTCTTCGCTGTGTTCAAACAGCATTTGCTCGCCCACGCATACGCCCAGCAATGGCTTGCTGCGGGCTGCCCGCAGCACAGCCTCACGCAGGCCCGAGGCATCAAGGGTGCGCATGCAGTCAGGCATGGCACCCTGGCCGGGAAACACCACCCGGCTGGCTTGATCGATGGCGGCGGCGTCACGGCAGATGCGTACATCAGCATGCGGCGCAGCTGCCCTCAAGGCGCGCGCCACCGAATGGAAGTTGCCCATGCCGTAATCAACAATGGCGATTGTATTCACGGTAGTCAGCCGTCAGGAGGTTAAAAGGAATGGCTGTGGGCTTTTTAGTGCAAATGCTTTAAAGCACACCTTTGGTCGATGGAATAACACCCACACTGCGAGGATCAAGCTCTGTCGCCATGCGCAGGGCACGACCAAAGGCCTTGAAGACAGTTTCGCATTGATGGTGTGCGTTCTCACCGCGAAGGTTGTCGATGTGCATGGTGACCAGGGCGTGGTTGGAAAAGCCTTGAAAAAACTCACGTGCCAGGTCGACATCAAAACGGCCGATGTGTGAACGGGTGTAGGGTACAAAGTAAAACAGCCCGGGCCGGCCCGAGAAATCGATGACAACGCGCGATAGTGCTTCGTCTAGCGGAACATACGAATGGCCATAGCGACGCATGCCGGCTTTGTCGCCGACGGCGGCGGCAAAGGCCTGGCCCAGCGTAATACCGACGTCTTCAACAGTATGGTGGTCGTCAATATGGGTGTCGCCATCACAATGAATGTCGAGGTCGATCAGGCCATGCCGGGCGATCTGGTCAAGCATGTGGTCGAGAAAGGGCACACCCGTGTTAATGGTTTGGCGGCCAGTGCCATCTAAATTGATGGCCGCGCGTACGCGCGTCTCGTTGGTGTTGCGGGTAATGTCAGCTGTACGCATGTTCAGTGTTCGGAATCAGAGGTTGTCAGGCGGTATTCGGCGCTGGCAGCGTGGGCGTAAAGCCCTTCGCCATGGGCAAGCGTGGATGCAATCGGGCCCAGTAGCTGTGCGCCGTGTTGCGATACCTGGATGAGACTGGATCGTTTCTGAAAATCATAAACGCCCAGTGGCGAAGAAAAACGGGCTGTGCGCGATGTGGGCAGCACGTGGTTGGGGCCGGCGCAGTAGTCGCCCAGTGATTCGGAACTGTAGCGTCCCAGAAAAATGGCGCCGGCATGGCGTATGAGATCTACCCATTGCATGGGGTTTTCGGTTGAAATCTCCAGATGCTCGGGCGCAATGTGATTGGCGATTTCGCAGGCTTCTTCCATACTCTGCGTATGGATCAAGGCACCCCGGTCACCCAGGCTGGTGCGTATGATTTTGGCGCGCGGCATGGTGGGTAGCAGGCGCTCCATGGCAGCCTCGACCTGATCCAGGTAGGCGGCGTCGGGGCACAGCAAAATAGCCTGCGCCAGTTCGTCATGCTCGGCCTGCGAGAACAGGTCCATGGCAACCCAGTCGGGCGGCGTGGTGCCATCGGCAATGATGAGGATCTCGCTGGGCCCGGCGATCATGTCAATGCCCACAACGCCAAATACCCGGCGCTTGGCTGCGGCCACATAGGCGTTGCCCGGCCCTACGATTTTGTCAACGGGCTTAATGGTTGACGTGCCATAGGCCAGTGCCGCCACGGCCTGGGCGCCACCAATGCCCCACACGCGATCGACGCCACCCAGGGCCGCTGCGGCCAGCACAATGGGGTTATGAACCCCATCGGGGGTAGGCGTGACCATAATTACCTCTTGCACGCCCGCGACTTTGGCCGGTATGGCGTTCATGAGCACTGAAGAGGGGTAAGCGGCTTTGCCGCCCGGCACATACAGGCCCACGCGGTCTAGTGGCGTAATTTTTTGCCCCAGCAGGGTGCCGTCTTCGTCGGTGTATGTCCAGGTTTCTGCGCGCTGGCGTTCATGGTAGCTGCGCACACGCTGTGCGGCGCTCTCAAGGGCGCTGCGCTGTGCGGCGGGCAAGGCCGCCAGTGCGGCCTGCCACTCATGGCGCGGGATCTCTAGCGCGGCGACAGAGTCGGCGCTAACGCGGTCAAAGCGTGCGGTGTACTCCAGCACGGCATCGTCGCCTCGTTGAGCGACGTCTTTGAGTATGGCGGCTGTTGCCTGCTCGATCGATTCATCTTGCGATGCGTCGAAGGCCAACAACGTGCGTAGACAGGCGTCGAAGTCGCCTGACTGCGAATTGAGGCGTTTAATCAATGACATGTTGCGAACCGGTAAATTTTATCTATAAGCCTGAGTGTATACCTAAGTGTGTCGACACGGTGGCAGTGGCCATCACAGATGGGTTGCCCGGGGCAGTTTGTTCAGGCGAGGCTGGCCGAAGCACGTGAAAATGCATCCATAAGGGGTTGTAACTCGGCAGAGCGTGTTTTTAGCGAAGCCTGGTTGACGATAAGCCGCGATGAGATTTGCGCAACTTCTTCCACGGCAACCAGATTATTGGCCTTGAGCGTGCCGCCTGTCGATACCAGATCAACAATGGCATCTGCCAGGCCTACCAATGGCGCAAGTTCCATCGAGCCATAAAGCTTGATCAGGTCGACATAGACGCCTTTGGCTGCAAAATGCTCGCGTGCGGCCTGTACATACTTGGTGGCCACGCGTAGCCGTGCGCCCTTGTGGACAGCCGCTTCGTAGTCAAAGCCGCGGCGTACCGCGACGCACAGGCGGCATCGTGCAATATTGAGGTCAACAGGCTGATACAGACCACCAGGGTGCTCGGCCACATGCTCGTGCAGTACGTCTTTGCCGGCGATACCGAAGTCGGCGGCACCGTACTGAACATAGGTGGGCACGTCAGAGGCCCGCACAATAATAAGCTGCAGGTTGTCACTGCTGGTGGGGATAATGAGCTTGCGTGATGTTTCGGGGTTTTCGGTAACCTGGATTCCGGCAGCAGCCAGCAAGGGCATGGTTTCGTCGAAAATACGCCCTTTGGACAGCGCAAGGGTAAGTGGTTTGTCGAGGCTTGCAGGGCTCATGCGGCTTCTCGTTTGAGACGTTGAATATTGGCACCCACGGAGCGCAGCTTTTCTTCCATGCGCTCGTAGCCACGATCAAGATGGTAAATGCGCTCAATGATGGTGTCGCCGCAGGCTGCCAGGCCGGCAATGACCAGGCTGGCGGAAGCGCGCAGGTCAGTGGCCATGACCGTGGTGCCCGACAGTTGCCCTACACCGAGTACGACGGCAGTATGGCCGTCGATGTCGATCTGAGCACCCATGCGGCTTAACTCTTGCACGTGCATGTAGCGGTTTTCAAAGATGTTTTCGACAATAATGGCTGTGCCATCGGCGATGGTGTTGAGCGCCATCAGCTGAGCTTGCATATCGGTAGGAAAGCCCGGATATTCGCTGGTGCGAAAACCGGTTGCGCGTGGCCGTTTGTTCATCATGCCGCGGATCCAGTCATCGCCATGTTCTATGGTCATGCCCGCTTCGATCAGTTTGTCGAGCGTGGCTCCCATGGTCAGGGGGGCAGCATTGCGCAGCATGATCTCACCGCCTGCGGCACCAACGGCGCACAGAAAGGTACCGGCCTCGATGCGGTCAGGCACAACGCTGTGTTCGGCACCATGCAGGCTGTCGACGCCGTCGATAATGATCTGGTCTGTGCCGTGCCCCTTGATGCGTGCGCCCATTTTATTGAGCAACTCGGCAAGATCAACGATTTCAGGCTCGCGTGCGGCGTTTTCGAGCGTGGTGCGCCCTTTTGCCAGCGTGGCGGCCATCATCAGGTTTTCGGTGCCGGTCACGGTAACCATATCGGTACGGATGGAAGCGCCTTGCAGGCGTGTGGCCTTGGCCACTACATAGCCATGCTCAATGCGGATGTCGGCGCCCATGGCCTCCAGCCCCTTGATGTGCTGGTCAACCGGGCGCTGGCCGATGGCGCAGCCACCGGGCAGGCTGACGCGCGCCTCGCCGAAGCGTGCGAGCAGAGGCCCGAGCACCAGAATTGACGCGCGCATGGTCTTGACCAGCTCGTAGGGGGCCTCAAGCTTTTCTACATGGGCCGCGCATAGCTCCATGGCGTTGTCGGCATGGTGTTCAGAACTAACCCCCATCTGCCCCAGCAAGCGTAACGTAGTACCGATGTCGTTAAGATGCGGCACATTGCGCAGTGCAATGGTATCGGCTGTTAGCAGGCTGGCACATAAAATGGGCAGTGCGGCGTTTTTGGCACCTGAGACGGAGATTTCGCCGCTCAGACGGTTGCCGCCAGTGATTAGCAGTTTATCCATTCGGGTTCGCTTTATATTCTTCAGGAGTCAGTGTGCGCATCGACAGGGCATGAATTTCAGCTTTCATGCGGTCACCCAGTGCGGCATACACAATCTGATGACGCGCGATCAGTCGTTTGCCTTCAAACGCGGGGCTGACGATGACGGCGTCAAAGTGTGAACCATCACCGTAAACCTCGAGATGTTCGCATGCCAGGTTGGCAGCGATGTATTCACGGACTTGGTCGGGGGTAGGCAACATGACAATCAATTCCTGAGTTTATAGCCCCTGGCCAGCAGGCGCAGGGCAAAGATACAGAGGGCAACGAAAACCGCTGCCACGACCGCCAGGCTATGCCATGGCGAAACGTCAGATACGGCGAAAAAGCCGTAACGCATTCCGTCAATTGTGTAAAAGACGGGGTTAAATCGTGAAACGGCCTGCCAGAAGGGCGGCAGACTGTGTATGGAGTAAAACACACCCGACAAAAAGGTGGCGGGCATAATAAGAAAGTTTTGGAAGGCGGCTAACTGGTCGAATTTTTCGGACCACAGGCCAGCAACCAGGCCCAGCACAGCCATGATGCCGCACGATAGTATGGCAAAGACCAGCACCCACAGGAAGTTGGCGGCGGGCAGCGGCACAAAAAACAGGGCAACCAGCCAGATACAGGCGCCTACGCACAGGCCACGCGTTACGGCGGCGATAATATAAGCACTGAATATTTCGCGGTGTGACAGGGGTGGCAGCAACACAAACACCAGGTTGCCGGTGATGCGGCTTTGTATCAGTGACGACGAGGGGTTGGCAAACGAGTTTTGCAGCATGCTCATCATCATCAGGCCAGGAATGAGAAACGAGGTATAGGGTACAGAGCCATACACCTGTACGCGCCCTTCAAGTACGTGAGCAAATACCAGCAGGTACAGCAGCGCGGTAACCACTGGTGCTGCAACGGTTTGAAAGCCCACCTTCCAGAAGCGCGACAGTTCTTTGTGAAGCAAGGTTGGAAAGCCTGAGCCCAGGCCCTCTTGTGGTTTTAGCCGCGAATTGGAGCTCATGCCGTTACTCCCAGGTAGTCATCGTCGTGCATGATGCGCACGAATGCATCTTCAAGGTCGGTTCCGCCGACGCGAGCCATTAACGCCTGGGTGGTGTCAAGCGCCACAACGCGGCCCCCTTTGAGCATGGCAATACGCTTGCACAGGGCCTCGGCCTCTTCGAGGTAATGCGTTGTGAGTAAAATGGTATGCCCTTCTTTGTTCAGCCTGGAGATAAATTCCCACAAGGTACGGCGCAGGTCGACGTCGACCCCCGCCGTGGGCTCGTCGAGAATAATGACGGGCGGGCGGTGCACCAGTGCCTGGGCGACCAGCACGCGTCGCTTCATGCCGCCCGATAGTGCCCGCATATTGGTATCGGCCTTGTCGGAAAGCCCCAGGTTGAACAGAATTTCGTCGATCCAGTCGTCATTGTGGCGCAGGCCAAAATAGCCTGACTGAATGCGCAGGGTTTCGCGTACCGTGAAAAACGGGTCGTAAACTATTTCTTGGGGTACGACGCCCAGCGACCGGCGTGATCCGCGAAAGTCATCGATAACGTCATAGCCGCATACGCGCGCATGGCCCTCTGTGGCTCGCGCCAGGCCCGCCAAAATGGATATAAGTGTGGTTTTGCCCGCACCGTTTGGCCCGAGCAGGCCGAAAAATTCACCATGTTCAACGGTAAAGCTGACGTCTCGCAATGCCTGGAAGCCCGCGCTGCGCGGCGCACCCGTTACCCAGTGTTTGAGGGTACGGGGCATGGGGGCATAGGTTTTGCTGATGTGTTCTAGACTGAGGGCTGACATTGGCACACAAAAAAAAGCTCGGCCCACGATGAGCCAAGCCTTGCATTATAGTCGTTGCACATGCCTGTGACCCGGTACGCCCAAACGGCGATGGGTCTTGGCATTGTGCCGGCCACCGTATCGGGGGCCGGGCTGCTTACTGGCTGTTGCTGCGGTTAAGCGCGTCGATCAGGCCGTCGACGCCGTTTTGTGAAATTTGCTGCGCAAACTGATTGCGGTAGTTTTGAATAAGCCAGATGTTTTCTACATTAAGGTCGTAGATTTTCCAGCCTTGAGGTGTTTGTTCGAGCCGGTAGTCAATGGCCACTGCGGGGCCGTTGCGCTGCGAAAGGGTGGAGCGCACAACAACGTCGTCTGCGTTGGGATCGCCTCTGAAAGGCTCCATTTTGATGGCGGACACGTCATCAACGCGCTTGAGTGCGCCGCTGTATGTGCGGATCAGTGTGTTTTTGAACGCGTCGACCAGGCCAGTTTGCTGGTCGGGCGTAGCCTGCCGCCAGTATCGGCCTGCGGCCAGACGCGTGGTTTTCTGAAAGTCGACGTAAGGCAAAATGTACTCATCAACCAGCTGGTTGATGCGCTTGGTATCGCCTGTCTTGGCCTTTTCGTCGTTCTTGATGGCGGCCAGCGCGTTGTCAGCCGCGGCCTGCACGAATTCATTAGGAGCCGCTTTTGGGTTGACGGCTACGCTGGCCCCGGCTTGCCCGGCGAACAGCCCGGCCACGGCAAATACGCTGACAGCCGCCAGGCGGCGCATAAGAGGGTAGGTGTTGAGCGATGAAAAAAATGCTGACATGTGTTCTCCGTTAATTTGCCGGTTTGGCAGGCTGGTCGGCAGGGTCGGAATAATCGGGCAGGTCGTCGTCTGAGTAATCAGGCAGCTTGTCATCTGAATAGTCAGGTGCAGAGATGCCGTTGCGCCGGCTGTTGACCATGGCCTTGCGTCGCTGCAGGTAAGCGTCGCGAATAAAGCTGTAGCGGTCGAGTGCAATTTCGTTGACCAGTTGGTCGGCGTCAAGCAGGTTGGCGCGAGCATCAACAACCTGCAAACCAAGAATGGCATTGCGCACGGGTATGTTGTCAATGGCCAGAATGGCGGTGGTGTTGGATATGTCAGTAACAAAAGACACTGCCGTACCCGTGCCGTCACGCACGGTGCTGGGCCCCAGGAAGGGCAATACGACATAAGGGCCTGCATTGAGCCCCCACACACCCAGTGTCACGCCCAGGTCATTGGGAATGCGTTTGGCGCCGTTCATGGAGGCGACGTCGATACAACCGCCCAAGCCCATGGTCGTGTTGAAAAGAACACGGCCCAGGGTGTTGAAGAAGTCGTGGCCACGTGCTTGCAGAAAGCTGTTGGCAGCTGACCACACATCGCCCAGATTGTTGAACACATTACGGACGCAGTTTTGGGCCGGATTGGGCATAAGCTGGTCATAGCCTATGGCTATGGGCTTGAGCAGGGCACGGTCGACAGTATCGTTAACCTTGAACATGCCACGGTTGTAGCTCTCCCAAGGGTCGTCGGGGTTGGGGTTGCTGACGGTTGCACAGCCGGTCGCCAGCGCGGTCGCGCCAAGCAGGCAGGTTAGCCGCAGAGCGCGTCGTCCGTATGCCGAGGTCTGGTTGTGGGATGTTTTCATTTTATTAATGGCGTAGTGTTGTTGGGTGTCGATCGGTTGATTGTATAGGCTGCTTCGCTTTGCAGCGTCAGCGATTACCCGTCGCCATGCGCAACCGTGTCTGTTTCAGGAACACATCTGCCATAGAGAAAGGCGTTGATTTTACTTGTTGCCTGCCTCGTTTTTGGCGGAGCCTTCGCTACCTGCCGAGCTGTACAAAAACTTACTGATGAGCTCTTCAAGTACCACCGCACTTTGCGTATAGGGGATTTCACTGCCTTGTTTCAGCATTTTATCTTCTCCGCCCGGGGTTAGCCCGATATATTGCTCGCCGAGCAGCCCCGAAGTAAGTATGGAGGCGGAGCTGTCGCTGGGGAAATGATAAGGTTCTTCAAGGTCGAGGGTAACCTTGGCCTGAAAACGTTTGTTGTCAAAAGCAATGTCAGAGACCCGGCCCACCACCACGCCGCTGATCTTGACGGGTGCACGTACCTTGAGGCCGCCAAGGTTGTCAAAATACCCGTGTACGGCATACGTAGACCTGGTAAACGAGAACGAGCTCATGTTGCCAGCCTGCAAGGCCATAAATGCCAGGGCAATAATGCCTAGCAACACAAACAGCCCTACGAGAAAATCGGTTTTTTCACGCTTCATGGTTGATCCGTTATTCGTTAATTGCTGAACATCAGCGCGGTCAGGATAAAGTCTAGCCCCAGCACAGCCAGCGAGCCGCTGACAACCGTACGGGTAGTGGCACGCGAAACGCCCTCGGGGGTTGGCTTGGCTGTCCAGCCCGCATACAGGGCGATGAGCGTTACGGCCACGCCGAACACCACACTTTTGATGACACCGTTGAGTATGTCATTGAAAATATCAACGCCATTTTGCATTTGCGACCAGAATGCGCCGGGGTCTACGCCTATAAGCTGTACCCCTACAACCCAGCCACCTAAAATACCAACCATGGAAAACACCGCAGCCAGTACCGGCAAGGCGATGACGCCAGCCCAGAATCGGGGCACAAGCACGCGGCGTATTGGGTCTACCGCCATAACCTCCATGGCGGCCAGTTGCTCGCCGGCTTTCATAAGGCCGATCTCGGCCGTGAGCGACGTGCCGGCGCGACCGGCAAACAACAGGGCGGTTACGACGGGCCCCAGTTCGCGGGTAAGCGAAAGCGCCACCAGCAAGCCCAGTGCTTCTTCGGAACCATAACGATTGAGGGTGTAATAGCCTTGCAGCCCAAGTACAAAGCCGACAAATAGCCCGGATACGGCAATAATAAGCAGCGAATGGTTGCCGATAAAATGGATTTGCTGTGTTAGCAGGCGCGGACGGCGCAGCACAATACCGCTGCGGACCAGAATAGCGCCCCCCAGCCGCATGAAGGCACCCAAGCCGGTAAGGCCATTGCGCACCCGGGCGCCCAGCCTGGTAATGGAGTTGACAGGAGATGTCATGAGCGTCCTGTGTGTTCGCCCAGCCATTTTTTGAAGGCGGGCGTCGTGGGGTAGTTGAACGCAATGGGGCCGTCGGGCTTGCCATCAAGAAACTGGCGTACAAAAGCGTCTTGCGAGCCAGACAGTTGCTGCGGCGTGCCGCTGGCAATGAGCTTGCCCTGACCCACCATATAAACCTGATCGGCAATGGCGAATGATTCTGCCACATCATGAGTGATAAGCACCGACGCGCATTGCAGGCGATCAGTAAGATTGCGTATGAGTTGCGCGGTTACGCCCAGCGATATGGGGTCAAGGCCTGCGAAGGGCTCGTCATACAGCAGCAGCTCGGGTTCAAGTACCACCGCGCGCGCCAGCGCGACCCGTCTAGCCATGCCGCCCGAGATTTCGGAGATATTAAGGTGGGCAGCGGTTCGCAGACCGACGGCCTCGAGCTTGTCGAGCACACGTTCGGTGATCTGGCCTTCTGAGACCTGGGTGTGTTCGCGCAAAGGAAACGCCACGTTCTCGAAAACGTTAAGGTCGGTGAACAAGGCGCCTTGCTGGAACAGCACGCCCATGCGCTGACGCGTCTGGCGCAGGCGCTCGCCGGTCAGGCTGGCAATGCTTTGCCCGAACACATCAATAGTGCCCTGTTGGGGTGTGATTTGTGCGGTGATGGCACGCAATAGCGTTGTTTTGCCAGAGCCAGAGCCACCCATCATGGCAACTACCTGACCACGGCGCACTTCGAGATCTATGCCTTGTACAACAGTGAAGTCTCCGTAGCCCAGGGAGACGCCGGTAAACTTCACGAGAGAGTCGGTGACAGGCTGGGTGTCCATATGCCGGGAAATCCTAGGGTAAGCCGTGCATTGTATCCTTTCACGCTCGATTAGCTAGCGGGGAAGTACGCTGCTACCCATCAAGAACTCGTCTACCGAGCGGGCGCACTGCCTGCCTTCGCGTATGGCCCACACGACTAAAGACTGTCCGCGGCGAATGTCTCCGGCTGCAAACACCTTGTTGGCGCTGCAGTGGTAGTCATCCGTGTTGGCCCGTGCGTTGCCCCGCGCATCAATGTCAATGCCGAAGGCGTCCAGCACCTGCTTTACCGGTGACACAAAACCCATGGCCAAAAGAACGAGATCTGCCTGCAGCTCGAATTGCGAGCCCTCGACCTCACGCATCTTGAGCTGGCCGGTTACTTTGTCGCAATACCACTCTACACGGCATGCAATCAGCTTCTGTATCTGGCCTTTCGTGCCCTCGAATGATTTGGTCATGACCGCCCAGTCACGTTCGCAGCCTTCTACGTGAGAAGACGAGGTGCGCAGTTTGGCGGGCCAGTAGGGCCAGGTAAGGGCTTTGTTCTCGACATCGGGCAGGCGTGACATGAGCTCGAACTGTGTAACGGAAGCAGCGCCCTGTCGGTTGCTGGTGCCGACGCAGTCTGAACCCGTATCACCACCGCCGATCACAATGACATGTTTGCCTTTGGCCGTGAGCTGGCTGGCCAGTCGGTCGCCATTGCTGGCCTTGTTCTGCTGGGTGAGAAAATCCATGGCGAAATGCACGCCTGACAACTCGCGCCCCGGTACGGGTAGATCACGGGGTGTTTCGGCGCCGCCCGCCAGCACGATGGCGTCGAATTCTTCATGCAGCGAGGCGGCGGTGCGGACGGTGAGCCCATCAGAGGCGTGTTTGGCCTCGCCCACATACGTGGAAGGGCAGAACGTGACGCCCTCGGCTTCCATCTGCGCCAACCTGCGGTCAATGTGGGATTTTTCCAGCTTGAAATCAGGAATGCCGTAACGCAACAGGCCTCCGACACGGTTGCTTTTCTCGAACACGGTCACGGCGTGACCAGCGCGTGCCAGTTGCTGTGCGCAGGCCAGACCAGACGGGCCGGAACCTACCACGGCGACTTTTTTGCCCGTTTTGCGGCGTGGGGGCCGGGGGATCACCCAGCCTTGCTGCCACCCCTTGTCGATGATGGCGTGCTCAATTGATTTAATGCCGACCGCATCACTGTTGATGTTGAGCGTACAGGCGGTTTCGCAGGGAGCGGGGCACACCCGGCCGGTAAATTCGGGGAAATTGTTGGTGGAATGCAGCACAGCCAGTGCCTGCTGCCAGTCTTGCCGGTAAACCAGGTCATTCCAGTCGGGGATGATGTTGTTAACCGGGCAGCCGTTGCTGCAAAAAGGTATGCCGCAGTCCATGCAGCGCGCCCCTTGTTGTTTGGCCTCGCTGTCGGTCAGCGGGGCGACGAATTCGCGCCAGTGCTTGAGGCGGGCTTTGGGCGCCTCATAGCTCTCGCTGACGCGTTCAAATTCCATAAAACCGGTGATTTTGCCCATGTTCTTGTCCTCAGGCAGCAATTTGTTGTGAATGGTTTGCGCGCCACAGCTCGCCAAGTGCGCGTCGGTACTCGACAGGCATCACTTTGACGAAGGTGGCCCGGGCGGCGTTCCAGTTGCCCAGAATGTCACGCGCACGGAAGCTTCCGGTGTGGCGGTAGTGGTTTTCAATGAGGGCGCGCAAAATGGCTTCGTCGGTTTCGGGCTCCCTGCCGCGTACGCGGCTGTGCCATGTGGCCATGTTGTCTTCCTCGCGCTGCTGCTCTTCAGAAACAACCCGTTCGAGCTCCACCATGGACAGATTGCAGTGATGCTTGAAGGTATTGTCTGGGTCCCAGACATACGCCACGCCGCCCGACATGCCGGCAGCAAAATTGCGACCTGTGGCGCCCAGTACCACCACAGTACCGCCTGTCATGTATTCGCAGCCGTGATCGCCGGTGCCTTCGACGACAGTCACTGCGCCCGAATTGCGTACCGCAAAGCGTTCGCCTGCCACGCCGCTGAAGTAGGCTTCTCCGGACAGGGCACCGTAGAGTGCCGTGTTGCCGATGATGATGTGGTCTGGGCCATAGCCGCGGAAGTCATTGGGAGAGCGCACAATAATGCGCCCACCCGACAGGCCTTTGCCGACATAGTCATTGGCTTCACCCACGAGGTCGAGCGTGATGCCGTGGGCAAGAAAGGCTGCAAAGCTCTGGCCGGCCGACCCGTTGCACTGAATGTGTATGGTGTCGTCAGGCAAGCCCTGATGGCCGTATCGGGTCGCAATGGCGCCAGACAGCATGGCCCCGATGGTGCGGTTGCGGTTGCGCACCGGGGTAATAAACGACACGTTTTCACCATGATCGATGGCGGGTCTGCAGCGTTCGATTAACTGATGATCAAGGGCGTGGGTCAGGCCATGATCTTGGGTGGCGGTCTGACGTCGGTCGTCGGCGGAATCGACCGCGTGAAAGATACGGCTAAAGTCTAGCCCGCGCGCCTTCCAGTGCTCGATACCCTGGCGGGTGTCCAGCAGATCAGTACGGCCTATCAGGTCATCAAAGCGGCGGATGCCCAGTTGCGCCATGATTTCACGCACTTCTTCGGCCACAAAGAAGAAAAAGTTGACCACGTATTCAGGCTTGCCCTGAAATTTCTTTCGCAGCACGGGGTCTTGGGTGGCTACCCCGACCGGGCAGGTGTTCAGATGGCATTTGCGCATCATGATGCAGCCTTCCACGACCAGTGGCGCGGTGGCAAAGCCAACCTCATCGGCACCCAGCAGCGCTGCGATAACCACATCGCGGCCGGTTTTCATCTGGCCGTCGGCCTGTACGCGTATGCGGCTGCGCAGGTTGTTGAGCAACAAGGTTTGTTGGGCCTCGGCCAGGCCGAGCTCCCATGGCGTACCGGCGTGCTTGATGGATGAAACGGGCGAGGCGCCTGTACCACCGTCATGGCCGGCAATAACCACATGATCGGCCTTGGCTTTGGCCACGCCGGTTGCAACCGTGCCCACACCCACTTCGGACACCAGCTTGACCGAAATGGACGCCTTGGGGTTGACGTTTTTCAGGTCATGAATGAGTTGCGCCAGATCCTCGATGGAGTAGATGTCATGATGCGGTGGGGGCGAAATCAGGCCCACGCCCGGCACCGAGTAGCGCAGCTTGGCAATGTATTCGGACACTTTGTGACCGGGAAGCTGGCCACCTTCGCCGGGTTTGGCGCCTTGCGCCATTTTGATCTGGATCTGGTCGGCACTGCTCAGGTATTCGGCCGACACGCCAAAACGCCCCGATGCAACCTGCTTGATGCGCGATCGCAGTGAATCGCCCTCGGCCAGGGGGATGTCTGCCTCGATGCGGTCGGCACCCAGCACTTTGGCCAGGGTGTCGCCTTTGCGTACGGTGGGTTTGCCGGTGCGCAATTCATCACGATAGCGCAGCTCGTCTTCGCCACCCTCGCCGGTATTGGATTTACCACCGATCCGGTTCATGGCCACGGCCAGCACGGTATGTGCTTCGGTGGAAATCGAGCCCAGTGACATCGCACCGGTAGCGAAGCGCTTGACGATTTCGCTGGCAGGTTCGACTTCGCTGAGCGCAATGGCTTGCGTCGGGTCTACCTGGAACGCAAACAGCCCGCGCAAGGTCATGTGACGGCGTGATTGATCATTGATGAGTTGTGCGTATTCTTTATAAGTGCTGTAGCTGTTGGCGCGGGTGGAGTGCTGCAGCTTGGCGATGGAGTCGGGCGTCCACATATGGGCTTCTCCGCGCACGCGCCAGGCATAGTCGCCGCCTGTGTCTAGGGCATGTTCCAGCACAGGGTCGTCGCCGAATGCGGTTTTATGTGTTGCCAACGCCTCTTCGGCAACCTGGAAAATGCCGATGCCTTCAATGTTGCTGGGCGTACCGGTAAAGTACTTATTGATCAGGCTTGAGTTCAGACCCACGGCCTCGAAAATTTGCGCACCGGTATACGACATATATGTCGAAATGCCCATTTTCGACATGACCTTGTTCAGACCCTTGCCGATGGCCTTGATGTAATTGCTAATGGCTTTGTCAGGTTGAGGCAGGTTAGAAAGTGATTCAAGCGCCAGGTAGGGGTGTACCGCTTCGGCCCCGTAACCGCCCAGCAGCGCGAAGTGGTGTACTTCGCGGGCCGACCCGGTTTCCACCACCAGGCCGCCGCGTGTGCGCAGCCCTGCACGGATCAGATGCAGGTGTATGGCCGAAGTGGCCAGCAGTGCGGGTATGGCCACATGATCGGCATCCACATTACGGTCAGTGATGATCAGGATGTTGTAGCCACTGCGTACGGCGTCGGCAGCCTGAGAGCATAGCGCCGCAATACAGGCTTCTATGCCCTCGGGGCCCCAGCATACGGGGTAGGTAATATCGAGTTCAAAACTGCGAAATTTGTCAGACGTTATTTTTGCGATATGACGAATCTGCGCCATGGCACCAAAGTCGAGCACCGGCTGAGACATCTCTATGCGCATTGGCGGGTTGACGTTGTTGATGTCCAGCAAATTGGGCTTGGGCCCAATAAACGACACCAGTGACATCACCATTTGTTCGCGTATGGAGTCTATGGGCGGGTTGGTGACCTGGGCAAAAAGCTGGCGAAAGTAGTTGTAAAAAGGTTTGGCCTTGTCAGAAAGCACGGCCATGGGCGCGTCGTTGCCCATAGACCCAATGGCTTCTTCGCCATTGGTGGCCATGGGCTGCAGCACGAATTTGAAATCTTCTTCAGTCCAGCCGAATGCCTGCTGGCGGTCGAGCAGCGCTACCTGTTTGCGGGGTGGCTCGTCCAGATGGTGCGAAGGCAGCGATTCGAGCTTTAAGCGCAGGCGTTCAATCCATTGCCTGTACGGGCGCTCATTGGCCAGTTGCGACTTGATCTCGGCGTCATCAATAATGCGCGCCTGCTCCAGATCGATAAGAAACATTTTGCCCGGCTGCAAACGCCATTTTTTTACAATGCGGTGTTCGGGTATTTGCAGTGTGCCGGCTTCAGACGCCAGAACAACCATGTCATCGTCAGTGATCAGATAGCGGGCGGGGCGCAGGCCGTTGCGGTCAAGCGTGGCGCCGATCTGGCGGCCATCGGTAAAGACGACGGCGGCCGGGCCATCCCAGGGCTCCATCATGGCAGCATGGTATTCATAAAATGCACGCCGGGTTTCGTCCATGGTGGTGTGCTGTTCCCAGGCTTCGGGGATCATCATCATCATGGCGTGAGCCAGTGAGTACCCAGACATTACCAACAGCTCAAGGCAGTTGTCGAAGGTGGCAGTGTCTGATTGCCCTTCGTAGACGATGGGGTAGAGCTTGGCCAGGTCTTCGCCCAGTACGGCCGAGTGCATTGCGCCCTCACGGGCGCGCAGCCAGTTGAAATTGCCCTTGACGGTGTTGATCTCGCCATTGTGGGCGATCATGCGGTAGGGGTGGGCCAGCGGCCAGGCAGGGAAGGTGTTGGTGGAAAACCGCTGGTGTACCAGGGCCAGGGCCGAGATGGCGCGGCTATCGGCCAGATCACGGTAGTAGCAGCCAACCTGGTTGGCGAGCAGCAGGCCTTTGTAGACCACCGTGCGTACCGAGATAGAAGGTACGAAATACTCTTGGCCATGGGCCAGTTGCATGCGCTGTATGGCATGGCTGGCTGTTTTGCGGATGACATACAGTTTACGCTCAAGTGCGTCGGGCACCATGATGTCGGGCCCGCGGCCTATGAAAAGCTGCCGTATAACCGGTGCACAGGCCCGTACCGTGGGCGACATGGGCATGTCGTGATCAACAGGCACGTCGCGCCAGCCCAGTACAACTTGCCCTTCGTCGCGCACGGCGCGTTCGAGCTCTAGCTGACAGGCCAGGCGGGAAGCCGTTTCTTTGGGCAGAAAAACCATGGCCACGCCATACTCGTCGGGCGGTGGAAGGTGTACGCCCTGTGTAGCGAGGTCTTCACGATAAAGCGCGTCAGGAATTTGTATAAGAATGCCGGCCCCATCGCCCATGAGCTCATCAGCGCCTACGGCCCCGCGGTGATCGAGGTTTTCAAGGATTTTCAGGCCTTGCTGAATGACAGCGTGGCTTTTGCCACCTTTGATATGGGCGACAAAGCCTACGCCACAGGCGTCGTGCTCGTTACTGGGGTGGTAAAGGCCCTGGGCCTCTGGAGCCCGCGTGCGAGGGGGCTGATCAGAGGGCGGACAGGGCTGGGGGTGGGCGCTGTGGATGGCGACGTCTGTCATGGCGGGCTCGTGTGAAAAAAGCGTAAGCAAGAATAGAAAAATAGCGCTCACAGGCCCGATGCGCAAGAGGAAAATATAAGGGTATGACCCTAATTTTAATTAAGTGGTCTTTTATTTTTTATAAATCGGGACGCATTCAAGATATTGATATTACGTAAAGATAAACATGTCCCTATTGCCGTAAGACGATATTTCGCTACAAAGACATGGCAGTTTTTCTTCGCGGAAATTCGTCATTGTTGTTGCGTGGCAGCATTTTTGACGCGTGGGCAGCAAGCCTTAATGACGCGTCAGGGCTATTCGGGCAGCTTTAAAGGTGGGCCACAAGGCCATGCAGGACGCTCTAGGGCCATACCGGATAGTCGGGCTGGGTTCGCCTGGCAAGTAGCCTGGTCAGGGTGCGGACTCTGCAGTGTCAGAAACGAGTGGTGTTTTTCGGGGCCGTCCGCGAGGGGCGGGCGAGGTGCGCCGTGTAGCGCGTGTTTTCAGGGAGTGAAGAAAATCATCGTCGGCCAGTGCCCACTGGCCAAAAAGGGCCTGCTCAATGCGCTCAATTTGCGATGAGGCGAGCCCATGCTCCAGAAGTTTGCGGTAATTGGCCTGACGGTCAAAAGGCGTGTTGCCGGTATGCCAGTAGTCGGGGTGGTCGGAGAGCAGATAGGCCAGGGCTGTGGCGCTGCCAGTGTGCGCGGCGGCGGACGACCATGGCCATGAACTGGGCTTGTCTACGACGTGCAACTGAACGGGCAAGGTTTCAAGCCATACCAAGCTAGGCAACACCCAGCGCCCGGGCTCAATGAGTGCACTGCGATAGCGGCCTTTATATACGCGCCCGTGGCGTATGCCAGCAGCCATGCGTCGCCCCAGGGCTTGCATAAGCCGTGACAGTGCCTGACGGTCAGGTGGCGTAGCGAGCAGGGTGATGCGGTCATTTAAAAGCAGCCACCCATGCAATGCCACCTGCTGTTCGCGCGCGTCGCGCTGCAGCCATTCTTGCAGCCTGTTCAGTTGAGTAAGGGGCGTTGGGTCTGAAGCCGCTGCAAGGGGCCGTGCGAACTCTGCCTGCACGAGTTGTGGGACATCGGGTGCATAAAGTCGAGGCAAACGCGCCATGAATAGTTTGATCTATGTAGTTGAACGTGTATTTTAACGCGTGCAGCGTATGTCTACATCCACTATCCTGAGTGTATGCGCGCCCATGCCTTTTTCCGGGCACGATGGCGTGCCACGGCAGGCTTCGCTGCCGGGCCAGCTGCCCAGGGCGGGATACAAGCCCTGCCATGCAGTGATAGCGGTATGGCTCAAGCAACATAGATCAACATCCTATGGAGAAAGCTCTATGCAGTCCAGCATTAATTCGACGTCAGGCACACCGCACAAAGCGCGCCTGCATATACGTAAGGTCGCCGTGTGTGGCGCAGGTGTCATGGGCGCACAAATCGCCGCCCATTGCGTAAATGCGGGCGTGCCCGTGGTGCTGTTTGACCTGGCCGCCAAAGAAGGCGATAAAAACGCCATTGTGTTGCGGGCGATTGCCCAGCTGAAAAAGCTCAAGCCTGCGCCACTGGGGGCGCCAGACCTGGCAGACTTGATTACGCCTGCTAATTACGATGAGGATCTGGGCCTGCTGGCCGGGTGCGACCTGGTTATCGAGGCCATTGCCGAGCGCCTGGACTGGAAGCGCGATTTATACAAAAAACTGGCCCCTGCCATCGGCCCAGACACCATGATTGCCAGCAATACATCAGGGTTGTCGATTACCGATCTTTCCAACTCATTGCCTGAGGGCGAGCGGCGTCGATATTGCGGCGTTCACTTTTTTAACCCACCGCGCTACATGCCGCTGGTTGAACTGATACCTACCGATGCGACAGACCCGGCATTGCTCGACGTGCTTGAAACCTTTCTGGTCTCGCAGCTGGGTAAAAGCGTGGTGCGGGCCAAAGACACGCCCAACTTTGTTGGGAATCGTATCGGTGTGTTTGGCATGCTGTCCACGTTCATACAGGCCGATAAGTATGGGCTTTCGTATGACTTGGTTGATGACCTCACGGGCACACGGCTGGGTCGCGCAAAATCGGGCACCTTCCGCACGGCTGACGTGGTTGGTCTGGATACTCTGGCGCATGTCATCGGTACCATGCGCGACCAGTTGCCCAACGACTCTTTTCACGCCCACTTTGGCGAACCAGCGGTACTGACAGCGCTCATCGCAAACGGCGCACTTGGTCAAAAGACGGGGGCAGGCTTTTACCGCAAAGAGGGCAAGGCCATTTTGCGGCTTGATCCCGCCAAACAGGAGTATGTGCAGGGCGGCGCCCACGCCAGTGACGCCGTTGCCGCCCTACTGGCCGAGCGCGACACCGCCAAAAAGCTCAAGGCGCTGCACGACTCCAGCGACCCCGAAGCGCAGTTTCTGTGGGCTATTTTGCGTGACAGCTTTCATTACAGCGCCGTTCATTTGGCCGATATCGCCGACACCGCCGCACATATAGACCTTGCCATGAAGTGGGGTTTTGGTCACGCCCAAGGCCCCTTCGAAATCTGGCAGGCCGCGGGCTGGCGCCAGGTTGCGGGCTGGATCGCGGACGACATCAAGGCGGGCAAAGCACTTTCCAGCCAAGCTTTGCCGCAATGGGTTACTCAGGGGCCCGTGTGGGAAGCGCAAGGCGTGCACACGCCGCAAGGCTCATGGAACCCACGCACAGAGCGCTTCCAGGGGCGCAGTGAGCTGCCGGTATATGCACGGCAGATCGGCGCGCCCCGTCTGGTGGGTGAAAACGACGATGTCGCACAAACTGTGGTTTATGAGAACGATGCCGTGCGCTGCTGGACGCTGGTTCAGCCGCATCCTCAAGATGTGCTAATTGTTTCCTTCAAGACCAAAATGCATACGCTTAGCCCCGACGTGGTCCGGGGTGTGATGCACGCGGTCGATCTTGCCGAAGCGTCATACAGTGCCCTGGTTATTGGTCAGTCTGGCGACCCCTTCTCCGCAGGTGCAGATCTCAAGGCGCTGCTGCCGGTGTTTGAGCAAGGCGGCGCGAAGGCGGTAGAGCCTGTAGAGCAAGAAATGCAAGACATGGTCATGCGTGTGCGCTATGCGCAAGTGCCTGTGGTCGCGGCGGTTGCGGGCATGGCGCTTGGCGGAGGCTGCGAGCTCTCGGTACATTGTGCGGCCCGTGTGGCGCATTTTGAAACCTATATCGGGCTGGTTGAAGCAGGCATAGGTCTGGTGCCGGGAGCCGGGGGGCTTACCTATTGTGCACGGCGGGCCGCCGAGCTGCAGGCGCTGGGTGCGCCTGACGCGCCTTTACTGGCTTACCTGAAACGTTTTGCACTGACCGTCGCCACGGCGCGGGTTTCTGCTTCGGCACTTGAAGCCAAAGAAATCGGTTATTTGCTGCCGTCTGATTCCATTGTCATGAACCGCCACGAGTTGTTGTATGTCGCTACGCGTGTGGCACGCACCATGGCGCAGTCAGGCTGGCGTCCACCTCTAGCGCGGCGTTTCCCTGTAGCGGGGCGCGACGGCATTGCCACGCTCAAGGCTCAGCTGCTCAATATGCGTGTAGGCGGCTTTATTTCAGACCACGATTACCTGGTGGCCGGGAAGGTGGCGCATGTTATGTGCGGGGGCGATATAGACCCAGGCTCGATGGTGGATGAGGCCTGGATGCTCAAACACGAGCGCGATGCCTTTCTTGAGCTGCTCGTCCATCCAAAAACCCAGGAGCGTATCACCGGCATGCTGAAAACTGGCAAGCCAGTGCGCAACTGATCGGCTCTCGCCTACAGGCGTAAGTCTTTCACCTGGAAGGGACGCCCAGAACGGCGTCCTGCATTGTGTACAAGATTAAGGAAACCGACATGGCACTACTGCAACACGCATACATCGTCGCGGCGACCCGCACTCCCATCGGCAAGGCGCCGCGCGGCATGTTTTCTCACACTCGACCCGACGACCTGCTCGCCACCGTGATCAAGGGCTTACTGGCCCAAGTACCCGGGCTGGATCCTGCGGCCATTGAAGATGCCATCGTAGGGTGCGCCATTCCAGAAGGCCCACAAGGGCTGAATGTGGCGCGATTAGGGGCATTGCTGGCTGGCTTGCCCACTTCAGTCGCGGGCGTGACGGTCAATCGTTTCTGCGCGTCGGGCCTTACCGCCATCGCCATGGCTGCTGATCGCATTCGCGTCGGTGAGGCCGACGTGCTGATCGCCGCCGGCACTGAATCCATGAGTCTGGTGCCCACCATGGGCGTCAGCACATCGTTTAATCCGGAAATTTTTACGCATGATGAAAACTTGGGCATTGCTTACGGCATGGGTCTGACGGGCGAGCAAGTGGCGCAGCAATGGAAAGTGTCACGCGAAGACCAGGACGCCTTTGCGCTGCGGTCACACCAGCGGGCTATAGCCGGCCAGAAGGCCGGCGAATTCGCGGACGAAATACTGCCTGTGGATATCGTGCGGCGTATGCCTGATCTGGCAGCAGCGGCGGCCGGCGTACCCGGCGACAACGTCATCGAACAACACACCACAGTCACACTGGACGAAGGCGCGCGTGCAGACACCAGCATGGAAGCCCTGGCCCGACTTCGGCCAGTGTTCGCGGCAAAAGGCACGGTGACGGCCGGCAACAGTTCGCAAATGTCAGATGGCGCCGGCGCGCTGCTGGTGGTGTCTGAGCGTGCCCTGAAGGAGCACAACCTGACGCCAATCGCTCGTTTCGTCTGCTTTGCCGTCAAAGGCGTACCACCCGAAATCATGGGCATAGGCCCCAAAGAGGCCATACCGCATGCGCTGAAGCTGGCTGGCCTGACGCTGGATCAAATGGGCTGGATAGAACTGAACGAAGCCTTTGCGGCCCAGTCGCTGGCGGTTATCCGTGATCTGGGCCTGAACCCCGATGTCGTCAACCCGCTGGGCGGTGCCATCGCCCTGGGGCATCCTTTGGGGGCAACGGGCGCCATACGTGCGGCAACGGTTATTCATGGCCTGCGACGCCGCAAGCTGGATTACGGCATGGTCACCATGTGCGTGGGCACAGGCATGGGCGCCGCTGGAATCTTTGAGCGCGTGTAGAACAGGCGTGGCCAGCCATGACTGGCCACTTTTTATAAGAACATAATGGTGTTTACCCGCATTCGTCAGCGGCTAACCCGCACTTTCTAAAAACAAAATGGCATGATGCAGAATGCCAAAGGCATACTGTACGACCCATACCTATAAATAATATGTCAGTGGCAGACTGACGGGCTTTTCAGCCTGACTGCCACGGGCCCCAGGAGACAAGCAAAATGACTGTAAAACGCGTATTTTCGATCGGCCTGCTGTCTTTGGCGTCTATGGCCACAGCTACAGCTTTCGCTGCCGACCTGACCATTGGCGCTGTGTTTCCTATGAGCGGGCCTAATGCAAGTTATGGCGATATCTTTGGTGGCGGATCAAACCTCGCTGTCGAACACATCAACGCCGATAACCTCATTAACGGCAAGCTCAGCATTCAGTACGAAGACAGCCAGGCGCTGCCCCAGCAAGGGGTGATTGCCATGAACAAACTGGTTAACGTCTCCAAAGTGCCGTATGTGCTTTCTGCCTTTACGGGCGTGTCCAAGGCCATATCCACGACTGCCACCCGTACCAAGACGGTAGCAATCAATGGCGGCGGAGTTGGCCCCGATCTGGCCGATCTGGGCCCGTATTTCTGGAACGTGATCCCATTGGTCAACGATGAGGTCAGGGCTGTTTTGCCGTACCTTATCAATGAGCGTAATTTGAAGCGTTTTGTGCTGGTCTATGTGGATGACCCGCTGGGCGAAAGCGTGAATAAAGAGCTTGCCGCAGGTGTACCCAAGCTGGGTGGGGAGCTGGTCGAGTCGCTTTCGGTACCCGTCACGTCACAGCAGTTTAGTGGCATTGCGGCCAGGGTGCGGGCAGCCAAACCTGACGTGGTGTATATCGCCTCTTATGGTGCGCAGCAGGCGCAGATGGTAAAGCAGTTTCGTGACAATGGCGTAAAGCAGCAAATTGTCAGCTACTCTGCATTCGCCATTCCTGAGATGCTGACCTTGCAGGAAGCAGAGGGCGCTCTGTTTACTACCCAGAGCGTCGACTGGCAGTCCAATGACCCCGTGACCAAGCGTTTTGTCGATGATTACAAAGCCAAGCACAACAAAATGCCCACGGCTTACGTCGCAAACTACTACAACGCGGTGCGTCTGTTTGGTCTGCTGGCACACGAGCTAGAGGCAAAAAAAGTACCCGTTACCGGTGAGGCCTTGCTGAATCAGCGCCTGGAAACCAAAGTCTTCGATCTGGTAGGTGGCAAGATTTCCTTTACTGAAAAGGGCACGGTGGTTAGCCCCATGCAGGTCAACGAGATCACCAAGGGCGGTACCAAGGCCGTAAAAGTGGTTTCTGAATAACCTGGAAGGCCCTGCGTCATGTTATTGCTACAGCTGTTGATTAACGGCGTGCAGGTGGGCGCGTTGTACGCGCTCATCGCCGTCGGTTTTTCGCTTATTTTCGGCTCGACCCGGGTTTTCCACTTTGCCCACGGTTCAACGTTTACCATTGCCGCGTACATTTTTTATTACGTTTATTCAGTGTCGCAGGCACATTGGCTGTTTGCGGTGCTGGCGGCTTCTGCGAGCGCCGTTATCTTTGGTGTCATCATGGACCGCTGGGTGTATGCCCCCATCCAGCGCCATGAGGGTTCATTTTTTACGGTGTTCGTTGCCTCGCTGGGGGCGGGTATTGTTGTGCAGAACGTGATCGGCATGGTGTTTGGCCGTGGTTTCGTTTCGGTTAATACCCCGCTGTCCAACAGCATAGAGGTTATTTCCGGCCTGTACGTGTCGCCATTGTCAGGCATTGCCATTGTTTGTGCGCTGGTGTTCTTTGGGGGCCTGGGTCTGTTTCTGTCACGCACCAATGTGGGGACCGCCCTGCGCGCCCTGGCAGAAAACCCTGAACTTATTCGTGTGTATGGGTTAAGCCCACGCCGTCTCTCCACCATTGTCTTTGCGTTGGGATCGGTGCTGGTCATACCGGCTGCCATTCTTACCGCAGCCAGTTCAGGCCTGAACCCGGCCATGGCGCATCATGTCATGTTGATCAGTCTGGCAGCGACCATAGTGGGCGGCGTAGGCAGCCTGCGCGGTGCCGCCTGCGCAGGCTTGCTGTTGGGCTTAAGTGAGAACATCGCATTGATGTATCTGGGCCCTCAGTGGAGTGAAGCCGTCACATTTATTGTGCTGTTCTTGTTCATATTGTTCAGGCCGTCCGGTTTCTTCGGCCGTGCCATTGCTACCTGAGGTAACGAGTAGATGCTGGCTTACATACTTAACCTCGTTACGCTGATATCCATCAACGCGGTACTGGCTATTACCCTGAATTTCATCATGGGGTATGCGGGGATATTTTCGATTGCTCACGCAATTTTCTTTGGCGTGGGTGCCTACACGGCAGCGTACATGGCGCTGCACTTTAGCGCTTCGTTTTTTCTGGCGGTTCCGGTGGCCATGGTGGTGGCGGGCGTACTGTCGCTCATTCTTGCATTGCCGGCACTGCGTGTGCGTGGCGAGTATTTTGTGGCGGCATCGCTGGGTTTGCAGGTACTGGGCGTGACCATATTTGCCGAATGGAAATCGTTTACCGGGGGCCTGGGAGGCATTATCGGCATTCCCCCGGTCGATATTTTTGGCTTTGTGGTGGGCGATCCAACGCACTTCATGTTCCTGGCGCTGGCGTGTCTTGCCCTGGTCATATTCATAACCACGGCGCTGTTACGGTCCAGTTTCGGGCGCAATCTCAAGGCGATTCGAGACAGTGAGTCAGCGGCTCACGCTTTTGGCAAAAACGTGGCGATCATCAAGACGCTGTCGGTGGTGGTTTCATCGTCGCTGGCCGCTATTGCGGGGGCGCTATACGCCTTTTACCTGGGTTTTATCAACGTAGAAAGCTTCATGCTTGATACGTCCATACTGCTGATGGCAATGGTGATCATAGGCGGTACGGGCACGCTCGCGGGGCCTATTGTGGGTACCGTGCTGTTGATGCTGCTGCCCAGCCTGTTCAGCTATATGTGGTTTTTGCCGCAGACCGAGATCGGGTCCATACAGCAGATCGCCTATGGTGCAGCCATGGTGCTGCTGATGATTTTTCGCCCTGGCGGTATTGTTGGCGCTGATAAAGCAAAGGCGGTGACAAAATGACGGACTCTTCTACGCAAGATGTGTTGCTGCGTATTACCCATTTGCAAAAGCACTTCGGAGGCCTGCACGTTACCAATGACGTCACCCTCGATATGCGGGCCGGCATTGTCACCACGCTGGTGGGCCCCAATGGTGCTGGCAAAACGACATTGTTTAACCTTATTACCGGCCATCTCACCCCATCGGGCGGAGACATACTCTGGCAGGGCGAGTCTATTGTGGGGCAACCGCACTGGAAGATCGCCCGCAAAGGCGTGGCACGTACGTTTCAGGATTTACGCCTGTTTGACCAGATGACGGTTTACGAAAACGTACTTACTGTCACCGAGCCCGTATCCTGGCTGTGGCAGCCGGGAGGCCGAGCAGGGCGCAAGGCGCGTCAGGATAAGGTCATGCATATTCTCGAACGCACACGGCTGGCGGACAAGGCCAATGTGCGAGCCGTAGACCTGGCGTATGCAGAACGCAAGTTTCTGAGCCTGGCCCGCATCATGGCGACCGACGCCAAACTGTGGCTGCTGGATGAACCGGCGTCCGGTCTTGATCGGGGTTCATATGAACTGTTTCTCGAACTGTTGCGCTCCGAAGTGCGTAACGGGGTCACCGTCTGCATTATCGAGCACAATCTGGATATCGTTATCGGCATTTCCGACCGCATTGCATTTCTCGATCAAGGCAAGCTGCTGGCCGATGGAGACCCCGATACGGTGTTGAACGATCCGCATCTGGCGGCCATTTATTTTGGAGATCAGGCAGCATGACCAATACCGTGCTCAAGACGGAAGGCCTGGTGGTGGGGTACGGCGGGCGGCCGGTGCTGAACAACTTCAATTTTGAATTACGTCAGAATGAAGTCTTGTGTTTGATCGGTCACAACGGGGCGGGTAAGTCTACGCTGCTTAAATCACTGTTTGGTCTGATTCCGCATCAGGGTGGTGCCGTCTTTCTTGACGGCAAGCGCCAAGGCAAGCTAGAACCCCGGTTGCTTACGGCAGCAGGCTTGTCTCTGGTGCCCGAAGGCAGGGGTGTTTTCCCCGGGTTAACCGTCGCAGAAACCATGAAAATGGCCATGTGGGCTGCCGGCATTCCGAAAGCACTGCAATCGCAGCGCCTCGACTGGGTGATGTCGGTGCTGCCGGCCATGGGCAGTTTTTACCAGCAAAGAGCCGGAACGCTTTCTGGCGGCCAACAGCAAATTGTGTCAATTGGGCGGTCGCTATTAAGCCAGCCGCGTTGCCTGCTGATGGATGAGCCTTCTATCGGGCTTGCACCCAAACTGTTCCAGGATCTTGTGCTGCCCATACGCGAGCTGCAGCAAAAAACCGGGATGTCTATTTTGCTGGTCGAACAAAACGTTAAAGAAGCACTGAAAATTTCAGACCGGGTTCTAGTGATGAAGTCGGGCGCCATTATTAGTGAAGCCTTGCCAGAAGAACTGTCTGACAACGCCAAATTGATGGAGCTGTATTGATATGCAGCTGCTAAATACCCTGCCGGACGTGCTCGCGCACCATGTGGCCATCCGGCCCCATGACGTTGCCTTTATTGATGGCGATGAGACGGTTACCTTTGAGCAGTTCAGCCAGTTGTGCAGTCGTACGGCCGCCTGGCTTACTGCACAGGGCATAGAGCCAGACGACAGGGTGGCAGTATGGCTGGTTAATCGCATAGAGTGGTTGGCGCTGTATATTGGCTTGTCGCATATTGGCGCCACGCTGGTAACCGTCAATACCCGCTACCGTTCACATGAGCTGGAATACATCCTGGAGCGCTCCCGGGCCAGCATGCTGGTGCTCGAGCTTAACTTTCGCAAGATTGATTTTGCAGGCGTTCTGGCCGGGGTTGACCCCCAGGCCGCAAAGACGGTGCGGCGTGTCGTGGTGCTCAACCCCGAAGAGCCTATACCCCAAACCATACTGGGCAAGCCAACGGTTGCATTCCGTCTGGCTTCGTTGCCGCCACATAGCGTACCCGTCACCGGCACGGCAGACTCGCTCAACATTCTTTTTACAACCTCGGGTACGACCAGCGGCCCCAAGCTTGTCATGCATTCGCAACGCACGGTTGCGCTTCACAGCCAACGGGTTGCGCAGGCCTATGGTTTTGAACAGCCAGGCGCCTGCCTGCTTGCGTCGTTGCCGTTTTGTGGCGTGTTCGGCTTTAACGCGGTGTTTGCTGCCTTCGCTGCAGGCAAGCCCTCGGTCATGATGGATACCTTCGACGGGCCCGAGGCCGCGCGATTGATAAACCAGCATGGCATTACGCATTTGTTTGGCAGTGATGAAATGTTTCGGCGCATTCTGGACTATGGCGTCGGCGATACGCCGTTTCCGTCAGCGCGTGTTTTCGGCTTTGCCTCGTTCCATCCCCGCATGGAAGAGTTCGGGCGTGAGGCATGGCGTCGTGGTGTCCCTTTATATGGTTTGTACGGCTCAAGTGAAGTGCAGGCGCTGTTTTCAATAGGCCGGGAATCCACCGCAATGAGCGAGCGGCTCAAGGGCGGAGGCCTGCCGGCCAATAGCGCGGCGCAGATCCGGATTCGCGACATCGATACGGGCGAGATTCTGCCAGTGGGCCAAAGTGGCGCAATTGAGATCAAATCTGACACCAATTTCACTGGATACCTCGACAATCCGGATGAAACACGCAAAGTCATCGACGAAGATGGGTTTTTCCACACCGGAGACATAGGCTATCTGCGGGAAGATGGCAGCTTCGTCTATGTGGCGCGTCAGGGCGACGCCATTCGGCTGTCGGGGTATCTGGTGAGCCCTACCGAAATCGAAGACGTTCTGAAAGCGCAGCTGGGTGTCGCCAATGCCCAGGTGGTGTCGGTAGAGGTTGACGGCCAGGTGCGCTGCGCGGCGTTCGTGATTGCAGAGCACGGCGAGGTGCTGCAAGAGGCCGCACTGAAAGCCGCTGTAGCGGCGACGCTTGCGCCCTTCAAGGTGCCCGTGCGTATCTGGTCGGTGGCGGAGTTTCCGGTTACGCAAAGCTCAAACGGGTCGAAGATTCAGCGAGGCAAGCTGCGCGAAATGGCAGCGCAACGCATCAAGGAAACAGTATGAGCTCTTATTATCTTGAAGATTTTGCCGTGGACCAAGCCTTCCAAAGCGGCGGCCGCACCATTACAGAGGCAGACCTTACGTTTTTCTCTATGGTGTCAGGCGACTGGAACCCGCTGCATGTCGATGCCGAGTTTGCCAAAACGACGCGATTCGGGCAACGCGTTGTACATGGCGCATTGGGCATCGCGATCAGCACAGGCATGTTGCATGAGTTGGGCATTTTTCATGATTCCGTCATTGCCATGCTGGGTTTGCGCAACTGGAACTTTCTCGCCCCCTTGTTTGTGAATGACACCATACATCTAAAGCTAACCATTACCTCGGTCGACCTCGGCAAAAGCGGTAATAGCGGCAAGCTGGGCCGTCGCTTTCAGTTGATTAACCAGCATGGGGAAGTGGTCCAGGAAGGCGAAAGCGATGTGCTCGTGCTGACGCATCAAGGCGCAGAAAACAGAAAGAAATGACTGCTGGCGGGCCGGTCGGCTTGCAGGGCATGAAGCCAGGCGCGGGCGACTTTGAGGCCAGACGACGTGGCCTTAGTGGTTGGGTATCGGCCGCCGCGTAAAATAAGCCTGTAAGGTGGCTTTCTGCTGCCCGCGTACAGGATTTTTCCGTAATGATGGTGCTTGACACCCCGCTGCCAGGTTTGAAGCGCATCGAAACGCCCGTGTTTCATGATGATCGTGGCTTCTTCCTGGAAACCTTTCGTGCATCAAGCTATGCCAGCCTGCTTGGTTCTGGTGTGGCGTTCGTCCAGGATAACTTCAGCTATTCACGTCACGGCGTGCTGCGCGGCATGCACTACCAGGTAAAGCAGCCCCAAGGCAAGCTGGTACGCGTCGTGTATGGGCAGGTATTTGATGTGGTGGTTGATATGCGGCCAGCGTCGCCCACGTTTGGGCAATGGCATGGTATCAACCTGTCTGCCTGCGCAGCCAGGCAAGACGGCACCATCGGCGGCAATGCTCAAACCCCCGCTGCCACAGCACAGCCATCCGTCGAAACCCAATTGTGGATACCGCCAGGCTTTGCGCATGGGTTTCTGGTGCTTTCTGATCATGCCATGGTCGAATACAAATGCACGCAGACCTACCAGCCCGACGATGAGGCCTGTCTTAAGTGGGATGATGATGAAGTTGGCATCGCGTGGCCATCTTGCCAGCCCATACTCTCAGAAAAAGACCAGCGCGGCCTTAGCCTGAAAACCTTGCGTGCGACGGGTCGGTTGCCGTGATTGTGCTGCTTACGGGTGGCGGCGGGCAACTGGGGCGCTGCCTGCTGGATCGTATGCCCTCAACCTGGCGCGTTGCGGCACCCGCGCAGCATGAGCTCGACATCGTTAACGAGCAGGCCGTCCAGGCCTATGTGGCTGACTTGCGGCCGGCACTTATCATTAATGCGGCAGCGTATACCGCTGTCGACAATGCAGAGGATGACGTGCAGGCGGTCTACGACGTTAATGCCCACGGCGCCGAGAGCCTTGCCCGGGCGGCAGCCCGTAGTGGTGCCGGCCTGCTGCATGTTTCTACGGATTATGTGTTTGATGGTGGCAGTGACAGGCCTTACGTTGAAACAGATGCCGCCATGCCCCTTAACGTGTACGGTCACAGCAAGCGTGCAGGCGAAATGGCGGTGTTGCAGGCGCTGCCTCAGGCGATTGTTGTTCGCAGTTCTTGGCTGTTTAGCGAATACGGCAATAATTTTGTGCGCACCATGCTGCGGTTGGTGGTCAATGGCGCAGAGCAGGTGCAGGTGGTTGACGACCAGCTTGGGTTTCCGACGTATGCCGGCGACCTGGCAGATGTGCTTATTGCCCTTGCTGGTCGCATGCCTAATGTTGCCGCAGGCCTTTACCATTATTGTGGTGCAGGCAACGACACCACGCCGGTTTCCTGGTGCGAGTTTGCCCGCGCAATTTTTGACTGCGCAGACCGTGTGAGCCCGTGTCTGCAACTGCCCGTGTTGTTGCCCATCGATACCAGCGCTTACCCAACTGCAGCCAGACGCCCGATGTTTTCGGCACTGTCTTGCGAGAAGTTAGCCGCAGTTGGGCTGACAGGTCAGCAAACCTTGCCGCCATTGCTGAGTCGAACGTGGCGCGTCGCCTTGCAGCGGGTGGTGTGTCAGTTACTGCAACAACAGCGGGCTTGAGGGCTTCTTGGGGTACGGGCTTTTAGGGCGCGTGGCAGCGCAAAATACGCGTATACGCAGATGCCCAGATACTCAAATCCCAAGATACGCAGATGGCCAGATGCGCAGATAGCACATGCCCGGATTCGCACATGTCCGGACAGCCAACTATCAAACTACGCCCGCTGCCCCGATGCCAACATGTTTGCGGTGAAGGTCTATTTCTCCGGGCTGACTAACGTTCTATTTTGTGTTTACGGTCAGCCCCGAAATTGTTCCACCCAGTGCGCCGTTGATGCATCATGCCTTGCGTCGACGGGTGCGCCCGAAAGCTCGTCCAAAATACCTTTGGCCAGCACTTTGCCATACTCCACCCCCCATTGATCAAAGGGATTAATGCCCCACACCAGCCCTTGTACAAACACCTTGTGCTCATAAAGCGCCAGCAGTGCTCCGAGCGCATAGGGGGACAGACGCGGCAATACGATTAGCGTTGAAGGGCGGCCCCCTGCATGCACTTTGTGATGAGCCAGCCAGTGTGCCTTGTCGTTGTCCATGCCCTCGTCAAGGCATTGCTGCAGCGCTGCCTCGTAGCTTTTACCTTTGAGCAACGCCTCGCGCTGGGCGAGGCAGTTGGCGAGCAGGCGTTTGTGGTGTTCTGGCCAGCCATGGTCAGCCTGCTGGCAAACAATAAAGTCGACCGGTGCACCATCGCTGCCCTGATGCAGCCACTGAAAAAAGGTGTGTTGCGCGTCAGTGCCCGGCATACCCCACACAGCAGGCCCAGTTGGTATTTCGACGGCACCGCCGGCAAGGTCTGTAGACTTGCCCAATGATTCCATTTCCATTTGCTGTATGTAGGGCACCAGGCTGGAAAGACGAAAATCATAGGGTGCAATGTTCAGTGAGCCGTAGCCGAGCACGCTGCGATTGACGATGCCAGACATGGCCAGCTGAACAGGTGCGTTCAGGTGGACGGGCGCTTCGGCAAAATGGGCATCCATGGCCGAGGCACCGGCCTGCATGCCGGCAACCACATCGGTGTCCACCGATAGCGCAGTGGTAAGGCTTACCGAAGACCACAGCGAAAACCTGCCGCCCACCCAGTCCCAGAACGTGAACACATGATTTCGGGGGATACCCCATTTGTACGCAACCTCGGGTCGCGCAGTGATTGCTACGATCTGGTCATAGGGGTTTTCAACGCCGGCCGCCTTCAGCCATTCGAGCGCACGCTGGCCATTTTCAAGCGTTTCGGCCGTGGTAAACGATTTGGAGGCCAGCACAATAAGCGTGTCGTGGGCGTCCAGGCCTGCCAGCCCACCCTGTATGGCATGGCCATCGATATTGGCCACAAAATGCACGGTACGCCATGCGCCGGCATAGCCAAACGCGTCGACGGCCAGCCTTACGCCCCAGTCACTGCCGCCTATGCCAATATGCACAACATTACGCCAGCGCCGTTCAGAGTCGGCCTGGCGTACGAATTCAGTAAGTCGCTGACGTTCAGCAGCGACCTCATCAATAGGGTCGGGTTCGCGCAGCGCAGTATGCCAGGCCGCACGCTCCTCGGTAACATTGGCCATGCCGCCCTGCAGCAGGCGGTCGCGCATTAGCCCAAAATCGCGTGCCCGTAGCAACGCGTCGGTAGCCTCGGCAAGCGCGTCAGAATAACCTTGTCCACTTACATCGACATGCAACCCGGCTGCATTGATAATGCGCAGGCTGTGATCGTGTATTGGGGAATTGCGCGCCGCAGTTTCAAATACGGCCCACTCAGGGAGCAGACGCAGCGGTTGAAACCCGGACGGGCCAGTGAAGATAGATGAGTCGGCCACGACAACTCCTTTCGGGCACAGATGAAGGGGGTTCATTGTATAGCCCGAAAGAAAATAGCGAAGTATGTGCCAAAGGTGGCCCGCGACTAAAGGTGTGGGCTACAGCGCATGAGCGCGCATCGTCCGGCGCCGCCAGACGTGTGTGCGTCAGGTCAGATCAGCGGCGGCGCGGTGTACGAGCTACAGGTGTACGGCCGGCGATATGACGGAAAGTGATACGGCCTTTGCTCAGGTCGTACGGGGACATCTCGAGCGAGACTTTGTCACCGGCCAGTATGCGAATGTGATGCTTGCGCATTTTGCCGCCGGTGTAAGCAACAATGGGGTGCCCATTGTCGAGGGTGACGCGGAAACGTGAGTCGGGCAATACTTCGGTGACGAGCCCGCCCATTTCAATTAATTCTTCTTTGGCCATGTGTACTCCTGCAAAAAAACAATAGGTTCACGCTGATATGTGGGAGCCACCAGTGGAAGCTCGACCATCATGTACAGCGTGGCAATCTTGCAAGCGCGCAGAAAAAAAGCAAAGAGAAGGGGCCTATTCTGCAGCAAGCGATACCTGTCGCCTATAAGTGGCTAGAGGATGGTGATTGCTTCGTTAGCGCCTGGGAGCGCTGTGTGCTGCGTTTCGTGAGAAACGTGTATGGAACTAAAACCAGGCAGCATGCAAGACCATAAAAGGTATACCTGCAGCTGAAATGCGGTGGCATCTGAATTAGACGCGAAAGCTAGCGGGCATATGATGCAGGTGTGGCCCGACTAATTATGTACTGGTCTTGGTAGGGCTGCTAAAAACACAAAGCAAACAAATGCTTAGCCTCTATATGGTAACACGTGGCGTATCGATATACCAGAAGTTTATACTGCTGGCTTTGGGCGCGGTGCAATTTCGCTGCATCGCAATATTTTTTGTGGAAAACGCGGCTGGCCAGAGACACTATTGCGCCTCGATACAGTTAGCGCTTATAGAGCATGGGCATGAAAATTCTGGTTACCGGTGGCGCTGGCTTTATTGGTTCTGCGCTGATCCGGCATATTATCCGCCACAGCCACGACAGCGTGATCAATGTAGACAAGCTGACGTATGCAGGCAGCCTTGAGGCGCTCGAAGACGCCAGTGACAACCCGCGCTACCAGTTTGAACGCCTTGATATCTGCAACAGGGCCGGGCTTGATCGTGTATTTCAGAAACACCAACCAGATGCCGTCATGCATCTGGCAGCAGAGTCGCATGTGGATAAATCGATTGCTGGCCCGGCTGCCTTTATTGAAACAAACGTCGTCGGCACCTATACATTGCTTGAGGCCACCTATGCCTATTGGCGTCGCCTTGATACCTCCGCCCAGGCGAAGTTCCAATTTCTTCAGGTATCCACCGATGAAGTGTTTGGCGATCTTGGGTCATCAACGGCGCAGTTTACGGAAACCAGTGCTTATGCGCCCAGCTCGCCCTATTCTGCCAGCAAGGCCGGCGCTGATCATCTGGTGCGGGCCTGGCATCGCACCTATGGTCTGCCCACGTTGATTACGCACTGCTCGAATAACTATGGGCCTTACCAGTTTCCCGAAAAACTCATTCCTGTGATGATTGCTCACGCACTGGAAGGCAGGCCACTATCGCTTTATGGCGATGGCCTGCATGAGCGCGACTGGCTTTATGTCGAAGACCATGCGCGCGCCCTGCACACCGTTATTTCACATGCAGGACCAGGCACGTCATGGAATATTGGCGGTGATAGCGGGCAGCGCAATATCGACGTTGTACACACGCTTTGCGAGCTGCTGCAAGAGTTGACCCCCGCCCGGCCAGCAGGCGTACGGCATTATAAAGACCTGATCCGATCCGTCGATGACCGCCCCGGCCATGACAGGCGTTACAGCATTGACGCGTCAAAAATCCATAATGAGCTAGGCTGGACGCCGCACGAGACCTTTCAGACGGGCCTGCGAAAAACAGTAAAGTGGTACCTGGCTAACCGTGATTGGTGCGAGCATCGGCTTAACTTTACAGCGCAGAAGGAAGAGTAACCATGAGCAGACCACAACCATTACCGCGTTCGGCGTTTCAGGTGTTCGTTCCGATCACGACGCGATGGATGGACAATGATGTGTACGGCCACGTCAACAATGTTACCTACTACTCTTACTTCGATACCGCCGTCAACACCTATCTGATTGATCAGGGTGCACTCAATATCGAAGTCGGTGCAGTCATTGGCCTGGTTGTGGAAACGGGCTGTCAGTATTTTGAGCCTGTATCCTTTCCTGAAAACATTGAGGTCGGGTTTCGCGTTGCCCATCTTGGCAACAGCAGCGTTCGGTACGAACTGGCGGTTTTCAGGCAAGGGGCATCAAGCGCGGCGGCGCAGGGCCACTTTATACATGTGTATGTCGATCGCCAGACCCGACGGCCTGTTGCTTTACCTGGGGCCTTCAGAAGTGTGCTTGAGCCGTTGAGTTAGCTTTTTATAATCTTAGGCTGCATAAGCTCTGGTGCGCCATGGGCACAGACGGGTTCATAAAGAGCCGCTTCGGGCCATACACTGCGTTACCGTTTACAAACGCCTAATTGCGTCGGACCATCTGCAGGGTTGTTCATAATATTAAGCAACGGGCCCGCACGAGCAGCAAACTCGGCAGGGCAATGGGCCACACTCGCTTATTGTCGCTGAACAGCCCGAAGGCCTCACGCCATGACAGAGTGTAATCTGAACTTTTGCGATTAATCTCGGTGCTATTATCCGGCTGTCTTTAGTTATTCGTTCGTCTCCGCGCCCATGCCTTCACCTATGCAGCCTTTAACGCCATATTCCGACGGTGCTACGCCTCTTTCGTCGTGGGCGTCGTATTCAGTTTTTTTGTTTTTCGCGTTTATGCTGGGTACCCCTCGAGGCTATGCGCTCGGTGCTGTATTGCTGATCGTGGGCAGTATCTATTACCTAGCCACGCGCCCAGCCATTTCGCTAACGCGCGATGACAAAATCTTGGTCGCCCTCATGTTGGTCATATTTGTGGTCGGGGCCATCAGCTGGCGCTATCACGGCAATGATCTGCAGAGCTTGGATCTGCCCAGCCGTTATCTGTTGGCGATTCCCATTTTTTTGCTGATGCTGGCCCATCCGGTAAAGCTGTCCTGGCTGAACGCCGGGTTTATTGTGGGCGGAATAGCGGCCGGAACGGTTGCAGCGTGGGAAAGATACTCACTTGGCGCAGAGCGAGCCGCTGGGTTTACCGGCGGCATACAGTTTGGTGATCTCGCCCTCATGATGGCTGTGTTCTGTGTCGCAGCCTTTGTGGCTAGCGACTGGTTGTTCCGCAAGCCCGCTTTGTGGCGGGCTGCGTCGCTGTTGGGTGTCGCTGGCGGAAGCTATGCCTCCATCATGTCAGGCGCACGTGGTGGCTGGGTTGCGATCCCGTTCGTAATGTTGGTGTTCTGTGCAGCCTACATGCGACGATCCAATATGAAATGGGTCGCAGCCACATTTGTGGGCATTATTGCAGCTAGTGTGATCGCCGTGTATACGGTACCGATGGTCGAGTCCAGGTTCGAGCTGGCCGTCAAAGACGTACAAATGTACCAACGGGGAAACACAGAGTCGTCGCTGGGGGCTCGTTTTGAGGTATGGCGTGCCCTCACGGTCATCATCCCGCAGAAACCCTACATGGGGTGGAGTGAGGCAGGCTACAAAGAAGAGAAAGAGCGTTTAGTGACGAGCGGCGCGTTCACCTCTTCAGTAACAAAACTCGCGAATACACACAATACGTTTCTGGAACTTTGGGTGCTTCAGGGCATGTTGGGACTGGTACCTGTGCTGGCGCTGCTGGCCTTGTCGCTGGTGTATTTCGTACGCCAATTGAGGTCGGCAGACCCAGTTGCACAGTATCTTGCTGTGTGTGGTGTGTCATTGGTGGGCTGTTTCGTGATTTTTAGCCAGACGCAGATCATGCTTGGCCGCAATAACACGTTATTGTTTTTCATCATTTCGCTGATTACATTTTGGGGCGCGTTGCGCTGGCAAATCAAAACCCAGCCCGTACACAATGCCCACGCTTTGTAACATTTCTGTGCTTACGGCTCCACTATGACATGCTACGATCCGTTCATTGATTGAACATGAGTGTAATGGTGCCCCATTCAGACCTGTACGAAGAGAGCCACCTGAAGGTATTGCGGCTGCTCGAGGCTCATCCAGAACTAAGCCAGCGCGAGCTGGCAGAGCGGTTGGGAGTTAGCCTGGGAAAAACCAATTATTGCGTAAGGCATCTGCTCGACAAAGGCCTGCTCAAGATCAACAACTTTCGCAACAGCCGCAACAAGGTTGCCTATGCCTATTTGTTGACACCGGCAGGCATTGCTGCCAAAGCCGAGCTTACAGCCCGATTCCTTAAGCAAAAAATGTATGAATATGAAGTTTTGAAGGCAGATATTGAGCTGTTAAGAAACGAAGCCATGTCAAAAAACGATGTGACCGATGAATACGAGAGGCATCGCTAAAGCAAGCACACAGTGACAACATGCCTGTTCTAGTTATCTGCCTTTTTTTACATAGACACTAAAAATGAAAAACTTTGCGCTTATCGGTGCGGCTGGATACATCGCACCACGCCACATGCAAGCCATCAAGGCCACTGGCAACAACCTTGTTGCGGCGTTTGATCCCAACGATTCGGTAGGCATCATAGACAGCTATTTTCCGACGGCGTCGTTTTTTACCGAGTTTGAGCGTTTTGATCGCCATCTCGATAAAATTCGTCGATCGACTGATAACAGACGGGTTGATTACGTTTCAATCTGTTCGCCCAACTATTTGCACGACTCGCACATGCGCTTTGCGCTGCGCTCGGGTGCAGACGCCATCTGCGAAAAGCCGTTAGTGCTCAACCCCTGGAACATCGATGGGCTGATGGATATCGAGCGCGATACAGGGCACAAGATCAACACCATACTTCAGCTGCGCGTGCATCCATCCATCGTGGCCTTGCGCGACAAGGTGCGTGCTGCTGCAAAAGACACCAAACACGAAGTAGACTTAACGTATATAACGTCGCGTGGTGCCTGGTATATGCAGTCGTGGAAGGGCGATGCCAAAAAGGCCGGCGGTATCGCCACCAACATAGGCGTTCACTTTTTTGACATGCTGCACTTCATCTTTGGCGAGCTGCAGCAAAATGTGGTGCATCACTCCAGCGACACCAAAGCGGCCGGCTACCTCGAATACGAAAACGCCCGCGTACGCTGGTTCTTGTCGGTAGACATCGAAGACGTGCCTCAGGCCGCGCGCGACAACGGCCAGCGCACCTACCGCTCCATCACCGTCGATGGCGAAGAAATCGAGTTTTCCGGTGGCTTTACCGATCTGCACAACCGCAGCTACGAAGAGATTCTGGCCGGGCGCGGGTTTGGGCTGGAAGAGAACCGCACGGCGATCACCACCGTGGCCGCCATCCGCAATGCGACCATTGCCCCGCTGCAGGGCGACTACCATCCATTTCTGAAGAAATGAGCTACTACCAACACGAGAGCGCCATTGTGGACGAAGGCGCGCAGATAGGTGAAGGCTCACGCGTCTGGCACTTTGTGCATGTATGCCCGGGCGCGCGTATCGGCAAAGGCGTGTCGCTGGGCCAAAACGTATTCGTTGGCAACAAGGTCGTCATCGGCGACCAGTGCAAGGTGCAGAACAACGTGTCGGTGTACGACAACGTTACGCTGGAAGAAGGCGTGTTCTGTGGCCCCAGCATGGTGTTTACCAATGTCTACAACCCACGCTCGCTCATCGAGCGTAAAGATCAGTACCGCGATACGCTGGTCAGAAAAGGTGCCACGCTGGGGGCCAACTGCACCATTGTGTGCGGCGTGACCATAGGCCAGTTCGCCTTTGTGGGCGCTGGCGCCGTCGTAAATAAAGACGTGCCTGATTATGCTCTGATGGTCGGGGTGCCGGCACGCCAAATCGGCTGGATGAGCGAATTTGGCGAGCAGCTAAACCTGCCCATTGAAGGCGAAGGCCAGGTGCAGTGCCAGCATACCAGCGCCCAGTATGTGCTTAAGGGCAAACAACTCCACAAGCAGGAAGCCTGAACCATGATTGAATTTGTTGATCTGAAAGCGCAGCAAGACCGCATTAAGGGCAAGATCGACGCGGGCATTGCGCGCGTGCTGGCCCATGGCAAATACATACTTGGGCCAGAGGTTGCTGAGCTCGAAGAAAAACTGGCCGCCTTTGTGGGTGCCAAATACTGCATTAGCTGTGCCAATGGCACCGATGCGCTGCAAATTGTGCAAATGGCACTGGGCATAGGGCCGGGCGATGAAGTTATTACGCCCGGGTTTACTTACATTGCGACTGCCGAGACGGTGGCGGTGCTGGGCGCCAAGCCCGTGTACGTGGATATTGATCCACGCACCTATAACCTGGACCCTGCGCTGCTCGAAGCCGCCATTACCCCGCGCACCAAGGCCATTATCCCGGTCTCGCTTTACGGCCAGTGTGCCGACTACGACGCCATCAATGAAATTGCCGCGCGTCACGGTATACCTGTCATCGAAGATGCGGCCCAGAGCTTTGGCGCGACCTACAAGGGGCGCAACTCGTGCAACCTGACCACCGTCGCCTGTACCAGCTTTTTTCCCAGCAAGCCGCTGGGTTGCTACGGGGACGGCGGGGCGATTTTTACCAATGACGAAGAGCTGGCCAAGGTGATACGCCAGGTGGCACGTCACGGGCAGGATCGCCGTTATCATCATATTCGCGTGGGCGTGAACAGCCGGCTCGATACATTGCAGGCGGCCATTTTGCTGCCTAAGTTGGAGATATTTCCTGAGGAAATTGAACTGAGAAATGAAGTGGCACGTAGTTATGCTGAAACTCTGAAGGACAACCAGTTGCTCGGCCTTCCTCATGTTTCAGCTAACAATGTTTCCGTATATGCACAATACACCGTGCGTGTTAAAGACCGTGAGCAATTTGAGAAGGGCTTGAAGCGCGCCAGCATACCTTATGCCATTCATTACCCAACGCCGCTGAATAAACAGCCCGCGGTGGAGGATCTTACTGCGCATCTGCCTCAGGGTGACGGGGCTGCGGGTGAAGTGCTGAGTCTTCCGATGAGCCCTTACCTCACATCGCGCGATATGCGAGAGATCGCTGAAACATTGCTTCGCATTTCTAATGAGATGGCTATCTGAATATGGCTGCGGACTCAGGTGACGCCAATGATGCCTAATTACTGGCGGAACGTTCTCTCCGTGTTCACTGGCTCTGCTGTTGCACAGCTTATACCGGTACTCGGCGCGTTAATCATTGCACGCCAATATGGTCCTGAAGAGTTTGGTAAATTTTCAGCATGGCTGGGTGTAGTGGTCGTCGCGTCGACAATGTTAACCGCCCGTCTTGAAATCTCTTTGGTTCTTGAAAGAGATGGACGATTTAGAAATATCGCCGCATTCGTTGTCTTGATTACTACTTTTCTATTAGGCTTGTTAGGCGCAGGTAGCGTTGCCATTTACTACTTTTTGATCGAGAACGAATACTTCAACAACATTTATCTGCTTGGGTTATTGATTCCCTGTTCTATACTGTTTTCATTAAATCAGATATGGCAATCTTGGGCAGCTGCAGATGGTCGTTATCGAGAACTAAACATATTGCGGGTTACGCAAGCAGTATGCGTAGTTGTTCCCCAAATAATCGCCGGTGAATTAATAGCTTCAGCAAGCTCGCTTGCTTTCGCGTTCGGAATAGGGTTGTTGGCAAGCCAGATAGTCGCTGTAAAGATTATGACCCTGTCGATACCCCCTCTGCGTAAATGGAAAAAGCTGACGGTCGGTTATTGGAGGCGACATAAAAAGTTTCCGATATATTCGCTTCCTGCCGACACAATTAACGCACTAGCTATACAGCTTCCTGTATTGATAGTTGCCTCCCGTTTTGGGGCGGAGAGTGCTGGTTTCCTGGCGTTAGCGATCCGTGTGCTAGGGATGCCACTGTCGTTCTTGGGGAAGGCCGTTTTGGATGTGTTTAAGCGCCAAGCCTCTGTCGCATACAGGGATAGAGGAGAGTGCCGCTCGGAGTATATGCGTACTTTCTTCGTATTGTCTGGGGGTAGTCTGATTTTTGTGCTTTCTGCTTATTTTCTTTCTGAACCAGCTTTTGGTCTGGCATTCGGAGCTGAATGGCTGACAGCTGGTACTTACAGCGTTCTATTGTTGCCAATGTTTGCATTCAGATTCGTCGCTAGTCCCCTGAGTTATATCATTTATATAGTTAATAAACAGCAGGTTGATCTGTTTTGGCAGATCGCCCTCTTGTTGGTAACTGTGGTGAGTTTAAGTTACTCATCGAGTGTTCATGGCGCCATTCTGCTTTACTCATGGGGATATTCAGTTTTATATATAGTGTATTTAATAATATCGTATATATATAGTAAGGGGAATCAACCCTTAAGGAACGAACTGCAATGATCGGAGTTTTGGATTATGGGTGCGGAAATATAAATTCCGTCATCCGGATGATCGAGAAAAATGGAGGGCAAGCAAGAAAAGTTGGCACTGCAGCGCAGCTATCCGAAATTGATAAATTGATTATTCCCGGCGTGGGTGCGTTTGATCATGGCATGCACGAGCTAAAAGACAGAGATCTACTGAAACCGTTGGACGTTTTTGCTCATCAGCGAAAGAAACCGGTGCTCGGCATTTGTCTGGGTATGCAACTGATGTGTCTGGACAGCGAAGAGGGGGAGCAGCAGGGGCTGGGGTGGATCAGCGCTCACGTTCGTCGTTTCGATACTCGAAAAACACCGGAGCTAAAAGTGCCGCACATGGGATGGGCAGATCTGAAAGTTATAAGAGCCAATCATCTCCTGCCTTTGGGTGAAGCGAAAGTGCGTTTCTATTTTGTGCATGCTTACAAAGTGGAGGCAACGTGTACGTCGGATGTGATCGCCACTGCTACTCACGGAGAAGATTTCGTGGCGGCATTCGAACGAGATAACGTCATGGGAGTACAGTTTCACCCCGAAAAAAGTCATCGTTTCGGTTTCATGCTTTTGAAGAACTTTATGGATATACCAGCATGAGACCTCGTATCATTCCCGTTCTCTCTCTTAGCAATGGCGGATTGGTAAAAACCACCAAGTTCAAAAATCCGAAGTATGTGGGCGACCCCACTAACGCTATCAGGATATTTAATGATAAAGAAGTTGACGAGCTAATAGTTGTAGACATAACCGCATCAAAAAACGGCTCGGAGCCGGATTTTGAAGTAATAAGACTATTTGCCGAAGAATGCTTTATGCCGCTTACTTATGGCGGAGGCATCAGAACACTTTCTCAAGCCACCAGGATATTCGATCTTGGAATCGAGAAGGTGAGTCTGCAGACGGCTGCGCTCGACGATCTTTCTTTAATATCTGCGCTTGCGCGTAAATACGGACAACAAAGTGTTGTATTGTCTGTAGATATCAAAAGAGATTGGCGCCGTAAACCTTGGGTTTATTGTGCGCGAACTCGAAAATTGTTAACCGCCAACCTTTCCGAGTACATCCAGGCAAGAATCGATGCGGGAGCAGGGGAAATATTGCTTAACTCCGTGGATCATGACGGCGTGATGGATGGCTATGATCTGGATTTGATCAAATCCGTAGCGTCATCTGTCGCAGTACCATTGATAGCCTTAGGCGGGGCCGGCTCCGCCGAACACCTGAAAAATGCCCTGCGCGTCGGAGCGTCTGCCGCCGCCGCCGGCGCTCTTTTTGTTTTCAAGGGGCCTCATCGAGCGGTATTAATTAATTATCCAAAAGAAATATTTTTCGAACTCCAGTAATTATTTGATGGTGACTACAATGCAAGTCTGCAGCCGGTGCGTGATGGATGAAAGCGCTAATGATATTGAGTTCAATGAGCATGGGGTATGCAATTACTGTAGATCATTCGAATTAAAGTCGGAAACTGTCGAGCATCTTGATGCGGAGCAAAAACAGCAGAGGCTGAATAAACTTATCTCTGAAGTGAAACATCAAGGGAGAGGAAAGCGATACGATTGCATTATAGGCGTGTCGGGCGGGGTAGATAGTTCCTGGGTATTGGTAAAAGCGGTGGAGCATGGGCTTAGGCCTCTTGCCGTACACATGGATAACGGTTGGAATTCGGAGCTCGCACAAAATAATATTGAAAATCTGATCAACGGATTGAATGTTGATTTATATACGCACGTTATTGAATGGCATGAGTATCGGCAACTAATGCAGTCTTTTTTCGACGCTAATGTTATCGATGTGGAACTTCTTTATGATAACGCAATGACTGCTGTAAATTATCAGCAAGCAGCCAAGTACGGCTTGAAGCATATCTTGGCCGGCACGAATCACGCTACTGAGGGTCTGGATATACCTTCCGAATGGAACTGGTTTAAATTCGACGAGAAGAACATAAAAAGTATTGCGAGTCAGTTCTCCTCGGTAAAGATCACGACATTTCCTTTGTTTGGTATTAAAGATTATATTAAGTTCGCAATTATTAAAAAGATTAAATGGATTTCATTTCTAGACTTGATGGAGTTTAATAAATTTGATGCTATGAGTGAGCTCCAGTCCAGATTTGGGTATAAGCCATATCCGTACAAGCATTATGAGTCAATCTTTACTCGGTTTTATCAAGGCTATATTTTGCCTCGAAAATTCAACGTTGATAAGCGTCGAGTGCACCTCAGTACATTAATCATGTCAGGGCAGATGGATCGCGAACATGCGTTGAGAGATCTGGAGAATAGCCCTTACCCTAATCGAGCTGATCTCGACCTGGATATGAATTATTTCCTGAAGAAGATGGGATGGACCAGAGCCCAGCTGGATGCGTATCTTGATGCGCCTCGGGTCGCGCACGATCACTATCCCAGCAACTACGAGCGTTGGCAGATGTTAGCGAAAATGTATAAACGCATGACCGGCGCAAAATAATACTTTGAAATTGACATAAATTTTCTGAGACATATGCGATATCTACATGCAGCGCTACTCTTGCGCCCAATGGCGGGAATAGTGCAACAGATGCTCTGGGAACAACAGGCGGCCCAGGATATTGGCCTTAGCTGGCAAAGCAGAATAATGACCAATAACTCAAATTTTGTTTCAGGAGAAATCTTCGTTGGTAACTCCAGTAAGGCACCCAAAAACAATGTGTTTTCCATGGGGATTACGTGGATCAGCATCAGGATTGCATACTTGCGATGGTTGAGAGCTCAGACAGATGTCGATGTGTATGTCTTACGCTATAGCGTTCATGATCCTTTTCAGCTTTTCTTCATTATGCTCAGTCGCAAGCCTGTTTATCTGGTGCATCACACAATGGAAATCGCTGAGTTACAGAGTAAGGGCACTTTGTTAGGAAGGCTAAGGGCTGCCGCCGACACGTTGATAGGAAAGCAGGCGCTTCGAAGGGCAGCTGGCATTGTTGGAGTAACGCAGGAGTTATGTGAGTACGAAAAATCCAGGATACCTGCCGTCGATAAGCCAACGTTCGTTTATCCAAATGGCGTAAGGTATCAAGATAATGCGTTACTTGACACACGGGGCGAAATACCAGAATTACTGTTCGTAGCCAATGATTTTGAATCGTGGCATGGCCTTGATTACTTGCTGGATGACCTGGAAAATACCTCAAGAAACTTTCGTCTTCACTTGGTTGGTAACGTGTTTCCATCCGACTTGGGGCTTTGTCTGGCCGACAGCCGAGTAATCATACATGGCTTGAGGAGCCCCGAAGATATACGAGATATTGCAGGCCGCTGCTGGTTGGGTCTCACCTCTTTCGCCCTGTTTCGCAAAGGAATGCAAGAGGCCTGTACACTCAAGGTGCGTGAATACTTGATGCTAGGGTTGCCCGTTTACAGTGGTCATCAGGACGTTTTCCCGGCAGAATACCCCCACTATCGAAAGGGGCCAGCACAGCTTAGCGCGATAGTAGAATATGCCGACTCAGTTCGTGGCACTTCTCGTGAGACCGTGAGCGCATCGGCGCGTCCGTATATCGATAAAGGAATTATTCTCTCAAAATTGGCCAAAAAACTTTCAATTTGATGGGTGAGGTTCCAGTTGGACGATAACAATAATTATTATTCGCTCAGTCGCAGTTACTCCACGATATCAAAGCTTGGGTTCTTTTTGTTCTTCGCATTCGGCCCGAGCTGGAAATTCGCCGAAACGATGTTCGGCATCAGGCGGATCAACGTGAGCGCTATCTATTTGTGCGTCACCTTGGCCCTGATTTTCTTGTTCCTGATAAAAGCCTGCGTGATTCCTAGACGGATCAGATTTAGTATTTCGTTCACGTCAGTTGTCTTTTTGTTAATTTGGATCCTAACTGTTCAGGGTCTCTATCTCTTCGTCTTGACCGAGGACGTCAGCTGGTGGACGCTCGGCCGGTACCTGTCCAACACTGCTGTCGCACCCCTATTATTAGTTCTGATAGGCAAAGAGTATGCGGAAGACCCCACTGGTTTCAGCACTGCAATCACTCTGTCATGGGTGTTTTCGACATCGTTATATATAGGAAGCTTTTTTTATATTGGTCCCAATTTTCACACCGCCATAGTTGATGCGAGCATTTATCTGACACTTTCTGACTGTTATGCTATCGTGTCCATTCTTTTTTTACTCGGCAGACGTCAGAAGATAGAATCGTTAGCGATATTCGCTGTGAGTTTATGGGTATTGTTTTTTCTTAATTCTCGCTTCTCATTTATAGCATTTATTCTGACATGTTTTTTTATTATGGCCTGTCGAAATAAGCTTCAGGCAGTGGTGTTGGCGTGTATTGCGGTCTTGCTGCTGGCGGCTCTCGGGCCTACTATCGTGTCGGTTCTGGGGCCGGATCACCGCATGGTTCGATTATTTCTTTTTCATCACGACTCATCGATGTCTGAACGCGTTGTGCTGTTATATCAGGAGCTTAATTTTCTGAGGGAAAACTGGGTGCTGGGGCATTATATGTATGATGTCGTCGCTACAGGTGGCACCGGAAACTATGCGCATAATTACCTTTCGTTTCTAAGTGCCTATGGAATTGGGCCAGCGATCGTGCTGATATTTCTGTTATTAAGTTTCGTATTAAAGGGCTTGATTCAAGGCGGACGTAATAATCATTTCGAGGCGGCGTATGCAATGATGATATTTTCATTGCTCGGGATCATAGCGGCTCGCAGTTATCTCTATCCCTATATTTGGTTTGGGTTGGCGGCGATGGCATCTGTGTATTCCAGGTATCCCTCCAGGAGCGAGCGTTTATGATGTTTTCTTTGCTTATGTCGCTCTATGAAGGCGAAAGCGCATCCAACCTAGACCAGGCGTTGCAGAGCGTAGCTGCATCCACCGTATTGCCAACAGAGGTTGTAATGGTGTTGGATGGTCCTGTTCGGGCTGAGCTGAAAGATGTTATTGAAAAGCACGCGGCGGGGCTAAACCTGAAGATCGTGGCGCTGTCCTCGAATGTCGGGTTGGGCAAAGCGTTGAGCGAAGGCTTGCGTCATTGCTCTTATGATTGGATTGCGCGTTTTGATACCGATGATCTCAATGAACCTCATCGATTTGAAGTGCAACTGGAATTGATAGAGAAGTTTCCCGCAGTTGATGTTTTTGGCTCTTCGGTTGTAGAGTTCGTTGAAGAGCCAGACGTGGTGCGGGCTATCAAGAACGTTCCTGAAACACATGACGCAATATTAAAGTTCGCGAAGAAAAGAAATCCCTTCAATCATATGACTGTCATGTTTCGCAAAGAAACAGTGCTGCGGTTTGGTGGGTACGGCAACGAATATTTCTATGAAGATTATGCGCTGTGGGTCAGAATGTTGGCAGGGGGGGCACAGGCGGCAAATATTCGTGAACCTCTGGTGCGTATGCGTACTGCAGCAAATATGTACAAGCGCCGTGGGGGGCTACGATACGCCAGGCAGGAATTAGCCGTGCAGTACAGTTTCTTTAAGCTTGGATTCATCGGCCCGGGCCGTATGTTGCTGAATTGTCTGCAGCGTATTCCAACGCGACTTTTGCCCGCCGCTTTGCGGGAGTTCGTTTATTTGAAATTCTTACGCTGAGTTGGAATCACAACGCGCTCATCGCGCTCCAAAGCCCGTTAACATGATTTTAACGGTCAGAAAAACGACGAGAATATCCAAGTAGATTGAGCAGTTTTTTATGTAATAAAAGTCGTACTCGATCTTAATTCGCGTCGCATCGGCGTCCGCTGTGTATCCTTGACGAACCTGAGCCCAGCCGGTTATCCCTGGCTTTACTACATGTCGGTAACTGTAAAACGGGATCAGCGTATCGAATCGTGCGACGAATTCCGGCTGCTCAGGACGAGGGCCAATAATACTCATTTGGTTTTTCAGCACATTTATAAATTGCGGCAATTCGTCTATTCTCATTTTACGTATGACGCGTCCTACTCTCGTGATACGTGGATCTTCTTCGTCTGCGAATTGCTGCGTGACAACTCCGTCGAAGCGCATGCTGCGGAATTTGTAGATTGTGAATATTTTGTTGCCCAACCCTACTCGCTGTTGGGTAAAAATGATCGGCCCCGGACTTTCAATCTTAATTAACAAGGCCGTTATGACACAGACGGGAAGAACTATGGGTAACGTCAATAAGACGATGGCTATGTCCATCGCGAATTTTATTCTTTCATAACTTATGCTTGGAAGCAGTGACCCAATATTGTTTTCTGACATTTGGTTGATACGGACGCGTCCAGTAAATGATTCAAAAATTCTTTTTGCATCATACACGGCGATACGTCTAAGGGCGCACTGGGTAAGAAATCGTTCAGTGGCTTCATCTAGATTTTCGAAATCGGCAACGACTGCGTCATAACGGACGCTGCCTAAATTGAAATCTTTTATTATCCGAACGTCCAGGTCCGCTATAGTCAACAGATTACTTGTAACCCCAGAACCTACCAACGCAAGCTTTGGCCGCCGATACGGAGATGTGATCAGGTATTCGAGGTAAAACCAGATTAATGCGAATACTCCCGATGTTACAAGAATAAGTCTAGATATATCGGCTCGCATCAGTAATACAATTAATGCGAGCAACATGTAGATTATGATAACTTGTGGCGCGATGAAGAAGCCCGACCGCCCCCCGGGGTATGCCCTGCGCAGTCTCTCGACTGCGAAGTGACAGGTTACAAATGAAAGGGTCGTAACTGCAAGGGCAGTTCGCTGACCTTGGGTGGACATTGGCGTATCTTGCAAGCTCACATGTAGGCTGAGAGGCACAAGGACAGATGTAGCCCATCCTAAAACCAAGAGAAACCAAGGCGATAGAAGGATTTGCTCGTAAATTCGATGAAATCGGCGAGTAGGCAGGTCACTCATGGATAAATATCTACCGGTGGGTTTACATGCTAGCTGCGCGAGAGCTTCGCGAGAAAAATTGAGCCGCTAGAGCAGCGAATAGTCCCATCATCAGACCTGTGATCGTCCCCAATGCCAGCACAAGCAGCTTTCGCGGGCGTGATGGATCCTCGGGTGGCCTGGCGGCATAGTCGACGCGAGCGACCTTCAACTGGCTGGCGTCCAGCTTGATGCTGTCCAACAAGCTCTGTTTCTTGAGTAAGTCTGGAAGTTCCTCGATGTATGCGTCGTCGGTCTTGCGCCTTTCAAGTACAGCGAGTTCGGAACGTAAGGCCTTGGAGCCTCGCAGATAGAGCAAACCTTCACCGTTGGCGTTGACGCTGGCTTCGTTGATCGTGATGTTCAGCGCTCTGGGTGATGGCTCTTCTAGACCTATCTTCTCTGCGATTTCCAGGGCGTTGTTCAGCCTGACTATTCTTGTTGCGCGTGTCTCTTTTGCGACACGTTTTAGCGTCGCGATCTGCTGTCTGACGCCATTTTTGCGCACTTCCACTTCGCCTGCCAGGTTAGCAATCAGATTGCTTTTGGTGGCTTGCATACCAAGCTGAGTATAAGCATTTGCCCAGTCTGCAGCCAGACGAGGGTCGTCTGCCATTACGGTGACCGTGGTGCTGACATCTCCCTGCTGCGGGGGCGTAACGGTGACGTCATTTTGCAACCGTTTCCATAAGCGCTGCTCGCTAAGTTTTAATTTGTCCGATAAAGTCGGGGAGTAGTATTCGTTAAAGAATTTTTGCATGACCGCTCTGGACCGCAGTTGCACGATAAACGCGGCATACGCATCTTCAGGTGTAATTATCTTGATGCTGGCAATCGCTGCGTCGCTCGATGACCCCATCATGTCGTTGATGGCCGTACCTGTCAATTGACTGGCGGCGTTGTAGCTGATTAGGTCGCTAGCGGTCGGAGGCATCACTCTGCTAGTGGCTTCATATGTGGGCGTGGCGAAATATATGTAGAGCAAAGAAATTACCGCCGCAGCGATCGTAAATGCGGTGATTAATCTTTTGCCACGCCACAGACCCAAGACCAGAACAGCGAGGTCAACGTCACCACTTCTGGAATCGCGAAGGTTCGATCGTTTGTCTGCCACTTTATCTCCGGACAACAGCTAACGTAGTTTTGGAAGTGCGCCGATCGGCCCCACTTTTTGTTGACAGTATACTCGCGCATTGCAGTTAACAGATTTGCACGAATTTAGTTCTCGTTTTTCAGTCGACGGGTATCTCGCTACCGAAATTCAGGAAAACTGATTGGCATAAGATCGGCGAATTGTACGGGCCCGCCACGGCGCTTGGGTAGTTTGTATATTTTTAGCCACGAGGCAGTTCCTTTTAGGAATCTATACGCAGTCAGTAGGCAAAATTTTTTTATATGCGTTATAGCATTTCAGGGTAGGGTGTTCTGAAAGTCGTCATTGTAGTCAACATCTTTAGGTTCGGTGCACTGTTGTCACTCGCACTTCATTGAAGAAAAAAATGTTCATAAAAGTTAACGAGTACCGCAGCGACATAGATGGGCTAAGGGCCTTTGCTGTGGTTACAGTGTTTCTTTTTCACATTAATTTCAGTCTTGTTCCGGCGGGATACGTTGGGGTAGACGTCTTTTTTGTTATATCTGGTTATCTAATCACACGAATCTTAATACGTGATTTTGAGAATCGCACATTTTCCTTGCGATCATTTTATGCCAGACGAATAATGCGTATCTTGCCGCCATTCTTCGTTGTCATGCTGATTTCGGTAACGGTGGGTTGTGTGTTGTTGTTACCGGAAGATAGTCGTGAAATGACTGCGTCGGCAAAGTACGCGACGCTCTTCATTTCCAATATTTTCTTCTCGCGAGCAAAAGGATATTTCGACGCCTCTTCCGACGAGTTTCCGCTACTTCACACGTGGTCGCTGTCCGTGGAGGAACAGTTTTATTTGCTCTGGCCTTTGGCAGTCGGTCTTTTTTTCTTGATAGTACGGCGCACAGCGATCTCGCGTTACATTACTCGCCGCAGACTGTTGGCAGGTTTAATTGCGAGTTTGATTGTTATCTGTTTCGTCTGGACACAGTATGCGTTGAGTCATGCTGATAACTACCAGCGACTTTATTTCTTGTTGCAGGCCAGGGCTGGCGAGCTGTTGATGGGTGGACTTGTGTGCTCATTGGATAAGCCCAGGAGCACACGATGGACTGGGGCGGCATCTATAGCTGGCATGGTATTAGTAATAGCTCCAATGTTCTTATTGAGCAAGGATTCTCTGTATCCGGGTTATAACGCGGTTCTTCCATGTGTGGGTACAGGCTTGATTCTGTACATGGGGCAGTGTGATAATTACTCGAACACATGGGCAAATAAGCTGCTTAGTCTCAAAGGGTTGGTAGGTATTGGCTTAATTTCCTATTCACTTTACCTTTGGCACTGGCCTATATTGGCATACATGCGCTATGTCTATGGGCGTTACGAATTACCGATCAGCTGGTTACTTTTGGCTGTAATTACAGCGTTTTTTCTCGCTGGGTTAAACTACATTTTTGTAGAGCAAAAAACGCGCCGCCGACATGTGTCGTTTATACACGCAGTGTCGGTGTTTTATTTTTTGCCAGGCGCGGTGACGCTGCCGCTGGTCGGTTACATAGTTCCGCATATGTTATTTCCGGCGAAGGCCGAACCCAATAATGCTGAGATCATCCTGAGAAGTTACGGCGTTGACGTTTGCCACGGCACGTTTGATAAGCATTGTGTCAGGGGAGATGCCACCAAGCAAGTTCGGGTACTCGTTACGGGCGATTCCCACGCCGCCTCGCTAAATGCGTTCATGGATGTAGTGGGACGTAAGGAGGGATGGGCCTCAAGAGTGCTAACAGGTAGCTCCTGCTCGCCCGTTTTTGGATTAGATGTAAATGTCTTGCCTTCTTCCTCCCGGGAGCCCTGTGAGCGTCTAAAGGTTTACCTTCAGTCAAATTACATTAACTATGATGTCATAGTGTTTACTTCGTTCTGGGCGTATCAACTAGGATGGACCGAAGACAAGGCGGATCCACGATACCTCGAAAAGTTCAGCAATACTTTGCGTACGATTGCGCAGAAGGTGCCTGTTTATGTTCTGTCTGATGTTCCACGACTGACAATATCGCCTTTCAGGCTAGCTCATTTTGAAAGCCTGGGGCTTGATGTGAAGCGCCACACCTCAGACGAAGCAGCCAAAGCAAACCTACTCGTGAAAAGTGTCGTGACTGACATTCCGGGTGTTAAATGGGTAGACTTGACAGCCGCTTTCGATGAATTCGATCAACGCAGCCTTTATAAGGGTGTCCCCGTGTATTTCGACGACAATCATTTGAATGTTTACGGAAGCACGCAATTGGGTAATATATTCGCGACGTCCCAGAGACTGCTTCCCTGACGGGTTTCTCGCGAACGATTTAAGCAGATTTTGTTGCAACTTTTTTAAAAATGAGAGACTCGGGTATGCCACTTTATAGATTGAATGATGTAACGCCCAAAATCCACGATTCTGCCTTCATCGCAAATGAAGCCACCATCATTGGCCAGGCTGAGCTTCAGGCACGCACCAGCGTTTGGCCCGGTGCGGTCATCCGTGGCGACAATGAGCCTATCGTGGTTGGCGAGGGTTCAAATGTTCAGGAAGGCGCCGTGCTGCATACCGACCCGGGCTGTCCTCTGACCATCGGCAAAAACGTCACCATAGGCCATCAGGCAATGCTGCATGGTTGCACTATCGAAGATGGCTCGCTGATCGGCATCCAGGCAGTCGTGCTTAACAAGGCAGTTATCGGTCGCGACAGTCTGGTGGGTGCGGGCGCATTGGTTACTGAAGGCAAGGTATTCCCCGAGCGATCGCTTATTGTTGGTGCACCGGCCAAAGCCATACGCACACTCAGTGATGAAGAGGTTGAAGGCTTGCGTCGTAATTCGAGTACCTACGTGGATCGGGCTGCGCGTTTCAAGACAGAACTGGTCAAGCTTTAATATGAGTGCTGGGGCCAGGGTGGCGAGTGGTGACCTCAAACGCGGCCAGGCGGCTGCGTCCGTGAAGGCAGCCGTCACACGGCCATTGGCCGGTATTGTTCTTCTGGTGCTTTCTACCTGGGCGCTGTCTGGCCTGGATGCCAGCGGTAAGTGGGTCATGGCGGGCGGTGTTTCGCTGCTCATGCTGTGCTGGGTGCGCTATGTGGTGCACTTGCTGCTGGTACTGGGCTTGGTATTGCCTGTGCGCGGGCTACGTGTCTTGCGCAGTGTCAGGCCGCGCGCGCAGATAGCACGAGGCGCGGTCATGCTGCTTGCGACCATGTCGTTTTTTACCACGCTGCATTATTTACCGCAGGCAGAAGCGACTGCCATCAATTTTCTGGCGCCACTTATCGTGCTGTCGCTCGCACCCTGGCTGCTTAAAGAGGCGGCGCGTACGTCGCGTTGGGTAGCCGCCGGTGTGGGTTTTGCCGGGGTGTTGATTGTGATCCGTCCGGGTGCTGGTCTTGATCCGGTAGGTACATTGTTTGGTCTGCTCACAGCCTGTCTTTTTGCGGCGCAGTTTTTGACAACACGCCGCGTAGCCGTCGACGACTCCTTTACCACCCTGATCTGGAGTGGCGGTGTGGGTAGTATTTGCCTGACGCTGGCGCTTCCATTTATTTTGCCCGATGCGTTGCCCATGTTGGCCCAGCTTGATGCCTGGCACTGGCTGATTCTGATCAGCACGGGCTTCTGGGGGGCTTTGGGGCATTTGCTTCAGATTCAGGCCTATCGTCATGCGGCGGCTTCGCTGCTGGCGCCTTTTGTTTATCTGCAGATCGTCAGCGCGGCCGTATTGGGCTGGTGGGTTTGGGGGCAGTTTCCAGACGCGTTTTCGTGGCTGGGCATAGGTATTATCTGCGCCAGCGGAATTACAATCGGCATGGTTGAATGGCGCAGACGTAACCTATAATTCGCGAATGACAAAAAAAATCCTGATTGTCCGCACATCTTCACTGGGTGACCTGGTGCATATGCTGCCGGCTATCTCTGATATTGCCCGGCATGTACCTGGTGCGCAAATCGACTGGATTGTCGAAGAGGGTTTTGCCGAGATCCCATCCTGGCATCCGGCCGTTAATGAGGTCATACCGGTTGCCCATCGCCGCTGGCGCAAGCACTGGTGGGCGACGCAAACGCGTGCCGCGCGTAAGGCGTTGCGTCACAAGTTGGGGCAGCAACACTACGATATCGTGCTCGACATGCAAGCCCTCATGAAATCGGTCTGGCTGGTCAGGCAGGCGCACGGAGAGCGCCATGGTCTTGATTTTCGCTCTGCACGCGAACCTCTTGCTTCATTTTTTTATAACGTCAAACATACCGTCAAGTTCTGGCAGCCCGCCGTTACCCGCCAGCGGCAACTTGCGGCTGCTGCGCTCGGGTACACCTATACGGGCGAGGCTGATTTCGGGCTGGGCACCATCACCAGCGGGGTACAGGTTCAACCCTACGCGGTGATCATGCCGTCTGCCAGTCGTGATGACAAGCTTTGGCCTGAGGCTGACTGGCAACGTGTTTTTGCAAGGCTGCAAGAGCACGGGCTGGCGCTTAAGCTGCTTTCGGGAAGCCCCGCCGAAACCGAAAGAGCGCGCCGGCTAGTAGAAGGCAATCCGCACGCAGAAGTGCTTCCTCGTATGAGCCTGACCGAGGTTGCCTTGGTGCTGGCGGGAGCGAGCATCATGGTCGGCCTCGATAGTGGGCTTACGCATTTGTCGGCCGGCTTGGGGCGGCCCACCATAGGTATTTATAAGGCTTCAACGCCAGTTCGAACCCCGCTTGAAGGGCCATCTTATACGGCCAGTCTGGGTGAACGCGGCAGCGCCCCTTCCGCCGAGACCGTCTTAAGCGCGGTTGAACAGGCGCTCGAGTTCGAAGACACCAGGCATGCCGACCTGCCAGGCAGCACCGTCAACCCATTGCCCAACTAACAGTGGAAGTGCCCATTACGGTGCCTGGCTGCAAACATACGATAAACTGACTGTCCCACTCAGTAGGGCGTATTTTCATTGAATCGTTTTCTTTACACTGCGCTAATCAGGGTTCTCTCACCAGGTTTGCTGGTTTGGATGGGCCTTCGTGCGCGCAAGGCTGGCGGCAACTGGGAGGTATGCTCAGGTGCCCGTTTTGGTCGCTATAGTCATCCCAGTACACTGCGCGAGCCAGTTTGGGTGCATGCCGTCAGTTTGGGCGAAACCCGCGCCGCCGCACCGTTTATACAGGCCCTGCTTGACCAGGGCGAAGACGTGTTGCTCACGCATATGACAGTTACCGGCCGCGATGCAGGTGAGCGTCTGTTTGCGTCCGCCATTGCAAAGGGGCGTCTGGAGGTGCAGTGGCTGCCATATGACTTTCCGGGGGCCACCCGCCGCTTTTTCAGCCACTATCAGCCCCGCGCTGGTGTGCTTATCGAACGCGAGGTATGGCCCAATCTGTTAATGGCGGCATCAGAGGCGCAGGTGCCCATGATGCTTGTGAGCGCTCGTTTTTCAGATAATGCCTTGCGGCAGGCGCTACGCCTGGGCAGCGTCATGCGACGCGCTTATGGCAGTTTTTCGGCGGTGTTTGCGCAAACCCTCCATGATGCTCAGCGCCTTGAACAGGCCGGTGCCTCTGCGGTGGGGGTGTCCGGTAATTTTAAATTTGATGTTTCGCTGCCGGCCGACAAAATCCAGCGGGGGCGAGAGTTTTCCGCCAAACTCGTGCGCAAAGTCATCGTCGTTGCAAGTACGCGCGAAGGTGAAGATGAATTGTTCATCCGTGCCATAGGTAAGTTGCTCAAACGCGCCCGGGCTCAGGGCCGCAATCTTTCCGACAAAGTATTGTTTTGCATCGTGCCACGTCACCCAGAGCGTTTCGAGACCGCTGCCACACAGCTTGCGCAGTCGGGGCTAACGTTTGTGAGGCGTTCGCAGCTTATCGAAGAAGGCGACTGCAGTTCGACAGCCTTGCAGTCCTGCACCAGTTCGGCTGTGTTGCTGGGCGATACACTGGGCGAAATGCCTTGGTTTTACGCTTTGGCTGATGTGGCGATAGTGGCTGGCAGCTTTCAGCCACTGGGCGGGCAAAACATGATAGAAGCCTGCGCGGTGGGCGTGCCTGTGCTGGTGGGCCCTCATACCCGCAATTTTGAACAGGCGGTTGTTGATGCCATGGACGAGGGTGCCGCGCTGCGTGTGCCTGATGCGTCCGCCGCGCTCAATACGGCCTTGCAATTGCTTGAAGACCCGCAGCGCATGAGCCGTATGGGCAAGGCCGGTGCCCACTGGGTGCAAAAGCACACAGGGGCAGTAGCGCGTGTGCTCGCCGGCCTTAATGAGATCAGCCGGCGATAAGTGTGTAGCGCTAGGGGCAAGTGGCCCTGCCTTCAGGCTCTGCATACTGTAATCAGAGCCTGCCGGGCGGTCATGGCACTTAGGGTATCAAGCCGTGATATTTTTTACCGAGGGCCAGCGTCGCTTGAAAAAATCCGGCCTTGCTACCGCAATCATACCGGTCGCCTTCGTAGCGCAGCCCATATACTGCTCGGGCTCTAAGCAAGCTTGCAATACCGTCGGTAAGCTGTATTTCGCCGCCCACCCCTTTTTGGGTCTGGCGCAGATGCTCGAAAATCTCGGGTTCGAGTACATACCGCCCAACTACAGCCAGCGTTGAAGGGGCCTGATCAGGGCTGGGTTTTTCTACGATGCCTGACAGGCGGGTGGTTGTTGCGTTGACGGCTTCGCCCGAAATAATGCCATATTTGTTGGTGTGCTCGCGCGCGACGTCCTGAATGGCGATGACGCTGCCGTTTTGTTGGTGCGCGGCGTCCACAAGCTGACGGGTGACCGACGTGCGGGCATCAATGAGGTCATCGGCCAGCAGGACTGCAAAGGGCTCATTGCCAACAATGGGGGCGGCGCAAAGCACTGCATGTCCAAGGCCGAGCGGGGCGGACTGTCGGGTGTAAATACAGTTTACGTGGGCGGGAAGAATATTGCGTACCAGGTCGAGCAGCTCAATCTTCTGCTTGGCCTCAAGTTCCGCCTCTAACTCGGGAACTCTGTCAAAATGGTCTTCAATAGCCCGTTTGTTGCGCCCGGTAATAAAAATAAGGTCGGTAATGCCGGCGGCAATGGCCTCTTCGACGGCGTACTGTATCAGCGGCTTGTCGACGATGGGCAGCATTTCCTTTGGCATGGCTTTGGTAGCCGGAAGAAACCGGGTGCCAAGACCGGCAACCGGGAAAACAGCTTTTCGTATTGGTTTCATAGAATGCGTCGTTAGGCGTGTCGGCCGTTGTGAAGGTGTTGGCTTGCTGTGCAATTTGCATGCCCGGGGGCTCTGCGCTCTGTAGCGTGAGCCTGCACGTTGCGGACATAGTCTGACGCAGGCCCCACCTGTTTTAAACTATGTGCATAAAGTTTACACTGTGCCTTGCCGGTTTTTTCGGGTCTGCCCTCACCATGCGTTCGTTATTTCTTGTCATTGTTCTAGCAAATTTGGCTGTGCTGGCACTGGGCCAGGGCTTTTTCGGGCCTCCGCCCAGCGAGCAAGGCCGGCAGCCCCGGCAGCTTTCAGAGCGCAATCAGTTTTCCATTACGCTCAATGCGCCGTTGCCGCCGAGTCAGACGCCAGCGGGTCAAAGCCCTTCAACGCGCGCTGCACCAGCCTCGAAATAGCCAGCGTATATCGGCAAGACGTCAATCACTTGCTTTCATGCTGCGACAGCAAGCTGCGCCAGCCCGTCGAGCACCGGTGACGGCAGCCAGTGTATGGGCTGCTGTGCTAGCCCCAGGTCTGCCTGGGCTCGCGCCACGGTGCGATGCATTTCGCTTTCTACCAGCGGCCATCCACCGCCCGAACTGAACAGACGGGGCGCACGCCCATGTCGATCAAGCACTTCACGCCATTGACGCAAGAGGGCGCCGGTTTGTGCGGCCGCGATGCCGCTGCTGATAGCTTCGTGCGTATGCAGTGGGAACGCGGCTGCGGGGCTGTCGGCCACGGGCAATCGCGCTGTGCCGGTGGCCAGGGAGTTCGTCATCAGCAAGGGGCCGGGCAGGATTAGCCCACCCAGAAACACGGCAGCGGTGTTGGTTTCGGACGAGCCGGTGGGTTCAAGCGTGTCAATCGTGGTTGTGGTGCCAAAGCTGGCCAGCAGGAGCGGCGTGTCGTCACCCGGTGTAATCTGCGTGGCCAGCCCCAGCATGGATACCCAGCGATCTGCCCCCAGTTGCTGATGATCGTAGGCGTTGCGCACGCCGGCCGCTTGAGGCTGGCTGTGCACCCACTCAGTTTCTATGTTGACTTGTGTCGTGAAGATTTCATCGATGGCCTCTGCGATGTACGGTCCGGCGACGTTGACGCCTATCGCTGCTGAGGGCCGCGTGGCAAGCTGTTCGAGCCAGTCGCTCAGGCGGTCGATCTCGTGGTGGCCCAGAGCAAGGCTTTGGCTTTCGCGTAAGCCATTTCTGACCCAGCCCAGCTTGATTCGGGTGTTGCCGACATCAATAAGTAACTTCATGCCCCGTGCTCCTCGCGTGGTCGTACTGACACCTCGCCGACATGTATGGGCACTTCTCCATCGGGCGTGCGCACCAGCAGATGGCCCGCCATATCGATGCCGCAGGCAATTCCTGCCTGCAGGATGCGGCCATTATCCAGAACATGAATATGCTGGCCTGCCAGCGCGTCTACGTGCGCGTAGCGGCCTGGCATAGATTCGAAACCATAGGCCGTGACCTCATTGAGGCTGTTATACCAAGCCTGGGCAATGCGCGCGACGATGAGGGATGCGCTTGTACCGGCGGCCACGCTGTCTTCGCGGGCGACTTCAGACCAGTCTGCCACGCGCCGGTTCAGCGACTGGCTTAACGCACGTGCATCGTCAAGGTTAATACCCATGCCAATAATGGCCACGTGGTGGTCAGCGCTGATGGGAGATGTGCTCGCCCGGGTGGTTTCGACCAGTATCCCGGCCAGCTTGGCAAAACGCCACTGAATGTCGTTAGGCCATTTCATGGAGATATGGCTTTGCAGCGCTGGGGAAACCAGAGTGCGTAGGGCCTCACAGGCTGCCAGGCCGACCAGTGGCGAGAGCGTAGGAAGCTGGCGCGCCGGAAGGAAAATATCAAATGCGCATGAAAACATCAGGTTGGCGCCGGCGCGGTTCTGCCAGCTGCGGCCGGCTCTGCCCCGGCCTCGTTCTTGCAGGTGTGCGCCCAGCAGCCACGGGCGTGCCACTGGGCCGAGGTCGTTGCGGGCCAGCGCCATCAGGTCGCCGTTAGTTGATTCGGTACTTTCAACCCATCTTATTTGTTTGAAGGATGGCAGGGCGGTACCAAGCTGCGAAATCATCTCGGCAGGTGTTGGCAAGGGGGGTGAAAACTTGGATGTCATGGACGTGAGGTCGCGAGAATTCAGGTGGCGTAAAATGGGCCAGCCATTGTTTATAACTCAAATTGGTAGTGTTGCTTGTGCGTACGCAGAAAATTGTTTTCCAGGGCCAGGCCGGGGCCATTGACTGCATAGTCGATTTTCCGGATGATGACCCGCAAGGATGGGCGCTGGTGCTGCATCCTCACCCGCTGCATGGCGGTAGCCGCGACAACAAAGTGGTCACCACCATATCCCGGTCTTGCGTTCAACGCGGGCTGGTGGCGGTAAGGCCCAACTTTCGGGGTGTGGGTGACTCTGAGGGCGAGTTTGACGCTGCCGTCGGCGAAACCGCCGACATGCAGCAACTGGTCGTCCAATTTGAAGAGGCCTACCCGCAGGTTGTTACTGGCAAGTGGGTTCTGGCCGGGTTTTCGTTTGGCACCTCGGTAGCGGCGCAACTGTATGCCGCGCGCGCCGAACAGGGTCTGTCTGTGCCCGACGCGCTGTTATTATTTGGTTCTGCGGTTGAACGTTTTAAGTTTCGCGAAATCAATATCCCCGATGACACACTGCTGGTGCATGGCGAAGCCGATGAGGTCGTTCCGCTGTCCGAGGCCATGAACTTTGCGCGTGCGCATCAGGTGCCCATGGTCGTCATGCCAGACGCAAGCCATTTTTTCCACGGCAGACTGATCACGCTCAAGCAGTTGCTAATGCAGCGGCTGGCTGCCCTCTGATTCCACTTTTTTACTGACGAAATTGCCGATGATCCACTCTCTATTACGCCGCCGATTTTCCCTCATCGCTCATTTTGCCGCAGGTACTGCCATTGTGCTGGCGCCTGCGTTTTCAGGTGCCCAAGAGGCACCTGCCGCTCCCGCTATTTCTACGCCCGCTCAAACCGCTGTTTCCATGGTGGGTGAGCTGGCTACGGTGCCTGCTCCCACGCTCGCCGCCAAGGCCTGGCTAACACTCGACGCAAACAGCGGGCAGGTTATTACTGCACAAAACGTTGATGACCCTGTCGAACCCGCGTCACTCACAAAGTTGATGGCCGCTTATGTCGTGTTTGACGCCATTGAAAATGGCCGCCTGTCGCTTGACCAAAAAATAAACGTTTCTGAAAAAGCCTGGAAAACCGAAGGCTCCCGCATGTTTATCAAGCCTGGCACAGATGTTACGGTTGACCAGTTGCTTCAGGGGGTTATCGTGCAGTCGGGCAACGATGCCACGGTCGCGCTGGCCGAAGCGGTTGCGGGCAGCGAAAGCGCCTTTGTCGCACTCATGAATGAAGAGGCAGCGCGTCAGGGCCTGACGCGCACGCACTTTGAAAACTCATCGGGTCTTCCGGGGCCTGAACACCTTACAACCGTGCATGACCTGGCCATTATGGCCAAAAACCTGGTGACACGGTTTCCCAAATATTTGCACTACTACAGCCAAAAAGAATACACCTTCAACAACATCAAGCAGCACAACCGCAATCGTTTGCTCTGGTCTGACCCCAGTGTTGACGGGCTGAAAACCGGCCATACCCAGTCTGCAGGTTATTGCCTGGTGTCCACGGCCATGCGCGATGGGCGACGGGTTATTTCGGTGCTGGTGGGTGCCCCCAGCGATGCGGCACGTAGTGAAAGCAGTCTCAAACTACTCAACTGGAGCTTCCAGAACTTCGATACCGTTAAGTTGTTTGACAATGAAAAGCCGGCTGTAACTGCCCGTGTATGGGAAGGTGAGGCCGAGTCGGTGCCTCTGGGTGCGCTGTCTGATACCTGGGTGACGGTACCGCGCGGCAAGGCGCAAGATGTCCAGCCTGTCGCTCAATATACCCAGCCACTGATTGCACCACTGGCAAAAGGCACCAAAGTGGGTACGCTGTCACTGTCTCTGGACGGCAAGGTGTTACACCAAGAGCCTCTTTATATTCTTGCCGACGTACCGCAAGCCGGGTTTTTTGGGCGCATTTACGACAAAGTACGGTTAATGCTGAATTAATCGTCCACCACACACTCACTTGCCCATGTGCGCCAGTCGCGTGTCAGCGCTGTGAGTTTTGCTCAACTTTGGTGCTGCAGTTGTTTTTTTTCAGGGTCGGCATGGCGTCGGCCCTTTTCTCAAGGCATAAAGAATGATCCCCGACGTCGATAACGACAGTATCGTTTACCTGAATGGCCAGCATGTGCGTCTCGGCGACGCGAAAATTTCGGTACTAGACCGTGGTTTTATCTTTGGTGACGGCATTTATGATGTCGTGCCGGCCTATAAAGGCAAGCCGTTTCGCATGGAGGGCCATCTGGCCCGCCTTGAGCGCAGCCTGGCGGCCATCGGCATTGTGTCAGACATGACGCGCGATGGCTGGCGCACGCTGGTTCTTGACATGATTGCGCGTTCAGGGTTGGGCGACTGCATGGTGTACATACAGGTTACACGCGGCGTAGCCAAGCGTGACCATGGCTTTCCCAAAAAGGTGGAGCCAACCGTCTTCTGCATGGTTTCGCCATTTGAGCGGCCTGATGCGGCCAAACGAGAAAAAGGCCTATCGGCAGTGGGCATACCCGACATCCGCTGGTTACATTGCGAAATCAAGTCTGTTTCGCTGCTGGGCAATGTGTTGGCCAAGCAGAGGGCTACCGAGGCGGGCGTTGATGACGTATTGCAGTTTCGCGATGGCTTTCTTTCGGAAGGCTCCTCTTGCAATATCTGGGTTGTGCGTGACGGGGTGTTGCTGGCGCCACCACGCGACAATCTTATTCTTGAGGGCATACGCTACGGCCTGATGGAAGAAATGGCTGCTGCGGCCGGTATTGCGTTCGAGGCACGTGCCATTAGCGAAGCCGAGGTCGACACCGCAGACGAGATTATGCTCACCTCTGCCACCAAAGAGGTTTTGCCCATTACGCACTATAACGGCAAGCCAGTGGGTAAGGGTGTGCCTGGCCCCGTGTACGCGGCGCTGAGAGCGGGCTACGATAAAGCGATTGCCGAACTCTGAGAAAAACACCATGAACGAGATTCCATTCGAAGACTCTCTCATCGAGTACCCCAGCGACTTTCCCATCAAGGTCATGGGCAAGGTGCATCCCGAGTTTGCTCAGACCATGACTGATCTGGTTTTGCAGTTTGACCCGGGCTTTGACCCGGCCACGGTCGAAATGCGTCCTAGCAGTGCAGGCAACTATATCGGTCTTACCTTTGTGGTGCGTGCGACATCGCGTGAACAGCTTGACAACCTGTATCGCGCGTTGCATGGCCACGATATGGTTTCCATGGTGCTTTAAGCATTCTTATGCCTATTATCAAGTGGTTTCCGCGGCCCGCCCCCTATTTGCCCGTATGGCAGGCTATGCGCGATTTCACCGAAACGCGTACCCTCCAAACACCCGATGAAATCTGGCTGGTGGAGCATCAGCCGGTTTTTACGCTGGGGCAGGCCGGCAAGCCTGAGCACGTGCTTAACAGCGCCGTCACAGAGGTGGTACGTACTGACCGTGGTGGTCAGGTCACGTATCACGGGCCGGGGCAGGTCGTTGCGTATTGCCTCATCGATTTGCGCCGCCATCAGCTGTTCGTCAAAGAGTACGTAGCCTTGATCGAAGACGTTCTTATCGGCTTTTTGCAGCAGCTAGGCCTTGCGGGTGCCTGTCGCAAACCGGGCGCGCCGGGGGTTTATGTGCCCAACGCCGACAATCAGCTGGCAAAAATTGCGGCACTGGGCATCAAGATCCGGCATGGCTGTGCTTATCATGGGCTTGCGCTCAATGTTGACATGGATCTGTCCCCTTTTCTGGACATTAATCCTTGTGGGTACGAAGGGCTTGAAACCACCGATTTGCGCAGCTGCGGTGTACGCGCTACTGTTGAAGGCATCGGCGATCTGCTTGGTGCCCGGTTGGCCGAAGCGTTCGCCAGCAGCCGCAATAAAGCAGCGGCAACGACGGCCCCGGTTGGTCAGGGTAGCGGTATGCCTGCCTGTCAATAATCAAGCGATCAGGCGGTCCGGACGGGCTGCTCGTGTCAGCTAAAACACGTTTCAGGAGACTCGTTATGTCAGAAGCCAGCACTGCCGGCAAGGTAGCAGAAAGCAGTCTGTTATTAATTGATAATGTCGATGGCGTCATCACGCTTACGCTGAACCGCCCCGATCAATTCAATGCGCTGTCAGAAGAGATGTTGGATGCGCTTCAGCGAGCGCTTGATGCGGTGGCCGCCGATGACGACGCGCGGTGTGTAATTATTGCTGGCGCTGGTCGCGCTTTTTGTGCGGGGCACGATCTGAAACAGATGCGTGCCAACCCCGACAAAACCTATTACCAGACGCTTTTTGCTCAATGTGGTCGGGTCATGCAGCGCATCGTAAGCCTGCCGGTACCTGTTATTGCACGCGTGCACGGCATTGCAACGGCCGCTGGATGCCAGCTGGTTGCCAGCTGCGACCTGGCGGTTGCGGCCGATACCGCCAGGTTTGCGGTGTCGGGCATTAATGTGGGGCTGTTCTGCTCAACGCCTGCCGTGGCACTTACCCGCGCCATGCCCATGAAAAAAGCATTTGAGATGCTGGTTACGGGGCAGTTTATCAGTGCAGAGCAGGCCGTTGCCCAGGGGTTGATTAATCGTGCCGTGCCGGCTGATCAGGTTGACGCTGAAGTAAACGCATTGGTACAGGCCATTTGCGACAAAAGCCCGGTGGCTGTTCGTACGGGCAAAGCCATGTATCAGCGGCAATTTCGCATGGGGCTGGAAGACGCTTATGCGTACGCCGGTCAGGTAATGGCCGACAACATGATGGCGGAAGACGCTGGCGAGGGCATTGATGCCTTTATGCAGAAGCGTAAGCCTGAGTGGAAAGGGCGCTGAAAACAGAAGTGGGGCATGGCTCAATTTTTTTGCTCACGGCGTTACACTAGCGGTTTGCCGTTATGCAGGCAGACGGGTGCTCAAGCCCGCGCTGGCGCGCGACATTTTTTACCTAACAGGGTCGGCGGTGTGAAGCACGCCTCGGCTCACAAGTGCGAAGCCGGGGCTTCGCTCCAGGAAACCGTATGACTACTCCTGTTGATCAGTCCGCTGTGCAGAACCCAACGGTGCGTCCGCGCAACGTTGATTATGATCCCACCAAAAAACAGAAGTCGGGCGAAAAAACGTCGCGAATTCCCGTCAAAGTGGTGCAGGCCGAACGCCTCAAAAAGCCTGACTGGATCCGCGTCAGGGCGCCGGCACCCAATTCGCGCTTTTACGACATCAAGCGTATTTTGCGCGAGCACAACCTGCATACGGTCTGTGAAGAAGCGTCGTGTCCCAACATTGGCGAGTGCTTTGGCAAGGGCACGGCCACGTTCATGATCATGGGTGACAAGTGCACACGTCGCTGTCCCTTCTGTGATGTTGGTCATGGCCGGCCCGACCCACTCGATGTTGAAGAACCCAGCAACCTGGCCAAAAGTATTGCCGCCATGCGTCTGTCGTACGTTGTGATTACGTCGGTTGACCGCGATGACTTGCGTGACGGCGGCGCAGGCCATTATGCCGACTGTATACGTCATGTGCGCGAGCGTTCGCCTTCTACCCGTATCGAAGTGCTGGTGCCAGACTTTCGCGGAAGGCTTGACCGTGCGCTGGGCATTCTTAATGACAACCCGCCTGACGTCATGAACCACAATCTCGAAACCGTGCCCCGTCTTTACAAACAATGTCGTCCCGGTGCTGATTACATGCATTCACTCAAGCTTCTGGCAGACTTCAAGGTGATGCGTCCTGACGTGCCCACCAAGTCTGGCCTTATGCTGGGTCTGGGTGAAACCGACGAAGAGATTCTTCAGGTCATGCGAGACATGCGCGCCCATAATGTTGACATGCTTACCATAGGCCAGTACTTGCAGCCTTCGGAGCACCATTTGCCCGTGCTGCGCTACGCGCACCCTGATGTTTTCAAGATGCTCGAAAAAGAGGCCTATGCAATGGGCTTCTCGCATGCTGCGGTAGGTGCCATGGTGCGCTCGTCGTACCATGCCGACGAGCAGGCACATATGGCCGGGGTAGCCTGAGCGCCTGTTTGAAACGTTTCATGGCGCATTTTCTGGCTCAGACGGTGCGCCACTGAGGGTAGCGCACCTATGCGGCGTTGTGGGGGCGTCTGGTCTTTCTACGCAGGCGCTCCTGCTCAAGGAGCATGCCCTCTAGTTTGCGCTGCAACAAAGACGGCGTTTATGTAACGCGGTTCAATATAGGTATAAACCCGGATGTTCCGGGCTGTGCCGAGGTATTGAGCCATGCGTTTTCCTTTCGCCGCAATTGTCACACGTCTTGCATTTATTGCGGTCGGCGCGGCCATGCTGGCATCGTGCCGGGGCCCGCAACCGTCAGCAGAAGCCGCCGACCCTGTGCCACTGGCTGCGGTGCAGCCAGGCAAGCTTGCCTATTACCCGTCTGGCGAATACCTGAGAAATGGCTACCCAGTAACGCCGTCCCGCCGCACGATGAGGTTTGAGCAGCCATTGAGAATGATGGCGCGGCAGGTTAGTCAGACGGAATACGCCGAGTGCGTAAACGACAAAGCCTGCAAGCAGCTTGACCGCTCCCATCGAACCGCCGTCATATCGCCTGATCTGCCAGTGGTGGGGGTAAGCTGGCGCGATGCGACCGATTATGCCGCATGGTTTTCCAAGAAAACTGGCCAAAACTATCGTCTGCCCAGCTATGAAGAATGGGTTTATGCGGCCGGTTCTTCCTACAAAGAAGATGTGATTCTGGATGAGTTTGATCCGGCCGATCCGGCACAACGCTGGCTGGCAGAATACGCACTTGAAACCCAGCGCAAAACCACTGTAGATGCTGTACTCAGACCTTTTGGCGGTTTCAGTGAGAACGAGCACGGTTTTTTGGATATGGCTGGCAACGTATGGGACTGGACCGACACCTGCCAGGTGCGTCGCCACCTGGATCTGGCCGATGAAGAATCAGCCGGAGGCGGCGAAAATTGCGGCGTACGTGTCGTGGCCGGGCCGCATCGCAGCTACATTACCGATTTTATCCGCGACCCCAAGAGCGGCGCCTGCTCGGTAGGCGTGCCCCCCAGCAATCTGGGCTTTAGGCTTGTGCGGGACGATACGGCCAGCCCCAGAAAAGAGGCCAGCCTGCGCGAAAAACTGGGTATATCTTAAGGACGGGTGGCGTGAGCGGCAGTGCTATCTGTGCTGGCGGCAGTGCTGGCTTTGGTACTCTGCGTCAGGTGGGTGCGGTAAGCGCTGGGCGTTGTGTCGCAGGCCTTATCGCCCCGCCTTGGTGGTGCTGGGGGTGTCGCTGGTACGCCCGTCTTCGGCAAGGCGGATAAGGTCGTTTAGCGACTGCACGGTAATGCGCTTGCGCCCGCTGATGACGATGCCCTTATCTTTCCAGGCGCTGAGCAGTCGGCTAACAGTGTGCAGGGTAGTGCCCGTCATTTCGGCAATATCTTGCCGGGTGATCGGAAAGCCAATGGCAACACCCTCTTCGGTCGTTTCACCCGACTCATCAATAAGGCGCAAAATGGTGCGTGCCACGCGTTGTTCAACCTCTTCGGTGGACAGCGCACTGATACGGCTATGGGCATCTTGTAGACGCTGACCTACCGTCTGGAACGCACCTGCAGCAAACTGGGGGTGTTTGGAAACAAGCGAGTTCCATTCTTTGCCAGGCCAGGCGAGCATGAGGCTTTCTTGTACTGCAATTGCCGAGGCCGGGTAGTTGGGCCTGTGCATGGCCTGCGCAATGCCAAAAATATCGCCGGGGCTAACATAGCGAACTACCACTTGCTCGCCGGCCGGGGTAAGTTGCACCACCTTAAGATGCCCGCTCAGCAAAATGAAGAAACTGTCAGCCGGCTCGCCCTGGCGAAAGGCAGCTTCACCTTCAACCATGCGGCAGACCTGCGCTGCTGCAAGCGTGGCGTCCAGCTCTTCGTCTGTCAGTGATCTGAGCAGTTCGACGTTCTGTACCAGTGACCTGCTTATCTTAGGCGTCATGGGATTAGTGGCTCATTCAAAAAAGAGGGTTACCTTTCTGATTCTAGCATTGGCCATGTGGGTATTGCAGGCATACACCAGCCAGGCCTCTTGCAGACGCATTGTGCAGAAAAACCACACGCCAGGTTGTTTTCGGGTTAACCCTTAAAAACCGCTCTGTGAGTTTGCGCTGCAACAAAGAAGGAAGTGTCCCCAACGTGTCCAATAGAGCTATCGAATTACCGATACCTTGGAAGAAGGGAGATACAAAATGAAAGTGGTACGTCCCACCCTGCTCGCGGCCGTCATGTTTGCATTCATGGCTGGCGGCCTGGCCAAAGCCGAAACGGCTGATCAGCTGGAACACGTCAAGGTGGACCTCGTAGCGCCTCCGTTCGTACATGCACACGAACAGAAAGCCACGACGGGTCCCAAAGTTGTCGAATTCACCATGTACATCGAAGAGAAGAAAATTGTCATCGATGGCAAGGGTACGACAATGCAGGCCATGACGTTTAATGGTTCGATGCCCGGTCCCACTTTCGTTGTCCATGAAGGCGATTACGTGCAGCTTACACTGGTTAACCCCGCCAGCAATGCCATGCCCCACAACGTAGACTTCCACTCAGCCACAGGCGCCCTGGGCGGCGCCAAGCTGACCGATGTACAGCCCGGTGAACAGGCCACATTGCGCTTCAAGGCCGACCGTAGCGGTGTGTTTGTTTACCACTGCGCGCCAGAAGGCATGGTGCCCTGGCACGTGGTTGCCGGCATGAGCGGCACCATGATGGTGCTGCCGCGCGAAGGCTTGAAAGACCCTGAGGGCAATGAGCTGCACTATGACAAGGTGTATTCGGTCGGTGAATTCGACTTGTACATCCCCAAGGATGAAAACGGCGAGTACAAAGACTATGCGACACTGGCAGACAGCTACTCCGACACGGTAGAGGTGATGCGCACGCTGACACCATCGCATGTGGTGTTCAACGGTAAAGTTGGTGCCCTGACAGGTGAAAACGCGCTCAAAGCCAAAGTCGGTGAGACCGTGCTTATTGTGCACTCGCAGGCTAACCGCGACACACGTCCTCACCTGATCGGCGGGCACGGTGACTGGGTCTGGGAAACCGGCAAGTTTGCCAATCCTCCCGAGAAAAACCTGGAAACCTGGTTTGTACGGGGCGGTTCGGCAGGGGCAGCGTTGTACACCTTCAAGCAGCCAGGCGTGTATGCCTACGTCAATCACAACCTGATTGAGGCTTTCGAGAAGGGTGCTGCGGGTCACTTTGTGGTCGAAGGCAAGTGGAACGATGACTTGATGAAGCAGGTTAAAGCGCCTGGTCCGATTGAGAAAGACGTGGCAGCAAAGATTGAAGCCAGCAAGCAGGCTGCTGCCAAGGCACCAACGTTGACGGCAGCGCCAGCAGGCAAAGTGGCTGCAGCGCCGGCTCCAACGGCCAAGACTGCGGCAGCCAAGCCTGCAGCTGAAGGCAAGAAACTTGCTGCAGCGCCTAGCACGCATCAGGCTGGTGAAAAGTTGTACAAGTCTGCCTGCGTAGCCTGCCACAGCACTGGCGTAGCCAACGCCCCCAAATTGGGTGACAAGGCTGCCTGGGCACCGCGACTGGCTGAAGGTGAAGAGCAAATCATGGAAATCGCGTTCAAGGGTAAGGGTGCCATGCCTCCACGGGGTGCCTCTTCGGCAGATGATGCAACCATCAAGGCAGCGGTTGAATACATGCTCAGCACAGTGCAGTAAACGCCCTCCGGGCCTGAAGAAAAGCGCGGAGGCCATCGGGAAAACACTGATCTGTTAAACCAGCTTCGCTCGCTACACTCGCTCCATGCCTTACCCGGCATGGAGCTTTTTTTGTGTCGAGTTAACGGTTTGTCCCATTAACCATTTTCCCAACAGGAAGGCAGCATGACTATGAAGCTATTACGCAGAACCGTATTTGCCTCAGCGCTGGCAGCGAGCCTGGCCTTTACAGGTTTGGCACAGGCGCGCGATCTGGTGATCGGATTGCGGTCTGAGCCCAGCTCGATGGACCCGCAATTCCATTCGCTCACGCCCAACACGCAGCTTTCCGAAACCATATTCGACCCATTGATCCGTACGGACAGCAATGCGCTCCCCGTGCCCGGTCTGGCAGAGTCATGGACGGTTGATGGAGATGTCTGGACAATCAAGCTGCGCAAGGACATAAAGTTTTCGGACGGCACGCCCTTTACGGCGGACGATGTTCTCTTTACCTACGATCGCGTTCCCAAAGTGCCCAACAGCCCGTCTTCGTACGCGCTGTACCTTAGCACCATTGATACGGTCGAAGCCGTAGACCCGCACACGGTACGCATCAAGACCAAGGGGCCGTCGCCTGTGCTGCTGGCCAATCTGTCTCTTGTGCCTATTATGTCCAAGGCCGCTGCCTCGGGTGACGCACCCGAAGGTAAGACTACGGTTGAGTTGAACCGTGGCGATGGGCTGGTGGGAACGGGCCCGTACAAGTTTGTTTCCTGGAAGCGTGGCGCCGAAATTGTGCTGGAGCGCAATGAACATTTCTGGGGCGACAAGCCTGATTGGGACAAAGTAACGTATCGGCCTATTTCTAACTCGGCGGCACGGGTTGCGGCACTGCTGGCTGGTGATGTCGACATCATCGAAGACCCTCCCACCGATGACCTCACCCGTCTCAAAAACGATAAAAAGCTGCACATACAGGAAACACCTTCTGTGCGTGTGATTTATCTTGCCCTGAACCAGGGCAGCGAGCCGCCTCCGGGCATGGAGGGCACGGGCAATAAAAACCCCCTGGCCGACAAACGGGTGCGTGAGGCCTTGTCGCTGGCCATAGACCGCAAGGCGATCGTGGAGCGCATTATGGACGGCGTAGGGTTGCCGGCTGCAAACCTGCTGCCTTATCCCGCTTTTGGTACGTCTGAAAAGTACTCGAAAGTGGCCGCCGCCGATGCAGAGAAAGCGAAAAAACTACTTGCTGAAGCGGGCTACGCAGATGGCTTTACGCTGTCGTTGGGCTCACCCGATGGTCGTTATACCAACGACAAGCGCATAGCCCAGGTCGTGGCCGCCATGTGGGCCCGTATAGGCGTCAAAACCAATGTAGAGACCATGGCGCCGCCGGTATTCTTCAAGCAGCGCAACGCCTATGCATTCAGTACCTATCTTGCGGGCTGGTCGGCGTCTTCAGGCGAAATGCTTAACCCCCTGACGTCGCTGGTCGTTACCAAAAACCCCAAGGCAGGGGTGGGCACCACCAACTGGAGCAAGTATTCAAATCCTGAAATGGACACGCTCGTCATGCAAGCCTCCAAGACACTGGATGATGACAAGCGTTCCAAGATGCTGCAAGATGCCAGCGCCATGGCCATGGAAGACTACGGCATTCTTCCCATACAGTTCGAGCTGTCTGTCTGGGCCATGAAAAAAGACATGCGTTATGGGGGCCGTGTCGACCAGATGACGCTGGCGCAAGACATGAAGCTGGTTAAATAACAGGGGGCGGCACACGTGCTGTCGACGATTTTTCGTCGGTTTCTGCAAACGCTCGTCGTGGTGCTGATCATGTCGGCATTGGTGTTCTCGGGGCTATATCTTATTGGCGATCCAGTGCTCATGCTGGCAAGCCCCGAGGCCACCGACGCCGAACGCGAAGCCATCCGGCATACCTTCGGCCTTGATCTGCCGCTCTGGCACCAGTATTTTATTTTCCTGGCCAAAGCGGTCAAACTCGATTTTGGTGCCAGCTTTCTGACGGGCGAATCGGCCATGCGGCTTATTCTTGAGCGCATGCCAGCAACGCTTGAACTGGCCACATTGGCCATGTTCATGTCTATGCTTATTGGTATTCCGCTTGGCATTTATGCCGGGCTGAAACCGCGGGCCGTGAAGGCGCGCACCATTATGACGGGTTCGGTGCTGGGGTTTTCGCTACCCAATTTTTGGGTTGGCCTCATGCTGATCATGTTGTTTGCAATTATGCTTGGCTGGCTGCCAGCGGGCGGAAGAGGCCCGGTTGAGCACTACGGCCCAATCAGTCTCAGTGTTTTTAACTGGGCAGGCTTCAAACACTTGATTCTACCCGCAAGCACTATTGCCGTGGCCAAGTGCGCGCTCATCATACGGGTAACCCGCGCCGCCACGCGCGAGTGTCTTCCGCAAGACTATATAAAGTTTGCCCGCGCCAAAGGCCTGCGTGAACGCCGGGTGCTTGGTGTTCATCTTTTGAAAAACATCCTCATTCCTATCGTAACCATTGGCGGGCTGGAGTACGGTCAGGTGTTCGCCTTTGCGGTGGTGACAGAAACCGTGTTCTCGTGGCCGGGCATGGGCAAGCTGCTGATTGACTCCATTGTTACGCTGGATCGCCCGGTGGTGGTGGCCTACCTGATGCTGACGGTTGTTTTTCTGGCCTTTCTGAACCTGGCTGTGGATATCGCCTATACGGCGCTTGATCCTCGGGTGCGTATGGAGGGTTCGGCATGAGTAGCAGCCAAGACGTGCCCGGCATACTCGATAGCGCAGCAGCCCAGCCAGCTGTCGCACCGGTGCATGAGAGTTTGTTACGTATATTTGTGGCGCAGTTCATGTCCAGCAAGCTGGCCGTATTCGGGTTGTTTGTACTGCTGGTCTGTATTGTGCTTGCGATCTTTGCACCGTGGATCGCGCCGCAAAACCCGTTCGATCTGGCAACGCTCGACATCATGGACTCCAAGATGCCGCCGGGCAGCAAGAATATGGATGGCACGCTCACTTACTGGTTGGGCACTGACGGGCAGGCGCGTGACGTGTTTTCGGCCATTTTGTACGGTTTGCGCATCAGCCTTATTGTGGGTTTTGTATCGGTAACCTGTGCTTTTCTTATTGGTGCGGCGGTGGGGTTGATTTCTGCCTATTTTGGAGGGCGCATCGATGCCCTGCTAATGCGTCTGGTCGATATCCAGCTGTCGTTTCCGTCGATTCTGGTTGCTCTGGTGCTGCTGGCCGTACTGGGCAAGGGTGTAGATAAAGTTATCTACGCATTGATCGCCGTGCAGTGGGCCTATTTTGCCCGCGCTGCGCGAGGGGCTGCCATTGTCGAGCGTAACCGCGAATACGTTGAGGCTGCACGCTGCATGTCGCTATCATGGCATCGCATTTTGTGGCGGCACGTGTTTCCCAACTGTATTCCGCCGCTTATGGTCATTGCCACCATAGATCTGGCGCATGCCATTGCCCTCGAAGCCACGCTGTCGTTTCTTGGTGTTGGTGTTCCGGTTACTGAGCCTTCACTGGGCATGCTCATTGCCAACGGCTTTGAGTTTATGCTGTCAGGTAACTATTGGATTTCATTTTTCCCTGGCATTGCGCTGGCTCTTGTCGTTATCGCCATCAATCTGGCAGGCGACCATCTGCGCGACATCCTGAACCCACGCAATGAGGTGTAGACGATGAGTACTCACCTGAGCGCAGGTCTTGTTTCTCGAGATGAGGTTGAGCAAGACAGTAACCCGCATGGGCTGGAGGCTGCCACGAACGAGGGTGGAGAAAGCCAGGTGCCCCGGCTAATTCCTCTTGCTGATACACAGCCTGAGCTGCGGGAGCGGGAACTGTTGCTGGATGTGCGCGGCTTAAAGACGTGGTTCCACACCCGCGAGGGGGTTATCAAGGCAGTCGACGGTATTGCCCTGCAGTTAAAGCATGGAGAAATCCTGGGCTTGGTGGGCGAGTCTGGCTCCGGTAAAAGCATTACAGGCTTTTCGCTAATGGGCCTGGTAGACCAGCCTGGCCGCGTGCAAGCCGATCGCATGAACTTTAACGGACATGACCTGCAAACACTTTCGGCTGACGCATACCGCCGACTGCGGGGTGCCGAGCTGGCGATGATTTTTCAGGATCCCATGATGACGCTGAACCCGACGCTGCGGGTAGATACGCAGATGATCGAAGCGGTGCAGGCGCATAGCAAGGTATCCCGCAAGGCGGCTCGGGCCAGGTCTATAGAGGTTTTGACCATGGTGGGCATACCTTCACCGGCAGACCGCATGCTGGTGTATCCACACCATCTTTCGGGTGGCATGCGCCAACGCATTGCCATCGCCATCGCCCTGCTCAATTCGCCAAAACTGATTATTGCCGACGAACCCACCACTGCTCTGGACGTCACCATACAGGGGCAGATTCTGTATGAAGTACAGAAGCTGTGCCGGGAAATGGGTACGGCATTGATCTGGATTACCCACGACCTGGCCATTGTTTCGGGGTTGGCGGACAGGCTGGCCGTGATGTACGCCGGTCGTCTTGTTGAAACAGGCCCGACGGCGCAGGTTGTGGGTGCTGCCCAACACCCTTACACTCAGGGCCTTATTGATTCTATCCCCTCCATCGCGACGCGTGGGCAGCCCCTTTTTCAGATACCCGGCTCCACCCCGTCGCTGCTTAACCTGCCCGAGGGTTGCCCTTTTCAGGCGCGCTGTTATCGCGCCACGGCGCAATGCCAGAAAGAACCGACGCTTGAGAAAGTGGGGCCTGATCATTGGGTTAGTTGCTGGCACAAGGGCGCGCGGGCATGAGTACACCAGACGTGATTCTGAGCCTGCGCGACGTGCAACGCCGTTATTCTCAACCCGTTGACCTGTTGGCGCGTATCGGCGCCATGATAAGACGCGAGGGTGAACCGCCCTCTGTGCAGGCCGTTGCAGGCGTGGACCTTGACGTGATTGAGGGTGAGGTGATTGGCATTGTGGGCGAATCGGGCTGTGGCAAGTCAACGCTGGGCCGCATGCTGACAGGTATTTTGCCACCTAGCGCCGGGGAGATTTTCTACCGGGGGCAGTCTGTCACAAGCATGGCGGGGGCCACACGACGCCGGTACGAGCTGGGCGTGCAGATGATTTTTCAAGACCCATACTCATCGCTCAACCCCCGCATGCGTGTCATCGACATTATTGGCGAGGCGCCGATTGTGCATGGCATGGTCAAGCGGGCCAACAAAGAAAGCTTTGTGTCGGGGCTTATGCAAAAAGTGGGGCTTGATCCCGCCTACTGCTACCGCTATCCGCATCAGTTTTCGGGTGGGCAGCGCCAGCGTATAGGGGTGGCGCGGGCGCTGGCGCTAAACCCCTCCGTAATTGTCTGTGATGAAGCGGTGGCGGCGCTGGACGTTTCCATACAGGCCCAGGTGCTCAATTTGTTCATGGCTTTGCGTCATGAGTTTTCGCTTACGTATTTGTTCATCAGCCACAATCTGGGCGTAGTCAGCCATATATCTGACCGGGTCGCCATCATGTATTTGGGTCGAATCGTTGAATTGGCCGATACAGACACTATTTTTGCGCGGGCCAACCACCCCTATACCCAAGCCCTGATTAAAGAGCTGCCGGTTTTGCGCACAGACATGCGTCAGTTTGACCCTATAAAGGGTGAACTGCCTTCGCCTTTGAACCCACCCTCGGGGTGCCCGTTTCACCCGCGTTGCCCCAAAGCTATCGCTCGCTGCCGCACTGAACGGCCTTTGCTCAAGGTGCTGGAAGATATTAATGAAGGGGCGCCGCATCTTAGTGCCTGCCATTTAAACGACGTGTAATCAGGAAGGCGCCCGCGCGGGCCTCGCCTTGGGCGCAGTGCCTGCACTGTCCCGCGCAACACGCCTGCAACCCCTTTGACGGAGACGTATCATGAAGTATGCAGATCAGGATTTTGAACCCTTTACGCTGGCATACCCAACGGCGCCCGCTATTCCACTGGTATGTGACTCACCGCACAGCGGCACGACTTACCCCGCAGATTTTCAGTTCGCCGTGCCGATTTCCGAGTTGCGCATGGGCGAAGACCTGTTCGTGGAAGAGCTGTGGCATGCCGTGCCGTCAGTAGGTGGAACCCTGCTGGCTGCAACGTTTCCGCGTACCTATATCGATCCCAATCGCGAAGTAGATGACCTTGATCCTAATATATTGGCCGAGCCCTGGCCTGAGCCGCTGCACCCCGGGCCCAAATCGGCACTGGGTCACGGCCTGATCTGGCATATGGCGCGCGATCGTCAGCCTGTGTATGACCGCAAGCTTTGGGTACTAGAAGTGGAAAACCGCATTGGCACTTACTACCAGCCTTATCACGATGCCTTGCGCGAGGCTATTGAGGCGGCTTATGAACACTTTGGCACGGTGTGGCATCTGAACCTGCACTCCATGCCTTCCAACTCCTATGAAGTGCTGGAACTCGACACTGATCGGACGCTGGCTGACTTTGTTCTGGGCGATCATGATGGCAAGACGTGTGATCCTACCCTGGTTGGCATTGTTGAAGACTTTTTGCGGGGGCGCGGCTATACCGTAGCACGCAACGACCCGTTTAAAGGGGTGGCACTGATCGGTCGTACCGGGCGCCCGAGCGAGGGGCGGCACAGTCTGCAGATTGAGGTAAATCGCGCACTTTATATGGATGAACAACAGTTTGAGAAAACCGGCAACTTTGCAAACCTGCAGCGTGACCTGACGGCATTGAGCGCAGAAGTGGCTGGGTTCATACGTTCGTTGTTGTAGTGACTGTAGTGGCTGTAGTGGCTGTAGTGGCCGCGGCGCACTTCGGCAGGTTATCGACCATTGAGGTGCCTGGGCATACACGCCATGACATGGGACGGACCACTGCTATCACAAGACGCGTCGTGGCCTTGGCGCACAATACAGCGCCATGGCCACGCGGTTGCTTTATGGACTTATCGCGCGTAATGGCCCGTGCGAGCGCGTATCGCGCTCGGTCACACCGGGCAGTTCATGGCTACGCGGCAAAGCCCGCTATCAGGTTATACGGGCTGCCCATCTACCATGTTGAGCACCGGTGCCTGGCCAGGTTTTTCGTACACCCGCCAGCGGATATGGTCTTCATCGACATGAATATCCGCCGTTGCCATGGTGTTTTCATTATCACTGTCGTTGGCGGCGTTGCGATAAATGGGGAAGGGCTTATCTGACTGGTCGGCAAGTATGGCCAGTGGGTCGATGTCCTCGGCATTTAGCAGTGACTCGCCGAGCTCCTGGCGATGGCGTGATGATTCGGTAATAACTTGTGGCAAACCCTGTAGTGCCGGGTGTATTGCATGGTTGGCGTGCAGTGCAGGTTGCTGCACGTGCAATACAGAAACGGCCTGGGCATTGAACTCAATGCTAAGCAGGTCGGCTCGCCCGCGCTGGGCCATACTCAGGTGAAAGCCCCCCGCTCTGGGCGTGTTTTCGAGCAGTGTAACGGCGTCTTCGAGCGTGCGCTGTTCGAGCAGGGCGCGGGTAAGAACCATGCGCGGCAGGCCCACACTAACCTGCCGGGAGCGCAGGTTGTTAACCGTCATGGCTAAGCCATGTTGTGTTACGGCAAACGTGTGGCCGGGTATGGATGCCGGGTAAACAAACGAGGCAAACGCAGGGCCCTCGTCAGGCCTGAACATACCGATGCCGCAAAACCCGGTAAAGCCGGGGTCGCCGTCTTCATTATGGGTGATGCGTGGCCCGTTGGCAGAAGGCAGCAAAACGGTGGTGCAGCCATCGGGTGGCATGGCCCAGACGTCACCGCGGCAATTCCAGAGAAACACATCGTCGAAAGCAAGCTGCAGACCATCAGCCAGACCCCGCAGCTCGTCAAGCGTGCGCGGAAAATGCCGGGCTGTTAACTGCTGCATTTGTCTGGCTGCGTCGGTACCGCGCCAGGCCATGACAGTTGCCCATGATTCTGAATTGATGAGGTATGTATTGGCGGCTTCGGCTCCAAATTTGCCAAGTGCTTGGCCAATCTGAAAGGGGGTACCCGAGAGTTCGATACTAGTAAGCATCGTTGACCTTTTCTGCTGTAGAGCGTAAGGGGTTTAAGTAGGCGCCGTCTTGCTGAAGATGGCCTTCGGCCTGTCTGATGCTATTGACCGCTTGCGGCCCAGCCTGCGCCAGTAATTGTTCGATCAGGATTTCTATCAGGCTGAGTGCGGCGACGCTTGATGGAAAAAATGAGGGGGTATCGGTGGAAAACTGCAGTACACAGTCGGCCTGCAGCGCCATGGGCGCGACAACGCTGTCACAGATGGCCAGCACCTGGCTCTGCGCCCGTCGTGCCGCCTCGGCAACCTGCATGGATTCATGCGAGTAGGGCGCAAACGAAATGATGACCGTGACATCCTCTTTGCTTATGCCACGTAAATCCATGTCGAGTGTGCCGGCATCGCCACGTATGAGCATGACCGTGGGTCGAAACAGCCGGTACAGATACTGCATGGTGTAGGCAGGCGCAAACGAAGCGCGAAAGCCAGCCACATGTACAGTGCGCGCCCTGGAAAGCATGCGCACTGCTTTAGGCAGATTTTGCGCGTTGACATCGGCCAGCATGCGCACATTGTCAGCCTGGATGGTCGCACTTTGGGTAGCGCTGCGCGACCGACCGCGTACTACCGTGCTGGCACGTTCCGCATATTGGCCTGAGGCGCTGCGCAGCGATGCCAAAAACACTTTTTTCAGGTCGCCCCAGCCCGCGTAGCCCAGCGATTGTGCAAGACGCACCAGGGTTGCAGGCTGCACACCGGCCTGAGTTGCAATGGTACGCATTGAAGCCACCGGCACTTCGGCCGGAAAATCAAGCAGATACCTCGCCCCCACCTGAAATTGCGGTGTCATCCCGGCGAACTCGTGCTGAACGCGCGCCGTAAAGGCGTCTAGCGTTTTGGGGGCCGGGTTTGCAGCGTGCGTCATATGTCGTGTGCTTAGACAGCTAACATCGTTGTATGGGGCATAACCTATGATATTAGCAGCCCTGTAGGGGCATTATCGTAATAAATTTACAACAGCCCCGGGTTATGACTATGGTGCGATGGGCTTGTGTGTTTGATTTATTTGTTGTCAGGTATATCATTCAAGATTCAACTGTTGAATTTACCGTCAACGCCAGCCAACGCTAAATTGCGCGACGTTGTCTTCTTTATGCTTGACAACCGCATTTTGCGGAGGCCTTCATGACACACGTCTTTCATCGCAACCCCGGCCAGCAACTTAATTTTGCCGTGCGGGGCCAGGGCATTCGCCTGTTTGATCAACATGGCAAAGGTTATATTGACGCGTCGGGAGGTGCTGCCGTGTCATGTCTGGGGCATGGTCATGCAGCCGTTATTGCTGCGATCAAAAAGCAGGTTGACGAGGTTGCGTACGCCCATTCGTCATTTTTTACCACACAGGCTGCCGAAGACCTGGCTGACTTTCTGGCCGCGCGGGCACCTGGCGACCTTGATCATGTTTACTTTGTGTCGGGTGGGTCTGAAGCTGTCGAGGCATCGCTCAAACTGGCGCGCCAGTATTTTGTTGAAATCGGGCAGCCTTCGCGCAGACACTTTATTGCCCGCCGCCAAAGCTACCATGGCAATACGCTTGGCGCGCTGGCCATAGGCGGCAATGCATGGCGTCGCGAGCCTTTTCTTCCGCTACTGGTACCGGCTCATCATGTTGCGCCGTGTTATGCCTACCGTGACCAGCGCCCTGACGAATCCGAAGAACACTATGCGGGTCGGCTTGCGCAAGAGCTTGACGACAAAATACGCGAGCTAGGCCCTGAAAGCGTCGCCGCTTTTGTGGCCGAGACAGTGGTGGGCGCGACGGCAGGCGCGCTGGCCCCCGTTAAAACGTATCTGCAGCGCATACGCGAGGTATGCGACCGGCATGGCGTTTTGCTTATTCTGGATGAGGTCATGTCGGGCATGGGCCGTACCGGCCATTTATTTGCCTGCGCTGAAGACGGCGTCGTGCCAGACATTATCGCCATCGCCAAAGGTCTGGGTGCAGGCTACCAGCCTATAGGGGCCATGCTGGCCAGCGATCGTATCTACAAAGCCATTGTTGCTGGCACCGGGTTCTTTCAGCACGGGCATACCTATATGGGGCATGCCACCGCCTGCGCGGCGGCGCTTGCCGTGCAGCATGTCATAGAAAGCGATAGGCTGCTCGACAATGTGCTCGCCCGTGGCGAACAATTGCGCACCCAATTGCGTGAGGCGCTGGGTAGCCACCCCAACCTGGGTGATGTGCGCGGCCGAGGCATGTTTGTGGGGGTAGAGTTCGTACAGGATAAAGCCAGCAAGAAGCCGTTTGACCCGGCCCGTAAAGTGCATGTGGCGCTCAAGAAAAAGGCCATGGAAAACGGCCTCATGATGTACCCCATGGGCGGCACCATTGACGGGGTGCATGGCGACCATGTGCTGTTGGCCCCGCCCTTCATCTGTACACCCGCTGATATCTCTGAAATCGTGTCGCTGTTTAGCGCTACGGTCGGTCAGGTTTTGCCCGCATAAGGTGTAACCCCGCCTTTGCTGTATTCGAACAGGTGCCGCTAGAACGCGGGTAGATTCGCCTGCCGACGCCAGTCAGCAAACACCGGTTGCGCTCAAAGAGGGCACAACGCCGCAGCAACTTGATGCCCCGGCAAATGGCGGCTCTACATCATTAAGGGGGGGGGCACAGGTATTCATTAAACTTAGTTTTGCGAAGAACAAGTCTAATGGAGGTAATACCCATGTCCCCAGTTGATTCTATCTTAGTATTGGCCGATTTCGTTGTTCAGCGCGTGCAGCGTGATAGGGTCGTGCTGGCCTACGCACACGCCATGACGGGTGTTAGCGCTGCCATAAAACGTCTGTCTGGCCTGCCGCCTGGTTTAGCACTCTTGCCAGCACAAAGCACAGGTCTGAAAGCCGGTTTAAATACTGCCGTACGGGCTCGCTGACATCTTCGTTTCGGCCCAATACAACGACAGCGCGCTCAGCACGGCGGCAGGTGCTGCGTGCTATGTGGGCCAGTGCGGCGGCACGGCAGCCGCCTGGCAGAATAAACTCTTGCAACTTGCTCAGCCCGGCGTTGTAGTGCGCCAGGGCGTCATCCAGAAACTGCACCTGCTCGGGGGTGAGTGCCGTATGGCCGGGTATGCAAAGCTCTCCGCCCAGGTCGAATAAATGATGCTGCACCTTGCTCAGCAGCGCATCTACATCGGCGGGCAATGCTTCGGTGCGCCACAAGCCCAATACGCTGTTTAGTTCATCGACCTCGCCCAGCGCAACAATGCGCGGTGCGTCTTTGTCGATGCGGCTTCCGTCGCCCAACCCTGTCGTGCCTTTGTCGCCAGTACGGGTTGCGATCACAGAAAGACGTGTGGCCATGTCATGCCTCCAGAGTTTGTTGGGCCAGGCGGTGCAGCGCATCACCGGTCAAGCGTACGATACGCCATTCGGGTAGGATCTCGGCCCCATGGCGCTGGTAAAAGTCGATGGCGTTCTGGTTCCAGTCGAGCACAACCCATTCAAATCGGCCGCAGCCATGCTCAATAGCCAGGCGCGCCAGATGCTTCAGCGCCATGCTGCCCAGACCATTGCCGCGATGGGCTGGCTGCACGTAGATGTCTTCAAGGTACAGGCCGCGCCGATCCAGAAAGCTGGAATAGTTGAAAAACCACATAATGTAGGCAACCGGCACATCAGGGTTGTCATGAGTATGCGCCACCAGGCAGTTGACGGCGGGGTGCTCGCCAAAAACGCTGTTGTGCAGGCTTGCTTCGGTGGCCTGAAAAATGTCGGTAAGTTTTTCAAATACCGCCATCTCATGCATGAGGGCCAGAATGTGCGGGATGTCTTCGAGGCGCGCAGTACGCAGCCCGTAACCACTTGTGCTGAGGGACAAAATTACTTTCCTGTTTGCGTTATGCTGTACTTCTATATTGATGGAGTTTAGCGTATGTCATCCAGCACACAACATCGTATGTTGGCGCTCGCCGCAGCGCTTGCAATGACGTCTTTTTACGTGACGCCTGCCGTGGCGCAAGAAGCAACGGCAAAGGGTGAGGTACGGCGGGTTGATGCCGCTGCCGGAAAAATCACCATTAAACATGGGGCTATTTCAGACCTTGATCTGCCCGCCATGACACTGGTTTACATTGCCGATGCCAAGCTGCTTACGCAAATTAAACCTGGCGACAAAATTACCTTCAAAGCCAAACGCGTCAATGGCCAGTACGTGGTCACTGAGATTTCAAAATAGGCAATGGTGTAGACGCGGGGGGGTTAACGATATCGCAATATGCCAAAGTGGCATGTAATACCGACCGGCCCATCGGACAAACGCGACCGCCATGAAGGTTTCAACGATAGGCATTGAACCGCAAAGAATGAGCTTGGCGTTCTCGTCTGGCGCAGTCGTCAACTACTGATTGCGTTCAAGGTACAAGGTGCAAGGTGCAAGGTGCAAGGTACATGAGACACCTTGGTCCTGAAACGCGTTGATTATTCCCCGCGCTATTTTGTAGAGCTATCTGCGGGTTAGTGCGCACCTTGAACAGTCTGTGCTGTGCGACTGGTCTTACAGGGCCATCCGGCGCCATGAGCAGCATGGTGCCGGATGGCCCTGGCTTTTAAAGCACGTAGCGCGCGAGGTCTTCGCTGGCGGCTGCTTCTTCCAGTTTTGAGTCAACGTAGCTGCCGTCAATGATGACGGTTCTGCTGCCATGGGCGCTGGCATCGAACGACAAGTCTTCGAGCAGCTTTTCCATGACGGTGTACAGACGGCGTGCGCCGATATTTTCAGTGCGCTCGTTGACGTCAAAGGCCAGCTCGGCCAGACGTTGTATGCCTTCGTCGGTAAAGTCTAGCGTGACATCTTCAGTGGCAAGCAAGGCCGTGTACTGTTTGGTGAGCGAGGCATCGGTGTCGCAGAGAATGCGCACGAAATCTTGCGCCGTCAGGGAGTCAAGCTCGACTCGGATAGGAAAACGCCCCTGTAACTCGGGGATGAGGTCTGACGGGCGAGAAAGGTGAAATGCCCCCGAGGCAATAAACAGTATGTGGTCGGTGCGTACCACCCCGTATTTAGTGTTGACCGTTGTGCCTTCGACCAGTGGCAGCAGGTCGCGCTGGACGCCCTGGCGTGACACGTCGCCGCCAGATTGCTCCTGACGTGTCGCGATTTTGTCGATTTCGTCGAGAAACACAATGCCGTTCTGCTCTGCATTGATGACAGCCGCAGTGCGCAAGTCTTCTTCGTTAATGCGTTTGCCCGCCTCTTCTTCGATAAGTAGCTTGAAAGCTTCTTTTACCGTCATTTTCTTGGGCTTTTTCTTGTCGCGACCCAGGCCGGCAAACATGCCGCGCAATTGCTCGGTCATTTCTTCCATGCCGGGGGGGGCCATGATTTCCATTTGCGGCGCCAGTTGAGCGACTTCGATCTCGATCATGGTGTCGTCAAGCTTGCCTTCGCGCAGGCGTTTGCGGAATGTTTGGCGGGCGCTGTTTTCTTCGCGGTCAGGCTCGCCGTGTGCATTACGCGCGGGCGGGACGAGTACGTCGAGAATGCGATCTTCGGCAGCATCTTCAGCCTGGGTGCGTACGCGCCGCATTTCGACGTCACGGGTTTGCTTGACTGAGATTTCAACCAGGTCGCGGATAATGGTGTCAACGTCCCGACCCACATAACCGACTTCGGTGAATTTGGTGGCTTCGATCTTGATAAAGGGCGCATTGGCCAGCTTGGCAAGACGGCGGGCGATTTCTGTTTTACCGACGCCGGTAGGCCCAATCATCAAGATGTTTTTGGGCACGATTTCATTGCGCAAGGGCTCGGGTACCTGCTGACGACGCCAGCGGTTGCGCAGCGCAACGGCCACCGAGCGCTTGGCGCGATCTTGCCCGACAATGTTTTTGTCGAGCTCGGAGACGATTTCTCCGGGAGTCATGTTGGTAGCGGACATAGTAGGAATCTGAAAACGGTTGTTGGGGGACGCTGGAGTACGGGCTGGCAATCAGGCCGGCAGCGTCTCGACAATGTGATTCTGGTTGGTGTAGATGCATAGATCGCCGGCGATTTCGAGAGACTTTTTGACGATTTCGGCAGCGGTCAGGTCGGTGTTGGCCAGAAGGGCGAGTGCGGCAGCCTGAGCGTAGGCACCACCAGAACCAATGGCGGCAACGCCGTGTTCGGGTTCGAGCACATCGCCGTTGCCGGTAAGAACAAGCGTGTGCTCTTTGTCGGCTACGATTAGCATGGCTTCAAGGCGGCGCAGCATACGATCGGTACGCCAGTCTTTGGTGAGTTCGACCGCAGAGCGCATGAGATTGCCCTGGTGTTTTTCGAGCTTGGCCTCGAAACGCTCTTGCAGCGTGAAGGCGTCGGCCGTGGCGCCGGCAAAGCCTGCCAACACCTTATCGTTGTAAAGTTTGCGTATTTTGCGTGCGGTGCCCTTGATGACTATGTTGCCCAGGGTGACCTGACCATCGCCGGCCAGAGCGACGTCGTTGCCGCGTCGCACACAAATAATGGTTGTTGCGTGAAATTGTTCCATGGATTCTTCCTTTTGAATTTAGCACATGGGGCCGACAGCCCAAAATTCAAGAGAAAGTATGTTGCTTATACAGCCGTCGCCCGATCCATGGCACAGGCGGCGGCTGTTTGCCGTACAGGGTTTAGTCGCCGTAAAGCTTTTGACGCATTTCGCGGCGTTCTTGGGCTTCGAGCGACAGCGTGGCGGTGGGGCGTGCCAGCAAGCGGGCAACGCCTATGGGCTCACCGGTTTCTTCGCACCAGCCATATTCTCCGGAGTCGATAAGTGCGATGGACTGCTGCACTTTTTTGAGAAGCTTACGTTCACGGTCGCGGGTACGAAGCTCGAGCGCGTGCTCTTCTTCGATCGTGGCACGGTCGGCCGGATCGGGTACGTACTGCGTCTCGCGCAGGTTTGATGTGGTCGCGTCAGCGTTGTTCAGGATTTCCTGTTCAAGCTCTTTCAGACGATTACGGAAAAAGGCCAGTTGGGCTGCGTTCATGTAATCGGCTTCAGGCATTGCCAGCAGCTCTTTCTCTGTCAGCAAACCTTGATTTTTTGCGGCGGCTGTTTTGCTTGCCATGATTTGTCCTCTTTTTCTAGTGTTGGTGCATAGAACCGTGTAGCGGTCGCCTGCGACGCGTTATTTGGTTCGTGATCAGACCAAGCATTGTTCCAGGCCCCGGGTGAAAATCTCCTGGGGCAGTTTACGACCTATGAATACCATTTTGGTATTGGGCTTTTCACTGGATAACCAGGGTTTTCCAGGCTCTGCACCCATCATCATGTGCACACCCTGGAAAAGCATACGGCGGTTTATCCCTTTAAGATACAGAATACCTTTGTAACGGAGCAGGTCGGGACCATACACCTGGACGATACCGCCCAGAAATTCTTCGAGCCGCTCCGGGTCGAAGGCTTTGTTGGAGCGAAACACGAACGCGCCGATTTGATCGTCGTGGTGTGCATGATGATGATCATGATGGGTATGACCGCAGCTGGGGCCGCAATCACCTTCATGGTCGTGGTCGTGTTCGTGAGCATGATCGTGCTTATGATCATGCGCCGCGTTAGGGTGTTCGTCGGCCAGAAAATCTGGGTCAATGTCGAGAATGGTATTCAGGTTAAAGCCGCTGACATCCAGCAGTGCCGAAAGGTCAGTTTCGCCGAAATTTACCGGCGTGATGGTTGCCCGCGGGTTAATGTGCACCAACCTGGAGCGAAGGGCCTGGTAATCAGCTTCGTTGACCAGGTCTTTCTTTGAAACAAGAATGCGGTCGGCAAAACCTGCCTGCCTCTGTGCCTCTTCTTGGCGGTCGAGGGTTTCCATGCCGTGCTTGGCATCTACAACGGTAATAACTGCATCAAGCCGGTAGTAGTCGGCGATTTCGTCATCCATGAAGAACGTCTGGCATACGGGGCCAGGGTTGGCCATGCCGGTGGTTTCAATGATGACGCGCTCAAAATTGAGCTGACCCGACTGGCGCTTAACGCGCAATTCGTTCAGCGTGCGCATGAGGTCGCCCCGCACGGTGCAGCATATGCACCCGTTGCTAAGTTCGACGATTTCTTCTTCGGTGTCTGTGACCAGCAGTTCGTTATCGATGTTTTCGGGACCGAACTCGTTTTCGATAACGGCGATGCGCCGACCGTGGTATTCAGACAGAATGCGCTTCAAGAGGGTGGTTTTTCCAGCACCCAAAAAGCCTGTCAGTACGGTAACCGGTACCATTTTGTTTGGGGTAACGGTGTTCATGGTAAGCCTCGCATAGCGCGTCAGGTACACAGACCGCTAAGGCAGCAGCCAGCGGCCATGCCGTGTGTCGGACCGCGCAAAAAAAACATTAACGTGCGATTACAGCACAGCTTTGACAATAGGGCAAATGCTGTGAGTATATATGCACAAGTGGTATTGATTATGACGCTGGTTAGTGCGCGTGTGTTTCGCGCTTGCGGCACTTGCCGCACAGGGCACGAAGTTCGGTTTCGTGCTCTGACAAAGAAAAACCAGCCTCAGCGACGCGCTCTTCGAGAATACGGGTGAGGGCAGGGTCGCTGAGTTCGGCGACCGCCCCGCACTGGGTACAGACCACGAGCAAATCGTGGGGCTCACCGGCGGCATCCATGCAGGCAGCCCACGCATTGATGGCGTCAAGCCGATGAACCAGACCTTCTTCGACCAGGAAATCAAGTGCCCGGTAGACGGTCGGTGGTGCGGCACCCGGTTGTACATCGCGGATGAGGTCAAGCAGCTCATACGCTTTTACGCTGCGGTGCTCGGTTAGCAAGATTTCGAGCACTTTGCGGCGTATGGGTGTAAGCCGCTTGCCGCGCTGAGCGCACAGAGATTCGGCTGTGCTTAATTGCGCGGCCAGAGCGGACGTTGATGTCGAGTGTGTGGCGACCATGGCGAGACCCGTGAAGTTGCCGGGGTATGTTGGAAGTTAATAATACCAGTGTGATGCAGGCGCAAGTGCGCCATACATCATTATCATGTTATAACATAACACGTTTACGCTCGCCCTTGCCTCACTTGTCCATGCTCCCAACTATAAAGCCTTTCTTTCGCTCCTCCCGACCTTATCGAGGCTCGGCCCTGCTGTCTTCCTGCTGGCAGCGCGCCGCCCGTGTTTCGGTGGCTGTTGTGTTTTTGTGGGTTCTGGCTGCTTGGGCCATGGGCTGGTGGTAAGTACCATGAGTACTCCCGTTATTGAGTTTGATCAGGTTTCGCTGGGGTGGGGCGATCGTGTGGCGGTGCGCGATGTGTCGGGTGTATTTGAGCCAGGTTCCCTCACGGCTGTGGTTGGTCCAAATGGCGCAGGTAAGTCTACCTTGGTCAAAGGCATTACTGGCTTAGTCAGCCCTTTGCGCGGCCAGATCCGGCTGGCTAACGCCGCGCGTATAGCGTGCCTGCCGCAGCTTTCCGATCTTGATCGCAGTTTTCCCGTTACCGTATACGATCTGGTGGCCATGGGTTCGTGGCCGCGTGTAGGTTCGTGGCGCCGTTTTGGGCGATCCGAGCACGACAGTATTCATCAGGCGCTTAACACGGTGGGCCTGGCTGATTTCGCCCAACGTATCATTGGCACCTTGTCGGGTGGGCAGCTGCAGCGCGCCCTGTTTGCCCGGCTCATGCTGCACGACGCCGATACGTTGGTGCTCGACGAGCCTTTTGCCGCCGTCGACCGCGCTACCACCGAAGACCTTATCGCCATCATCAGTAACTGGCACAGCGAAGGGCGTACCGTTATCGTGGTTCTGCATGATCTCGATCTGGTGCGCAGCCACTTCCCGCAATGCCTGCTTATGGCCGGGCAGGCGGTGGCCTGGGGCCCCACGCTTGACGTGCTCACCACTGAAAACATGCATATGGCTCGGCATCTTTGCGCAGGAGACTTCCTGTGATGTGGCTTTATCACTTTTTGGCCAGCCCCTTCATTGAGTACGATTTCATGCGTCGGGCGCTGGCGGGCTCGTTTGCCCTGTCTTTTGCGGCCGGCCCCATGGGGGTGTTTCTGGTGTTGCGTCGCCTAAGTCTCATGGGCGACGCTATGGCCCACGCCATACTTCCAGGCGTGGCGGTTGGTTTTCTTACGGCAGGTCTTTCTCTTACCGCCATGACCATTGGCGGCATGGTGACGGGGCTGGTTGTCGCATTGCTGGCTGGCGCAGTGTCTCGCTGGACACCCCAGCGCGAAGACGCCAGCTTCGCCGCCTTTTACCTGGTGTCACTTGGTCTGGGGGTGCTGCTGGTATCGCTCCGAGGGTCTAATATGGACCTCATTCACGTGTTATTCGGCACCGTGCTGGGGCTTGATGACAGCGCTCTGTTGCTGGTTACCTCCGCAGCAAGCATTACCCTTATCAGCCTGGCCTTTATTTTTCGTCCGCTTGTGCTCGAATGCCTCGACCCTCAGTTTTTGCGCGGCCAGGGGGCGGCCGGCACAGTCATACATATGGTTTTCCTGGTGCTGCTGGTGTTAACCATGGTATCGGGGTTTCAGGTGCTTGGCACGCTCATGGTTGTTGGCATCATGATGTTGCCCGCTACGGCTGCCCGTTTTTGGGTGGGTACAGTTGGCCGGCAAATGGTGCTGGCGGCGGCATTTGGCGCGCTATCGTCCTATGCAGGCCTACTCTGTTCGTACTATATCAACGTACCTGCCTCTCCTGCCATAATTCTGGCTGCAGGCTGTGTCTATTTTTTATCGGTTTGTCTGGGCCCGCAAGGGGGGCTGTTCCGAGCGGCGCGCCAGGCCCGTGACCGTCGCCAGCGCTTCGCGCGTATTCCGGAGTAAACAATATGCTTGCAATTTCTTCAATACGAGTCTTTTGCGGCTCGCGTCGTGGTTTCCTTGCAGGGCTCTTGTCGGCGGGGGCGTTTGCGTTCTGCGTATCCTCCACTGTTGCGCAGCCCAAGCAAAGTGCCGCTGAGCCACTACGTGTCGTAGCCAGCTTTTCCATATTGGGTGATATGGTCAGCGAAATCGGTGGCCAGCATGTTGCCTTGACCACCATCGTGGGGCCTGGCGGTGATGCTCACACATTTGAGCCCTCGCCCAAAGATGTGCTGGCGCTTGCCAAAGCACAGGTGCTGGTACTAAACGGTCTAGACTTCGAAGGGTGGCTGCCACGCCTCATCAAGGCATCGGGCTTTAAAGGCCTGCAGGTACTGGCTTCAGATGGCGTGAAGGTCAGGCTTCTGGGCCGCGATGACCAGTTAGTGCTGGGGGCATCAAGTGCTCATAGTCACGACCAGGGTAAAGGTCACGACCACGCCCATGCTCATGACAGCGGCCATGAGCATGGTCATTCGCCCGGCGAGGTCGACCCTCACGCATGGCAAGACTTGAGCAATGGCATTATTTACGCAAACAATATAGCTGAGGGTCTGTCGCGTGCCGACCCTGCCAATAGCGCCAGCTACCGCAGTCGTGCAGACTTATACATAAAAAGCATGCAAAAGCTTGATGCCGAGCTTAAGGCAGTGCTAAAAGAAATTCCCAAAAGCGGGCGCACTGTTATTACCACTCATGACGCATTTGGCTATTTTGCTCAAGCATACGGTATACGGTTTATCTCGGTAGCGGGTTTTTCCAGTGCTGCTGAGCCTTCTGCAAAAGATCTGGCCCAGATTGTCGATAATGCAAAAAAGCAGCATGTTTCTGGCGTTTTCTTCGAAAACATAAGCAGCAACAAAATTATGGAACAAATTGCGCGTGAGACGGGCGCCAAACGAGGTGGTACGCTGTATTCTGACGCGCTGGCCAGCCCCGGTGAGCCTGCCGGCACTTATCTGGGCATGTTTTCATGGAATGCCGGCCGTCTGCTTCGAACCCTCAAGCCCTGATCGGGCGCATCGGGCTATGCGTTTTTGCGGGGCGTGCTTGCCTAATTGCTCCATGGCGGGCAGCAACAAGGTAAGCCTAGTGCCTATTCAGCGTTTTTTGGCGCGGGGGTGTGCCTTGTCGTACACCTGCGCCAGGTGCTGAAAATCAAGTCGCGTATAAATTTGCGTGGTCGAGATGTTGGCGTGCCCCAGCAGTTCTTGTACAGCGCGCAAGTCTTGAGCAGACTGCAACATATGGCTGGCAAAGCTGTGCCGTAGGCTATGGGGGTGCACATGCACCGGCAGACCCGCGCGGGCGGCCATTTTGTTTAGCTGAATCTGAACCACTCGCGGTGAAATCCTTTGGCCGCGGGCACCCAAAAATAGCGCAGCGCCGGCGTCGGCATCAGGCTCACCCTTTAGCAGCTGGCTGCGCACTTCTAGCCAGCTTTCTATGGCCTCAATGGCTTTTCTGCCCAAGGGTACGGTGCGCGTTTTATTGCCTTTCCCGTGTATAACGGCTTCTTGTTCACGCAGCTGTATCCAGCTTTGCGAAGTATAAGTCCCCTGGTGTATATATTGCCGGTCCAGGCTTACCAGCTCGGCAAGTCGCAAACCGCTTGAGTACAGGGTTTCAAACATAGCCTGGTCACGGCGAGCAATGGGTGTGTCTGACTCAAACAAGCTTGCGCCTTCGTGTTCGGCGCTGGCTTCAGCCACAAGGTTATGCGAAGCCGGGGTAGTCTTGCGCCCCAAGGCATCCCCGCGGTCAGGCGTGTCTGGTATGTGTTGGCCTTGGCCTCGGCGGCGTCCGGGGCGATCAAGTAGAAGCTGCGCCTGTTCTACCGATAGCGCTTTGGGCAGACTACGAGGTGCCTTGGGAGCGCGCACGCCCGCTGCCGGGTTGGCTGCCATGTTGGCCTTGGGAGCCCACCATTTAAAAAAGCCACGCCATGCGGCAAGTGCGCGGGCGAGGCTGCGTGGCTTGTGGCCTTGTGCATGCAAGCGCGCTACCGCTTGCCGTATGTGGGCTTCGGTGACGCGCTCAAGCGGTGTGTCTGGGTGGATGGTGATCAGGTGATGCAGGTCTTGCCGGTATCCCGCCAAGGTATGCGGCGAGTATCGTCGATTGCTTTCGAGGTGGGCGAGCCAGTGTTCCATGGCGTTGGGCAATGCGTGCATCGGGTCCTTGAGCGGGGCTGAAAGGCCGGAGCGTCTGACGTCAGGCGCAGGCGTCAGGCCTGGTTGGCCCTTGCAGCCGTAGCAAGCTGGCGCTGGCCAGCCGGTTAATGGTTTCCAGAAACGCTGTGCCCATGTCGGGCGTGAAACGCTCTAGGTCGTCTGAGCCCATAACCAGCAGGCCTATAGGTTCGCCACCTGCGGCGGGACGAAGCGCCACAATGGCCAGTGAAACGGGAGGGGTGCCTAGCCAGCCAGCGACTTCCTGGTTATGGAACGGGCCGCAATAGGGCTCTGTCAGGTCGCGTGCAAAGGTGCGGATCTCATGGGTTACGTCTTGTGCAAATTCATTTTCATCAGTCAGTTTGCTCAGATCCCAGAGCCGCAGGGCAATAGTGGGCAGGTCGAAGAGGTCGCTGAGGCTGCGCACAATGTGCCCGGGTATCTGCTGTGCGTCGTCTTCGGCCAGCATGCGACAGCACCAGTCGTTGAGCGTGATGCTGATTTTTTCATTACTGGTGGCATTGTGCACCAAACCCGAGAGCTTCCATTCGAGATCTTTGCTGCGTGCCCGCAGCGTCATGATCTGGCGCTCACCCAGAGAAATGGCACGGGTTTCATGCGGATGCGGCACGCGCAAGTTGGAAAACAGCTCAGCATGTTCCGTGAAAAAAGAGGGGTTCTCTTGCAGAAAATGCGCAATCTCGTCGGCGGAGAGGCTGTTTGTACTCATGGCTGTGATGCGTCCTTGAAATTAGGTGACTTAATAAGTGTATTGATGTCGATCTGGCCGGTAAATACCGTTGTCGCGGGGCCACTCATGCTGAGGGCGTCGCCGTCCCAGGTTATGGTGAGTTCGCCCCCGGGCATTTGCACCTGAACAGGGCTTTCAAGCAGGCCGCGTCGTATGCCGACTACGGCGGCCGCACAGGCGCCAGTGCCGCAAGCCAGTGTTTCGCCCGCGCCTCGCTCGTAAACGCGCAGGGCGATGGTGTGGCGGTTAAGCACTTGCATAAAGCCAGCATTGACGCGATTGGCAAAACGCGGATGTGACTCGATGATGGGGCCTACTACGCCAACGGGCGCCGTCCTGACGTCGTCGACGAGCTGAACGGCATGTGGGTTGGAAATGGCGACCAGCGACAGCTGCAGGTCACCATGACCTGCCAGCGGCAGCGTCCACAGTGTGTCATTACCGCAGACGGCAGAGGTGAGGCCTTTGGTGTCAAAACCCACGGCCTTAGGGTCGAAGCGGGTGCGGCCCATGGCGACCCACACTTCGCCGTCATCGTTAACGCGCAAGGTGATAAGGCCGGTGCAGATCTCAGCCCGCAGAGGGTTGCGCTTTGAAAGCCCCTGCTCATGCACAAAGCGCACGAAGCAGCGGGCACCGTTGCCACAATGCTCGACTTCACTGCCATCGGCGTTGAAGATACGGTAACGGAAATCAGCTTCGGGGTGAAGGGGGTTATCGACAAGCAAGATCTGATCAGCACCGATACCGAAGTGGCGGTCAGCGAGTGCCCGTGCGATTTCAGGCGTAATGGCAATGGCTTGCCGTACACCATCAATTACGACGAAGTCATTACCTGCGCCGTGCATTTTTGCGAAATTCCAGATCATTGAGGCATTATCCCGTATAACGATGGGTTTGTCCGCTGTTGCGTGGGAGTGGGCGTGCGGCTGTCCGCCCAGCGTGCGTTGCATGATCGCAAATAACTAAGCGCTCGTTTTGGTCTGCAATACATAGGCGTGCACCCTATGCGTGTGCAGATGCCGAACACCTAATGCCAAATGCGGAACGCCGGCGAGAGGAAAGGCTTATCGGAACAGTGATCGGAGCTGGTCTCGCGTGGTGCTTAGTAGAATTTTTTCTCACCCAGCGGTCTGGTTTTGAAGCGCCTGTGCACCCAATAGTATTGAGGTGGGTCGACACGTACCCAGTCTTCGATCAGTCTGTTGAACCGGTCTGTCGCCGCTTCCAGCGAACCCTCGCCCGGAAAGTCGTCAATAGGCGGGAGGACTTGTGTGGTGTAGTGCCCGGTCTTGATGTCTAGATTGGTAACAATAGGTACAACAGCGGCTTTGCATGAGCGTGCAATCTGTGCCGTGGCGAGTAGGGTGGCGGCGGGTACATTGAAAAAAGGGCTAAAGACGGTACCGTCGCTGCGCCCGAAATCCATGTCAGGCAGGTAGTAAATGGGTACACCGTTACGCAAAAGCCTGATCATGCGCCGTACACCTTCGTGGCGGCCTATAAGATGGACGTTACTGAAGCGGCTTCGGCCTTCTTGCATCATGCGATCAACGTCTGCATCGCTCTGGCGGGTGTAAATAGTGCCAATTTCTTCCACAGCAAGCGTGATCCGTGTGGCGGCTGCGTCAAGCCCAATAAAATGCGGCGCCAGCAATATGATGGGGCGTTTGGCGTCGAGCAATGCCTGGATATGTTCAAAACCATTCAGGCTGATGGTGCGAGTGATTGCTTCAGGTGGGCCAAACCAGCACAGGCCACGGTCAACAACTGACTGTCCAAGCAAATGGAAGTGTTCACGCAGCCAGGCGTCGCGCTGTTGCTGGGTGTGCTCAGGAAAGCATAGCTGCAGATTGACGCGCACGATGTTGACCCGCGAACGTAACAGCTTGCGTGCCAGCCATCCAAGCAGAGCACCCCAGCGCAGCCGGGTGGTGGTAGAGGAGTTGCCCAAGTAACGGAATATCGCACGTAAAAGAGGCAGTTTATTGACGTTCATGTGGCGTATCCTACGGGCGGGGAGGTGCCTCATCAGGTACCTTATAGCGGTTGTAACTCCAAAGATATTGTTCTGGAAATCGGCGAATAAGGGTTTCCATTGCACCGTTGATGATTGTGGCCAGTTCTTCGGGTTGCCTGGGCAGAGGCTCGGGCAGCCGTAAATAATGGATTTTCCAGCCCTGTCCGTTTGGCAGGCGCTCTCCGGCGGTCAGGATGACGGCTACGCCTGTTTGCACGGCCAGTTTGCCCGCCAGCGTCATCGTGTAGGCGTATTTATCAAAGAAGGGCGCCCATACGCCTTCACCGCCGCCTGGAACCTGGTCGGGGAGCATGCCTACAGCCTCGCCGCGCCGCAATGCCCGCACAAACTCGCGTACCCCCTGAAGGTTGGCGGGCACGGCACGCAGGCCCGACATGTTACGAGCTTGCTCCATGATGGGCTCGAAAGCGGCCTGCCGAGGTGGCCGATACATGACGGTAATAGGCCCATGTTGAATAAGATAACGGGCAGTGATTTCAAAGCAGCCCAAATGCGGGGTTAGGTAAAGAATGCCTCGCCCTTCGGCCAGCGCAGTGTGTACAACTGCGTCGTCGTCGCTGTGCGTTTTGCGCAGGCACTGCGTGGTGCGTAGCCATACTTTTGGGGTTTCGAGAATCATGGCGCCGGTCTGGGCAGCCGCCCGACGCGCGAAAGCGGGGTCTACATAGCCGGCCTGCCGGGCGTTGCCCTGCAGCCGTCGCCGATATCGGCCCGGCCAAGCGTAAACGAGCAGGCCCATGGCCTTGCCTACCGCTTGCAGCGCAGGTAACGGTATGCGCGCCAGCAAACGAAATATAGCCAGAAGCATAGCCCGCCAAAAACCCTTCGGTAATAAGTGAAAACAGATACGAAGACGTATTTTCGCTTAAAATACCATTTATCGCTGAGTTAACCGACAACTTGCGGGGCGATGGCATACCACTGCATGTGGTGCGCTAAAAACCGCTAAAGCGTCGCGCCCTGATTTCTACTGCTCTGCAGATGTCCGAGGTGCAACGCGTTTCGTTCAACCTCCATACTGCGATTGCAGTGTTTTTTAGGACGTATCGCTGTGGCAAACAACGATTTTCTGTTTACTTCCGAATCGGTCTCCGAAGGCCACCCAGACAAAGTCGCCGATCAAATCTCCGACGCCATTCTCGATGCACTGCTCGAGCAAGACCCCAATTCGCGTGTCGCAGCCGAAACGCTGTGCAATACCGGGTTGGTCGTGCTTGCGGGTGAAATCACCACTATGGCCAACATTGATTACATACAGATTGCGCGCGACACCATCAAGCGCATCGGCTATGACAATACCGAGTACGGCATTGACTACAAAGGCTGCGCAGTACTGGTGGCCTATGACAAACAATCTCCCGACATCGCCCAGGGCGTAGATCGCAGCCCTGAAGACGCCCTCAACCAGGGCGCGGGTGATCAGGGGCTTATGTTTGGCTATGCCTGCGATGAAACCCCCGACCTCATGCCTGCGCCCATTTGGTATGCGCACCGTCTGGTGCAGCGCCAGAGCGAGTTGCGTAAAGATGGGCGCCTGCCGTGGTTGCGGCCCGATGCCAAGTCTCAGGTTACGTTCCGCTATGTAGACGGCAAACCCGTCGAAGTCGATACCGTGGTGTTGTCCACCCAGCATGCGCCTGAAATCTCGCAGCAAGATATCCGCGAAGCGGTCATCGAAGAAATCATCAAGCCCAGTTTTGCCGAAGGCCTGCTCACGCCTGCAACCAAGTTCATGGTCAACCCTACGGGGGTCTTTATTATTGGCGGCCCCCAGGGCGATTGTGGCCTGACAGGGCGCAAAATTATTGTTGATACCTATGGCGGTGCGTGCCCGCATGGCGGCGGCGCATTCTCGGGCAAAGACCCGTCCAAGGTTGATCGTTCTGCCGCGTATGCGGCACGTTACGTGGCTAAGAATATTGTGGCAGCGGGCCTGGCGCGTCAGTGCCAGGTGCAGGTCAGCTATGCCATTGGCGTGGCTGAACCCATCAATATCACCGTGTACACAGAAGGCACGGGCGTCATACCAGACGACCAGATCGCCCGTCTGGTACGAGAAAACTTTGACCTTCGGCCCAAGGGCATTATCAACATGCTTGATCTGTTGCGTCCCATCTACACAAAAACGGCCGCCTATGGGCATTTTGGCCGTGCCGAGCCCGAGTTCACCTGGGAAGCGACCGACAAAATCCAGGTGCTGAAACAGGCAGCCTGAAATGAAACCCACTGAGACGCATCGCTTTGGGGGCAGCCCCGGCGAGCCGTCAGGCCCCGGCCAGACGGCAGCGTCTCAGCAGACACATAGCAAGTCTTCGCATGCTGGTGGCACCATTATGGCTGCCTCTTCTGGTGCTGACTATGCCAGCGACACTGCAGCCAGCAGCGCATCCGGCAACGTAACTAGCGGTGTTACTAGCACCGCAGCCAGCAACACAACCAGCAACACAACCAGCAACACAACCAGCAACACAACCAGCAACACAACCAGCAACACAACCAGCAACACAACCAGCAACACATCCAGCAACACATCCAGCAACACATCCAGCAACACATCCAGCAACACGCATGCCAATGATCTCAGCCTCAATGGCACAGACGCGCGCGGGGTTTTTGATCGCACTGACTCTCCCTGCGTGGCCGTGTGCTCCACGCTGTACGATGAAATCTGCCGGGGGTGTGGACGCACTGCCATGGAAGTCGCCAATTGGGTCTTTTTTGACGACGACGAAAAACGCGCTATCTGGCAGCGCATTACGGCCCAGGGCTATCCCAAGCGCAAGGGTTAATTTAGCGGCGTTTTTTCGTCCGTTTGGTCGAGGCGATTTCACCTTGAGGCTGCAGCCTGCAGACGCAACCGGTGTTACCAGAGCCGCAGCATTGCTGGCTGGCCCGACACATCTATAAATTACGCTACAATATTTGCATCCTGAGGAGCGCTGCAACGGCGTAGGGGTTGTGGCCAACAGGTCGCCCGCTATAGCCGCTAGGCTCAGGTCTGTTTTCAACATCAACCGCGCTCATCGTTTCCTGTACAGGCAAAGATGAGCGCGGCGTGTTTTGCACGTTGTTTTCGCGTCTTTCGGCCGGTACAGGTTTATGGGATTACTGCCATGAATACTGTTGCTGACGCCACATCTACCGATTTTAAAATTGCCGACATCGCCCTTGCGGGCTGGGGTCGTCGCGAGATCGCCATTGCCGAAACCGAAATGCCCGGGCTCATGGCCACGCGCGAAGAGTTCGGTGCCTCCCAGCCGCTAAAGGGTGCCCGCATTGCAGGCAGCCTGCACATGACCATCCAGACCGCCGTGCTTATCGAAACGCTCAAGGCGCTCGGTGCTGACGTTCGCTGGGCGTCATGCAATATTTTCTCCACCCAGGATCACGCCGCCGCAGCCATTGCGGCCGGTGGCACGCCTGTATTTGCCGTTAAGGGCGAATCGCTCGAAGAGTACTGGCAATACACCCACCAGATCTTCGATTGGCCAGAAGGGCAGTTTGCCAACATGATTCTCGACGATGGCGGCGATGCCACCTTGCTGCTGCATCTTGGTGTGCGTGCCGAATCAGACCTTTCTGTGTTGAGCAAACCTGAGCACGAAGAAGAGCGTGTGCTGTTTGCATCCATTAAAGAACGCTTGCAGCAAGACCCCAAGTGGTACTCCACACGTATCGCGCATATCAAAGGCGTTACCGAAGAAACCACCACCGGTGTGCACCGTTTATATCAAATGTCCAAGAAAGGCGAACTGGCCTTTCCGGCCATTAACGTCAACGATTCCGTCACCAAGTCCAAGTTTGACAACTTGTACGGTTGCCGCGAATCACTGGTTGATGGCATCAAGCGGGCCACCGATGTCATGGTGGCCGGCAAAATCGCCGTCGTGTGCGGTTTTGGCGACGTTGGCAAGGGCTGCGCCCAGGCGTTAGCAGCCTTGCGCGCCCAAGTCTGGGTTACCGAAGTTGATCCCATCTGCGCACTGCAAGCTTCTATGGAAGGCTATCGCGTAGTCACGCTGGAAGAGGCGGCTGACAAGGCTGACATCTTTGTAACGGCTACCGGCAACTACCATGTGATCACCAAAGACCACATGTTCCGCATGAAAGACCAGGCCATTGTGTGCAATATCGGGCACTTTGACAGCGAAATCGATATCGCATCGGTTGAAGACCTTGAGTGGGAAGAAATCAAGCCGCAGGTCGATCATATTATTTTCCCCGATGGCAAGCGCATTATTCTGTTGGCCAAGGGGCGTCTGGTTAACCTGGGTTGCGCCACGGGCCACCCATCGTTCGTGATGTCGGCGTCGTTCGCCAACCAGACCATTGCACAGATCGAGCTCTTTACGCGCGGTGAAGCTTATGAAACCGGCAAAGTGTATGTGCTGCCCAAGCATCTTGATGAAAAAGTTGCACGCCTGCATCTCAAAAAACTGGGTGTGCAGCTAACAGAACTGAGTCCTGAGCAGGCCGACTACATTAACGTGCCTGTCGAAGGGCCCTACAAGCCGGATCACTATCGGTATTAAGCACCGCATCGCTGCAGGGCCGGCTCGCTGCACCGCGGCAGGCCCGCAGGCTGGTCTATTATTTGTACCCACCATTGCGTCATACTTGTCGTCAAGGTTTAACTACGGAGCGTCATCATGGAACTTTTACTTGTCTGGCTACTGAACGCAGTTGCATTGCTTATCGTGGCCTATATTCTTCCAGGCATCACCGTGGCCTCGTTCGGGTCTGCGCTCATCGCCGCTCTGGTGCTTGGCCTGCTTAATACGCTGGTCAAACCCGTCTTGATTCTGCTCACGTTGCCTATCACTATCGTAACCCTGGGGCTGTTCCTGCTGGTGCTCAACGCGCTGGTGTTCTGGTTTGCCGGGTCAGTACTTAAAGGTTTCCACGTTAATGGGTTCTGGTGGGCGTTGCTGGGTGCCTTGGTGTACAGCATTGTGTCCGGTCTACTTTCAGGGTTATTGACGTCATGAGTGGTAAACAGGCCATTAGCCTAGAGTTTTTCCCGCCGCGTGATATTGCCGCCCAAGAAAAATTAGTAAGGTCAGCCAAGCAGTTGCTGGCGCTACAGCCAGAGTATGTCAGTGTCACATTTGGTGCGGGCGGCTCTACGCGTTCAGGTACGGCCGATACCGTTCGGCTGTTGCAAAACCTGGGCTGCGATGTTGCGCCTCATTTGTCATGCATCGGCGCCACGCGCGCCGAGTTGGCCGAAATACTCAATAATTATCGCGCGCAGGGCGTACGACGCATTGTTGCCTTGCGGGGCGATCTGCCTTCCGGCATGGGTGGTGATGCGGGCGAGCTGCATTACGCCAGCGAGCTGGTGGCGTTTATTCGAGAGCACAGCGCTGACTGGTTTCAGGTTGAGGTGGCCGCCTACCCCGAGATGCATCCACAGGCACTCACCGCCACTGCTGATCTTGAACATTTCAATAACAAGGTGCAGGCAGGCGCTCAGGGCGCCATTACGCAGTATTTCTTTAACGTGGATGCGTATTTTGACTTTGTCGATCGCGCCCGTGCTGCCGGGGTAAGCATCCCCATCGTGCCGGGCGTTATGCCGATTACCAACTACACCCAGCTGGCAAGGTTTTCAACCATGTGCGGGGCAGAGATCCCACGCTGGCTGCGTTTAAGGTTGACTGACTTTGGTGATGACCGGGCCTCGATCAGGGCATTTGGCGCTGAGTTTATCGGGCAACTGTCGCAGGCTTTGCTTGATCGCGGCGCGCCAGGGTTGCACTTTTATACGCTTAATAATGCCGAGGCAACCATGGCGATCTGGCGTCAGCTTTCGCTGCGAGATACCAGTGTGGCGGTTGCCTGAGCACGGGGCCCGACGCTAGCCCGCAGCCGTTCAGGTAATGACGGGTGCGGGTACCGCCCAGCCTTTGTCTGTCAGCACGCTGTCAAGACGTACGTCGTGAGGGGCGGGCGTAAAGCTGTCTTGCGACAGGTCTCCGGTAGCCCAGGCGATGCCTATGGTCGTAAACGAGTGGCCTGCTTCTTTAAGGGCTGCCAGTGTGCGATCGTAATACCCTTTGCCGTAACCAACGCGATCGCCCTGGCGTGTATAGCCCAGGGTGGGTACCAAAATGACATCAGGCGCTTGGGCGATTTCACCCATAGGTTCTTGTATGCCAAAGGCGCCTTCGTGCATGGGAGCGCCAGGAACCCAGAACCGAAACTGCAGTGGCGTGTCAGGGGCCGTGACGACAGGCAGTGATACGCGGTATCCTTCCTCTTCAACCCATTGTTGTAGTAGGGGTTGTAGCCCGGGTTCGTCGTCGGTCGACCAGAATGCGGCAATATGCTGTGGCGTTGGTCGCCCAGCCTCGCGCAAACGGGTACGTGTCGTGGCTAGCCAGGTGTACAGGCGGCCTCGTATCAGCAACGCGCCGCGGCTGCGGTCTACCGGGTTTTGCGCGTCTCTACGTTCTTTCAGGCGCGCTCTCAACGAGGTTGCGTTATTTTCTGTGCTGTGATTCATGGGCAATGTTTATGTCGGGGCAAAACAAAATGTTAATCGATAGTCAACGGTATCAGAAAACCGCAGGCGTGTCTGGCAGGCTCAGTTTGCCATACTTGCGCCTGGGGGGTTGCCTCATGCTCCTGGCCACTATCTCTGCATGTACCGGCGCCGAGCGCACCGCGAGCCGGGCCAATGCGTCCAGTACAGATGCCGGGGCTCAGCCGGCTGTCGCAAAAGCTTTGAAGCAAACTGACTTGCGCCATGGCCTGGCCCCTCTCGATACCGCTGATGTCGTTCAGGTTGCTTCGTTACAAGGGGCTATGCCGAATCTTGCCGCAGGCGTGCGCGGCCTCGACACCCCTACTGGCCCGGGTACTGTTACCCTGGTCGCCCCCGAGCGTGCCCGCCAGGCCCTGATTCAGGCACGCGAGGCGCGTCAAAAGAAAGACTGGGTCGCGCTGGACGCGCAATTGCCTGAAGCCCGCGCTGACCTGCTGCTCGGTGCCTATGCTGAATACTGGAAGCTTTACCAAGCCCTGCAAGACAACTCTCAGTTGACGCCCGAAGGGCAAATACGGGCGTTTATCCAAAAACACCACGGCACGTATCTGGGTGATCGCCTGCAGGGCGACTGGCTGGTCGTGGCTACGCGCGCTGGTAACTACAGTCTGGCTGCAAGCTTGGGCCCATTAATCAATACCGACGCCACCGAGAAGTGTTCTTTGCTGCATGCTATGCATATGACGGGGCAGCCCGTCAGCGCCAGCCAGGCGCTTGACGCATTCAAGCCGGTGCAGGCATGTTGGGTCATGCTTAATCAGCTCTCAAAAAGCCAGGTGGTAGGTTGGGACGATATCGAGCCGCAACTGCGCGCCATTGTTGAGACCAATAAAACGGCTGTCGCGCGCCGTATGGCATCCATACTTTTCACGCCGGCCGAAATGACGCAGTACTCGGCCATGATGAAAAGCCCTAAAAACTGGCTTTCTGGGCGCGGCGCACCTGCTACGCGTGCCGAAACCGAGATTACGACTATTGCTCTTTCGCGCCTGGCCTATGGTGATCAGCGCGATGCCAATGCCGCTTATGTTGAAAGCCAGTGGGCCAGCCGTCTGCCCCAACAGAATATCGAATGGGTTTGGAGCCAGTTCGGTCTTATTGCCGCGCTCAACCTCGATCCAAATGCGGCGCGCTGGTACCGGCGCTCGGGTACGCTGCCGCTTACCGATTACAGCCATGCCTGGCAGGTGCGGTCTGAACTGCGTCAGCCCAGCATAGACTGGGCTCGCGTGGCCAGCGCGATCCAACGTATGTCTGACAGGCAGGCCGCCGAGCCGGTCTGGGTGTATTGGGCCGGTCGGGCTGATGCTGCCCGCGGCGATCAGGCCAGTGCCAACAAGCGCTACGCGTCCATTGCCGATGAGCTAGATTTTTATGGCCAACTTGCCACCGACGAATTGGGCAAGACGCCTTCGCTTCCACCCAGGCCAGAGCCGGTTACTGCTGCCGAAATCAAGCAGGCTCGCAATAACCCGGGCCTGCGTCGTGCGGTAGAACTCTTCCATCTGGGGTGGCGCCCCGAAGCCGTGCCCGAGTGGGTCTTTGCCGTGAGAGGCCTAAATGACAGACAGCTGCGGGCTGCTGCCGAGCTGGCGCGCGAAGAGCATATCTATGATCGCGTCGTCAATACGTCATTGCTGACACGGGATGAGGTCGATTTTTCGCAGCGCTTTATCGCGCCTTTTGAAGGCAAGGTTGCCCAGAAAGCTCATGAAATTAACCTTGATCCAGCCTGGGTGTACGGGCTGATCCGGCAAGAGTCGCGGTTTATTACTGATGCCAGGTCACATGTGGGCGCCTCAGGGCTCATGCAGCTTATGCCCGCCACGGCACGCTGGGTGGCCAATAAAATTGGCATGTCTGATTTTCGGCCGTCGTCGGTCAATGATTTTGATACCAACACGATATTGGGTACCAACTACCTCAGCATGGTGCTTAATAACCTGAGTGGTAATGAGGTGCTGGCAACGGCAGGCTACAACGCCGGGCCTGGGCGGTCGATTTCGTGGCGGTCTACACTGTCGGCCCCGGTAGAAGGAGCGGTTTTTGCCGAAACCATACCTTTTACTGAAACTCGGCTTTATGTCAAAAACGTTATGTCCAACACCATTTATTACTCCATGATGTTTACCGGCAAGCCCCAGTCGCTCAAGCAGCGCCTGGGCACTGTTACCCCCGCGCCTGGCCGCCAGGCCAGCCTGCCTTAAGCGTTTGCGCAAGCTTGACCATGACTAAACCAGACACCTCGGTCCGGTCCGAGGGGGCCGCCATCGCTAACCGCCTTCTTGATGCCGACCCGGTCACGCAGGGGCTAAAGGTATATATCGTAGGGGGCGCCGTGCGCGATGCGCAGCTGGGCCTGCCCGCAGGTGATCGTGACTGGGTAGTCGTGGGCACCACGCCCGAAGAGATGGCTCGTCGTGGTTTTATCCCGGTGGGTGGTGATTTTCCGGTGTTTTTGCACCCGATCACCAAAGAAGAGTATGCGCTGGCGCGCACCGAGCGTAAATCAGGCCGCGGTTATAAAGGGTTTACGTTTTATACCGGCTCTGATGTCAGCCTCGAAGATGACTTGGGCCGTCGCGACCTTACCGTCAATGCGATTGCTCAGGCACCCGATGGCCATCTTATCGATCCTCTCAATGGCTATGCCGATCTGCAGAACAAGGTGCTGCGCCACGTAGGGCAGGCGTTTGTCGAAGACCCCGTCAGACTGCTGCGGTTGGCGCGTTTTGCAGCTCGGTTTGATACGTTCTCGATTGCGCCGCAAACCTTGCAACTTGCCCGGCGCCTGGTAGAAGAAGGCGAAGTCGATGCGTTGGTGCCCGAGCGGGTGTGGCGTGAGGTGGCCAAGGGCATGATGACCGCCCAGCCAGGTCGCATGTTTGACGTGTTAAATGATACGGGTGCGCTGGCAAGGGTACTGCCGAGCCTGTTGTTTGACAGCCAGGTGCTTTCGGGCGAATTGGCGTGTGCGGCCCACAATCGTCTGGGTTTGCCCGCACGCTTTGCAATTTTGTGCAGGCTGTCTGAACAGCCCGAGCAAATTGGCCGCCACGTTCGTGCCCCCACCGAGTGTATTGATTATTCGCGGCTGTTGCCGGTGTTACTGAGCGCTCTTTTGCCCTCTTCTAGCTCCAATGCGCACCAGGGGCAACAGGGGCAACAGGGGCAACAGGGGCAAACAGAACACTGGCTGGATCTGATGGAGCGTTGCGACGCTTTGCGTAAGCCAGACCGATTTCTGGATCTGCTTGCTGCAGCCGCATGCGTCGGTGATGTGGATATTGCCGCCTGGCGCGCTCGTGTTGATGCTGTGCGCAGTGTGGATGCCGGAGCCGTCGCCCGGGCAGCAAAGGGCGACCCCGCGAAAATCAAGCCTGCCCTGAGGCAGGCCCGATTAAAGGCACTGGAAGCCGACTGCGTTACAGACGATCGCGACGATCACCGCGCATAAACCCGAGTAGCGGGCCGTCGATCTGGCGGCTTACAGCGAGCACCTTGAAGAGTTCGCCCATTTCGGCTTCTGACAGCAGCTTTTGAACAGCGGACAGATCGCGCCCCTGAGCCAAGGCGTCGGCGTCCTGGCCATCGGGCGGGGTAAGCAGATCAATAATGCCTGAATTCATCAAAAATCGCGCTTGTGAGGTGTAGCCCAGCACGTCCAGCCCGCCCGCCAGGGCGGCATCGGCCATGGCAGTGAAATCGACATGAGCGGTAATGTCTTGCAGGCCCGGGTAAATCAGTGGCTGGCTGTGGGTATGATGGCGAAAATGGCACATAAGCGTACCTTCAGCTCGCTGGGGGTGGTAATACTCGCGTTGCGGGAAGCCATAATCGATGAGCAGGGCTGCGCCCTGTTTCAGCCAGCCGCCCAGTTCCCGCATCCACGCCTCGGCCTGCAGGTTTATCTCTGACTGGTAGCCCGGCAAAGCCGGCATGCGTTCGCTTACGAGTCGCTCAAGCTCAGGTGGCGCCCTGCGCAAGGCAAGTTCAAATACTGGGGTGTCATCTGGGCCTTTCGGGGAGGCTGCCGTGTCGGCCTGCGCCATACGTACGCCAACTTCCAGCAGATCGCCATTGTCATCCCACTTGAACAATGTGGTTGGCATGGCATCGAGTACTTCATTGGCCAGGACGCACCCGGTGAACGCCTGCGGCAGTTCGGCTAGCCATGTTACCGAGCTTGAAACCCCGGCCAGCGTCGCCTGCTGGCGCGCTCGTAAATCTGGCGAAAGCTCGAGTATGCGGTAATCAGGCTCTATGCCCAGTTGTTGCAGAGCAGGGATGAGCGAGGCTGCCAGTGCGCCGGTACCTGCACCAAACTCAAGCACCTGTGTTGATGTGCTTGCCTGCAAAACCTGCGCAACTTGCCGAGCCAGTGCCTGGCCAAACAAAGGTGTCATTTCGGGTGCGGTTGTAAAGTCGCCCTCGGGGCTGCGGCTGGCCAGCTTGGTGCTTCCGGCTACATAGTAGCCAAGCCCGGGCGCATAGAGCGCCAGCCCCATCCACTGTTCAAAAGGCAAAAAGCCATCGTTGGCATGAATGCGATCTTTAAGCATGTGGCAGACCGCTGTACAGTGTTGCGCTGCATCAGCGTCGAGGCGCGGCAGGCCTTCAGGAATCTGTGAGGAATGCATTATTTGTCTTTTTGCCTGTCTTTTTGCTGATTGATAACCCACAGGCTATGACACATGGAAACCAGAAAACCCGCAAGTAGCGCCACGATAATGGCGACGATATAGTTGTTGAAGACGATCCATAGCGGAAGCGACAACAGGAAGGAGAGCAGGAGAGGCCTGCGGACCAGCTGATTCATGAGGTGTTAAAACCTGGGGCCGCGCCGGGTTGCGTAAAGAGTGTAATGCGGCCAGTAGCGGCGCATGCCGCAGCCGCTTATTGTAATGGAGTGGCTGACAGATGACGAAGCAGGCCTGCCAAGGCTGCAAATGACGTGACTGTTTACGTGTGGCGTGAGTTGAAAATAGCCCGCCAGCCGTCGGCATTAATTAGAATGCGCCAGCTATCGGAACAAATGCCGCAGGCCGCGCAAAATGCTGTCGCGTCTTACGCACGTAATAGGCCACTGGCATTAATAAAAATGTCTCAGGTATCGAAACAAATACCGGAGGTTGGGGCAAAATGCTGTCGCGTCTTGCGCACGTAATGGCCACTGGCACTAATAAAAATGCCCCAGACATCGGGATAACCACCCGAGGCTGGGGCAAGATACTGTCGCGTCGTGCCCACGAATCTGTGGGCGCGGGCATCAATGCAAGGCAGGCTTAGCCAGCGAAATCTTCACGGTGTGCGCTGGATTTTGCCGGGCCGCCAGACTTACCCGCGAAAGCGGGGCGGGCTGGGCGTGCCGACTTGTTGGCTGGCTTGCGGGCAAATTCAGCAGGCCTGGCTGGGCGTGCAGGACGGTCGCCATAAGCAGGACGGTCGGCAGGAGCACTGCGGCCGGCGCCATTTGCAGGACGATCGCTTCGGCTCTTGAAACCCTCTGATGAGGCGCTACGACCAGCATAGCCTTCGCTACGCGGCTTGTAGGAGTCACCACGTGGCTTGAAGCCTTCACGTGCACCGGCAGAAAACGGGTTGCGGCTGTCAGTGCCACGGTCGCCTGCTGCAGCGCCGCCTTGGTAGGCGGGTTTGCCACGGCCTTCGTAGGCGGGCTGGTCACCACGTGCAGGACGATCGCCGAACGGTTTGCGGGCCTGGCCAGGTTTGCCGGCATAGCCGCCGCTACGTGGGGCGCCAAAGCTCTTGCCTTTGCCCTTGTTGCGGTCGGTAAATGTAGGACGTACTGTTTTCTGTGGCTCAAGCCCTGCTATGACTTCCATAGGGATGGGTTGGCCAATGAAGTGCTCAATACGGCGTATTTTATGTCGCTCGGAATGCATGGCCAGCGTAAACGCCAGGCCACTGTTGCCGGCACGGCCGGTACGGCCGATGCGGTGAACGTAGTCTTCGGCCTGCATAGGCAAGTCATAGTTGACGGCGTGGCTAATGCCTTGAACGTCAATGCCTCGTGATGCCACGTCGGTAGCGACCAGAATACGCAGCTTACCTTTCTGCAGCAGACCCAGAGTGCGGGTACGCTGACGCTGGTTCATGTCGCCATGCAGGGCCGCAACGGCGTGACCCTGATTGGACAGGCGGTCAGCCAGGTCGTCGGCGCCACGTTTGGTTGAGGTGAATACGATAGCCTGGTTCAGGTTGGCATCGCTCAATACGTGGTCAAGCAGGCGCATTTTGTGCCCGTTGTCGTCGGCGTAGTAAAGGCTTTGGGTAATGTTGGTGTGTTTTTGTTTTTGGTTTGAGATTTCAATGCGTTGCGGAGTGCGCAGCATTTTGCCAGCCATACGGGCAATGTTGCCATCAAGCGTTGCAGAAAACAGCAGGGTCTGGCGCTCGGCCGGGGTGCGGCTGACAATGTTTTCGATGTCTTCGATAAAACCCATATCGAGCATGCGGTCGGCTTCGTCCAGCACCAGTGTGTGGACGGTAGACAGGTTGACCCGTCCGGCCTGCAGGTGATCGATCAGGCGGCCAGGTGTTGCCACCAGCACATCGACGCGACGTGAAAGTGCCTTGAGCTGGGCACCGTAAGGCATGCCGCCAACTACGATGGCAATGCGCAGATCTTTAATGTGCGCGCCATACTGTTTGGTAGCATCAGCGACTTGCATGGCAAGTTCGCGAGTGGGTGTCAGCACCAGTACCTGCACGCCAGTGCCCTTGTTGGACGGCATGTTGGCGATGCGGTTAAGCGCTGGCAGCATGAAGGCGGCGGTTTTGCCACTGCCTGTCTGCGAAGAGACCATCAAGTCGTGGCCTTCTAGCGCCTGAGGGATGGCAGCGGACTGCACATCAGTAGGGGTAGTGAAGCCAGTTTTTTGGATGGCAGACAGCAGAATGGGCGATAGGCCCAGTGTTTCAAAAGACATGAGTATCCTTGGCCGCGAAAAAGCGGCGTGCGCGTAGCGTGGGCAGCTATTTGAAAGCCCGTTACGCTGGTTGATCAGGAGCATCGTGCCGACCGAATCAACCTAAGAAACAACGTACAAGGACGCAGCGCAAGGCAAGGAGGTCAGGGAGCGATGGCGTTCGACATGGGTGCTGAGGAGTCAGTCAACTGCTATGACACAGCGAGAAGCCGTATGAAAATGTCGACGCATTGGAATGCAGTGGCCGAATTATAACTACATTTTGTTCTAAGGGAAACCCCCAATGTTGTAATCATGCTACGGACAGGTGCAAAACCTGTGTTGACTGGGCGTTACGGGGGAGCTGTCAGGCATGTGGGCCCGACAGCTCGTTCATGCCGGGGTATGGCGGCTAAGCCCCGTGCGACGGCGATTGCCTGGCGCTGGCCTCCAGGCGGGCTGCCAGTAACGCGTGGTAGCGCGGCAGCTGTTCTACGATGTCGACCAGTTGCTCTTCCCATGCGTCATTTTGTGCCTGGGTGCGTTCGGGCGCCCGTGCCCAGATGGCTTCCGGAAAATGGCTGTCAAAGCGCCAGCGCGGTATGACATGCCAGTGCAAGTGCGGCACCATATTGCCGAACTGCGCCAAATTAATTTTGCTGGGTCGCAGCACATCGCGCTGGGCCTGTTCAACCTGCCACACTATCTCCATGATGGCCACCCGGTCGCTGGGGCTGAGCTGGGTCATTTCGGCCACATGCTGCTTCCATATAACCCGAGTAAAGCCTGGATAGCGGGGGTCATCGACATGGATGACCCGCAGGTTTTGGTTTTGCCACAGTACATTTTCGTCGGTAGCCGTGCATAAGGGACAGTTGGGATGAATCATGTAAAAAACAACTCTTGCAGGGCAATTCCAGGTTCTGGCGCGCGCATAAAGGCCTCGCCCACCAGAAAGGCCTCCACACCGTTATCGCGCATGAGCTTGACGTCATCAACAGCGAGAATGCCGCTCTCGGTAATAATGCGCTTATCTTCGGGGATATCTGGCAACAGGCTGAGTGTGGTTTGCAGCGAGGTTTCAAACGTACGCAGATTACGGTTATTGATGCCGAGCAGCGACGTTTTAAGTTGCAGGGCGATCTCAAGCTCTGCCCGGTCATGGACCTCAACCAGAACGTCCATGCCCAGCTCGGTTGCTATGATTTCGAACTCTTTAAGCTGGGAGGGAGACAGGGCCGCGACGATAAGCAGAATGCAGTCGGCGCCGATAGCGCGGCCATGGATGATTTGATACGGGTCAATGATGAAGTCTTTGCGCAGTACGGGCAGGGTGCAGGCAGCGCGTGCCTGACGCAGATAGTCGTAGGAGCCTTGAAAATACTGTACATCGGTCAATACTGACAGGCAGGCCGCACCATGTGCGGCATACGATGAGGCGATTTCGGCGGGGTTGAAGCTTTCGCGGATAATGCCTTTAGACGGGGAAGCCTTTTTGATCTCGGCGATAACGCCAGGCTTGCCCTGAGCTATTTTTTCTTCAATGACACGGGCAAAGCCGCGCAGGTCTTTACGGCTTTTTGCTTCGCGCAGAACCTCGGATTCGCTGCGCATTTGCCGTGCCGTTGTTACCTCTGCCCTTTTGGTGGCGAGGATCTTGGCAAGAATATCATTCATGCTGAGAGCGTCCTTGTAAGGGTACTGAACTCGTCCAGCTTGGCCCTGGCCGCGCCGTTTTCAATGGCTTCAAATGCCAGTTTTATGCCGTCGGCAATCGAGTCAGATTTATTGCCTGCATAAATGGCCAGGCCAGCGTTATAAGCTACGATATCACGGGCAGGCCCCACAACGTTGCCGAGCGCTTCGAGCACCATGGCGGCAGATTCCTGACGGTTACTTACCTTGATGCTGCGATTGGACACCATGGCCATGCCAAAGTCTTCAGGGTGAATTTCATACTCCCGTACTTTGCCATCGCGCAGCTCGCCTACCAGCGTGGCCGCGCCCAGTGACCCTTCGTCCATGCCATCTTTGCCGTGCACAATCAGCACGTGCTTTGATCCCAGACGCTCGAGTACCCGCACCTGAATACCGACCAAATCGGCGTGAAACACGCCCATTAGCTGGTTGGCGGCGTTGGCCGGGTTGGTAAGCGGCCCAAGAATATTGAAGAGGGTGCGGACACCCAGCTCTTTGCGCACAGCCGCCACGTTTTTCATGGCGCCATGATGGGCTGGCGCAAACATAAAGCCTATACCGCAAAGCGCTATGCACTCTTTGACCTTTTCAGGCGAGAGCGTAATGTGTACGCCCAGTTCTTCGAGTACATCTGCGCTGCCTGAAGACGATGAGGCGCTGCGCCCGCCATGCTTGGCGATCTTGACCCCCTGTGCGGCGGCCACAAACATGGCGGCGGTTGAAATATTGAATGTGCTGGAGCCGTCACCCCCAGTGCCGCACATATCAAGCAGCTCGCCGGGGTTGTCAGCGTGCACCGGCAAGGCAAACTCACGCATGACCTCGGCGGCGGCGGCAATTTCGCCGACAGTTTCTTTTTTGACACGCAAGCCCATCAGCAGAGCGCTTGCGATTTGCGGGGTCATCTCACCGCGCATGAGCATGCGCATGAGGTGCAGCATTTCGTCGTGAAATATTTCGCGATGCTCGATACAGCGGGCCAGTGCTTCGGATGGCGTAATAGTCATGGTTGTCCTTTGCGTGTGTCAGATATCGAGAAAGTTTTGCAGTAATGCGTGACCGTGTTCGCTGAGCACAGATTCGGGATGAAATTGCACACCATATACGGGCAGGGTTTTGTGCCTTACCCCCATAATCTCGCCGTCGTCTGTTTCGGCGGTGATCTCGAGGCACTCGGGCAGGGTATTGCGATCAATAGCCAGCGAGTGGTACCGCGTTACGGTAAAGGGCGAGGGCAGCCCCTTGAAAACATCGGTGCCGCGATGGGTAATGCTGGACACCTTACCGTGCATAATTTGTTGGGCCCGCACGATGTCGCCACCGTACGCCGCGCCTATGGCCTGATGGCCCAGGCAAACGCCCAAAATAGGCAGTGTGCCCGCAAAGTGACGAATAAGCGCTATGGATATGCCCGCTTCAGCGGGTGAACAAGGGCCTGGCGATATGCAAATGCGCGTGGGTGCCAGTGCTGCGATTTCTTCGACCGTGGTCTGGTCGTTGCGCAGCACCTTCACCTCTTCGCCCAGTTCGCCAAAATACTGCACCAGGTTGTAGGTAAACGAATCGTAGTTATCAAGCATCAATAGCATGCTGTTTCTCCTGGGTTGATGCTTTGTTGTTTAAATGGGTTCATCGAGGCCGTACTGCACTTGTTCTGCGGCGCGCAACACGGCGCGCGCTTTGGCTTCGGTTTCTTGCCATTCTTTTTCAGGGTCAGAGTCTGCCACAATGCCCGCAGCTGCCTGCACATACAGCATGCCGTCCTTGACGATGCCGGTGCGTATGGCAATGGCCACATCCATTTCGCCACCGTAGCTGATGTAGCCGGCAGCGCCGCCGTAAATGCCACGACGCACGGGCTCGAGCTCGTCGATAATTTCCATGGCGCGCACTTTGGGTGCACCAGTAAGTGTGCCGGCCGGGAAGGCGGCGCGCAGTACGTCCATATTGCTCATGCTTTCATCGAGCTCGCCGGCCACATTGGAGACCAGATGCATGACATGTGAATAGCGTTCAATGCTCATGGTGTCAGTGACCTTGACCGTACCCGTTTTGGCTACCCGGCCAACGTCGTTGCGTGCCAGGTCAATGAGCATGACGTGTTCGGCACGCTCTTTGGGATCAGCAAGCAGCTCTTCGGCGAGCGATGCGTCTTCTTCTGGCGTGGAGCCGCGCCGGCGGGTGCCTGCAAGCGGTCTGATGGTAGCGATGGTTTTGCGGCCACCGGCGTCGTGCACGATTTCCTGGCGCACCAGGATTTCAGGCGATGAGCCCACAACCTGAAAGTTGTCGAAGTTCCAGTAGTACATGTACGGCGAAGGGTTGAGCGAACGCAACGCACGGTAAAGCGAGATGGGTGAATCACGAAAGGGTTTGGTAATGACCTGCCCGATCTGTACCTGCATGACGTCGCCGGCCGTGATGTAGTCTTTGGCCTTGAGCACGGCGTTAATGTAGTCTTTTTTGGCAAAATCGCGACGGATGGTGGTTTGCATGCTGGCGTAGGCATACGGGATGACCACAGGCATGCGCAGTTTTTCGCGCAGTTCTTTAAGCCGTCGACGCGCCTGCGCAAAGGCCTCGGGCTGCGTGGGGTCGGCGTAAACCATAAGATAGGTTCGCCCGGCCAGGTTGTCGACGATAACCAGTTCATCGACCTGCAGCATCATGATGTCGGGGGTGCCTTCGTCTTGCCCCGCAGGGAAAGGCTTTTTGGCTGGCCCGAGGCGGGGTTCGATATTGCGTACGGCGTCGTAGCCAAAATAGCCTGCCAGCCCGCCCGCAAAGCGTGGCATACCAGGCAGCAGCGCCACCTTGAAGCGTTGCTGAAATGCTTCGATAAAGGCCAGCGGATCGCCTTCGTGGCGTTCGACCACCTCACCCTTGGTGATTACTTCGGTGGTTTGGCCGCTGGCGCGAATGACGGTTTTGGCGGGAAGCCCAATAAACGAGTAGCGACCAAAACGTTCGCCGCCCACGACAGACTCCAGAAGGCAGCTGTTGCGCCCGCCTTCGGGGCCGCTGTGCGCCAGCTTGAGATAAATGGCCAGAGGCGTATCAAGATCGGCGTAGGTTTCCGCGATGAGCGGAATACGGTTGTAGCCTTCGGCGGCCAGGGCGTTGAACTCGAGTTCTGTCATAGGGGTCTCTGTGGTTTGCATACAGACCGGGACAGAATCAAAAAAAGCCCGGCCAAATTATTGGGTTCCGGGCTTGATTTTGCTGGTAACACTGGCGGCGCATGGATCAGGTAAGTACGAGACCTGGCGCCGGGAAGAGATTACCGCTACCCAGAACACAAACGCCACCAGCGCCAGGAGGCGCGGGGCGTGTTGCGATAATAATGGGTAGCGTTCATGTTCTTGTAGAGTGTGTAGTGTGGCGAGCAGCCCACTTAGCTGCATCAGCAATAGTCGAAACTATATCATCGACCTGAAGATTGCGCACGTCCATGCCTTCATTGTAACCGTATGGCACAGCCAAGACGGTGATGCCGGCAGCACGCGCAGCCAGCGCATCATTGACTGAATCACCTATGGCCAAAGCCTGTTGCGGCTGTGTGCCCAACTGTTCGCAGGCATACAGCATGGGCATGGGGTCTGGCTTCTTCCTGGCGCACGTATCGCCGCATACCACGGCAGAAAACAGTGAGGCGATGCCAAAACGCGCGAGCAGGGGATGGGTAAATTCAGTTGGCTTGTTGGTGACAATGGCCAATTTGCAGCCCGCCGCCGCAAAGGCTTCAAGGCCTTCAAGCACACCTGGGTACATGCGGGTACCGTCGCCATTGATGCGCAGGTAATGCGTGCCCATTATCGCCAGGCCCTGCTCCACCATAGCCTCGTCGGGCGACTTGCCTTCGGGGTTGTTGGCGAGTGTTTTTTGCACGAGCACCTTCATGCCCTTGCCCACATAAGTGGCCAGCACAGCTTGATCCAGGGGTGCCATACCCAGGTCTTGTCGCATGGCGTTGGAAGCTGCGGCCAGATCAGGAATGGTATCGAGCAGGGTTCCGTCGAGATCCAGCAGTACGGCATTGAAAGACATGGCGGTATTCCGTGGGAAGTACGGGCGTTAGGCTGAGATGGATTCGCCCTTGATGATTTCGACGCGCATGGCGTCAATGACGGCTTTGTAGTCTGGATGCCCAAAAATGGCAGAGCCGGCCACGAAGGTATCGGCACCGGCGGCGCGAATGGCCGCGATATTGTCAACCTTGATGCCCCCGTCTACTTCGAGCGCGATAGGGTGGCCACCCGCCGCCACCCAGGCATCAATTTTGGCGCGTGCCTGTCTGACCTTGTCAAGGGTGCCCGGAATAAACTTTTGCCCACCAAAGCCGGGGTTGACGGACATAAGCAGCACGACATCGACTTTATCCATAACGTAGTTCAACCAGTCGAGTGGGGTGGCCGGGTTGAAAACCAGGCCGGCCAGACAGCCGTGCTCTTTGATGAGCGACAGAGTGCGATCGACGTGTCGTGTAGCCTCAGGGTGAAACGTGATGATATCGGCGCCCGCCTCGGCAAATTGCGGGATAATGGCATCAACCGGCTCAACCATCAGATGCACGTCTATGGGCGCTTTGGTGTGGGGGCGCAAAGCCTCGCATACCATTGGGCCCATCGTCAGGTTGGGTACATAGTGATTATCCATTACGTCAAAATGGATCCAGTCAGCGCCAGCGTCGACGACGTTTTTAACTTCTTCGCCCAAGCGGGCGAAGTCAGCGGCCAGAAGGCTGGGGGCGATACGGGTGGGCTTGGAAAATGGCATAGTCGTAATTGTGCAGAGTGCAAAAGCAGAACAGGGATTGTGTCATTATTGCAGGTTATCGCCCGTTCGCCTGTTGAACATGGCTTAATCCATTCATCCGGAACCCGCGAATGAAACCATACGATATTTCGGTTACCGTTACACCACAGTACTTGCCAGACCAATCCAGGCCTGACGAGCAGCAGTTTGTTTTCGCCTATACGGTGCGCATTACCAATCGCGGCCAGCACGCCGCCCAGGTGATCAGCCGTCATTGGTTCATTACCGATGGTTTGCAACAAACCCAAGAGGTTCGCGGCTTGGGAGTAGTGGGTCAGCAGCCTTTGCTGGCACCTGGTGAAACATTTGAATACACCAGCGGCTGTCCTCTTCCAACCCCGGTGGGTACCATGCGAGGCGCCTACCATTGTGTGGGTGAAAACGGCGTGCCGTTCGAGGTGCCTATTGACGAGTTCATGTTGGCCATGCCGCGCGCACTGCATTAATGCCCATCGTATTCCGTCGCCTGTCATGGCCGCATGGTTTTTGCGGCCAGGTCGCACAAAGCCAGGCTATGTATTAACCCCTGTCATTACGCGAACGTATGAAAAAAATCCTGTTTTCGGCAACGCTTCTGGGTCTGCTCTCCGCCTGCAGCTCTGTGCTGGTCTCTCCTGAGGTGCAGGCGCCAGGTCAGGTGGCCGACATTGCTGCATTGCCATTGACTGTGCCGGCACTTGAAGCCATTCCTGAAACTCCAGCCCGTCCCCTGCAAGGCACGTTTCAGCAGGTGTCCTGGACGGCGCTGCCTGGGTGGCAGGACGACAGCCTTGATCATGTCTGGAAGGCATTCATCAACAACTGCAAGGGGCTGATGCGGCCGGTGTCAGGGTCTTTGGCTCAGCAGGCGCGCGCCACACCCCGGGTGTGGCAGCCTGTATGTGCCGCCGCCGTTCAGTCGGGTCTCGATCCTGAAAACGCCAACACCGTAGCCGTGCGGCAGTTTCTCGAACAACAGCTTCAGCCCTGGCGCCTGCTCGATGCCGCAGGCAAACCTGCACGCAACACCGTAACAGGCTATTACGAGCCTTTGGTGTACGCATCACGCAAGCGCGAGGGCGCCTACCAGTGGCCTTTGTATGCCGTGCCCACTGACTTGCTAACCATAGACTTGGGTTCGGTTTATCCCGAGCTGGCGGGCAAGCGCGTACGGGGCAAGCTCGATGGTAATCGTGTTGTGCCTTATGACACGCGTGCGCAAATCGCCGCGTCGCCCGAGCGTCAGCCTGAGGTGCTGGCCTGGGTTAATGACCCCGTTGAAGCGTTTTTCTTGCAGATACAGGGCTCGGGCCGGGCCCAGCTGCCCGATGGCAGCATGATGCGTCTGGCCTATGCCGATCATAATGGTCGCCCTTATGCTTCCATTGCCACATGGCTGGCCAATAAAGGCGAAATGCCGCTGGCCAAGGCATCCATGAGCAATATCAAAGCCTGGGCCCGCAGCCACCCGGAGCGCGTCCAGGAAATGCTCAATGCCAACCCTGCCATGGTGTTCTTTCGCGAAGAAGCAATTGTTGACCCTGAGCTTGGCCCCAAGGGTGCCTATGCTATCCCCCTGATCGGTCAGCGCTCTGTGGCGGTTGATACAAGCTATGTACCGCTGGGGTCGCCGCTTTATCTCGTCACTACCCATCCGGGATCAAGCCGGCCACTTCAGCGGCTGGTCATGGCCCAGGATACTGGCGCGGCCATCAAGGGCCCGGGTCGTACAGACTTTTACTGGGGCTTTGGCGATGAGGCCGGGGCCGAGGCAGGCCGCATGAAGCAAAGCGGCGACACATGGGTGTTGTGGCCTAAACAGGCGGGAGCGCCTACGGCACGATGAAAAAAGAAAGACACGACAGTATTGTTGTATGCGGCACAAGTCTGGCGGGCCTGGCCACTGCGCTGGGGCTGACCAAGGCAGGCTTCAGTGTGGCGCTTTTGGGGCCACGCAGCGTGCCTACGACGCCTGCGCCTGACGTTTACCATCCACGGGTATACGCTATTTCGGCCACCAGCCAGGCTTTTCTTGCCCGTCTGGGGGTCTGGAATCTTATGGATGCCCGACGCGTCACGCCGGTGCAGGCCATGGAGGTTCATGGTGACGCCAGCGGGGTCGTTAATCTTGATGCCTGGCAGGGTGCCGAAACCGCACTCGCCTGGATCGTCGAGTCTGGCCAAATGGAGCGCGCCCTGCAGCAGGCCGTGCAGTTTTTCGGGATCACCTGGCACGCTGAAAAATTTGAACGCCTCGAGAGCGGGGTGGTGCATACCGACAGCGGTCGTGTGTTGCGCCCTGACCTGTTGATTGGTGCCGATGGCGGGCAATCCCCCGTACGCAAGGCAGCTGGCATTAGTCATCACTCACGTGCTTATGGCGATACCGGAGTCGTAACGCATCTAACCACTGAGCGCCGGCACCAGAACACGGCGGTGCAGTGGTTTACGGGCGATACCGTGCTGGCCCTGCTGCCCATGCCTGACACCGCAGATGGGCATCAGGTTTCCATGGTCTGGTCCATGCCTGAAGCCATGGCTCATGAATTGCTGGCTTTGCCTCCCGAGGGGCGCGCTTCATGGCTTGAATCCAGGCTGGCTGCCGCAACCGGTGGTCGTCTGGGCGCTTTGTCAGTCCGCAGCCCGGTATTTGGTTTTCCCTTGTTCATCGAGCACAGCAGTATGGTCGCGCCCGGTGTTGCTCTGGTCAGCGATGCTGCACACAGAGTCCATCCTCTTGCAGGTCAGGGGCTTAATCTTGGTCTTGGTGACATTGAGGCGCTTGTGGACGTGTTGTCTGCCAAAGAATCATTTCGTGGCGCTGGCGATATACGCGTACTGGAACGTTACCGGCGCGCACGCGCAGAACCGATTTTAGCCATGCGTTTAGCAACTGATGGTCTGCATAAGCTGTTTGCGTCTCAGGCAGCACCGGTCGTACTGGCGCGCAACGTTGGCATGCAGTGCGCTGATCGCCTGCCCTTTGTCAAACGGTTGCTCATTAACGCCGCTGCCGGGGGCAAGCCTGGCGTATGATGATTGACGAAATTTAAGCATTGCAACAGGAGCACATATGCGTTTGCGTTTAGCGGGCTGGCTGGCTACAGCAGCACTGATCAGTCTGCCGGTTTACGGTGTACATGCGTGGGCACAGCAGGCCACAACGACCGAATCAACTGAAAAAGTTACGATCGAACAGCCCGGGCAGGGCGTCAAACCTCAACCGCAGCAAGATGCTGTCGGTGTGTCTGAGACGGCTGCGGGCAATGGCGTCAGTGCGGCAACAGCCACCACGGCGGCTGTCCAGAAAGCATTTGAAAAACGCTTTCCCGAAATTGATGTCGGCGGGGTGGCACCAACGCCATTTGCGGGCCTGTACGAGGTTCAGGTTGGCTCAGACCTGCTGTACGTTAATGCTGATGTCGATTACATATTGCAGGGGTCGCTCATTGACGCCAAGCGTCGCACTGACCTGACGGCCGAACGTATAGATGCGCTGTCGCGGGTTGATTTTGCCGACCTGCCGCTCGATATCGCCATCAAGCAGGTCAAGGGTGACGGCTCACGTGTCATGGCTATTTTTGAAGACCCTAACTGCGGTTACTGCAAGCAGTTGCACAAAACGCTGAATGACGTTGATAACGTTACGATCTATAGCTTTTTATTCCCTATTTTGTCACCTGATTCGACCACTAAGGCCCGAAATATTTGGTGTGCAGAAGATAAAGCAGAGGTCTGGCGCGACTGGATGCTGCGTGGCAAAAAGCCGGCAGAGGCTGAGTGCGAGACGCCGATCGAGCAGTCGCTGGCGTTGGGCAGAAAGCTCAATGTTCAGGGCACGCCGGCTATTTTCTTTGCCGATGGCAGCCGCATCAACGGAGCCTTGCCTCTAAACGCACTAAAGCAAAAACTCGACACGCTGAAATAGTCTGGCTTGTCTTGCTGCCCGTCCTTCATCATGATGAGCAAGGCATAATATATTTGCATGCGCCCACGCTTTGTGGGCGTATTTGCGGTGCTTCGGCGCTTGGCATCAGGGCCATGTGTGGCTTGGGGTTAAGCTTGTAGGGTCACGGGCAGTCTGTTTAAAGGGAGCCGGTATGTCCGATCACGATGTCTTGCACGATAATCATCAGCCCAGGCCACGCGTGTGGCATCTGTTTCTGGGTTTGTTGCTTATTGTTGTGCTGGCCGTCGCCTTGGCGAGTTACTTTACCCCTGTAATCGCCATAGACTGGACCAGTCTGGTCACCATGTGCGGGTTTTGAAGCTGCAGGTCTAATAGAGGCGCATTGGCCGGCCCGGGTGACCGTGGCTCGCCGGGCACAGGTAAATTGGCTATTATGGCCGCTATGAAAGCTATCTTTGCCGCCAGCTCTGGCCTTAATTCCGACGACTGGGTCGCCCCACTGCAAAACGCCTTGCCTGAGGTCGATTTTTACAACTGGGTGCCTGAAGGCCCCGCCATTGGCGCCGAAATCGCTGTCGTCTGGCAGCCGCCCGCCGATATTTTTCAGCGTGAACCTGGCCTGAGGGCTGTGTTTAATTTGGGCGCGGGTGTTGACGCCTTGCTGCGCCTGCCGGGTCTTAGCAAAAACGTCGCCATTTTTCGTCTTGAAGACGGTGGCATGGCTGTGCAGATGGCCGAGTACGCCATTTATGCACTCACCAGGGCCTCACGTCAGTTTGATGTGTATCAGCGCCTGCAATCACAAGAGCAATGGCAGCCCCAGCCAGACATTCGTCGCGCCGACTGGTCTGTAGGGGTCATGGGCATGGGGGTTATGGGTAAAAGGGTGGCCCAGGCCATTGCAGCACTGGGTTACCCCGTGGCTGGCTGGGCCCGCAGCGGCAAGCAGGTACCGGGCATTGATAATTACGCCGGTAGCGGTCACCTTGAAGCGTTTCTAAAGCGAACTCGCGTGCTGGTCAATACACTACCGTTAACGCCCGAAACCACAGGCATTCTCAACCGCCAAACTCTGGGGCTGCTGCAGCCGGGGGCGCATTTGATCAACATGGCTCGTGGCGAACACCTGGTCGAAGAAGACCTGCTCGCGCTGCTCGACAGCGGTCATATGCAAGGTGCAACGCTAGATGTGTTTCAGCAAGAGCCTTTGCCGGCGGGGCATGCTTTCTGGCAACACCCCAATATTACGGTGACGCCCCATATTGCAGGCGCGACACTGCTCGAAGAAGCGGTATCGCAGGTTTCAGAGAAAGTCCGCCAGTTTCTGCGTGGCGAACCTGTGACCGGGCTGGTGTTGCGCGAAAGAGGCTATTAGCAGCTCTGTCGTTATCGACGATGGTGGTGGCCACGGTGGCCATGATGCCTGTTGCGCGAGTACTTTGCTTTCTTGTAATGGCCACGGTTCCAGTTTTTGCCACGGTGATCCCAGCCGTGTTTTTTGTAGTGCTTGTGCCCGCGAGAATTTTTGTAATGCTTGTGCCCATGCGAATGGCTATGGCTGTTTACGGTCAGCACATTACCCAGTACGCCACCGGCTGCGGCACCGCCCAATATCAGCATGGGGTCGCCCTCTGACATGACGGCACCTGCTGCGGCGCCCAGGCCGGCCCCAAGCAATGTATTGGTGGTTTTGCGGTCAGAGGCGTGAGCCCCGCTGACCATCGCCATGGCAAGGGCGCCAACACAGGCGAATCGGGCAAACGTATGCATGAGCTTCATGGCACTGCTCCTGAATGTATCGAAAATTACAAGTTGGGCCCAGCGTATAGGCGATAACCTAGGGGGGCAAGCCGATCAGGCTGTTCTGAAGCCACTTGAAATAATTGCGGCCAATAGTGCTACGGCTGTTACGAGTTTGTTGCCAAAGTGAAGCAATACCCTACGTATTGCGAGGGCGAAGTCGGGAGTTGAGACCGAAATCGAAATCGAGTTTGAATCGGCACCAACACTGGCACTGAAATCGAAAATGACGCCAAGGTGGTGGGCGCGTTGCTGCACATGGCATGTGCAGCAACGGCTGAAATGGGCCGATACGCTGCGTCGGCCATGTCAGCGTTAAGGTCAGCCCGGATCAGCTGGAGTAATTTCTGGCCAGCCTTACTACGGTCACGCCCGCGCGCAACTGACGCAATGAGGGCATGATAAGCGTGCACTGATCATAAGGCGTGACGATAGGCTTGCCATCTGCGTAGCCGATCAGGTCGCCGGCCTTGGGCAGGGTGTCTAGCCCTTGCCAGTTTTGCGCGAAACTGACGTTCATGGATGGTGCCACAACGGCTTGGGTTACTTCGAGCACACGCTGCGAGTCAGGCTGTTGCAGCAACCACTGGGCGGGGGTTTGGTCTGCATCGGCCAGACCTGATTCACGCAGCATGCGTGCCACCATATCGAGCGCGACCCTATGTGATGCAGGGTCACCATGAAAGCCGCACTCCAGCAGCAAGGCGCAGGCCTCTTCCCGAGAGATATCGCCAAATTGTTCAAAGTCACGCAGACGGGTGCCGTCTTTATGGCCTGCATCAATAATGACATGCCTGGGGGTTTTAAGCCTTTGGGCAAGCGCGATGTTGCGCGGCAGCGTGCCAGTCATTAACAATGGTTCGCAAGGCTCATGCATAGAATGCAGATCTAGCAGCCAGTCAGCCTGTTGCACCCATGGCAATAACGCCAGGGCGCGCTTGCGTTCTCGGGTGGTAGCGGCCGAGAGCTTTTCAGCCGTCCATACGCGGTTGAGGTCTTCATCGACATAACGGCTGGCGTCATGATGCTGCAGGTTAAATGCATCGTAGCCGTCAAGATTGCAGAACGCCAGAATAAGCCTGCCTCGCTGTGGGCGAAAACCTGTAGCCAGCAGGTCTTTTAACGCCCAAGCACCACAGAGTTCATTGCCATGGATCAGGGCCGATATCATGAGGGTGCGACCGGGAACGCCAGAGTCAAAAAGCCATACTCCAGGCGTGCCGGTGTTGCCTGTGCGTTCGTGGTGGAGCTGAGGGTATGCAAGCGTGAAGTCCATGGCGGGAGGCTCCTGCGGCCCCGCGTTGTGGGGCCGGTTGCGTGGTAAGGTTATTCGGGCTGTATATTGGCCAGTTTAACCAGACGCGTATATTTTTCTACTTCGCCGCGCTGAAAGGCGACGGGATCAAGGCCTGGTTTATAGAGTGTGGCACCACTTGCAGACAGCCTGTCACGCAACGTGGTCGACTGCAGGCTTTCATTGAGCGCGCTGCGCAGTGTCGACGTAACGTGTTCAGGCAGTTCAGCCGGCCCGTAGAGCGCAAACCATACGTTGATGTCAACCTTCTCGAACCCGGCTGTTTCAGCCAGAGCCGGGATGTCAGGCGCGGCTTGTGAACGCTGTTTTTCGGTGATGCCTAGCGGCACGATAGAACCAGCCTTGACTTGCGGCAAACCCGAAGAAAGCACCAGGTACGCCAGATCAAGTTGCCCACTCATCAGGTCGGAAACCAGCGGTGCGACACCACGGTAGGGCACATGCAGCGTCGACGTGCCGGTTGCCTCGTTGACCATTTCGCCAGAAAGGTGCAGTGCCGTGCCAACGCCAGAGGAGCCGAAGCTGTAGTGGTTGGGTGCCGAAGCCTTGAGTTTTTTCAGGTAGTCGGCGGCAGATTTGATGCCAGACTCTTTGGAGGCTGCCAGCAGCATGGGTTGCGATGCAATCATGCCGATGGGGGTAAAGTCTTTCTGGCCGTCGTACCGTACAGCCTTGTTGATCATGCTGGCGATAACCATTTCATTGGTCGAGCCCAGCAACAGGGTATACCCGTCGGCGGTGCTTCGGGCGACACGCTGCGCAGCTATGGTGCCACCAGCGCCGCCGGCGTTTTCGACAATAACGCTCTTGCCCAGCCGTGACGACAGCTCTTCACCCAGTATGCGGGCCGTAAGATCGACACTGCCTCCGGCCGGGTAGCCGACGACAATGGTGATGGGTTTGGACGGGTAGGTGTCGGCATGTGCTGCAGCGCCCATTAATGTGCTAATAGAGAAAAACGCGGCAAGTACGCCGCGTATTGGTTTGGCCATAGACATATGTCTATCTCCCCTTCAAGTAGTGTTGGTGTGGTGTGAATAAGCCCTTCGCCTGGTTGGCTTGCCGAATGAAGACAAGCCGTTTGCCAAAGGACGGGTCGGGCTATTCTGGGGTGACTTCAGACGGAAGATGTGCGGTTTTGGCACATGATGGTGCTGGTTGAATGCGTGCCATACGCCATACGCCGTGCGCGTGCCGCGTGCCGCGTGCCGCGTGCCGCGTGCCTCATGCCCCATGCCCCATGCCCCATGCCCCATGCCCCATGCCCCATGCCCTGTGTCGCGTGCGCCGAGCCCCGATTATCGTGACTGCTGTGTAAACGACCATGCCGCTTCGGCCAGATCGGACATTTGACCGCGCAGGCGATACAGGCGCACCTCGAAGGCAATTTCATCGCCGCGCCCGCCCAACTGTGTCAGTACGCCCCGGCGACATTCGCCCGTAACCATGGACAGGGGCAGCCAGGCAATACCCAGGCCCTTGAGCGCCGAACCCATGGCTGTGTCGGGTGAGTCGCAGCTTACGGTGGTTACCAGTGGATAGGGGTAGCTCTGGAGCCGATCACCCAGAATGCGCGCCATGGCCAGGCCGCCTGCATAGGTGATGAGCGGCAGTGAGGTGCCGGCGCGATCAGACAGGGCGTAGCGGGGCGTGCCATCGGGCCGTGTGTGGCATACCGGCACAAGCTTGTCGATGGCCAGCGTTATATGGGTAAACTGGTCGGATAGCAGCTCAGTAGAAAGCGCCGGGTGCTCGTAGCAGCACAACAGGTCAATCTTGCCCTGAGCCAGCAGCCTGGCCATGTCGGCCATCATGCCGGTGGTCACATCAATTTGCGTTCCGGGTTTTAGTACAGGCTTGCGTCCTTTGTACAAGCGAGCAATCCAGTCTGCCACCAATGTGCGCGCAAGGCTGCGCCCGGTTGCAATACGAAGGCGGCCATGGCCCCCCGGCTCTGCATTGCGGGCTTGAAAGCGCACGCGATTCAGTTGTTCGATGATCTGACAGGCGGTTTTGTAGACGCTTTCACCTTGTTCGGTGAGCGTGGCAGGCAGCGTTGAGCGGTTTACCAGTGGTGCGCCAATCCAGGTCTCAAGTGCTTTGATACGGCGTCCGAACGCCGGGTGGGTCACATGGCGCTGCTCGGCGGCGCGCACAAAGCTGCCGGCGCGGGCCAGCGCGATAAAATCTTCAAGCAGTTTCAGTTGAGGCATGATGTAGCGGGTTCTTGGAGCGCATGGCGGTATATTGGTGCCTTATGTGGTCACTAACTGAGCCGGACGCAAACATAATGTGGTTTCAAAAAGAGCTGACACTGGTCGAAAGGCCGCGCGGTTTCCATTTGGTTACTCAAGAACTTGTCGGGCAGTTGCCTGAGCTGGCGTCCGTCAACGTGGGCCTGATGCATGTGTTCATACAACACACATCGGCATCATTAACGATTAACGAGAATGCCGATCCAACTGTCAGGGGCGACTTCGAGCGCTATTTCAATCGAGCAGTGCCAGAGAACCAGCCGTATTACGAACACACGTATGAAGGCAGTGATGACCTTCCGGCGCATATAAAAAGTAGTTTGCTCGGAGCCAGTGTGAGTGTGCCGGTCTGGCGCGGGCGATTGCGCCTGGGCACATGGCAGGGCATTTATCTTTGCGAGCACCGCAATTATGGTGGGCCCAGGACTGTCGTGGTAACACTGCAAGGTGAGCGTCAGCAGGCATGAACATGCGCCTGCGCATACGTCGTGTTATGCAGGTTGGACGAAACGGTCAATTGCTAGGGGCACGATCGCCGCCTGATTGTGGTGCTTAAGCCTGAACTGACAAGTCAACACTTTTGCGCAGATCAGCAAAAAGTATTGCCGCTACGTGCTAGTCATAATGCCAGACGCCTTGGTAAGATTACTGCAGTATCGCTAGGTTTTTTTCGCTGCTGCTGCCAACTAACAAGGAACCGAAATGAGCAAGAAAATATTGATGCTTGTAGGAGACTACGCCGAAGATTACGAAACCATGGTGCCGTACCAAACACTGCTAACTGTCGGCCATACCGTGCACGCGGTGTGCCCCAATAAAAAAGCGGGCGACACGGTGGCTACAGCCATCCATGACTTTGAAGGCGCACAAACCTACAGCGAGAAGCCAGGTCACCGGTTTGCCCTGAATTATGACTTTGACAAGGTAGACCCGGCTGAGTACGACGCGCTGCTTATCCCCGGCGGTCGTGCCCCTGAATACCTGCGCATGGACGACACGGTGCTCGACATCGTGCGCCATTTTGATGCAACCAAAAAGCCTATTGCCTCTGTGTGCCATGGCGCCCAGTTGCTGGCGGCTGCGGGTGTTCTTAAAGGGCGTACCTGCTCAGCTTACCCAGCCTGCGCCGCAGAGGTTCAGCTTGCCGGCGGTACCTATGCCGACATACCCATTGACCAGGCCCACACCGATGGCAATCTGGTCAGTGCACCGGCCTGGCCGGCGCACCCTGCCTGGATGGCCCAGTTTCTTAAGGTGCTGGGAACAAAAATAGAGACTTGAACTTGTTGGAAAGGCTGGCTGGTTATCACACCTGTCCTGCTCGCTCAAACTGCATGGATAATTCGTAAGCGTCCGCCCAGCCCGTTAAAGCGACCTTGAGCGGGTGCTTATGAAGACTCAGTGTCTGAAAGAGCCGGAAACAAAAGCAGAAACCTGAGCCTGCCTTGAACGCTGACCTGAAGTGTAGCCTTATGCAACTTGGAGACAGGTCAGCCGTTTCGATGTTTTGCTTAATCGAGCTTGATCTGGTTCTGTTCGATCACTTTCTTCCACATCTGCCGGTCTTTTGACACATAGGCTTCAATTTCCTTCTTGTCACGAACCGGCTGCATCACCATGCCACCTGCTTCCATTCTCTGGCGGATGTTCTCGTCAACGATGGCTTTGCTAATGGCCTCATGCAAAATGGCTTTGTTTTCGTCCGACACGGCGGCCGGCGTAGCAACACCAAACCAGGTGGCTGCCTGAAACCCCGGAACAGCGCTTTCCGCCACGGTCATGGTATCGGGCAGAACGGGTAGGCGTTTTTCAGACGCAACTGCCAGGGCCTTTAGCCTGCCTTCTTTGATAAAGGGCAGCGAGGTAATGATCCCATCTACCATGAGCTGAGTGTCGTTTGCGACCAAAGACGACAAGGCCGGCGCACTGCCGTTGTAGGGCACATGTACGATATCGAGTTCGGTGGCGCTGACCAGCATTTGGGTGGCCAGTTGTAGTGGGTTGCCAAGACCGACCGATGCGTAATTGAGCTTGCCAGGATTTGCCTTGGCATACTCAATGAATTCAGGCAGCGTGTTGGCGGGTACATCTTTGCTGGTAACAACAACCAGTGGCATTTCCAGGACAATGCCAATGACCTCAAAATCTTTGACCGGGTCATACTCGATTGTGCTGTACAGCATGGGGTTTAGCACCATGCTCGAGTTGCTGGCAAGAAACAGGGTGTAGCCGTCGGGTGCCGATCGGGCCACCATGTTGGCGGCGATTCTTGTGCTGGCACCAGGCTTGTTCTCGACAATAACGGGTTGCCCCAATGTCTTGCTCATATGTTCAGCCATCAGGCGGCTGAGCATATCCGCACTGCCACCTGGCGTATAGGGCACAACCAATTTAACTGGCCGATCAGGAAAGCCCGCCAAAGCAGGAGTCGAGATCATTAATGCGATTGCTGCTGTCGTCAAAAGGCGCAGGCTTTTTGTAAGAGTAGATGCCATGTTGTCTCCGAGTTATTAAAAATTGATTATTAAAATGGGCATCAAGGCCCTGGTTCACTGTAAACGTCTTGGTGTCATACCTTGGTTTTTTGCCCAGCCCAGTATTCAGATCTAAGCTTGCGTTTCATGATCTTGCCGCTATCGTCTCTGGGCAGATTAGGGTGTACGCGTATGTCGCGCGGGATCTTATAGCCCGCAAGCCGGGGCTTGAGCCATTGCCGAAGCGCGTCTTGGTCGAGCGGCCGTTCGTCGGCAGTCTGTATCAATGCAAGAAGCTGTTCACCGTATTCTTGGTCGGGTATGCCAAAGACCACGCAGTCTGAAACGCCTGGGTACTGAAAAATATGCTGTTCGATTTCTGCCGGGTAGATATTTACGCCGCCTGAAATAACCATGTCAGATTCTCGATCACATACATACAAATAGCCCTGCTCGTCGACAAAGCCAAGGTCTCCAAGGCCGATCAGGCCTTGCTGTTCGATTTCTGCCCGTGCTCCCGGGTTACCGCGATAGGTAAAGTCTGCATAAGCTTGCTGGCGTACGAAGATGCGACCCACTGTGCCAGGTTCGGCAGTGGCGCCGGTTTCGTCGAGTATGCGGACGGTGGCGCCTGGCAAAGGTCGGCCTACGCTGCCTGGTCGCTCCAGTGCCTCGCTCGAGTCGATAAGGGTTACGAGACCAGCTTCGCTGGATGCATAGGTTTCATAAATAACTGGGCCAAACCATTCGATCATGGCCCGCTTGACCTCGATAGGGCACGGCGAACCCGTCGAAACGACAAACTGCAGTGAAGAAACATCGTAGGTGTTGCGCTCGGCCGCAGACAGTCGCAGCAAGCGCACGTACATGATGGGCACCATGTACAACGTCTCTATACGGTGTTGTTGAATCAGTTGCAAGATTTCGTGCGGATCGAATCTTTCCGTGACCACAAATGTGCTTGCCTTGAGCAGCGCCATCTGCGTATACAAGCTGGGGGCGCTGTGATAAATAGGTGCAGACAACAAAGCACGAACGCCTGGGCGCAGGCCATAGGCTTGTGCGACCAACGCCTCCGATGTTGCTTTTCGGGCTTGCAATTCATCAGCAGGAAACGGGTAGCGCACCACGCCCTTGGGTTTACCGGTCGTGCCTGAGGTGTACGCCATATGGCCGCGCGGCGCTACCTCTGGCCCGTTGAAAACACCATGGCTGTCTCGCCAGGGGACGTAGCCAAGTTCACTTTGGTCTGCGTCAATAAGAAAAACCCGTACCTTGACCGGGATCTTCTCGCGTACACGCTCAAAAAATACGCTATCGGTAATGAGAACACGGGCGCCGCTGTCTTCCAGCAGATAGGCGACCTCGTCGGGAGTGAAATGCCAATTGATGGGGCAGTAATAACAGCCTAATGTGCGCGCTGCCAGGATAATTTCCAGGTAGGGCATGCAGTTTCTGAGCATGACCGCAACCGTGTCGCCTTCGCGCACGCCTGTGCTGGCGAGTGCGCTGGCTGTCTTGAGGGCATTTTCTGCCAGTGCGGCTTTAGAAAGCTGATCTTTGCCGGCAACAATGTAATCGTTCATGCCTTGACCTGTGCTGTACGCTGTTGTTTGTCACCCGCCGTTCTTTCCATGGAGGCCATACGTGCAGCGCTCCAGTCTTCGTCCGTCCAGTCAAAGTACTGTTTGTAATAGGCGCCATTGGCGAGCCAGTCTGCTCCATCGAGTGCAATCGTCTGGCCGTTGATCCAGCCGTTATCTTCGGCCAGAAGAAATGCGGCGAGGTCGCCGATATCTTGCCCTGTTCCTAGTCTTTTCATGGGGTTCTGATCAATAATCTCTTGAGAATCCGTGTTTTTTGGACGTAACCGCGCGGAGGCGCCTTCGGTTGGTATTACCCCTGGGGCGATGGCATTTAGGCGTATGCCATACCGACCCCACTCAACGGCCAGCGATTTGGTCATAGCATCAAGTCCGGCTTTTGACATGGCGGATGGCACTACAAATGGTGAACCCGTCCAGATCCATGTAACTAGAATAGAAACCACAGACCCTGGCCGTCCCGTTGCTATCCAGTGTTTGCCTGCGGCCTGCGTGACATAAAACGACCCGCGAAACACGATATCGGCAATGGCGTTAAACCCTCGCGGCGACAGGCTTTCTGTTTTGCTGATGAAGTTTCCGGCGGCGTTATTGATCAGGCCATCTATGCCACCGTGGTCGCGCCAGATTTCGTCCATCATTGCATTGACGGCGTCAACGTCGCGAATGTCGACGACGTGAGACCAGGTACGAACGCCGTACTTTTGGCTTAGCGTTGCCGCAGCCTCTGCAACGATGCCTCCTCTTCGCCCACACAGGTGAATATTGGCACCCAGTTGCGCCAGCTGTTCTGCCATGGCAAAGCCCAGCCCTGTCGCACCTCCGGTAACAAGTACGCTCTTACCTTCGAAGAGTTGTGGGCGCAGGGTGCTGGTTTGCATGGAAAGGTATCCTGTTGTGGGCCTGTGAGGCGTATTGATGAACCTCACCAGAGTATCAATGAGTGATCATGGAAACAATGGCATTAAATACACATACACTGTGTACTGTGGTGAGACAATAGACGTGCGCTTAGGGCACGAATATGTAGGCATGCACCTTTCAGGCGTTTCAACCTATCAGGCAATAACGCGCTAGCGTAATCCAGGGTTACGCGTTTCGCTGTAGTCACCGATTAGCTTTCGCAACTCTCTGCGGAAAAAATCAATAACCATGGTGACGGCTGATGACGGGTAGGGGTTTCGGGTGGTAAGTATCCACAATCTGTCGCCAGGCCCTTCTACTTCATGGCCCGGCAGCACTTTCTGCAAGCTTCCCTCACGTATTTCTTCTTGCACCATATAGTTGGGCAGAAGCGCAACGCCTGCACCCAAAACGGCGGCTTGCTTGAGAAAAGAAAAATCTTCAGTCTGAATTTTTGGCTCAAGAAGAATATGTTTGCGTTGAGCATCCACCTTGAAAGTGATGTCGGCGAGCGGCCCTTCGCACGGTGGGCATAGGTAACAGGCCTTGGTGAGATCGTTGGGTTGGGCAATTTCGGGTAATGTGGAAAGATACTCAGGTGATGCATACAGGTGCCACTCTACCTTGCATACTTCGCGCGCCACATAGTCTTGGGGCGGGTTGCTTACTACCCTTAAGGCGATATCAATTTCAGACTGCAATAAGTCACTGACCCTGTTTGAAAACAGAATGCGCAGCCGTAGATCGGGGTATTGTCTGGACAGATCGGCCATGAGCGGACGCAGGTTCAGAGAACTTAAACCGGTGGGCAAGCTGATGCGTACGTAGCCCACTGGCATGGCACGCAAGGTGCTTACTGCAAGCTGTGCTGCCTCGACCTCGCCAGCAATGCGCACTGCATGCTCGTACACGATTCGGCCTTGTTGGGTCAGCTCTATGTGGCGTGTTGTTCGCCGCAGCAGCTGTGCGCCCATGGTGGCTTCGAGTTCTTTTAGTTTGCGGCTAACAAGAGAGCGCGTTATGCCATGGCGTACCGCCGCTTCGCTAAGCGTACCTGCATCGACAATGGTGGCAAACAGATTGAGCAGGTTTAAATCCATGGGCGGTCGCCTGAAAATAATGCTGAACAAGAAGGTTTATCGCAGCCGTCTTCGAATGCGTTTAGCCAGCGCGGCGACGCCGCATGGCGTGGCGTTGGCGAACAGACCCTGTGCAGAGCAACATACCGCCTTTAGCGCTGCAATGCGATGCGCTCAAGAAAATAGGCAAGAATTTGCTCGGCATGGTGGTCGTCGGCATGAGACTGGCCAGGCAGATGGTACATGCCCATGCCATCGCCCAGGGCCATAAAGCCCAGCGCGAGCTGCTCTGCAGGAAGCGGAAGCGTCAAGCCCGTGCGCGCAGCAAACTTGTAAACGTATTGGGTAATTGTGGCCAGAATGTCTTGTTGAAACGCATTGAACTGCGTACAGAAATTGGCATCGCGGCTGGCATGCAGCCTGGCTTCCAGCCATAAGGTATAGAACTGGGTGTCGCGATAAATGCGGCTGTAGTAATGGATGAGCTGGGTTTCTATGGGCGAGCGGTTGCCATCGACGGCGAGTGCGGGTTGGTCGTGAGTACCGACGAGCTCGGCTGCGACACGGTGACTGACGGGGTGGTCTGGTGTGTCTGGGTTGTCGAGTATGGTTTGAAGACCCGCCAAAATGCGCTGATGATCCCGTGTGAGCAATTCAATAAACAATTGCGTCTTGCTTTTGAAATTGGAGTAGAACGCACCGCGTGAATAGCCGGCGGCCAGAGTGATGTGCTCGACGCTGGTGGCACCAAAGCCTTTTTTCACAAAAAGGGCCTGTGCCGCATCGAGCAGCCGTTGCTGGGTTTGGGCCTGGCTTTGTTGGCGTGTAAGGCGGACTTTTTTCATAAAAACATCATAGAACATTTTTGTTTCGAATACATGTTTGTATTTGAATTCATCTATGAATTAGAATAGACCTCATTTGGGGCGTCGGTTTATGTGGGCGCGCCACCGCTTCCGCTTCTACGTGCCCGTGTTATCGGCATACCAACTATTTTTATTTATTTCATGACTTCTGCCATGACGCATTCTGCCTCACGCTGGGTATATCGCCTCGCTGCCATTGCCTGCAGCACACTCGTGCTGGCTGCATGCGGCAAGCACGAAACTGACGTAGTTCGGCAGAAACAGGTGTCTGTTGTAAACGTGTCAGCCTCGTCGGGGCCCGGCCAATGGCAGGTGCCAGGGCAGGTGGGCGCTCGCGAAGAAACCCCGCTGTCTTTTCGCACTGACGGAAAAATCATTGAAAGGGCTGTGCGCCTAGGCGATCAGGTTGCAAAAGACCAGGTGCTGGCCCAGCTTGACCCGGTGCCGGCCAGGCAGGGCCATGACAGCGCACAGGCTCAGCTGGCTGCTGCACGCAAAGGGTTTGAGTTCGCGACCAGTCAGCGCAAGCGTGACCAGCAGCAGGCGCGTGCCCAGCTAATCTCGCGTGCTCAGCTTGAGCAGAGCGAAAACGCCTATGCCCAGGCCAAGGCCGCATTAACGCAGGCAGAGCAGCAGGCTGCCCAGGCTTCAGATCGGCTTTCCTATACCAAACTTAAGGCCATGCACGCAGGCGTTATCACCGCCGAGCATGCCCAGACCGGCCAAAATATTGCGCCGGGCCAGCCTGTGTATTCGCTGGCGTGGTCCGAGGGCAAGGATGTTATCGGCGATATCCCCGAGCGCTTGCTGGCGTCTGTGTCGGTAGGCCAGCAGGCCAGTGTTCGGCTTAATGCCCTGCCAGATCAGGTGTTCCCGGCCACGGTGCGAGAAATCGCCCCTGCAGCCGATCCGGTCAGTCGCACTTTCCGCGTAAAACTCACGCTTGATCCGGATGCGGTCCAGGCTCGACTTGGCATGACGGCAACCATCTTGTTTACTTACGCCGAGGATGCGGGCGCATCACCCCGGTTCAGCTTGCCGGCAACCGCTTTGTTTCATGACGGTGATGTGCCAGCCGTGTGGCTGGTGCAACAGTCTGACAGCACACTCGTATTGCGCCAGGTTACCGTCATCAGCCAGGGGGCGAACACCGTTGAGGTCTCGGGAGACCTCAAGCCTGGTGACATGGTTGTGGCACAGGGGGTTCATACGGTGTCAAAGGGCATGAAGGTCGTGGCATCGCAAGAGCAGGCATCATGAAGGGCGAAGCATGACCAGTTCTGAAGGTAACGATGCGCCGGGGCGGTTTAACCTCTCGGCCTGGGCCCTGCAGCACCGCGCTCTGGTGGTGTTTCTTATCATCTTGCTTACCGTTAGTGGTGCGCTTGCCTATACACGCCTGGCGCAGTCCGAAGACCCGCCGTTTACCTTTCGCGTTATGGTCATCAAAACGCTTTGGCCGGGGGCGACAGCCAGACAGGTGCAGCAACAGGTATCGGATCGCATAGAGCGTACGCTGCAAGACATGCCTTTGCGTGATCACACGGCCAGTTACTCGCGCCCCGGCGAATCCACTATTTTTTATTTCATGAACGATGCCGCGCCGGCCAGCAAAGTGCCTGACGAGTGGTATCAGATACGCAAAAAAATTGGCGACATGGCGGGTGAGCTGCCATCGGGCGTTATCGGCCCTTTCTTTAATGACGAATTTGGCGATGTTTACACCAATATCTATGCACTAAAGGGCGATGGGTTTTCGCCAGCCCAATTGCGTGATTACGCCGACAAAATACGCACGGTTTTGGTGCGGGCTAAGGGCGTGGCCAAAGTGCATTACTTTGGCGATCAGGAAGAGCGCATCGTCGTGCAGGTGCCAAATGCCACGCTGTCGCAGTCGGGCCTGTCTCCACACCGCATCGCCGAGGCCATTTCCGCACAAAATGCCATGGCCTATACAGGCGTAGTTACCACCGCAAACGATCGCGTGTTTGTCAGGCCAACAGGGCAGTACGATCAGGTTCAAGCGTTGGCCGATACACTGATCGAGGCCAACGGGCGGCTGGTTCGCCTGGGCGATGTTGCCACCATTGAACGTGGCTATGAAGACCCGCCTTCCACGCAAATGCGCTACCAGGGCCAGCCAGTGCTGGGCATTGGTGTTACCGCCAGCAAGGGCTTTGACGTGGTGCATCTGGGTAAAAACCTGGATGAGCTGGTTGCGGGGGTACGCGATGCACTACCCGCGGGGCTGGCGTTGGATGAAGTGGCCAGCATGCCCGAGGCAGTGTCCACGTCTGTTGATGAGTTCTCGCGGTCTGTGGGCGAGGCGGTGATTATTGTGCTGCTGGTTAGCCTGGTTTCGCTGGGGCTGCGTACAGGCATGATTGTTGTTATTTCTATACCCGTGGTGCTGGCATTGACGGCCTTGTTCATGTACTGGTTCGGCATAGGCCTGCACAAGGTGTCTTTAGGTACGCTTATCTTGGCCCTCGGGCTGCTGGTCGATGATGCCATTATTGCCATCGAAATGATGGCGGTAAAGCTGGAGCAGGGCTGGGATCGCACACGGGCGGCGGCGTTTGCCTATACCAGTACGGCGTTTCCCATGCTTACCGGCACCCTGGTTACGGTGGCAGGCTTTTTGCCCATCGCATTGGCCGAATCAAGTACCGGCGAATATACCCGTTCTATTTTTCAGGTGTCGGCCATTGCACTGCTGGTCTCATGGTTTGCCGCCGTCATATTGATCCCGCTACTGGGGTATGCCTTGCTCAAGCCGCGCCTGCTGCCAGAACAGTCACAGCAGAGCGAGGCCGGGCACCAGGTTGATGAGCATGATATCTACGCATCAAAGTTTTATACACGCCTGCGAGGCTGGTTGCGCTGGTGCGTTACACGCCGCGTTCTGGTGTTGCTGCTGACCGCCTTGCTGTTTGCAGCAGCCATGGTTAGCTTTCAGTTTATTCCCAAGCAGTTTTTTCCAGATTCAGAGCGCCCCGAGTTGCTGGTTGATCTGCGTCTTAGGGAGAGCGCTTCGTTTCATGCCACGCTTGATCAAGTGGAGCGCCTGGAAACGTTGCTTAAAGGCCGGGATGAAATCGATCACTCGATCAGCTTTGTTGGCACGGGGGCGCCTCGCTTTTATCTACCCCTAAATCAAGAATTGCCTCAGAGCAATTTTGCTCAACTTGTGGTGACCGCCAAGTCGATCCAGGACCGTGAAGCACTCAAAAAGTGGCTCGATGTTGAGTTGGCCGAGAAGTTTCCGGCCGTCAGAGGTAGGGTGTCACGGCTGGAGTCTGGCCCACCCGTAGGGTTTCCCGTGCAGTTCAGGGTAAGTGGCGATGATATCTCGCAGGTGCAGCGTCTGGCCTTGCGGGTTGCCGAGGTCATGAAGTCTAACGCCGACGTGCTGAACGTGCAGTATGACTGGGATGAGCCGTCAGCGCGCTCAAGCCGTTTTGAAATTGACCAGCAGGCAGCGCGTCGTCTGGGTGTATCGTCGAAGGATGTCTCTGATTTTCTGGCGATGACACTCTCGGGCTATACCGTGTCGCAATATCGTGAAGGCGACAAGCTGATACGTATCGATTTGCGCGCACCAGAGCATGAGCGTGCCGACCCGTCGAGCCTTATGGGGCTTTCATTACCTACGCCCAATGGCCCGGTGCCGTTATCGGCGCTCGGCACCATGACTAACGGGCTGGAGCATGCCATTATTTGGGAATACGATAGGCAGCCCACTATCGTCGTGCGCTCGGATGTGGCTGCGGGTGCCGAGGGCATCAATGTCACACAGTCTGTGGACCAACAGTTGAATGATCTGCGGGCCGAGCTGCCCCTGGGCTATCGTATAGAAGTGGGTGGGTCGGTTGAGGCCAATACCAAGGCCGAGCAGTCTATCTCCGCAAAAATGGTGTTCTTTGTGGTGGCGGTGCTTGTCATACTGATGCTGCAGCTTCAAAGTTTTTCACGCGTGATGCTGGTGGTACTGACTGCGCCGCTGGGGCTAATTGGCGTGGCTGCCACCCTGCTCATTTTTGGTCAGCCGTTTGGCTTTGTCGCCATGCTGGGGGTAATAGCCATGTTTGGCATCATCATGCGCAACTCCGTTATTTTGGTTGACCAGATCGAACAAGACATCGCGGCAGGTCATGGCCGTTTTGACGCCATTATCGATGCTACGGTCCGTCGCTTCAGGCCTATTACACTGACCGCTGTGGCGGCGGTACTGGCGCTTATTCCATTGCTTCGCAGCACGTTTTTTGGCCCCATGGCGTCTGCGCTCATGGGGGGCATTACCAGCGCCACGATACTTACGGTTTTCGTCCTGCCGGCGCTTTATGCCTTCGCGTTCAGGGTTCGCAATAATGAGACCACTGCAGCGCGCGCCTCGTCAGCGCATCAGGAGCATGCATCGTGATCAAGTCAATACATAGCGCAGCGCGGGTTGCGGCCATGGGCGTGGTAATGCTTGCAACCGGGTGTGCGTTTGGCCCTGGCAAAGAGTTGCCCGAGGTGGCGCAGCCAAACCAGTATGGTACCGAGATCGCGCCCGAGCTCACGGTTCAGGCCCAGGGTGTGGCCCAGCGCATTGTGCCGGTGCCGTCGCCTCAGCCATACTGGTGGCGTGCCTATGGGTCTGATGCACTTAATCAGCTTGTCGATGAGGCTCTGGCCAACAATCTTGATCTCAAGACCGCAACACACCGCCTGGCTGCAGCACGTGAACAGTGGGTGGCTCAAACGGGTGCCACCACGCTACCTACTGTTGGGGTGGGTGGCGATGCGGCGCGTCAGCGTGCGCTGGGTTTGCCGGTTCCGGGTACGCCCGACACGTGGCTGTACAACACGTTTGTCGGCCAGGCAGAGGTACGCTACACCTTTGATCTGTTTGGGGCTATTCGCTATGACAACGAGGCGCTGGGCGAGCGTGTAGGTCAGCAGGCCTATCAATTACAGGCAGCCCGCAATGCCGTGGCGGCCAACGTGGTGTCGGGGGTAATCACTCTGGCAGGCACGAAGGCGCAGATTCGCGAAATGAAGCGCATTATCGAACTGTCGGAACATGATGCCCGCGACCGTGCCCGCCAGGTCGAGTTGGGTGCTGCCTCCCGTACGGCACTGCTTGATGCACAGCGCATTGCCGCTGCGCTGACGGCGCAGTTGCCCGGCCTTCAGGCACAAGCGCGCGCCTCACGTCATGCGCTGGCCGCGTTGCTTGGCCGTACGCCTGATCTTGCACCCTTTGATATCGGCTTTGATCAGCTCTCGGTGCCTGAAACTGTGCCTGTTGTTGTGCCGTCTGCCTTGTTGCTATCGCGCCCCGATATTGCGGCGGCGGGTGCTGCCTTGCGAGCAGCCTCTGCCGATGTGGGGCTGGCCACAGCAAATATGTTTCCACGTCTGAGCCTTTCGGCCAGCATGGGGCAGGCCGGCTTTGACTGGTCTACGGCGGTGTCAGGTGCGGGAGCCATATGGAGCGCCGCTGCATCATTAACGGCGCCACTGTTCCAGGGGGGTGCGCTGCGCGCGCAACGCCGTGCGGCACTGCAAAGTTATGAAGCCGCCGTATCGTCTTACCGTCAAACGGTTTTGTCGGCCTTCCAGGAGGTGGCTGACGCGCTTGCCGAGCTGGAACACGGCAACCAGTCGCTGGCGGCGGCTGACGCGGCATGGCGCGCGGCTCAGGCGCAGTACGAAAGCACTAACATGCAGGTGCAGCTGGGCGCGGTGCCACCGTATGTGGCGCGGGCCACGGCACAGCAGGCGTCGCAGGCGCATCAGGAAGCCTTGCGCTTTGCCACAGCCCGTCTGCTTGAAACCGCCAGGCTATTTCATGCCATGGGCGGCTTGGACGATGCGCGTGACGATACCCCACAGCCGCCAGCCACCGAGTCGTTGCAATAAGATACTTTGCTTAGCCCATACAAAACAACACGCCGTCGGCACCGACGGCGTGTTGTAGGGCTACATCCCTTGTCGCCGCTTAAAATATGCGCCGGTATACATCGCCAGCATGACCAGCCCCGTGGAGATCAGAATCATGATGATGCCAAGGGCAGACAGTTTGCCCCAGAGCCCGTCTTCAGCGTAGTTCAGAATCTGCACCGCCAGCACCTCGGTGCCTGGACGCGACAGCACAACGGATACGGTCAGCTCACGTATAAACATGGTCGCCATCAGTATCCACGCCGACACGACGCCTGGTATTAGCAGAGGCACAATAATGCGGCGCATCGTAGTCAGCGAACTGGCCCCGCACACTTGCGAAGATTCTTCCAGGTGGGCATGTACCTGCACAAAGGCACTGGACAGCGGCCTGATGCCATAGGGCAGGTAGGCAGCGATATAGGCCAACAACAACGCTGTCAGCGTGGCATACAGCGGTGTCTGCACAAAAAACCACATAAAGCCTATGCCGATTACGATGCCGGGAAACGAAAACGACAGAAAGCTCAATGTGTCGAGCAGGCCTGCCGCACGCGTACGCAGTTTGACGACAACATAAGCAACAAACAGCGATAGCAGCACTCCCAGGGTGGCACCCACAATGGCCAGGAAAAGACTGTTCTTGAGTGCCAGTTGTGAGATGGGATCCTGCATCACATCGATCCAGTTTTGCCAGCTCATCATGCTAAATGCTTTAGCGCTGGGCACCATGGAGTAAGGAATCATCGAGGTGTACAGCAACACCGCCACCGGCAGCACAATCATCAACACACAGAGCACGCCAACAACAATAAACAACGGTGTCTTGGCACGCTTGAGCTCAATCATGGTCGGCTTGAAACCGCGACTGGAAATGGTGACGTATTTGCCGCTTTCTGACGTAAGGGCGCGGTAGAGGACGATCAGGCCTATCGACGCTGAAAGCACGCTCATGCCCAGTGCGGCCGCCTTGCCGTAATCTGGCGCAAACCCTGTCGATATCATCTCAAACAGATAGGTGGCCAGTACGTCAACACGGCCTGGCGTACCCAAGACCCGCGGCACGGCATACGAAGCCAGACTGCGCACAATGGCCAGAATGAATGCGGCAAGTAAGGCGGGGCGCAGCACAGGCAGGGTGACGCGCACCAATGTACGCCAGACACCGGCACCAAAAACCCTGGACGACTCTTCAAGCGATACGTCAAAAGAAGCCATGGCCGGTGCAATGATCAGATAGGCAATGGGCATGTTCAGCAGGCCCTCTACCAGAATCATGCCCCACAACGAGTAGATGTTAAGTGGCGCATCTTCCAGCCCGAACATGCTCTGCAGCACCATGTTGATCAAGCCATTTGAGGGGTTGAGCAGCAGGGCCCAGCTTACCGCGAACAGCAGATGGGGAATCATCATCGGCACAATGGACAGCACGGTGAACACGCCTTTAAAAGGCATATTGGTGCGTGTGTTCAGGTAAGCCAGAAACATGGCCAGCACTGTGGAGAACAGTGATGAGCCGATGACAAAAATAAGGGTATTAAGCGTAACCTCAAAAAGATACGGGTCGGTATAGGCGGCTACATACTTGGCCGTCGTGAAGCTGCCAAAGGCGGTCAGGCCCTCAGAGAAGCTGCCAAGCAGCAGCATCAGTACCGGACATAGCGTCAGAAAACCCACAATGACGATAAGCGTCCAGGTAAGCGGCGTGCGCGACTGATTCATGGTTGTGCGCCCTTTTATGCCGACAACAGCAGGCAGTGGGCCGGGTCCAGGCTAATGCTGACCTTGTCGCCTTCTTTAACCTGTACATCGGGATCAATACGCGCCAGTAGCTGTTCATCACCCACCTGTATCTCGGCCTCGTACACTTCGCCGACAAACTCCAGCGATGCAACGGTGCCCTGGACAATGTTCTGGCCGACATTAGCAGCATGGCTGGTAACGCGAACAAATTCGGGGCGTATGCACAGCGTTACCTCGACACCCAGCGCGAGATCGCGTGACTGGCACTGAATCGAGCCCAGACCACACTGGACTACAGTGAGGCCGTTTTCTTGTGCGGTTACGGTCGCCGTGATCTGGTTGGCGCGGCCAATAAAGTCTGCAACAAAGCGGTGGTCTGCATTGAAATAGATTTTTTGCGGTGAGCCGATCTCGACGATGCGGCCAGCGCGCATGACGGCAATCGCGTCTGACAGTGCAAGCGCTTCGACGCGGTCATGGGTTACGTAAACGGCAGTGATGTCCAGCTCGCTGAGAAAACGGCGTAATTCTTTGCGGGTTTCTTCGCGAAGTTTGGCATCAAGGTTGCTTAACGGCTCGTCAAACAGAATGACCTTGGGCTCGGCAACCAGTGCCCGGGCCAGTGCCACCCTTTGTTGCTGCCCACCAGACAGCTTGGTGGCAGAGCGCTTTTCTACGCCTTCAAGTTGTACAAACTTAAGCGTGCGCAATACTTTTTCGCGGATAACGTCTTTGCGCTCGCCACGCACTTGCAATGGGTAGGCGATGTTATCGAACACGGTCATGTGCGGCCAGATGGCATACGTCTGGAACACCATGCCCAGCCCGCGCTTTTCAGGCGGAACAGCAATGCCTTTGGCTTTGGACCACACCACTTCACCGCCAATGCGGATCTCGCCTTCGTCGGGTGTTTCTAGCCCGACGATGCAGCGCAGCAACGTTGTCTTGCCACAGCCACTGGGACCCAGCAGTGTAAAAAACTGGTTGGCGGGAATGGTCAGGTCGATGTGATCAAGCGCCTTGACTGTTTTACCCTCTGAGACATAGTTCTTGCAGAGGCCCTCGATCTGGATTTCCATTTTTTATTCTGATCCGGTAAATGCATGACGAGGCGCCTGGGCGCCTCGTGTAGTGAAAATTGTTTATGAGTGCGGCAGCTTACCTGACCGAGAAAATCTTGCCAAATTCACGGCCCCACTTTGTGAGCTCTTCGTCGCTCAGATCGCGCACGGGCTGAACGTCGGCCTTGTCCATGCCTTCGATAGGCGGATGCACGCCCGGTGCCAGCACGTATTCGCCCACTTTATTGGCAAGAATGCTCATGGCTTCTTTGCTTAGCCAGTAGTCAAGGAATACTTTGGCGGCGTCGGGGTGTGGCGGCTTGGCGGTAAGCGCAATAGCGCGCGGCGAGCCCAGCAAGGGCTGCCCTGACTGTGGTCCCCAGGCCAGCGGTGCGGGCGCTTTGGTCACAATATATTTGGGCATAGAAATGGCGATTAGTTTTTCACCACTTTCTATCGGTGCAGGCGTGGGCCCAAAGGAGGCGACAAACATGGGGTTGTTGGCGGCCAGGCCCTTCAGATACTGCATCCAATCGTCTTCGCTTTTAAATACTTTTTCTTTAAGACCTACCAGCCAGCCTATTGTCGATGCGTGGCTTGAAGGGTTGGCCATGACGATTTTGCCTTTCCATTTGGGATCGGCAAGGTCTTCGTAACGTGCCGGTGCATCGGCTTTTTTGACGTGATCGGTGTTGTACAGGTATGAGACATACTCAATGCCAAACTGAACAATAGCGTCATCTGCAGTGGCCCACTCGGGGTAGCCCTGCAGTGAAGGCGAGCGATAAGGGGTCAGCACGCCGTGCTCTTTGAGCATTTGCAGCATGGGCAGCGGGGCCTGCACGACGTCGGCAAGCAATTTGCCTGCATTGAATTCGGTAAGAATCGTGGGAATGAATTTGGAGCTGGAAATGCGGGTGTACTGACCTTTTACGCCCGTGGCACTTTCAAACGCCTTCATTATGGGTTCAACAGCCGTAATGTTGGCGTAGAACACTGCCTGGCCCTCTGCCTTTGCCTTGTCCATCATGGCCGCGTCTGCGGCGCGGGCCAGCGGTATGCCACCTGCAAGACTGGTAACGCCTGCGGCGCCGGCCAGTTTCAGGAAATAACGACGGTCGAATTTTTCCATGATTTTCTCACTCCTTTGATTGGAAATGCGGCTGCTGCGTGGCCGGCCGCTTTGTTTGGGATGGTAATCGTTCGGTACTCACTTATCAAGAAAGCTTGTAAATAGACCTGAAGTGAATGAGAGTCAGGCACGCAGGGAGCGAGCGTTTATGCCAACGGTTTTGCACATGTGCGCCATTGCTGATGCCGAAGGTGGCAACTAGACTGGAAGCGATTCACAATTTCATCCACTATTATGCGGTCGACCATAATTGATGACATCGGATTTGCTTGCTCCCTTAGAGTGACCGTCGCCAGCTCGGCTCATGCGTGCAAATCTGCTTCGTGATGTAGTCCATAAGTGTTCGCGTTGCCAGCGTGGTGTAGCGGTTGGGTGCAGTAAGCAGATAGAGGCCGTTGCCGACGCCTTCGGGCTCATACTGCGGCATGATCTCTTTTAGCGTGCCTGCTTGCAGGTTTCGCCATATGGCGTAGCGTGGCAACAGGGCAACCCCAAGACCGGCCAGGGCGGCTTCAAGCAAATAGGGGTAGTCGCCCGACTGCAATCGTGGCGCGGCGCGCATCACTAGTTGCATACCGTCTTTTTCTAGCTTCAGGTCAAAGCGTTTGCCCAACGACGCGGGTGCAATCATAGGGCACTTTATTAGCTGTTCGAGTGACTCGATGTCGCCTGCCTTGGCGACAAAGGCCGGGGATGCACAGAGGCTCCAGGCGATATTGCAGATACGGCGGGCCACATGATCATCGGGAGGCGTCGAGGTAATTTTGAGGGCCAGGTCGACTTCTGCGTGAACGACATCACCGATAAAGTCATTAATAAGCACCCGCAGCGAGACGTCGGGATACTCTTTTGCAAACTGCAGCAGCACTTTTGTCAGATACAGGTGCCCTAGCCCGGTAGGCAAGCGTATGCGAACGTCGCCACGCACCGACTTGCCAAGGCTATCGATGGAAGCGCGGGCCATTTCCATTTCTTCGAGCATACGCAGCCCGTGCGCGTAAAGCAGTTGCCCCGCCTCTGTGACTTCGGTATGGCGGGTCGTGCGTCGCAAAAGCTGGGCACCCACAGCCTGCTCCAGTGCTTTTAACTGGCGTGAAGCATTGGACCGCGTCATACCGGTACGACGCGCCGCTTCGCTGAGGTTATGACACTGAACCACGGCCACAAATAATTTGAGCAGGTTCAGATCCAGCTTATTGTCCATTATTACTCAACATTAAAGTCATAATTTGCGTAATTGTAATCATAAAATTGCAATGCTAGGATGAATTCTTGCATCTGCAGCGTGTTTAACAGACTCAAGAAGAAGCCATTACGTGAAACCCTTATTGCCGTTTTCCAAGCTGTCCGTACTCGACATTAGTCAGGGTATTGCTGGCCCCTACTGCACCGAAATACTCTGGCAGCAGGGCGCCCATGTCATCAAAATAGAGCCTCCCGAAGGTGACTGGGGGCGACATGTAGGTGCGGCACGCAATGGTCACAGTTCCTTATCGATTAGCTATAACGCCGGAAAACAAAGCGTGTGTGTTGATGGACGAACGGCTGAAGGCAAACAGGTATTGCGCCGGCTTGCTGCGCAGGCAGATGTTGTTGTACAAAATTTTCGCCCTGGCGTGGCAGAGCGCCTGGGAATGGGCTACGAAGACCTTATCAAAACTAATCCGGGCCTGATTTATGTGTCGATAAGTGGTTATGGTGTCGATGGGCCTTACGCGCATGCGCCGGCCTCCGATTCGGTGATGCAGGCTGATTCTGGTCTGATGTTTGCCAACCAAGACGCGGCAGGCTCGCCCCGCAGGTTGGGCATGCTAATGGCCGACATTGCCACCGCTTTGTATGCCGCGCAGCAAACCTCGGCCGCTCTGTTTCACCGTGCAATGACCGGAGAGGGCATGCATCTGAAACTTAGCCTCTTCGAAGCATGCGCTGCCTTGCAGGTAAACGACATTACGGCTTTCGGCCTGGAAGGTGAACGTGTGCCGGGGGCGGTCAGTGCGCCAAACGGCATATTCGATACCGCTGACGGAGCAATATCTGTATTGGCGCTCAATAATGACCAGTTTGCACGCCTCAGTCGTGCGTTAAATCGCCCTGACTGGCTCAAGGACGAGCGTTTTGAAAATAACGAAAAAAGGATGGTGCATCGCGGCGTGTTGCATCAACAGGTAGGCGAGCAGTTACGTGAACAAATCACGCAACACTGGATGGCGCTGTTCAGTGAGCATGATGTGCTCCATGCGCCTGTTCGCGATTACACCATGCTTGCTGCTCACCCGCAGGCAGAGCATCTTGGCATGTTCCAACCAGTTGAACAGCCCGACGTGGGCCTGCTGAATCTGCCTGGCTTGCCAGGCGCGGGCCTGCATCGCCCGTTGCAGGCGTCACCGAGGGTTGGTGAGCACACAACAGCGATTCTGAGCAATGCCGGGTTTAGCGCAGCCGAGATTTCTCAGTTGCTTCAGGCCGGGGTAATTAAACAGGCAGCACTTACGACAAATGAGGTAACGCAATGATGCGAGCGCTGCAATGTGCGCAGTATGGCCCTGTAGAAGATGTTCAACTGGTTACGGTTGACAAGCCATCGGCACCTGGCCCGCACGAAGTCATTCTGGAAGTGGCGTATGCCAGCGTGAGCCATGCCACCGGCCTGATGATAGAAGGCAAATATCAGACCAAGCCAGCACTTCCCTTTACGCCTGGCACTGAAGCCGTAGGCCGGGTTGTGTCGGTGGGGCAATCCGTCACTAGGCTAAAGCCCGGCGATAACGCGGTGGCAATCGCCAACTGGGGCTGTTTTGCCGAGCAGATCAAGGTGCCCGAATACACGGTTTACCCATTGCCTGAGGGGTTGCCGCTACTGGCAGCACTGCCCATCCCGATTTCTTATGGAACCGCCTACACGGGTTTGCTGTGGCGCTGCGGTTTGCAGCCGGGTGAAACCGTGCTGGTTCTGGGGGCAGGTTCTGGCGTTGGTCTGGCCGCTGTCGAGGTAGCCAGACAAATGGGGGCCGATGTGATCGCCTGTGCGAGCACGCAAGAAAAACGCGAGACGGCGCTGGCGCGTGGGGCACAGGCTGTTGTCGTACCCGGGCCAGACATGGCGGCGGATGTAAAGGCGCTGACGCAAGGGCGTGGCGCGGATATTGTGGTCGACCCTGTGGGCGGAGAGCTGTTTTCATACGCGGTGCGGGCAGCTGCTCACAACGCAAGGTTGCTCAGCATAGGGTTTGCCAGTGGCTCTTTGCCTGTCGTGCCTTCCAATATTTTGCTGGTCAAAAACCTGACCTTGCATGGGTTTTTCTATGGGCGGTTTATTGGATGGACCCCGGCCGACGAGCGTGCCGTACATGCCCCCGCCTTGCAGCAAGCCATGCGAACCATGCTGAACTGGGCCAATGACAAGCGTATTTTGCCGGAGATTTCGCGGGTCTATGCAATTGACGAATTAAGCAGTGCACTCGATGCGCTTCACTCGCGCAAGGTTATCGGAAAATTAGCCATATCAATACAACCGGAGACAATGAATGAAGATCACTAAAAAAATAACGGCCGTGGTGGCCCAGTGTGCCATGTTGGCCATTTGCGCAAGTGGCGCGGTTAACGCTGCAGACGCCTACCCCGACAAGACAATCAAGATGGTCTTGCCGTACCCGCCAGGTGGGCCCACAGATATCATCGGCCGCAGCGCATCCATCGCCATGTCCGAGATACTGAAGCAAACCATCATCGTGGACAACAAGGCCGGCGCAAGTGGCATGATCGGCGCAGACTCCGTGGCCAGGGCAGCACCAGATGGCTATACCATTTTGGCCAATGCATCGCTGCACGTTATTTACCCCAGCATCTACAAAAGCATGAGCTTCAATTCGTTTGATGACTTCGTGCCGGTGTCGCAACTTGCCGCCGTGCCCTTGGTGTTGGTGGTGCCCAAGAACTCTTCTGTGCAGACACCAAAAGATATTGTTGAAATGGCACGTCAGGGCAAGAAGAGTCTGAACTTTGGCTCTGCCGGAACAGCTTCGGCTCAACATCTTTCAGGTGAACTGTTCAAGCAGAAGTCAGGCACAGACATGCTGCATATTCCGTACAAGGGCAGTGCGCCTGCCCTTACTGATCTGATAGGCGGGCAGCTTGATCTGATGTTTGATTCTATGCCGTCTGCCATGCCTTTTATTAAATCAGGGCAGCTGCGGGCTATTGCCGTAACAACGCCCCAGCGCGTTGCGGCATTGCCTGACGTACCCACCATGGCCGAGTCCGGCTACCCTGGTTTTGATACCAGCACCTGGTACGCACTATGGGCGCCAAAAGGCACGCCCGACGCCATTGTGCAAACCTTGAGTAAAACAGCTAACGAAGCGGTGCATACGACCAAGGTGAAAGAGCTGTATGAGTCTATGGGTGCTCAGCCTGTTGGATCTTCGCCCGAAGAGTTTGCCGCGTATGTGAAATCAGAAGCTGCAAAGTGGGCCAAGCTGGTTGAACTGGCTGGTGTTCCTAAGCAATAGCCTTTGCAGCATACTGGCTGCAACGTCTTCCAACCTGATGCGCTGCACGTGTTGCATCAGGTTGGCTTATTGCCTGCAGGCTCGAAGCTGCCCAGGTATTGAGTAGGGCGTCGTAGTGCAGGGTCAAAGGGGTTGATCATGCTGCCGATGCGATCTGCCTCGGCACGCAGCAAATCGACCCATCTCAAAGTGCCTAACGCCACCCCCATCTTGCAGAGCGATGGCGACCAGCGTCTTGGGCATGTGAGCCATCATGCCTGCCTATATGTGTTGCTTAACGCGCACACCACAAGTTCTGGTTGGTTTTGTTGCCAGACTGTTGATAAAGTGTGATCTGGGCACAAAGCTTTGTGCCAAATAATTATACGTATTTGACAATGGCAGGGGCCTCTGTTTTGGGCGGCATTCCAGATCTGCCATAAGTCATTCTATTATCAGTTGTGCGGCGTGCACAGACGGGGTGCATTGGGTGCCCCGCCAGTAAGCAGCGCTGGCCGCGCAACAGCGAGGAAGACAATGGCAAACCTGGAATTCGATTATGTAATCGTCGGTGCCGGCACGGCGGGTTGCCTGCTGGCTAATCGCCTTAGTGCGAACCCGGCCCATCGGGTGCTGCTCATCGAGGCCGGTGGTAAAGACAATTATCATTGGATACACATTCCGGTAGGCTACCTGTACTGCATCGGCAACAGTCGGACAGACTGGCTGTACAACACAGAGCCCGACCAGGGGTTAAACGGTCGCGTACTGCGGTACCCCCGAGGCAAAACACTGGGTGGGTGCTCAAGCATTAACGGCATGATCTACATGCGCGGCCAGGCGCGTGATTACAACCATTGGGCTGATCTTGTGGATGACGAGGCATGGCGCTGGGAAGCATGCCTGCAAAGCTTTAAGGCTCACGAAAACCATTACCGACTTGATCGTAGTGCAACATCAAGCGACACGGAGCGCCAACAGTTATCCAGATTTCACGGCTCAGGCGGCGAGTGGCGGGTAGAAAAGCAGCGCCTGCGCTGGGACATACTCGATGCTTTTGCACAGGCCGCGCAACAGGCGGGTATTCCGGCTTCTGACGATTTCAATAAAGGGGTAAATGAAGGCGTCGGGTATTTTGAGGTCAATCAGAAGAGCGGCTGGCGCTGGAATACCGCTAAGGCGTTTCTGCGGCCTGTCTGCATGTCACGGCCCAACTTTATGTTGTGGACGTCGTCGAGCGCAAACACCCTGTGCATGGAGCGTGGTGCCGATGGCGCTTTGCGTTGCACTGGGGTTCAGGTAGTGCACAAGGGCGAGCTGGTAACGGTCAAGGCAAGCAAAGAAGTGGTGCTCAGTGCCGGAAGCATCAATACCCCCAAGCTGTTGCAGTTGTCAGGGGTGGGGCCAGCGGCATTGCTGGCCAAGCATGGCATTGAGACCGTGTTGGATCGTCCGGGCGTAGGCTCGAACCTTCAAGACCATCTTCAGATCCGTACGGTCTTCAAGGTAGAAGGCGTTAAAACGCTTAATACACTGGCCAGTTCGGTACTGGGCAAGGCGGCCATTGGGCTTGAGTATATGTTTACACGTAGCGGGCCCATGAGCATGGCGCCCTCCCAACTGGGTGCGTTTACGCGCAGCGACCCGTCTAAGCCTTATGCCAATATTCAATACCATGTGCAGCCCTTGAGCCTGGAGGCATTTGGCGATCCGTTGCATACCTTTAATGCCTTTACGGCAAGCGTTTGCAACTTGAACCCCACCAGTCGCGGAACGGTACAAATCAAATCAAACCGCGTTGAAGACGCACCAGCCATTTCCCCCAACTATCTGAGCACGCCAGAAGACCGCCAAGTCGCCGCAGACTCTCTGCGCGTTACGCGCAATATTGTTGCGCAGCCGGCGCTGGCAAAGTTCAGGCCCCAAGAGTTTAAACCTGGTGTGCAGTTTCAGACCGATGAAGAGCTGGCACGTCTGGCAGGCGATATAGCCACAACCATTTTTCACCCGGTTGGCACGGCTCGCATGGGCCGCGTCGACGACCCATTGGCCGTGGTGGATGCACACCTGCGCGTACACGGCATAGCCGGCTTGCGTATTGCGGATGCCAGCATTATGCCGACGATTACCAGCGGCAACACCAACAGCCCGACGCTCATGATTGCCGAGAAAGCGGCGCAGTGGATTATGGCGGAAGCCTGAAGGTATGTGGCCGCGTGCGCGTGCTCTGCTTGTATTGTGTGAAAACAATGAAGGGCGGCGTTACGGCTGGTCTGCGTCAGAGCGTAAGCCCAGCGCCCGTCGTCTTTCCTTAATAATGATAGCTAAGTGATTAAGGCCAGCGGCAGGCGGGCCATGAGGAGAGCTGTTTGGCCATTGAACAAGCGTTGACGCCACCGATTTCTGCGCCTGAGGCGTTTGTACATGTCCGAATAATTATCGGTATTGTTCTTGGCCTTTGCATATCCCGAGTACTGATTGGCTCAGCCAGTTTGGTGCAGCACCCACATCGAAAAAGAACATGTTTCACCCACATAGCCTGGGTTGCCTATGCGCTGCTGTCGGTGGTGCACTTTTGGTGGCTGGAATTTAACTTGAGAACGATCCAGGTCTGGAACTTCGAAACTTATCTTTTTATTATTTTTTTTGCCGCCTTGCATTTCCTGTTGTGTGCCATGCTGTTCCCAGAGCACATGCAAGAATATGCGAGTTATCACGATTATTTTATTTCACGCCGCAAATGGTTTTTCGGACTGCTGATATTGATCCAGCTGGCTGATGTATATGACACTGTCCTCAAAGGTTGGGATCATTTTTACAATTATGGCGTCGAATACCCATTGGCCGTTACCATTATTGTTGGTCTTAGCATTTTCGCGATGTTGACCAGAAAGGCGTGGTTTCATGCATGGTTTGCTGCGCTGGCTTTGTTGTATGCAATTACCTTTTCACTGCGGCATTTCAGCACGCTAGGCTGAATTACTGCGTCGCGTGTCGATATACTCAATAATACGTGTGCAATATCGTCCAAAATAGTGAACAATACGATGGCAAGCTGAGCGCACGGTATTCAGGGCTGGAAGCGGCATGAAACTTGCTGAGTAATATTTACGGTAGGCCTGACCACCGCCCTAATAAGATGGAGATACGCTATGCAAAAAAAAACCTCAGTAGTTCGCCGTGCTAGTTCGGTAATCGCACTGGCCGCTTTTACCAGCCTGGCCTTTACGGCCTGCACGACCACAGCTCCTCGCGACCCCGCCACGGCCGCCCAGCAACGGGAAGACATCAACACGCGCACTGACGCGGCGCTCAAGCGCCTGTATAGCGTGGCGCCAGACTCTCAGGCATTGGTTGAAAAAGCCAAGGGTGTGCTGGTGTTTCCGAAGGTGCTGGAAGCAAGCTTTCTTGTCGGCGGTGAGCATGGCGATGGTGTTTTGAGAATTAACGGCAAAAATCAGGGCTACTACAGCACGACCTCGGGCTCTATAGGTTTACAGGCAGGTGCCCAATCCAAAGCCATCGTGATCTTGTTTATGACTGATGAGGCTCTGCAACAGTTTCGCGCCAGCGACGGCTGGACGGCAGGGGTGGATGCAACGATCGCCGTTGCCAACATCGGCGCAAACGGCAGTATAGACACTGCTACGATTAATAAACCGGTGGTCGGGTTTGTTATGACAAATGCCGGCGTGATGGCAGGTGTGTCGCTTAACGGCACCAAAATTAACAAGAAGGAACTCCTCTAAATAGCTTACGGGCCGCGACCTAGTGTCGCGGCAGCGGTTGGAAACTGTGGATCATCGACTTCGGGTCTATCCTGTAGTGCTGGATCTTCGTTACGTGAGCACCCCTTGAACCAGAGAACCGATGCAGCTAGGCGCTGCATCGGTTTTTTTAACGTTTTTTGTGCTGCATTGCAGAAATCAATTTTGTTCTTGGTAGGAATACCAGTAGGCAAATCGATATAAATGGCCTATTCTTTTGTCGATCGCGACCGTAACGCAACTGTCCGCCTGGGGCAGTTCTGCATTGCAGAACTGCCCTTGTAATCCGATACAAACAGGGCACATCAATAACATCAGCTTTTCAAAGGAGACAACTCGATGTCCGTACAGACTCGACCCAATTCAGGTCTTTTTAACAAACTCCGCACCGGCTTAGTGCGCAATACAACGCTGGCGGTACTCATTGCGGGTGGTGTCTTTGCCGTGTCTGCCACCGCCTCCGCCGCCGACGTCATTAAGTGGCGCCTGCAATCTCATTTCCCTACTTCAAGTAGTTCTTACAAAGACAGCGTTGAACGTTTGCAAAAAGTGGTGGCCGAGCGTACCGATGGCCGTCTGCAGATCGAAATTTTTCCAGCAGGCACACTGTTCAAGGCAAATGAAACCTTTAATGCAGTCAGTCGCGGCGTCATCCAGATGGGTACGATCTCTCCGGGCTATGTGCAAGACAAGCTGACACTTGCCGGTATTGCTTCAGGCTTGCCCTTTGCCTTCCGCGAAGTCTGGGAAACCGCCTACTTTCATACCCAGCTTGGCTTTGAAGACATGCTGCGCAAAGAAGCGGCCAAGTACAACGTGTATTACTCGACCGACAAGGTATACCCCACCGAAATGGTCGTGAAGAAACCCATCAACAGCTGGGAAGACTTCAAGGGCCTGAAAATTCGTTCGTCGGGCATTTTGCAGCGATTCCTGACTGATGCCGGCGCTTCGGGCGTTTACCTGCCAGGTACTGAGGTGTACTCGGCACTGGCCAGTGGTGTGGTTGACGGCGCTCACTGGGGGGCCTCGCAGGGTGCCAAGAGCACAGGTCTGTATGAAGTGGCTAAATACCATGTCAAGCCGCCGCTGAACATTGCCGGCACTGATGCCTTCATTATTAACCAGAAGGCGCTCGACAAGCTGCCCGACGACGTGCGCACTATTTTGGTGCAAGCGCTGGATGAGCAGTTCTGGTTGCGTACCAATGAGTATCTGTACAAAGAGCAGATCACCTTGGCCAAGGCCCAAAAAGAAGACGGCGTCAAAGTTATTGTGCTGCCTGAAGATGTACAGCAAAGGCTGACAGACAGCGCCCAAAAGCTATGGGACACCGAGGCTGAGCGCAGCCCCGAAGCCAAAGATGCCGTAGAGCGTTTGCGCAAGTTCCTCGGCGAACTGGGCTACCTGTAAAACCTGCTACCTCAACCCGCCCGTGCTTCGGGCGGGTTTTTCAGTGCAAAGACGTACTGGAGACCACGAATGCGTGCAATTTTTATCGCCATGAATGGCATCACCCGGCTCAATGACATTGTTGGCCGGTTGATTTCGCTACTCGTGGTTTTTATGTCGGCGTTTCTTCTGATTGAAGTGTTCTGCCGCTACGTGCTGTCGTCGCCCACCGTATGGGCAAATGAGCTTACCCAGCTTGTCTTTGGCTTCTACGCCATTATGTCGGGTGGCTACATCCTCGCGCATCACGGTCATGTCAATGTCGACATTTTTTACTCCAAGTTTCCACCGCGCGTCAGAGCCATGGTCGACGTCGTGACATCGCTGCTGTTCTTTATGTTTCTTGCCGCGCTGCTTTATTTTGGCAGCTCGATGGCTTACGAGTCGGTTTCGAATCTGGAAACTTCTTTTTCAGCATGGAATGCGCCAGTCTGGCCTGCCAAGCTTGCCATACCCGTGGGGTGCGTGCTGCTGCTTCTGCAAGGCCTGGTAAAACTGGCGCACGATATATGCGCCGTGATGCATCCTGAGCAAGCTTGCGTCGAACCTTCTTCAGGGGAGCAGGCCTGATGAGCGTCGAAGTCCTTACTCTGCTGTTTTTTGGCTCATTGCTGTTCTTTCTGTTTCTAGGGGTGCCGCTGGCCTTTGTGTTGGGCGGTGTATCCGTCGTTTTCCTGTATTTCACCTGGGGCATTGACTCGTTTTACATGGTGGCTTCACAAGTTTGGAGCACTATGGAGAGTTTCACGTTGGTGGCCATACCGCTGTTTGTCTTCATGTCGATGGTTCTCGAGCGTACGGGCGTTGCCAGTGATCTCTACCGGGCCATGCACTTGTGGTTTGGCGGTTTTCGCGGCGGGCTGGCCATCGGCACGCTGTTTATCTGCGCCATTTTTGCCGCAATGGTGGGTGTCAGTGGCGCCACGGTCGTGGCCATGGGTACGATTGCCTTGCCAGCCATGCTGGAGCGGGGTTACTCCAAAACATTGGCCTTAGGTTGTATTAATACGGGTGGCGGCTGGGGCATTTTGATTCCGCCCAGCATCATGATGATTCTGTACTCCATCATCACGGGTGCTTCGGTAGGCCGCATGTTTGCAGCAGGCATATTGCCTGGCCTTTTGCTGGTGGTGCTGGTGTCGCTGTACGTAGGCATACGCTGCTATCTGCAGCCGTCGCTTGGCCCTGCGCTGCCCAAAGGCGAACGCGGCACGTTGGCAGAAAAACTTGCGTCCACCAAGGCAGTGCTGCTGCCCATCATGATTGTGGTCATGGTCATGGGGTCGATCATGGCGGGTATTACAACCCCCACTGAAGCCGCTGCCATGGGCGTGCTGGGTTCCCTTTTGTCGGCGGCGGTGTACCGCAAGCTTACCTGGTCGATGATTCAAGAATCGTCCATACGCACGCTCAGGCTCACGGGCATGATTATGTGGATTCTGTTTGGCGCGCACGCATTCAGTGCCGCCTATCAGGGCATGGGTGCGCAGCAGTTTATTGAGGGGCTGATGCACCTGTTGCCGGGTGGGCCCTGGGGCATCATTATTACCATGATGTTGGTTATTTTCCTGTTGGGCATGGTGCTTGACCCTGTAGGCATTATGTTGATTACGCTGCCGGTTTTCATCCCGGTGGTTGAGTCACTGGGCTTTGATCTGATCTGGTTCGGCATTTTGTTTGTCATCAACATGGAACTTGGCTACATGACGCCGCCGTTTGGTTTTAATCTGTTCTATCTTAAAGGTGTGGTCCCGCCGGGTATTACCATGGGTGATATTTACCGATCGGTCTGGCCGTTTGTGATTGTGCAGATTATTGGCATGGGTATTCTTATGATGTTCCCAAGCATTGTTACCTGGCTGCCGCAACAACTCTTCTGAGCGGGCACCTGTGCATAAAAGCCGCTGCGGTCAAATGCCGTAGCGGCTTTTATGCTGTTGGGGTTGCAGTAAGTGCTAGGCTGATCCGCCGTGCAAGGAACCAGCACTACTAAGGTATGGTGTGAGCAAGGCCAACGCAAATCCTGGCCAGGCTCGCACCGTACTTCAAAGACACGCCTTAGGTCCGCGGTGCCAGTGACCCACGGCGAAGCCGGAAGCCAAGGTAAATCAAGATGATCATGATCAGGCCCGCCGCATCGCTATAGGGCTCGGGGTACACCAGCAAAGCACCGTTTATGAACACCAGTATACGGCTGACCATTCCAAGCGCGCCGACACCGTAAAGATAGCCCTCAAGTGCCGATGCGAAGAGCCACACAGCCACCAATGCAGTGAACGATGCCTGGATGATTTCCAGGGCACCGCCCTGCATGATGAGGGCCGGGTTAATGACGAACAGAAAGGGCAGGATGAACAGAATGCTGCCTAGACGCATGGCCTGGAAACCGGTTTTTATCGGGTTCGCACCAGCAAGCCCCGCAGCGGTAATTGAAGCCAGTGCCACGGGAGGCGTGATGTAAGACATCATGCCCCAGTACAAAATAAACAGATGGCTGGCCAGCGGGTTCAGGCCGGCTGCGATCAAGGCCGGTGCCAGCAGAATCGACAAAAAGATATAGCAGGCGCTGACGGTCATGCCCATACCCAGCACAAAGCTGGTCACCGCACCGGCAATCAGCATGAGCGGAACGCTTCCACCGGCGTAAAGCAGCAGTTCTCGTGAGAAAGCGCCCGCTACGCCTGTGTACGACAACCCGCCTACCACCAGGCCAATGCCAGCAAGAATGGCGACCAGGTTGGCCACGCTGGTGGTCAGTTCAGAAATAAACTCGATGCCGCGTTTCAGGTTCAGGCGATGCTTGCGCTTGAACATGGAGATAACCAATAGAACCAGCGTGGCGTAATACGGCGCGTATGCCTCCAGACGCATGGCCAGCAGCATATAGATCAGCATGACCAAGCTAAGCAGATAGGGCCAGCCGTCTTTCAGGGTCTCTGTCAGTACGGGTATCTGGTCAGCTGGCAGGCCTTTCAGGCCCCGGCGCGCCGCGTAGTTATCCACTTGAAAGAGCAGAGCAACGTAAAACAGCAGTGCCGGTAAGAAAGCCGCCACAATAATGTCGGAATAGGGCACGCCCAGAAACGACGCCATAATAAAGGCCACCGCTCCCATGACCGGTGGCATCAGTGTTCCGCCAGTAGAAGCGCACGCTTCCACCGCGCCAGCATAGTGTGCCGGATAGCCCGCACGCTTCATCGTCGGGATGGTGATGGGGCCAGTAGTCAAAATATTCGAGATGACACTGCCCGACAGGCTGCCCAGAATACCGCTGGATACCACGGCCACTTTGGCAGGCCCACCGCGGCTGCGACCCATAAGTGCCGTAGAAAACCGCATGAAGAAGTCGCCGCCGCCTGTTGCGGTCAAAGCTGCGCCAAAGACCACGAAGCCAATAACCAGATCGGCCACGACTTGCATGGGTATGCCGATAATGCTTTCAACGCCCATGACGTGCGCGCGTATGGTTTCGCCGAATGTGTATTGTGTGCCCCAAAGAAAGCCGGGCATGCTGTCGGCAAAAAGCGGATAACTACCGAAAAACAGTGCCACAATTAAAAGAGGCCAGCCGCCGCAACGTCGTACGCCTTCCAGCACGGCAACAATAAGAATTGCAGAGGCGATGGTGGCCGGTAATGGCGCTGAGTAATCCCAGCCTTCCTGAATAATGATGAGCCCGTGATAGCCGATATAAATACAGCAGGCCATTGAAATAGCGGCCAAAGCCCAGTCGTACCACGGCACGCGCCGGTCACCAGGGCGGGCCGGAAAGCTGATGAATGATGCGGCTAGAAACAACCCGATCAGGTAGTACAGGTAAGAATTGCCCAGCGGTTCGAAACCCAGAATCCGTAAATGAAATGTCTGATTGATGGCCAGCAGCATACCCGCGAAGCCCAAGGCCAGGGCGATCCAGCGAGCGGCACCGCTAAGCCGGAAGACCGTGTCGCGAGGTGCGTCGGACGCTGTACTGATTTCATCGGCAGGAAGAGTCATGGATGCTCACAGGAAGCCGCAAGAGTAAGCACTGCCCCATAGGGTTCTACCCTAAGCAAGAGGGCAGTGCGGAAAGGAGTCAGTTCAGCGTGTCGAGTGCCGCCTGCCGATCTTTTTCCCAGATTTTTGCGAACTCTTCGTCGGATTTGCCTTTACCTTCTTCCATGGCTTTAGGCCAGGCAGCCAGCAATGCATTCAGCCGTGCCGTACGCTTGTCGTTCCAGGCCTGATCTTCATCCTTCCATATGCCGCGTTCTTTCAGATAGCGGATCGCACCGGGGTGGAAGGGGGCGTCGGCAGCAGGCACGCCTGAGTCTTCCAGTTTCCAGCGATACATGACGGCAGTTGCATCTTTGTAGAGATCATAGGTTTCGTCTACAGCCTTGATGAAGTTATAGGCCATGTCGTCTGTCATGTCGCCACGCACGACCAGCATGGGGTAACGATAAGCCAGAATTTGTGCGGGCTTTTCTTTGCTGATACCTGCACCAACAGTTTCCAGGTAGGGCTGAAAGAACGGCGCTACCGCGTTCAGGCGTTTCCAACCCTCTTTGTCATCGGGTGGAAGCGTCAGCCACCGTATGCCGTGCGGGGATGCCTCCAGCTCATAAACCTGGCTTGGAGTTGTCGTGGTGCATGACGCGTCGGCTTCACCACGCAGCACAGAACTCATGGCTGCCGCATAGGTGGGGAACATGGTGGGCTTGACGTCTTTGATCGTCATATCGGCAAACGCCAGAAACGCTTCACATTTGACGTTGACGGACGGGTTTCCGGCGACGAGAGCAAGCCGCTTTCCTTTGACGTCTGACATTTTCTTGATGTCTGAGTCACCGGCGGTAAACAGGCCAAAGGCAGCTGGGCGACCTGCCAGCACACGAAGGTTTTGCGGGCCCCAACGGCGCTCGGCAAAATCGTAGATGCCTTCAGAAGCAAAAAAGGTTTCTGTGGCCAGAAACCCTACGTCAGCTCTTTTGGTTAGCACTGGCTGCAGCCGCCCGATTGAGGAGCCCGACGGCTGTATGCGGATTTTCGTACCGAATTTTTTGCCGAAGGCATCGGCCATGGCGGATGCCTCCGCGTAACCTGCCGAGCCTACATCATAGGCTGACCATGTCATGGTATCGGGAAGCTTTTGGGCCATCGTTGTGCCCGGGCTGCCAAGCAGCACGGCGCTGGCGGCCATGACCACAGAGGCAAGCAGAGAGCGTGATGTGCAGCGTGGCGTGCTGGGGAGCGCCGCAATGCCGCGCACGGTTTGAGCAGTGGCTATCTGCAAGGCGCGCGGTCGCGTCGAGGGTGTGGTCATGTTGTCTCCGTCTTTTGTATGTTTTTGTGGGTGAAAAAAAACTACGGAATTTCTATTTTTACAGTCGTTAAACATATAGCGCGGGGGTGGGCGGTGTCAATGGTTGAAAACACCTTGTACACGGCCCCAAGCGAGGCGCCATTTGTTGGGCATGGCCATAAAAAGCCTGGCTTATCCCAGCCCGTCTGGTAAGGGCATAAATTCCTGGTCGTCACCCACAGGTAGCTTCATGCGCTGAGCTTCCCAGTCTGCACGCGCCTGAGCCAGTCGCTCTTTGGATGACGACACAAAGTTCCATGACAGATAACGTTCGCCTATGGGTTCGCCACCAAGCAACATAACGGTTGAGGGCTGCACGGCCTTGATTTGCGCGGCTGTTCCCGGTTCCAGCACAATCATGCGGCCTGCTGGCAGTGGGTTGCCGTTGACCTCTATTGCACCACTGGCAACGTATACGGCGCGTTCGGGATACTGGGTGCTCAGGCTATTACAGGCACCGGCCTGCATGTCCCAGTGCATGTAAAACAATGGAGAGTGCGTAGGCGTGCCGGAGCGAAGGCCGTCGGCATCACCAGCAATCAGTCGCGAAGACACCCCATCTTCCTGCCATTCCGGTAGCTGTTCAGCGCCGTGCAGATGGTAAAACGCCGGGTCGGTTTCTTCATGCTCGGTGGGCAGCGCCACCCAGGCCTGTATGCCATGCATGTTTGCGCCATGTGCGCGCGCGTACTCTAGCCGCTCACTGTGCGTAATGCCGCGTCCCGCCACCATCCAGTTAACCTGCCCAGGCAAAATTTCTTGCTCAAACCCAAGGCTGTCGCGGTGAGTGATTCTGCCGTTGTACAGATAGGTAACAGTGGCTAGCCCTATGTGTGGGTGAGGCCTGACGTCTAGATTGCGCGGTATGCCTGGAGCAAGATCCAATGGGCCCATGTGGTCAAAGAACACAAAAGGCCCCACCATGCGGCGCTTCTTGAAGGGCAAAACCCGCCCCACAATAAAACCGCCTCCGAGGTCATGCGTGCGTTTTTCGATAACGAGTTCGGTGCTCATGCTTGATGTTCCTTTAATGCAGGATGACGGACGCCTTGGCGTGGTTTTTGACCCGTAGCAAGTGACGTATCAGCCGCACGGTGATGCGGCTGGACGAGGTGTGTTGCGATCAATCGTTTCAGACAAGCTTACAAGTACCGTGGGCGCCTGACCAGTGGTTGAGCGCGGACGATGTGTCTCATGTATGGAACGACGCTGTGGTGGCCTCAGACTGTGCGCGACATAACGCACGGTTAAGACGGCCACATAACTACTTGAGCGTGGTCTGCGCCGATTACTGCTGCAGTGAAGCGTGGATTCTTTCGAGGCATACCGTGAAGTGATTGCGCAGCTCATCCATGTAGGCCTTAACGACAAAACGTGTACGGGTGCCCGAAAGCGATACGGCGCCGATTAACTTTCCGTCACTACTGAAAATGGGTGCAGCAATGGATGCTAGTTCAGCCACTCTCACGCCCAGAGACAGCGAAACAAGGGGTTCATACTGCGCCGGGCGCCCCTCCGAATAGCTCATGAACACTTCACCGCTGGCGCCTGTCATCGGCAAGGTATCACCAACATTCAGTCGATGACCCACATCGCGCCATCCATTGGCAGCTGCCACGCACAACCTCTGGTTTTCACTCATGCTGAAGAATGATGCAGTTTCGCCGGTTTTCTCGGCCAACATCTCAAGCTCGGGTTGAATGCTGTTTGCCAGCCATCCTTTAAGCGAAAGATTGCGCGTAATGACTAGTAAGGAGTAACCCAGCCAGTAAGACTGCCGGCCATCGCGCCATACAAAGCCCTGTTGTTCCAGTGTCCGCAACAAGCGCAATGCGGTCGCCTTGCTCAAGTCTGATTTTTTGGCCAACTCTGTAAGGCTGACATTTTCATGATCGGCAAGCACTCGTAAAAGCTTCAGGCCGCGTTCTAAAGCAGTAACGCCTGCAGGGGATGCACGTTTGTCAGCCGCAGCTTTGGGGGCCGGTGTTTTTCTTGACATGTCAATTTTCCTCCTCTAAAATTTCTTTAATTATAAAACAACAGTTTCATCTAATGAAACTAAATAATTTGCTCGCCGACACGTTGGAGACTACGGATGACACACGGCCAAGAGGCGAAGCTTGCTCAGGTATTTTCGGCCTATTCCAGTTGGGTGGGTTATGGCCATGAAGACAGGGCTCAGGCCTGGTTGCAGCGATTGGCGATCAACCATCCAGAAATTGAACTGTTCCGATCATTGCCTACCCCTAGTGCCCAGCCGTTTCAACCACGCGATACGAGCATCCGGTCGGCCGCAGGCACGCTGAGTTCGTGTTTGCTGCCTCACTCCAATATGTCTGCAGATGCGACAGCCGCGCTGGCACGCGCTAAAGAGCTCAACCCAATTTTGCATTTGTTCTGTACGTTTGCCGAGCAGCCTGAGCCAGCGAGTGCGGGTTATCTTTCTGGTGTGCCAGTTGCCGTCAAAGACATGATAAGGGTACGTGGCATGGCCGCTACAGGCGGCAGTGCGTCGGGAGACCTTGCTCCGGCGCAGGAAGACGCGGTCTGTGTCGGCCGTTTGCGTGCACATGGAGCCGTCGTTATCGGTATGGCCAATCAGCATGAAATGGCTTTCGGTGCCAGCAGTGATAATCCTGTGTACGGTCGGGTCATCAATCCAGTCTCGGCCGGGCACATTCCGGGTGGTTCCAGTGGCGGCTCTGCAGCCATTGTGGCTGCTGGTATCACGCGCGTCACGCTCGGCACGGACACCGGCGGCTCCATACGCCTGCCAGCCGCCTGTTGTGGTGTGGTTGGGTTCAAGCCCACTTATGACTCCGTACCTCGCCATGGCGCCATTGATGTCGCACCTACACTTGATCATTTGGGCCCACTGGGCAAATACGTCAAAGACTGTGCGCAGGTGTTTGCAGCACTTTTAGACCTGCCGGAGGAACCCAGTTGGGCACTGGAAAACCTCAGCGGGCTGCGCGTTGGGCGGCTGGATGGCTATTTCGTCGAGCCGCTTGATAGGCAGGTACTTGCCGCCTTGGACGCTGCCTGCGAGGCTATGCGCCAGGACCAGGCGCAACTGAGCACGATTTCTCTGTCTTCGGCGACGATGGCCTCTGCCTTGCAGTTTATGACCATTACGACAGAGGCTGCCGCGTCTTACGAGGACCGATTGTTGCGCAGCCCGGAAAAGCTGAGTGAGGAAGTGCGCATCCGACTCGAAATTGCCAATTTTCTGCCCGCACCCTGGTATGTTCGCGCCCAGCGAATGAGGACGCAGTTGGCTAATGACATTGATGCGCTGTTTGAACAGGTGGATGTGCTGATTTGTCCCACAATGCGCAGCCCCGCACCCGAAGGTGGCGCCAGCCACGTCACGATTGATTCAACGAGTTATCCGCTGCACACGGCAGTAACGCAATTGACCATGCCGTTCAGCCTGTCCGGGTCGCCGGCGATTTCCATTCCATGGGGTGTTGCCGGCGATGGTGCCCCCATTGGGTTACAGCTGATTGCTCGTCATGGCGACGACTGGCGGCTATTGGCAGTGGCCCAGCGACTTGAATCTGCCAGTCCTCAACACTAGCTATTGCTGAACTGCCCATAGAGCTTTTCCATTTTAAGCCTGCCCGTGATCAGGGTGGCGTGAATCTTCTCAAAGGAAATACCCATGCCCGCTTTTACTACCACTAAGCTAATCCGTTCTCTTGGCGTTGCCGCATGCGGTTTGCTGCTCTCTACAGCCGTGATGGCTGATACGCAGAAGTTCAGAATTTCACTTGATACCAATCCTTCTCATGTCCGCAACAAGGGCGTGGCACTGTTTGCTGAGGAGCTGCAAAAGCGGGTGGGCGACAAGCTTGCCGTCGAAGTGTATCCAAGTGCGCAATTGTTCCGCGATCGCGATGTGCCCAAGGCCTTGCGTCAGGGCGCGCTGGAAATGGGTGTGCCTGGGACGTGGCAGTTGGAGGGTAGTGAGCCTAATGCCGCCGTTACAGCGCTGCCGATGTTCTATGGCGTTGACCCAGACATTACACATCGTCTTATGGATGGGGAGCTAGGTACTCTGGTCAATGGGAAAATTGAAGATCGGCTGAAAGTAAAGGTTTTAGGTAAATGGGCGGATGCTGGATCCATCCACTTTTACAGCACCGATAAAGCCATCCGCTCCTATGACGACTTCAAAGGCATGAAAATTCAGTATTCGGGTGGCACCACGTTCGCCGCCCGCATTGAAGGCTTGGGCGGCGTGCCGGTGATGATTCCTTTCTCCGATTTGCCCATGGCCATGAGTCAGGGTGCGGTTGAGGCCATTGCCAGTAGCCGGGAGGGTGTGCGGACTGCCAAGCTTTGGGATTCGGGCCTGAAGTACAGTTTTGATGATTACCAGTTCATGGCGCAGTATGTGCCGCTTGTGAGTGAGCGTTTCTGGAAGAAGCAGCCTGCTGATATTCAGAAAGCCATTGTCGAAGCATGGGATGTGGCTGTCATCCAGCAGCGAGAAATGGTCGCGCAGGCTGAGTCAGACGCCGCACTTACGCTTAAAGAGCATGGTATCGAGGCCGCGAGCCCCGATGAAGCGGCACGCGCCGGCGCTCGCAAGAAGCTCATGCAGACACAGGCGGCACTGATCAAGACAATGAACATTGACCCGGAGTCCGAGAAGCTTGCGCTGCAAGAGCTTCAGGCCGCCAGCGTCAAATTCTGACCTTGGAAAGCATTAGGCTCAAATGAAAATACCATCGACTCCTGAAAACTCTGAAGCGCGGCCAGCCGATGGTGTGTTCCAACATGCAGACATTGATACGTCACCGCCAGCCGTATCGGGGCTGCAACGCATTGAGGACGGCCTGGTGGGCTCGTTGGGCATTGCGGCGTTGCTTGTATGCCTGGTCAATGTCGTGCTTAGAAATGTGGGAGAGGGGCATTCCTTACCGGCCAGCGATGAGATTCAGGTATATCTCATCGTCTGGGCGATTTTCCTGTCACTGGGTGTGATCACGGCGAACAATAGGCATATTAAGGCCGACATCTTTCTAAACTGGTTCAGTCCGGGTCTGAAGCGGGCTGCTTTAGTGCTCTCTGCCGTGTTGGGTCTTGTTTTTTCGATGATCATGACCTACCTGGGTCTGCAAATTGCGCTGGAGGCATTTGAGTTTGGCGATATGTCTTCCACCAGCCTTCGATTTCCCTTGTGGATTTACACGGCAGCGCTACCGGCTGGCATGGCGCTAATGAGTTTGCGCTATGCGCTTCATCTTGCCAGGCTGGTAAGCCGCCCTGGCGGAGCCCACGCATGACGACCGCCTTAATGTTTATGTTTCTGACGCTGCTTGCGCTGGGCATCCCAATTTTTCTTGCACTGGGTACCACAAGCCTTATCTTGTTTTACCAAGATGATGCGCTTCTTTCCTATGCTCAGCGAGTCATTGACGAACTCAATTCGGTTCCGCTGCTGGCAGTGCCTTATTTTGTCATCGCCGCCACGTTCATGGAGCGCGGAGGTATCGCGCGGGCGTTGGTTGACGCGGCACAGGCCTGGGTGGGAGAGATTCGCGGTGGCGTGGGTCTGGTGGCTATCATGGCTTGTGCACTGTTTGCCACCATGAGCGGCTCCTCGGTGGCTACGGCCATCGCCATGGGCACCATTTTGATACCGGCCATGTTGCGCAGCGGCTATTCTGCCTCGTTCTCGTCCGGCGTTGTTGCCTCTGCCGGCACGCTGGGTATTTTGATCCCGCCTTCGCTGGCATTCGTCGTGTACGGTGTTTTGGCAGATGTCTCAATACCTCGCCTGTTTCTGGCGGGTGTAGTGCCGGCGCTATTGCAAACCATCATGATCTCCGCATACATCATTTGGTTCAGTCGGCGCAATAACTACGCCATTACCGGCGATGCCTTGTCCAGCAAAGACAAGTTCCGCCACACGCTCAGAGCCTTGCCTGCTCTTTCTCTGCCTATCATCGTTCTCGGCGGGCTGTATGGCGGTTTCGTGACCCTGTCAGAGTCTGCCGCGCTTTCGGCCATTGTGGCCTTTTTGCTTGCTCTGTTCGTCTACAGAGGCATGGCCCTGAGGGATACGCTTCCGGCTTTGGCAGCAGGCGTACGCAATGCGGCCGTAATTATGATTATCGTTGCGGTGGCCCTGCCCTTTGGGCACTGGATTACCGAATCGGGCATAGGTGCCAAGCTTGTAGGCTTGTTGCAAGCTTGGGATGTCAAGGGCTGGCAGTTTCTTTTGTTTCTGAACGTGGTGTTGTTGTTCCTGGGCATGTTTCTGGAGGTGCTCTCGGTGCTCATGATAATCATGCCACTGATATTGCCGCTTCTGGAACCGTTAGGCATTAATCCCATCCATTTCGGCGTGCTCGTCGTCGTCAATATGGAGATTGCATTGCTTAGTCCGCCGCTGGGGTTAAACCTGTTTGTCGTATCCGATGTCGGCAAGATTCCGCTGGTGCAGGTCATACGCGGCACTCTCCCGTTTTTTGTGTTGCTGCTCGGCCTGTTGTTGATGGTGACGTATATTCCTGAGCTCTCGTTGTGGCTGCCTGATCTGTTGATGCCACCGAGGTGATTGTTGCTTTGCTCGAGATGCGACCCGACCGCTCTGGTCTGCTTAAGGTAAACCACAGCCCGTTTTGCATGCAGACCTAGGTGGTGAAAAGGCTGGGCCTTCTGAGTTTTCAGGCCTTGCTAAGACGGTACACTATCGTCTCTCCCCCATATTGCGATAATGCATGATTATGCGACGCAGCCAGGATGCGTTCCTGAAAGAGCTAACTCAACTGTTGATAGCAGAAGGCATATCGGGTCTTACGATTGCCGATATGGCTGCGCGTCTCAAGTGTTCGAGACGGCGCATCTATGAAATCGCGCCGTCCAAGGAAGAGTTGTTCGTGAAGGTGTGTGAGCAGGTGTTTGCCGCAAGTTTGGAGAAGAGCCATGCAGTGGCCCGCAAAGAAAAAAATGCTGCGGCGGCGATCTCTGCCTATTTGAACGCAACCTTGAATGCCACGGGTTTGAGCAAGCCTGCGCTAATCGATCTTGACCGTCTCGAGGCAGGGCGTGCCGTCTTTGACGCGTATCAGGTCGCGCGTATTAACGGCCTTGAGTTGATGATTGAAGAAGGTGTGCGCCAGGGTGTGTTGGTGGCACATCACCCACGACTTGTGTCTGAAGCCATTCTGGGTGCCGCGTTTCGGATCAGAAACCAGAGGTTTCTGTCCGAAACGGGGTTTACCATCGGTGATGCATTTACCCAGTTTTATGACCTTATACTTAACGGTCTGCTCAAGAAAAACTGAGGCATTCGGTGCACAGTCGCGCGGTATGCCCAGACGCATGCCTCATTGTTTATGACCGCTGCAGCATTATGGCCTCGGTGCAAAAACAGGTACTTTGCGCCCTGTATCGCTGGTCTCAAAGCGAGCATGTACCTCCATGCCTATCTTTATTGCCCCGTGATCGCAATCTACGAGGTTGGTGATAAGAATGGGGCCTTCATCAAGCTTGACCCATGCGAGCACATAGGGCGGGTCAGCACGCTCTGCGATACTGTAAGAATAAACGGTGCCACGCCCGCTGGCATCGCCCCATGTAGTATTACTGCTTCTACATAGTGGACAGATGATACGCGGATACCAATGCGCTTTGCCACAATCGGTGCAGGTTTTCAGCAACAACTTGCCTGCTTCAGCGGCCTCCCAGAACGGAAGCGTTTCGGGGTAGGCTTGCGCAAACGGGTCGTTGCTGTAGTTTGGGCTGTCAGTGGATGGCATAGTGTTACTCGCGTTCAAGGATAATCGTTGAGTGGGCATGGCCAACACCTACTACCAACCCAGGCCCCGAGGCCATGGCGATGTCGCAGTCCTTGACCTGGACACTTGGGTGAGCTTCGCCGCGCAATTGTCTTACAGCTTCGATCACCTTAGTCATGCCACCACGGTTAGAAGGATGGTTGTTGCAAAGGCCACCACCGTCAGTGTTGAAGGGCAATTGCCCCTGACCAGAAATAAGGTTGCCTTCGGCTACAAAATGACCACCTTCACCCTTTTTGCAGAAGCCAAGGTCCTCCAGTTGCATCAGCACCATGATGGTGAAATTGTCGTAGATTGACGCATACTTGATGTCGGCCACGCCGACGCCGGCTTCTTCAAAAGCCATCTTACCGGTCACTGCAGCACCCGTTTGCGTCGAGTCAAAGTAACCGCCACGGCTAGTATTAATGGTTTCTCCGGTACCCATGATGCGCACATGAGGGCGATTGAGCTTGCGCGCAATCTCCGGGCTGGTTACCACCAGAGCACCACCACCATCAGTGATTACGCAGCAGTCCAGACGGTGTAATGGGGTAGATATTACCGGTGAGTTGAGCACATCGTCTACCGTGACTACTTTGCGCAGGGCGGCGTGCTCGTTATATTGTGCATGGTGTGATGCAGCGACTTTGATCGCTGCCAGTTGTGCTGATGTCGTGCCATACTCATACATATGGCGTTGCGTAAGCATGCCATATATTCCGGTGATCGTCGGTTTGTAGGGCAGGTCCCATGGGGTCTCAGGGCGCTCAGGCCCCAAAGCGCGTGGTGCGGTGCCTGTGGCGACACCCATGCTTTTTGGTTTGCCGGCAAGCGTAATCAGTGCAACTGAACACTTGCCCTGCGCGATGGCCATTGCAGCATGACGGAGCAGAACCATGTACGAGCAACCGCCTAGTTCCGAGCCGTCGACCCATTTGAGGTTCAGGTTCAGATATTCCACCATCGATATGGGGCTGCCGCCAGGTACATCCCCTGCGCAGAAATAACCATCTACATCATCGATGGTCAGCCCAGCGTCCTGCAGAGCGCCGAGCGCGCACTCAGCGTGAAGTTGAGTGACTGACTTGTCTGGAGAGAATCGTGTGGGGTGCTCGTAAGCCCCCACTATGTATGCTTTGCCTTTGAGACTCATGATAGACCTATCAGTTAACCAGAGGGATTTTGCCATCACGAATTACTCGACCCCATTTCGAGTATTCAGCCTGTACGAACTCGGCGGTTTCAGCCGACGTTGCAGACCTGCGAACCAGTGCAGCCGCATCCAGAGTTTTTTGCAGTTCAGGACGTTGTTGTGCATTGTTCAGCGCGGTGTTCAGGCGCTCGACAATCGCGGGTGGTGTACCCTTGGGCGCAAAAGCCGCAATCCATCCCACCACTTCGAATCCAGGCACCGATTCGCCAATCGTGGGTACATCAGGAAGCTCTGCAAAACGCTTGCTGGTACTGACCGCGATTGCTTTGACTTTGCCGGCCTTGATCTGTGAGACTGCGGCACCGATATTGGCGAAGAGAAAATCCACCTGACCTCCTATAAGCGCCGTCATGGCTTCAGACGGGCCGCCGTAGGGAACGTGCATATATTCCAGCCCTGGCACTTCCTGTTTAAGCAGTTCGGCAGCCATGTGGGCCGAACTTCCTATACTGGCTGATGCATAGTTCGCTGATTGTTTTTTTGATTTTAGAACTTCGACAAATTCTTTGAAGGTGTTGGCGGGAAAGTCTTTGTTGACCACCAGCACGTTACCGTTGGTACCGAAGATGCCTATGGGTTCAAAGTCTTTGAGGGCGTCGTAGGGGATGGAGCGCATCAACTGCGGGTTGATTGAGTGGGTGACATTAGTACCAAGTAATATCGTATAACCATCTGGCTTGGACTTAACCACATAGTTTGCACCGATAGTTGCACCACCACCTGGCTTGTTTTCCACAACAATGGGCTGACCCAAATCTTCGCTCATGTATCGAGCGTACGTGCGCCCGGTCAGGTCGGTCACGCCGCCGGGGCCAAACGGTACGATCAGCTTGATGGGGTGTTCAGGATAGCTTTGTTGTGCACTGACTGCCGAGCTGCACAGGCTCAATATGGCTACGCTGGCGATGGCCAGATGTTGTTTCAGATTCATGATGTCTCCTTGCTTGTTATGGGCAGTGCTAGTGTGTGCGCCCGTTCTAATTGATTTGACGGTTTTGTACGGACCAATAGCGGGCCCGAAGTGTCTTCTTATCGATCTTCCCTACCGCAGTAAGGGGGAGCTGATCGGTAAAGATGACTTTCTTGGGGGCATGAACTACCCCCTTGTGCTCGGTGACGTAGGTGATTATTTCGTGTTCGTCACACTCTGCGTCTGGCTTTAGGACGACGATCGCCGTGACCTCTTCGCCCCATTTTTCATGCGGGATGCCGATAACCGCCGAGATCGCTACCTGCGGATGCTGCGCGAGGCAGTTTTCGACTTCGCTGGGGAATACATTGAAGCCGCCTGTGATAATCATGTCTTTGCTGCGGTCGACTAAATAGAGATACCCCTCGGCATCGGCGCGTGCCATGTCTCCGGTGTGCAACCAACCACCTTCAAATACCTTGGCGTCTTCCTCGGGCCTGTTCAGATATCCGTCCATGACGAGCGGGCCGCGTACACATAGTTCGCCAATTTCTCCGACAGGAACAGGCGAAAGATTGGCGTCCAGCAGTTGAACCTGGTTGCCGGGTATCGGCCTGCCACAGGATTGCAGTCTGTGGGGCTGCATCAGATCATGCTCTTTGGGCGAGAGATAACAGATAGTCATAGGCGCCTCGGCCTGTCCGTAGATCTGGCCGAAGACAGGGCCGAATTTTCCCAGCGCCTGGGCAAGCCTTACCGGTGTAATGGGCGCTGCGCCATAGAGCACCAGTTCCAGAGATGTGCTGTCAGATTGATCAGGCGCCGGGTCGTCGAGCAATCCGTATATTTGCGTTGGTACAAGAAAAGAGAGGTTAATGCGATGCTTCTGCACGTGCTCGAAAAACGCCGCCGAACTGTACTTTTCCATTAGGTAGACCGTTCCTCCCTTCAGAAATACGGGAATCAACAGGCTGCCGGCGGCGTGGGAAATAGGCGTAGTAACCAGATATTTGGGTGTATCTGGCCATTCATAGGCAGCCAGTGCCTGCATGACGAGCGTAACGGCTGTGCGGTGGGTGTGCCGGATGCCCTTGGAGCGCCCGGTTGTCCCGCCCGTATACGCCAGCTTGCTGATTTCGCTCGGATCATCAGGAAGTTCCAGTGGGGTGCCGTCTTGCTTTTCTGCGAGGTTGATGAGGCCAGGCCCTGATCGGGTGTCATCCAGCGTCACGACGAGGGGGACGCTTGAGCGCAGCGCCTCGGCACGTTCTGCGTGTTGTCGGGTGTCCGCGATGAGCGCCTTGACCTCCGCGTCTTCAAGCACGAAACAGTGATCTTCCTGAGAGGCCAAGGGGTGCAGCGCAAGGTAGCGCAAACCCAGCCAGTGCACGGCAATGAGCGCAATAATGGCTTCCATTCGGTTGCCAATCAACAAGGCCACGGTGTCTCGCCGCTGAAGGCCTTGCTGCTGCAGGACGCGTACAGTCTGCCAGCTTCTGTGCGCCAGCTCGGCGTACGTCAGCGTTTTGTCGCCGGACACAATGGCTGGATTGTCGGGCGCGTGCTGCAAAGCTTGGGCATACAGTTGTGCCGTGGTTGACCCGCCATGAACTGCGGTGTGGGGGGATGCCATAACGTCTCCATCTTTTTGCCGCACTCAAAGCGAGTGTGGATGAAAAATTTGTTCAGGCTAAGCCTGTTTTGGTACCAATTATATAAAAATAGTACCGTAAAAAGCGAAGGAAAGTATTTTTTTTGAGCCCCTCAGTAATTTTTTGTTTTTTTCCGCTCAGGTGGTGAATAAGTCGTTTGTTCTAAGCAGGCGGGCTGATCGGCGGACATAGAAGTGAGCATAAGAGAGCGATCGAAGTCTAGTCCAATATTTTAAATAGCTTTATCGATACTGAAATCGAATCGGTATCGTGTCATCATAGGTTCAGGACAGGTACGACTGGCGTACGATATGAGCAGGTTCTGTAAGCGCTTACTTCAGGCGTTTATTGATTCGTTAAAGCCTGATCGCAAGTCTTAACGATATGACTCATGTATTGGCTTGCTACGCCTTGGCGCACGACGCTGTGGCGGTATTGGGTATGTTTTGTATTGCGTGACGTGGCCTTGGCATACTTGGCCGCAGCATGTTGCAGCGCCAGACACCCCCTCATCACCCCGAACGAGAAACCCGCGCCTCATGGACCTTCGTCGCATACGTCACTTCATTGCCCTTGCTGAAACACTCAATTTTCACAGGGCGGCCGAGCGTCTGCACATGACGCAGCCGCCGCTAAGTGTTTCTATTCAGAAGCTCGAGGTCGAGCTTGGCGCAAAACTGTTTGAGCGCAAGGCGTCTGGTGTTTCGCTCACGCTTGCCGGGAAGACGGCATTAAAACAGGCTCGTAAGCTTATTTATCACAGCGAGCAGATCAAGACCGATATCAACAATGCGCTGTCTGGCACAGGTGGGGTCTTGCGAATTGGCTTTGTCGGTTCGGCTACGTCAGGGCTTTTGCAACGGCTCACTGCCTTGTATAGAGCGCAGTTCCCTGGGGTTGAGCTCATCCTCTCAGAAGCCACCTCTGTTGAGATCATGCAGGGGGTTGAAGACCAGGCGCTCGATATCGGTTTAGTTCGTGTGCCCTTGCTGCGTACATCGCGCGCAACCGTCATGCCTCTGGAGCGCGAGGCGTTCGTCGCTGCCTTGCCTTTCACAAATGCCTTGGTCGGCAAAGACCAACTGCAGTTGCGCGATCTGGCTAACGAGGGGTTCATTATGTATGCGGCCTCGAGCGCATCGGGCCTGTATAGCTCCGTTATGCTTGCCTGCCAGCAGGCCGGGTTTCTTCCTATTATTACCCAAGAAGCCACGCAGATTCAGACTGTGCTGGCGCTTGTGGAAACCGGCTTGGGGGTGGCGCTGGTGCCAGCTATTATGCAAAACGTCATGCGCTACCAGATTGCCTATCGATCATTTACTGATTTTCCCGAGGCGGGCATGACGGGGCTATCTCTTGCTTACCTGGCATCATCCGAAAGCCCTGCCGCTGAAAAATTCAGGCTGCTCGCTGCCCAGGAGTATCCTGGCAATTGAACAGATCCCTATTTCACCCATTGCGCTGATACTGAATTTATATCGATAAACGATAATTAGGTATTGGACACTGTATCGCGCTCTTGGCTACATTGTTAACAATAATCCCATCTATTATGCAAGCAATGTAAGGAGACGCCTGATGCACGTGCTGGAGTCCTTGTCCATGACGGACATTCCCGCGCAGGACGAAGCGCTTAGAGACGAAGTGCGTACTTTTCTGCGTGAGGCGTTAAAAGACGTGCCAGCGCATATCCGCGCCCGTTCTTGGTCAGGCTATAGCCCTGAGTTCAGTCGCAAGCTGGGCGAGCGCGGCTGGATTGGTGTCACGTTGCCGAAGGCGTATGGTGGAGCGGGGCGTAGCGCCTTTACCCGCTATGTTCTGGTTGAAGAGTTTCTTAACTCGGGTGCGCCGGTCGGCTCACACTGGATCGCAGATCGGCAGAGTGCGCCGCTTGTTTTGCGTTACGGTACCGAAGCGCAAAAGCAAAAATATATCCCGCCTATCTGTCGGGGCGAGTCGGCATTTTGCATAGGCATGAGTGAACCTGGCTCAGGCTCAGACCTTGCCAGCGTGCGAACAAAAGCTGAAAAAAACGCATCGGGCTGGCTACTTAATGGTCAAAAAATCTGGACCACTAACGCGCATCACTGCCAATACATGATTGCGCTGGTGCGCACATCTGGCCGCACGCAAGATCGTAAAAACGGCTTGTCACAGATTATCGTAGATCTCTCGTTACCGGGCGTCACCATACGCCCTATCACTGACCTGTCGGGTGACAGCCATTTTTGCGAAGTGTTTTTTCAAGACGTGCAATTGGATGACGATGCACTGATAGGCGAAGAAGGGCAGGGCTGGGAACAGGTCAACGCCGAGCTCGCCTTTGAGCGCAGTGGCCCCGAGCGTTTGTTTTCCAGCATCGTATTGTTTGATGAGTGGCTGGCCTATGTGCGCACACCACAGGGGCATACTGCCTCGGCGCAGCGTTTGGCGGGTAAAGTGCTGGCGCGACTCGCGCCGCTTCGCGCCATGTCGGTGGCACTGACCGGCAGGCTTGCTCAAGGGGAAAGCCCCGTGGTCGAAGCAGCTCTCGTCAAAGACATGGGCACGACGCTGGAGCAGTTTATTCCTGCTGCGATTGCAGATGATATTTATTCACGTACAGACCAGAACATACCGCTGGAACTGCTGCAAACCCTCAACTACACCTCCCATGTCGCGCCATCCTTCTCGCTCAGAGGCGGCACGCGCGACATTCTGCGCGGCATGATTGCCCGTGGGCTTGGGCTGCGATAACTGGCATGGAGAACGTACAGATGGATGCTTTGTTAACGGATGCCCTGGAAGCCTTATTGAAGGACCACTGCACACCCGATGTCGTGCGTGCCGTCGAGCAAAGCGGTAACGCCGATGCGCTGTGGCGTGAGCTGCAGCATTCGGGTTTTGCCGACGCCATGCTCGACGAAGAACATAACGGTGCAGGGTTAAGCCTGCGCCAGGCCTACCCTCTGTTGGAGCTTTGCGGTAAGTACGCGCTGCCTTTGCCACTGGCCGAAACCATGCTTGTGCGTGCTGTGCTGGTGGCTTCGGGCATATGTTGCCCCGATGGCGCCATAGCCATTGCTGTGGCGCAAGAAGATGCCTCAGGCGTACTGGCGCATCATGTGCATTATGGCCGCGTCGCATCATGGGTGTTGGTTCAGGCGGGTAGCCAAGTTCGCCTGCTTCCAGCGGGCGAGGCCAGACAAGAGGCCGGACGGCTGTTTCCGCTGGACGCCACTTTGCACTGGCCCAAGGCAGCTTGGGAGCAGGCAGAGGTCGTCAAGCTGGAAGGCGAGCTGTTCGTATTGCAGGCGTGTGCTGTATCAGCGCAACTGGCGGGTGCGTTGCTCACTGTATTCAGCAAAACCCTGCAGTACGCTAATGAGCGCGAACAGTTTGGGCGCCCCATCGGAAAATTTCAGGCAATACAGCACCAGCTTAGCGTGATGGCCGAGCATACCTTTACCGCACGCATGGCGGCCTGCATAGGATGCAATGCCGACAGCTGGCAGCCCGATGCGCAGCGTGTGGCCGTGGCTAAAGCCTGCACCAGCGAAGCAGCGCTGGAGTTGGCAGGCCTTAGCCATGCCATTCATGGCGCCTTGGGCTTTACTGAAGAATATGATTTGCAGCTTTACACGCGGCGCTTGTATCACTGGCGTCAGACGGCCGGCGCTGAGTCATACTGGCATGATCGTATCGGTGCCGGCCTGCTTGAAAGTGCTGACAGCCTTACGCTGGACGCCGTCCGGGAGATCACTGCGTACACTGCGCCGCCATCCTCCGCCGCTGAGCCGCTGACACGCTGAGCTGCCCGACTGCCCGACCGCCCGACTGCCGAACTGCCGAACTGCCGAACTGCCGAACTGCCGAACTACGCAACTACCCAACTACGCAACTACCCAACTGCTGAAATCACTATCTTTTTTATCGACTGTATGCTGAGGAACCCATGACCAAATTCCTGGAAACACGCCGCGAAGGCGCTATTCTGATCGTGACCATGAACGACCCCGCCACCCGCAATGCGCTTACGGGCAATACGGCGGTGGATGAGCTGGTACAGCTCTGCCACGATGTGGAGCGCGACCAGTCCGTTCGCGTCATTGTGCTGACAGCCAGCGGCAATGTGTTCAGTTCAGGTGGCAACGTTAAAGACATGCAGCGTTATTTCTCCGACAACAAACCATCTGTTGATGAGATTCGCAATGAATATCGCCAGGGCATTCAACGACTGCCCAGAGCGCTGTACAACCTGGATGTGCCCATTATTGCTGCCATCAACGGGCCTGCGATAGGTGCCGGGCTCGACCTTGCCTGCATGTGTGATGTCCGTATCGCCGCAAGCAACGCCAAGTTTGCTGAAAGCTTTGTACGTGTGGGCATTGTGCCGGGTGATGGTGGAGCCTGGTTATTGCCCCGCATTGTGGGTCGCCCGGTCGCTGCTGAAATGGCCTTTACGGGCGACGCGTTGACTGCCGAGCAGGCGCTAGCCTGCCGCCTGGTATCGCGCGTTGTTGCACCCGAAGACTTGCTGGAAGAAGCGCTGACACTGGCCCGCAGGATCGCCGCCAACCCCGGCGGCGCGTTGCGCATGACCAAGCGCCTGCTGCGCGAAGGCGAACACGGCTCACTGGAATCCGTGCTTGAAACGTCGGCGGCCTACCAGGCCATCGCGCATCAAAGCCCTGATCATGAAGAGGCCGTGCGCGCGTTCATCGAGAAGCGGCCCCCGCGCTTCGCCGAATAAGGCATGTTTGGTCGCAATTTCTAGCCGGGCTATGTTACGGTACGTGTTTTTAGACTGTTACAGTCTGAATCCATAAAAACCATAATGGGGGCAAGGGGCTTGATGAAGCTTATTACAGCGTGTCGACTGGCAACTTTACTTGGCGTATTCAGCCTGGCGCACGCGGCGTCAGCCGCTCCCATCGCAGACCAGATATGGTCTGGCGGGCCGATTCTTACCATGGATGACACACAGCCCCGTGTCGAGGCCGTTGCCGTGCAGGGTAAGAATATTCTTGCTCTAGGCTCCATGCAAGACGTTGAGCAGTACAAAGGCCCAGAGACCCAACTGCGTGACCTGGCAGGCCGCACTTTATTACCCGGGTTTGTTGACGCCCATGGCCATGCCTTCATGATTGGCTTGCAGGCAATTTCGGCAAACCTTCTGTCTGCACCTGACGGTAAGGTTAACGACATGGCCAGCCTGAAGGCGACCTTGAAGGCCTGGTCCGACGAGCATGCAGCCGTGCAAGAACAAGTAGGCATGATTCTGGGCTTTGGCTACGATAACGCGCAGCTGGCTGAGCAGCAGCATCCTACGCGTGAAGATCTGGACGCGGTGTCGACCGATGTGCCCGTTTTGATCATTCACCAGTCTGGCCATATCGGCGTCATGAACAGCAAGGCGCTTGAAGCGGCTGGTTTTACCGAGCATACGCCTAACCCGGAAGGCGGCATTATTCGCCGTTTGCAAGGTTCACAGCAGCCCAATGGCGTGCTCGAAGAGGCCGCGTTTTTTACCGCGCTGGCCAAACAGTTTGGCCACATGACGGAAAGCCAGGCAGAAGGTTTGTTTGAAGCCGGCTCAAAACTGCTCAGCCAATATGGCTACACCACAGGGCAAGAAGGAAGGGCGACATCTACCATTGTTCCCTTTATGAAAAGTGCCGCCGCAGCAGGGCGCATTCCGATCGACGTGGTGGCCTATGTTGATGTCATGCAAGACCGCGATTTCATTGCCAAGAACGCCAGCCAGACGTACGTTGATGGTTTCAGAGTGGGCGGGGCCAAACTGACGATAGACGGTTCACCTCAAGGTTTTACGGCGTATCGTGATCGCCCCTATTATGCGCCGCCAGAAGGCTATCGGGCTGATTATCACGGCTACACGGCTGTGACGCCAGATCAGGTGTTCGATGCCATCGATTGGGCGTTTGAGAACAATACGCAAATCATCACCCACGCCAATGGCGAGGCGGCCTCTGATCTTTTGCTGGCCGCCATCAAGACCGCAAAAGCGAGCCATCCGCCCAAAGATCGTCGTGCGGTGCTGATTCACGGGCAGTTTCTGCGTAAAGATCAGGTGGCAACTATGGACGAGCTGGACGTGTTTCCTTCATTGTTTCCCATGCATACGTTTTACTGGGGCGACTGGCATCGCGATCGCACGGTAGGGCCTGAAGATGCGGACAACATCTCGCCTACAGGCTGGGTGCGCGAACGCGGCATGAAATTCTCTTCGCATCACGATGCGCCGGTGGCGTTTCCAGACTCTATGCGGGTGCTGTCTGCCACGGTTACTCGACGGACACGTTCTGGTGACATTCTTGGGCCCCATCAACGCGTTGATGTAAATACAGCGCTGAAGGCGATGACAATATGGCCAGCCTATCAGCACTTTGAGGAAGGTCAGAAGGGTTCGCTGGCACCGAGCAAGTTGGCAGATTTCGTGATTCTCTCTGAAGACCCTACGGCTATCGATCCCGAAGCCTTGCATCAGGTTGAGGTCACCGAGACGGTAAAGGGCGGCAAGACCATCTATCGTCAGGGCGATGAAAACGGCGAGGCAAGCCCAGCGTCCACTGCCGCGGCCGGTGACGTCCTTGGGCGAGTTCTAAGTAACTGGCAACGTAGCGACGAGAGAAATGGCGTAGAAGGACACCGCCACGGTCCGGACCTCTTAATGCCGGCAATGTTGCAAGGTCTGAAATCGGCGCAGAGTGATGCCACGCTATAACTTCTGCAGCGTAATCGTTCGAGGCTTTCTGGCATTGTTTTTTTGCTTTGTATCCACATCGGTCTTTGCTCAGCAAGCCGATTGGACCGGCGAATGGGACAGTACCTGGCGTAACCGCGCTGCCCGTGTAACGCTGAAGCAAACGGGTGAACAGGTCACCGGTACCTACCGGCTGTACGGTGGCTCTCTGGAGGGGGTGGTCAAAGGCCGTGAGTTTCAGGGGGTATGGAAGGAAGGGGGGCGACAGGGTCCATTTGTCGCCGTCATGTCTGCCGATAATATGACGTATACCGCGCGGTTTGGCACGGGCGAATGGATGACCGGCATTAGGGTCGTCGATGACAACAAGTTTCTCGGACGAGAACTTGATCGGTCTATTCCTGCCTTAACCATGTACCATTTCTTGTCAATCATGAATGCAGTCGGCCCCGGACGCATGGAGTTGCAGAGCGAGGCATCACAGCTCATAGATTTTACGCAGATACCAAACCTTGCTATCAGTGAGTTGGACTACACGCAGGCACTGTTTGCTGTATTAAACCGGTTGACCTTTCGTGTGTGGGGGATGCACGAGCCGACTGCGGGCTCTGAGGTGTCTTTTACATTGCGACAAGCCGGAACCGAGGTGGCGCTGAACCTGCGTTTTAACAAGATAGGCGATCAGTGGTTTATTTCACCTCCCCCCTTGCACGTGCTTGCAGAAACACGGCATGCCCTCGAAATGGCGCGCCCAAAAATGCAGAATGCCCGGCTGCAGGGCTTGCACTCCCCCCGAGACACCATGCGTACGCTGGTTCAAGCCTTTTCAAGTGAAGGCGGGTCATTAGACCTGGCGATGTCCACGTTGAATATGTCGCACCTTTCAGCGCTTGCAAAAGAATACGAAGGGCCGAAGCTGGCCCGGTACATTAACCGGTCTTTGCAGCGAATTGGTTCACTGACATGGCAAGAGGTGCCAGACGATCCTAGCCGAGACGTGGCTTATGTGCATTTTGAGCACCCCATGGGGCGCATTGCAATCGGGCCGACTTCTACCGAAAACGGCGTTGTTTGGCAATTTACGCCGGAAACCCTGCAGACGATCAGGTCTGTTTATGCCGCCCTGGATAATTTTCCTCCCGGCGAGGCCTCTTATCAGCAGTCGCCAAAAGAGAGTTTGTACTTTCAGGCACGAGACCTGGTCAGCAAGGGATATACGGGCCTGGTAAGACAACTGGGGCCTATGGAAGCCTGGCAATGGGTGGGCTTGCTCGTTGTTTTTATTTTTGCATACGTGTTGGGCAAGGTTCTCAATATGTTGTTCTACACGTTGGTGCTGGGGCGATTCCAGCGTCCATCAGAACAGGCGCCGGTTGTTCGCTGGATGTTTCTGTGGTCATTTCGTTTGCTGGTTGTGGGCGTGGCTCTGCGCTTATCCGACCGGGTATTAAGTTTTCCGGACTTCATCCAGGTTGCGCTGGTAACCATGAGCTGGACATGCATCATCTTGTCTTCCATGATGTTGATTCTGCTCGGCATAGGAATGACAGTCAGTTATTTCAGAGCAAGTAATGTCGTACCCAGCAACCATTTGACGCTTGTGTCGTTTGTTGCGGGCATAGCACGTGTTGTGGTCGTGGTGTTTGCCATACTGTTGCTGGCTGAGGTACTGCAAGTTCCTTATCAAAGCGTGCTTGCCGGCCTGGGTATAGGTGGTTTGGCGGTGGCGCTGGCCGCTCAATCAACACTGCAAAACTTTATTTCAGGTATTACCCTGTATTTTGACAAACCCATTGCGGTGGGTGACTTCTGTCGATTCGGTGACAAGACGGGCACGGTCGAATTTATCGGTATGCGTTCAACGCGCATACGCACATTGGCGCGTACGTTGCTCACTATTCCGAACAGCGAATTTTCGAACATGCAGATCGAAAACTACGCCAAGCGTGACAGCATATTTTTAAATTCCATTGTGAAACTTCGTCATGAGGCCTCGCCAGACCAACTTCGTTTTCTTTTGGTGGAAATCCGAAGGCTTTTGCTAAGCCACCCGAAAGTTGCGGCAGACCCACTGAGGGTGCGGTTCGCCGGTTTCGGTGAGCATTCTTTAGACATCGAGATATTCGCTTATGTGCTGACCAAGGAATACACCGAGTTCGTCGCCGTGCGCGAAGACATTTATTTGCGGATCATGCAGCTTATCGAGGCGTCGGGGGTCAAGCTAGCCGTACCTTCTGTTGTGCATTACAACACCGAAGACCAACTGCCAGATCCGTCGGGTGGGCAAGCGAGCGAAGAGCACGTTGAACGTTGGCGCAAAGAAGGAACACTGCCGTTTCCCGACTTTCGCTGGCAAGACAAGGCAGACATGCGAGAAACACTTGACTACCCACCAGATGGTTCGCCAGCACGGTCTGAAGATGGGCCTTCGGCAGGCCCTGATTTAACGTCGCGCTAGTCGGTGTAGCGTCTCAAAAGCAGTAAAGCCCCGCGTGCGGGGTTTGCTGCCGGGGCGTGCGCGCAACACTCTGATCTATGCATCTCAACCGTTACACGCTATCAACGTTGTGATAGCGGCTCTGGCCCAAGCATGCGGCCGAGTGTGTTGTCCTTGAGGCGATAACGATGCACCACCACCATTAACACATGGCCCGCAATCACCGCCAGCAGGCCCCAGGCAAGCAGACCATGTAATAAGTCAGCCGGCGCCGTCATCCATGGAATCTCTATGCCTGTTTCTTCAGTGATGGTGACTCCAAACACGGAGAATGCTTTGCCCGAGCCAAACTGACGCAGTAGTGCAAGAGCCGGAATCAGCAGCATCAAGACATATAGCGTTATGTGCCCTAGCCTGGCCAGTCTTCCTGCCAGGGTGGCAGCATAAGCTGGCCGCCGCTTCGCATTGGCCAGCGCCCAAAAAACACGCAGCAGGCACAACCCCAGCAGCAGCAAGCCTATGGGACGATGTGTGCTGACCAGAAACGCAGTCAGCGGTGAACGCCCGACTGTCACCTTAATGAACATGCCAAAAAACTGCCAGGCGAACAGCAGTGCCATTGCCCAATGCAGTTGCCGGCTAATGAGGCCATAGACGTGTTGTGAATCTTTCCATGGCAGTTTCATGATGCGCTTCTCTTGTCGTGACAGTGCGCAGGATGATAGCAGGCGGACGCAATATGCAGCCACTCCGAACGAACTGCGTCGGGTGTATCAGCGGGAAGTTGCTGGCATCGTATCGAGCCTCGGCCTGTGCCGAAGAGCGCTCTTCAGCGCTGTGATCTCTGCAGCTATTTAGCCGAACCGCACAGCCTCGTCAAATATATTGGATAGCCAATCGTAGGCGCGTTGATGGTAGACGGAGCGGGCATTGGTCTGGCAGTGCCCGTCTGCGCCATCCGCGGCAGTAAAAGGCACCAGGTGTTTTTTGCTGCGCAAGGCATCAAGAAAGACTGGGGCAAACGCGCCCATAGCGTCTGATTCTGCCTGTGTGACCAGTACCGGGCACTGAATGTCTTTCACGCGATCCGACAGAGTAAACTTGGCGGCCTCTTGTATATACTGCGCGAGCGTATCGACGCCATGGGCCCAGAAGCCCCGTTGAACGACAGACCAGCGCAGTGAGTGGTTGTCGTTAATAACGTGCATCACCGGCGCTAACATATCGTCGGTAACGTCAGGTAATGCGTCGGCAAGCTCATCAGCGCCAAACTTGCGCAGCATTGCCCGTATGGCTTCCAGTAAATCCCACATGCCTGGGTCCACAATAAGTGCTGAAACGCGCGGCTCGGCGGCGGCCGCACGTGCGGCAAGCAGGCCACCAAAACTCCATCCCACCAATGCGATTCGGCGGTTATCCACCTCAGGCCGTGTGATGATTTCATCGATGACTGCAGCAAGCACTTTTTCCCAGTCAGCACGCAGGTGCAGGCCTTGCTCCATCAAAACCCTGCCCTGGCCAGGGCCGTCAAACGTCAGCACATTCCATCCCCGCCTTTGTGCCGCCACAGCATGGGCAAAATGCATGGTGTGCAGGGTTTCATCGTAGCCGTTTACGCAGATCAGCAGGGGGCGAGGCCCCGGCCCCGCCGAATAAAACCATGCCGGCAATGTGGTGCCTTCAAAAGGGATTTCCATGCTTTGCAACGCTGGGGTGAATAGTGCTGCGGCACAACGAAATGCCGCTGTTTCACGCTGGTATCCACTGATGACCCTGGGATCAACCGGGGCTCCATATAAAAGAGGATAAGAATTGCGGTAGTAGGTAAATGCCCGTAAATACAATTGTCGTGCGCTGACCAGATGGCCGTAGCGTTGGCATTGTTCGGCCTGATCAAAAAGTGAATCGGCCATGTCTGTCCACGCCTGGTACCAAGCGTGTCGATCACCCTCAGGGATACGCGCGGCAACGGCCAGGATCTCACCGATCTCGGCACCGCCTTCGGGAATATTTAACAACGGACGTTGCAGCCACGTCTCAAAGAGAGGGTCGTCAAACGCGAGTTTCATAGTGCCCCCAGCCGAGGTTGGATTTATTTTGATCGTGCATACCGTTTGCAGGGGGCACAGCACAGGGCAATCAAATCGGCGTAATGCTGCCAACAACGTCCTTTTGTTACTTCTTATGCTGGGGACGTCGTTACATTGCAGGCTTTACCCCATTGATAACGGTATTGAATGTATCAAGATTGACGCGAAATGGAAGGCCTGTCAACGAGGCCTAACCCTCGAATATACGGTCACTGCCCCCGCAGCGCGTTCACTTGTGTCGGTGATAAAGCCTGTTCGCGTTTCTGGGCTACCAGTTCGGGCATAACCGGCTTAATCTTCGATGTCTCGGTTTCGTTTCCCCAGGCTCCACGAATAAAATTAACGACGGCTGCGATCTCTGCGTCTGACAAATGATCCAGAGCCGGCATGCTGCCATTGAACTGCTGGCCTTTAGCTGTTAGTGGCCCGCTGATGCCATGCAGTACGACAAGCACCGGAAACGCCTGATCCTTGAAAAGATCAGAATTGCCTGCAAGCGGCGGAAAGTAACCTGCTTGCCCCTTGCCTTGAGCACCATGACATGCAGCGCAATTCTGTTGCCAGACAGCCGCACCATCAACTTTGGCGACCGGTGTGGCCACCTCGGCGGGTGGCGGGTTTGGGCCCATGTAGGTCGTAAGGTATTCAAGTACCTTGCTCTTGTCCTGGTCACTAAGCTCTAGCCCATAGTCTTTCATGCTGGCAACGACCGCTTCCCATTGAGTCGGAAGCAGCCCCTTGGCATCATTGACGTACTGCAGATCGTGACAAGCCTGGCATTTGGAGTAAACAATATTGGATCCGGGCCCATTGGGTATTCGGATCCCGGCACCCGCAGCGGTGGCACTGGCTGCTAACAGTACCGCCGCTGGCAACAAGCGACTAAAGGCCAGCGCCATCATTACGCCACCTCGAAAGGTACCCGGTCGATCCCATGCCAGTCCCAGCCACCTGGGTTCCACGTACTAAGCCCGCTCATTGGTTGCGTGCGGCCCCACGCGTCGGTAGCGCGCACCCAAACCTCATACTTGCCCGGTTCGAGCTTTACGTGTGTGTTCCAGTAATGCCATGCATACGGGCCGTCAGAGTTATCGATGTCGGTGGTTTGCCACGTTTTGCCCTGGTCCAGTGATACGCGAATGTCGTCCAGAGACGCCAGCCCATCGTTCCACGCGACCCCCTTTAACTCCACGTCGCCCGCTTTTGCCGTTTGCCCGGAAAGGGGTGCGAAGACCACACTCATAATGGCGAAGCCGTACGTGGGTGTACTGTTTTCACGGGTTAGGTCTTGCGTCGTGAATTTGCCCGGTTCCACCGGCATAATCGGCATGCGATATGTTTTCTGCATGATGGCGCTAGGGGTGGGCTCGTCCATGAGTAGCAGGTCGGTGAGCCACTTCACATTCATATTCCCGTAATAGCCAGGAATGATCAAGCGTACAGGCCCGCCGTGTATGGAGGGAATCGGCTTGCCATTCAGGCGAACCGCCAGAATGGCGTCGTCCATTTGTGGTGCCTCCAGATGGAAACTTTTGATCATGTCAGCACCACCAGGAACCGGGGGCTCGTCCTTGCCATTGGCGGTCAGGAACTTAACGCTGGCCGCCGGGCTAAGGTCAAGACTCTTGAGCAGTGCCTTAAGAGGCACGCCTTCCCAGGTTAAGTTGGCCATTCCGCCGTGCTTCCAGCCTGAACCAGGCGTTTTTGCCTTGTCCCAATAATATGAGCGACCATTGCCGGCACACTGCATAACTGCCACGCGCTTTACATGATCCATTTGTTCCAGATCGGCGACCTTGATCGTTTTTGGTCGTTGCACCAAGCCCGACACCAGAATGGTCCAGTTTTGGATGGTTTCATGGCTTGCCGGATCGGTTGTGGCTATCCATGAACCTGCCCCGTCGATAGGAAAGTGATTTCGACTGTAGATCAGATCCACAGGCGTGGATCGATGCTCGCGTAGCAAATTGAGAGGTGTTTCCATCACCCCGAGTTTGCCGTTGTGCACAATCATCTCAGCGCTTTTGCCATGAATAATTGTTGCGCCAGTGGGGGCTGCGGCAGTTGGTGTGACCGCAGTCTGCGCTTGCGCTGCGTGTGCCAACGAAGTAAAACCCGCAACGCTACTTAAACCCACCGCTCCTCCGGCGGCACTGATTGTTTTCAGAAAGGTACGGCGGTCAATATTTCCTTCATTTCGATAATTCACGCTACTCTCCTTTTACATCGGTTCGTAGATATGTCTCCAATTTAAAAGTACGCTTCCATATTTGATTTAACAATAGGGTATTGGGAGGTGAATGATTATGGGGGGATTAGATCGGGAGCTATTCACAGGGTGACGCCTGCCAGCAATAATGTTCGGCTTTTTTATTTAACAAGTCTTGTGGTGGCTAGTGCCTTGTGGAGCGCTTTATCTGGACTGATGCACGCCCGGTCTGTAGGCGTTCGGTTGCGTACGACACGTACCCGCCTTTTTTGCCCCTAAGGACAATTTCATACGATGGCCGCCGGTGGTTAAATTCGTAAATAAACCAATTCTGCCTATACCGTCGGGAAGGTTATGAATTTGCTCGCGAGAGCCACGCGGCTGCAGTTGATCGCGCCTTTGTGCTCAATGCGGGTTGTGGGAGTGCAACGCACGACTAGGTTTTGTCTCCTGGTGGAAGCAAGCGCCAGATCGCTTTATTCTCTCTTTGGGTCATGGGTAATCAAATGAAACCGAGCCGTCTTTCTATTCTTGTTGCTGCAGCAGTGCTGGCTGCTCCCCTTGGTGCCTATGCGCAAAACGCCCCTCAAGGCGTTACTGTCGAGGCAACTGCGCCAGGTGAGGCCGTGGTGGGGCACGCTGTTCAATTTCAAGGCAACATTAAATCAGTCGACAAAAAGGAGCGCGTTGTCGTTGTGGTTGGGCCACAGGGCAATGATGTGGTTTTCCACGTAGGCGAGGAGGCCAGGAATTTTGATCAGATTCGGGTTGGTGACCTGGTAACGCTAACTTTTACACAGGCCGTTGCGTTAAAACTCAGTAAAGTCAAAAACACGGGTATTCGCGAACGTGATGAGTCTGAGCAGACAATGCGTGCCGAGCCAGGTCAGATGCCTGGAGGCGTTATTGAGAGAACCATTCATATGGTCGCTGACGTCGTTGAGGTTAATCTTAAGACCCAGACAGTTACGTTACGAGGGGCGGAGCATACGGTCAAGATGGTGGTCGAGGATCCGGCTCAATTAAAAGACATCAAGGTTGGTAATCAGGTTGACGCCGTGTACAGGGACACGGTTACGTTGCAAGTGAGTGCCGCTAATAAATAGGTTTACTGCGTTTTCTTCCGTTTGGGAGGGGGCAGCGAATTGTTTAACAGTGGCCGGTTTGCCGGTGCAATAATAAAGCCCCAAAACGGTATTGATCTATAGAGTCACACCGAAAAATCCTGAGAGGAAGACATGAAACCAGTTTTAAAACTGATGACGGCGACTGCCGCATCCCTGCTATTGGCAGCCCCGTCCTAAGCAAGTGAGATTGCTCAGGCGTCGTTCGAATCGCAGACCCTGGGGCACGAGATAAAAATGGATGTCTACCTGCCAGATGGTTATGAGGAGGCCACCTATATGATCCATTCCCTCCAGCTACATCCGCATCGCGGCGCACCCCGCAATTCTCCAAGGATGGTAATTTTGACGAAGCCGCTTGGACGAAATCGCTCTATCCTGCAAGGCTGTCGTCCTATTATGACGCCAAGACTACTGTTCCCATGTGGATCGAATCAGGGGATCAGGATCGGTTCGGGATTGTGCTCGCAGCCGCTAAGCTTTACTGGACGCTACACAAGGTGCAACCTGACGACATCGAGTATCGGGTTATCGATGGAAATCACGACTGGCTGGTCTTTCGTGAGTCTTCAGTGAGGGCTCTGCCTTACATGAGCAAGAAGTGTGAGGCGCTAGACAAAAAATCCTAATCGTAGAAGCAAACTCGGGCGGCGCACTGAGCGAATCGGTGGCCGCTGCCAAGAATTTCTAAACCTTAGCTACTTTACAGACGGCACAACCTTTAGCAGGTCACCGTTGGGATCGTATACCTGCAGCTCTGAGGGCGGCCGTTCAGAACTGCGATAAATCACTAGATTGGTACCGCCATGATGAGCTTGTGATGGGAAAAGAATACCGTCCAAACTGGCCTCTATCGCGTCGTCGGCCATATACCAGGTTGGTGGCTCGACGGTATTTCCGAACCATTCTGCTCGCCAATTAACAGCGTAATCCGCCCATAGCAATGGCCAATGCGCAGGATCAAAGCCGGCGCGCAAGTCCGCCACACGCAACTGTCTGATGAAGAACGTGCAAATCGTTCCGGGGCGTAGCTAGGGGTTATCCTGTCGGTACTCGGCCAATGCAGTGGTTTCATTGGACGATAGGTAGAGCGCTTCTTGTCCTGGCCGATTGAATCGACCTCCTTGTCTGGCTGCGCCCACACCGGACAGCGGCGTACTCGCATACGTGGGAGTAATAACACGGTAGAAAACTGCGGCTTGCTCCAACCCAATGTCGAAGACGATCATCCTGCCGCACCGCTGGCTAGAGACTCCAGGTATGCAATGACAGCATCGGCGCGTCCTTCCTGTACTAGGATATCGGCTGTCTTGTAGCCAAAAGCTTTTAACGGTTCGTTGCGAACCAGAAATGCTGCGCGCTCAGTGTCCCCGGTCATTTCGCTTGCTGCTGCCAAAACCCTTAGCATTTCTTGCATGTATTTCTGCAATTGGGGGGATTGGGGGCGTGCAGTCGGCGTATTTCGATGCACGTGTGCGCGCTCGGCTAGTTCTTGGATGCGAAACCCGAAGAATTCACCTACGAGCGTTGGCGATAGGTAGGGGGTGTTGGGTTCACGGAATCGCTCAATGAAAGTTGGTGGTCCCAGCATGGTTTCCATAACGCATTCCTTGTTGCATTAAATATGCACTAATTTTGCACTTTTAATGCTTCGATTGCAACTCGCTACAGGCAATGTAATTAATAGTCTGTTTTCCGTGAATTCGATCCCGCCACCAAGGCAGGTAGAATGATCATTGTTGGTATATGTGGAAATTCTTAGTCACTTTAGACCTTGAGGGCCGACGTATGAGCGAATCTTTGCATGTCGTATGTACACACTGTCATGCCGTGAACCGGGTGCCGGCGCTGCGTATGGGTGATGCGCCCACATGCGGGCGTTGCCAGCAGCCACTGTTTCAGGGTCAGCCGGTGGCGTTAGACGGCACTCATTTTGACAAACATCTGAAGGGCGACCTGCCACTGGTGGTCGATTTCTGGGCGCCCTGGTGTGGGCCATGCAAAACTATGGCGCCCCAGTATGCAGCGGCAGCGCAACAACTTGAGCCGCACATGAGGTTAGCCAAAGTCGACACTGAGGCTGAACAAGCTCTTGGTGCACGATTCGGTATCCGCAGTATTCCGACAATGGTGCTGTTTCACAATGGCCGCGAGCTGGCCAGAAAATCGGGTGCGTTGGCAACCCGCGATATCGTCGCCTGGGCCCGCAGTGTGCTTAAGTGATCAATTCTTTATTATGAACAAAACCTCCGTTTTACGCGAGAGTTTGCCTGCCGTCTGAAGCCTCTTGTTAATCAGAGGGCTCTGCAAGACCACGCTTACAAAAGCACCTCCACAGGATCGTAAAACCGGTAGCCTACGCCGCGCAGGGTTGCAACGGGCAGCTTCATGCCGCTGCTTTGCTCTACTTTACGGCGCAAACGGCGCATTTGCGAATCCATCCTGCGCTGATCGTATTCAAAATAGTCCTGACCGAGCGCAGCAACTATCCTCTTGCGGCTGACTACCCCTGCGCCTGATGCCAAAACCTGCAGCACTAAATAGTCTTGGGAGGACAACGCGATCGGCTGCTGCCCAGGCGGGGTCAGCGTGGGAGGGGCGCCCGAGAGCTGCCAGCGCTTTGCGGCCGTTGGCGGTACGGCCGTTGCGGTTTTGCTTTCTTCGTTCGGGTGTTCGGCAATCTCACGGGCGACTGCAACCCTTATCCCCTGATCGGGGTACCACCGGGCAGACCACATTATGTGAACCAGACTGCCGTCTTTGCGTACATAACGGTTTTGAAAATTAAATTGCAGATGTCCTTGCATCAGCCGCCCGACGGCCTCGATGGTTCGTTGACGCTCTGGTTCGTGAACCAAGTCGAGCATCTGACGACCAATTAGTTCGTGCTCCTTGTAACCAAAGATCCGTTCGCACGCCCCGTCTACAGAAAGAAAAATACCTTTTTCATTAACGACACAGACGGCGTCCAATAACAAGTCCATTAAATGCAGTTTAGTGTTCATCGACTCATCATCATTTTTTGTTGAAATTTACTTACTTCGGGTTACTTTTGTTCGCTTTTTCTTATACTGCTCAGGCTTGCTCAGTTTCGACATATAACTCATCGATATAATTTGCAACCAATACTATCAAAATAAACCAGAGTGCGATATTCATATGACCCCTATTAATCGCCTGGCCTGCAACTGCGGTATACGTTTCGAGACAAAAACTAAAAATTCTGCCTTTTTTCTTTTGGGCGCATAGCTACCGCGTAACCGTTAATGCGTATTCACATAACGAACCTGCAAGACTTGTTGGTCGTTTATGCATGTCTTTTTACCGGAAAAATTGACTGCCAATAGGTAAATCCTGCTTTCTAAGTGCAACTTTATTTGTCAATCCATAATTTGGATTGTGAAACGCCCTAATTATGAAAAAACAAGCATTCACACTTTCGATCACCGCAGCAAAAGGACAGGCCTCAGTGAATAAGCATCGTGTATGGCTGTCGTCTCTGGTTTTAAGTTGTCTGGGCCTGCTGTGCGCGGCAGCGGCACCTGTTGTCCATGCACAGGTATGGGCCTTCGAAGGTTTGCCCTGGCAGTTCGAGTCTTCGGCCGATAAGGCCAACAAAGCGGGTGTGCTGGATATTATGGAAAGGAAGAAGGGTGGCTACTACGACTCCTTCCAGACCACCAACTATATCACCAACACCACCAACATCCAGCGGCAATACAACTGCGGGGTTACGGCTAACGCCACTGGCTCGATGGCTGACAGCGCGCAAGGCTCAACAGTATCGTCGCCAGTTACCACCAACACCAGCGGCAATTACCTGACGTCGACCGGAAACACCAGCAGCACAGGTGCAATGGATAGTTTCGGCCCCGGTTCAGCCGGGGCCAGCACGGATCAGTCCAATACAGGTGCGGTATCGGCTGGCGTGAAAGGTTCGCCCAGTGATGCCAGCTCTGGGCAAATACACGCCGGCAGTGGCACAAGCTCACAAGCATTGAACGTCAATCAAACTAACACGGGATCCCAGACGGCATCGCTATCGGGAAGCACGGGATGCGCTTTTGGTTCCGGCGGCGTCGCCTTGAACTAGGTTCACATGAAAATGCGACCCAGATCCCCAGCGTCAGTTACATCTATTACAAGCATGAGCACAATGAATCCTGCCGTCAACTGCAAAACTTCTTCCTTCAGCCGTGGTCTCATCGGAACCTTCCGGCGTTGGATGACTGCCTGCAGCTTGCTTGCGATACTTACCCTGACGGGCTGTGCGCCCATGATGACCATGGAAAAAATGGCCCCCGATGAAGCGCCGGTCTTGATGGGGTCTTCAGTTCGCAACAACCGCACGCCCATTGATGGTGCGTTCACGTGTCTGGCCAATGAAATCGTGACCCAAAGAAGGCCACGCCTTTCCATCGCCGTGGGTGACGTCAAGGACTATACCGGCAAATACAGCCAGAATGACGGCAGCGCCATTACGCAGGGCGGAGCCCTGATGGTGTATTCGGCACTGGGCAAAATGGGTGGGGCTATTCGACTGCAGGAACGCTTCGATACCCGTATCGCCGAGCTCGAACTGGCTTATATAGACAGACGCCAGCTGGGCGATGGCGGTACCCATGCATTACAGACCCCGCAAGGGCAGGAGTCGGTTCCCTGGGTACCGTACTTTGGTGGCACTATTTTGCGTTCCAACTATTACATCGTTGGCGGCATTACCGAGCTGAACTACAACATTCAGTCGGGCGGTGGCCAGGTTCTTATTGGCGGCGTTGGTCCCAAGGCGCGCACATTTACTATGAGCATCGGCGTCGACTTGCGCATCATCGACACGCAAACCTTGACCGTGGTCGATACGGTCAGTCTGCAAAAACAAATCGTCGGCTTTGAAGTCGGCTTCGATACCTTCCGTTTTTTCGGCAGCAATCTGTTCGATATCAATTTGGGCGCGAAGAATATGGAGCCACTGCAACTGGGTGTTCGTATCGCCCTGGAGCAAGGTGTGCTGGACTTGATCGGAGCAGTTACCCAGGTCGACCCGCAGGGCTGTCTGGACAAAGCGTTGGAAGCGGGGAAACCAGGGGTTGGGAGCAAGCCGGCAACCCCACCAGCAACACCTCAAGCGAGTCCGATCGCGCCTCCTGCTGCCCCACCCGCACCTATGGGCAAAGCGACAAATGCCGGCCCTGCCCTGGGTGGCACTAACTACCAAATCGCGTATGAGTTTGGCGACCCGAGCATCAGCCAGCAGTCGGGCTCGGTCATTGAGCGCATCGTAGCTGATGCCGCCGCACATAAAACGGTCGAGGTGCAGATTATTGCGCGGGACACTGAAAGCTGGTCTCCAATCAAGCGTCAGGAGTTAACTGGCCAGCGCGTCCGTAACCTGCGCGATGCGCTGGCGGTGCGCGGTGTACACCCATCGCGCGTACGGACCACATGGGAACCCGCTGCAACCGACACATCCATACGGCGCGACGGCGCGGGATACCAGATTTTCGCAGTGGTTAGCATTACGCCGTAAAGGTTCGGCGCTTATCAAACAATAAGGAGGGGGGTATGTGCGCGCCGATTTAACCCAGGCAAACAGTAATACGCAGCAAAGAGATAAAAAATATGGCAAAACAACTGCCGACCGCCGCCCCTTGCGGTACAGCCTGGCTGTATCGCAAGGGCGCCGTCGAAAGGTTCTATACGCCTGCAGTAGTTAACTGAATTGGCTTCGGCATGACTTGACGGGACCGCCGCAGCCAAAAACGAAGAACCTCATGGAGATTAACATGAAGAAACAGCCTAAATTTTCCAGTCGCGCGCGCTTGGCGCGCTCCACCGCCAGTGCATCTGGACTCGCCCTGATTATGGGCCTGGTTAATGTCGCCGTTGGTGCAAACACGACGCTTACAGTTGCGCCAACGATCGTAGACGCTGCTAGTCTGAACATTGCAGCAACCGGGTCGCAATCAATCAATACGTCGCAATTTAGAGGCGGATCCACAACGGGCACGGTTGTGGGTTCGGGGTTTTCAGACCAGAATTCAGGAAGCTCGACAATTGTCGCGCCTGGCAACGTAGTATCCGCAGTAGCCACCAGCAACACATCCACCAGCACGGCCACCAGCAATACGTTTGATACGTCTGCCGATTTTTCCATCAACTCGGCCCAGGCAGCAGTAGGCACCACAGGTTTAGTATCCACCACCATTTCCGGATCACCACTGGTCAATGTCGTGTTCTCGGCGCCAGTTAACGAAGCAACACTAAATAACAATACTGCAAACGCCGCCACGTCGGTTAATCAAGCAAACGCATCGATTACCCAAACCAATCTGCAGGGCTTTGACACCGCTGTAGCAGGCAGCGCGAGCGTTAATCGCGAGGCAGCAACACCGTTGCCGAAAATTGACGTCACTGCCAACGGCATGATTACTAATTATCAACAGGCAACCAATGCGGGCGGCAGGACCGGTTCCGGCGCAGCGATTACTGGCGCCTCATTAAACGTCGATGCAACAAGCACTGACGCAGGTAACCTTGCTGCAGGATCGACCATCACCCTTGCGGGCAATCAAGCTGTTGCCACGTATAGCGCTAATGACGCCAGCAGCCAATCTACGGGCACTGGCATGGCATTTGATGGCAGCCTTGCCATTGCCAACCTTCAAAATAATACCGACGGCTCTGGCACTGCGGCACCGACCGCCAGCATCACGGGCAGCGGTGTAACGGTAAGCACTGGCACCAACGCCATCAACGGCGATGTCACGGTATCGAAACAAAATTTCAACGCAACATCAGACGGCAATAGCGCCGTTAACAGCCTGGCGCTGGATGTGGCCACTGGTGTAACCGGCTCAGCCGCAGGTAGCCCCTCAGCGGGTGCCAGTGCCGGAACAACCACGTTGTCCGCGTCCACCACCGGTGCTACCGTCGGAATCGCGAGTGCCCAGGGCAACCAGGGCGCCAATCTTGCGTCCTCGATTACCACCAGTAATATTACTGTCGCCGGAAAGGGCGGGGCTGGTGCGATTACGCTGAGCAACAATAACTCGTTGGCGTCTGCCAACGGAAATACAGTAGCCAATACGCTGTCGCTCAACGCGGGCAACCTTGATGAGGCCAGCGGCACCATCGCCAATGCGCAAGCTAATACAGGCACTGCCGTGGCAGCAACCAATGACACCGCCATAAGTGTTGTAGGCGCGGGCGGTGGGGCAATCGCGCATACGGGCCCGGTAGCCATCAGCGGCAACAGCATCGGCTCGTCGGCAGTGGGCAGCACAGCCGCCAATCTGACACTGGTGCAAGCCGATGCGAGCGTCGCATCAACAGCGGGTACAGCCGCATTTCTTACAAATAATAGCCAGTACAGCGACGGGGCCAGTACGGTTACCGCAACGACCAATGGCGCCATTCAGGCTAATCTGGCTGGTGCCACTTCCGCTAACGGTTTGATTGCTGACAACATCATCAGCAGCAGCGCCAAGGTCAATGTAGCCACCAACGGCACGGTGGCTACCGCCGGCTCAGGAGACTATACGGCTCGAATCAATAACGAGCAAAACAGTGAAAGCGATGCCCTTGCCATCACAACGGGAAGTATGCTGGCAATCGGCAAAGTCAACACCGCGATCCCGGGTTCTGCCCTGACGCTTAGCGGCAACACCCTCAGCGCGTCGGCCAGCAACAACGAAGCCACGAACATCTCAAGCAACACCGTAGCAGGCGCCCTGACCATGGGCTTAACAACCCCGCCGGGATCCTCTCTTTTAAGCAACACCCAGGTCTCCACCGGGGCGACCACCTCCACAGCGGGCAATACCGCGACAGTGCTGGGCATTGGGGCAACAGGTGCAGGCGACGTGCTGGGCAACACATTGACGTCCCAGGCTGTCGCCAACTCGGCAGCCAATACGGTTGCATTGACAGCGGGCACGTCCCTGAATGCCGTAGCAGCTACTGCATCGACTTTGATCAATGACCAGATGTCGAGGCTGTCCTCTCTGACGTCGACCACCACAGGAAAGGTGGGTATCGATGTCAGCGCCGAACTGCAGGACAAGGCCAATGTCATCGGCAATACGCTACAGGCGACAGGCACCCGTAACGACGCAGTCAATACCCTGGCGCTTGCCGCAGGGACGACGACTAGCGGTCGGGGGTCCATCCAGTCCATCCAGCAAGCGTATGGAGTTACAGCCGTCGCAGTTAAAACACCTAGCGTCGGCATTAGCATGAGGACAGCCGGCATCACTGGAGTGGCCACAGTAAGCGGCAACACCCTACGCGCTTCGGCCAGACAGAATCAGGCTGTCAACGACTACAGCAATACAGCCGGAACTACCTTGTCGACTGGGGGAGGAGGTAGTCTGCTGAACAGCAACCAGAATACCAGCGGCACGATTGCTTCGACAGTGGGTGGTGCTGCGCCTTTGAGTGCCGCTAATCTCGGCATCGTGGCACTGGGCTCAGTCGGTGGCTCCGCCGATGTCCTGGGCAATACCCTGCAGTCCGTGGCAGTCAGCAACTCGGTGCAGAACACCGCAGCGTTGACGGCAGGCACAAGCCTGGATCTGGCGGCTGCTTCAGATGCAACTCTATACAATAGCCAGAGATCGGTCGCTAGTCTGACCTCCACCACCAGGGGAAGTGTCGGTATTGAAGCCGGCGGCGTGATAAACGGCACGTCAAATGTCATCGACAATACGCTGCAGGCTATCGGCACCCAGAACGAAGCGTTCAACACGTTGACGCTGACCGCAGGCACGTCGATCAGTGGCGACGCATCGCTGGCCAATTCCCAAGAAGTCGCTGGCACAACAACAGCCACCGTCGAAAGCGCCGGGGTCGGCATCTTGTCAACTAGCGCTATCAGTGATCAGGCCACGGTAAACGGCAATGCATTACAAAGCCAAGCTATTGCAAACCTGGCAAACAACACGTTGGCTATCGTTTCGGGCACAGGCAGTAAAGCCAACGCGAATATCAGCAATAGCCAAACTGCGTTCTCCGGCGTAACTGCAAGCACCTCGCTGACTGGGCTAGTTGGCGTTGGCGCCGGCGGTTCACTGGAAGGGACAGCAACAGTGGGTTCCAATAAGGTATCGGCACTGGCGTTTGGCAATAATGCCGGCAATGCCCTGAACGCTACGGGCGGAGCCGGCGTACTGAACGGCAATTTGTCCAGCTCCAGTACGCAGGTCAACCGGGGTGCTATCTCTGCCACGGTATCAGGCCTGTCAAGCGGACCAACCGTCGGCGTGACGGCGGCTGCGCCATCTGTTGCAGGCTATACGGCTAACTTGCTTGGTAACCGCGTGTCCAGCACGGCCTACGGCAATAGTGCAGAAAACGTCCTGAACGCGTTGTCGACAGGCGCGATTTCGGCCAGTGCCCAGTTAGCTTCCAGCCAGACCAATACCGGAAGAGTCACTGCAGTGGTGAGCAACGCTGGAATGGGCATCTCTGGCGTTGCGGGCGCGCCTGCGGTTGCCGGAAGGTCGGTAATCAGCGGCAACACCATCAGTGCTACGGCAGTGGGCAACTCTTCTGTCAGCAAGATGGTAATCGGCCAGTAAAAGCCGATTGTAGATGTGCAGGAGTTGATGCCGTGCTGGCTTTCAAGCGGCCGGCATCAAGGGGCGGCGATAAGAAGCTATTCTTATCGCCGTTTCTTTTATAAGGGCATGGGCGGCGCGGCGTGGCGTGGCGGGCGTGAAGGCTGAAGGTGCCTGTACTTTATGCCGTAGGGGCCAGCAAACTACTTGCTACGCCAATCTTCCCCATAATGAAGACAAGGGGGCGGCCCAGATCCCGTCTCCAAGTGGCAGGGTCTTGGTGCCGTCGTAAAGCAGCACGCCGAGTTTGAATTGATCCCCTGCGATATCGGCTAGTTTTCTCAGGCCACGCAAATCGCTCTCTCTGATGGAGGCGGCAGCCTTTACCTCCACGCATACGAGATTGCCGACGGTGTTCTCTATTACGATATCAACCTCGAACTTGTCAGCGTCGCGGTAATACATCAGACGATAGTCGCCTTCGGCTGTGGTCGTGTGCTTGAGTAGTTCGCCGAACACGAAGGTCTCCAATGCATTGCCGAACCGCGTGCGGTCTCGCTGGATTTTTTCGGCAGTCAGATCGAGCAGCGTGGACAGCAAACCCGAATCGATGAATTGCAATTTTGGCGTTTTTACGACCCGGCTAAGTCTATTGTGAGCCCAGACGTCAACGCGCTTAAGCAGGTACATATGCTCAAAGATGCTGACATACCGGGAAGCTGTCTTGCCATCCAGGCCTGTCTGGCTACCCAGTTGCGTGTAGTTGCACATTTGCCCGGCTGTTTGGGCCAGCGCTCGAAGGAATCGTGGCAACTGGTCTAGTTTTTCGATACTTGCCACGTCCCGAACGTCTCTCTGGATGAGGGCGTCGATATATTGACGTGACCATGCCGACCTGCGCCTGCTTGTCGCTCTGGAAATCACTTCCGGATAGCCGCCGCGCAGCACGCGCTCGTTGAGGTCGCGACCGATGGCAGGTTGAGTCGTGTAAAGAATATTCCCTGCAAAAGCACTGTCTATCCAGTTTGCTGAGTGCGACTCGATTTCGCTCTGCGATAAAGGTAACAGCGATACAGTTTCCATCCGGCCTGCCAGTGAGTCGGCAACGGCTGGAAGTGCCATCACGTTGGCCGAGCCGGTTAACAGAAAACGGCCGGGGCGTCGGTCTTCATCTACACTTTTCTTGATTGCCAGGAGCAACTGTGGTGCGCGCTGGATTTCGTCGATCACTGCTCGATCCAGGGAGCGAATCATGCCGACGGGATCCTGCTGTGCCGATAGCCGCATCAGCTCATCATCCATCGTCACGTACTGCAGTTGCCGTTGTTCTGCGATCTGGCGCACAAGCGTTGTCTTTCCGGCTTGACGAGGGCCAGCCACCAGGACTACAGGCGTGTCCAGCAAGGCTTCGGCTATTCGCGACTGAATACCTCGCGAGTACAGGGGTATCGTGCTCATGGAGGAAGTGTAGCGTAAATTGTGGAGTTCCCACCGTAAATTACGGAACTTAAGGCCGTAAATCTAGGAGCGCTACGACGTAAATAACGGAATTTAATGCCGTAAAATTCGGAGTTTAGACGGAAGGATTGTGAGGTTTATTATTAGGTCAGTGCGTGTGCTCATTGAGAGTCGATGTGGCCGATCCGTCTTGCCTAGCGGCGCCCTTGCCGGAAAGCGGCGTACCCGCGCCCCAAAACAAAAACGCCAACTCCGAAGAATTGGCGTAGATGTTTGATATTTCTGGTGGCCTGGGGCGGAATCGAACCACCGACACAAGGATTTTCAATCCTCTGCTCTACCGACTGAGCTACCAGGCCACTGTGAAAGGCGAAATAATACACGAAAAATTCAAAGTGTGCTTGAGGCGGGTAGGAAAGAGTGACGGGTTTTCGCATCAAGTTTGATCTCGCGCAGGCAAAAACCGTGCCAAAACAACGACAAAGGTTTAGCAAAGTCGTTGTGGGGACTATAATGGGTGGTGTCCCAAAGTGCGCCTGGCGCTAATTCAAGAGACTTATGTCAGTAGACGTATTAACTTTCGGCCTGAATCACGTTTCTGCCCCGGTAGCGGTGCGGGAGCGCGTGTCGTTTCCGATGGACGTCTTAAAGCCTGCCCTCGACGGTCTGCGGTCGGCGTTTGGTTCGTCGGTCAAAGAGGCCGCCATACTATCCACCTGTAATCGCACTGAAATCTACTGTGCGGCCGAGCCGCAGGTGCAAGAGCACCTGCCTTCGTGGTTGGCTGACTTCAACAGCCTTGAAGCCAACAGTCTGCAGCCACATCTGTATCAGTACCGGCGAAACGAAGCGGTGCGGCATACTTTTCGCGTCGCCAGCGGGCTTGACTCCATGGTGCTGGGCGAGCCACAGATACTTGGGCAAATGAAAGACGCCGTGCGCGCGGCCGAGCAGGCAGGCGCGCTGGGTACCATGCTGCATCAGCTCTTTCAACGCACGTTTTCGGTCGCCAAAGAGGTTCGATCTCAAACGGCGATCGGCACGCAGTCTGTGTCTATGGCTGCTGCGGCGGTCAAGCTGGCCGAGCGTGTGCTGGGTGATCTTTCCCAGGCCAATGTGCTTTTTATCGGCGCTGGCGAAATGATCGAGCTGTGTGCCACACATTTTGCGGCCGTTCAGCCCAAGTCCATGACGGTGGCCAACCGCACGCTCGAAAGAGCAGAAGTCCTTGCCACGCGTTTCGTGGCAAAAACCATGAAGCTGTCCGATATCCCTGACAAACTGGCCGATTACGACGTTATCGTATCCTGTACGGCCAGTACCTTGCCCATACTCGGTCTGGGTATGGTCGAGAGGGTTACCCGTGCGCGTCGCCACAAGCCCATGGTCATGGTTGACCTGGCCGTGCCACGCGACATCGAAACCGAAGTTGGTCGGCTGGCCGACGTATACCTTTATTCGGTCGATGACCTGGGCCGCATGGTGCAAAGCGGCACTGACGCACGCCGGGCTGCAGTTGTCCAGGCCGAAGCTATTATCGACACACGTGTTCAGCATTTTATGCATTGGCTGCAGACACGTGCCGTAGTGCCGGCCATTATTGATTTTCAGCAGGCTGCCGATCAGGTCCGTGAAAACGAACTCGATCGTGCCCGCCGTATGCTGGCGCGTGGTGATGCGCCTGAGCTGGTCATTGAGCAACTGGCCCATGGCCTTACGCAAAAATACATGCACGGCCCACTGGCGGCGCTTAATCGCACCGAAAATGACGAACGCAAGCAACTGCTAAATCTGCTGCCGCGCTTGCTCCCCCGCGTTGATCGCCGGCGTTAGCGGCGCTAGCCTGTTCCATTTGCCGCCTGGCTGATGCTATTCTGCATCCGCATACATCACTGATTTACTCTCTTCTCTATGAAACCTTCCATGCGAAACCGGTTGGAGCAGCTTGCTCACCGGTTAATCGAAGTTGATGCCCTGCTTGCCGAACCCGAAATCGCCCATGACATGGACCGCTACCGCAAGATGACTCGCGAGCGGGCCGAGCTTGAGCCTGTAGTCAACGTTTTCAATGCTTATGAGGCGGCCGAAGCGGATATTAAGGCCGCGCAAGAGATGATGTCTGATCCCGAGATGCGGGAAATGGCCGAAGATGAAGTCAAAATAGGCAAAGACAAGATAGAAAAGCTTGAGGAAGAGCTTCAGGTTTTACTGCTTCCGCGTGATCCTGATGACAGCCGCAGCGTTTTTCTTGAAATTCGTGCAGGCACAGGCGGCGATGAAAGCGCACTGTTTTCTGGTGATCTCTTTCGTATGTATAGCCGCTACGCTGAGCACCAGGGTTGGCGTGTAGAGATTATGTCGGCCAATGAGGCTGAGGTGGGCGGTTACAAAGAGGTTATTGCCCGTATCGAGGGTGATGGCGTTTACGGCCGCCTTAAGTTTGAGTCGGGTGCGCATCGTGTGCAACGCGTACCTGAAACTGAAACTCAGGGCCGCATTCACACCTCGGCCTGCACCGTTGCCGTGCTGCCAGAAGCCGATGCGCAAAGCGATATTGTCATTAACAGCAGTGATCTTCGCATTGATACCTTCCGTGCCAGTGGCGCGGGTGGCCAGCACATCAACAAGACAGATTCGGCGGTTCGCATTACCCACTTGCCTACGGGGCTGGTGGTAGAGTGTCAGGATGACCGCTCGCAGCACCGTAACAAAGACAAGGCCATGCAAGTGCTGGCTGCCCGGCTCAAAGACAAGGTGCAGCAAGAGCATCATGACAAAGAAGCTGCTGAGCGCAAAAGCCTGGTTGGCACGGGCGACCGTTCTGAGCGCATCCGTACTTACAATTTTCCACAGGGCCGTGTCACTGACCACCGCATCAACCTGACGCTTTATAAGCTCAACAATATCATTGAAGGTGATCTCGACGAGCTTACCGGCGCATTGTTGGCCGAGCATCAGGCTGAGCTGCTGGCGTCTCTGGCCCTGGATTAAGGCGAGCTCCATGGATACCTTGCGTGTTTTGCTGCGGGAAGACAGGCTGCCACGGCTTGAAATGCGCATGCTTTGGCAGCATGTGCTGCAAGTGCCACGTTCATGGCTTATTGCGCATGACACCGATCAGCTAGACCCCGCTCACGTAAAACGCTATCGCGAACTGGAGCGTCGCCGGCTACGTGGCGAGCCTATGGCCTATATTCTTGGCTATCGCGAGTTCCTTAGCCGTGAATTTCAGGTAACACCTGATGTGCTTATCCCTCGGCCTGAAACCGAGGTTCTTGTTGAAACCGCGTTGATGTGGCTGGGCAGTCGCCGCAGGCAGCAGGCAGATGCCTCCCCCGCAGCCGACGGTAGCAGCGCTGGCCCGCGTGTGCTTGACCTGGGCACAGGCACCGGTGTCATTGCCATTTCTATGGCGCTCGAGCACCCTGGCGTTCGTGTTACGGCCACCGATGCCAGTGCTGCAGCATTGCGTGTTGCAAAAGACAATGCGCGGGCCTTACGTGCTTCGGTCGAATTTTTGACCGGTAATTGGTACGATGCTCTTTCTGGCACAGCGCATAATGGCTTTGACCTTATTATTTCCAATCCGCCGTATATTGACGCGTCTGATCCGCACCTCAGTCAGGGCGATTTGCGTTTTGAGCCCGGCATGGCCCTTACTGATGGTAAAAACGGCCTGTCAGCGCTCAAAGTAATTAGTGCGGGCGCAGGTAAGTGGCTTAAAAAAGGCGGTGCGCTGTTTGTAGAGCACGGCTGGGATCAGGCAGAAGCGGTGCGTGGCTTGCTGCGCGATGCCGGGTTTTCCGATGTCGACAGTGTGCCCGATCTTGCCGGTATCCCACGGGTTACCGGTGGTATTTATAATTGAATTTTTCCAGGAATCGAGATCATCATGAGTGACGTTCAAGACTTTATCCGTGAAACCGTTACAGGCAACCCTGTTGTCCTGTTCATGAAGGGTACGGCACAGGCACCCCAGTGTGGTTTTTCCGGCCGCGCTATCCAGATTTTGCAGGCATCGGGCGTCAGCAAGCTGGTCACGGTCAACGTGCTTGACGACGAAGAAGTGCGCGCAGGCATCAAAGAGTTCGCCAACTGGCCTACTATTCCGCAACTGTATGTCAACGGCGAATTCATTGGCGGCTCTGACATCATTGCCGAAATGTACGAAAACGGCGAACTGGTTACGGCACTAAAAGAAGCCGGAGCCGTTGCGTGATCAAAAACCGGAACACCTGCCCGCCCTGTATTTCTTAGGGTAGGGCAGGTATGGTTGATGATCATCGTCGCGGGTCTGGTGCCGGCGATGCTGCAGTACCGCCAGCGCGCGGCACTGCAGCGCGTCGCATTGTTATAGGCATAACAGGTGCCACCGGCGCTGTGTATGCAGTACGCATGCTGCAGGTGCTGCGCACCTTGCCCGATGTTGAATCACATCTGGTGGTTTCGCCGCCAGGTGTACTCAACATTAAGTACGAGCTCGGCCTCGATCGTAAACAGGTTTACGATCTGGCCGACAAGGTTTACAGCTTCCGCGACATAGGCGCTGCCTTGTCCAGCGGTGGTTTTGCCACGGCAGGCATGGTCGTGGTGCCGTGCTCCATGCGCACGCTGGCTGCAGTGGCTCATGGCTTTTCTGATAATCTCATTACCCGCGCAGCTGATGTCACATTAAAAGAGCGCAGGCGGCTGGTCATGATGGTGCGTGAAACACCGCTTAATTTGGCGCATTTGCGCAATATGACGTCAGTAACCGAAATGGGCGGTATTATTTTTCCGCCGCTTCCGGCGTTTTATCATCACCCCAAAACACTCGAAGAAATGGTCGATCACACCGTTGCCCGTGTGCTTGAGCTTTTCGACATCAATGTCGACGGCCCGCATTGGGAAGGCATGGACGCTTAGGTTGGGTCTTTAAACAGCCAAGCAATACGCCAGATCCATATATAAAGACGGGTTCTGTCGCCAGCATGGCTTAGAGCCTGAATTTCTCACCGCATCCATTCGACACGTGGGTCAATATAAAGCCCGCTGCCAAACGCGACAGCCTATGTACACCCGGAAAACATGCCGAGTGCACATAGACATACCACGTCAATTTACGTCGCGTCGGGTGCCAATGGCCGCATGGTTTGCCCGGGTGCCGGCTCCTTGCTGACTGACGACCTTAACGCTTCTACCGCATGCACCTCAGCAGGGGCGGCATAGCCGTCTTTGTCGCGCCCAAAATGCAGAACGGTTTGCGGATAAGGCAACTCAATCCCAGCGGCATCAAAGCGTTCTTTGACCAAGCGGTTGAAGGCGCGCTGTACAGCCCATTGATTGCCGGGGGTTGTTTTAATCAGCACCCGGATGGTAAAGCCTCGTTCATTGAGTGCGGTTACCCCCGGAATATCGATATTTGACATAACCTCTTTGGACAAGGTGGGGTTTTTCATCAAGTCTTGGAAGGCGAGCTCAAGCTGGGCAATAGCCTCGTCTACGCTTTCCCGGTGCGCAATGTTGTATTCGCCCAAGTGGTAGCCGAAATCGCGCGTGTGGTTGGAAACGCGGTCAATCACTGAGAACGGGATCAGATGATAGCCCCCGTCCAGTGTGCGTATCACGACCGAGCGTATCGTTATTTTTTCTACGGTACCAAACAGGCCTGCCACTTCTACGATATCGTTCTGGTTCATGCCGTTTTCAAGCTGAATGAAGATGCCGGTAATGACGTCCTGCACCAGTTTTTGCGCGCCAAAACCAATGGCCAGGCCTGCGACCCCTGCACCGGCGATCAACGGCCCGATATTAATGCCAATCTGCGATAGCAGAATCAGTATCGTCATGGTGCCGATGAGAATGGCCGCGGCATTGCGAAAGAGCATCAACAGGGTTTTCTGACGCTCGGTGACCAGGCGCTGGCTACTTCCACTGCCTGTAAGACGATGTTCGATCAGGCTTGCCACGACAGTCCAGCTTAGCGCTGCCAGCCCCAGGATCAGCGCGATACGCACCAGATGGGTGACTACGGCTTGCCCGTTCTTGGACTCAAGCCATGCAGCCAGGTCGAAAGCATGCCAGGCGTCAAGCACGACAAGGGACACGATGATAAGAATCATCAACCGTAGCGCTCGCAGAACGGCAGGCACATATGCATTGATGCGCGTCTCCAGCGAGGGGACGGCATCGCGCCATCGATGCGGAATCGATAGATGGCGCTCAAGCAACTTGGTCAGTGCTGCGGCCAGCAATACACCCGCACCAATGCTGATGACGGATTGCAAAGTAGCCCTGCCCATGAACTTTAGTGCCTCTTGCTGTGCAATCTGGCTCACAACGAGCAGAACCGTGAAATAGAGAATAGCCACGATATGCCACACGCGTGCCAGCACGCGCGTAAGGGTGCCAAAAATGGCGGCGCTGGCTTGGTCAGCGTGGCGAAGTAAACCAGCGCGTACCGTCTTGCGGTTTTTCCAGACAACGCCTACCGCATACACATACACCCCCAGCATGATGATCAGGCCCGCAATATGAGCAACAGAGTCGGGGAAGAGGGTTTGCACCAGTGGAACAATGAAAAGCAAGGCGTAGCCGGTGGCGGTGATAAGCCGCGAAATCCAGAGGTTCCAGTAATTTGCTGCCTCGGGAGAAAGCGGCAGCAGTCGCAACTGGTCATAGCGGGTGGCGAACAGGCCGCGAGACAGCGCCTTGACCGCTTCTACCATGACAAACGCATTGATGAATTCAAATGCAAAGAGGCTGGTGCTGCCCGTTCCGGCCAGCGACAGCGTAACTGTATAGGCAGCGAGTGCGGCGAGCAGTGTGGCGGCAATGTCGATGGCCAGTGCAGCGGCAACGCCGATCAGCTTGCGGCTAAGCGTAATGCGCTTGAAGCGATGCTGCCCTGGTCCTGCAGGCTCGTCAATGGCAGGGCCATGCGCAACCTCTTCTATCGTTGGCGCTGCTGCGTTCTCGGCGCTAATAGTAGTGCTTGCAGGTTGGTGTGAGGCCGGCGTGCCGTCTGCGGTGGGGGTGGCTTGCTGTTCAGTTTTGGCGTCGCGCCTGATCCACACGTTTAGCCAGGAGAAGCCAAATCTGGCGAGCATGCGCAAAATAAAATAACTGATCAGCACTGTTGCAAATGCAAAAGCCAGCACCTTCAGTGCGTCACTCCATCTGTGCAACCCCGAGTCAGCAACGGGGGCGCCGGTCGCCAGGCCGACAGCTACTGAGGCAGTTTCCGAGAAATCGTCTGCCAACCCTCCCAAAAAGGTGTTGATCGAGTCGGCCAGACGTTGCGATAGCGTGGGCGCTTCGGTGTTTGTCGTCTTTTCAGTATCGGCGGCGTTCTGGTCGCTCTTGACAGACGCATCTCCGGAAGCCAGCGCGCGCAACTTATCGACCAGCTGGTCACGTGCCTTGTCATTTGCGAGCAAATCAGCCAGCGCCGTGTAAGACGTTGCCTCGGCTGGAGCCGTGGTGGTAGTGCTTTGAGCGTAGCTGTTACCGGCAATAAAACAGGCCAGCGCGCACGACAGAACCAGCAGGGCCGTGAGCAGGCGCCGACTTAAGGTGGGGTAGGCCGCGTTTGGGTTCACCAGGGCGTCTCCTGTGGACATTGAAGTAAAGAGAAACGAAAAAAAGCACGTGTAGGCGTGCTTTTCTATTAAAAGGGTAACATCCACAGCAGATTTTTGTCAGTTGCGAAGGTCAGTAATTGTGATGACGCGACGCGGTACTTGTGCACCTTCCGTGCTGTCGTCCTCTGTCGCTGTGACTGCCGGTGTCTCATCAAACCGCTCGGGATCAAATGCCTTGTCGCCGTCTTCATCGGCGATACCGTTAGCCATGATGCCCGCGAAGTCGAAAAGATCGCGGTCCATCAGATGGCTGGGGACAACACGCGTCAGGGCGCCGAATATATTCCATGAACGCCCGGGAAACTTCTTGTCCCACTCGGCAATGAGGCGGCTGACTTCTACGCGCTTGAGGTTTTCTTGCGTTCCACAGAGGTTGCAGGGAATGATGGGAAACTGCTTTTCAGCCGCGTAGGCAATAATGTCTTTCTCGGGCACATAGGCCAGCGGGCGAATGACGATATGCTCGCCGTTGTCTGACATAAGCTTGGGCGGCATGGCCTTCATGCGGCCACCGTAGAACAAATTCAGGAAGAAGGTAGCCAGGATGTCATCGCGATGGTGGCCCAGGGCGATTTTGGTGGCGCCCAGCTCACTGGCAACGCGATACAAGATGCCACGCCGTAGCCGCGAGCACAGCGAGCACATGGTTTTGCCTTCGGGAATAACGCGAGTAACAACCGAATAGGTATCCTGGTTTTCTATATGAAACGGCACACCCAGCGAGGTCAGGTATTGGGGTAATACGTGTTCAGGAAAGCCGGGCTGTTTCTGATCGAGGTTGACCGCCACAATGTCAAAATTTATGGGTGCCCGCGCCTTGAGCGTCAGCAGCATGTCGAGCAGGGTGTAAGAGTCTTTGCCCCCTGACAGGCAAACCATAACCTTGTCGCCTTCTTCGATCATGCCGAAGTCAGAAATGGCACGGCCTGTTTCTCGAAGCAGGCGTTTGGCTAGCTTGTTCTGGTCGGTACGCCGTTTTTGTTCGCTGCGGCTGGTGGGGTGCGCGGGGGCGCTGGTAGTGGTATGGGCGTGCATGATCATGTGGGTGGCGGTTTAGCGGGCTCTTTGCAGCTCGATGCCTACAGACGCACAGTCTGAAAATGCAAGCGGTTTGCTGATGCGGATTTTAACGTGCTGTACAGTTGGGAACTCTGTCAGTATGCGACTGACCACACGTTCGCTTAAGGTTTCGAGCAGGTTGACGTGCGCGCGAGTGCACTCATCGACGATGGCGTTGCGCAGCAGTCGGTAGTCGAGCACTGTTTGAATATTCTGGTCGTGCACCTCTTGGGTGACATCGACGTCGAATTCGGCATCAATGTGCAACGGCTGGGTGGCGCGCAATTCGTGCTCAAGAATGCCGATATGTGCGTCGAGTGCCAGCTGTGAAAAATAGATACGTCGTGTGGGCATGAGATCAGCCTTGTAGAATAGGCTTAATTGTATGTTGGAATTTACATGGACGCAGAGAATACTATCTACGATGCGGCCATAGTCGGAGGAGGTCCGGCTGGCGTGTCTTGCGCGGTGTGGCTGGCGCGATTGGGTCTAACGCCGGTGGTGATCGAGCGTGGCACTGCCATTGGCGGCCTTTGCCTCAGCCACTCTTTCCCTGACAACTGGAACGCATCACTGCCAGGTTTTACTGGCCCGCAAGTGGCCGACAACCTTGCGCTAAGCCTTGAGCAGGCTAAGGTTCCCTCGTTGCTATCTTGCGCGGCGGAACGCGCTGTGTCTGTCGCTGACGGTTATGAGCTTTATGTGGCCGGCCGATCAGCCCCATTGCTTGCCCGTCATCTGGTGCTGGCAACGGGTGTGCGTGCCCGTACGCTGCCCCATTGTGACGGTGTCGAGGCGCAAGGCATTCTGGTGGGCCCCGGCACACATATTGTTTCGCAAGCGTTTCAGGGCAAGCGCGTGGCGGTGCTGGGCGGCGGCGACAATGCATTTGAAAACGCCCTGTATGCCATGGAGCATGGCGCTACGGTAGATCTGTACGCTCGCACCGTCAGGGCGCAGCACCAGTTTGTCCGGCAGTTTCCAGGTGGTTCGGTCAATGTCGGGCCCTACCAGGTCAGCCCGGCCGCGCGGCGCGTCAATGACAAGCCCTATGACCTGATCATGGTGTTTTATGGTTGGGAGCCCTGCATGCAATTTGCCGGTGCGCTAAACCTGCGTCGCAGCGCGCGAGGGTTTATTGCTACCGACATGGAAACCGCCCAGACCAGCGTGCCTGGCGTGTACGCCATTGGCGAGGTGGCTCAACGCCTGCACCCTTGCGTCGTGACGGCCTTGGCCGACGGTGTGACAGCCGCCAAGGCCATACAGGCGCGCACCGAAGCTGCCGGCCATCAATTTATCCAGTAGTTGCTTGGCGCTGGCACAACACCGCCACAACACCGCCACAACACCGACGCCGCTATAGGCGCTCCAGTCGTGTCGGGGCGCGTCAACTGCGAGGGCGTGTAGCCGTCAAGACGCCGGCAGTTCTTCCATTCGCTCCAGCGTGCATTGCGTCGCGACGGGCTCGCCCAATACCGCAGTAAATACGCGCAGCTCGTCACGGCGAAACACATGCACCTTTACCTTGTCGCCAGGGCGGTATGCGGCCAGCAGTCGGTCCAGCGACAAGGGGTCAGACACACGCAGTCCATTGATGGCCACCAGGCTGTCGCCCGCCGAAAGGCCTGCAGCATGTGCGGCGCCATTTTCCAGAACTGTGCTGATTCGTGTCTCGCCGTGTTCGGCCCGTACGCGAAGATCCAGGGTAGGCAGGGCTGAGATGGGGGCCCAGTTCATTGCAATGTTCTGTGTGGCGAACAGTGTGTGCAGGGGCACGTCTTCGCGGCCCATAACATACTGTTCAATGAATGACGACACATCGACACCCGTCGCTTCCAGAATGATCTGCGGCATGGCGTCCTCGGGCACACCCTGCTCGGATCCGTTCTGGTAAAAATCACGACCAAAGCGTGTCCACATCAGCTGCATGACATCATCGAGCGATCGCTGGCCGTCAGTTTCGTTGCGGATGAGCAGGTCTAGCCCCAGCGCAATCAGCGAACCCTTGGTGTAGTAACTGACCAGCGCATTGGGCGAGTTCTCGTCTTGCTTGTAAAAGCGTGTCCAGGTGTCAAAAGAGCTTTCTGCCACACTTTGCTTGGTGCGGCCGGGAGTGCCGTGCACAGATGTAATCGCCTTGCCCAGCATGCGCAGGTAGTCAGTTTCAGTGACGACGCCAGAGCGCAAAAGCATAAGGTCGTCGTAATAAGAGGTAAAGCCTTCAAAGACCCAAAGCAGGCTGGTGTGGTTGGGCCTGTCGAAACGGTATGGCGCAAACGCCGCTGGCTTGATGCGCTTTATGTTCCATGTATGAAAATATTCATGGCTCACCAGCCCCAAAAAGGTCTGGTAGCCTGCCCCGGCGTCTGCGCGGCCCACCACGGGCAGGTCACGACGCCCTGCCATGAGCGCGGTGGAAGCGCGATGCTCAAGCCCGCCATAGCCGTCGTCAGTGACCATGGTCATGAACACATACCGGTCTGAACTGTCGAGAAAGGGCACCTTGTTGCTTTCAGGCTCAAAAAACGTGATCTGGGTGGCGCATATGCGCTTTACGTCGGCAACGATGCGCTTAAGGTCGAGGTTGGGCGCAACCCCTGTAAACACTAATTCGTGCTGCGCGCCATGAGCGCGAAAACGCGCTACCTGCGGTAAACCCATTTCTACAGGGTGATCGACCAGTGCGTCGTAGTTGGGCGCGACATACATGCCAAAACCGTACCTGCGCGCGGCCTGCGGGTGGCCGGTCGCTTCTGGCAAGCTGGTATATACGCGCCAACTACGTGCCTGGGTTCGCGGGGGCGGGCAGAGGCGTACATGACAGGGCAGCTGCTCCTGACCCTTTACCGACAGGTAAACGCTGGTGCCATTGAAGAAGGCGTGGGTTTCGTCGACATGTGCGCTGCGCACAGAGAGATCCCATGCGTAAATTGTATAGTCGATAGTCAGAGGCCCGTCGCACGGCGCGCATTGCCAGGCGTGTGTCGATGATTTGCTGATGGCAACGGTTTGGCCCGCGCTATGCGCGCGAATGGTTTCTACCTGTCTGGAAAAATCTCGAATAAGATAACTGCCGGGTATCCAGGCGGGCATTGCCAGCAACTGACCACCAGGGTCAGGGTTCTGGATAGTTAGGCTGATATCGAGCCGATGACCTGCCAGGTCGCAAGGCGTTACGGTATAAAGTACATATTCGTTTTTCATGGCTCTATATTAATTAACTTTTCAAGGAGACGGCATGACAACGCCAATGATGAAAACAGAAGTGCGCGGACGGGTTGCCATTCTGACCATAGACAGGCCCAAGGCACTCAATGCGCTAAACAACGAATTGATAACTCAACTCGCCGATGCCATGCGTGCCTTTGATGCTGACGATAACATTGGCGCCATGGTGCTTGCCGGAAGTGAGAAAGCCTTTGCAGCAGGCGCCGATATCGGTGCCATGCAGGGCTGGTCGTATATGGACGTGTACAAGGCTGATTACCTGGGCGGTGACTGGGAAGCCATCAAGCGTATACGCAAGCCCATTATTGCTGCGGTTGCAGGCTATGCACTGGGCGGCGGCTGCGAGCTGGCCATGACGTGCGACTTTATTATTGCCGCCGATAATGCGAAATTCGGTCAGCCCGAAATCAAGCTGGGGGTCATTCCGGGCTATGGTGGCACTCAACGGTTGCCGCGCGCCATCAGCAAGGCCAAGGCGATGGACTTAATACTTACAGCACGTATGATGGATGCCGAAGAGGCTGAGCGTGCAGGCCTGGTTTCACGCGTCGTACCGACAGACAGGGTGCTTGATGAGGCCATTGAGGCCGCAACTGTCATCGCGTCCATGTCGCTACCTTCGGTCATCATGGCGAAAGAATGCGTAAACATGGCGTACGAAGGTTCGCTCAACGATACGCTCATGTTCGAGCGCCGTAATTTCCATGCGCTGTTTTCAACCGAAGATCAAAAAGAAGGCATGAGCGCTTTTGTCGAGAAGCGCAAGCCTGATTTTCAACACAAATAGCCCACGTCAGTGCGGCGGATCAGCAACACCTCGATCAGGTTTAATGTAACTGGTCCGCCTGACAGTTTGCTTAAGCCATTGAATCAACGCTATACTCTCGGGGTTTTGCGGATTGCGGTAATTAAAAGGTTTGTCGTTAACAGCCATGGGTTTTAAAAATACTGAGGGCGGCGACGAGCCTAGCGCAACAGAGGAAGAGGGTTACACCAGGTTGGTGCTCACAGAGCACGACCGCGCGGCCATTCATCGGCGTTCAAGCAAAGGTATTGTCCGGGTAATAATTGCCCAGGCCATCATGCTGGGCGTGGTTGTGCTGGGAAGCTGGCTGGTGTCAGGGCGTGCTGCGGCAGTCTCGGCGCTAATTGGTGGCGGTGCATACCTGGTACCCAATGCCCTTTTTGCATTGCGCTTACTGGTTGGCCTGTGGGGGCCCGTCCAAAACAGCCCATTCACGTTTTTCGTGGGCGAGGCGTTCAAGTTGGGTACGGCAACAATCGTGCTTGTTCTGACGGCCTGGCTGGGTTCTGAGTGGGTGGTTTGGCCAGCATTGCTGTTGGGCTTGCTGTTTGTATTGAAGGGCTATGTGTTGTTACTGGTTTCTGGCCGGTTGCCATAGTTTTTTTAAAGTAATAAAAATCAGGGCGCTGTGCTCTGTCTTATTAACAGGATAAAGGTTCATTCAGATGGCTGCTAGTGACATTTCGCCACAGTCCGCGTACATTCAGCATCACCTAGTTCACCTGAATAACATAGGCGAAAAGCAGACTGTTATAGCCAACTTTGATGTCGTCAACTACGACTCCCTGTTCTGGGCCCTGCTTATGGGGCTTGTCGTTGTTTTCGTTTTGTGGCGTGCTGCAAGCCGGGCCACTACCGGGGTTCCTGGTCGTTTTCAGATGGGTGTCGAAATGTTGGTCGACATGGTTGAAAACGAGTCAAAAAGCATTGTTCCCAATGAGGTTTCGCGTCGGTTCATGTCGCCTCTGGCTCTGACCGTATTCGTGTGGATTATCCTCATGAACGCGCTCGACCTGATTCCCGTCGATCTTCTGCCCTGGATCTTCAAAATTACCGGGCTGGGCGCCGAGCATGGCGACCCCCTTTATTACCATCGTATTTTGCCTACGGCCGATCTCAACGTGCCAATAGGTATGGCGCTGGGTGTCCTGCTGCTCATGTTTTATTACGGCATCAAGATCAAGAGCCCTGGTGGTTTCGTAAAAGAATTGTTTATTGCACCCTTCCACGCTCCGGGCCTGGCAGGGGTGGTGCTCGCGCCGTTCAACCTGTTGCTAAACCTCATCGAGTACGCCGCCAAGACGGTATCGCTCGGCATGCGGTTGTTTGGCAACATGTTTGCCGGCGAGCTTATCTTTATGCTGGTCGCCCTCATGGGTGGCGCATGGACCGGGTTTAATGGTGCAAGCATCGGCTTGGGTGTAGGTCACATTTTGGCGGGTACGGCGTGGGCTATCTTCCACATCCTTATCGTGCTGTTGCAGGCCTTTATTTTCATGATGCTTACCCTGGTATATGTGGGGCAGGCTCACGAAGGCCATTAAATCGGTTTCGGCTGGGGCGGGCTGCGCGCTCGTCCGGTCGAGGGTGCAAGAATTTCTTGCAAAGCAGTTTTCCAGTTTTAGTATTTTGATTACATAGTTATTAACCTAGGAGTTGTCATGACCAACGTTGCTTTCGTTGCTCTAGCTTGCGGTATTATTATTGGTCTGGGCGCTTTCGGTGCTTGCATTGGTATTGCCCTGATGGGAGGTAAATACCTCGAAGCTTCGGCTCGTCAGCCCGAGTTGATGAATGCCTTGCAAACCAAGATGTTCTTGCTTGCCGGCCTGATCGACGCTGCATTCCTGATCGGCGTAGGTATTGCCATGCTGTTCGCTTTCGCCAACCCGTTCGTCGGCTAAGCATTTGCGGCCCGCGATCTGTCGGGCCTAGCCGCCGCAAGGCCGCCCAGGGGCGGGTTTGCGGCTTGAACATCAGGTGTCATGCGGCATAGGCCGTCTGGCACAAGTGGTTTAAAGGGAAACGACCGTGAATTTAAACGCGACTCTCTTTTTTCAGATGATCGTGTTTTTCGTTTTGGGTTGGTTTACGATGAAATTCGTATGGCCACCCCTGACGAAAGCAATGGACGACCGCCGTCAGAAAATTGCCGATGGCCTTGCGGCCGCCGACAAGGGTAAGGCCGATCTGGCCCAGGCCCAGGCGCGCATCAGCCTGATCGAGGCATCTGCAAAAACGGAAAACCATGGCCGCATGGTCGAAGCCGAGAAACAGGCGGCTGCGCTTATTGACCAGGCCCGCCGCGAAGCCGAGGCTGAAAAGGCTCGCATCGTGGCTCAGGCTCGGCAAGACGCCGATCAAGAGGTACAGCGTATCCGTGAATCACTGCGCAATGACGTAGCCATGCTGGCCGTCAAGGGTGCAGGGCAGATTCTCGAGCGCGAAGTAGATGCGCAGGCCCACGCCAAGCTGTTGGATCAGCTTAAGGCTCAACTCTAATTACGGGGCAAGCCATGGCTGAACTATCCACAATCGCCAGACCGTACGCCGAAGCGCTGTTCGCGGCGGCACTCGACGACCAGGCAAACCTGGAGTCTTGGTCCAGTCTGGTGTCCGAGCTTGCCGCAGTGGCAAGCCTTGGCGACGTGCGTGAGGCACTTACCGATCCACGGCTCAATGCGGCTCAACGTATCGAGCTGTTTTCGAGCCTGATCAAAACACCGTTGACGCCCTGGGCGAAAAATTTCATCGAGCTGCTGGTCGACAACAAGCGTGTCTTGCTGCTCCCCGAAATTGCCCAAGAGTTCGAAACGCTTAAAAATCAGCGTGAAGGTTCGGCGCTGGCCCAGATCACAAGTGCGTTCGAGCTCTCTGATGAGCAGGTTCGCGACCTTGTGACCGGGTTAGAAAAGAAGTTCGGCCTCAAGCTCAAACCGTCCGTTACCGTTGATCGCGCTCTCATAGGCGGCGTCCGTGTAGTGGTCGGAGACCAAGTACTTGACACTTCCGTGCAGGCCCGGTTGACCGGCATGCGCGATGCACTGGTCGCCTGACGCGGCCAGATCAACAGGATTCCAGGAGTCTGAACATGCAACTTAACCCGTCAGAGATTAGCGAACTGCTCAAGAGCCGCATTGAAGGCCTGGGCGCGTCCACAGACGTTCGCACACAGGGCACGGTCGTTTCCGTGTCCGACGGTATTACTCGCATTCACGGTCTGTCCGATGTGATGCAGGGCGAAATGCTCGAGTTCCCCAACAACGTATACGGCCTGGCACTCAACCTTGAGCGCGATTCGGTCGGTGCCGTTATTTTGGGCGATTACACAGGTGTGTCGGAAGGCGACCCGGTAAAAACTACTGGTCGAATTCTTGAAGTGCCAGTGGGCCCTGAGCTGTGTGGCCGCGTGGTTGATGCGCTCGGTCAACCTATCGACGGCAAAGGCCCCATTAATGCCGCCGCCAAAGATATTATCGAAAAAGTTGCGCCGGGCGTTATCGCTCGTAAATCGGTATCGCAACCGCTGCAAACTGGTATCAAGGCTATTGACGCCATGGTGCCAATCGGCCGTGGCCAGCGCGAGCTGATCATTGGTGACCGCCAAACTGGTAAAACCGCTGTCGCGATCGATACCATCATCGCTCAGCGTGGCCAAAACGTAACGTGCGTGTATGTGGCTATTGGGCAGAAAGCTTCCACGATCAGTAACGTGGTTCGCAAGCTCGAAGAACACGGCGCACTTGAGTACACCATTATCGTGGCTGCACCAGCCGCTGAATCGGCCGCCATGCAGTACCTGGCTGCTTACTCGGGCTGCACCATGGGCGAGTACTTCCGTGACCGCGGTGAAGATGCCCTCATCGTTTATGATGACCTGACCAAACAAGCTTGGGCTTATCGCCAAGTGTCGTTGCTGCTGCGCCGCCCGCCAGGCCGTGAAGCATACCCCGGTGACGTTTTCTATCTGCACTCGCGTCTGCTTGAGCGTGCTGCTCGTGTTAACGAAGAGTACGTCGAAAACTTCACCAAGGGTGCGGTCAAAGGCAAAACCGGTTCGTTGACCGCGTTGCCTATTATCGAAACCCAGGCTGGTGACGTTTCCGCCTTTGTTCCGACCAACGTCATTTCCATTACTGACGGCCAGATCTTCCTGGAAACTGACCTGTTTAACGCTGGTATCCGTCCCGCCATTAACGCCGGTATTTCGGTGTCGCGTGTGGGTGGCTCAGCGCAAACCAAGGTCATCAAGAAGCTTTCGGGCGGTATTCGTACCGACTTGGCGCAGTATCGCGAACTGGCAGCGTTTTCGCAGTTTGCCTCTGATCTTGACGAAGCAACACGTCGTCAGCTAGAACGCGGCAAGCGTGTGGTTGAGCTGCTCAAGCAGCCCCAATATCACCCGAACACGGTTTGGGAACAGGCTGTCTCGCTGTTTGCGGTCAACAAAGGCTACCTGGACGATCTCGAAGTCGAACAGATTCTTCCGTTCGAAAAGGCATTGCGTGATTTCCTGAAGTCCAAGCATGAAGCCATGGTTCAACGTATCCAGGACACCAAAGAACTGTCCAAGGATGACGAAGCCGAAATGGTTGCTGCCGTTCAAGAATTCAAAAAGCACGGTGCTTATTAATTCACCGACCAGGGTAAAGAAGCCTAGGCTTCAATACCCTAACGTAGTGTGGGGCAGGCAGTGTTTGTCCCACGATAACGCCCTATCAGGGAAGAGCAATGGCCGGAATTAAGGAAATTCGAACCAAGATCAAGAGCGTGCACAACACGCGCAAGATCACCAAAGCCATGGAGATGGTAGCGGCGTCCAAAATGCGCAAGGCGCAAGAACGGATGCGCGCAGGCCGTCCCTATGCCACCAAAGTGCGTGAGATCGCCTCTCATTTGATGCAGGCGCATCCTGATTACTCGCATCCATACATGGTAGAGCCCAGTGCTGTGCGCGCGGTTGGGGTAGTGGTCGTCACGACAGATAAGGGTCTGTGCGGTGGCCTTAATACCAACCTTCTGCGCCTGGTTCTGTCTCGTCTCTCAGAGTTTCAAGAGAAGGGCATCGCGGTTCAGGCTACGGGTTTGGGCAGCAAGGGTGTCAGCTTACTGACACGTATTGGTGCCAATCTGGTTTCTCAGGAAGTTCAGCTGGGCGATGCGCCTAACCTCGACCGCCTTATTGGTGCCATCAAGGTGCAGCTTGACGACTTCGAAGATGGCAAGATCGACGCCGTGTATTTGGCGACCAATCGTTTCGTCAATACCATGCGTCAGGAGCCTACTTTCATGCGCCTGCTGCCGCTGCCTGACGGTCTAAGTGATCCGTTCCAGGCAGGCGAAGAGTCCGACAATGCAGCGCAGATTAAGTCATCCCACGGTTGGGACTACATCTATGAGCCTGACTCCAAGTCTGTCATCGACGACTTGTTGCTGCGCTATGTAGAAGGGTTGGTTTACCAGGCCGTGGCAGAAAACATGGCTTCGGAACAGTCTGCACGCATGGTTGCCATGAAGGCCGCATCCGATAACGCCAAAACGGTTATCAGCGAACTTGAGCTGGTTTACAACAAAACCCGCCAGGCAGCCATTACTAAAGAAATTTCAGAAATCGTGGGGGGAGCTGCCGCTGTTTAAGCAATAACAGAAAGGCATCCCGTCAAAGTTATATAGCAAGGACTAATCATGAGCAACGGTACCATCGTTCAGTGCATCGGCGCCGTGGTGGATATTCAGTTCCCCCGCGACACCATTCCAAAAGTCTACGACGCGCTTACGCTAGTAGATGAAAGTTCCAGTTTTGCAGAAAAAGGGCTTACCTTCGAAGTACAGCAGCAGCTGGGTGACGGCGTTGTCCGTACCATTGCCATGGGCTCGTCCGATGGTCTGCGCCGTGGCATGGAAGTTGCCAACACGGGCGCCGCCATCTCGGTGCCAGTTGGTGAAGGCACGCTGGGTCGCATCATGGACGTACTGGGTCGTCCTATCGACGAACGCGGCCCCATTCTTAGCGACGAAAGACGCTCTATTCACCAGAACGCTCCCAAGTTTGACGAGCTGGCTCCTTCGGTAGAGCTGCTTGAAACCGGCATCAAGGTTATTGACCTGGTCTGCCCGTTTGCCAAAGGCGGTAAGGTTGGCCTGTTCGGCGGCGCCGGTGTGGGCAAAACCGTTAACATGCTTGAGCTCATCAATAACATCGCCAAGGCGCACAGCGGCTTGTCCGTGTTTGCCGGTGTGGGTGAGCGTACTCGCGAAGGTAACGACTTCTACCACGAAATGGCTGAAGCCGGCGTTATCCAAATGGATAACCTGAAAGAGTCCAAAGTGGCCATGGTGTTCGGTCAGATGAACGAGCCTCCCGGTAACCGTCTGCGCGTTGCGTTGTCCGGTCTGACTATGGCTGAGAAGTTTCGTGACGAAGGCCGTGACATTCTGTTCTTTGTCGATAACATCTACCGCTACACACTGGCTGGTACTGAAGTGTCTGCACTGCTTGGCCGTATGCCTTCGGCTGTGGGTTATCAGCCTACGCTGGCTGAAGAAATGGGCAAGCTGCAAGAGCGTATTACCTCGACTAAAACGGGCTCTATTACGTCAATTCAGGCCGTGTATGTGCCTGCCGATGACTTGACCGACCCATCGCCTGCCACCACCTTCTTGCACCTTGACTCCACAGTTGTGTTGTCGCGCGATATCGCTGCGCTGGGTATTTATCCCGCCGTTGATCCGCTCGACTCCACCAGCCGCCAGCTTGATCCGCAAGTTGTGGGTGAAGAGCATTACGCGGTTGCCCGTGGCGTACAGCAAACGCTGCAGCGTTACAAAGAACTGCGCGACATTATCGCTATTCTCGGCATGGACGAGCTTTCACCTGAAGACAAACAGGCCGTTGCTCGCGCACGTAAGATTCAGCGCTTTCTGTCGCAGCCTTTCCACGTGGCAGAAGTATTTACCGGTGCTCCCGGCAAGTACGTACCACTGACCGAAACCCTGCGTGGCTTCAAAATGATCGTCGATGGCGAGTGCGATGCTGTACCCGAGCAGGCGTTCTACATGGTTGGCTCGATCGACGAAGCGCTCGAGAAAGCCAAAGCCCTCTGATAAGGATTACACATGGCCACCTTGCATGTTGACGTAGTCAGCGCAGAAGAATCGATTTTCGCCGGTGAGGCAAAATTCGTCACGCTGCCTGGCGAGTCCGGCGAACTGGGTATTTTGCCCGGTCACACGCCGCTTATCTCGCGCATTCGGCCTGGTACGGTTAAGGTCGTTCTTGCCGACGGCTCCGAGCTCAGTATTTTTGTCGCTGGCGGCATACTTGAGATTCAGCCAGGTACGGTTACCGTGTTGTCCGACACGGCCATCCGGGCTGAAGATCTTGACGAAGCCAAGGCGCTTGACGCCCGTAAAAAGGCCGAAGAAGCGTTGCGTAATGCCAAAGACAAAACTGACATCGCTGTGGTCGAGGCTGAACTTGCCATGCTGGCAGCTCAGGCCGCCGCTGCTCGTCGTTTTCGTGACATCGGCAAACGCAGGCATTGATGCGTATGTAAAGCATGGCGGCCTGGCCGTCATTGCAGTAAAAGAAAAAGGCTGGCTCGTGTATGAGCTGGCCTTTTTTATTTTGCACTTCTAAGGCCTTGTTGAATGTACTTGTTCAGGTCAGTGTGTTGATGTTGCCAGGGTACTTGTTCTGGTCGCTGTGTTGATGATACAGGGGTACTTGTGCTGGTCAATGTGTTGCTCATGCCAGGTGGTGTCAGCTTAGTGATGTTCGCCGTGAAGACTGGGTGATCTGGCCTTGCGCATCCCGCCTTTTTGGAAATGCCTGTCATGGCGTCGAGGGCCTCACGCTGCGCACCGCTGGCAGTGAGTGTCGAAGATATCCCCCGGCTGCGCACCGCTGGCCGTGAGTGTCGAAGCTATCCCCCCCGCTGCGCACCGACGTCCGTGAGTGTCGAAGTATCCCCGCGCCAGGCACCTATGGCCGTGAGTTTCGAAGACATCCCCATGCTGTGCACGGCTGGCTGTGAGTGTTGAGCGCCTCTTCACGCCATCTACCCCTTGGCTGTGAATATCGAAGACGCCCTGCGGGCGTCCAGCGTTGTTGTAAGGCTCCCGGGACTGAAGCTGTCTACCAAGAGACAGCAACCAGTCTGAGATATCATCGGCTATCGGTGCAAGCAATGTGTGTGCGCCTCGAACAAGGAGTAAGAAATGGATTTACAGCTTGCAGGAAAGACGGCGCTGGTTTGCGGTGCGAGCAAAGGGCTGGGTTATGCCTGTGCCATGTCTCTGGCGCGCGAAGGTGCAGCCGTTACGATCGTGGCCCGGCACGCCAACGTACTCGAAGAGGCAGCCAAGGCTATACGTGAAGCCACAGGCTCAAGCGTGACCGCTGTGGCGGCTGACATTACCACCCCCGAGGGGCGTGCTGCGGCTCTGGCCGCATGTGGCATGCCCGATATTCTTGTGACCAATAGCGGCGGCCCCCAGCCCGGCGACTTTCGGGATTGGAGCCAGGATGACTGGATGGCTGCGCTCAATGCCAACATGTACACGCCTATTGCACTAATTCAGGCGGTTATCGATACGATGATAGAGCGGCGGCATGGCCGCATCATCAACATTACCTCAGCCGCCGTCAAAATGCCTATTGATATCCTCGGGCTGTCAAATGGCGCCCGCGCAGGGCTGACCGGATTCGTGGCGGGTTTGGCGCGACAAGTCATACAGCACAATGTCACCATCAATAATCTGCTTCCGGGTCCGTTCGAAACCGACCGGCTGCGGCAGACCGCCGCCACTAAGGCTGAGAAGGCTGGCAAAACCGTCGACGAGGTTTTAAAGGCCAGGCTCGATGGCATCCCGGCCCGGCGATACGGCCAGCCGCCGGAGTTTGGTGACGCATGCGCTTATCTGTGTAGTGGGCAGGCCGGATTCATTACCGGTCAGAACCTGGTGCTCGATGGAGGTATCTACCCAGGCACCCTTTAGGCCCTGAGAGAGTAAGGTTTATAGCCACGACCCAGGAACCAGAACCCAGAGCCCAGAGCCCAAGGCCCAAGGCCCAACAGTCAACAGTCAATTGGCAGCAAGTGGTGAATAGCGAGCCGTTAGCAGCAGGCAATCAGTAGCAGGCTTGTAGTTGGGCTTTGGGCAAAGGCGGGCACTATGCCTTTGCCCGTTTTGGGCTTGCGCACGTCATTTATTATTGCCGCAGCAAGGGCCACGGTATGAGCAAGATGCAGCGCAAGGGCATATCCCGCGCCCGGCTACCTAGCGAGACGCATGCCTGTAGCCATTGACTTGATTGTTGCTGACACTATTTTCCGTGCTACTCGAGACACGCGTATTTTCCGATATGTTGTTTTTGCGAATTGTTCTCATTCTCACCTATGCGTAATCTTGACGCCTTCATTCATTACGAGGAAATAATATGCGTGAACGTCTTGATTGTGCCGTATTTGGCACGCTGTGCACCGACAGCTGGTTCAACTCTTGGCTAGGGCCGCAGGCCGGTGGCCGTGTGCACATACATCGTTTGTGCGACAGTGTTGATACGGCGGATCCTAGCTCTCTTAGTCTGCTTCAGTCGTGCCGCATAAGGCTGCATCGCTATGATGCCTGCCTTATCCCGGTTACTGAAACCAATCTGGCGTGGGCGCGCACCATGCTTTCGGGTCTGGGCAATTCTTTGCGTACACCGGTCGTAATTATGGCGCGTGGGTTGCGCGCAGCGGCGCTTAATGACTTATGCAGCCTGGGTGCCAACGACTTTGTACAACAGTCTGACTGCTTCGAAGAACTACGCGTGCGTGTTGAGCGTTTGCTTGAAGCCCGGCGTCCGGTTATGCCTATGGGCCAGTCGGTTTCCGCAGTTCGCGAATATCCGTTAAGCTATATGGTTGCGTCCACCGCGAACGGGGCTGGGCAGGGTATGGCGTCTGGCCATTCTGATGCAGGCGAAGACCACTTTGGCGGGGCTGAGCTTGATGCATTTGCCCGTGCATCGGCTTCTTATTGTTCGGTAACCAAAGAATCGTTTCGCAAGGCCAAGTCGCGTGTGATCGAGCGCTTTGAAAAAGTTTACATCGCCGCAGCGCTTAGCCGACACTCGGGTAACATCGCCATGGCGGCCCGCGCGGTCCAGAAGCATCGTCGGGCATTTTGGGCATTGATGCGCAAGTACGACATTGATGCCCGGCCTTTTCGTAACGGACCAAAGCCGTTTCCCGCCCATGGCGGTAAAATCACTAGTCTTGCTAATAAGGATAGACGTGACTGCTCCAGCCCTTAAAAATGACGTCCTGCTGCGCGCCTTGCTGCGCGAGCCTGTTCCCTACACGCCTGTCTGGCTAATGCGCCAGGCAGGCCGCTATTTGCCCGAATACAACGAAACGCGTGCGCGGGCCGGGTCATTTATGGCACTGGCCCAGAATCGCGAATACGCCTGCGAGGTTACCTTGCAGCCACTGCAGCGGTTTGATCTCGATGCCGCCATTCTTTTTTCCGATATCTTGACCATTCCCCATGCCATGGGGTTGGGGTTAGACTTTGTTGCGGGCGAAGGACCCAAGTTTGCTCATCCTGTGCGCACCGAAGACGATGTGCGCAAGTTGAAGGTGCCTGATCTTAACTCGCTGCGCTACGTGTTTGACGCAGTTAGCCTCATCCGCAAAGAGCTGGACGGCAAAGTTCCGCTTATCGGCTTTGCCGGCAGCCCCTGGACAGTGGCCTGCTACATGGTTGAAGGCGAGGGCACCAAAGAATATCAGCTTATCAAAACCATGCTGTATGCACGGCCTGATCTTCTGCATAAAATCCTTGAAATCAACGCTCAGGCCACACTGCAGTATCTCAATGCCCAGATCCAGGCGGGTGCGCAGGCTGTCATGATCTTTGACAGTTGGGGTGGCGTACTGGCCGATGGCCTCTTCCAAGAGTTTTCACTGGCCTATAGCAACAAGGTTATCCAGGGCCTGATTCGCGAAAATGAAGGCCGGCGGGTGCCAGTCATTCTCTTTACCAAGGGCGGTGCGCAATGGATCGAAGACATCGTCAGTACGGGCTGTGATGCGGTCGGTCTTGACTGGACAGCCAGCCTGGCCAAGATCCGTCGTCGTACGGGTGACTCAGTGGCGCTGCAGGGCAACCTTGATCCCATGTCCATGTTTGGGGGGGAAGCAGCCATTCGCACCCAGGTGCGTCGCGTTATTGATGATTTCGGTGATGTGGGCGCAGGAGGTCATGTGTTCAATTTTGGGCATGGTATTTCGCGTTTTACCCCGCCAGAGGCAGTGTCAGCGCTGGTTGATGAAGTTCATACCTATAGCCGCGGTCGGCACACACATAGCGCCTGAAAATGCTGGATATCCCTGATTAACACTGCTCTCAATCTCTGGTTGTGCACAGTTTTCACTGCTGTGCACAATTAAAGACTAAACCTCATTTGCTTTCTTGCAGTGTTGTCTAATGCCTTGTTTTAATTGATATAAAGCTTGTTTTTAATTATTTTTGCGGCTTTTTACAATATTGATCATTGACTTTTCCAGGGTTGTCGGCCGGCTTGTCCCCAAAGTTATCCACAGGCTGTTAGGTTGTTCTCAAGAACCGCATAGCCACGCGCTTTTTCAATCTCGATCCAGAATTTACTTCAAGTTTTCATGCCCGATATCTCTTCGTCCAGTCTGCGGCATCCCGGATCCGGTACAGATGGCGCGTCGGGTTGCTGGGTACGTGTAGCTCTCGATGTTCCGCTGCAGGGCTTGTTTGACTACAAGGCTTCAAGCCCTGTTCAGATCGGCACACGCGTTATTGTTCCATTTGGCCAACGCAAGCTGGTCGGTGTGGTTGTCGATACGCCAGATCAGCCTGCACTCGACGCTTCAATGGTTCGTGATGTTGACCAGGTGCTGGACGATCTTCCCCCTTTTCCTGTTGACTGGCTGCGGCTGGCGTCTTTCGCTGCCCAGTATTACCAGCGCCCGCTGGGCGAGGTCATGCTCCCGACACTGCCAGCCCCCTTGCGGCGCATAGGAGCCTATCAGGGCAAGCGATCGGCAGGCGGCCCTGTGGCTCGCATGGACAAGCGTGCCGGCGGGAAAGGCAAAGATTCTGTTCAGCCAGATGTGCCGCCGCCGCTCAATGCCAACCAGTCTGATGCCGTCGCACAAATTGCTGCGCTGCAGGGCCATAAAACTGTGCTGCTGTACGGCGTGACCGGCAGCGGCAAAACAGAGGTTTACATGCACGTGGCCCAGCATGTGCTGGCGCGTGGAAAGCAGGTGTTGTTTCTGGTGCCCGAAATCAACCTTACTCCACAGCTCGAGCAATCGCTGCGCATGCGTCTGGCGGGGTTGGGCGGGGACGATGCGCTTGCGGTCATGCACAGTGGGCTGGCTGACGGCGAACGTTTGCGGGCCTGGGTCAGGGTGCAACGCGGTGAGGCCAGGGTGCTCCTCGGAACCCGGATGGCTATATTTGCCCCTATGCCCGAGCTTGGGCTCATCATCGTTGATGAGGAACACGACACCTCCTACAAGCAGCAAGAGGGCTTGCGATACTCGGCGCGCGACCTTTCAGTATGGCGTGGCAATGATCTTGGCATACCGGTGGTGCTGGGGTCGGCGACGCCATCGCTTGAAAGCTGGAACCATGCCGAAACCGGGCATTATCTGCGCTGCACGCTGGCAGAGCGCGCGCGCGATGTCGGCCTGCCTGCCGTCCGGCTCGTCGATACCCGCCGCCTGGCCATGCGTGAAGGCTTTTCTCCTCAATTGATCGAGGCAGTAGGGTTGCGTCTCGAAGCGGGCGAACAAGTTCTCATATTCCTTAACCGTCGGGGTTACGCACCGGTGCTTAATTGTGCGTCCTGCGGCTGGGTCAGTCAGTGCCCGCGTTGCACGGCGTATACCGTACTGCACCGTGGTGGTGCCCGACGTAACTTTTTGCAATGCCATCATTGTGGTTATCAAGCGCGTGTACCCGTGGCGTGCCCTGATTGCGGTGATCAAGATCTCAAACCCATGGGCCGCGGCACACAGCGGGTCGAAGAGCATTTGGTGGAGCTGTTTCCAGAGGCGCGCATCGCCCGCATTGATGCTGACAGCACACGCCTGAAGGGCAGTGCGCAGGCGCTTTTTGACAAGGTGCACGCAGGCGAGATCGATGTGATGGTGGGCACGCAGATGGTGGCAAAAGGGCATGACTTCTCTCGTCTTGGGCTGGTGGGGGTGCTTAACGCCGATGCCATGCTGTTTGCCCAAGATTTCCGTGCGCCTGAACGTCTGTTTTCCCAGCTTATGCAGGTGGCGGGCAGGGCGGGGCGCCACACCAAGGGCGGTGAGGTCATCATCCAGACTGACTACCCAGAGCAGTCGGTCTACCAGGCCTTGCAACGTCATGATTATGTCGGGTTTGCCCGTCATGGCCTTGAGGAGCGCAAGGCAGTAGGGCTTCCCCCCTATGCTTACCAGGCCTTGCTAACCGCTGAAGGCAAGGCACTGGCTGATGCACTTGCCTTTCTGGAAGGGGCGCGTTCCTTGCCAGACCAAGATGCGGCGCGTTTTTCTACTGCCTCAGCCATCACTGTTTATGACCCCGTGCCGTTACGGGTTGTGCGCGTTGCGCACATTGAGCGTGCCCAGTTACTGGTTGAAAGCGCGCACCGTCGCGCTCTTCAAGAATTTCTTTCTGCCTGGTGTTCGGTGCTGCCAGCGTTTGCGCGTGGCTTTCGGGTGCGTTATCACCTCGAAGTCGACCCGCTCGAAATATGAGTGGCGCCGATATGACTGCTGCGCGCGGTTCTACGGTAGCGTCCGACATGAACAGCATGCAGCGCGAGGCCGTGCTGTATCTTGACGGCCCCTGTCTGGTGCTGGCCGGGGCGGGCAGTGGCAAGACGCGCGTTATAACGCAAAAAATTGCCTATTTGTTGCGTGAGTGCGGGTATCAGGCCAGACAGGTGGTTGCACTCACGTTTACCAACAAAGCGGCGCGCGAGATGGGCGAGCGAGTGCGTCAGCTCGTGGACACCAAAATGACCAAGGGTTTGACAGTGAGTACATTTCACTCGCTGGGCTTGCGGTTTTTGCGTGAAGAAGCCCGGAATGTCAATTTGAAGCCGTCGTTCTCGATTTTGGACGCCAATGACGGGCTGGCGATTATCCAGGAGTTACTTGCCACCACCGACAAGGCTCGGTTGCGGGCAGTGCAGCAGAATATTTCGCTGTGGAAGAACGCGCTTATGGAGCCTGATGCCGCCGAGCGTAGTGCGAATTCACCTAGCGAGGCAGAGGCGGCCAAAGTGTATCGCAGCTACAGTGCAACGCTTGCGGCCTACCAATCGGTGGACTTTGATGATTTGATCCGCCTGCCGGCAATGTTGCTCGAGACCGATGAAGAAGTTCGCCTGCGCTGGCAGGCGCGGGTGCACTACATGCTGCTCGACGAGTATCAGGACACAAACGTCTGTCAGTATCGGCTGGTACGCTCGCTGACTGGTCAGCGAGCCATGTTTACCGCAGTGGGGGATGACGACCAGGCCATTTACGCATGGCGTGGCGCAACGGTTGAAAACCTGGCTAACCTTACGACTGACTATCCCTCACTGAAGGTGATTAAGCTAGAGCAGAACTACCGCTCCGTGCAGCGCATTTTGTCGGCAGCCAACCAGGTGATCAGCAAGAACCCAAATTTATTTGGCAAAAAGCTGTGGTCGGATCTGGGTGTGGGTGAGCCTATTCAGGTAACGCCCATGGATAACGAGCAGGCAGAGGCAGAGTCTATTGCCATGCGAATTTCGGCTGCGCGTTTTGAAAAGCAGGCGGAGTGGCGTGACTTTGCTATTTTGTACCGCAGTAACCACCAGGCACGTATTTTAGAGCAGACTTTGCGCACCCTGCGCATACCCTACACCATTTCGGGCGGGCAGAGCTTCTTCGATAAAACGGAAATCCGCGATATTCTGGCCTATATTCGCCTTATCGCCAATGATGATGATGACCCGGCTTTTATTCGGGCGGCAACTACGCCGCGTCGCGGCATTGGCCAGACCACATTGCAGGCTCTGGGCCTATTTGCTGCTGAGCGCCAGATGTCGCTGTTTGCTGCCGTGTTCGAAATTATGCATACCGACAGGCTCCCGGCAAGGCAGCTTCAGTCGCTAGAGACATTTGCCAGGTTCATTCAGCAATTGCAGACGCGTGCCGGGCGCAAAAACATGATTTCTGCACCGATTGCACAGGCCAGCCTGCTTGATGCGCCGCTGCAGGGCGACGATGCGCTGATTGGTGCCATTGCCGGGCTTGATGGCGCGCGAGAAGACAGCTCCGGCCTGGTCATCGATGACTTGCTGGGCGCAATTCAGTACGAACGGCATCTTTACGATCTTCTCGAAGAGCGGCCGGCTCAATCTCGCTGGCAAAATGTGCTCGAGCTCACAGGTTGGTTAAAGCGCAAGGCTGACGAAGATGGGCTGACGTTGGTCGAGCTGGCCCAGCATGTTGCACTGGTCACCATGCTCGAACGCAGTGATGACGACGACCCTGACGCGGTCAAACTGTCGACGCTGCACGCCTCAAAAGGGCTGGAGTACCCGCATGTGTATCTGGCGGGGGTTGAAGAGGGCTTGTTGCCGCATCAGGGCCGCGATGAAGACGTAAACCCGGAAACCGCAGCAGACGAACTGGCGCAACGCATCCAGGAAGAGCGGCGTTTAATGTATGTGGGCATTACGCGCGCGCGCCGCACGCTCCATTTAAGCTGGTGCAAAAAACGCCGCCGCGCCCGCGAAGATGTCATGCGTGAACCTTCACGGTTTATCGAAGAAATGGGCCTGGGCGGGCCAGTGGTTACTGAAGACCCCAAGGCCAAGGCCATGAGCCCCAAAGAGCGGCTCGGCATGCTTAAGGCCTTGCTGACAAAAGAGTGATTGGTCCGCAGTATGTGCGGACACTCATCCGAGATAACTTGGCCTGCTCCTGCCCGACGCGTGGCATCAGGAGGTGACAATTATTTGTGAGATGGATGCACCAATAAATAAAGCCTACCTAAAAGGCAGGCTTGGAGCTTTCCATCTTTTGACCAAATAAACCGCGCTTATGTCTAGCGTGCAGCCCGTGTTGGGCGTTGCGTCGCGCGCGGTGCGACTTTGGTCATGCCGCTTTTACCATTGTGAACCGGTAAAACGGGCGTCTTTGGCACGGGCTTCGTTCATGGCTTCGCTGACTTCAATTGTGTATTCCCACACAGTTACTATGCCGCTTTTCAGGACTGCCACTACGGATTTTGCCAATGAGGTGATGGAGGTCGACTCGCCATTACTAAGCATGCTGATCATGAGATCGCGTTCCATGGAATCGCTGAGACGCATGCTGTTGTTAAGAGTTGAAACCGACATTATGGACCTCACCAATTTACAAGATGTCGCCACAACTGAATGTTGTGTGCTGACCTTTACAAGTATAGGGTATACCCTAGATACTCACAAGGGTTTACCCTAGTAATTACGGGGTTTAGCGGATCTGTGGCCTGAAAGGCACGCATTGTTAGCCTAGTCTCAAATCGCGTAATGCTGCACCGCACGATCTAATCAGGCAAAATAGCAGCTTTTATTCACTTCTATATATTTATGTCGTCTCCACGCCCCGCCCCGTTAACTGGCATCAAAGTACTCGATCTCACCCGCGTTCTTGCTGGCCCCTGGTGTACCCAGAATCTGGCAGATCTGGGCGCCGAGGTCATCAAGATTGAGCGCCCCGGCAGTGGTGACGACACCAGAGGGTGGGGCCCCCCGTACCTGAAAGACCCGCAAGGTGTCGATACCTCAGAGGCGGCTTACTATTCTTGTGCCAATCGCAATAAGCTGTCTGTCGCGCTCGACATCGCCAGCCCCCGAGGTGCAGAGCTGGTGCGCCAGCTTGCGTTGCAGTGCGACATTCTGGTTGAAAATTTCAAGGTCGGAGGCCTGAAAAAATACGGTCTGGATTACGAAAGCATTAAGGCCATCAACCCCGCGCTTATCTATTGTTCTATTACGGGCTTTGGGCAAACCGGCCCGTATGCCAGCCGGCCCGGGTACGATTTTATGATCCAGGGCATGGGCGGGCTAATGAGTATTACCGGTGAGCGCGATGACCTGCCCGGCGGTGGCCCTCAAAAGGCTGGTGTGGCTGTGGCTGACCTTATGACCGGCATGTACGCCACTGTGGGCATTATGGCTGCGTTGCATGAGCGCGGGCGTAGTGGTTTGGGGCAACACGTCGATATGGCCTTGCTCGACTGTCAGGTGGCTATGCTGGCCAACCAGAACCTGAACTACCTGACTTCAGGGGTATCGCCACAGCGTGCAGGCAATGCCCATCAGAACCTGGTGCCTTATCAAGTATTTGCGGCCGCTGACGGGCACTTGATCGTGGCTGTGGGCAACGACACGCAGTTCAGGGCTTATTGCGGGGTCATTGGCCGCGCAGGCCTGGCCGACGATGTACGATTTTCGACCAACTCTAACCGAGTGATCAATCGCGAAACACTGGTTCCACTGCTGACCGAAGCCATGAAGTTGCAGGCGCGTGATTATTGGCTTGAGGCGCTGGAACGCGCGGGAGTGCCAGCTGGCCCAATCAATACCATTGAGCAGGTTTACAACAACCCTCAGGTAAAGGCGCGAGAAATGCTGCGCCATCTGCCACACCCGCTGGCTGGCAAGGCACCAGTTGGCGCCAGCCCGCTAAAGCTTTCTGAAAGCCCAGTCGAGTACCGTCACGCCGCGCCGCTGTTGGGCGAGCATACAGAGCAGGTGTTGAGCGGCTGGCTTGGTTTGCCGCCAGAAGAAATACAGACTTTGCTAGGGCGCGAACGCTAAAGACACTGGGCTGCGTGCGCAGCGTATGCTGCGTTAGACCAAGCCCAAGGGTCTCGCTAATGTTGCTGCAGCTCGGCAGATAAGGTATCTGGAGCGGCGCTGCAACCAGAGGGCGTAAGCGCTCTGGATGCAGAAAGCCTTAGTCTTTATTGAGCGCGACCAGCTTGAAGACGGCTCGGGCAGTACATACTTCTACGTCGTTGGCGTCTTTGACGCTGCCTTCGCAGAAAACAATACTGCGTCCGCGACGCAATGGGCGCGCCTCGAACACGAGGTCAGTGCGTGCCACATTCAGAAAATGGGTCGACATGTCGATAGTCACCACTCCATAACTGAGTGGGTCGTGTGAACGTGCGGCCGCACTTAGAATGAAGTCGAGCACGCTCATCATGGTGCCGCCATGTACATCGCCCCGGCTGTTGGTCAAGTTTGCATTCAAGGGCAGCCGTGCGCGGGCATAGCCCGGCTCTATATGCTCGGGCTGAAGGCCGAGATAGCGCATGAATGGAACTTCAAAACCAAAATAAGTGTCTTTTTCGAACTGCAAGGTAGCAGCCTCTGGAGCGGTCAAAGTGTCTGTGAGCATAACGATAAAGTTAAACGGCGGCTACAGGAGCCGCCGTGTGTCGTGGTGTGGGCCTTTGGTGGTACTACAAGGCCAGCATTGCAGGTAGTGGTAAGCCGCCGAAGCGTTTACTGCGCAGCTTGAGCCATATAGTGAACGGCAGCGGACATTTGTTCGTCGGTGGCTTGTGAGCCACCACGTGGAGGCATAGCACCCACGCCGCTGATGGCCTTGGCTACCATGGTGTCTACGCCGGTTTCAATGTACTTGGCCCAGACGGCTTTGTCGCCAAACTTGGGGGCCCCTGCAACGCCAGTGTCGTGACAGGCAAAGCAGACCGATTTGTACAGCTTTTCACCGGCAGGGTCGACGGCGGCAGTTTCTTTGGTGGGTGCCGCTGCAGCGGCAGGTGCTTCAGCTTTCGCTTCAGGCTTTTCCGCAGCAGGCTTTTCAGCAGGGGCAGCTGCGGCGGCAAGCTTGCTTGGGTCGACAGCGTGAACAATATAGTGGACGGCAGCGGTCATTTGTTCGTCGGTGGCTTGTGAACCACCGCGCGGAGGCATGGCGCCTACGCCCTTGATAGCATTGGCCACCATGGTGTCTACGCCAGTATCAAGATACTTGGACCAAGCGTCTTTATCGCCAAATTTAGGAGCACCGGCAACACCCGTGTCGTGACAGGCAAAACACACTGATTTGTACAGCTTTTCACCGGCAGGATCAACGGCAGCTGTTTCCTTAGCAGGCGCGGCTGCGACGGCAGGCGCTGCGGCTTTAGCTTCAGTTTTCTGCGCTGCGGGCGCGGGTGCAGCAGCGGCTGCTGCGGGTGCTTTTTCTTCGGCCTTGTCACCAGCAGGCGCTGGTTCTTTGGGCTCGTCAAACGAAGCGCCAGACTTGTTTACCATGTATACAACGGCGCGCTCGACTTCGAAGTCATCCAGCGAAGGGTTGCCGCCCTTGGGTGGCATGGCGTTTATGCCATGAATGGCTGCATGGATAAGGTCTTCGTACCCTTTTTTGATGAAGGGTGCCCAGGCTTCTTTGTCGCCCAACTTGGGAGCGCCAGCTACGCCGGCTGTATGACAGGCTGTACAGGTGGACTCGAACACTTGCTGACCGGTTTTGAACTCTTTGGGTGCGTTGGCGTCAACCAGGCTAAAGTCAGCCACGGGTTTGATGCGGTTGGCAATGGCCTCTTCACTTAGCGAGTCGGAACCTGCGCCGCCGCGTGATGTCGAAGCAACGAGGTGTGTCAGCAGAATGATTACTGCAATCGGTATGATGAACGCCAGAATGACGGTAACAATAAGCTGTTTGGGCGTTTTAATGAGGCCTTCAGATTGCGTTTCTTCGACGTGCTCTTCCGTATTATTCATAATCGAATCCTGCGTGTTCCTGTTTGAGGGGCATCAAGGCCTGAACGTTGAATGTGGCGTACGATCGGGTAGAAACGCCGCAGGTGTCGCCTGCATCCAAAGTTTCAGTATTCCCCGAATGAGGCATTATAGCGACTGTACCGCATCGATGCATGTTTGGGCGTATACAGCCGCGCTCCGGATGCCAGAGTTAGCGCAGCCGCGACACGATACCGCCCGATGCTTTTCTGTAAACACGGTACAATAGCGACCCTGCGCCCGTAGTTCAATGGATAGAATGAGAGTCTCCGAAGCTCTAGATACAGGTTCGATTCCTGTCGGGCGCGCCAGATGTTTTAAAAGAGCAGCCTTAGGGCTGCTCTTTTTGTGGCTCCTTATCTCCGGTGGGCTCCATCGATGAGATAACGTGACCAATTAAATAGATCATAAGGGTCAGAGCCCATGGGTGCATCGCTGTCACGTCTCTTAAGCAAGCCTCGATCAACGCATTAAGCCGTTATACCGTCCAGGTGTCACACCAAAAACCCGTTTAAATAAGGCAATGAAGGCGCTGACGTTGTCGTAGCCCAGTTCTAGCGCGATCGCTGTCACGGACCTGCCGACCGCCAGCATTTCCAACGCCTTCAGCAGCCGCACACGCTGACGCCATTCAGTAAAGCTGAATCCCGTCTCTGCGACGAATCGCCGTGTCAGCGTGCGCGGCGCGACGCCTGCCCACTGCGCCCATTCCTTCATGTGGCGGCTGTCATGGGGACTATCCGACAGCGCTTCAGCAATCTTCAGCAGTCGAGCGTCTTGTGGCATGGGCAAGCCAAGGGGCACTTGGGGCAAGGTGCGAATTTCGTCGAGAATGACGGCGACCAACCGGGTTTGGGCAGCGCTAAAAGTCTGGCCCGGCCATGACGCCGCTCGCATCACCGCCTCGCGCAGCAGGCCCGATACGGCGAGGATGCAGGGTTTCTCAGGAAGCTCGGCGCAGGCAGAGACGGCGAGGTACAAACTCCAACCTGAAAAAGGCCCATGCGAACGTATGCTATGCGGAACATCAGGTGGGATCCAGACGGCGTGCGTGGCTGGCACCACCCACCGGCTACGGCCAGTATCGACCGATAGTAGTCCGTGTGCTGCACCCAGTAGTTGCCCGCGCGCATGGCGGTGGCTGTGCGTCACGCGCACCGAACCTGACGACCGCGCTACGGCCAGTAGAGGTGGCCCTTCGTTGGAATTAGCCAGGGTTGGCGAAATCAAAGAAATAGCCATGATTGGCCTTGAACGACTATTAAATGTCTTTTATACCGTACCTAGGCCGGATATGCGTGTCTATGATGGAGGGACTGTTAATTTCAAGGAGATAGTAATGCGAGCCGAAGACATCCTGTCAGACGATCAGGATCAGCTTGAACGTGGTGGCGTGGTCATCCGCAAGGGAACGGTCGCGGCCTTCATGGCCAACGCCAGGATTTGGTGTGATCCAGGGGCTGACGCTGCGCAGCGCCAGAGCGCCGAGCGCGACATTCGGGATGCCTTACCGGGCTTGCGCGCCCTGGGTGTGTTTGATGTGTTCGCTGTTACTAACGCCGATCTGAGACGGTTACTTGAAACGCAATGAGCGCTGTGCGCAAGACTTTTGCACGCCCAGTCTCTATCTTTAAAGAGTGCTAGAAAGGGAAAGCTAATTAATAATCGAACATGTACAAGGCAATGAGCAATACAGAACAACTTCGCACGTTTCAAAAAAAAGATATTGAATGGCTGCATACCTGGTTTGAAGATGCAGAGGTGAAAAGGCGTCTTGAACGGATGATGCCTTTTGACGATTGGTTTCGTTTTGCGGATGAGAATGAAAACTACCGGGTATGGGCGGCGTTAAAGGAAGGTAAGCCTGTCGGCGTTGTCATGGTTGAAATTGAAGAAGATTTAACCGGGAACATTGCTCTTTTAGTCGATCCGTTATTGCGCGGAAGGGGATACGGAAAAGCGCTCATCTAAAGGACGATGGAATCGCCTGAAATGAGCCAGATCAATAAATGGTTTGCCGGAATAGAAGAGGACAACAAGCGGTGCTTAGCTTGCTTCCGATCCGTCGGATACTCATTGGAATACGTCCAGCCGGACGAGGACGGTTACTACTCTCTTATATATGTCGCGGAATCTTAAACCTCGCTCTTTCTAGCATTGTTGCAACGCGAATAGCTTGTCGCTTGGAATTACTGAAAGCTTCATGCATGCTAGCTTTCGGGAGGCCACGCCCGACGACAGTTTGTGGCAGACGTCCCCAGCGCCCCAGCAACTCGGCGTTCGACCTTGCTCGCAGCGCTCGACCGCTAAGCCCAGAGGCGTCGTCCTAGCTTTCGCAATTCACCGAACCACAATACCCCGCTGGCCAACACTACGCACACTCCCCACTGGCCAGCGGACAGCGGCACGGTGCCGAAGGCGAGATTGAGAAACGGTAAATGCACGACCGCGACCTGCAGCAAGGCCGACAAGGTAATAGCGCCCCACAACCAGCGGTTGGAGAACGCGGCGCTGAACGCAGATGCAGTTTCGGAGCGGGCATTGAAGCAGTTGAAAAGCTGGGTCAGCACCAGCACCGTGAAGGCCGCCGTGCGAGCGAGTTCCACGCTGTGCGGGCCGGTCCCTACCCAGGCCGGTATCGGCTCGAACACGCCGCCGGGCAGGAACAGGTCCAGAGCCAGCAGGGACAGCACCGCCATCACGACTCCAAGCTCGGCCGCACCCAAGCCCATGCGGGCGTCGATTACACGCTGGCTGCGCGGCCTTGGGTTGCGGGCCATCACGTCCTCGCTGATGGGGTCCACACCCATGGCCAGCGCCGGCCCGGTGTCGGTGATCAGATTGATCCACAGGATTTGCGTGGCCAGCAGCGGCAGCACTACGGCCCCGCCCGTGCTGGTCGCCGTAGCCGTCAGGCCGATGACCCCGGCACCGACCACACCCAGAAAGACTGTCAGCACTTCTGCGATGTTCGACGACAGTAGGTAGCGCAGGAATTTGCGGATGTTGTCCAGCACACCCCGCCCTTCGCGCACCGCTCGCACGATGGTGGCAAAGTTGTCATCGGCCAGCACCATGCGGGCAGCTTCCTTCGTCACTTCTGTACCTGCCACACCCATGGCAATACCGATGTCGGCGGCCTTCAGGGCCGGTGCGTCATTGACACCGTCGCCCGTCATCGCCACCACATTGCCGGCCGCTTGCAACGCTGTAACGATGCGCAACTTGTGCCTGGGCGACACGCGCGCGAAGACTGAGGTCTGCTGTGCCGCTGTGTCGAATGCCGCGTCGTCCAGCGCATCGAGCTCCATTCCCGTCAGCACTGCGGCTCCGGCTTCGACGATGCCCAGATCAGCCGCTATGCGTGCGGCCGTGCGCGGGTGGTCGCCGGTGATCATGATCACGCGAATCCCTGCCCGACGTGCCTGATCGATGGCGACTGCAGCCTCGGCACGCGGCGGGTCGATAATGCCCACCGTGCCGATGTAGACTAGGTCCTGTTCCAGCGCGGCCGCATCATCGGCGTCGTTCGGAATCTGCACGTCTGCCGCCAGAGTGCGGCGCGCCACGGCGAGTGTGCGCAGCGCGGCGTCGGTCATCGTGTCCACGTCGGCCAGGATGCGTGTGCGCGTCGCGTCGTCGAGTGCCACCGCCTTGCTGCCTAGCAGCACCTGCGTGCAATGTGCGAGCAGCACGTCGGGCGCGCCTTTGGTGAAAAGCACATGCGTGTCAGCGTCGGCATGGTTCACCTCCAGCGTGGACATCATCTTGCGCTTCGAGGTGAACGGGATCTCTCCGATGCGCTCGTATTGGTCCTTGCGTTTGGCTGGCTCATCACTGCTGCCCAGCTTGCGCGCAGCCACTAGGAAGGCCGCCTCGGTCGGGTCGCCCTGCACGATCCAAGTCCCCGCGTCGTCCTGCTGGAGCTCGGCGTTGCCTGCCAGGCAACCACCACGTAGCACGGCGATCAGTTCGTCGCGCTGCGGCCCCTTACCAAGTTCCTTCTTGTCCGTCAGATCGGCACCACTGCTTTCTGCCCGCCCCTCGGGCGCATAGCCCACGCCGGTGATGTCACTGCGACCTGATGCTGTCATCACGCGCTGGATCGTCATCTCGCCGCGAGTGAGCGTGCCGGTTTTGTCGGAGGCGATGATCGAGGCCGATCCCAGCGTCTCCACTGACGCCAGTTTCTTGACGATGGCATGGTGGCGCGCCATACGGCGAACGCCCATTGCAAGCACTACCGAAAGGATAGCGGGCAGCCCCTCGGGCACCGCGGCCACGGCCAGCGAGACGCCCAGCAGCAGCACTTGCACCACGTCGGCCATGCCATGGATGTCGGAGATGAGCAGGGTGGTGGCTACCACCACTGCAGCAATCACCACTGCAGCGATGCCAAGCACCTTGCCCAGGTAGGCGATCTCGCCTTGCAACGGAGTCGGCATATCGGGCGTGGTGTCCAGCAGCGTAGCGATGCCACCCATCTCGGTGGCCATGCCGGTGGCGATGACGACGGCATGTCCGGTACCTTGGGCAATGGCGGTGCCCTTGAAAACCATGTTGAGCCGGTCACCTAGTGCCGCTGGCGCCGGTAGCGGCGCGGCGTCTTTCAGCACCGCCTCGCTCTCGCCCGTGAGTGAGGCCTCCAGCACGCGCAGCGCAGCGGCCTGCGTCAGGCGCGCGTCTGCGCCCACCGCGTCGCCTTCGGCCAACACCAGCAGGTCGCCCTTGACCAGTTCGGCACTCGGCACACGTGCCACGGCGCCGCCGCGCAGCACGGCCGATGTGGCGATGGTCATTTTCGCCAACGCCGCGACGGCTTGCGCTGCCTTGGCCTCCTGTAGCCAGCCTAGCACCGCGTTCAATAACACTACGGCGGCGATGACGATGGCGTCTAGTGGCCAGCCTGCCACGCCGCCTTCACCGCGGCCGTCGAACCACCAGGCGGCCAAAGCCACCGCCGCCGCCGCACCCAACAAATAGACCAGCGGATCTTGCAACTGCGCCAGGGCGCGACGCCATGCGGGTACGGGGGGCAGGGCGCGCAATTCGTTGCGGCCGTCTGCCAACAGTCGCCTGGCGGCTTCCTCGGCGCTGAGGCCCTGTTCCAGGTCGGCGCCGAGTGCCAGCGCCAACTCGGTGCTGTCAATCAGCGACGGATCGTTGGGCCGTTCGGCGAGTTTCTTCGACTGCATATTCTTTTCAGTCATGCGACCGCCTTCTGTAACAGACCCAACAGGCGGGCAGTGTGGTGAGTGATCTGCTCATCTTACTGAGATGAGGCCCTGCGCACGGCGCGGCGCCGGCCCCTCGAGAATGAGTTGGCGGCGCGCCATCGAGCGTGCATTTTTCGGAACTCGTCCGGTGCGAGGGTGGCAGGCATCGCGGCTCTTGAAATTGGCAGTTGCCTAATTAATTAGAGCACGAAGCAAGGCTCGCGGTCTTCGCGCTGACGAACACCGCAGATCAGCCGGTCAAATCGGCTGGTCGTCGTATTCGCTGCAGGTGCCTCGACGTCTCAAGATCGTCTTGAGCAAGGGCGATATTCGCGCCTGTGTGGCGTCCAGACTCACCGAAATAGGTCCTTTTCAGCTGGGATTGAAGCGTGGGCAGGTATGGAGTCGGGCGGCCAAAGCGACCATACGCTAGCCTTGATGAGGCAGCAATTTTTGCGTGCTCTGAAGCTCAGCCTGTTGAGTTACAGCGTGGTTCAACACCAAGTGAAATTCCAACCTGATGAGTATGCAGTTCTGATCTATATTCAATATCCATAAAACGTGCATTGAATTGTGCTCATCCGTCGCTGGTTAAGATGGCATTAAAGCGCCGCCAGTTAGCTATTCGTTAGAGCCAGGAGACAAATGGTTATGCATCAAATCTTCGTTTACGCAGACTCGTTAAGCTGGGGCATCATTCCAGATACCCGTCGACGGTTCAACTTTGACCAGCGATGGCCGGGAATCGTTGAACTACAGTTGCGAAAAAACGGCATCGAGGCTCGGGTCATTGAGGATTGCCTTAACGGACGCCGCACAGTCTGGGATGATCCGTACAAGCCAGGTCGCAATGGACTTGAGGGTATCGAACAGAGAGTCGAATCCTCCGCCAATTCAAAAAGCCAAAGGCAAAATCACGCTAAAGTTTGAGGGGGCGGAGACCAAGGCTGCTGGGCTTGCCGAGGCAATTAAACAGATGGCGGAAGAGAACAGTTGCCATTTCTTTGATGCAGGGTCGGTAACGTCAACCAGTCGAGTAGACGGCGTGCACCTTGATGAAGATCAACATGCAGTTTTGGGGCGCGCCCTCACAGAAGAGATAGGTCGATTGCTATCATGAGACTGGCGTCTGGTTTAGGCGTTGTACGCCTGTGCTTGGCGGCATTAGTCTCAAGCAGGTGTTGGCTATTTGAAAATATCGTCCAATCCATCTCGTTGCTGAGCCTGGGGCTGCGTTTTAGTCGCTTCGATAAAGTCTTGATCTGGCGTTGATAATGTGTCGGGCCACCCCCCGTTGTCGGGTGCACTTTCAAGCGCTAGTTAATGAGGCGACTTTGTAAATCTTCCAGCAGCCAGCTTCCTCCACGCCCCAACGGACGGTCGCGGACATGGGCGGCATAGATCGGCAGCGCTCCCGTCGGTGAGATCCCCTCGTCAGTGATGTCCAGCTTCACCAGTCGGCCGTCTGTCAGATACGGCTCAATGATGAAGAGCGGCATTTTGCACCAGCCAAACCCGGCAAGCAGAAAGTCGAGCCGACGTCCTAGATCGACAAAACGCCAGATCCGACTGCTGATGACCCCGTGGCTCGGACCATCGATGCCGTGAACATCGGACAGCACCAGTTGCACGTGAGCTTCGAGATCGGCCCTGTCCAGTTTTCGATCGAGGCGTACGAGCTGGTGGTCGGCTGCGGCTACCGGCACAAGGTTGAGATCCATGAGGGGATAGGCCATCAGATCGTCAGGTACGGACGGCAGTAAAAGACAGAAGGCCAGCGACGCGGACTCATCCCGCAGGCGCCGCTCGGCGCCACCTATGCCTTCGGTAGAAAAGGAGACCGACAAGTTTGGGAATGTGTCGCGAAGTGCGCGCAGACTGTCGATGAGTGGCGCGGTCGGAACCAATGGATCGATCGCCAGGACGAGCGCCGGCTCAAGACCGGTGCGCGTTCCAGCCGCGATGGCCTCGAAACGAGACGCGCTGGCGAGCGTCATACGCGCCTGGTCAACAAGCACACGGCCCACGGCCGTCAATGTCGGTTTCTGGCGAGAGCGATCAAACAGCTCAACCCCCTGGATATCCTCCAGCGTCTTCATCGCCTGGCTGATCGCGGACTGGACCCGGCCAAGCGAGCGGCCTGCGGCCGAAAAGCTCCCCGCGTCGCTGATCGTCACCAACACACGCAGTTGATCAAGCGTAAGCCTGCCTATCAAAGCCATCTCCTTGAGTGATGGAAACCATCATAATTTAATCGCTTCCGCCGATAGATTACAGCTTTTATAGTGTCCCCATGCAACCTACATACTCTATCAACCACGGCGGCGGCCCCTCCTTATTCCTGAAGTCCGGAACCATGCGAGCCGTTTGGAAGCCGCTTGAGGACTACCTCGACACGTTTGCCTCCACACTTAAAGAACGGCCGCTTGCACTCGTCGTTATCTCGGGTCACAGGGAGGAGCCGATCTCAAAGCCGAGGCATTCGACGCCTGGCTGCGGCAAAGCATCGCCGCGACAGCGACGCGTGATCAATCGTTGATCGACTGGGAGAGTGCGCCGGGCGCACGCGACGCGCAGCCTCGAGAGGACCATTTCCTGCCGCTGATGGTTGCCGCTGGTGCGGCCTCGGACGAGGAGGCCATCGTCGACTTCCGCGGTGTCGTACTCGGTAAACCCATCTCCGGCTTTCGCTTCGGCTGACTCGTCGCACCGTTGTCATCGAACAGCACAAATACCGTGCAGTTTCCACAACCTGAATTACCAAGGATTTTCTCTATGCCCACCCTTCTTGTTGTTGAATCCAGCCCGCGCGGCGAGCACTCCATGTCCCGCGGACTTACCAAGATGTTTGTCGAGGAATGGGTGAAGACTCATCCTGGCGGAAACGTAGTCGAGCGAGATTTGATGGAGAGCAATCTCCCGTTCGTGACCATGCCGTGGCTCGGCGCCTATTTCACTCCGGACGAACAGCAAACTCCTGAAATGAAGGAAACTCTGCATCTTTCTGACGAGCTGGTCAGCGAGATCCTAGCCGCCGACCACATCGTCATTGCTACACCGGTTTACAACTACAACGTTCCCGCCGTTCTTAAGGCCTACATTGACCACATCGTGCGCAAGGGCAAGACGCTCGGCTTTGCCGGCGAAGGCCTGGTTCACGGCAAGGCCTGCACTATCCTGATGGCATCGGGTGGGGTCTACACCGAGGGATCTCCGATCCGCGACCGGGATATTGCTACCAATTACCTGCGACTGATCCTTAGGGTGATCGGTATCGAAGACGTCACGGTTGTCGCCGGCGGTAACGCGAAGTCCGTCGATATGGGCGAGATCACACGCGACGCGTTTCTGCAGAAATTCGTCACGGAAGTGACCGAGGCTGCGGCCAACGTCGGGCGGCAGCTCGACCGCATTGCGTCCAGAACTCTGATCACTTCCGCTTAATCAAGCTGCTGAGCCCGGGGCTACGTTTTGGTTGCTTCGACAACGTTTTGATCTGGCGTAGACGATGTGTCGAGCCTCGGCCACTTGTCGGGTGCATGTTTAAGCGCATCCTGCCGCGCCTCTTGCTCGTCTATCGCGATTTGATCGGCGATTTGCTCCTTTGTTGTTGCAACAACCCGGGCAAGATCAACCCGTCCTTTTGGTCGTGAGTCGGGCTCCGCCAGGTCAATTTTCACTCGTACTGTTTTCATAGTAGAAGACCTCACGTTGACTGGCCTTCCAGGCCAAAAGGGCATTCAGATCTCATGGGGCAAGATATAGCGCATCTGTTGCAGGAATTAGCGTTTCGTTGATGGATGTTTAAACATGCTCCAACGGCTGTATCTCTTTGAGAATGCGCTGGACGACCTGCTTATCGACTGATTTCAGATCATAGGCCTGCTGCAGGTTCAGCCAAGAGTTTGCGTCACCGTCAAAGAACGCCGCTAGCCGCAGTGCCGTGTCCGGTGTAATGCCACGACGCTCTCGTACGATTTCGTTCATACGAGTCGCCGGCACGTGTAGATACTTGGACAAGGCATTGACGCTTATGCCAAGGGGGGCCAGGTATTCCTCGCGCAAGACTTCGCCCGGGTGAATCGGGCGCATACCATTTTTGATCATGATGGACTCCGTTTCAGTATTAGCTGACGCTTTCGACTTGCTCTGAACCTTCAGACATTGTCTGCAAGCCTGCAACGCGAGCAATGCGCTTGCCCTCATGAAGCTTTGGACATCCTCACGTTGTACCAATACCTGCTTGAATCCCGGATTGACATCAGACAAGTAAGACTATGTAATGAAGCTAGTTTCCATGGGTCATTGCTTTTGATACCCAGGCCCGCACGAGACTGTTCAATCAGTACCCCATCCGGGTGCCAGACTCCAATGCGTGCGAGCTTTTCGCGTTTGCCTGCCATCCAGTCAGTCAACAGAAAGGAGACAACTACATGTCTGATCGAATCCCTTCCGCACAATCACGCCGTCATTTTCTGCAGTCCGTCGGGGCCGCTGGCGGCGTCGCAGTGCTCGGCGGCGTGCTTCCATTGCACCGTGCACTGGCTGCGGGCGCGCCGCCGGCCATCATCTTGGGGCAGATTGCACCCATGACAGGCTCTGCTGCCGAATTTGGCCCGTACTATCGCGACGCCGTCCAGCTCGCCGTCGACCAGATCAATATGGCGGCCAAAGAAGTGTTTGGTGGTCCCATTATCGCCAAGCACCTGACGGCCGATAGTGCCACCTTGCCCACCGTGGGCGTTCAAGCTGCCCGTCAGATGATCGACACCCAGAAGACACCCGTCATCATCAACGGTTGGTCCAGCGGGGTGACTGTGGCTGTTGCAACGTCTGCCACCATTCCTGCTGGCGTTCTGCAAATCGGCAACGGCACCACGTCCCCGCTGGTAACGGTATTGCCGGCCGACGCCAAAGCCGACCTGCTGTTTCGCACCAGTGCTTCGGATGCAATGCAGGGTGTCGTGGCCGCCCAGTTCGTCAACGGCGAATTCGACCCAAACTACAAGTTCAAGCGTGTTTCTACCATTTACATCAACAACCCTTACGGGCAGGGTCTGTCCAACGCGTTTACCAATGCCTTCAAGAAGCGTGGCGGCACGGTTTTGGCCGAAGTGCCCCACCCCGAAGAAGTGCAGCCCACCTACAAATCCATGCTGTCCCAGGCCTTGAAGGACAAGCCTGACCTGCTCATCATCGTTAGCTATCCGGCGCACACCATTGCCATCTGCAAGGAATCCCGCGACAGCTTCAATTTCACCAACTGGCAATTCACCGACGGCAACGCCAGCATCGACATCATCAAGGAGGTCGGTGAGAAGGACATGGACGGACGCTACGGTACCGCGCCTGGCGAAGACACCAGCACCCAGTCGTACAAGGACTTCTCCAAGAACTTCCTGTCGACCTACAAATATGACCATTTCCCGCCCTTCACCACCTGCTCTTATGATGCAGGCATGGTTGCGGGGCTGGCCATGGCTGCTGTGGTTGCTGCGGGCGCAACCGACGCGTCGAAAATCACGGGTACGGTACTGCGCGACCAGCTGCGCAAGGTCGCCAACCCCCCGGGCGAAATGATCGATGGTGGTGATCAGGCTCGGGTTACCGAGATGTTGAAAGCCCTGAAAGCCGGAAAGGAAATCAACTACAACGGGGCAGCTGGCCCCTGCGATTTCGACAAGAACGGCGATGTCATCACGCCGGTCAATATCTGGAAGTACTCGGGTGACAAAATCGAGACCGTGAAGATGATCCCTGCCAAGGACATCCCGGAAGCATAATTACTGCTTTCTGTATGGGGAAAGGCCACGCAAGTGGCCTTTTTCAATGGTGGCGTCTTCCAATGCGACCCAGATTTCGGCGCGCACCTGCGCTTCGGTCTACCAAGGTTTCGGTCCGTTCCTGTGCTTTGATCTACCTAACGTTTCGGTGTGCACCTACGCTCCGGTCTACCCACGATTTGGCCCGTTCCTGCGCGTAGATCTGCCCCAGGTCTCGACCGCTGTCGGTATGGACGGTCAAGCCCGGCGGGAGCGCGACCGTGCACAGGTTTAATCTTCGGGCACGTCGCTCAAGAAGCGGGACACGCGCTTTTTCTCTGGCAGGATGCCTTGCGGGCGATACAGCACGATGATGGCCAGCAGCAGCCCCACAAAAGCCCAGCGCAAAAAGGACATGCGCGAAGCCACATCGGGTGCGACGCCCTGCAGGGCCGTCTGCAGGTAATCGGTGACAAAACCTGTGCCGCTCCAGACGGCCCAGATAACGAAGGCCCCCAAGATGGCGCCCTTGTTGTTGCCACTTCCGCCCAGCATGAGCATCACCCAGACCAGAAAGGTCGCAAACAGCGGCTTGAAGTGGCTGTAGTCTATGGTGACCATGTAGGGCGCATACAGGGCTCCGGCCACGCCCATGACGACGGTACCCAGCACAAAGGACTGCACGCGCAGCGATTTAACATGCTTGCCATTCATGGCAGCGGAGTCTTCTTCGTCACGTACCGCGCGCAAAGCCCGCCCCCACGGCGAGCGCACCATGGACTCGAGAACCATGTACACCACGGCCAGGCTGACGGTTACGATCACCAGATACAAATAGCTGTAGTCGCCGGGCTGCATGATCGAGAGCACACGGTTCAGCCCATCGGGCAACCAGCTGCAGCCGCCGCTGTCAAACACGCAAGACAGGGGCTGGGGGATGCCGGACAGCGGTTGTGGCCCGTTGGCCAGCCAGCGTTCATTCTGAAAGATGAGCCGAATGATCTCGGCGATGCCCAGCGTGGCAATGGCCAGGAAGTCAGCACGCAGATGCAGGATGGGCTGCGCGATCAGGTAGCCCAACAGGCCCGCTAAGATGCCTGCGGCCATAACACCCACCAAAAAGGGCGCATTCAGGCCGAACCACTGCTGGGCATACGCCGCCATCACGCCTGAGGGTGGAGAGGTGACGAAAAGCGCCATCGTGAAGGCGCCCATGGCAAAGAAGCCGGCGATCCCGAAGTTCAGGTGCCCGTTGTACCCCCATTGCGCATTCAGGCCCAGCGACAGGATGGAGTAGATGGTCGCCATGATGGAGAAAGACACCAGGTAATCCATGGCGCCTGGCGCCCATGCCGCAATGCCGAAGGCCAGCACGCAGCCCAGGGCGACTGCCGCCGGCAGACGCGCAAGCCAGCGCCAGCGCGAAAACAGCAGACATCCCAACAGAGTGGCTGGAACCAGCAGGAAACAGGCCTTGAGCACATGCAATGAGTCCATGGCGCATAGCTCCTAGTGTTGAGCGAACAGACCCTGGGGCCGCATCAGCAGCACCAGAACCATCAGGATGAAAGCGACCGCTGGGCCATAAGCCGGATTCATGAAGGCAGAGGTTAGCTGCATGGCCACGCCGATGATGATGGAACCCACCAACGCGCCCCACGCACTGCCGATCCCACCCATGATGACACCCGCAAAGATGGGCAGCAGCAATACGAAGCCCATGTCTGGGCGCATCTGTGACGCTAGGCCATACATGACGCCGCCAATGGCGGCCAAGCCCGCACCGATGGACCATGTCCAGGCGATCACCTGCTCAGTATTGATGCCGCGCACTTGAGCCAGATCGGGATTGTCTGCTGTGGCCCGCATGGCCTTGCCAATACGTGTGCGGGTCAGCATCCAATACAGCATCACCACCAGGACGATGGCCAGAGCAAAGACAAAGAGCTGGTCAGCCTGCAGGCGCAAGCCAAAAGGCAGGTACAGCGCCGGATTGGCACGACCGGAATAATAGAAATGGTAGTCTGACCCCCAAATCAGATAAACGATGCCTCGCAGCAAAAACTCCATACCCAGCGACGCCATGGCCAGCAGGACCAGCGGCGACTGGTGCTTGCGTAGCGGCCGGTACAGCACGCGATCGATCACGACGGCCACGATGGCCGTGACGACGGCTGACAGCAGCAAGCCGATGACCAATTCCCAGCCGAAGGAAAAAAGCCAGATTGGATTGGACTTCGGTAGAACCAGAATCACCCCGTAGGTGACGTAAGCCCCCAGGGTGAGAAATTCGCCATGAGCGAAATTGGGGAATTTCAGGACGCCGTAACACAGGGTGAGCCCGATGCCGCCCAGGGCGATGATACCGCCCAGCATCACGCCCCAAGCCGTCAGGGACAGCATTTCTTCGGTGCTGGTGCCGGAATACCAACCGCCGATCCACATGGCGATCAGAATTAGCAGCAGCACGGTGCCTACAAAACGACTGCTGCGCGCGCCACCGGAATCCCGCGCATCGACGGTAGGGGTATCGGCTTCGTCCTGGGTAGCCACGTCTGCCGTAGATTGCGCTGAATCGACCATTAAATCATCCCCCAAGATAAAGACGCCCGACATTGGGGTCGTCGAGCAGAGAGCCGCCCGTGCCTTCCTGGCGATTTTCGCCATTGGCCAGTACATAACCACGATGGGCCATGCTCAGGGATTGCCGCGCATTTTGCTCGACCATCAGCACACCAATGCCACTTTTATTGATTCTTGCAATGCGTTCGAAGATTTCATCCACCAGCTTGGGCGACAGAGCCGCCGTGGGCTCGTCGAGCAGCAGTAGCTTAGGGTTCATCATCAGGGCGCTGCCCATGGCAACCATTTGTCGTTCGCCGCCGGACATCTTGCCGGCCACCTGACGGCGGCGCTCGCGCAGCTTAGGGAACATTGCATAGACGCGGCTCTTGCTTTCTGTCAGGTCGGCCGAACCCAGTGGAAACGCACCCATTTCCAGGTTTTCTTCTACTGTGAGTGATGTGAAGACGTTGGCCACCTGCGGCACGTAGCACATGCCCAGCCGCACGATGCGGTGTGGCGCCACGTGCGTGATGTCGTGCCCATCGAAGGAGATTGACCCCTGACGCGGATGCAGCAGGCCGAAGATTGTCTTCATCAGGGTGGATTTGCCGGCCCCGTTAGGCCCGATTATGGATACGACTTCGTGGGATTCCACGACGATGGATACGCTGCGCAAAATTTCGGTGTCACCGTACCCTGCGGTGATCGAGTCAACCTGCAGCAGCGGCATATTGCCCCCCCAGATAGGCTTCGAGCACGGCCGTGTTGCTACGCACTGACTCTGGATCGCCTTCGGCGAGCTTGCGGCCTTCGCTCATGACGATGACAGGATTGCACAAGCTCATGACCATGTTCATATCGTGCTCGATGAGCAGGAACGTGATGCCGCGTTCGCGGGACAAGTACTGGATGTTCTGGATAATGGCCTGCAGCAGGGTGCGGTTAACGCCCGCAGCCGGTTCATCCAGCAGGATGATCCGTGGATCGGCCATCAGTGTGCGGCCCATTTCCAGGAGCTTCTTCTGGCCGCCGGACAGGTTGGCCGCGTATTCATTCTGCACATGGGTCAGCTGCAGATACTCCAGAACTTCGCGAGCCTTCTCCAGATTGTGCGATTCCTCGACCCGGATTTTTCTGCCGTGAAACAGAGCGTTCCACCAGCGTTCACCCGATTGCCCTGTTGGCACCAGCAGCAAATTTTCTAGCACGCTGAGCGAGCCGTGTTCGCGCGGTATCTGGAAAGTGCGGCACAGGCCCCGGGCGAAGATCTGATCGGGCCGCAAATGGCCTATGTCTTCGCCATCGAGCAGGATTCGCCCTGAATCGGGAGGAATGAAGCCAGTAATAAGGTTGAATACGGTGGTCTTGCCTGCGCCATTGGGGCCGATCAGACCGGTGATGGTGCCCTGTTCGACACGAAAGGAGCAATGATCGACGGCACGCAGGCCACCAAATCTTTTCGCAAGATCGCGAACCTCGAGCAGACAGGGGCCCTGGCCAGTGGACCCAGCCGGCGGAGAAGATGCTGCCGTGTCTGTCACCCATGCCTCCTGCAGACCGTGCGTTTCAAATTGTGAAATCAGGTTATCACAGCACTGGTGCGAGCCGTATGCGGACAATTCCCTAGTAAGCTCGTTGGATGACGCATGCGCGCCAGTTAGGTTTGTCCGCCCCGCACTCGAAGAGCGGGCATCGGGTGCTGATGAAGCGTGAAGTTGCTTCGGCCATCCCATTTTCCTGTCACTGAAAAGCCGTGACGGCGCAGACGCAGTGGAAAGGTAAAATCGATCACGATCTCGCCGTGGCCTAATTCGCACGTGCATACGGCATGCCTCGCAGCTCAACACCAAGGACGGCTTCAATGACAAGCACTGATATGAAGTTGGACGAATTTTCAGATATTGCCCGCTTGTTTTTCGAACACAGGCAATTGGCATCAAAAATAATTCCCTTTGCAATAGACGCAAAATCCAACGATGGCGCACATGACTTAGCTCATATTGCGCGTGTTTGGGCTAATGCAAGAAGAATAGCCGAGGTTGAAGGCGGCGATCTTGAAGTTATTGTTGCTGCGGTTATTTTGCATGATTGCGTCGCGGTTGAAAAAAACTCGCCGTTACGCAAGAAGGCTTCGTTTCTTGCAGCAGAGCGTGCAACAGAGATATTGCAGAGTATTGGCTGGAGCGATGATCGTTGCTCATTAGTGGCTCATGCCATACAGGCACATAGTTTTTCAGCAGACGTAAAGCCTCAGCCTTTGGAGGCTTGCATTGTGCAGGATGCAGACAGGCTTGATGCCATTGGGCTTATCGGGGTAGCGCGCTGTTTTTATACGGCTGGCCGCATGGGCACTGAACTCTATAATGTTTCTGATCCAAAAGGTGATAGCAGAGAGCTTCAAGACCGATGCTTCGCTCTGGATCACTTTCCAGCCAAGCTATTAAAACTCAGCGCAAACTTTCGTACAAAACAAGGGGCGAAGATAGCCCGGCTGCGCCATCAATTATTAATTGATTTCTATAATGGTTTTCTTGATGAACTCGCTGGCAATGGTTGTGTAGATAGCTGAGGTGTTTTTTATGTCCCGCCCCTGCAAACAATGCACACACACCGGGCATTGCGATGACCTGGGTGCGCTCGGGCATTATCACTAAAAAATGAAGATGGCTTACTGCGAAGAGCAGGGGCATAATATTTATGTCGAAACACTTGGGGCACACCACTCACCAGGTTTTGTTGCGTGACTATTCAGGTACTTATCAGTACAGCGACACGATGTGCTCGCGGGGTCTTGCACCTTCCTCTCTTACGGCACTCGAATAAATCATTGTGTCGTGCATAGTCCAGTGGCGAAGGGCGATGTTTTTGGGGCTACAAAAGAACCCATCGAGCGACAACGCCTCACACCAGGAAAGCCGAGTTTTTACCGATAAAGGTGTTCAGGGCAACCTGAGGAGCCACCTCTGCTAAACCGCTTTTTTTGCAGGGAGGACCGGGTGTATAAGCGCTTCGACGCAGTGCGGGCCAACTTGTTCCGTGAGACGCGGGCCGAGATCGCCACTGCAGCGCTGGCGGTGGCGATGGGAGTCATTGCCGGTCTCGGTGCGGTGGGCTTTCGCAAACTCATCGGGATATTCCACAACCTGTTTTTCTACGGTCGCTTCGACACGGTCTACGACAATCTGCAGCACAGCCTTCCCAGCACCTGGGGCGTCTTTTTCATCCTGGCACCGGTGGTCGGTGCGCTGATCGTAACCTTTTTAGTCAATCATTTCGCGCCAGGAGCCAAGGGTCATGGCATACCCGAAGTCATCGATGCGGTGTATTTCAAACGCGGTGTGATCCGTGCGCCGGTGGTGCTGATCAAGGCATTGGCTTCGTCGATTTCGATTGGTTCCGGTGGTTCTGTGGGGCGTGAAGGGCCGATCGTGCAGATCGGTGCGGCGTTCGGCTCGCGGCTTGCACTGTGGATGAAGATTCCCGAATGGCAGCGCTTGGTGCTGATCGCCTGTGGTGGTGGCGCTGGTATCGCCGCAACCTTCAATACCCCACTTGGCGGGGTGTTGTTTGCCGCCGAACTGCTGCTGGTGGAAATCAGCGCACGTACGTTAATCCCGGTGATGATTGCGAGCGGTACTGCAAGCCTGATTGGTCTGGCGTTTTTCGGCGATAGTGCGTCTTTCGTGATGCCGCCGTTGATGCTGTCGCATCCAGCAGCCATACCGGGGCTGGAACTGCTCAGCTACATTCTGATGGGGTTGCTGACCGGTATCGCGGGCATGCTCTATATCCGCTCCATCTACTGGTTTGAGGACTTGTTCAAGCACATTCCTGGCAAGGGTTACCTGCGGCATGCGCTGGGTATGTTGCTGATTGGCGTGCTGATGTACTTGATGCTCCGATACACGGGGCACTACTACACCGAAGGTGTTGGTTACGCCACGGTGCAGGACGCCCTTGATGGCACGTTGACCATGGGCTGGCTGGCCCTGCTGCTGGCAGTGCTGAAGGTGCTGGCGACATCGCTAACCCTGGGCTCGGGGGCATCGGGTGGTGTGTTTTCTCCGTCGTTGTATATTGGCGCCATGCTGGGTGCAGCGTTCGCGGCCGGCGTGCACGCGCTGGTCCCCGGCGCCAGTATTACCATAGGTACGGCGGCAGTCATCGGCATGGCCTGCATGGTCGGTGCCACCACGGGTGCGGCGGTGACAGCGGTGGTGATGACCTTCGAGATGACGCGCGACTATCACGTGATCATTCCGCTGATCATTAGCGTTTCAATGGCCTATGCAATGCGTCGGCTGTTGCTGGCTGACACGGTGTACACCATGAAGCTGACGCGACGTGGGCAGCACATTACAACCGCAATCCAGAGTCAGTTGTACCTGACGCGGCTGGCACTGGAGTTTATCAATGCACCATTCTTGTGTCTGGACGCAGACGCCATCCTCGGCGATGCCTTGGAGCGCTGGCATCGGCTGCACAAGACGCCGCGCGTCGTGCTGCTCGATGGAGAAATACTGGTGGGGATAGTGCCAGCGCATGCTCTGCGGGCCGCCGTTGACAGTGGTGTGGCCCGTTCCACCCCGCTGCGGGAACTCGCCGATCTCAAGCCTGTTGTGGTGGAATCGACCATCCAGGTATTCGACCTGGTTTCGCTATTGCGGCGGCAACGCGCTCACAACGCCTTGATGACCCGTGACGGGACAGTGGCGGGGCCAGACAGCGTGCTGGGAGTGGTGACATGGGAGGATCTAGTCGAAAATGTCAATTTGGCCGGTAGCCTCGACTTAGGCAATGAGGTGCCGAAGCCTCCAGATCAGTCCACACCACCATAGTCAGCTCCGGGGTGGAAGGGGGCGGTAGGGTGTTTGCATCTCTCCTTGATTTCATGCACAATAAAACAAGGATACATGGTTAATAAATAAGGAGCCAGACATGCAAAGCATGACCCTGGAGCAGCTCCGCGCTGCGAATAACGCTGGCGGTGTGTCAGGCGTTACATTGAAGGGGCAGGGCGGGTCGTTTCTCGTTCAGATTGACACTCGTAGCGGTTCGGGTGCCTTGCTGTCCAAAGCCCGCAGCATCGAGCCGCGCCGCTTCGGCACTCCCTTGGCCGCCTTGAATGTGCTGCGAGCTATTGGTATCACGGTAGGCCAATTTGACGCCAGCGAATACGACCCGGCCGATAAGAAGCACGACATACGTAACCGCGGCAGGGCCAACGCCATGCGCGGAGCACACGAAGCGGCCGCCTATAACCAGTGGCTGGTTAACGAGATTCAAGCATCCATTGATGACCCTCGGGCGAGCATTCCGCACGATGAGGTGATCGCCGAGATGGATGCGAATATTGCTGGCCTGTCAAAGAAATAACGCGCATGACGGCCAGACCTTATCGCATTGAATGGCGACCCATGGCACGTGATGACTTGCGCGCCATCGTGCGTTACATCGGCAAAGACAGCCCTAAGCGAGCCAAGAGTTTCGGGCAGGAGTTGCGCGACAAGACCAAGACCCTTGCACAGCATCCGGAGCTTGGCCGGCATGGCCGTCCGGGCTTGCCAGAGTGGTTGCGCGAATTAGTCGTGCATCCGAACTACATCGTTTTTTATCGTGTACTGCCAGATGCCCGCACCGTTCAAATTTTAAGGGTGAAGCACGCGGCACAACAAACGCCGTAATGACCAAAACCGGTGCGCGACGAATAGAAACCATCACAACACCCGTCGCGACAAACCATAACGCCCCATTTTGAAGTAAAGCGTGCTCTTGGCGATATTCAGTTTTTTTGCAGCCAGGGTCAAATTGCCGCTACAGGCCGTGATGGCCTGTTGAATTAGCAAGCGCTCGCCTTGTTCCATGCTGATGACATTGTTGTAAAGCGCGGGCTCGCAGCCCTCATGGCTAGCTCGCACTATTTCTGGCGGCAACATGTCGCGCATGAGGGTGCAGCCGTTACTCAAGAGCCTGGCGCTTTCAAGCACATTGCGAAGTTCTCGCACATTGCCTGGCCAGGAATAGGCCTGCAAGGCTTGCATGGCCGCGTCGTCGATGCCGGCGGATGGCAGCGCGTGTTCGCGGCAGAACTGATGCCAGAAATGGTGGGCAAGCAATGAGATGTCGCCATCCCGGTTGCGCAGCGGGGGTATGTGCAGCGTGAATACCGCAATGCGATAGAAGAGATCCAGGCGGAAGCGTCCGGCTTGGGCTTCTTGGCGCAGATCGCGATTTGTGGCGGCAACAAGGCGAAATGTCACGTTACGGGGCACCGTTTCGCCGACACGATATAGTTCTTTTTGCTCCAGCACACGAAGCAGATGGGCTTGCATTTCAAGCGGCATTTCTCCGATTTCGTCCAGAAACAATGTGCCGCCGCTGGCAGCCTCGATTTTGCCGGGCATGCCTCCCTTGCGCGCACCAGTAAATGCGCCGTCTCCATAGCCAAACAGTTCGCTGGCCAGCAGATCACGCGGCAAGCCGCCGCAATTGATGGCCACAAATGGTCCGCCGGTGTGCAGGCCACGTGCGAAAAGCTCCTTGCCCACACCGGTTTCGCCATGCAGCAGAACAGGTGCGTGTGCATTGCGCATTCCTTGTGCACGCGTGACCAGCTCGAGCATGGCCGGGTCTGCGCTGACAAGCTCAGCCCATCCCTGATGTTTTTCAGGATTAGTGAGTGCGCGCAATGGTGCAGGTTTGGCACGGTTGGCCTCACTTCGCATGGCGAACTGGTCTTGGTGTGCGGGTGTTGAATCTTGCTGTGGATGCGGCGCAACCGTGGCGTTGCGGCAGCACTGCCAGGCAGTATCCGCGATATTGCGCCGTGGCTGCGGGGCAGGCCTGTGTGCCTCGCGCAGTAGAACCTCCCAGGCGTTCACTATGTCAGACTCTGCGCCTGGTTCAGGATGAAACTGGTTGCCCGGATCTGCCATATCTGCCCTTAGTTAGGATGGCGCGCCCTGTCGCCTTGGCAAGCGCGAGGACGCGCAACAGAGGGTTGATGGAGATAAATATTATCGATCCCGCAGATTAATTTCCATACTGAAGCCACAGAAAAACGTAACCAAATACACCTGTGCTCAATCGACCCGCTCGGGCAAGGGAATACGCAACCACTCCTTGTAAAACGTATCAACATCTGGCTCGAAATCATGTATGACCGGATACCATGGCGTGGGTGCTTCAACGTCGAGCATGGCGGCGCATTGGGGGCAGTAGTATTCGCGGTACACCTGCCATTGCGTGTCTGGTGCCATCAGCGCCGGATACACCTCTTTCATGGCCTGCTCATTCTCACGCACGTAGATGTGTGCGTGCAGTTTCCAGTTTTCTTTCCAATCGCACAATACATGGCCGCAACCGCATTTGACCTGCCATTTTTTTGTTTTGGCGCACTGTGCGATATAGAGCTGTGGCCCCAGTGGAAGGACAATCAGGTCGTCCCAATCTACCTTCTGCTGCAGTGCCGCCAGATACTGCTGGAACCGTTCTGCATCCTTGGGCATGGCGAGCATACGCATGGTGGTGTCCCAGTCCAGCTTTCCATCCACGAGCTTGCCGATTTGCTCTTGCGTGTACTGTGTCATTGTCTGTCTCCTTGCTGGTTTTTTGTTTGCCTCTGTGAGCGCAGGTGCGCTATGACTACTCGTCGACCAGCACCACGGTCTTGACGTCGGGCATACGTGATAAGTCCATGCGGCATTTTGCGCCGTAGGTCGGAACGTCAAGCTCTTCCTCAGTAAGCGTCCAACTCTTCGGCAGGCTCCAGAATTCTCGGAATGCGTGTTCAAACTTGGGCGACAGCCCGAAGCTGGTGGCGTACATATGCTTGACCTGCACTGAGGCCTGTTTGGCGAGAATGCGTTCGCGCTCCGCTGCCATCCATTCCTTTACCGGAACGGCGCGTGCAAGCCGGCGCTTGCGGATTTCCATGCGCTCGGCCTGGGTTGCTTTGTCGTCCACCTGCCAAACCCCTGTGGCGGGGTCTTGGCTGACGACTGCGCCATAGACCTTAAGTGCATATTCCGGCAACAACAGACCGCCGTTAAGGTCTCGTGCAATGGCATCGGCTGCGCGCTCCAGCGGATCCCCAAAGCCTGGCCCGCCACGAAGATAATTCAGGTAAAGGTCGTAGTTCTCGTAGCAGTCTTCTGTCGTCATGCACTGGTGGTCGCGCTTGACGATGGCGCCGGGTTCCAGATGGTGCTCGTAGTCGGGCTGGTCGGGATTGCGGTCAGCGCCCAATGGCAGGCTCTCCCCCTTGGCGATGCGCTGCTTCAAGCCGGTTTTGTGGGCCTCAAAGCGGTATCCGGTGGCGGCCGGATAGCCGCCCATAAAGCCCCAGTCTGAGTTCATGTAGCCATTGCCCATGAAGAACATGGTCCAGTCTTGCGCTTTCCAGACCATGCGCAGTGACTCAAACCCACAACCGCCTCGATACTTTCCATAACCGGCCGAGTTTGTCTTGGCATTGCGGCCCAGATAGATCAGCGGCTCGGCCATTTCCCAGATTTCCATATCGCCCATGTCGCCTTCGGGGTTCCAGATGGCGGCGGCGTGGTTCAGGCCATCGCGTATGGCACCCGCGCCGGTTCCGCATGAGCTGGCCTCGAAGCTGTTGACGGCGTGTATTTCGCCTTCTTGGTTGATGCCGCCACCCTGCAACCAGTTGCTGGTGTTGGCGTTGCCCGCATTAACCTCTTCAAGATAACCACGGCTGAAATAGGCCTGCCCCAGCGCGCGCCACAGCGCACTCCAGCCTGACACGAGAAAGTGCCAAGCATAGGCATGGCCGGTGCGCCGGTCGTCGGGGTTCATCCAGGTGCCTTTGGGCAGATGGAATTCGGTACCGTAATACGCGCCGTCATTAATGCGTTGTGTGGGCACCAGCGTCTGCGTCATCATGACCCAGATACCGCTGGTAAAGGCGACCTGATTGGCGTTGTAGCTATGCCAGCCCCAACGGCTGGCCCCTTCAAAATCCAGACGCCACGATCCATCTTTGCGCACGTGCATTTCAACCGGCGAGTGCATGATGGAGTCGAGCTTGGCAAAGGCGTTGGAGGTCTGCACGTCGCCATGGCGGTAGGGCACATCCACAAACGCCACCTTGCGGTATTTGCCGGGCAGCGTCATCGCGCGGATGCGCGACTGCAAGCCACGGCGTCCCTCTTCTATCACCTCAAATGCGAACTTGAGATAATCGTCTACGCCTTCTTCGTCTATGACCTCTTCGACCAGGCTGCGCACCATGTGGCATCCTGCAATACGGGTCTTTTCGTCCAGTATCCAGTACTTGGGCGTGCGCACCGAACGCTGGCTTTCGTGCAGCCAGTCGCGCAAGGGCGTGTCGTTTACTCCCGTCTTGCGGCAGGTAATCATGTAACCATCGCCAAAGCGCTGCGTCTGGCCTGTAGACATTGAGCCCGGCGTCACCGACCCGGTATCAATCACATGCGTTACCCCGCCCACCCACCCCACAAGCCTGTCTTTGGCGAATATGGGCACGATGGTGGCGATATCGCAGGGGTGCACGTTGCCTATGGCGCAGTCATTGTTGGTAAACATATCGCCCGGGTGGATGCCAGGATTGCGCTCCCAGTCGTTTTCGATCATGTACTTGATCGCCGCGCCCATGGTGCCTACATGAATAATGATGCCGGTGGACGTCAGCACGCAATCGCCTGCGGCGTTATAGAGGGTAAAGCACAGTTCTCCCTCTTGCTCAACAATGGGGCTTGCCGCAATGCGCTTGGCCGTCTCGCGCGCATGCACCAGGCCGCCACGCAGTTTGGAAAATATCTTTTCATAGCGTATTGGGTCCTGTTCGCGCAACGCCAGCTGCGTCAGGCCGTTGTAATGGCCTGTGCGTGCTGTGCGATCAAGCACGCCGTCACGAAATTGCTTGAGGGTTTCGCCTGTTCCCAGCAGGTCGGCGAAGCCTGTCGTTGAATACATATCCATGTTCGTGTCTCCCTATTTGTCTTCTTTCAGATGGAACAAGCGGTGCTTGTCGAGCGTGGTAACAAACCCCCTGGGCACCACAAAGGTGGTGGCGTCTGACTCGATGATGGCCGGGCCGGCGATGACGTTGCCCGCCTTGAGTGCCTCCATTTTCCAGACCACGGCGTCATGCCAGGTTTTGTGGCGATAAAGCCGGCGCACACCCAGCCTTGCCGTTTCGGGCGGCGTGGGCCCGCCATCCGGGTCTTCGGGCAAGACGGGTTTTTGCGTAACCACCATGCCGCGCATGAGGGCGCCCGTTACCGAGAAGCCTAGTTCGGGTGAGCGGGCCGAACTGGCATACACCCGTCCGTAAGTGGTTTCGTAGGCGGCGGTGATGCGGTCCCAGTCTTGGGCAGTGTCGGCACGGGTAACGGGGGAATCTATCTCCAGGTCATTCAGCTGCCCCATGTACTGCATGCGGTAACCGGGCCGCAGAATGACATCTTCTGCCTTGAAGCCATTAATCTGAAATTCCTCCACCACTTTGCCGGCCAGTTCAGACCACGCGTCTTGCAATGTGCGCGCAGCGCAAGCCTTTTCGTCGGCCGACGCGTGTTGCGGTATGGCCAGGTCCACACTCTTGTCATAGCGGTATTCAAAGTCAGCGCAGGCGCAGCCGAAGGCAGAAAACCCGGCGGCCCAGGCAGGAACAATGACGTCGCGAAAGTTCAGGCCTTCTGTATACCCATAGGTGTGCACCGGCCCGGCGCCGCCGTAACTGAAGCAGACAAAATCCGTGGGGTTATAGCCTTTGGCACTAACGTTGGAACGCAGGTATTCGCGCAGGTGCAAGTCGAGCAGCTCAATAACGCCCGCCGCCGCTTCCTCCACCGGCAAGCCCAGGGGCTCCGCAATCTGCTTGCGGATATGATCGTGCGCGCGCTTGGCGTCCAACTTGATGGTGCCGCCTAGGAAGTTGTCGGGGTTCAGGTAACCCAGAACCACGTGACAGTCAGACACCGAGACAGTGTCCAGGCCGCTGTTGGCCCAACACGTTCCTACCCGATAGCCCGCGCTGTCGGGGCCCGCCTTGATTGACCCACTGTAGGGGTCAAGCCGCACAAAGCTACCCGCGCCTGCGCCCACGGAATCCATGGCGACCAGCGGTAACGAGAGGACTAGTCTGGCCATATCCGGATCAGCCGCAATGGTGAAATTGCCTTTGGTAATCAACGCCATGTCGAAGGATGTGCCGCCGATATCCGAGCACGCAATATTTTCATACCCCAGCGATTGCCCCAGCAAGCGTGAACCGATCACGCCGCCGATGGGGCCCGAAACAATAGTGCGCGCCAGTTCTTTAGCCTTCCAGCTGATGGTGCCCCCATGCGTGGCCATGACGCGCAAATCGAATTTGGCGCCGTGCTTGCGCAGCCGATCACTGACTTGCTTGAGTGTCTGGCGAGATGGTTCTGCGGCGTAGGCCTCCAGAATGGTGGTGTTCATTCTGTGGCTTTCTTTACGTTGGGGGTAGTAATCGACCGAGGCGAAGACGGGGATATCCTGGCCAAGGCGCTTTAGTTCTGCCTGGGCCAGATCCCGTGCACGTCGCTCATTGGTGCCGTTTTTATGCGATTGCAGCAAGACAATGACGATGGCTTTGCTTCCTGCTGTCACCAGCTCACGCACGGCCTGAAGCACCTCCTCTTCGCGCAGGGGGATTACGATCTCGCCCTGAACGTCTGTGCGTTCGGTTACGCCGCGCGTACGGTGCAAGGGGACCAGCGGTTCGTCGTAGCGGTGGGTGTTCAAGTGCAGGCGTTCTTCCAGGGCGTAGCCAAGATAGCTTTGGATGGCGCGACCCATAGAATGGGCGTGCTCGAACCCTTTATTGACGATGAGCCCCACGTCCAGGCCCTTGCGCTGGACGACACGGTTGAGCATGGCGGTGCCAGAGTACACGCAGGTAAGTAGTTCGGGATACACATCGTCGACATCGCGTTGCCAGTGTGACAAAGCGTCGACAGACGAGTTATAGATGGCGAGCGATTCGTCCGCCGGATTGCTCTGGGCCTTGCCCACGACGAAGCGGCCGTCCTCTCGCACAAAAAAGGTGTCGGTCATCGTCCCGCCCGCGTCGATGCCCATCACCTGTACCGGTGCTTGAATTTGCATGGAATGTCTCCTCTTGTCTTCAGGCGTTGTCTATGCCTGCCCAAGAGAATTACGCAAATTAAATGCCAGTTTTGGTCGCCGCCAGATCAGTTTTTTCAGTGCTTTGAATTAGTTATGTTTTTTTGAGAACAAGGCAGACAACTGGGCTGGCTGCCCGGGCCAAGTCGCAGTGCTGTACGACCGGATTCCATACGCTGAGTGGAATCCGAACGCGGCTATTTATCCACAATATGCCCTGACGACGACATCGTGAGCGTCGAGCTGCAGATTCAAGCGTGCAGCGTTGGGTTCGGGGGTTATGGTTTGTCCGGGCCGGATGACACGCACAACGTTGGCACCGCTCAATTGCTGCGCCTTTTGTTGCAGTTCCGAAGAAATATGATGCCCCTGTATCGGACTGTCGGGCGGCAGGCTGCAGACGCCCGGTGTAGTGGATGCCGGCGGTGGGGCACTGCTGACACAGGCAGCAAGCCCCGTTAACAGGCAGGAAGCAAATATAGTGCGCAAAAGCATGGAGTCTTCCTTGTTTAGCGTCTGCCGCACGGTTGCGGCAGATTTAAAGTGTAGCGCTGCGGGTGCATGCCGAGTTAGCGGAATTCGAAATACTCGAAATGCGCGCGCTTCGGCGCCAGCTCGCGGGTCTCGAGCCCGCGCAAGATGGCTCGACGCAGATCTGACGGTCCACAGAAAAACAAGTCTACGTCTTTCGGGCTGAATGGTGCGCGCGCGACGAGGCCGTCCGCCGTCAGCCGGCCCTCGTGGCCGCTGGTGACGAGGTCAAAGGAAAACGCTGGTACCATCTTTGCTACTTCACGCAGGACATCAAGACCGATAGCATCCGACTCGCGACGGACGGTATAGAGCAGATAGATCGAGCGTTGCTCATCGACAGCAAGGCTTTGAGCCCAGGCCAGGAAAGGGGTGATTCCGACGCCGCCGGCGATCCAGATCTGCTTCAGCCCACCTTTGCGGAAATCAAAGCGACCGTATGGACCCTCCACTTCGACGGTGGCACCGAGTGAGAGTCTGTCGGGGAGACGCCGCGTCCAGTCGCCCAGTGGCTTGATAGCAAAGCGAATGCGACCGGTCGGTTGCAGCGGCTCGGTGATGGTGAAGGGATGTGCCTCGCCCAAACCAAACCCTGGCACGTTCAGAAAGGCGAACTGACCCGGGTGCCAACGCATGGGTCGCCCTAGCGGAGCCAGTGCTAGCTCTGCCACCCCCGCATGCCGCTCCAGTGATTCGACCCGGTAGGCACGTCTTCGAAGCCGCCGGGCCAGCAGTTCAACGAACAGATAGCTACCAAACCCGAGGGCGCAGAACACGTTCAGATAGATAGCCAGCGGGTCGTTCCAGCTATACGGCGTATCAACCAGCAACTGGTGTACGGCAACGAGTGCAAAGAAGGCTCCAGTGAGACGGTGGGTAAACCACCAGAGCTGGTAGGGGATTTCCCAGCCGATCACCGGTAAGCGCTTGATCCAACTTAACAGAATCAGTGTAATCAAGCCGTAGAGCGCGACCTCGCCGAGGTCTTTGGCGAAATCGCCAATTCCGCTCTCCTGCACCCAGTGTTCGAAATCAGGATCAAACTGGTTGTGCACCAACATTAAGCCGAGGGCCGTGATCCCTAGCCACTTGTGCGCGCGATACATATGGTCGAGCCCACCGAACAACGGCTCTAGCAAACGTGGCCGGGCGGCCAGGATTAGGCATTGACTCATGGCGACGACGGCAACCGATCCGGTGGCGACGCCGAACGCGTTGCCGAGGCCGTACGCTGAGACCGAGCTGAAAGAAAGTGCAGCCGCAACGAGGCAAAAGAAGGTGATGACCAACAGTCCAGGCATGTGGTTCCCTAGGCTCGGCTCGGATCCATCGCCGCCATGTCGCGGTGGCGAGAGTACAAGTAAGCGCAGTTTCGTACTGTGTACGGGCGACTTCAAAACAAGTGTGTCACACTTCCGGCATCATCTGATTTGATCAGGCTCAATTTGCACGTAATCACTGATATCAAGGTTACAAGACTGCTGGACTTTTGGGGCCTGCAATACCGGGGTAACGTCAGGTAAGGTCACCAGAATGATCTTAGTGTACGCGGCGTCTTGTAAACGCATCAACGGCGTGACTACGCGTCCGATTCCTTGTCCTTCGAACTCGTGCATCATCTGTCGATGATAGGCACCAGCCGTTGATGATCGCGACCAGCGAGAGCATGACTGGCACTTCCACCAGCACATCCACTACCAACGACCAGATTGAGGTGCGCCACTTCAAGCGACGCCACCGTTTGGAGAAAATCGGGTATCACTATTCCCAGGCTCACCCCGACAACAATGCCCAAGGCCACCCATATCGTCAGATACCGCTCAAATAAACCTGTACGAATTACCTCAAAACGACAACCATTGCTCACCGTATGTGTGGAGCCGGTTAGTGTGCCGCTGCATCCGAGGTTCCACCGCCCAGATTAGGCTTGAGGATTTACCTGCACTGTCACGTTTTATTCGCCTTGCGTATCAATGCGTGTTTTTGTATTGGTACGAGAGGCATCCGCACTGCGCCAGAAGGGCAGCATATTCCTCAGCGTACTGTCGTGCAGTAAGAAGTGATGCACCAACGCAATGACAGCGTGGGCGCCCGCCAGATACATTAATACGTTCCCGAGCGTTCCATGAATTTCTTCAAGCTGTTCTGAAAAACCTTTGTCTGTCACGGCAACATGCGGCAGCGTAATGCCGAGAAAATTCCAGGCATCGGGCGACCACAGACGATTGGCAATGCCAAGCAGCGGCACGATAAACAGCAAAACGTACAACACAAATTGCACTGCGTGGGCGAGTTGCTCTTGCCACCGCGGAGGTGGCGGCACAATCGATGGACGGCCGCTACGCCAACGCACAACTATCCGTGGCAACATCACCAGCAGAATGACGATACCGAACTGCATATGGGACCATTTGAATACTGCGCGAATGGTTGAGCCCTTAGGTGACCAGCCATGTGCGTAAATCATTGTCAGGGCCGCAGCGACAAGAATGAATACAAGCCAATGGAGTCGGCGACCCCACAATGAATAGTGTAGATCGTTCATAATGACTCCAATTGCCTTATCGCAAAGTGAGGAAGCTTCAAAAGCTGCCCAGTTTCCAGTTTGGAACTAATCGAGCAATATCATCATAAATATCGCCAAATTCGTTCTTAGCAACCGCCAACGTCCAAAGGCACGCCGCTTTGAGTCGATCTCAGCGATTGGGGTAGCGTCACAGCCGTGCTGAAGTGTCAGCCACTTTGCGCCTATGTTGATCCCAGATGATCATTAGGGAAACCTCATGAACGTTGTCAGTAAATTCTGTTGGAATATATGAGACACAGCGAACACCATAGAACGCATCGAACAGGCTGGCTTCGCGCAGCCGTTCTTGGCGCAAACGATGGAATTGTTTCCACAGCGAGCCTTTTGTTAGGTGTGGCGGCGGCTGGTGCAAGTACAAGCACCATAGTCGTTGCGGGCGTTGCGGGCCTCGTATCAGGCGCCATGTCAATGGCGGCTGGCGAGTATGTTTCGGTAAGCACGCAAGCTGATACTGAGCGTGCAGATTTGGCTCGCGAAAGTAAAGAATTGGCTGCCAATCCTCATCAGGAGCACGCAGAACTGAAGTCGATCTATGTCAAGCGTGGTCTGGATGAGTCGTTGGCAACAAGTGTTGCCACCCAACTTATGAACCATGATGCGCTCAGTGCACACGCCAGAGACGAGCTTGGCATATCCGATACTTTGGCAGCGAGACCAGTTCAAGCTGCCTTCGCCTCCGCTGCTACGTTCGCTGCCGGCGCTGCTTTTCCGCTATTGATCGTCCTGATGCTTCCGAGTGCGGCACTTATGTGGGGTCTTGCGGGGAGCTCGCTCGTGTTTCTTGCGCTCCTGGGCCTTCTCGCTGCGCGCGCTGGCGGTGCACCGGTGTTTCCTTCCGTATTACGTGTGACCTTCTGGGGTGCGTTGGCAATGGGCTTGACCGCAACAGTTGGCGCACTCATCGGAGTGGCTGTCTGATGAGGGGCTCAGAGCGGGTGCTGAATGCTCCCGTTAAGCAGTATCTATAGTCAACAAAATGATAGCTGATCCGCTTAGTTTTCAGCGATTATGGGTTGTGGTCGTTCCCGTCGTGTGTTCGTCTAAGAGCATGGGTCTGGCCATAGTGCCGTACGACTGCATTCCGTGCGCTGACTGGAAGCCGGATGCAGCGACTCATCCGCAAAACGCTCCAATGAGGACATCGTAAGTGTTGAGTTGCAGATTTAAATGTTCCGCGCTGTATTCGCGGCGTATGGCTTGCCCATCCTTGAGCTATGACAATGGGAACGAAGGCCAGTCCTTGTATGTAGCGGCATGACGGGGCGCCATAAGGCCGCGAGATCCGGCCTCAATTAAGACCGTACTATTCGAGTGACTTTTATTGGGGCGGTTGCAGAGTGATTTTTTTCTGTGCGGCTAACGCTTGCTCGGGCCAAGAGCTTTTGATGTAAGCGAGCACCGCCACGATATCGTGATCTGAGAGCAACTTGCCATAGGCTGGCATATCAGTCACATACCCCGGTGGCGCCGTGATGCCGGGGACCAAGCCATTTTTAATGATATCGATCAGAACGGCATCGGGGTGATGCCAAGTATGTCCGGTCTCATCATGCGGTGGCGCAGGCAAGCGGCCATTTGACAGACGAATCCGCCAGTCTGGTTGGCCCTCAAGCTTGGCACCGTGACACGCTGCACAATTGTTGGCATAGACTTTTTTTCCAACAGCCACAAGTGTTTGATCCGCTGGATCAATGTATGCGCCAGCTGTATCGGTGGCAGATGCATACAGGTACGCGGCAACCCCAAACGCCAATACTCCGACGATCCCGGCAATAGCTGCCTTCTTTTTCACCGTAGTTGTCATTCAATCTATCCTTGTTTTACCTAACATCGGGAAGTGTGCCACCGGTGATTAACCCACTTTCACTTTGCCGATCATTCCGGCCTCCATGTGCCCTGGCAGAAGGCAAGCAAAATCAACAGTTCCAGCCTGTGGAAATTGCCATACTATCCCGCCTTTCTGCCCAGGGTTGACCGTGATCATGTTGGGTTCAGCGTGCTGCATTCCTGGCGCTTTTTGCATCATAGCCGCATGCTCTTTGATCTCAGCGACCGACCCGATCACCATTTCATGAGGAACTTTGCCGTTATTTTTCATGAAGAATCGAACCGTCTCTCCTGGCTTGACGCTAAATTGGCTTGGAGTGAAACGCATGGTGTCATCCATAACAAGCTCAATCGTACGCGTCACTTTGGCGCCATTGCCAGCTTGCCCAACGTCGGTGCTGTCTTTGTGCATACTGCTCATATCGTTGTCTCGCATCATCGTGCCATCTTTCATCGCATGGCTACCACTGTGACTGCCGGCGGCCAGCGCAAATGCCGGTAGTGCAGTCAATATCAATACGGAGATTGCTTTCTTCATCAAAAGGCTCTTTTAAACAAATGATAGAAAGAAGGACGCCTGCCATGGTGTTCTTCAGGTGAAAAGTTAGAATCGAAAACTCAACCCGGCTACGAAACGTGTTTCGTGAGCACGTTCGCCAGCATCTCGCGCGAAGTTGGCTGTTTGACCAAATTTGCCGGCCCACTCCACGCCAATATAAGGAACAAATTGTCGAGTTACTTCGTATTTCAGACGCAAGCTGGCCGTGCCATCCGACAGGCCGCTACCGATTTGGCGAGCCTCATCGCGTTTGCCGTAGAAGTTCACTTCTACGCGAGGCTGCAACACGAGTTTCTGTGTAATCAGTAAGTCGTATTCCGCACTCAAGCTCAACGCGGTTCTGCCGCTGGGCCCCACATAAGCTGTGGCATCAATGTCAAACCAATAGGGTGCCAGGCCCTGCACGCCCAATGCCAGCCACTTTCTATTTGGCGCTCCCTGTCCGTGATCGAAACGAATCCCTAACTGGGTATCCCAGAACGTAGAAATCGCGTGTCCCCAAAGCAGCTCGGTTTGGGAGTCTTGAAGTTTGCTGTTCGCCACTTCGCCTTCAGCTTTCAACACGGCGCGGTTGTAAGTTCCGCCGTACCAAGCTTGACCCTCATAGGCAAGCCCCTCATTGCTGCCGGACTTAACGTACTCAAGCCGATCGAACCATACGGAGCCGAAATTGTGCTCGTCGGACATACGTAGGCGCTGTGCCGGGCCCAAAGAGTACTTGCCTGAATCGAGCGTATACCCACCCGAATAGGCGTCTGGGTCACGCGCATCTGGTGGTGCCGAACCGCCTTGCATTTGCATGGCTCCGTGGTCCATCTCGCCGCTGCCCTTATCCACTGCCCCCATATCGTGAGCAGGGGCCACGGCGGCTGGTGTAGAGGTATGGCCAGTATGTGCGTCATGTGCCTGGGCGAAGGCCATTGATGGGGTAATACCCAGTGTTGCCATAGCCAGTGCAAGAATGTGTTTCTTTGTGCGCTTGTTCATGGACTGCACTGCCTTTCTCTGGTTTGTTGAACTCATGCCACCACCACTTCGCGAAACATGCCCATATCCATATGCAGCATCAGGTGGCAATGCCAGGCCCAGCGACCCAGTGCGTCGGCGGTCACGAGAAAGCTGATGCGTTGCGCGGGTTGCACCGGAATCGTGTGGCGCCGAGCCTGAAAGCTGCCATCGGGCGCCTCCAGCTCGCTCCACATGCCATGCAAGTGCATGGGGTGCGTCATCATCGTGTCGTTATGCAAAATAACCCTGACCCGCTCGCCATAGCGAAAATGCACGGGGGTGGACTTGCCAAACTCAACGCCGTCGAACGACCAGCTGTAGCGCTCCATATTGCCGGTAAGGTGCAGCTCGATCTCGCGCTCGGCCCCGCGTGGGTCCATGGCACCGCCCACCGTGTGCAGATCCGCCAGGGTGAGTACGCGTCGGCCGTTGTTGCGCAGCCCAATACCCGGATCATCCAGGTTGGTGCGCGGCATATCGACACGCATGTCGATACTGGGGCCATATTCGGTTCTGGCATGGCGTACTGTGCTACTGGCCTTGTCTTTACTCATGGCGCTATGGTCCATGCCAGCCATGCCTGCGTGATTCATTCCTGCCATCGACCCGTGGTCCATACCCGCCATACCGCCAGCGCTCATGCCAGCCATGCCGCTGTGATCCATGCCAGGCATCGCCGCTTGCGCCGAGCCACCGTGATTCATCCCTGCCATGCCGCCACCCATTGCGCCCATCATGTCAGCCATGGCGAGCCACTCAGGCTGATCAACCTGGGGAACCGCAGCTGAAAGGCCGGCACGCGTTGCCAACGTGCCACGCGCATACCCGGTGCGATCCATCGCCTGGGCGAAAACGGTATAGGTATCGTCCTTGGGCTCAACCAGAACATCGTAAGTTTCACCTGGCCCGAAGCGAAATTCGTCCACCGTTATCGGCTCTACGTTCACGCCATCGGCCTGAACAACGGTTAATTTCAGCCCGGGAATACGTACGTCGTAAAAGGTGTTCGCTGCACCATTGATGAACCGCAGACGCACTCGTTCGCCGGGGCGGAACAACCCCGTCCAGTTGCCGGCCGGCGTTGTCCCGTTCATTAAATAGGTGAGCACATTGGCGGACAAATCTGCCAGATCGGTCGGGCTCATGCGCATTTCGTTCCACATTTTGCGCTTGTCGATGGCGGTTTTTAACCCTTCTTGGGACGCATCCTGGAAAAAATCGACCACTGTTGGCTGGTTATAGTTGTAGTAGTCGCCCTGCATCTTCAGCTTGGCGAGCACCCGCATGGGGTCTTCGTCGGTCCAGTCTGAGAGCTGAATGACGTGCTCGCGGTCAGCGCGTATAGGGTCGGTTTGCGCCGGCTCAATGATAATGGCACCGTAAACGCCGGTCGCCTCCTGCATGCCTGAATGCGAGTGATACCAGTACGTGCCGCTTTGTTCGACCTTAAAGCGGTAGGTAAACGTTTCGCCAGGTGCGATTCCAGTAAAACTGATGCCTGGCACGCCATCCATTTGGAAAGGCAGGATGATGCCGTGCCAATGGATGGATGTCGCTTCCTTCAGACGATTCTTCACACGGATGGTTACGGTATCGCCTTCGCGCCAACGCAACGTGGGTGCCGGAAGCGAGCCGTTAACCGTCGTCGCCATTCGTGGGTTACCGGTAAAGTTAACGGGTGACTCACCGATTTCAAGATTGAATTCGGTTCCTGAAAGCACGGAGGCTGCGCCTGTGCTGGTGTTCGTGGACGATATCCCGGCGGCCCGGGCAAAGTGCGACACGCCCAGCAATACGCCGCCGGCCGCAAGACCTTGAACGAATCGACGACGGGGCAATAAATGCGAGGCGAGAGAAGACGGTAGCTGAGGTTTCACGCGGGTGTATCCCAAGGTCAAAAGAGGGCAGACGTCAATCATTCTTCGACGATCTAAGCTTCAATTAAACTAATAGCTAGCACTTTAACGAAGTGCTCCTGTCGATCCGATGACGCCACCATTACGTTTCTGTAATGTGTGGCTGTCCTTAATGATGTAATTTTTATATCCAGTTGAATTGGGACCATGGAGCAAAATATGTAGTGGCCGCAACCGCGCCAGAAGTACACCCTGAAGTTCAAACGGAACGGCGCAAGATTACCGACACGCTTGTCGGTTTCGCCATCGATAGGACGGCGAGCCATGACCGTAACGCCAAAGGCCAATGGATGGGATATTGCAATGGGAGAAAATTCTGTTTACGCATCTTGATAGGCGTTTTTTCACGCTGATGCGTGCAAAAACGCAGTATTCCCATGTTGGTCAGCCCAGGCAGGAGAGTGGGTTGATCCTCTCGGTAATGAGCTGTACCGCCAGAGCTCTGCGTGACTATTCTCGGGAGCGTGGAAGCAGACCCCGCTGCAGGCGGTTGCCCTGCCGCATTCGTGCTCTAGCGCACAGACGCAGTCGCGGAGACAATCAACAATGCACTTAATATCGTCTTCTCAATGAAGAAACTAACATGTCAACTAAGGCGCCCTCAGTGGTGGCTGCCGACCCTAACGCGCAAGCCACGGGTCAGACACCAGCGATAAATCGGTTTGTCTACATTGCCGTAGGAATTGCCGCGCTGGGGGGCTTGCTCTTTGGCTATGACACAGGCGTCATTTCAGGTGCCATTTTGTTCGTCAAGCACGAGTTCTCGCTTTCGCCGACGATGGAGGAGTTTGTCGTCAGTGCCGTTCTGGTAGGCGCGGTGGTCGGGGCAGCCGCCGGAGGCGCGCTGACGGGGCGCTACGGGCGACGTTGGATGATTATTCTCGCTGGCGCTGTCTTCACCCTAAGCGCGATCGTCACGGCGATGGCACCGACTGTCGGCTGGCTGGTCGGTGCCAGGATCGCGAGCGGCGTCGGCATTGGCATTGCCTCGTTCATCTCTCCTATGTACATCGCCGAGCTGGTGCCGACGAAGGTCCGTGGTGCGCTGGTGGCTGTCAACATGCTGGCCATCACCACGGGCATACTGGTCGCCTATCTGGTCGACTACGCCTTCTCGGCAAGCCACGGATGGCGCTACATGTTTGGCCTGGCGGCACTGCCGTCCCTCGGATTGATCATCGGCATGTGGTGGCTACCCGACAGCCCGCGCTGGCTGATCAGTAGGTCAAAGATCAGCCAGGCGCGCACGGTCCTGCAGCGGGCGCGGACCACGTCAGACGTCGACCAGGAAATCAGAGAGATTCAACAGAGCATGGCGCAGCAGGGCCATGGCGGTTTAGCCGGATTGTTTCAGCCGTCGCTGCGGATGCCCATGATCGTGGGCCTGGGCTTGGCCATTTTTCAGCAAATTACTGGCATCAACACCGTCATCTACTACGCGCCGACCATCTTCAAGTTCGCAGGTATCAGCGGCACTGGACCAGCCATCCTGGCGGGGGCGGGACTGGCTGCAGTCATGTGGTGCTTCCACGTGCTGGCGATCTTCCTGATCGACTGGGTCGGCCGGCGGCCGTTGTTGTTGACCGGGCTGGCCGGCCAGATCGCCGGCTTGGGTGTTCTGGGTGCAGCATTCCAGTTTCCGCAGTTAGCGAGTGTCAAAAGCGAAGTGGCGATCGGTGGCCTGCTGGTGTATGTGTCGTGCTTCGCGTTCGGTCTGGGGCCCATCTTCTGGCTCCTGATTTCGGAGATATACCCCCTCCAAAACCGAGGCGTCGCGATGAGTGCCGTCACGGTGACCAACTGGATCGCAAACCTGCTGGTTGCGGTGAGTTTTCTGACGCTGGTTTCAGTGTTAGGGCAAGCCAGCACTTTCTGGCTTTACGGCTTCGTCGCGATCGGTGCCTGGCTATTTGTTTATAGGTTTGTACCTGAGACCAAAGGAAAGAGTCTGGAGCAGATCGAAGCACACTGGCGCTCTGGAAAATCGCCGCGCCATCTATGAAAACGATAGGGAGGATCACATAAAGCATCTCGATCAGCCCTGGTCGATCAAGCACGGCCCAAAAGACCTGTTATCGACTTGAAAAGACTTTGTGAGGAAGCGGCCGCCAGCGGTTGCGCGTTACTGAAATCGGCAGAGGAGCCGCTGAGCGGTTTGATCTGGAAGGGGCGGTCCGTAAAAACTACTTCGCGCTTTGAGCCATTTGCCTGCATGCTTGTGCACACTTTCTGCATGTTTCGGCACAGTGCTTGCAATGTTCCATTTGATGTTTGGAACATTCGTCGGCGCACGCGTCGCAGATGTCCGCACATACTTGGCATACCGCCTGGGCAAACTCACTGCCACGTGCCATGAAACTGGCGGCTAGGCGACACATTTGCGCGCAATCCATATCGAGCTTTATGCAACCAGCCATACTTTTTACGTCTTGCTCATTCAGGCATGAGTCAGCACAGTGATCGCACGCCGTAGCGCACGTATAGCACGCGTCAATACATGATTGATGTTTTTCATGAGGCATAATTTTCTCCAAAAGGAAGGAACACGCTAAGAAAAAAACGGTGATCTAAAAAATAGATCAGCTTCTCAATACAGCAAATCCCATGCCGCCCATCATGTAATCCATGGCTATTGAAAGCCCATTTTCAGGTACCTTTCCAAAGGAAACACATCCAAAAATGCTGCATTACAATTTTGTAATGAGCACGTCATGTTTATGACAGCATCATCAAGGTAGAGTGGGGATCATGCTGATCGTGCAGGGCTGGCAACGTCTCTCATTTCAGGCATGGCCAAACGAATTCGCAGGAGCGAACGGATGAAACTGCTCGTCGTTGAAGATGAGATAAAAACAGGCGAGTACGTGCGCCAGGGGCTGATGGAGTCAGGCTTTGTCGTCGATCTCGCCCATACGGGACTGGACGGGCACCATCTCGCGCTTACAGAACGCTACGATTTGATCATCCTGGATGTTATGTTGCCGGATGTTGATGGCTGGCGGATTGTTGAAGCTTTACGCGACGCGAAATCGGCCACACCGGTACTGTATTTGACCGCGCGCGATAGCGTAGAAGACAGGGTTAAAGGGCTGGAGTTGGGTGCTGACGACTATTTGACCAAGCCCTTCGCTTTCGCCGAGTTGCTCGCGCGGGTGCGGACCTTACTACGAAGAGGAACGGTGCCGGTCTTCAGTGATCAGTTACGTGTGGCCGATCTGGTCCTAGACATACCGCGTCGCCGGGCCACACGACAGCAGGTTCGTATTAATCTGACAAATAAGGAGTTTGCGCTTCTGGAGCTCTTGGTGCGCCGTCAAGGCGAGGTGTTGCCTCGTTCTCTGATTGCCTCCCAGGTGTGGGACATGAATTTTGATAGCGATACAAACGTCATTGACGTGGCGATTCGACGGTTGCGCGCCAAAATCGACGACGCCTTTGAACCCAAGCTTATCCATACGGTGCGCGGTATGGGTTATATGCTTGATGTGGGCAACGCGAGCTGAACAGCATGCCTCGTCGCCCCGCATCACTGGCCTTGCGCCTGACCGTCTCCATCGGCGCGGTCATTACTGTTGTACTCCTTACGTTTGGATGGATGGTTGCGCGGTCGATTAATACGCACTTTGTTCAGCAAGATGTCGACGAGCTTAACGCCGTTGTGCAGTCGCTGGCGCAGTCGCTCGCCGAACAACCCATTGGTCAAGCACCTGAGGCGCTCAAGCGCCGATTGGCCGGTGCGATTTCAGGCCATCACAATGCGCAGTTTCGCGTATCGGGCAGTGATGGGCATGTGATTTATGCGACCCCCAATGCAAACCTTGATGTTTTTGCGCGAGGCACGCCCGCCGTAGATGCCATTGACGTCGATTCGGTGAGGATTTGGCGGGATAAGGGGCAGACATACAGAGCGGCAGTGGTGCAGCTGCCACAAAGTGACCCGCAGGCCGATAAGCCGTTAACCATTGCGGTTGCCACTGGCATCAATTTTCATTTGCACTACCTTGAAAGCTTTCGCAGCTACTTAAAGATCATTACCTTGGCGGCTTGTCTGATTGCGATTCTGGCAACTTGGCTTGCCGTGCATCAAGGCCACGCGCCGCTGCGCCGTATTAGTCGGGAGATTCGTGGAATAAAATCTGATCAATTACATATTCGACTTGCTCCTGGCACCGTTCCGGTGGAATTGACCGAACTGGCCGTGTCGTTCAACGAAATGCTCGATCGCATTGAGGATGTGTTTCTGCGGTTATCCAATTTTTCGGCTGACATCGCTCATGAGCTGCGCACCCCGATAACGAATCTGAAAACGCAGACCGAAGTGGCGCTTTCACAGCCGCGTAACCTTGAGCAGTATCGCGAGATCCTCTACTCAAGTCTGGAAGAATACGAGCGCATGGCCAAAATGGTCGGCGATATGCTGTTTTTGGCGCAGGCCGACAATAACCAGCTCAAACCAGAATTGGTTAGTGTGAACCTGGCGGCTGAAGTGGAGACACTCTTTGAATACTTTGAAGCTTGGGCCGAAGAACGTTCCGTCTCACTAAGATGCAGTGGCCCCACATTATGTGTTCAGGGTGATAGGTTGATGATACGCCGCGCGCTCAGCAATCTTTTATCCAACGCCATACGTTATACCCCTACAGGGCAGGCGGTTACGGTCGTTCTTGCGGTCAGTGGCGACAACAGCGTTGTGATCCGCGTGGAAAACCCAGGGTCTATGCTCGATGCTGAGCATTTGCCTAAACTATTTGATCGGTTTTATCGTGCCGACCCGTCTCGACAACGCAAGGGTGAGGGTGCTGGCTTGGGTTTAGCCATTGTTAAATCGATTATTGACGCACATGGCGGCACCATTACCGCAAAATATGAAAATAAACATCTGGTTTTTGAGATCGTGCTTCCAAATCCCGCTAATTAATGAAATAGCAGTCATATCAATACGCTCGCATTCGGGCTTGTATCGCTTGTGCAGCCTCTGTTGGAAACAGGTTGACCCCTTGGCGCAGGTGTAATAGATGGCTTAGGCACCGTAGAAGGCTATCCGTAAGTTCGGTGGTATCCACGGTCGGGACAGCACTTGGGTAGCACAGACATTGCGCTGACTGCGAGTGGCGAAGATGCATTGTCCGCGTGTGCTATTCGCCCCTGCTACTTTCTGGGTGCCTCTTTCTGGCCTTCCTGCGCTTTTTTTTCCAGTTCCTCGACGGCGTGAACGTCTTCGCGCCCCAGTTCCTCATAGAGCTTATGTACACGCTCAATCAATGCGGGCGTTAAATCGGTGGGCGACCTGGAGCCAGCTTCAGGTTTCGCTTCGGATTGCGGCTTGGCATCGTCCGGTTTGGGTTCTGCCATTGCTTCGGGCTGTATCTTGATATCGTCCGGTTTTGGTTCTGCCATTGCTTCGGGTTGCGGCTTGGCATTGTCCGGTTTGGGTTCTGCCATTGCTTCGGGCTGTGGCTTGGCATTGTCCGGTTTGGATTCGGCTTTTGTTTCGCGCTGTGGCGCGGCGTCATCCGATTTGAGTTCGGTCTTCGCCTCAGGCTGCGGCTTGGCGTCTTCCGGTTTGAGCTCGGCCTGCGCTTCAGGCTTCGACTTGGAGTCGGTCCTGGCACCATCCAAGACCTTGTAGGCAAGCAGTTTAACGGGATCAGTCACCAGGAACCAGGCGAAAGCGTAGCCCCAGACGATTCCCGCATACTTCCAACCCAGCGGCGTCACCAACGAGACGCCGTAGACCGCGATAAGCGTCGCGATGACTTGCGTCCCACATACCGCCGCCAGCAGGATCCACGCCGGGCGGGTGGACCACCACGGGCCGCGCGTACGGGTCTGGAAGATCGTCAGATGCCCCGCTACCGACAGCATCAGGTACATCATGGTCTGAAGCTGCGGATGGCCCATGTGAAACATGCTGTTGCCCAGAAAAAACAGGCCAAATGCGGCGATCGGACCGACCAGCCCTAAAACCGTGGCAACCCCCATCACCACACGCATGTTCCAGACTTCGGGGCGGTTGCTGTACTGAACGTTGTCGTAGGCAATGGACAGAATGGCGCCGTCGTTGAGCAGCGCAAGCATCACGATCATTATCGCCGTGAGCGGATAGAACTTGAACACGACGATCGACAGTGTCATGAAAAGAAGAACGCGCAACGTCTCGGCGATGCGGTAGATGGCGTAGCTATTCATGCGCTGGAAAATCTTGCGGCTCTCCTTGAGCGCATCGATGACCACCGACAGCCCGGGAGCCACCAGCACGATGGAGGCCGCAGCTTGCGCCGCATCGGTCGCACCAGAAACAGCAAAGCCGCAATCGGCCTTTTTCAGGGCGGGGGCGTCATTGACCCCGTCGCCGGTCATGCCGACGATGTGGCCATGCTTCTGCAATATGTCGACGATGTGAAACTTGTGCTCAGGGAAAACCTGGGCGAACCCATCGGCATCCTCGACCGACTTGGCGACCGCTTCAGTCTCTATGGACTTGGAGTCGCCAAGGGTGGCACCATCGAGAATATTCGTGCCCATACCGAGCGTCTTGGCGGTCTCCTTGGCGATCGCCAGCGCATCGCCGGTGACCATCTTGATCCTGACACCCATCTGGGCCGCGGTCGCCACGGTGGCCTTGGCGTCCTCGCGCGGCGGATCGAACAGCGCCAGCACGCCCAGCAGCTGCCATGCGCCGTCGCCGTCAGCCCGAGCGACGCCCAGGGCACGAAAACCGCGCGCGGCGAAGTCGTCGACGGCCTTGTCCACGGCGGCCTTAACCGTCGCCGCATTCGCCGCCAGTGCGAGTATCACCTGAGGCGCGCCTTTGCTCACCTTGAACGTGCTGCCGTCTGCCGCCTTGACGGTGGCCTCTGTGCGCTTGTGCACCGGATCGAAGGGCTGGAAGTGCGTGACCTCAAAGGGCTTGAGCGCAGCCTGGTCCTTTAGGCCGCCCAGCACGGCGAGATCAATTGTGTCATTGTTCTCCGCCCGCGAGGCGAGGGCACCGGCCAGAATGAGCTGCTCGGCGGTGATCTTGTCAAGGCAAAACGGCTCGCCAAGAGTGAGCTTGTTCTGTGTCAGCGTGCCGGTCTTGTCGGCGCACAGCACGTCGACACCGGCCAGCTCTTCGATGGCGACCAGCTTGCTGACGATTGCCTGTTTTTTCGCGAGCAGACGCGCTCCGACGGCCATCGTGACCGACAGCACCGTCGGCATGGCCACGGGGATCGCCGCTACCGTCAGAACCAGGGCAAATTGCAATACAGTAAGAATCGCCTCACCGTGATAGATACCCATAGCGATAATAACCAGCACCATGATCACGGCCAGCATGATCAAATAGTTTCCGATTTTCAGAACCGCCTTCTGAAAATGGCTGACGGTGGCGGCGGCCTGCACCAGCTCGGCGGTCTTGCCGAAGTAGGTCTTCCCGCCCGTCGCATAGACAAGCGCGCTAATCTCGCCACGACGGATGATTGACCCCGAGAACACGGCGTCACCAGGTTTGCAAGATTTCGGCAACGACTCACCGGTTAGGGCGGACTGATCGACCGATACCTCGTCGCCATCCAGAAGCCGCGCATCCGCTGGCACGATATCGCCCAAGCGCAGGCGAATGACATCGCCGGGCACCAGCTCGCGCGCAGGTGGGGTAATCCATTTGCCGTCGCGTTTCACCCGCGCCTTGATCGCCAGTTTGGCCTTCAGAGCATCGATAGCGTTGCCAGCCTGGCGTTCTTCCCAGAAACCGACTGTGGCATTGGCGACCAGCAACAGCAGGATAATAAAAAAATCGGGCCAGTGGCGTACCACGCCGGACAGCACGACTGCGATTTCGATCATCCAGGGGATAGGGCCCCAAAAATAAGACAAGAGCTTCAGCAGTACATTGCTCTTCTCCTCCTCGATCTCGTTTGGTCCATACTGGGTCAGACGTTTTTTCGCCTCGGCATCGCTCAACCCGTCGGGTGACGAGCCTAGCTTTTTCTGGACTTCGGCGATCGGCAGCGTCTTCAGGTCATCGTCGGTGTCGGCCGGTGACGACGTGGGTAGTCCGGCGGCGGTTGATGTGCTCATCTTGCAGGCCTATGGTCGCTTAGACATTCGGATGTGAACTCATTTCGGTAGATGCGCTGACCAGTAGGCATCGACCTGTGCACTCTCCTTGTCGTACCCGTTTTTTGGCAGAGAACTGGTCTTCTTTGACACGCGGTGCCTTCGCCATATCCGCCTTAGTGGTTTCGAGCATTGGGCGCTTCAGTGTCATCGGCTGGGGGTTTGGCTTCATGATCTTCTCCGTATAAAGTGAATCGATGCGCGCAGAGTCGGCCGCGGGACGGTGCTAAAAGTGTGACCGTTCTGCAAACATAGGTCTGCTGCGGTTCGATGTCTGTCTGCCAGCGCACAGACCGAAAATGCTCGCAAACGGTCTGCGCGAAATGCATAGCTGTTACGACATGGCCCGCGCCTGTGCACGCATTCTTCTGCAGCCTCAAGACCGTTAACACCAAAGCTCAGGTATCCAGGCGGCGGGAGATGATCGAGCCTCAAGAAACGCAGGAGCGTGATCGGCTGGCTTCATTAAGGGCCGCAGGGATGGCGGCGGGTCGGTACAAAAGCAGTGGCGCATCTGCCAACGAGTGGAACGGGCATCGTCAAAGTCCATGAAACCAGCGAAGGCTTCAGTGTCTCAGCGCACAGACGGCGCGCATGCCGACGATGTAGCCTGCAAGGCCCGATGTTTACTTTCGAGACATTGCGCCGCAACATCTTTGTGCGCTTGCTCTCAGGCTGAAGCGCCTGATACGCAAACGCGAGGTCGAAGCTGTCGAGCACGCCCGGCAGACTGTTTACGTTAGCGGGGACGCTGTTGGACATGCGCACAGTGGTTTGGAGGGGTTTTATGCTTGACGGAGTGATGCTGTTGTGGTTTTTTTTGGTCGCACTTTCGCTGGTCTTTGTCACCGTCGACATTCGCGCGACGCCCGATTCGGCTGTCATGAAATGGGGCTTCGTGCTGCTCACTGCATATACCGGGCCGATCGGTGCGTTTCTCTACGTGCTGGGTTGCCGCGAGCCGCTCCAGGGACTGCACGAGCAGTACGTTGCGGTTCGTTGGCGTCAGGCGCTAGGGTCCACGATGCATTGTGTCGCTGGAGATGGAGTGGGAATTCTAGTCGGCGCAGTGCTTGCGCGCTACTTCCATATCGAAGGGCTTGCCGAAATTGCGCTTGAGTATGCACTTGGCTTCATGTTCGGCTGGACCGTCTTTCAAGCCCTGTTCATGCGCGACATGGCGGGCTCGTACGGACGTTCGCTTAGAACGACGTTCGTCCCGGAATTTCTCTCGATGAACATTCTGATGGCAGGTATGGTCCCGGTGGCGGCCTTGTTTGTGCGCTATTTCGATGCGTCTCTCGACCCGCTACAACCGGAGTTTTGGTTCCGCATGTCGATGGCGTTGCTCGCGGGATTCATCGTCGCGCTTCCAATGAACTGGTGGCTGGTTGCACGTCACCTGAAGCACGGGATGACGACTGTGCGATCCGCACCGCTGACTGCGAAGGTGCCGGAACCGATAAAGTTGGCTGCGACGTGCGCGCACCCGGCACGTTCTGCAGCGGGCGAATCAACAAAGGCTGCGATACGCGGCATGTCGGCGCGAACGGTACCGCAGGTCGTGCTTCTCGGAATGATGATCCTCTCGCTCACCGTTTTCGCGTTTGGACTTGCCCTTGCTGAATGGCTTGCCACGTTGCAGTAGGCTACCGGCATTAGGCTCGCTGCGGCGAACGTCGGCACTGCACCCGTTAGGCTGTACGGCGCACGGTGAGGTACGCCTGGATTGGCACAACGTGGCGACCACAGCCAGTTACGCATGTGTCGGGTATTGGCGGTGTCGCGTTGCCGCTCATCATGACAAAAATGTAATGCAATTGACCATGAACGGCCATATATGTATTCATCGAAGTGTGGCACTATGAGGACGTCGGCCATCGTTTTTTAGCTTGGGTTCTTCGCTGTTTCAGGATGGTGACTGCAGTCAGCGTAGCCCAATATATAAATGGGAAAGCGACGTCATGACACCACTTAATCACGAACACGCTCATCAGGGCCAATCGGGTCAATCTAGCTCTGGATCGACGCCAGTTACCAATACCCACGCTAAGCCGGCCGATGCAACAACGCAACCGCTAAAAGATCCTGTTTGCGGTATGTCGGTCACCGACCAATCACCGCACCATGTTGATCATGATGGTCAGACGTTTTACTTCTGCAGCGCCGGCTGTCAAACTAAATTTGCAGCAGTTCCAGCCAAGTATCTGTCCAAAGACCAGACGAGCGAACAACCACCTGAGCCGATTGCACCGGGCACGATTTACACCTGTCCCATGCATCCCGAGATTCGCCAGGATCATCCCGGAAACTGTCCTAAGTGCGGGATGACGCTTGAACCGCTAATGCCCGCGCTTGATGACGACAACCCTGAGCTCGCCGATTTCACTCGCCGATTCTGGTGGACTTTGCCTCTAACCATTATCGTCACGACGTTGGCCATGTTCGGGCACCAATTGGGCTGGTTTGGCATGGCTACCCAAAGCTGGATCGAATTAGTGCTTTCCTTGCCCGTCGTGCTCTGGGCCGGCTGGCCGTTTCTTGTGCGAGGCGTAAAGTCGGTTGTAAACCGCAGCCCTAACATGTGGACACTCATCGGCCTGGGAACGTCAGCGGCTTTTATCTATAGCGTCGTGGCAACAGTTATCCCGGAAGTGTTTCCCGATACGTTCTTGTCCATGGGGCGCATCGCAGTGTATTTCGAAGCCGCAGTCGTTATTATTTCCTTAACCCTGTTCGGGCAGATCCTTGAGTTAAAAGCGCGCTCGCAGACGTCCGCCGCTATTAAGTCGTTAATGGGATTGGCACCGAAGACGGCTCGGCGTATCGGAGCTGACGGCTCTGAGGAAGATGTACCCCTTACTCACATCCATGAAGGCGATCGCCTGCGTGTACGGCCAGGCGAAAAAGTGCCCGTTGACGGAGCGGTAGAAGAAGGCACGAGCTCGGTAGACGAATCCATGCTAACTGGTGAACCGCTACCAGTTAGCAAGCGCGTCGGCGACAAAGTGATAGGCGCCACCATGAACACGTCAGGTGCCTTGGTGATACTTGCCGAGAAAGTCGGCTCAGCTTCGGTGTTGTCCCAGATAGTACAGCTCGTCGCCCAAGCCCAACGCTCCCGGGCACCAATGCAGCGCATGGCTGACCACGTCGCAGGTTATTTTGTCATGACAGTGGTTACCGTAGCCGTGATTACGTTCCTCGTGTGGGGGTTCTGGGGGCCGTCGCCAAGCTGGGTATATGGCCTGATCAATGCCGTGTCTGTTTTGATCATTGCTTGCCCGTGCGCGCTAGGTCTGGCCACGCCAATGTCCATCATGGTAGCCACTGGCCGTGGGGCAACGCAGGGCATTTTGTTTCGCGACGCCGCCGCCATTGAAAACTTCCGTAAAGTCGATACTCTGATCGTGGACAAGACGGGCACGCTGACCGAAGGGCGACCCAGATTTGAACAGGCAGTCCCCGTGCAAGGAGGAAGCGCTGAAGAGATATTGCACTTGGCTGCAAGCCTGGATCAAGGCAGTGAACATCCGTTGGCCAACGCCATCGTCAATGCCGCTCGGGAGCAGAATATTGCGTTGGCTACAGTAGAAGAATTTGAGTCTGGTACGGGGATCGGTGTTCGCGGCACAGTCCAAGGCAAGCGCCTGGCACTCGGTAATACGGCATTGATGGAGCAAGAGGGCGTAGATGTAGCGAGCCTCAATGAAAAGGCAGAAAGCCTTCGCGTCGATGGCGCAAGTGTCATGTACCTTGCGGCAGATGGCCACCTGATGGGATTACTTGCGGTTTCAGACCCCATTAAAGCCAGCACAAAAGAAGCTGTGGATGAGCTAAAGGCGGCCGGGATTCGCGTCATAATGGCCACGGGCGATGGCGTATCGACCGCCAAGGCAGTGGCGCAACGCCTGGGTATCGATGAATTCCATGGCGAGGTAAAGCCAGCCGATAAGCTGGATCTTGTCACCAAACTTCAAGAGCAAGGGCACATTGTTGCCATGGCCGGGGACGGCATCAACGATGCGCCGGCCTTGGCCAAAGCCGATGTAGGCATTGCCATGGGTACCGGCACCGATGTGGCCATGAATAGCGCCCAGGTCACCTTGGTCAAAGGCGATTTGCGCGGAATCTCGACTGCGCGCCACCTGTCTGATGCCACGATCGCGAACATGAAACAGAACCTCGGGTTTGCCTTTGTGTACAACTCATTGGGTGTGCCGTTGGCTGCAGGTGTGCTGTACCCATTAACGGGGTTATTGCTCTCGCCGATGTTTGCCGCGCTGGCGATGAGTTTGAGTTCGGCGTCGGTGGTGGTCAATGCGTTGCGGTTACGCAAGGCAAAATGACTGCCCATAATCACCCTGGAACAGAAACACGGCAATCAATGAACAGTGCCGGCGGATATCAAGCTAACCGATGCGCAATACAAAGCGTATAAGGCGGATGGTTTTTATGCCAGCATACAAAATGCGGCACTAAAAAGGGCAAAACTCGAGAGCAACTAAAGCCCCGAAAAACGACCCGTTTAGTCAGGGAGCAGTCGATAACCAACGGACGATTCGGTGATCAAGTACCTTGGCCGAGCGGGGTCGAACTCGAGTTTCTGTCTTAAGTGGCCCATATATACGCGAACATAATGCGTGTTTTCCGATTGTGTTGGGCCCCACACCTCGCGCAACAAATAATCATAAGTGAGCACCTTTCCAGCGCATGCAATGAGAGTGCTCAAAAGCCGGTACTCAATGGGCGTCAAATGTACGAGGACGTTATTTCGACGTACCTGACGTGTCGCGAAATCGACGCTTACGTCACCGAACGTGTATACATACCCCTCAGTCAAATTTGGGCGACCGCGCCGCATTACGACACGAACACGCGCCAATAATTCGCCCATACCAAAGGGTTTGGTCAGATAGTCGTCTGCCCCGGCGTCCAGGGCAGCGATCTTGTCGATTTCGTTTGTTCGTGCTGAAAGCACAATTACCGGGGTCGTCGACCATGCACGCAAGTCATTCAGGTAGGTGAGCCCGTCACCGTCCGGCAAGCCCAAATCGAGAATGATGAGATCTGGCCGACGCGTGCCTGCCTCGATGAGCCCTTTCTTTAAGGTGTCAACCTCGAATATCTGCCACTTTTCGGCCTCGAGCGACATGCGTACGAATCGGCGAATGAGGGGTTCATCCTCGATAATTAGGGCAGTTAGGGTTGGGTCGTTCATGTTGCTTGAGCTTCAGCTTGATTGCCCTATGCTTCAGAGCGGTCGGGCATGTTAGGCGGGATGCCAAGCGGAATAGAAAAACCGAATGTGGCGCCACGGGGTCTTTTACTTGTGTCGGGTAAATGACCGGCCAGTAATAAGCTGGGCTCGGCTTGTGGCTCGGCCCAGATATCACCGCCGTGCGCCTCGATGATTGCACGACAAATGGCTAATCCTAAGCCTACGCCCGGCGTCGTTGATTCTTGCTGTCCCCGAGAAAACTTTTTAAATAAGGCTTCTTCCCGGCCTGGAAGCAACCCTGGGCCATCATCAGATACGGTCACCAAGAATTGTCGTTCGCTTGCTTTGGCATCGATTGTCACGGTACTACCCACTGGTGTGTACTTGACCGCATTTTCCAGAAGATTGCACAGTACGCGTTCGATCAGGGTGGCGTCAACATAGATTAAAGGAAGTTCAGACGCAAGGCGCGTAACCACCAGGTGATTTGAAAGTGTTGTGTCCATGGATCGTAGCGCGCTTCCGATGACTTCTTCAAAAGGTCGCCATTGCCTGTTTAGTTGTACCGTGCCGCTTTGTAGCCTGGCCATATCTAAAATGTTATCGACCATTGCGTTTAGGCGGCGAGCACTTCGACCGATGGTTTGCACAATTTCTCTCGTGTCGACTGAAAGTTCGTCCGAGCTCGACTCTAGCATCTGCGACATACCGTACAGAGCGGTCAATGGGGTTCTCAGGTCGTGCGACAAAGCCGAAAGAAGCGAGTTACGCAACTGTTCAGATTCCATTTGCAAGGTAGTGTGTTGGGCTACGTATACATAATGTAGCCGTTCTAGTGCGATGGCCGTCAGTACCGCAAAGGTTTCAAGTTGCTCGCGCTGTTCAGGCACGAGCAGCAACCGCGGTTGTGTGGGGCAAATAGCGAGGACGCCTCTTGCACGCATGGGGGCCTTAAGTGGCAGGTAAAGCCACGGGCTACCGGGTAGCGTGTCGGTGCCCAAGCCTGCCGCCTCGTTGTTCTCAAGCGCCCAATGAGCGGCTCCGATATCCAGGCTGGCTACATTGGTACCCGAGCGCGGCATTTGCAGCATGTCGTCCATGCCAAGCACAAAAATATGGGCATGTGCTCGAAACTCGCGTGCGATGGCTTGCTCGGCGACTTCGACGAGTTGTTCAATTACCAAAACACTGGACAAGTCTCGCGCCACCTCGAATAACGCCTGTGAACGTGCTTCACGATGTCTGGCAATACGCACCTGAAATCGTAGCCCCGCAGCCAGTTGCCCCACAATGATGCCAACGGCCAGCATCACGCCGAATGTCAATAAGTATTGAACATCCGAGACGGAAAATGACATAAGAGGCGGAACAAAGAATAAATCGAAGACTGCCACGTTTAACACTGCCGCCATCATGGCCGGGCCTCGTCCATAGCGGATTGCTACCCCCAAGACAGCCAGCAGAAACAACATAACAATGTTGGCCTGGTCCAGTGCAGATCGCAACGGCAGGGTAAGCAGCGTGGTGGCGGCGCAGATTGCGGCCGCCCACGCGTAGCGTGCCAGCGGGTAAACCGTGTTATGGTTTCGCGTTTTTTGGGCAGCGCGTGCGGGTGCATTTTGTGCCCGGCCCAGTTCGATCACATCCAGGTCGGGAGCGATCGCAGCAATCTTTTGCCCGAGCCCTCGCGCCAACCAACTGCGGCGTCGTTCAGGACGCCCAATCAAAATCTTGGACAGATTACACTGGCTGGCGTAATCGGCCAGGGCTTGCGGAATATGTTGAGAAGAAAGAACTGCCGTCTTGGCCCCCAGGTCTTGGGCTAGCCTGACAGTTTGAAGAATACGTTCGCGTTGCTCGTTACTGAGTCGCTGCAGCGCTGGGGTTTCAACATAAACAGCGTGCCACGTGGTTGCCATCTGCTGCGCCAGTCGGGCGGCGCTTCGCACAATGTAGTCGCTGTCGTCTTCAGGGCCAATGCAGCACAGCAAGGTGGCTTCAGTTTTCCACACCTGGTTGATAGCGTGGCGCATGCGGTAAGCCTGTACATCTTCCCCGACCCGATCGGCAGCACGACGCAGTGCCAACTCGCGCAATGCGATCAGGTTGCCTTTGCGGAAAAAATTTTGGCTGGCCCGTTTAGCCTGATCGGGAATGTAGATTTTGCCTGCGTTCAGCCTGGCAATCAGCTCGTCGGCGGGCGTATCGACGAATACCACCTCATCAGCTTGATCAAAGAAGGTATCGGGCAGTGTCTCGTGTACACGAATGCCTGCAATGCCGCCCACCACGTCGTTCAAGCTATCCAGATGCTGCACATTAAGTGTGGTGTACACGTTAATGCCAGCATCCAACAGTTCGTCTACATCTTGCCAGCGTTTGGGGTGGCGTGAACCAGCGACGTTGGAATGCGCCAGTTCATCAACCAGAATGAGGTTTGGGCGGCGATGCAGTGCGCCATCGAGGTCAAATTCGCTGAGGATCCGTCCTTGGTAGTTGATTTTTTTGGCTGGAAGTACTTCCAGTACACCCATTTGAGCCGCAGTTTCTCTACGCCCGTGCGTTTCTACCACACCCGCAAGAACGTCCACACCTTTAGCGTGGAGCTCAACCGCAGCCCTGAGCATGGCATAGGTTTTACCCACGCCGGCCGATGCGCCAAAATAAATACGCAACTTGCCGCGCGACGCCCGGGCTTCGTCCTGGCGAATTTGTGCTAACAGGTCGTCTGGGTCGGGTCGTGAGTCATTCATGGGTGAGCAAGATCATCTACAAGGTGGCCATGTTTAGTTTGTATTGAAACACGCACTATTCAAACAAGGTGTGTAGCCAATAGCAGAATATCGATCAGCTTGATCCCTGCAAATGGTACGACAAGACCTCCCAAACCATACACAAGTAAATTTCTATTTAATAACGCGCTGGCTCCCAAAGCACGGTACCGAACACCCTTGAGGGCGAGAGGAATCAAAAACACGATGATGAGGGCGTTAAAAATAACAGCAGACAAAATGGCAGATTGTGGGCTGGCTAAGCCCATTACATTGAGAATGGCTAGTTGTGGATAGGTCGTAACGAACATGGCCGGCAAGATGGCAAAGTACTTTGCCACATCGTTGGCAATAGAAAATGTGGTTAGCGACCCCCGTGTCATCAGCAGTTGCTTACCTGTTTCGACGATTTCCAGCAATTTGGTGGGGTTTGAGTCCAGGTCAACCATGTTTCCTGCTTCTTTGGCGGCCTGCGTGCCGGTATTCATGGCAACGGCCACATCGGCCTGGGCCAGGGCAGGTGCATCGTTGGTACCATCGCCCGTCATCGCGACTAACTGACCTGCAGACTGGTAGCTGCGTATCATGGCTAGCTTGGCTTCCGGAGTGGCTTCCGCCAAAAAGTCATCCACGCCGGCCTCTGCCGCAATGGCGGCCGCTGTAAGGCGATTGTCCCCGGTAATCATGACAGTTTTAATACCCATGCGGCGCAATTGGGCAAAACGTTCTTTGATTCCGCCTTTTACGATGTCTTTTAGTTCAACCACGCCAAGCACTACTGCATTTTCTGCCACGACTAGCGGTGTACTGCCACGGCGTGCGATTTCATCCATTTTCAGCTGTATATCCTCGGGCCAGCGGCCGCCAAGTGATTCGATGTGCTTTCGAATTGCTTGTCCGGCACCCTTGCGAATTACGCGGGGCCCGCTGTCGCCCGTCAAATCCACGCCGCTCATGCGCGTCTGCGCCGTAAATGGAATGAACATTGGGTTGAGGGTAGCCATTTCATGCTGGCGCAGATTAAATCGCGTCTTGGCAAGCACGGCAATGCTTCGCCCTTCAGGCGTTTCATCCTCTAGCGAGGCTAATTGCGCGGCTTCGGCCAAGGCCCGTTCGCTGGTACCTTCGCCGGGAAGAAAGCTCGAGGCTTGCCGGTTTCCTAGCGTAATAGTGCCCGTTTTATCGAGCAGCAGTACGTCCACATCGCCCGCTGCTTCTACAGCACGACCGGAAGTGGCAATGACATTGGCCTGCATCATGCGGCTCATACCGGCTACACCGATTGCAGAGAGCAGGCCGCCGATGGTGGTCGGAATTAAACAGACCAGCAACGCGATTAATGCCGTGACGCTGACGGCCTGACCCGTGCCGCTCGCACTCACGGCAAATGCGGAAAACGGCGCCAGTGTTACCACGACCAACAAAAACACAATCGTCAGGCCGATCAGCAAAATTGTCAGAGCAATTTCATTGGGTGTCTTTCTGCGTTTGGCGCCCTCTACCATGGAGATCATGCGGTCCAGAAACGATTCGCCCGCATTGACGCTAACGCGTACCACCAGCCAGTCAGATAGCACTCGCGTGCCTCCCGTCACGGAGGAAAAATCGCCGCCTGATTCGCGAATTACCGGTGCCGATTCGCCGGTAATGGCGCTTTCATCGACCGAGGCCACACCCTCGATAACTTCCCCGTCTAAAGGGATTACATCACCTGTTTCAACCAGCACCACAGTTTCTTTGCGCAGGTCGTCGGCCTCTCTCGGCAGCCAATTGCTACCGTAATGGGGCTCCTGGAGAACCTTTGCAATAGTCTTGTGCTTCATGCCGCGCAAGGTCGAAGCCTGAGCCTTGCTGCGCCCCTCGGCCAACGCCTCGGCGAAATTTGCAAACAGCACGGTAAACCACAGCCATGCTGTGATGGCCAGGCTAAAACCAGGCGCGGCATGCTCGTCAAACATTACGGCTTGCAGCCATAGAGCGGTGGTGAGAATGCTGCCTACATAGACGACGAACATCACCGGGTTCTTCCATTGCGCCTGTGGCGCAAGCTTCTTGAGTGCCTCCAGGCATGCAGGCCCGACCAGTTTCCGATCGAATAAAGGTAGAGGTGTGTTTCTATCACTCATGGCTATTCTCTAGGTTTTTCATGCAAGGGCGCGGGTAATAATTCATCGAGCGCAAGGTTAAGTTTCAAGACGTTGACGCGAGGCTCACCGAATATGCCAAGGGAGCGCTCAGTAATATGGGCTTTCAACAGTTGCTGGACAGTACTCACTGGCACTTGGCGATGCTCGGCCACGCGTGTGACCTGCAGCTGGGCATTGGCAATGGAAATGTCCGGATCCAGGCCCGAAGCGGATGCCGTTACCGCGTCAACGGGCACGCTCGCAGTACTTGCCATACCGTTTTCCGTGCGATACGCCATCACTCGCTTAGCCACTTGATCCACCAGCTTGCGGTTGGTGGGGCCCAGATTACTGGCTCCGCTCAAGCCTGCGTTGTAAGGCATGCTTGTGGTTATTTCTGAATCGGCGGGGTCGGGTGCTAACGTTGCGCTTGGGCGTGGATGAAAGTAAACCGGTTGCGTGAAGTACTGGCCAATCAATGACGAGCCAATTACCACGCCGTTGCGTTTAATCAGGCTGCCTTGCGCCTGGTCGGGGAAAACCCTATTAGCTATGACAGTGGTGAGCATCGGGTAGGCCAGGCCAGCCAGCAACATGAAGAAAACGCTCGATACCAGCACTGGGCGGGCCATCCCTTTGAATAGCATGTGTCTTTCAGACATATCATTCCTTTAGTAAAGACGACCGGCCAACATGTCGATATGTTCAACGATAGGGCCCAACACCATGGCGGGAAGAAACGTCAACCCGCCCACCATGACAATCACACATAGCGTAAGAACCAGGAACAGCGGCGTCGCAGTGGGAAGCGTGCCCTGTGTCTCGGGTACGGATTTTTTGGCCGCCAATGATCCGGCCACAGCAAGCATTGGCAGCATCGTCAAATAGCGCCCAACCAACATTGAAAGCCCGATTGTGGTGTTGAAGAACGGCGTATTGGCATTCAGTCCGGCGAACGCTGAACCGTTATTTGCTGTACCTGATGTATAGGCGTACAGAATCTCACTGAAACCGTGTGCTCCAGGGTTATTCAAACTATCCGTTGTTCCGGGCCATACAACGGCCAACGCCGTGAAGCCCAGAATGCTCAGTGGATGCGCCAACACAGCCAGCATCACCAGTTTGATTTCCCGTGCTTCAATTTTTTTGCCCAGAAACTCGGGAGTGCGACCAATCATCATGCCCACTAGAAAAATCGTGAGAATGGCGTACTGGATTAGATTAATGAAGCCAACCCCAGCTCCGCCAAAAACGCTATTGAGCATCATTTGGGCTAAAGGGACGGCACCGCCCAATGGTGTGAGGGAGTCGTGCATGGCGTTTACCGAGCCTGTGGTTGCTGCGGTAGTGGTCGCAACGAAAAGGCTGGTGCCGGCGATGCCGAAACGCAACTCCTTGCCTTCCATATTTCCGCCCGGTTGGGCGGCAGTCAGCGCCTGATCTGCACCTGCAGCGGCCAGTAGCGGGTTTCCAGATTGTTCGGCTGAATACACCATGGCCAGAAAGCCGATAAAAAGCACCAGGAATGTGCCGAAAAACACCCATCCCTGGCGCCGACGTGCGAGGATACTGCCGAACGCATAGGTCAGTGCGGCAGGAATGAGCGGCATGCTTAAAATGTGCAAGGCGTTGGTAATCGGCGTGGGGTTTTCAAAGGGGTGTGCGGCATTCATGCCAAAAAACCCGCCGCCGTTGGTGCCAATATGTTTGATGGTTTCAAAGCTGGCCACGGCGCCCAGAATAATGTGTTGCTTCACGCCTTCCATGGTGGTGGCCATCACTTGGGAGCTCAAGGTTTGCGGTATGCCTTGCCAGACATAAACCAGCGCCATCACAAAGCAAAGTGGCAAGAACACGCGATAGATGATGCGCGTTACATCGACCCAAAAGCTACCGAAGTTTTGGGTGTTGGCGCGGCCTAGCCCACGAATAAACGCAGCACCGGCTGCCACGCCGGTTGCTGCGCCCGTCATCATCAAAAATGTGATTACTGCCATTTGGCTGAAATTACTTAGGCTGGCTTCACCCGAATAAGCTTGCCAATTGGTGTTCGTGATAAAGGAGGCTGCGGTATTGAATGCCAGCGCTGGCGTTTGTGCAGATAACGCCAAAGGGTTAAGTGGCATCCACGTCTGCACACGCAAAAGCAGATAGCCCAGTAGCATCATCGCAGCATTGGTCAGCACCAGCGCAGCGGCATAGCGGCCCCATGTCATAGACTCGTTGGGATCGATGCCAAATAGTTTGTATGTCCAACGTTCAGGCGAGCTGTGCTTTGACCCGATAAAAGCATGTGCAAGCCACTTGCCCATGACGATGGTGAGCATTGCCATACAGGCAAGCAGCACTATGAACTGCAATATATTGGTTGGCATTGTTTTGGCTCACTGAATTTTATCTAACGCCGCTATATAAAGTGCGACAAGCACAAAACATACGATGGTCAGACTAACGAAAATAAGATCGTCCACAAGTCATCCTTTACATGAAATTAGCCGTGTGAAAATATCGCGCTTCAAGCGAAGCTGGAAACGCCTAAAGATTAAATTCTTAAAATTTTTCTGGCCTTATCAAGGCATAGAACAGGTACGCAAAAAGTCCCAGGGCAACGAGGCCAGCACATAGTTCGAGCCAACTCATACACAATTTCTCAATGGGTAATTAACAATCACCACTGTATCCATAAGCCCATAAAATCTTTCTATAAATGCTGGCGTAACGTATAAAGAAAGTATAAAAATCGTATGGATATTGGTAGATGAGGGACGCTGGGCGTGCATTGGCGGCTGACGATATGCAAATGGCCGACTTCTTCTCGAGATGATCTATGACGTATCTGTAACGCAATGCTATGCGTTAGAAAGCCTGATCAAGCAAGGACCGCTACGACTTCAAACGCTTGCCGGAGAAATGTGTCTGGGTAAAAGCACAGCAAGTTGGGTCGTGAACGCGTTGGAGCGCTAGGGGTATGCGGTTCGCGTCGAGGACGCGCTTGATCGCAGGGCTATACGGATCCAGTCGACGCAGTCAGGGCAGAAGCTTTATCAAAAAATTCGAGCCGACTTGATAGCCGAAGAGCGCGCCATGATTGAAACCTTTGCACCTGAAGTGCGCCAGGCCCCATTAAAACTATTAAGGCAACTTGCTAGGACAACGGAAGCAAGGTGCGGTGTACGGGTCAATAACTTACCCGAAACATATGCAGACGAGAAATAATCACACCCTATCCGTTTTTTGAACGATGCCAACAGCGGCCGCCGTGCCGACGACTATCAGTGATGGCGATCGTTACGTTCCTCAAGTAATTCGATCTGTATCTGCTGCAATTCGGCGAGCTTTTCCCATTGATGAGCAAGTTGATGATCGATTTTTTCGTGTAACTGGCGGATTTCAAGTTCGGCCTTGAGGTTCACCCGGTAGTCGTTTTCGGCACGCAGGCGATCCTTGGTTTCCTGCCGCCGCTGGCTCATCAAAATGACTGGGGCCTGGACAGCCGCTAGGCAAGACAGCACCAGGTTCAGCAGAATGAACGGATAGGGGTCGAAGGGACGTGCAAACAGGCCGGCAACGTTCAGTGTGATCCAAACCATGAGTACCACGCCGAACGAAATTATAAATACCCAACTGCCGCCAAATTGCGCGACTTTATCAGCGGTACGCTCGCCGAAAGTGGAATTCATCGCAATTTCGTCTTCGGTATTGCGCGAAACCAGTTCTCCGGCTTCCAAACTGTCGACAACCTGCCGGGTTAAATCGTCTAGCTCTCCGCGTTCATCTGCCAGAAGCTTTTCGACATATTGACGACGAAACTTGGCTAGATCAGGTTTGCAAATGTACTTTCCTTCAATCCAGCCAGGGGTTTTTTGAGCTATCAGATCTGACACGCGGGGCAGCACGGAGATCCATGGTCGCAATTTTGATCGGGGAAAGACATGACCGCATATATGGCAGGTTGATTGCATCGCAACACCCGATTTAGAGTGTTCTTTCATTCTAAACGGCTCCGTTGCGCTAACTGGTGAGGGGTATGGCGAAAATTCATCTTTGCAATCGCTTCATGTCGCGCCGCGGTGAAACATCACTCTTACGCACAAACCTGGAGTGGGTTCTTCGCCACCTGAGCAGTCTAGCGTTACCCGTGCGCCTATGCGCGCTGCAATCGCGCCCACAATTGACAGCCCCAGACCTGAACCTACCTCGTCATTACCCAGCACGCGATAAAACGGGTCGAACACGCGCGCACGCTCTTCTTTAGCAATGCCCGGGCCGGTGTCATCAACCTGCAGTATTACGCCATCGGGTGTGACTCGTACCGATATATCGACCTGTCCTCCGTCAGGCGTGTACCTGATTGCGTTTTCTACGATATTTTTGACTAGCGTTTTTAGATCAATTGCAGACGCCGATACTGTAGTGCTGGCATCGCCAATCACACCCACGTCGATATGTTTAGCCTGTGCCAAAGGAATTAGGTCTTCGAGAACTTGACGAAAAACCTGGCCAAGGCAAACCTCGTCAGCCTGCTCGTCGCCTGACTCTTGGGCGCGGGCCAATGCCAGTAATTGTTCTAGCAATGTTCGCGTTCGCCGCAGGCCATTTTGCAATATGTCGAGGCGCTGTCGACCTTGAGCCGACATGTCGGCTGCATTGAGTAACTCGGCTTGAAGGGAAAGCGCCGTGAGTGGTGAGCGAAGCTCGTGGGCGGCATCGGCGACAAAACGGCGTTGCAACGCGATTGATTGTCTAACACGGGAAAGCAGTTGATTGATTTCGCGGACAAAAGGGCGAATCTCGGAGGGAATATGCGTGTCACTGAGTGCGGTCAAGTCTTGTTCTGAGCGCCGGCTGAGCTCTGAAGCTAATTGCTTTACGGGTTTGAACATCTGGCGAATCAATACGCCCACGAGTAACAATAGAATAGGGACAAGCACCATAAACGGCAAAACCGTTCTTAATGCGCTGTCTTGGGCAATTTCATCGCGCGTGGTTGTGCGTTGTCCTATTACTACTCGAGTGCCCTCCTTGGACGAGGCCACAAACAGTCGCCATGCTTCGTCGTGTACGCGGAAAGTCTGTATGCCATCGGGCAGGTGTACGGGCGAGGAGAGGGCGAGGCCTTCCCATACTGTTAAGAGGGCATTGTGACTGGGCAATATTTGAACAACGATTTGTGATTCGGGATCCGTGCCAGGCACTTCTTGAGGCATGGCGCCTTGGCTGATCGGCAATGGATAGCGATGCACCAGCGCCGCCATTTGCCGGAGCTGATCATCTTGCAATTCGTTGGCTTCCTGAAACGCGGAGGCAAAGGAGAACACGCCAGCAGCGATCGCAATGCCAAGAATGGCCGTCGAAAGCCAGACCGACAGCCGAAGCTGCAACGATTGTTTTATTTTCCCTTGGATACCATCCATCCCATACCTCTGACGTTTTGGATGGCCTCCTTACCCAGCTTCTTTCGAAGAGCATGGATCAGGAATTCCACCGCGTTACTTTCAACCTCTTCTCCCCAACCGTAGATACGGTCTTCCAAGTCGCTACGGGAAAGAATGGCTCCAGGGCGTGTTAGCAAAGCTTGCAACAAGGCAAACTCGCGATTGGAGAGTTGCATGGCAGGGCGGTCGCTGACAGTCACCTCCCGCGTCGACGGATTAAGTGATACAACCCCGTTGCTGAGAGCGGGCGTTGCGCTTCCACCCTTGCGTCGCAGCACAGCGCGCATACGCGCCAAAAGTTCGGCCATCTCAAAGGGCTTGACCACGTAGTCGTCAGCTCCGCCGTCTAAGCCGCGCAGACGGTCATTAAGATCATCGCGGGCTGTGATGATGAGCAATGGCACTGAGTTGCCTTTGGCACGGATGGTGGTCAGCACCTCTAGCCCGTCCTTGCCAGGCAGGCCAAGATCGAGCAGTACCAGGTCATAGTGCTGGCACTCCAGTGTTGTGAGGGCTGTCTGGCCGTTTTTGACCCAATCGGCGGCGTACGAAGCATTCTTGAGTGCTCCCTGGATGGCCTCGCCAATCATGGCATCGTCTTCGACCAGTAAAATCCGCATGCCATCTCCTACCGTTGGAAATAAATTAGTGTGCTGTGCTTGAAGCACGTTCATTAAACAAGAGAATGCACACCATAATAAAGACTAATAACGCTGCCGATGCTGAATATCGACTTAGAGCCAGCCCCCCTGCATTAAGCGGTTTATCCAGAAAATCTCCAACCACCGCGCCAAGAGGGCGGGTCAGCACAAATGCGGCCCAAAAGAGCAGGGTGCGCGATGTTTTTGTCCAATAGTAAGCCGCCGCGACCGACGCTAACAATGCTCCAAAGACAACAGCGGCACCTGCGTACCCGAGTCCTGCAGTACCCGCCGTCCAATCGCCCAATGCGGTACCTAACGTTTGGGAGAACATAATGGTCACCCAGTAAAACATTTCTGCTGTGGGCGAGTTAACGGTACTAACAGAGACCGAGCCGAGTGTGCGATGCCAAATAAACAATGAGCCGAGCAGCAAAACCAGCAGTAAGGTCGACCCACCCGCATAGCCAATACCAAGAGACCGGTCAGCGAAATCAGCCAGCGTCGTGCCAACCGTGGTGGTAGCGATGATGGTTGTCCAGTAAAGAGAGGGATAAAATTCCTTGGCCTTGATCTGCGCAAATACTGCTGCCAAAAACACGACCGAGAAAATACCCGTGCCGATCAAATAGCCTAGATGCATCGACATGGATACGGCATCGCCACCCGTTTCACCGAGCGTAGTTGCCGCGATCTTTATTATCCAAAACAGTATTGTGACTTCTGGAACTTTGCTCAAGGCAGTTTTCGTCGACGTATTCATTGTGGTTCTTCTTCTGGATTAGAGCTTTTCTTGGGTGCAGGATGTAGTAAGGGTATTAGCTGCCGCCTTGGCATTAACGTGTTGCTCGGTCTTCGCTGTCAGCAGTGTCTTGGATAGAAGAAAGAACGGTGCCATTATTGGCGTCGACGCTCACATCAAACACGTTGGCGCCGCTGGCCACCTCTACGTCGTACGCCCAACCTGTTTTAGTCTGTTCATACTCTGCCTGAACCGCCTTGCCATTGACGTGTTGCTCGGCCGCCGTAATGGCTTGTATGAGTGAAATTTTTGCATTACCAATGGCTGAGGCGTCATTTTCAGCGCTGCTAGCTGTGGTTGTCGCGTAGCCTGCGACACTCGCCGAAGCTAAAATGGCGGCGACAAGGGCGGTTTTGGTGTAACGAAACATAGTGGTTCTCCAAATAAAGGTACGCAAAAAATTGCGCTACGGTGGAGAATACGTAGCCTGACTTAGCTCACACTGAGTACAAACAATAAAGAATCGAGGTCGGCAGTGCTGAACTACCTTATCGAGCTTGTCACCCGGGCCGGGCATTGGGGATATGTGGTTATTTTCCTGGGGGCCGCGTTGGAGTCTGCCGCGTTTCTGGGGGTTATCGTGCCCGGTGAAAGTCTGGTGCTGGTAGCTGGCTTTCTGGCGGCACAAGGCGTTTTTGACCTCGATGTACTAATCATGGTCATCGCCATAGGTGCCGCCTTGGGCGATAGCTTAGGTTATGAGATGGGACGATGCCTGGGCCGGCCTGCGCTGCTGCGTTATGGGTCTCGCTTTGGCATTAATGAAGAGCGCGTCGCAAAAACAGATGCTTTTTTTACACGGCACGGGGGCAAGGCGGTTTTTCTGGGGCGCTTTGTGGGGTTCGCCCGTGCATTGGTACCTTTCTTGGCAGGTTCGTCCAAGATGCCATATCGCTTCTTTTTGCCCTATAACATGATGGGCGCCTTCCTGTGGTCGGCGGCCGTAACACTTCTTGGCTATTTCCTGGGCGCAAGCTGGCAACTCGCGGCGGGCTGGATCGGGCGGGCAAGCGCTATTTTGGGCGGGGTTTTGGCATTCTCACTAGGCTTGGTGTGGCTATGGAGATGGGCGATGCGTCATGAGGCCGCACTTGAGTCGGCATGGTCTCGATTTTTGGCACAGCCCCGAGTTGCCGCACTACGTTTACGTTTTGAGCCACAACTGGCATTTGTTCGGGCCAGGCTTACACCCGATGGCTATTTGGGTTTACGCCTTTCGGTCGGTGCGCTGGTTCTCATTGCAGCTAGTTGGGTATTTGGCGGTATTGCAGAGGATGTAATGACTGGCGACCCGATCACTGTCGTCGATATGCATATCGCGCAATGGTTGCACGCGCATGCGGTGCCCTGGCTGACGCAGATTATGGAAATGATCTCCTTGCTGCACAACACAGTGGGCATCACTATAATAACCTTGGTGTTCGCTGCAATACTCATAGCGAAACGGTATTGGTACTGGCTGTTGAATCTGGTTTTGGTAGTACCAGGGGGCATGCTGCTCAACGTACTGATGAAACACGCGTTCCAGCGTGCACGTCCGGTATTTGAGCAGCCGCTCGTTAGCCTGAGCAGCTATAGCTTTCCAAGTGGCCATGCGGCAGCGAGTACGTTGTTTTATGGAATGCTCGCTGCATTCATTATTGCAAACACGTCTTCCTGGAACAGACGTGTATGGACGGCGCTTTTGGCATTTGCCATGGTTAGTTTGGTAGCATTTAGCCGGCTATACCTGGGGGCGCATTACCTAAGCGACGTTTTGGCCGCACTGGCGGAAGGCCTTGCATGGCTTGCGCTTTGCCTTACAGGCACGCATACCTATCAGCAACAGAAACAACAAATTAATCGCTAATAATTGGGCGGCGGTGTCGTATCGCCAGCCAATACTTGGGCCAGAGTGTTGCCGTCTATATAGAAGGAGCGATGAGAATACCCTGCCTCAAGTGAGGATTCGTTCAATTTGCTTGCAACTTTGTTTCATCGGGTTTCATTCACGTATATTCTCTCGCCAGATGTTGCACCGAGCTTCAAAACCCACTGCAGCCGTCTATTTCACAGTAGGATAAGGATATCAATAGCCGTCTGCATAAGCAGACTGGGAGACGTATATGTCCTTGACCTTTTTTAACAGGAGTAACCGCGAGAGCCGCCATGTCGGTTCATTGCTGACACGCGCAGTTGTGGTCGTTGGCCTGGCGCTGACGCTTTCAGCCTGTGCCTATGACTCACCGTATTACAACGATTACGGTGGATATGGAAGCTACGATGGATACAGCGGTTATAGCGGTTATAGCGGCTATGGCGGGTACCGCGGTAATAACGATTATCGCTATCGTAACTACGGCCCAGGCTACTACACTCGCGATAATCACTCACATCGCTCCGACCGTCGTGATTACGACCGACATCGTGACGCGAACCGGGATCATCGTGCTGACAATCGACGCAATGAAAACCGTCGAGCTGAAAATAATCGCCAAAATTACAAGTCGAACGAAGGCCAGCACGATCGACGTGCAACCTCCAACTCCAGAAATGGCGGCCGCAACGTGCAGCGAGCAGGCCAAGGGAATAATCGAACAGATTCGCCAATTACACCATTCGATAGCCAGATGCGCAGGGGTAATCGCTGATCCGTTTGTTTTCCGACAACTATGGATGCTGGTCGCCACCGCCTAAGTGCATGGCCAAACCCAATCTATTTGTTGATTGAGCTAAGGCCTTGAAGCGTTTGCGAAGGCGGGATATCGTCAGGAAGACTGAAGAATCCTTTATAAGGCGCTTGGCTGGCGCCTGCTCATCAAGTTGTCGGCCGAGCGTAGCAAGCCCAAAAAGGCGGCAACAACCCATGCCAATGGCCGCAACAAAAGACGCAGCAACAAAAGAACAGGAAGCAGTACGAGCGTCCAGCCTATTACCTGTACCAGGCTAGCGGGCAGCCCAAATTTTTCAGCCACAGACCCCAGTAAGGAGTTGATGACGCTTGGATGACGAATGGCAATATACGCCAACACGGCGGGTGCGCCATACTTCACCAGGCGCATACCGATCGCGCTTGTGCGCCATAAGCCGGAGCCCAGCGCCGCAGACCGCTGAGAAAAGGTCAGGGTGCGCCCGCTAACCGCACTGGCCTTGCCCAGCCGCAATATCTTGAAGGCACTGACGCCAATTGCGACGTCCAGCGCAGCCCAGCCCACATCGCCCACGCTTATAGGTTCATCACGGCGTACGCGAGTTTCGAGCCCCTTAACCCCGCCTGCAAAAAAACTATTGATGCCTTCAAGCACACGTTCGGTCTGAACCCAGCCGACTTGGCCATTGGGAGCCAGTACAAACTGCCCGATGAAGTCGTAGCCCTCTGTCTTGATGAACTGTATGGCATACCAGCCACGCTCCTCGCTCGAGATTTCACTGCGGTTACTGCTTGAGGCGGAGGAGGTGTCGTCCTCAGACTGACCGAACAACCCTAGCGCCTTCTGGGTTGTTTCGCTGATCTTGCGCATGAACTCAAGCGTAAAGACTTCATGGGTGACAAAATACTGCAGCGGCAGGAGCGCGTCTTCGCCATAACGGCTAAGCACCGCCTGGAAGTCTGGGCTCTCTCCGTATGTCAGAAGAAGCGGTCTGGCAATCTCGGGGTAACGCAGCAAGGCGATTTTTGCCTTGGCAAGCAACACGGGGTCTTCTGCATACGCAAGAAACAGCGCCTGGATCTGGGCAGGCTCAGCAGCCAGCTCGTCGGCCATTTCGGGCAAAGCCTGCTTAACCTGCAGATGCAACAATTGCGCCTCCAGAGGCTTGGGTTTGAATGTGCTGGTAATTAACAGTGCACCAAGAAACGCCAGCAAGCCGGCCACAAACAGAGTTTTCACAGGACACGCTCGACAGAAAACACGCAAGAGTGTTCACTGTAGCAGAGGCAGATGGCTGGTTTTATTGTGTTGAGTGCAACTTGCAAGTGCTTGCACCTCGTGCTGAAAATAACCATGTGCGGCACCGTTTGGAAAACTTGATTTGCGGTAATCACGTAAAGTAACATGATACCTTACATGGTTAACAGAGAGGGTGAATGGCATGAGCACGACAGCCAAGGTCGAACGACACCGCGCCCGGTTGCGGGCCGAAGGCTTGCGGCCCTTTCAGATGTGGGTGCCCGACACGCGCACCCCCCAGTTTGCTGAGCAAATCACACGGCAGGTTCGCAAGCTAAAGAGTGATTCAGCAGAGAGGGAAATCCTTGAATTTACCGATGATGCGGCTAACTCAACGGAGGGTTGGCTATGAGTGGTCGCGGTAGCCTCGTTACTGTGGCGTTTCAGGGGGATCTTGGTAAGCCCCGCCCCGCGTTAATCATTCAGTCAGATCTTCTTGCCGAAATGCAAAGCGTTATCGTATGCCCGATCACCAGCGATATACGTGATACCGCTTTTCGTGTAACTATCGAGCCCAATCCTGCCAACGGCCTGCAATCACTATCTCAAGTAATGGTAGACAAAATTGCAACATTGTCGCGTTCGAAGATCGGCAAAACAATTGGTCAACTGGACTCCGAGCGAATGCGCGCCGTAGAGCGTACCTTATTGTGGGTTGTTGGGATCGCCTAGTCATTTTCCCGATCAAGTGAAACGCTTTGAATGTTGGCCTTGTTCCTTAAATGGCTAACCCGCCAACAGCTTGCGTCGCAGTCGTATATAACCGATCCACACACCCGTCACGCTCATTACCAAGCCGCCAATGCTCAGAAGTATCAATGCAATGTTGCGCGTGAGTTCAGCCTTTAACATGGGCTGAAAATCCCAACTGTGCAGTAGGTTAAATAGCCATCGGCCAACTCTTTGCCTGCGGCTCAGGGATTGTTCTACGTCTCCCGTGTGCGGGTCGATGTAAACCCAGGTGGCGTCGGCGTCCTTGAACACGACACGCAATGCGGGTAGCCGCCGATCATCGGCGCCATACATGGATGCAGTCGCCCGGTGAAAATAATACGCATCGTAGTCACTCAACAGGTTCGAAGATGCTATGGGTGCTTTAAAAAGATGATATGCGCCCGCGACCAGAACAGACTCAGGCCACTGTTTGCGCACGATGTAGCCGCCAGCCTCGTGTACGATAAGCCTCACATCATTAGCCGCGTCACGCGCAAGCAGATAGGGCTGTTTGTTCAGTACCCGCCACTCAAGCTGCCGTGCGTAAAAGCCCTCTCGGGCCAGCAAGGTCAGTGCTTCAGGCGCCTGCAGTTCCAGCCGCACCTGGCCTGGTGTTTCACCGCGCCAGGCCACCACATCTGGTTTGGCATGCAGAGGGTTGAACACCCCCACCGGGTTCATGGACATCAGACCGCTGAATATCCAGGTGCACGTTGTCGCGGCAAACAATAACCCTGCCAGATGATGCCAGCGCATCCACCCATCCCGGTAGGGTGAATGCGAGCCTGATTTGTAGGGGTGGCTGAAGCGCCAGCGCCAAAGGCCCACGAAGGTTCCGCTTACGGCGGTGATGACGCCTACTGCCGACAGAACAATGACCAGCCAGCTCCAGATAGGATCGGTTGGCTGATTACGGAACATATACAGCCAGTGCAGCCAGGCCCCGACATAATTCCATGCGCGTTCAGCACGTGGTGCATCCATGACGATCTCGCCGGTGGAGGAAGACACATAGAGCAAGGTATGCGCGGGGTCTTCTAGCTGAACACGATGCAAGGGCCTGTGCGCATTCAGCATGCCAGAATGGGTCCAGCGGTCTTCTTGCGTTAGACCCAGCCAGGTTGCCCCCATTACCGGACCGGGCAAAGGCGTAGTACTTTCCGCTATCGGTTGGTTGCCAGCGTCTTGACCGTGCCGGGCCTGCTCCCCGTATGTACGCGCCGCCAGAACCGCCTCATCCTTGGTGACCGGAGAGCGAAGAAGCCCCGTTCGTGCATTGACCGAGATATAGCGCCCGTCGTTTTGTAGAAGACGGTAATACGGCTGGCCCCCCTGCGCCGTCAGCTGAATTTCGCGTACGTCCGTCGGTTTCTGGGCCTGTGCTAACGCAGCCTCGACCGGCACGCAGCAGTCGGGGGCGGAAAGCACTGGCAGCGCAGCCAGGCGCTCGGCGGGCAAGAGTTTGGGGTAACCCACAAACAGCATGACCACGCCGCTTAAAAACCAGATGGCCATCAGCACGCACGCACCAACACCCGTCCACCGGTGCACGAGGTAAGTGATGCGCTTAAATCGCATCCAGAAGCTAGTCATGATGGCTACGCCTGGCTAGAAACGATAGTCGGCAGTCAGCTGAACCCGGCGCCCTGGCCCTTGCAACCATTGCGTGGGGTTGTAATACGCCGTCTCTGCATACTGTCGGTCAAAGACATTGAAGCCCCGCAAAGCGAATCGCAGGTCTTTACGCGCCTGCCACTGAAGGGCGAGATCGACGGTTGTGTATGCAGGCATTTCAAGTGTGTTGGCGCGATCCGCATAGCGCTTGCCAACATAGCGCAGGCCGGTACTCGCCGTCCATGTGGGCAGAAATTTCCAGCTTAGCCAAACATTGGCCAGGCGCTCAGGCACATCGGTGGGCACGTTGCCGTTGCGCGAAACCGCTGATCCATTCACAGCTTCTGTAAAGTCATCATACCGGGCTCGCAAAATAGAGGCGTTGGCGTCAAGACGCCATTTGCCAAAATCCAGGCCCACAGTTGCCTCCAGACCTTGTGAAGATTGCTGGCCAACTTGAACACTGGTGGTTGGGTCGGCGACGTCTCGTGTGACCAGGCCGTTTTTTACGATTCTGTATGCAGCCAGCGTCCATTCTCCCTGGTCGCCCCAGAATTGCTGTTTGATACCAACTTCCCATTGTTTGCCGGTCGATAAATCGAAGTTTTTGTTGGAGGGTGACATCATCATGATGGCACTGACCGAGTCGGCTGCTTCAGAATATTGGCCGTAAATCGCAAGGCCAGGTGCGAGATCATAAACCGTACCTACACGCCAGCCTACGTTGGAGAAGGTCTTGTCGAAAGAAGTGGTGCCGCCCGCCAGGTCGCTCCGAGATAGGTCGATGTGGTCATAGCGCAATCCGCCCAACACTGACCAGGACGGGGTCAGTTCGATGCGATCTTCAGCAAATAGCGAGTACTGGGTCGCTACATTGCGGTAACGCGGCATAGGCAATACAACGTCGATGAATTCGCCTCTGTCATCCTGGTCTGGATCCCGGTAAGACACACCGCCATAAGGCGAGTTATTGCTGTGCTTGAAGTGGCTGCGATTGATGTCAAACCCCACTGACACCTGATTCTTCAGACCAAAGAGGCTTGTGTCGATACGAACGTCGGTGGTGTTGCCCGTTTGCGATTGCCGGTGGCGAATGTCTGTGTAACCGCTGCGCTCAATAAGGCCGCTGGCCGGTAGGTAATCGTAATTCTCGGCGTTACGCCAGTGACGTCTGCTGTCGATTTGATAGAGACGGCTGCGCACGGTTACGTCTGCGTTGGGCGTCCACTCTGCCGCAAGCTGTGTCCACTGGTCGTGAAATGAAATGTCCGAATTGTCGACGTTATAGTTCTTGTCTCGCCATGCGTCGTACTGTTCACCATCGCGCAAAGGCATGCCGAAATAACGCATGGGTTTCTGCCAGCCTTGCGCATGGCTTAGTGTCAGACTGAGCTCGGGCGAGACATCCAGTGTCAAGGCCCCCGAAACCGTTAGGTCGCGGTTGTCTCCCATGTCGACCCAGCCATCGGATCGGTTACCGCTTATGTCGAAACGGTAGGACAGCTTGTCGTTTATGGCTCCGCCGCTGCCCCAGGCCAGCCCCTGTGTGTTGTCAGTGCCCAGTTTGAACTGTAGTTCGTTTTCGATGGGCCCGCGCTGGGGCTTTTTGGGTACAACGTTGACGACACCGCCTATGGCGCCCTCACCGTAGATGACGGCGGCCGGTCCGCGCAGCACTTCGATCTGCTCAATAGACCAGGTGTCAAACGGGAAGGTAATGCCGATACCGCCATACTGCCGCATGCCATCGTATAGCTGCATGACTGAATTGGAGCCGGTGAAGCCGCGAGCCGCCAGCGCGTCACCGCCATTTCCGGGGTGGCCGATCTGGCTGATACCGGGTGCGCGGCTAACGGCGTCTGACACACTTGTGTCGCCCCGTTCTTCCAACTGTTCACGACTTATGACCGTTACGCTGGCGGGTGTTTCCAGTGGCGTCAAATCCAGGGAAGAACCCGTGGAAACAACGGTATTGAGCTCAAGCCCGTCGGCGGCGCGAATGGAAATGGCCGGTAATTGAGCGACAGATTCGGCGGCCAGACTGACAGGGACGTAAAAAGCGGACTGCAACAGGCAGCCTAGTGGCACAGCGGCAATGGCTGCGCGTACAAAAGCGGAGGGCATGAAAAAACCTCAGATACTTGTTATCGATGGCCGACGCAGAAATGCATCGACGTCATGGAGACAAATCAACTGAGGTGGTAAGGTGGCGCTCGCGAACCGAGAGGTGGCCCCAGAGGGGGCATGGGCGGGAGCGTGGCAAAAACGGGTATGTTAAAGACGGCCTTGGCGGCGGTGGGAAGCGCAATGTGCAGCGTATCTGGCCCCGGTGCCATTAAAGCCTGCTCGCTCATCATGCCGTAGGGGCAGCTATCGCCGCGCGACACGTCTTGCTGCGGGTCATTGTCTGCGGCATTTAGCGACAGAAACGATACGCCGCCGCCCGCTGTGCAAAGTGTTAGTACCAGCTGACCATTGCGCAGTGCGGTGGTATCGGGCATATACCCGAGAGGCATAAAGGCACGGCACACAAACGCCACCGTCGCGAGCCACAGCATGACGCTGTGGACGCTCAGAGGTATGCGGAAGTGGCCGGGTCTGCGCAACATAGTCGCGATGCTAGCACAGTATTGAGACGTGTTTAGGCTTTTTCCGCGTCATCAAATACGCGTGGCTCACCTTCGGGCAGCCCTATCTCAAACACATTGAGTGTCATGGAAATAAGCGTGTAATACCCTGCCAGGCCGACAAGGTCGACAACCTGGTCCTGCCCTAATGTCTTTACCGCATCTTGATATAGCTCATTCGGCACGTGGCGATCTTGCAACAGCTTGGTCAAGAATGCATGCACGATCTGCTCATCGTTGCGTTCAAATGGAATCGACGCTGACCCCATCAGCAATGCATCGGCTACGTGTTGTGTAATGCCGGCATCGAGGGCGATGGGTTTGTGCGCCCACCATTCGAACTCTGCACGCCAGTAAACGGCCATGATCAGGATGGCCAGTTCAGACAGGCGCGGCGACAGGCTGGAGTCATAACGACAGTATTGGCCCAAGGCTTGGGCATGTTCTGCGAGCCCAGGGCGGTTCAGCCAGACTGCCAGCGGCCCGCGTACTCGTCCCCGTGGCCCACTGGCGATGGCATCATGTACGCGCTTTTGATGAGAGGTGAAGGAGCTGGGGTCTGGCATGGTCAAACGTGGCATAAAACGAATCCTTTTTGATGTGTGGGCGCCGGGCGACGCACAGCAGGTGGGTTAGCCAGCCACGGTGAACATGGTCCGCTTTGTATTCATGAAGTTGGGGCGAACCTGACTGGCCCAGTCCGTGGCGCGCACGGCCAGCCACGGCTCGGAGCCGAATGCTTCTCGCGTATGCAGCAGGTAGCATGCGTGATAGCGGGGCGAACCTTGTGGGTTTTTTAAGCGTACCGCCAGCACGGTGCCGGGTACGCTGGCCAGACCGGGAAGGTGCTCGTTCTGGTACCAGTCATTGAAGTCATTTTCAGCCTGTGGCTTGACATCGGTTTCAACGACATAATGCCAGGCGCCAGCAAGCCCTGCCGAAGCGCCTGGGACGACCTGGCACACTTCAAGGGATGTAACATCGGCTGTGGGGTACAGCGCCTGCACGGTTTTTCTCAGGCGCTCAACCGCCAAGGCGTGCGTGGATGTACCACCCAGAACATAGATATAGGTTTCGGCATGTTCCACGGCGTGCACGACATGAAAACATCGTGCGGCTGCCCGGTCGTCGACAACTTCTGCGATATGCTCCGTAATATCGGCGCTGCCGCACAGGGCGATGGCCTGGGCCCTTGTCAGGGTATGGTCGGGAATTCGCACCAGCACGGCGAGCGCGCCTTCACGCATGGTTTCCGCCAGAGTCGCTCTGCTGGTGTCAGGGGCATCGATGTTGTTCATGAGTTTGCATCCTTAAAACGGTATAGCTGCTGCGGGTTATGAACCAGTATGCGCTCGCGAAGTGCAGCGTCGGGGCATAGGGCACAGAACAGGTTTAGTAACTCTTGATCGTCGGGCACGGGGCCGGCGACGTTGGGATGGGGCCAGTCTGTACCCCAAAGCAGGCGGTCAGGCATGTGCTCGACCAGGGCACGGACGAAACCATGGCCTTTGTCGTAGGGTGAGTGGCCACCTGCCAGTCGATCTACTCCTGATATCTTTACCCACGCCAGTGGATCATCTCGCAAAGAGAGCAATGCCTGAAAAGACGCGCTGTGCACGCCCTCGTCGGCATCGACTCTACCCATATGATCGATAATGAAGGGGACCCCTGAACCTTGGAGCTTGGGAAGTAGGGCGAGCAGCGAGCTGCCATCTGTGTGTATGCATAGATGCCAGCCGAACGTGGCAATGCGCTCGGCCATGGAGAGCATGTTGTCGGGTGTGGCGCCAGCCAAATGTGCCACAAAGTTAAAGCGCACACCACGCACACCCTCGCCGTCCAGCCTGGCAATCTCGCTCTGGCTTACGTTGTCTGGCAACAGGGCGACGGCGCGATACTGCCCTTGTCCACGTCGCAAGGCATCAACGACTGCTGACATATCGTAGCCATGACAGTTGGGCTGCACGATCACGCCGCGCTCCAAGCCCAGGCGCTGGTGCATGGCGTGCAGCATGTCGAAACCTGCATCCTCAGGCGTATAAGAACGCTCAGGCGCGAAGGGGAACTGGCTGGCCGGGCCAAAAATGTGGCAATGGCTGTCGCAAGCCTGTGCAGGCATACTGCACGCGACTGTCTGGGCGCTTGCCCCGTGTGGGGCACTATCTCGGACCATTATTGGCTACACTCCATTATTCAAAAAATCGATAACACGACGCGGCGAGAGGAGGCTCATGGACATCAAGCAACTTGAATACTTCATCGTTGTTTGCGAACAAAAGAGCTTTTCCCGTGCGGTCGACGTACTGCATATTTCTCAGCCGTCCTTGAGCCGTCAAATGCAGCAACTTGAGGCTGGGTTGGGCTTGCATTTGCTGCGCCGAACAGGTCGCGGCGTGGAGCCGACCGAAGCTGGGTTCAGGTTGCTCAATCATGCGCAAACCATTAGCCGCGCTGTCAGGATCGCGCAAGAAGATCTTGATCGATATCGCGCGCAGTGCGACGGCAGGATACGGCTGGGCTTGCCGCCCAGAATTTCCAGACGCATTGCGCCCGAACTGGTCAAGCGGTTTCGAGAGGCTTTTCCGGGTGCCACACTTAATGTGACAGAGGGGCTTAGCGTCGAAATGTTTGGCTGGCTGAGCAAGGCGCGTATTGATATTGCCCTGTTGTATGACCCTCCACCTTCCGACCTGCTGCGCTATCGATCCATTTTTCGCGAAGAACTGGTGCTGGCCTACTCGGATACGTATCAGCCTGCTCCTTCCTCGCGCATTCAGGGTAGCGAACTGCAGGCCTTTCCCATGGTGTTGCCCAGCGCACCCAACTCCATACGTGCGCTGGTCGACAAGGCCTGCAGAGAGCTGAGCATCAGTCTGGACATCGTTGCCGAGGTGGATTTGGTTCAGAGCGTCGGTGAAACCACACTGCAGGCCGAAGTGTGTTCGATTCTTCCCAAGTCCGAAGTTGAGGATCCGCGACATCAGGGTAGATTTCGCTACGCCCTTATCGAGAACCCCGTCATCATTAACGATCTGGTCATTGCCACCCCCGTTCACGAAGCGCGCATAAACAAACTGAATGATGGTGTGTCGGATATGCTGCATGAGCTTGTCATCGAAACGTGGACGGCCGGCTAACTGGCACGGCGTCTTATTCGTTCACCGTTATATTTTCTTCCTTGATCAGCGCCGCCCATTTATCGGTATCATCGGTGACCATTTTCTTGAACTCGCCAGGTGTTGTCGAAAACGCATCAACGCCGGTGCTTTTTATAAAGGCCTTGGCCTTTTCAGATTGCATGGCTTTGTTGAAGGCGGCGTTCAAGGTGTTTACAACCTCGGGGGATGTGCCCGCAGGTGCGAATACGCCGTACCAATTGATTGCCACGACATCCGGATATCCAAGCTCCTGGAATGTGGGTACATCGGGCAGTGCGGGGGAGCGCTTTCCGGCCGCAACGCCCACCGCCGTCAGACGATTGTCCTCGATGTATTTCAGCAGGCCTGAAATGTCGCCGAAGAACCCATCGACCTGTCCGCCCATGGAGTCATTGATAGCGGGGGCTGCGCCGCTGTAGGGTACATGCAGAATGTTCAGGTGTGTTGTGCGCTTGAGCAGGCTGATGGCCATATGCGGCATGCTGCCTATGCCAGATGAAGACAATGAGACCCCCTCGCCTCCCTTGGCGGCAGCCTTTGCAAAGTCTTCGAAGTTTTTCATACCTTTTTTGGGGGACAGCGCCAGCACTTCAGGCGTGGCTACTAGCATGGTGACGGGCACGAAGTCTTTTTCTGGGTTGTAGGTGAGCTTTTTGTAGAGCCCTGGGTTTACGGCGATGGCTCCCGTGGAACTCAAGAATATGGTTGTACCGTCAGGCTTTGCGCGCTTGACTTCGTTGGCTGCGATGGCGCCATTGCCGCCTGGCTTGTTTTCGACCAGAACGTTCTGGCCAATGATAGGGCTAAGCTCATTGGCAACGACCCTGGCGAGAGTGTCGGCAGGCCCCCCAGGAGGAAACGCGACAACAATGCGTGTGGTGCCAGTTTGCGCCAATGCTGTTCCGGCGACGGCGAACAGAAGCACGCCAGCGGCATGCTGAATCAATTTAGTAGGTTGCATAAGAGTCTCCAGGCTGATTTTATTTAGAAGTGTGATGCCACCGTGGCACCCTGTGTGTTGACGAACAATGAGTACACCGACGTGCTCGATGCCATGAACAAGCGATTGCGATGTGTGCCGCCAAAGGTCAGATTGGCGCAACGCTCAGGCAGGGCAATATGTCCGATAGCCTGGCCCTTGGGGTTGAAAATGCGTACGCCGTCAAGCTCAGCCGTGCCCATCCCCCAGCCACACCAGAGGTTGCCTTCAATATCCACACGAAAGCCATCAGGAGTACCTGCTTCAGCATCGATGAAGTCCCGCTTGCCCGACAGCGTGCCATCTGGCGCCACATCGAAGGCGACGAGCGTGCGGGGCGCAGAGCGCGACTGAACAACGTATAGGGTTTTTTCGTCTGGCGAGAAGGCAAGCCCGTTTGGTCCCTGGACAGTGGCATCGACAACCTGCAAGACACCTGTCTTAGGGGCGAGGCGGTAGGTTGCCTCAGGGATTTCCTGTTGCGCTTTTTCGCCCTGGTAGTAGCCCGCAATGCCGAAGGGCGGGTCTGTGAACCACACGGCCCCATCGGAAGACACAACAACATCATTGGGTGAATTGAGCGGCTTGGCGTTGAATGTGTCGGCCAGAACAGTGATCGTGCCGTCGTACTCGGTACGCGTCACGCGTCGTCCAAGATGTTCGCAGGTAATTAATCGGCCTTGCAGATCGCGGGTATTGCCGTTGGCGTAATTGGATGGCTCTCTGAACACGCTGGTCTGGCCAGTGCGCTCATCCCATCTCAAAATGCGGTTGGACGGCACATCGCTCCACAAAAGACAATGATGGTCTCCCATCCAAACAGGACCTTCTGCCCATCGGCAATCGCTGGAAATCCGCTCTACCTTGGCGAGCGCAAGTACGAGCTTGGCAAAGCTTTCATCGAGTATGCGAATAGCAGGATCGGGATAGCGTTCTGACAAATACATGGTTTCACTCCTCAGGAACAGCGCGCGACCATGCCGCCGTCCACAATCAGTTCAGTGCCGGTAATGAACCTGGCTTCATCCGAAGCCAGGAACAAGGCTGCATTGGCGGTGTCGCGACCGTCTCCCATGAACGGCAGAGGTATGCGTGCCTGGCGTTGTTGCAGTAATTTTTCGACATCCCCGCCAGCACGCTGGCCAGCCAGCCGTGTTTCAACCATGGGAGTGTGCAACTGACCGGGAATGACGGCGTTGCAGCGAATGTTCAGGCTGGCATATTCAATTGCCACGACGCGGGAAAGTTGGATAACACCGGCCTTGCTGCTTGCATAGGCAACCTGGGCAGACCCTGTCCAGCGTATGCCCGATGTAGACGAGACATTGACGATTGCGCCAGATTGCTGTTCGGCCATGTGCGGCAATACGTACTTGCACATGAGAAAGGCGCTTTTGAGGTTAAAGTCGATCTGCTTGTCCCAGTCTTGCTCGGACAGATCAACAGGCCCGCCTTTGTGGGAGCCACCTACATTGTTCATCAGGATGTCAACGCGGCCATAGGTCGCGATGCAGGCCTCGACCAGTTTGGACACCTCTGACGCCTGGGTAACGTCTGCAGTGAAGGGGGTGATCTCTCCGCCTTCTGCGCGGACAAGGTCTACTGTGCTCTCCAGCGCACTGGGGTTCAGGTCTACGGCAAAGACTTTAGCGCCTTCCTGTGCGAAGCGCCATGCAGCGGCGCGCCCGTTACCCCAGCCCGGCCCCACGCTTCCTGCGCCGGTAATGATGGCGACCTTGTTCTTTAACCTGTTGCCCATTGTTTTGCTCGCTCAAATGATTGTCCAATCATCATAGGAGTTGGTAAGGTACCCACCAAGCCTGTTTCCCGGACTTCTGTTATGTTATTTGTGCATAACAGAAGAGCGATGCGGGCTAGGCGCTTACGGCAGCAGGACGACTACACAGCCGATTGCTTACGCTGCAGCGTGTGGTGCTTGGGTTGACGCCACTTGAAGAAACGACGCTAAAGCTGGGTTGCCATCGCCTTTACGCCAGGCCAGGGAGACTTCCTGCGAGAGATGGTGGGTTGTGTCGGATAGCGGCACATACTGAACTTTGGGATGCATGAGCGATGCAAGATTGCTGGGGATTACTGCCACGGAAAGACCTGCAGCCACCAGGCAGATGACGCCGGCTACTTGTGAGCATTCTTGCTCTATATGGGGATAAAAGTTTGCCGCGGCACAGGCGGCAATTAACTGGGCATGCGCAGTAGGAACTTTCTCCCTTGAAAACGATACGAATGATTCATGCGACAACTGTCGCAATGAAACTGACTTTTGGCCGGCTAAAGCATGCGTCTTGGGCAGGGCTGCCATCAAGTGGTCATGCCGGTACAAACGCGTTTCGATGAATGAGGCTTCTTGAACCAAGGGTGTACGCAAAAGGCCAAGATCAAGAGAGCGCCCTTTCAGCTGCTCGATCTGATCTTTGGTGGTCATTTCGACAACGCGCAGTCGGACGTCAGGATAACTGCGCCGAAAATGACCAATTAGGTCAGGCATGAAGCCGTATCCGACACTTCCAATAAAGCCTAAGGATAGTTGACCGATTTCGCCACTGCTTGCGTGCAGCGTGCGTTCTATGGCCGTGCGCTCGTACTTGAGCCATTGATAGGCTTCTTCGAGAAATATGCGGCCAGCCGGGGTTAGAGCAACAGCGCGTTTATTGCGCAGAAAGAGTGGCGTGCCGACGTAGGATTCCAGTTTTTGAATGGCCTGGCTGAGTGGGGACTGTGCCATGCCGATGCGCTGGGCCGCGCGACCGTAGTGCAGTTCTTCGGCTACGGCGATAAATTGTTGGAGTAATCGGCTGTTTAGCATTAAGCTTTTTTATGTCTTACAGAGACCTAAATTATATGTTGGACATTGTTACCGGGCAAACATAAACTCAACTTCCGTTGACAGGAGTCTTAGATGAGCCATTCCACCGCAATGTCCGAGCAAACATCCAAAGCGATAGCCAGCCTCTGCGATGCCCTGCGTTTTGGCGATGAATCTTTGGCCCGTATTCGCTGCTTCGGCTCTGCTCCGCGCTTTGAATCACCTCACAAACTGACTGTGTCAGCCGCTGCTGCGATTGGAGCCTACGCCTTGGGCGTCGAGGCGTGGTGGCATGCCGCGACAGGGCAGCATCAGACGATAGGCATAGATGTGATGCAGGCTGCCAGCTCGCTCAATCCAGGGCATTTTCAGCGACAAAGCGGCTATTCGTTGCCAGCGCTGTCGCTACTCACTGAACTTAAGGCTGATTTTTATAAAACCAGAGACGCACGCTGGTTCTTTCCCATAGGCTCGTATCCACATTTGCGTGATGGCGTGCTCGATCTGTTGCAATGTGCAAACTCAGCCGAGGCGCTAAGTGCCGCCATAGCTCAGCGCGATGCGGATGAGCTCGAAACGGCATTTGCAGACCGAAAGTTGCCGGGCATTTATGCCCGAAGCAGCGAAGAGTGGCGCGCGCATCCGCAAGGTGCTTTGCTGGAGGCCTCGCCCGTGATTGACATTGAGAAAATCGGGGACAGCGATCCGGAGCCGCCACGACCTAGCCAGCGACCGCTGGACGGCATCCGAGTGCTTGATCTGGGCCACGTGATTGCTGGGCCTGTTGTGGCGCGATCGCTGGCCGAGCACGGGGCAGATGTGCTGCGCATAACGTCGCCCATGATGCAAGACCCGTTCAGGCAGACTATTGATACCAACATCGGCAAGCGATCCGCCTTTCTGGATTTCGATGCGCCAGTCGATATGATTAAGGCCCGGGCACTGATGAGTGGTGCCGATGTGGTGGTGCAATCGTGGCGCCCTGGAAGCATGGCTCGTCGTGGGCTGGGTGCTGCCGATGCAGCGGCCATACGGCCCGGCATTATCTACGTTACGGTTACCGCATACGGTGACCTAGGCCCTTGGGGCAGCTATGGCGGCTTTGAGCAGTTGGGTCAAACAGCGAGTGGAATCGCCGTCAGTGAAGGGCAGGGAGGAAGGCCGCGAGTCGTACCCACTTACTTGCTCAATGATTACCTGACTGGATATCTCGGTGCGGCTGGCGTAATGCAGGCTCTGTTGCGGCGTGCCAAAGAAGGCGGCAGTTATCACGTGAGGGTTTCGCTGGCCAGAACCTCAATGTGGGTACAAAGCATGGGCCTGGATAGTGAGTTTGACGGCGATAAACCCAGGCGCCATTTTGCCGAAGGCTTGAATCCGGCGCTGGAGCTGCGCGAGTCTGCATACGGCCCACTACAGCAGCTGCCGCCCGTTGCCCAGTTTTCAAAAACCCCTGCGCGCTGGGTATTACCACCTGCTCCTAATGGCGCGCACCCTCCTGTCTGGCTGGAGTGATGCCGGATCATACTTATGCATCAAATCAGATCAGACCCTTATAACTTCTAGAGTACGACCCTGCAGTGCTATCGCAGTAAAGACCATCAACAATCAAAGGAGCTGGAGTGCGTTCGGGCTTTGACAGAAAACATGAGACGTATCGACGCCTTTTCGTTGATGGGCAGTACACCATCGCTTCTGTTTAGTCTGGGAGCCTCCTGGAAAGGACTATGTTAAGTAAAAAAACACTTGTCACCGCCGTGGCTGCCTTAGTCTGCGCAGGCCCCGTTGCGCAGGCAGCCAACACTTATCCCGACAAACCCATTGCGCTGATCATTGGCTTTGCACCGGGTGGGCCGACAGATGCCATTGGTCGTGTGCTGTTCAAGAAGGTATCCGAAGAACTGAAGGTTCCTATTGTCATTGAGAATCGCCCCGGCGCAGGAGGCAATATCGGTGCGCAGGAGCTTCTCAGGGCAAAGCCCGACGGGTATACGCTGATGTATGGCACATCCTCGATCACTACGGCTCCAGCCCTCTTTGCCCGAGAAGACTTGAATCCCAAGACTGCATTCGTTGCAGCTGGCTGCTCGGTATCCGTCCCTCTGATTCTGCTGACGTCGCAAAAGACTGTGGATGCGAAGAATGCAGAATCTTTTTATAAAGACATGAAAAACCACCCGGATAAGTATTTCATGGGGTCATCTGGCAATGGGTCTATTGACCATCTGGTTGCGATGGACATCGCCAATAAGCTGGGCCTGAAGTTTCAGCATGTGCCTTATAAAGGTAATGGGCCTGCTCTGACCGATCTGGCCGGTGGCAACACCAATTTTATGTATTCAGGGTCATTCAACAGCGCCATGCCGTTCATCCAGGATGGGCGGGTGAAACCATTGGCGGTGACATCGAATAAACGCTCGGTAGTGCTGCCGGACGTGCCAACGTTAAGTGAAAGTGTGCCTGGCCTTGAGGGGTTTGATGGTGGCACGTGGCAAGTGCTGCTCGCGCCCAAGGGAACGAGCACCGATATTTTGAAAAAGCTGGACCAGGCGCTTCAGAAAGCGATGAAAGACCCAGCAATTCTAGAAAGCCTGCGCTTTCAGGGGGCTGAGGTAATGAATAAAAGTCCGCAGCAGTGCCAAGATTTCATCGATAGGGAATACGACCGCTGGTCGGACACCATCTCCCGGTTGGGCCTGAAGGCAGGCTGATCGGCTTCTTGCTATAAACGGGCTTGCTGCTGCGCCAGGATTAAATATTCTGGCGTGCGCACATGTATTTCTGATACGCCGCAAAGTATTGATTTATGGTGTCACTATTGATACCATTCAATAAGTGCGCTAGTAAAGATAATACCTATGCCAAGTATCGAAAAAATTATCAAACAGATGCAGGCTAATCCCCATGATGTGTGTTTTGAAGAGGCGGTGAAAGTCTGCTGCAAGTTTTTCGGCCGGCCGCGCCAAACTAACGGCAGTCATGTGGTTTTCAAAACACCTTGGCAAGGTGACCCACGCATCAACATACAAAACAAAAACGGCAAAGCTAAAACGTACCAGATACGCCAAATTCTGGCTGCACTGGACAAATTAAAAACGTCTGAGGAGCCATAAAAAATGGACGTAAAACACTACACCTACCGGGTAATCTGGTCAGAAGAAGACCAGGAACACATCGGCTTGTGCACAGAGTTCCCCAGCCTGTCGTGGTTAGATGCAGATATGGATCGTGCGCTGCACGGCATTATTGGCACGGTGGCCGAGGTTGTGGCCGACATGCAGGCTAATGGCGAGAATGTGCCGTCGCCTATGTCAGACCGTACCTATAGTGGGCGCTTTGCGGTGCGGGTGCCGCCCATGGTTCACCGCAAGCTGGCATTAGAGGCCGCTGAAAAAGGCGTGAGCATGAATCGGCTGGTTAGCGCCAAGCTGGCCATGTAGCAGGCGGTGCCAGGTGGCTAAACCGCCTGATTGACACGGCTACCGCTTATTATCCAACGACCGCTCAAAAAAGAATCGCAACATCTCACCCGTGGCGTCGGGGCCGGCCTGATCCGTGTATGAACCGTTTTTTGTCCCGCCGGCCCAGGCATGGCCAGCGCCATGGACTTCCCAGCGCTCGGCAATGATGTCGCCCGCCGCATTGCGGTACATGTGCTTGGTGCTGTGACGCTTGTTATTCAAGCCTGGCACACGAAGGGTTTCGACACGTGCAGACGCGCCTGCGCTGGCTGCAATCACGCTCTGGGCATTACCCGGGTGCACGACTTTATCGTGATCCCCATGGAAAACAATGGTGGGCACACCGCTGCCTGCGTGTATAGGCTTTTTACTGCCTGCACCTTTCATTGCGGCGAGCGCCGACGGCAGATCCGATGCCGCGCCAGGTGCCAGCCCTGAGTGAACGCCCGCCGCCGCGTACAGGTCAGGATAAGCACTGGCCAAGATGGCTGCCATGGCTCCGCCCGCCGATAAGCCTGCTACGTAAACACGTTGCGTATCGATGGCGTGCTCCCCAATGACTTTACCTGTCATGCCCGCAAGAATCGAAGGTTCGCCCCGGCCTTGATGTTGGTGGTTGTGCTTGAACCAGTTCCAGCATTTCTGTGGGTTAAGTTGGGCCGGTTGGATAGGGTAGAGTACATAGAAGCCCTGCGATTTTGCGATCTTGTTCATGGCAGTGCCGGCTGCAAAGTCGTCGGCGTCCTGGGTACAGCCATGAAGCATGACCACCAATGGCAGTGGCCGCTCGCCCGCGTCGGGTGGTACGTACAGTTTGTAGCCGCGTTGGCCCGATGAGTTGTGAAATGACCCCGCGATAAAGGTATCGCCAGTAACGACTGGCTTGCGCGTAGGCGTGATGATTTGTTCGTGAGAGGTAGCAGTTGTAGACGTTGCATAGTCGGGGTTTGGGATTTCCCAGGCCTGGACGTCAATGACGTTGGTGTCGTCATACTGGTTGTGCGCGTTGGAAGCGCCGCCGTTTTGCAGCGCAGATTGGATCATGGCTGTGGCTGCGGCCAGATCGCCGGATTGCGTCAGCCGGGCGGCCTGCTTCATTAGCTGTTGAAATTGGGGATGCATAGATTTATTGCCTTTACTGCGAAGAGGTAGTCAGCGAATGCGCTGACGCAGGGCTGCTTTTACGGCGGGGCTGGCATGGAGAGCCCCCAGTACCGTCAAGGATTGGATGGTGGCGAGCGCCAGCTCGGGCGTAACGTCGGGCGCGATGGTCGCCAGGCCCAGCACACGGATATCAAGTGTTTCGCCTGCGGCCTGGACCGCGAGTAAATCTTCAGTGGTGTAGTGCTGAATGCCAAGCACCAGTGTCTTTCGGCTGACCGCCTGGCGTACGGCGTCGCCATGCGTGGCCAGCTGATTACGGATGGCAGTTCGGATCAGATCGGTTCGGTTTGCATAAAAGCCTTCCTGAACGAGAAGGTCGATTTGGCCAAGGTCGACGTAACCGAGATTGATGGTGATCTTTTCGTCGGCGGGCTTGGGAACGGAAGTGAGGGGGCGAGTTCTTGGAGGCATGAGCACATAATAAAACCATCCACTTGGATGGTCTACGGATGTTTCAATTTGATAGGTTTGTTGTTTTCTCGCATTTATGTTGTGCCATTAAGCCGCCAGGTTGCCGTTAGAGGCTGCACTGCGCGCCACACTAGAACAAGCCGAGCGCAAGCATGTGGCCCAAACACTGGCTGCCGTGCGTGATGACGTGCGTGCTGGTCATCGTCTTGGTGATGCGCTGGCCGCCCATCCCAGACACTTTCCCGAGATCTACCGCGCTCTGGTTGATGCCGGTGAGCAGTCGGGTGATCTGGCCCAGGTGCTTGAGAAATTAGCTGACTATATCGAGTCACGCGGTGCATTGCGCAATAAGGTGCTCACTGCATTTATTTACCCGGCCATTGTCACCATGGTCTCCATCGGCATCGTAATTTTCTTGCTAAGTTATGTGGTGCCGCAGGTGGTGGGTGCTTTTTCTCAGGCACATCAGTCGTTGCCTTTGCTGACGCGCATCATGCTTGCGGCCAGCGCCGCAGCGCGCCAATGGGGGCTGATCGCGGTTATTTGCCTGGTCGTGCTCATCGGCTTATGGCGCTTGCATCTTCGACAACCAGCAGCCCGCCTGGCCTGGGATGCCCGTGTGTTGAAGTTGCCGATACTCGGTCGCTATGCACAGGGTGTGGACGTGGCGCGATTCTCAGCCACGCTGGCCATACTCACGGGTAGTAATGTGCCATTGCTTGCTGCCCTTGATGCGGCGCGCCGCACACTCAGAAACCGCAAGCTGCAGACCGCAGTCGATGATGCGACCCGTCGGGTGCGGGAGGGCAGCCCGCTGGCTCAGGCGCTGCAGGTGCAGAAGGTGTTTCCGCCGTTGTTAATCCACCTGGTTGGGAGCGGCGAACGTACGGGCGAGTTGCCGGCCATGCTGGATCGCGCAGCGGGTGTATTGTCGGTTGAGCTTGAACGGCGCGCCATGACCATGACGGCGGTGCTCGAACCCATGATGATTCTTATCATGGGCGGTATCGTGCTGGTGATTGTGCTGGCCGTGATGATGCCGATTATCGAAATCAATCAGCTGGTGCAGTAGGGCTTGGTAGGGAAGGAGGAGCGTCTTTGCAAGGCAGGCCAGCCTGCGTTCGATGCGGGGCGCAACGTTGGAAATCGCAATTTAGCTTTTAACACTCAAATTGCGTGCGGCTATTGGCCATGCAATCACAGTGTGGAAAGCTTGCTGGCTAATTGAGTCATTTTGTCCAGATACATGTCGCGCAACTGGTTTGCGGCTACAAATTTTGTGTTTACTGTTACGCTCAGTGCCATGGAGGTTTGGGCTACGTCCGTTTTTACAGGAACCGCAATCGCTGCCATCCCCAGTTCGATTTCCTGATCAAGAATACAGAAACCATCTTCTGCAGTTTTTTCTATCAGATGTTTCAGCTGACTTTTTTCGAAAACTGTGTATTCGGTGTATGGCCTGAGGGTTTCCCGATCTAGATATGTATCGAGTTCATCCGCGTCGAGCATGGCAAGGAGCACTCGCCCCACCGAAGTGCAGTAGGCCGGCAGACGGCTGCCCAGCCCTATGTGTTTCTGGATCAGCCTTTTGCTTTGGAAGCGCGACAGATACACAACTTCGTGGTTGCTCATTATGGCCAGCGCACAGTTTGTGTAGATGCTGTTACCCAGTTGATCGAGATAGGGCTGGCTTGCTTCCACCAGCCTGGAGGACGAAAAGTAAGAATGCCCCAGTTGCAGAATGCTGGGATCAAGCGAAAACCTGCTGTCATGCGTCTGGGCAAAGCCGAGCTGCGTCAGCGTATAAAGACATCGCCTGACGACTGACCTGTCCAGTTTGGTAATGCGGGCCAGTTCAGCGATAGTCATGGGAGTTTTGCGGTCTGCAAATGCCGTGATGACGAGCAGCCCGCGCGCAAGAGACCGCATGAAGTTGGGGTCGCCCTCCAAATCGCGAAAGTCTTCCATATAACGCCACCCCCTCAAAAGAATCCGGTGCAACTATACAGCCGAAAATCTATTTTGTGTGCGATTAGCGAACATTTGGAGCTTTATGGAGGCAAGCTCAGGCAGCGAAGAGGGGGCTGATGCTTGACCCTTATTTTCGGCAGACGCACACTGGATCATCGTAGTTCAAAGATGGCAATGACCATCTGAAACTCAACACTCAGGCAAGCCCACACACCATTTCAACGTGGCGTGTTGAGTAGGCTTGTTTGCATCGCATACCGGCACTCGCAGCACTTCGCTTGCGAGGTGTCACTTCAAAGGATAGATAGATACCTGGTAGAGCAAGGCCGGGGCTTCAACAGCCTGAATAGCCTGCCCGACGGACTCCCATCTCACTACCGTACTCATCGTTTTTATTGCAAAGGCACATTATTATGCGTGAAGCCGTTATTGTCTCAACCGCCCGCACTCCCCTGACCAAATCACATCGCGGAGAGTTCAATGCGACGCCCGGCCCCCAACTGGCGGCCTTTTCCGTAAAAGCAGCTGTCGAGCGCTCAGGGCTTGACCCTGCCATGATCGACGACCTTTTTTTTGGTTGCGGTTATCCCGAAGGTGTCACTGGAAAGAACATTGCTCGCCAGGCGGCGATGCGTGCTGCCTTGCCTGTGTCCATAGCAGGCGTTACGGTTAACCGGTTTTGTGCCTCAGGTCTGCAGGCCATCGCGATGGCAGCGCATAACATCATCGCCGAAGGCGTGTCTGCGGTGGTGGCCGGTGGTGTGGAAAGCATTTCAAGCATCCGCGCTGGCAATACCTTGCCTACCGATATTGATCCATGGTTTGCGGCGAACATGCCCGACCTGCATATGACCATGATAGATACCGCTGACGTGGTGGCCCAGCGTTATGACATATCGCGTGAAGATCAAGATAAATACGCGCTGGAAAGTCAGCGTCGCACTGCTGCAGCCCAGGATAGTGGCGTGTTCGACAACGAGATTGTTCAATGCGCAACGCGCATGGCAGACAAAAATAAAGAAACGGGCGAAGTCACCATGCGAGACGTTATCGCCACCCGTGACAACTGCAACCGTCCCGGTACTACCCTGGAAGGCCTGGCAAAGCTTCAGCCGGTTCGGGGTGAGGGTAAGTTCATTACCGCAGGAAATGCCTCGCAGTTGTCGGATGGGTCTTCGGCCAGTGTACTAATGGAAGCCTCGCAGGCTGAGCGCCTGGGCTTGCAGCCTTTGGGGGCCTTCCGAGGGTTTGCCGTTGCCGGTTGTGCGCCCGACGAAATGGGTATTGGCCCGGTTTTTGCCGTGCCAAAGCTATTGCAGCGTTACGGCCTCACCGTGCAGGATATTGACCTGTGGGAGCTGAACGAGGCTTTCGCCTCTCAGGTTTTGTACTCCCAGCGGCAGTTGGGTATTCCCCTGGAAAAGCTCAATGTTAATGGTGGTGCCATTTCCATTGGTCATCCCTTTGGCATGACAGGTGCGCGTCAGGTAGGCCATGTGATGCTGGAAGGAAAGCGACGCGGCGCCAAATATGCCGTCGTCACCATGTGTATTGGCGGCGGCATGGGCGCGGCTGGTCTCTTCGAAATTTATTGAGGCACAGCATGGACCTGAAATTTACTTCCGAAGAAAACCAGTTTCGCGATGAGGTACGCGCCTTTTTGGCCGACAAGCTGCCGCTGGCGCTGAAGAACAAGGTTGCAAGTGGCTGGCCTTTGAGCAAAGCCGAGATGCAGCAATGGTGGGCGATTCAATATAAACAGGGGTGGCTGGCACCCAACTGGCCCCAAGAATATGGCGGCCCAGGTTGGGGCGTCGTAAAGCGCTTTATCTACGACAACGAGCTGTCATTGGGAAATGCACCCAGCAACACGCCGTTTGGCGTTACGTTGCTCGGCCCAGTACTGATAAAGTATGGAACCGAGGCCCAGAAGGCACACTGGCTGCCCCGCATTCTGGATGGCTCTGACTGGTGGTGCCAGGGGTATTCCGAGCCAGGGTCAGGGTCTGACCTGGCTTCGCTTAAAACATCGGCCGTGCGCAAGGTGGATGCGCATGGCGAACACTACGTGGTCAATGGCCAGAAGACATGGGCAAGTTATGCCCAGTACGCCAATATGATGTTTTGCCTGGTACGCACCAGTACAGGTGCCAAGCAGCAAGAAGGCATAAGCTTTCTGCTCATTGACATGCACACCCCAGGGATCGAAGTTCGCCCCATTATCACCCTCGACGGTTCACACGAGGTTAATGAGGTGTTTTTCAGTGACGTGCGCGTGCCTGTTGAAAACCTGGTGGGTGAAGAAGGCAAAGGCTGGGATTGTGCCAAGTATCTTTTGACCTACGAACGTACAGGCGGCGCGCGAATAGGCCTGGCAACGGCTGAGCTTGATCAGCTTAAAAAGCTGGCGGCGGAGCGAGTAAAAGGCGGACGCCCACTGGCAGAGGATCCGTTGTTTGCGGCCCGACTGGCCCGAGTGGAAATAGATCTGGAGAACTTGAAGATTACCAATCTTCGGGTGATCGCAGCCGTCGCCGATGGTGGTGCGCCAGGCGCGGAGAGCTCTATTCTTAAACTATGCGGTAGTGAGATTCGCCAAGAGATTTCTTCTTTGACTCGACGAGCCATGGGAGGCCAGGCACGCTATTTTATTGCGGACCCGACAGGCGACGAACGTGAGGCAGCGTTCAATGCGACGTCGGCCGCCGCGCAATACTTCAATAAGCGCAAGTTGGCGATATATGGTGGATCGACTGAGATCCAGAAAAACATTATTTCCAAAATGATTCTGGGCCTGTAGGAGCCGCACTCAAATGAACTTCAATCATACGGACGAGCGGCGCATGCTCGCGGACAGTCTTAACCGATTTATCGCTGATCAATACGCATTTGATCTGAGAGAGGAAGCCGCAGCATCTGCCCATGGATATAGCTCCAAAATCTGGAGTGAACTGGCCAATATCGGCGCCATGGGTGCCTTGTTCACCGAAGCCGAAGGCGGCTTGGGCGGAGAAGGTTTTGACATTGCGGTGGTGTTCGAAGCATTGGGCCGTGGGCTGGTGGTGGAGCCATTGCTCGGCGCGCTGATGGCGGGACAGGCCATAGCAAAATCAGGTGATGCGCGGGCACCAACGCTGCTGACTGACATTGTTGAGGGAAGCAAGGTCGTTGCGTTCGCCCATGAGGAGGTCGAACCTTCACCCGTTCAGATCCACGTGCAAACTCGAGCCAAACGCAACAGCGATGGCTGGCTGCTAAACGGTGCCAAGTCTATGGTGCCGCAGGGCGAGCAATGTGACGTGTTCATTGTGTCTGCCCGGACATCGGGCGAGGTTAACGACAACGCGGGTGTCTCGCTTTTTTGTATTCCCGCCAGTACGCCAGGGCTTACTGTACGAGGCTGCCAAACCATCGACGGCGGCCGTCTTGCAGAAATTTTTCTGGATAACGTTCAACTGCAGCAAGACAGTTTGTTGGGTGTTGAAGGCCAGGCCCAGGGCGCGATAGAAAGTGCGCTTGATGCAGGTGTTCTGGCTTTGTGCGCCGAAAGTTTGGGGGCAATGGAAGTAGCCCAGGCTGCAACGCTGGAATACCTGAAAACACGTAAGCAGTTTGGGGCTTTGTTGGGCCGGTTTCAGGCGCTTCAGCACCGTATGGTCGATCTTTATCTGGAAATTGAGCAAACCCGGTCTGCCGTTATCCGGGCTGCAGCAGCTCTGGAGGGCAACGACCGTGTACAACGCGCGCGTGCGATTTCCGCGGCCAAATTTACGGTTGGGCGCGTCGGTACTCTGGTGGCCGAAGAAGCTGTTCAGTTGCACGGCGGCATTGGTATGACATGGGAGCTGCCCCTGTCTCATTACGCCAAGCGCCTGATCATGATTGATCATCAACTGGGCGACGAACATTTTCATTTGAGCCGGTATATGGCTTTCGGTAAGGCACTGAGTGGCTGACCCTACGCGGGCGGGGCGAAATAGCTCGCCCCACTTCAGTTAACCAAAATCAGGTGGGTTACACAATGAACAACGAAGCTTCCCTTCCTTTGTCCGGGGTACGCGTACTGGATCTGTCGCGCATCCTGGCCGGCCCGTGGTGTGGAATGGTTTTGGCGGATATGGGTGCCGAAGTCATCAAGGTTGAACACCCTACTCGTGGAGACGATACACGCGACTGGGGCATAAAGATCGGCGAGACCGAGACGGCGTATTACAACTGCGTAAACCGAAACAAGCGATCCATAACGCTTGATTTGAAGACAGCGCAGGGACAGCAGATCGCCCGTGACTTGATCAAGGAAAGTGATGTCGTCATTCAGAACTTCAAGTTTGACGATGTCACAAATATGGGGCTGGATTACGAGCAGGTAAGCAAAGATCACCCAGAACTTATTTATTGTTCAGTATCGGGGTACGACAGGAAAGGCCCTGAGGCCAGCCGCCCGGGCTATGACGTTGTCATACAGGGCGAAGCGGGCCTGGTCGCGATAAATGGTGAGGCGGACCAGCCGCCTCTGAAGTTTGGCGTGGCGGTCGCCGATCTTTTTACGGGCATGTACTCGGCGCAAGCGGTATTGGCCGCGCTATACGAACGCAACCGGACGGGGCATGGCCAGCATGTCGAAATGGCTTTGTACGATTGCGGCCTCATGTTGTCTTCTTACTATGGGCTAGAGGCGCTGCGTATGGGTGAGAACCCGCAACGGTTCGGCAACGTTCATCCGTCCATCATCCCTTATGGTGTCTACCAGGCCAAAGATGGACAAATCTCCATCGCTGTGGGAAACAATGCCCAGTTTAAGCGGTTCTGTCTCGAGGTTATTGATCGGCCAGATTTGGCAGAAGACGAACGCTACACCACCAATCTGTCACGTCGTAAACACCGTGAAACCTTGTCGGTGGAAGTTAATCACGAGGTGGCCTCCAGAACAAGGGCGGATCTGCTTGAGCGCTTGAGTCGCGTCGGCATCCCCGCGGGTGAAGTATTGGGTCTGCATGAAGCATTGACATCCAAGCGTACCGTTGAAGCCGGGTTAATTCAATCTATGCCACACCCCAAAGCGGGTTCCGTTGATGTGTTTGCGCCGCCCTATCGCTTCAAGGGTGAACGTCTGCCAGTTCGTATGGCACCTCCCGAACTTGGCGAAGCGAATGACGACGTACTGGCCCAGCTTCTGGGCCTGACTGAGCAGCGCATTCAAGAGCTGAAAACGTCTGGCGTCATCTGAGTTGCATTTGCATCCCAATAATTTTTGAAGAGGCTGTATGACTGCTCCCTTTGCGTCTGCTTTTCAGGTCAAGTCTATTGAAGACGTGCTGGAAATAGAAAAGACACCGATTGAAGCCGCTATACCGGTTCGCAATACGTATGAGCTGTTTTGCAATTCGGCGCGTGCCTTTGGCAACAAAACAGCGTTAACGTTTTTACACTCTACAGAAGCCGATGACACGCCTATACGGTGGTCGTACGCTGAACTGCTGAGAAAAATCACCCAGACAGCGAATGCACTGGGCAGTTTGGGCGTAGGCCCTGACGATGTGGTGTCCATATTGCTGCCCGCCTGCCCCGAATATCATCTGGCGCTCTGGGGTGGGGAGGCTGCCGGCATTGTCCAGCCGCTCAATCCTTTGCTCAACGACGACAAGCTTATGTCGCTCATGAATGCTGCACAGTCAAAGATTTTGATTGTATGGGGCTCGGACGAAGACGCAGGCATGTGGGCAAAGGCCATGCGTCTTCGTGACCGCGTGCCCTCATTGACAGGAGTGTTTCGTATAGCGCCGCATGGCGAAGCCAAGTCGGCCGCGCCAGCGCTGCCGGCTGGGGTTGCCGACTTTAACGCTTTCATCGCTCAGCAGCCCGACCATCAGCTTGTCAGTAAAAGGGATATCGCACCAACTGACATTGCTGCGTACTTTCATACGGGTGGAACGACGGGTGCTCCAAAGTTGGCACGTCACAGTCATGGCGCACAGGTCTTTACTGCGTGGGCATTTGTTCAGATGCAGGGTATGCAGCACACCGATATCACGATAAATGGCTATCCACTTTTTCATGTGGCCGGTGCAATTACAGGTTCGTTGTCATGCCTTTCTTCGGGTATCGAAATCGTAATCCCCACTACAACGCTGTTTCGCAACAGGTCAGTGATCAAGGATTACTGGCGGCTGGTGGAAAGGCATAAGTCTACCTATCTGTCTGTGGTGCCAACTGTGCTCGCTGCACTGACAACAGTTCCGCTCGATGGCGCTGATATTTCTTCATTGAGAAACTGCCGTACTGGCGCAGCCATACTCGAACCCGAGCTCGCAGCGCGCTTTAAACGCTTATTTGGTCTGCACATTCACGAAAGCCTGGGCATGACTGAAATGGCAGGCATCTCGACGGTTACACCGCCAGCCCATCAGGCGCCTGCCGGGTGTGTCGGCTTCAGGTTGCCCTATTCACAGTTGCGTATTGTTGAAGTCGACGAAAGCGGCAAGCCTTCAAGTAAAGATATGCCAGTGGGTGAGCAGGGGATGATTCTTTTTAAGGCGCCTAATGTGTTCTCAGGCTTCGTCGACCCCATCGACAACGCCCAGGCCTTTACGGAAGACGGGTGGCTTATTACCGGTGACCTTGGCTGGCTTGATGAGCAGGAAAGGCTGCATCTTTCTGGCCGCGCAAAAGACTTGATCATACGCAGCGGTCACAACATTGACCCTAAGGTGATTGAGGATGCTCTGGGGGCACACCCCGCAGTACATATGTGTGCAGCGGTAGGCGCACCTGATGCGTATGCGGGAGAGCTGCCCGTTGTGTTTGCCACCCTGATGCCAGGGGCTGTCGCCAGCCCCGCCGAACTTCTCGCATTTACCTGTGAACGCGTCGACGAGGCGCCGGCCAGACCTCGACAGCTTTACATCATCGATCAGATGCCGTTGACGAACGTCGGCAAAATCTACAAGCCAGAGCTTCGACTGCGCGCCGCGCTCGAAGTGACACAGGGCCTGATCGCCAGCATCTGTGATCACCTTGGTATCCCCACTTCTGCGCGCCCTTGTGTTGATACCCCGGGTGAAGACACTGTGCGGATTTCTTTTGCTGGCTGCGAGGCCATACACAAAGCACTGTTTGCAGAGATGAAAGCCGAAATAGAAAAAGAGCTTGGCCCTCTGCCCATTAAAGCGCAATTGGAAGGTTCAGAGAATCTGAGCTTTTCAGAACAAAGCTAATTAAAACTACAGGACACAGGAGAAACCATGATTGTGCAAACACTGACCCGTCGCCGTCTTATTGGCGCGTTAACAGTTGTCGCGTGTGGCACTGTCCCGGCAATAGCCGTCGCTGATTACCCGGACAGGCCAATTCGCATTGTTGTGCCGTTTACGCCAGGAGGCGGCACTGATGCGGCAGCGCGCATCTTCGCTGAAAAAATGGCGCTTGAACTTGGACAAACAGTCATCGTGGAGAACAAACCGGGTGCGGCATCCATTATTGGAGCCAATATGGTTGCCAAAGCAAAGGGAGACGGCTACACGCTGTTGTTTGCGGCGAGTAATGCGTTCATAACCAACCAGTTTTTTTACACAGACGTGCCTTACGAAACCAAACGTGATTTCAAGCTGCTGTATCAGGTTGCCACCATCCCGCAAGTGTTGGTGGTTAACTCAGACGTAAAGGTCAAAACCGCGCCGGAGTTGCTTGAGTATGTAAAAGAACACAAAGGCAAAATCAATTACGGTTCGTATGGCATTGGGTCATACCCGCACCTGGCAGGCTCATACATGAGCGCCAAACAAGACGCCGACATGATCCATATCGCCTACAAGGGCGAAGCGCCGATTTTGCAGGCCATGCTAGGAAAAGATATTCATTTCACGTTTGCAAGTGCCATGGGTGTCACGCCGCATGTGCAGGCAGGGACGATGAATGCACTGGGCATTACCGGCAAAACGCGCATTAGCGCGCTTCCAGACCTGCCCACATTGGTTGAGCAGGGGCTTACTGATGATGCGTACTCGGTGTCAGGCTGGCTGGGGTTCGCCGCACCTGCGTCGACACCTGACGATATCAGTGCACGAATCGCGGCAACCTTGTTAAAGGTGGCCCAAATGCCGGAAGTTCAAAAGCGATTCGAAGAAATGGGTTTCTTGATGATAACGGACAGCAACCCCGAAAAAGTAACCGCCGTCTACGAACGTGACCTGCCAATTTGGACAGCACTGGTGGAAAGCTCCGGTGCCAAAGTTGATTGAGTCTAGGCTTTAAAAACTACAAACGAAAGAGATAACTATGTATTCAAAAAAATTATTAGGAATAACGCTGGCAACAACCATGGTGTTTGGTCTGGCCAGCAACGCAGCCATATCTGCTGAAGCGTTTCCGTCGAGACCTGTCAAATTTGTGGTTCAGTTTTCGCCGGGTGGTGCCACTGACACCCTGGCCCGTATGATTGCAGACAAGCTTACAGCGCCGCTGGGCGTGCCTGTGCTCGTTGAAAACAAGCCAGGAGCAGGGGGGATCATTGCATTAGACACCGCTGTAAGAGCCGGTGATGGTGGTCATACTTTGACGTTGATCTCGGGAAGCGCATTGATGACGAACGAGTTTCTGCATAAAAAACTGCCATACGATCGCGAGCGTGATTTGAGCATGGTGTATCAAGTGGTCGAAGCGCCATTGGCATTGGTGGTCGTGCCAAGCGTGACCGCCAACACGGCTCCTGAGTTGCTTGACTATGTCAGCGCAAATAAAGGGAAGATCAGCTACGGCTCATACGGCATCGGTTCTTATCCGCACCTGATGGGTTCGCACATGAGTCAGGAACAAGATGCCGACATGACGCATATCCCGTACAAAGGCGAGTCTGATGTAATGTTGGGGTTGCTGCGCGGCGAGATCCAGATGCAATACTCCAGCGCCTTGTTGGCCAAGCCGCATATCGAGTCGGGGAAAATTAAAGCGATAGGCGTCAGCAGCCGCAAACGTATGCCCGCCCTGCCTGAGGTGCCAACTCTAATGGAACAGGGCCTGGAAGACGAAACGTATCAGATCTCAGGCTGGTTGGGCTTTGTCACTTCTTCCAATGCCCCTCAGGAAGCCGTGGATCGCATGGCCAAAGAGATTCATGCTGTGATGCAATTGCCCGAAGTGCAAAAACGCGCATCGGAAATGGGTTATGTGCCGATTACCAATAGCTCGCCTGACGTTTTCAATGCCGTTGTTAAAACCGAGACGCCAATCTGGAAGCGTCTGATAGAGCAGAGCGGTAGCGCGATGTAACTAGAAACTGTGCTGCAACAATGAGCACAAGTGCGATGGCGGCAGTCACTTTATGGTGACTGCCGCCTCTAAGTGAGTTGACGTCATTCAAGATTAAGCAACCACATAGGGGCTGAGTTGCCTGGTATTCAAGCAACGCTTTCAGTCTAACGACTTCACCCTCATGCCGATGTCGCTTTGCCAGCCCTCAAGCGGTGTGTTTTTTGATACAGATGCTCTTGACGTCGACGTGCGCAACGCTAAACCCAACCGCTAACGGTCGGGTTTAGCGTTGCGTGGTTCTTGCTATTATTTTTGAAACTGCGCGCGGGTTGCGCGGGCCTCATTACCCTGGCTGCACATAAGCAGCTGATCAAGGTCCATGTGGCTTGATAAATGATTCAGGGCATGGTTGTGCGCGTTGACGGCTTTTTTGGTCATCTTTACGATAACGCCGGTAGTTCGCCCAAGCTTTTCTGCCAGTGCCAGCGCAGTGTTGCGCGCTTCGCCGTCATCAACAACCCAGTCGGCCAGCCCCCAGTCTAGTGCGGTCTGGCTGTCGACTTTGTCGCCCAGCAAAATGATTTGCTTGGCGCGCGAACCACCCACCAACGTGTTGAGCCGGGGTATGGTCTGCCAGCCTAGCGGTATGCCGATCTGTGCCTCGGGTACAAGAAAATAGCTGCTGCGTGCCGCAACGCGCCAGTCGCAGCTGACCGCGAGCGCCACACCGCCGCCGATGATCAACCCTTCGATCGCAGCAATAGTGATTTGCGGAATTTCTTCCCAGGCCTTGCACATTCTTGGCCCCCAGGAGGAAAGAATGCGCAGCTCATCCAGGCTAAGGTGGTCGACCGTCCAGCGCTCAGGATCCTTAAGGTCAACGCCTGCCGAGAACTCTGATTTTGTGCCGGTCAAAATGACGCAGGAAACGTCGGCATTGTCCTGGAAAGACTCTGCAATGCGTGTCAGCTCCTTGATCGCCTTCAAGGATAATGCGTTGCGACGGCCTCCACGGTTGTAAGTGACCACGGCAACCTGGCCTATGGTTTCCACGACAATCTCTTCTTGATTTTCAGTAGTCATTGATAAGTATTCAGTTCTAGGTTTTTAAAAACGGTATCTTCGGGCCAGACGCGTCTGACCTGTGCATTGAAGTGCGCCTACCGCTTGGCCGATTTTTTGATTTGTGCCTGTGTCTCGTCTGACGCAAGGCGTTCAGCGTACATCTTCACTTCGTTGTCGAACGCCTCTTGAAGCCCGCCTTGCGACCATCCCTTGAGCATGGATTTGGTCAGTGTGATGGAGCCTTGTGGCAAGCCGGCGAGTGAATTCGCCATTTCTCTGGCTTTGCCCAGCGTTTCGCCGCTTTCAGTCAGCGCGGTAATAAAGCCTGAATCCAGAGCCTCCTGCCCATCAAAATACCGGCAGCTCAATAGCCACTCAGTCGCCTTACGTTGACCCACAAGCTTTTCGAGCAGAAGCGACGAGCCGCCCTCTGGACAAAGCCCCAGCGCAACAAAAGGCAGGCGGAACTTGGCGTTGGCAGTGGCGTAGACGAAGTCGCAATGTTGCAGCAGCGTGGTGCCGATGCCGATGGCATAGCCCTCGACGGCGGCAATCAAAGGCACCTTGACCTGGCTAATGGCGCGCAAAAACGTTACGGCGGGTGAGTCTCCCGGCCCACGCTTGCGCTGAAAATCCTTTAGGTCTGCGCCCGCTGTAAAACAGCTGTTGGCACCGTAAAGAATAATTGCCTTGCAGTCGTCGCCGGAGCCGTATTTGTTCAGTATTTCTGTCAGCTGGTGGTACATGTCGTGGGTCAGTGCATTCTTGGCTTCCGGCCGGTTCATACAAATCTCGAGAACGTCGTTTTCAATTGCGGTTTCAATCATGTCTTTTCCTTTTGTGCCCGTGTTTTAACTATGAGTCTCGGGTGTTTTCTGACCGCATCGAATTACATTGCGGGAGTTCAGGCTTTCAATTTCAGCTTCTGAAAGGTCTAGCATTTCCATCAGCATGGATCGCGTATGCCGGCCCAGTTTTGGGGGTGAATGCTTGTACTGGACGGGTGTGCGGCTGAATTTAATGGGGTTTGCAATCAGGCGAACACTGGCATCGTCATCTTCGTTTTTGACCTCCACGGCCATTTCGCGATGGACGATTTGGGGGTGAGCAAACACCTCTTCGTAATCGTTGATTTTTCCGTGCGGGATGTCCATTTCTGTAAACACCCTCAACCAGGTTTCGAAGCTTTGCGCCCGAATGGTTTCTTCGACCTGCGCCAGCAGTTCGTCGCGGTGGTTAATGCGTCCGGTGGCGGTTTTGTAACGGGCGTCTGCGCCAAGATCCGTTCGCTGGATAGCTTTGCACAAACGTTGCCATTGCACGTCGTTGGCGACAGCGACCACGATCTGACCGTCGCTGGCATCGAATATTTGGTAAGGCACCAGCGCAGGGTGGGCATTGCCCCAACGGTGGGGCTTGATGTCATTCATTAGATGATATGTGCCCTGGTTTGACGCAAGAGCAGCGACACAATCCAGCAGTGACATGTCGATATATTGGCCTGCGCCCGTGGTGTTTTTGAAGTTCAGTGCTGCAAGAATGGCCGTCGAGGCGTAAAGCCCAGTTGTTAAATCCGCAATGGGTACGCCCGACTTTTGAGGGCCGCCGCCGGGCAAGTCGTCTCGCTCCCCGGTAATGCTCATCAGGCCACCTTCTGCCTGAAAGACAAAGTCGTAGCCTGGGCGATTTGCGTAAGGGCCCGTCTGGCCATAACCGGTAATGGAGCAGTAGATAATCTCGGGGTTCACCTTCTTGATGCTTTCATAATCCAGCGCATACCTTGCCAGATCACCAACTTTGAAGTTTTCTATGAATACATCACACTTGGCGGCCAGCGCCTGGATGAGTTTCGCACCTTCGGGCGTAGCAATATCTACGCCTATAGACTTCTTGCTCCGATTGGTCGATGCGTAATAAGTGGCGTCGGTCGAGGCCTGCCCGCTGGTGTCTGTCGCCCATGGTGGGCCAAGGTGTCGCGTGTCATCGCCTTTGGTCGGGTGCTCTATCTTGATTACCTCAGCGCCCAGGTCGGCCAGCATCTGCGTGCACCAGGGGCCAGCGAGAATTCGTGAAAGGTCTAATACCTTTATGCCCTGCAAAGCCTCATTCATAACGCGATAACATCCTCAAAATATTCTGATAGCGATCAACACCAGGCATCAGGCGAATTCGCTGGCACGGCCACCAACACAATGCGGTGGCCGCTGGTTCTTGATCAATCTATGTTCTTGAAATCGATCTTCTTGACTACGGCGCCCCACTTGCTGATCTCTTGTTTTATGAAGCCGCCAAATTCATCTGTAGTCATATACTTGGGCACCGAGCCTAGCTGCTCCAGTTGAGTTCTAACCTTGGGGTCAGCCAGAATTTCTTTCATGGCAAGATTAATCTTCGTCACAATAGGCTCTGGTGTGCCCGCCGGCGCAACAATGCTCGTCCATGAGTACGCTTCAAAACCCGGAAACCCCGACTCGTTGAACGTTGGTACATCGGGCAATGCCGGCGTACGTTCCAGTGTGGCCACGGCCAGCGCACGTACCTTGCCTGCCTTGATCTGCGGTAAAGCCGTCGGCAGGTTGTCAAACATCGAGCCAATTCTTCCGCTGATCAAGTCCGTGACGGCAGGGCTGCTTCCGCGGTAGGGAACGTGTTGCATTTCGGCGCCGGTTACTTGTTTGAAAAGTTCGCCCGCCAGATGAACGGATGACCCATTTCCAGGTGACCCGAATGTCATTTTTCCGGGGTTGGCCTTTACGTAGGCGGTGTATTCCTTGAGCGTCTTAATGGGCGGATCCAAAGGCACCACCAGAATGTCAGGCACGCTGCATATGAATGACACCGGAACAAAACTGGTTTCCATGTCGTACTTGGCCTTGGTTGGCAGGCTTGGGTTTATAGCGTTTGATGCGGTTGCCACAAACAGGGTGTAGCCATCAGGCTTGGCCCTGGCAGCTGCATCGGCTGCAATATTGCTATTGGCACCGCTCTTGTTTTCGACCACTACGGTTTGCCCCAGCTTGATACTTAATTGCTGTGCGACGATGCGCGCAGTGCCGTCAGTCGTGCCGCCCGGCGCATAACCCACTAGCAGGCTAATGGGTTGATCTGGCCAATTGTCGACGTTCTCGCTATGCGCCAAAGAGGGGATGAATGAAGCACTTGCTATCAGACTGGCTGCCAGTACTGTTGTTGCGGTTCCAGCGAAGTTTTTGGACTTGAAGAGCATTGTCTACCTCTGTTATCACTCGGTGGTTTAGTGTTTCTATTCTGCGCGGGCAGCCGGGCCCAGGTCTAGGCAATGCGGGTTTCGGAGACACAGATATAGGGCCAAAAAATAAGAAATGTTCGTTAATCGCACAAAATCGTGCCGTGTTTACGAAGCGCTGCTGTCTGTGGCTAAGGGAAAGTGAATGTGTCCAATAATGGGATGAAGCCGTGCCTTGCGGCGTATTGGCTAACATATAGATAGGTGTGCTGTGGCAGTTTGTTGATTTCTTGCGCAACAAGGGTGACGGGCTCGTCAGCGCTGCGATGTTGCGACAATGTACTCATGATGTGGGCGATAGGGCGCACACCAACCGGGTAAGCGCTCTACAGTGCAGAGCACGGTTATCATGCGCAAATATGCCTGCCCGCTCCTATAATTGGGTGTTAAATGTTGAAGTGCCCATCGCACTGTTTGCGCTTTGTATGGCCCGTTGGTTTCGGCAAAAGCACCTGCAAAAAGCAGGTAATCAATTGCCTGCCTTGCGCTTCTGGCCGTGGCATAGGTTTTCGAGAGCCCGCCTCACAAAGCGGGCCAAACAATAATAATTACAGACCAACCGTCCGTAGCCATCGTCAAAACTTAGCTTGATCAACAGAGGCCGGCATGCGCATATTGTTAGTGGAAGACAATCTTGATCTGGGTGACGCCATTGAAAGCAAGCTCAGTGCTAGTGGTCATTGCGTTGAATGGGTGCGCGACGGCAACTCGGCCTTGACGTGGGTGGTCAGTGGTGATTTTGATGCCATTGTTCTTGACATCATGCTGCCTAAAAAAGACGGCTTTGCCGTGTTGCGTGAGTTGCGGGCGGCAGGCTGTGAAGCGCAAGTGCTGGTTGTGACCGCGCGCTCCGAAATCGAAGATAAGGTCAACATGCTTGATCTGGGTGCCGATGACTACCTGGTCAAACCGTTTGATCTGCGCGAACTAGAAGCCAGGCTGCGTGCCCTGGTGCGCCGCCCGGCGGGTGCGACGACCAGCCTGGCGCAGTATGGAGACCTTTCTCTTGATATGGCAGGGCGCGTGGCAAGCCGGTGTGGTCAGCCCCTGGACCTTGGTCGACGGGAGTTTCGACTGCTTGAGGTATTGCTCGGGCGCATGGGCCAAACGTTGCACAAAGAACGGCTGATGAATCAGGTTTTTAATGCGGACGACGATGTATCGACCAACGCACTCGAGCTTCAGGTGTCGCGACTGCGCAAAAAGCTGCAGGGGTCTTCGGTTGAAATCGTGACGGTACGCGGCGTAGGCTATCAGGCGCGTTGCCATGAGCAGTAATGTTTTTTCGATTCGCAGTCGTATCTTCATGGTGGCAGTTGTGTTGCTGCTCTGCTTATCGGCAGCCCTTGCGGTCTTTCTGCACGACTATGCACAGCGTGCAGCCGACCGCGCCTTTGACCGGCTGCTGGCGGCTTCGGCCCTGTCGATTGCGGGGGCGGTACAAATCGAAGACAATCAGGTGACCATGGAGCTTCCTTTTGCGGCACTGGCCATGTTGTCGGGCAACGAACGGGTTTTTTACACCGTACGCAACGCCCAGGGCAAACTGATTACGGGTTACGACGACCTTGACCGTGATCTGCCTCTGGCCAATTCCGCAGACGCTACGTTTTACGATGCACACTATCGAAACGATGATGTTCGCATCAGCACAGTGGGCAGGCTGGCCTCCTTCAATCAGCAGGCGGCTTGGGTCACCGTCAGGGTGGCGGAAACGCGCGGGGCGCGTGAGGCGCTCGCCGAAGAAATCCTCAATCGCAGTGTGTTGCCCTTGCTCATTATGGTGGCGGTCGCGCTAGGCTTGTTGTGGTTCGGTGTAACGCATGCTCTGGCCCCGTTAAAACTTATAGAAAATGAACTTCGTTACCGCAAGCCCGATGACTTGCACGCTCTGGCCAGCCCGGTTCCGCGCGAGGTGCGGCGACTGGTCGATGCGCTCAACGGCTTTATGCTGCGGTTGCAAGGCATGCTGAACAGCCTGAACAATCTGGTAGCCGACACGGCTCATCAGGTACGCACGCCATTGGCCTCATTGCGTGCGCAGTCTGAAGTAGCCCTGGAAGAAACCAACCCCGAAAAGATGCGTGAGCGGCTCACACGTATTCACCTGAACGCCTGCCGCGCCAGCCAGTTGGTCAACCAGCTGCTTATGGACGCCACCATTACGCATCGCATGGAGTCTCGTCGAAATGACATGGTAGGCATAGCGGAAATCGTTAATGAAACACGGCAACGCATAGGTCCATTGGATCTGCAGCGGTTACGTATTGCCATAGCCCCTGAAGTACGTCGTGCACGCGTCTGGGGAGACAGGGTGGCCTTGCGCGAGATGCTGCGCAATCTCGTGGATAATGCCTTGCGCTATGCACCAGCAGGTGTTGTTGAAATTCAGGTCGACAAGCTGCCCGGCAATCGCCTGGGTCTGACGGTTGCCGACCGTGGGCCAGGTATTGCCAGTGAAGAAAGTGAAAGGGTGCTGGAGCGTTTTGGTCGTGGCAGTGCGGCTGAAGCCATGCCTGGATCAGGCCTGGGGTTATCAATTGTGAAATCAGTGGTTGAGGCGCATACCGGTACGTTAACCTTGCGCAACCGCGGGGGTGGTGGTCTGTTGGTGTGCGTGACCTTGCCCATTTCCATGCCGGCGAGTATGGAGCGGGCAGGCGCATCCGTAAGCCTGGTATGTGCCGTGGTCTTGATGGCACTAGCTGGCCTGGTGCTGCCGGGCAGGGCACCCGCGCAGGGCACCGGAGCGCCCTCTGACACAATTACGCGCTACCCCGCAGATCATGGGGGTACAACCCTGACCATCGCGGGTTCAACCGACACCATACTGTTTGCGCCACTGGCCCTTGCGTTTCAAAAGAGCCATCCCGACGTTGAGCTGGTTTATCACGAGCTTGGCACGCGCCAGTTGTATGAACAGACGGTTGCAAACGCCTTGCCGCAGGCTGATGTGCTGATCAGCTCGGCGGTCGATCTGCAGATCAAGCTGGCCAATGACGGCTATGCATTGCGTCATGTTTCTGAATACGGGCATCGCTTGCCTTCGTGGGCTGTATGGCGTTCAGAGGTATTTGGTTTTACCTTCGAGCCTATTGTTTTGGTCTATAACCTGAATCGCTTTTCTGAAGAAACCGTGCCGCGTTCACGTCAGGCGCTGTTAAGCCTGCTGGAGCATGAACCCGTCGACATGCGCGGGCGTATAGGTACTTACGATATTGCTGTTAGCAGTGTCGGGCATTTGCTGGCTGTGCAGGACGCAACCCTGTCGTCAAACTTTTGGGGCCTGGCCAACGCGTTCGGGCAGGTTGAGATCCAGCTCGAAGCCAACACCGTTGATATTCTGGACAAAATTGAATCCGGGCAACTGTACTTGGGCTACAACGTGCTTGGTTCTTATGCCATGGCACGGCAGGCAGCAGGGCACGCGCTGGGCATTGTTGTGCCGCAAGACTATGTTCTGGTGCTTTCGCGTGCAGCGCTAATTGCCCGAAGCACTGCCCATCCGCAGTTGGCCGCAATGTTTCTTGATTGGCTGCTCTCGCCCGAGGGCCAGAAAGTGGCGGCCAACCAGGCAGGCCTGGGCGCCATTACGGCCACGAACACAGAAAAAGGATACCCGAGCGGCCCATTTATGCTGTCGCAAAGTATCGTGCAGCCCATAGCACTGACGCCGGCACTACTGGTTGGGCTGGATCAGCAACGCCATAGCCGCTTTCTGAAAAACTGGAAGCGTCTGGTTACAGATACGCCCGACCGAAGCCTCATGACAGGACGCTGACAGGTGATGCCCTTAATATGGTTGTTAGACGGGCTAAAGCCTGCTTGTGTTTAAAACTATATTTCCAGGAGACAACTATGTTACGTCGCCCACAATTGGCAGCCGTCTCGGCTGCCGTATTCAGTGCTTTTCTTATTGGCACGGTCTCTGCCCAAGTCTCTGATAATTACCCTGCCGACTACCAGCAGATCGTGGACGCTGCCAAGAAAGAAGGCAAAGTCATTGTCTATTCCACCACAGATACCAAAGCCGCGAACCCCGTCATTCAAGACTTCGAAGCCATGTACCCGGGCGTCAAGGTTGAGTACAACGACATGAACAGCACCGAGCTGTACAGTCGATACATCAGCGAGCAGGCTTCAGGCGGCAACAGCGGCGATGTAATCTGGAGTTCGTCAATGGATTCCGCGCTGAAACTGGCCGTTGACTACGCCATGACGTACAAATCGCCTGAAATCAGCCATCTTCCAAAGTGGTCTGTGTGGAATGATGCGGCCTATGGCACAACCTACGAGCCTGCCGTATTTATTTACAACACACGTCTGATCAAGTCGGAAGAAGTGCCCACCACACACCCGGCACTGGCCAAACTCATAGACAGTGATCTGGCCCGCTTCAAAAACAAAGTTACCACCTACGATATCGAAAAATCGGCCGTGGGCTTTATGCTGGCCGTTCAAGACAGTCGCAATGATCCTAACTACTTTGACGTGCTCAAAGGCATCGCCAAGGCGGGTATGGTTGTGCAGTCTTCTACCGGCACCATGATGGAGCGCGTTTCCTCGGGTGAAAACCTCATCGGCTACAACGTGCTGGGCTCATACGCTGAAACGCGGGCCAAGAAAGACCCTGGCCTTGGCGTTGCCTACCCCACCGACTACACCCTGGTGCTTTCGCGTGTCGCGTTTATAGGTAAAACGGCTAAAAACGAAAATGCTGCCAAGCTGTGGATGGACTACTTGCTGTCCAAGCGGGGCCAGAACGTGCTCGCCAATAAGGCAGACCTTGCCTCGGTGCGCGATGATATCGATGGCGACAATGACGTAGATGGTATGACCAAAAAGCTTGGCAAGTCGCTCAAGCCTATTCCTGTTGACAAGTCGCTGCTTGACTATCTGCAACAAGACAAACGCCTGGAGTTCATCAAAGAGTGGCGTACCGCGACAGGCAAGTAAGTAGCTACTGTTCGCGTTACTGACCAGCACGTCTGCGCCTCGAGCTTAGGCGCGGACGTGCATTATTTTCCAGGGTGATATCAATGCATTCCTTGCGCCGCGGATGGCAGTCTTTGCCGCGCGGGTTGACCGTAGCCCTTACGGCGCTGGCGATCTACCTGCCGTTGTCTCTTATCGTTATTCAAAGCTTTCTGTCGGCACCGTTTTTTGTGCCGTCACGCCAATTTGGCGTTGAAGGCTATGCGTTTATATTTTCTGACCCGGATTTCTACAAGGCGCTTAAAAGTGGCTTTATGCTGGCTTTCGGGCTTTGTATTATCGCCATACCACTGGGCGGGATCCTGGCCTTCTTGGTATCGCGTACCGATCTGCCCGGGCGCCGCTGGATAGAACCGCTGATTCTGGTTCCGGTATTTGTCTCGCCCATGGTGCTGGGCTTTGGCTATGTTGTGGCGGCAGGCCCTGTGGGTTTTTTCTCAACCTGGGCCAATGACATACTGGGCTTTGTGCCCTGGAATATCTATTCCTTGCCCGCAATTATCGTAATTGCCGGGCTCACGCACGTGCCCTACGCCTATCTGTACATCTCGTCGGCCCTGCACAGCCTGGGTTCTGACGTTGAAGAGGCCGCGCGTACTGCGGGCGCCAGTCCGTTGCAGGTGATGACGGCAGTCAGCCTGCCCATGGTGCGCCCCGCCATTTCGTATGCCACGGTGTTGCTGTTCTTTCTGGGCCTTGAAGTGTTCGGCTTGATGCTGGTGCTGGGCGACCCAGAAGGTCACCTGGTCCTGTCAACTTATCTTTATAAGCTGACCAACAAGCTGGGTATCCCGTCTTATCACTTGATGGCGGCCGTGGCCATGGTGTTAATTGCCTTTACCATTCCGCTGGTTATGTTGCAGCGACACCTGTTGCGCAGTGCCAATCGCTATGCCACGGTCAAAGGCAAGGCCTCTCGCCCACGCCCGCTCCCGTTGGGTAAATGGCGCTGGGTGGCGGGCGCCGTCGTAATGCTCTGGTTGTTTGTTGCCATTGTTGTGCCCTTGGCAGGCGTCGTGCTGCGGGCGTTTGTGTCGAACTGGGGGTATGGCGTTTCCCTGTTTGATGTCTTGTCCGTAAGTGCCTTTCGCACGGTTTTTGAGCAACCGACCCTCATTAGGGCCATCGTTAACTCGGTCGCTATCGGTGTTATTGGCGGTGCCCTTGCCGTGGCGTGCTACACCGCCATCGCACTGGTGACGCACCGCAAAAATGACGGTGTTAGCCGCTTTATGGACTACAGCGTGTTAGTGCCACGTGCTGTGCCAGGGTTGTTGGCAGGTCTGGCATTTTTGTGGGTATTCCTGTTTGTGCCCATGTGGTTTGATAACTCACTCAAAGATGGCTGGTTTTCGGTACTGCCCATGGCAGGCTGGCTGCGCGAGCATGCTATCGAACCCATGCGTGCACTCAGATCGACCATTTTCAGCGTCTGGCTGGCCTATTCGGTGGTCTGGATGGCTTATGGCATACGCCTGATCTCCGCGACATTGCTGCAAGTGGCTCCCGAGCTTGAAGAAGCGGCCCGCAGCACAGGCGCTACACGTGGACAGGTTACCAGGCACATTACCGTGCCGCTGGCGCGCTACGGGCTTATCGGTTCGTGGCTGCTTATGTTTCTGATTTTTGAACGCGAATATTCCACGGGTGTTTATCTGCTTTCGCCAGGCACTGAAACCATAGGGTCCATGCTAGTGTCGTTATGGGCAACAGGCGCCATAGATATTGTGGCAGCGCTCTCCTTCATAAACATTGTTCTGGTTGTCGCTGGCCTGGCCGTGGCATTGCGCTTTGGAGTCAAACTTCATGATTGAATTATCTGTCGAAAACCTGCACCTGGACTACGGTACCAATCCTGTACTCAAAGGGGTGTCCATGCAGCTGCAGCGCGGTGAGGTGGTGTCTTTGCTGGGCCCTTCGGGCAGCGGGAAAACCACGCTGTTGCGGGCGGTGGCGGGGCTTGAAGCGGCCAAAAAGGGTCGTATTGTCATGAATGAACGCGTGCTTTATGACAGCGAAACCCGCAGCGAGGTATCCGCAGATCAGCGTGAACTGGGTATTGTTTTTCAGTCTTATGCCTTGTGGCCACATAAAACGGTGGCAGAAAACATTTCTTATCCGCTCAAGCTTCGCAAGATCAAGAAGGCGGAACAACAAACGCGTGTGCAAGAAATACTCAACCAACTGGGGCTGGGCAAATTGGGGCAGCGTTACCCTCATGAGCTCTCAGGCGGGCAGCAGCAGCGCGTGGCCATCGGCAGGGCGTTGGTTTATAACCCGCCCGTTCTTCTGCTGGATGAACCATTGTCCAATCTGGATGCCAAGTTACGTGAAGAGGCCCGAGCTTTCTTGCGTGAGCTGATCCTGCGACTGGGCCTTTCGGCCATCATGGTGACGCACGACCAGAATGAAGCCATGGCGATCTCTGACCGTATTTTGCTGCTGAACAATGGCAAGATCGAACAGCAGGGAACGCCGCAAGAAATGTACGGATCGCCTCACTCTCTGTTTTGTGCAGAGTTCATGGGCAGCAACAACGCCCTGGAAGGTACGGTTAGCGATATTACCGATGGGCAAGCAACCGTGCAATGCCACGGATGGACGTTGCGCGGCAGGGCAGGCGAGGGCCTGAGCGTAGGCCAGACCGCACGAGCCATCATACGTGTCGAGCAGGTCAGGCTGCGCACTGGTGGGGGAGAAAACACGCTGCAGCTGCCTTTGTTGACCAGTATGTACTTGGGCGAAAAATGGGAATACCTGTTTCGCGGCCACAGCGCTGATGCGCAAGAAACCTTTGTGCTGCGTGCATATGGCACGCAGGAAAGAGTGCCGGAAGGCGTCAGCCTGGAGTTGCCCACAGAGCATGTATGGGTGTTTCCGGTTTGACCCTGGGCATGCCGTTAGCTACCTGAGTGCGTCAGGCGGCTAACGGCCTTCAGGCCTGGGAACCCCTGTGCTTAGCCAGAACGGTGGCAACAATGCGATCACAGCGCGCCCCGTCAAACGAGAACGCATCGCCCAGTGTCATGTCCATATCGCTGGCAAGACCTTCGCGCATTAAGCTTCGGGCGCGAAAGAACCGGGTGCGCACGGTTGCTTCAGGCATGTCGAGTACGTGCGAAACTTCTTCGACGCTCATTTCTTCGACTGCACGCAGCATGAACACCGTTCTATACAGATCAGGAAGCAGGTCGATTCGGGCCTCCATCAGTTTACGCAGTTGTGTACGCATGGCGGTTGGTTCGGGTTGTCGGTTGGCATCTGCCGCCAACGAGGCTTGTATTTCAGGATCTGGAGATATCATCGCAGCGTCCAGTGGAATGACATTAGCGCGTTTGCGTCGCAAGCGCCCGAGCGCTTCATTGACGACAATTCGCACCAGCCACGTTGAGAGTTTGGCATCTGCACGAAAGCTGCCAAGCGCGCGCCACGCGTGCAGGTAGGCTTCTTGCAGTACATCTTCTGCATCTTCATCAGTGCTTGCAATGCTGCGTGCTGTGCGAAACAGCAGCCGATTGTTGTGGCGCATAATGGCTTCGAAGGCTGCTTCTTCGCCTGAGGCGGCGCGCAGCACCAGCTCGGCATCTGGTGTCTGGCTCGAAATGGCTGATACGGCCAGGTTGTGTGAGTTTTGCATGGTTGCTCCAAATGCCTGGGTCGAAGACTCCAGACTTAATAGCCATAGAACTCTTCACTGTGCACGTTTTCTTCGTCCACAGCCGCTTCATCAAGTATTTTTGACATCGCCCGCACCATGCCCGGAGGGCCCGAAACATAAAAGACGGGTGTGTCTAAGCCTTTTGTGGCTTCTTGTATCAGGTTTGCATCAACCTGTTCTGTATGGGAGGCCCAGGTCTGGGACGAACGATCCATGTCAGTCATGGTGGCGACCATGTGAAATCGCGGGTTGCTTTTTGCCAGTTGCTGGAGCTCATCGAGAAACGCGGTGTCCTCGGGGCGGTGGTTGGAGTAAATGAGCAACAAGTCTTGCTGCGTTTGGTTTTTGTTTGCGTGTCGCACCATACTCATGAAGGGCGTAATGCCAATGCCACCCGCAATCAACACAGCAGGGCGCGCGTGGCTTTTGGGCAGGGTCAGCGAGCCGAAGGGGCCTTCTATTTCAATCGGGTCGCCGATAGGCAAGCTTCCGAACGCACGTTTGAACGAACTGTCGCGCATGCGAGTGGTTACCACAAGCTCGTTTTCAAATGGCGCGCTTACGATAGAAAATGTATGACGCGCATCAGGTGAGTCGTTGGCGATGCCCTCGCGCGGCAAAATGACATCAATAGCCTGCCCGGGCTTGAAATCAAACCCTGCGGGCTTATCAAAGTGAAATGCCATAGTGCCTTCGGCAACTGACTGGCGGGCTTTGAGAATTGTAGGTATGGACACGATTTTTCCTTTTTTTCTGTGCAACTGAGGTGCCTGTTTTGTTTTGATCAGCCTATTGCAGTGGGCAATCAGAAACCAGAGTTGTACATGGGCAAACAGCAAACAAACATTTAAAACATGTCAGTCGTGCTTTTCTGTGAGCAGGCTTAAAAATTCGCGACGAAGCGTGGCATCGTGCAAAAAAGCACCCCTCATTACTGAGTTTTTCATCAACACACCATCATCCTTTACGCCTCGCCAGCTCATGCAAAAATGGCTGGCTGCCATCACCACGGCCAAACCGTCCGGCTTTACCTGGCGTTCTAGTTCATCCGCCAGCATGACGATGGCTTCTTCCTGGATTTGTGGTCGGTTCATAATCCAGTTGCATAGCCGGGCATATTTTGACAGCCCCATCAGGTCTGAGGTTGGCCCAGGTAATACACCTATCCAGACTTTCCCCAGAATTGGGCAAAGATGATGCGAACACGCACTGCGAATCTTGATCGGACCGACAATCATTAGTTCGTTCAGGTGCGATACGTTCGGAAACGCAGTGACGGGTGGTGCCGGCTGATAACGGCCGCGAAACACCTCGTCGAGAAACATTTTGGCTACGCGACGTGCGGTATCTGACGTATTGTGGTCGTGGTCTATGTCAATGACCAATGAACGCAGTACTTCGCGTACCCGGCTTTCCACTTCGACACGAAGCTCGTCCAGTTCACCCTCCTGAATAAACGAAGAGATGTTGTCATTGGCATGGTAGCGGCTGTTGGCCTCGGTCAAACGGGCTCGTATGCGTTCTGAAGCCAAGCCTCTGTGGGCAGCTTCTTTGTGCGTGAAGGAAGGCGGAGTTAAAGTCGTAAACATGATTCAGACCCATCAGATTCGGTGCAAGGAAAAACCTTTCAATCAGCACGGACCGTACCGAACACGGTCTTGGGCTCAGGTCTATTCATGACATGTGGGCAATAAACGGCATGCCGCGTGCGGTGCCATGAATAAAGGCGATGAAGGGTAACGAAGATGAGATCGACAATGTTGCCTTCATTGTCCGTCCTCGTTTGTTTCATCGTTTCGTTTTCAAAATACTGGCAATATCAGGAAACCCTGCGACGGCAACGGCGGGTAATTGCGCATCTGTATCGGCATAAGGCCGCTCAGCGGCATCTACCTCGCCCACTACAATGCGCCCGACCATGCCTGCATGCTCATGTGGCGTACAAAAATAATCATATACCCCGGTCTCCTGAAACGTTACTACAAAGGACTCGTTGGGTAATAAATAGCCCGAATCCCAGGCATGCGCACTTTTTGGCATACGCAGCGGCTTGTGGTTGTCAGGGTGATATGCGGTCGTGGTATGGACATTGCCGACGTCCCGGTTGACCCACCGCACGGCCTGGCCTCGCTTAACCCACAGCCCGTTGGGACGAAACCAGACGTCGGAGCCGGTTGGGGTGCCGGACATGGCGATTTCGATTTCATCTGCTGCGTTGGCCCGTCGGAAAACGATGGCCGACAGCAGCAACCCCCCGCCCGCCGACAAAATCAATCGTCGGCGAGGATCAGGTTTGAAAGTTTTCATTTGGCTACACGGCTTTCTTGAGCAGCGGGCACATTCCATAAAATAATGTGCACGTGTGGCTCTGCGACGCCGGGATGGCCCGCGTTGTACATCATGTCGACATGATCAACCGTGCCTGCGGGGGCTTTCAGGTCTTTGAGGTTCATGTCAGGCTTCATCATGGACAGCGGAATCATATATGTGGTGCTTACGAGCTTGCCATCATGGTCATAGCCGAGAAACGGCCCTGCAGGAAGTGTGTCAGGGTTCACGAACAGTTGACCTAGTCCGGGAATGAAGTCAGGCAACTTCACCAGGGTGCTAACCGCTTTGTAGGGAGCAGGGGGCGGAGCGGTGAGTATTGAGGGCCCCGCCGCCAGCGCGGTAGCTGTACCAAAGGAAAATGCCAGAACGGTTGCAGCTGTTGTTAGCAAAGTGCGGAACATAAGAAGTCTCCCAGGGTGCGCAGCGGGAAATCGCCGCGTTGTAGTCATTAGATGCGGCGCAAACCGATTACGTTTCACGGTGGCGCTGGTGCCCCGGCACTATTCACACAAACATTACCAAATGGTCATGATGTTGTCATCCCCATTGCCAGATAACTTGCATACACTCTTTTTTTTCCGGCCAATGCGCGGGCCGAGACAGGTGCGTGCAGGTTCCGAGGCAATTAATACCTACATTGCCATGAAAAAAGAGACAAACATCGCTATGAAAAGAGACAAGCATCGCTATGAAAAAATTTGAATTTAATCCTCGAAAGTTTGCGTCAGGCGGACTGATTATTCTGCTTGGTATGGGTACAGCCATTGGCAGCATTGACTACTCGCTGGGAACGCTGGCGCGCATGGGGCCCGGTTATTATCCCTTGATGCTGGGTGTGCTTCTTGCATTTCTCGGGCTGCTTATTGTGGCCACGCCAGATTCCCCAGACGAAATGATGCCGTCCGAAGACGAGGTTGACGCTGCCGCGAAAAAGCCCTCGCCTATTCGTCCATGGGTGGCAACAGTTGGGTCCATGCTGGCATTCATGTTATTGGGCAAATATGGCGGCTTGGTGCCCGCGACCTTTGCCATGATCTTTATTGCAGCCCTGGGCGACAAAGACAACTCGCTGCTGGCTTCAGTGTTACTGGGCCTCGGTGTAACCGCTTTTGCCGTGGGTGTCTTCTACTACGGCATGCAAATGCAGTTTCCTCTTTTTAACTGGGGCTGATCATGATTGATAACCTTTGGCTCGGCCTCACCACAGCTTTTCATATCAATAACCTTATGTACGCCTTTGTGGGCGTATTGCTGGGTAACCTAATTGGCGTTCTGCCCGGTATTGGCGCGCTGGCCGCCATTTCCATGCTTCTGCCCGTAACTTACGGGCTGGATCCAACGGGTGCGTTGTTGATGTTGGCTGGTTTGTATTACGGTACCAGCTTTGGTGGTGCAACCACCTCAATTCTGTTGAACCTGCCTGGTACGGCATCACACGCTGTTGTTTGTGTGGACGGCAACCCCATGGCACGTCAGGGTCGCGGCGCGGCGGCCATTTTCATTGCGATGATCGCCTCGTTTCTGGGGGTGTGCGTGGGTATCGTCATGATGATGTTCTTCAGTCCATTGCTGACTGAAGCGGCATTTTTGTTTGGACCGGCCGAGTACTTTGCGCTTATGGTCATGGGGCTGCTGGCCGCATCGGCACTGACTAGCGGTTCGCCACTCAAAGGCATTGCGTCCGTTGTCATCGGGCTAATTCTGGGTGTGGTGGGCACTGACGTCAACAGTGGTGTAGCTCGCTTTGACTTTGGTATACCTGAGCTTCAGGATGGTATTTCGCTGGTCGCGCTTGCCATGGGCCTGTTTGGTGTGTCCGATGTGCTGGCCAATGCCGGCCGCCTGGGCAAAGGGTCGATGGTCGCGAAAGTGAAAGGTAGTGCAATGCGCGTGACTAAAAGCGAGATGCGCCAGTCGGCTGGCCCCATCGCGCGTGGCTCACTCATTGGCTCCATGCTGGGCATTTTGCCAGGCGCTGGTGGCACCATGGCTTCGTTCATGTCGTATGCCATGGAAAAGAAAGTGTCGAAAACGCCCGAGCGTTTTGGGCATGGCGCCATTGAAGGTGTGGCTGGCCCCGAGGCCGCCAACAGCTCAGCGGCCATTACGGCGTTTATTCCCACGCTTACGCTTGGTATTCCGGGTGATGCCGTCATGGCCTTGATGTTGGGCGCGTTAATGATCCACAACATTACGCCGGGCCCGCAGATGATGGTGGAACACCCTGCCATGTTCTGGGGTTTGCTGATCAGTTTCTGGATCGGCAATATCATGCTGCTTATTCTCAATATTCCTCTGATCGGAATGTGGGTCAAGCTGCTGTCAGTGCCTTATCGCCTTATTTACCCCACGGTGTTGTTCCTGATCGCCATTGGTGTCTATAGCGCCAACAACAACCTGTTTGACGTTGGCATGGTGCTGGCTCTGGGCGTTTTTGGGTACGTTCTGGCTTCGGTGGGTTTTCAGCCTGCTCCGCTGCTGCTCGGCTTTGTGCTGGGCCCCATGATGGAGGAAAACTTCCGGCGTGCGCTGTTGCTTGCGCGTGGCGATGCGTTCGTGTTTTTCCAGCGTCCGCTAAGTGGCACATTTATGGCAGTCACGATCTTGATGCTGGTTATGGTTGCCTATAAACGGCTGCGGCATAAGCCCTTGGTAGAAGTGGCAGCTTCTTAGTGGTTTGATGCAGTCGCAGTAACAGAAAGGGCAGGTGTAACGTAAGTTATACCTGCCCTTTCTGATTCTCCCACTTTCGTGTGGGCACCGTACCGCTCGCCCACCGCACGCCCCACTGGGGCCTGGTGCACAGAAAGCCCCACATGCTCAATCGTCGTGTGAGCCTGAGGCCCCAGCACTGTTGCCAGTACTGCCGCTGTGCCAACAAGGCGTGGCCGGCACTATCTGGCCTGGCGCGTTCGTCATTGGTTTTAGCGGGTGTTTTCGCTTTCAACCGTTAAGTCGAGCACGTAGGCATACCGGGATGCATCGACCGGAACATTGCGACGCGTGTAACGTTTGAGCCTTAGCACAGTGCGCACGCCTGGCTCATGGCGGTAGCCTTCGATATCGTCATAAAAGGCCTGCCACTGGCCTTGGCCCTGTTTGAGGCCGCTGGCATCATAGTCAACCGTGCGCACATTCAGGCATTGTTTGTTCGGGGTTAGTGGATGCGAGCAGGGCACAGTTTGCGCGGCCACCTCAAGAAACACGATGTCAGCCGAGGAGCGGTAAAGCGTTTCATGCGTAGGCTTGCCCTGCAATATCCACTGACTGCCGTCATTGAAACCCAGTGTCAGCGATGGTTGATGGTCTGCGCCCGGCTGGGTTTTTACGCGCCAGGCAGATACCTCTGGAAGCCGCTGGCCTACTGCCTGCTCGTACTGCATGAGTGACTCGTCAGGGCAAAGCCGCATGGTACCCACAACCTGGTTGATGTGCATCTGGGTGCCAGTTATTGCGTAACTGGCACCCAGCTTGTTGCATAAGCCGCTAACAGACACACGTTCGTCTTTAAATGTGAGGTCCAGGGGCCCGTCTTCATTGCCGTTCTGCCGTATCCATTGGGGTTGTGCGGTGCCCTGATCATCGATGGCCCTTTCCAGCTGCCAGTGATAGGCGGTCAGTATGTCATCATGGCCTGTGGCTGTCTGCGTGCTTTTGGCAGGGCCACCTGTCTGTTGGGCGCAAGCGGTGAGGCCGCTTAGGGCAAGACACCAGAGCAGGGAGCGTTTCATGTGTTTATTCCTTTTTGGGGAGATTTTGGTTTAAGACACGCCGTGTGGCATAGTTTGGAGGATGTTATTGCGGTAACACGAGTTCGCCGCAGCCGGCACGGTGTGTGTTTTCGAGTGCCATCACTACACGGTCACAGGCAAGCCTGGCGGCATCCGCCAGACTGTTGCCTTGAAGTAGATGGGCCGCCGTAGCGGCGCTGAACAGATCACCTGTGCCCTTGGGCGTGGTGTCAACTCTGGCGTGGCGCACAATCTCTGCGCTGTCACGTGTGACGACTGCCACGTGAATCTGGTCGGGCGCCCAGTCTGCTGGCGCTGCGCTGGTAACCGCCACCCATTGCAGGTTTCCAGTAAGCAGGCTGCGGGCCGCTTCGATAACGCTGGGGGTGTCGTCTGTGGGCATACCAGTCAGGCAGGCTAACTCAAACCCATTGGGTGTAATCCCGTGAGCCAGCGGCAGCAGGTGGCTGCGATACGCGTCGACCATACCCGGCGCTACATAAATACCCGTGTCGTGGTCTCCGATCACTGGGTCTATCTGTACACGTACGCAAGGGTACTCTGCCGTCACGTCAACCACCCATTCAGCCAACGCGTGTGCCTGATCCGGGCCGCCCAGGTAGCCAATAAGAATAGTACGCACATGGCCCAGCGCATCGCGGGCACGCAAATCTTGCAGATAGCCTTTAAACCATTCAAGCGGGACGGGCCCGCCGTGCAGTGTCGGATAGTGAGGGGTGTTGCTGAGTATCACCGTGGGGACCGCCGCAACAGAAAAGCCCAGAGCGTGTAGCGTGGGTACAGCAACGCTGTTGCCGACGTGGCCGTAAACCACTTGAGATTGCACGGAAATAATATCTATGGGCAGCGGCAGGTTCATGATGGGGCATCAGCCAGTGAGTACGGGCGTTCATTGTAAAACTATGGTTATCGTTGTCTTCATGCGTAGAACGCTGTACTTCGGCACCCCGCCGCCCAATCGTCTTATCGTCGCGTGAAGGGCCTAACGGTGAGCATGCGGGTTTTGATCACTAATAGGGCCCGGGCGCTCGGCAATGGCCTGCTTAAACCTCGGCAGCGTTCGGCTGGTGATGCTTAAGCTTGCTTTCTAGTTCGTCTTCCGTGAGTGGTTCGATGTACAGTTTAATTTTGTGACCAGGCAGGTCGGTGGCGCGAACCGCGAACGGCAAGGAAAGCAGCGAGTCCTTATTACCGCCTCGGCTACCAGTCAGAACTTCTTCACATAATGCACAATTACCTCACCAGGAAGGCAATGACCATGCCACACACCGAGCTTGCTTCTGTTTTTCCAAAAATCGGCTTTATTGGTGCTGGCAGATTGGGCTGTGCGCTGGCATGGTGTCTCGACCAAAATGGGGCACACGTGCATGCCGTGGCCAGCCGCAGCGTTGACAGTGCAAACGCGCTGGCGACGGGCTGTAGTGCCTGCGCCGTGATGTCGCCTCAGCAAGTGGCTGATGAGTGTGATCTTATTTTTATTACCACGTCCGATGCCGCCATTGCCCCTACCGCGCAGAGCATACGCTGGAGGCCGGGTAGTAGCGTGGTGCATTGCAGTGGGGCCACTGAGGTGCAGGTGCTGGGCAAAGCGTTGGCAGAAGGCGCTGAGGTGGGCGGCTTTCACCCCATGCATACCTTCGCAGATCCGGTGACGGCAGCGCGTACGCTGTCGGGCTGCGTCATCACCATAGAAGCGGGCGAGCCTCTGAGCCAACGGCTGTCTCGCCTGGCTATGGCTCTTGGGTGCACGGTCAACCATCTTCCTGCAGGCATGCGTGTCCGTTACCATGCCTCGTGCGGGTTTGCCTCACAGTTTGTCAATGTGTTGCTGGCCGAAGGTGTGCGTGCCTGGCAAAGTTGGGGCAGCACCGAGCAGGCCGCGCTTGACGCCTTTTTACCCATGCTGCGAGGCACAGTTGCTTCGATCGAAAGTTCGGGGCTTGCCAAGGGCATGCCAGGCCCCGTATCGCGAGGCGATACGCATACGGTGGAGCGGCATGTTCAGGCGCTGGGCGACTTCGATCCCGAGATGGCGTCCTTCTACCGCGCGCTGTGCCGGCGTTCCGTTCCACTTGCCCAAAAGGCCGGGCGCATTGACGACGTTCAGGCCGCCAGCATCAATAGTGTGCTTGATGCGGCCCGCAGCCTGCCTGAGTAAACCCTCTCACAACATTGATCCAGATCATGTATGAATGGCGCGCAAAAAAATACACTATGCTTATACGAATGATTACTCTTAGCAATGCGGGCGTGCCGGGCGGCGTGCCTGCGTGCTGGGTCTTGTGCACAACAGAAAGGCATCAAAATGGTTGACGGCGGGCGAGCATGGCGGGCGGGCGGTTTGTCGCGCAAACGGCGTAACCTGCTGGGTGGGTTGGCATTATCACCCTTTATTTCTGCGGCAAACGCATGGGCGGCGCAGCCAGCGAGCGAGCAGGGTACACATCTTGATATGGCCGGCCCTCCGGCATCGGTGTCGTTTCCTCTTCTTCACATGATAGAAAGTGGTGCGCTTGCCGACGTAACTGACAGCGCCCGGTTCACGTTATGGACCAACCCCGATCAGCTCAGGGCACTTGCCATGGAGGGCAAAACATCGTTTATTGCCGCGCCTACCAATGTGGCGGCCAATCTTTACAACCGCGGCGTGCCGCTTACACTCGTTAACGTGGCGGTTTGGGGTATTTTGTGGATGGTGTCTCGCAGCCCAAACATGAAGACCCTGGCTGATTTCAAAGGTAAAGAGATCGCCATTCCTTTTCGTGCCGATATGCCTGACATTCTCTTTAGTTTTCTGTGCGAAAAGCAAGGGCTTGATTCTCGTAAAGACTTTAAGCTGCGTTATGTGGCCTCGCCCATGGATGCCGTGCAACTGCTGCTTATGCGTCGGGTAGACCATGCCTTGCTTGCCGAACCCGCCATTTCCATGGCCTTGCGCAAGTCGCATTCGTTTCCGGTTTCTGTCGTGGCGCCCGAGTTATATCGCAGCGTTAATTTGCAAGAAGAATGGGGGCGGCTGCTTGACCGCCCACCCCGCATTCCTCAGGCAGGCATGGCGGCTCTGGGTGCCGCGCGCAACAACCCCAAACTGCTAGCCCGCTTTGAAAAGGCTTATGCCGAATCTACGGCATGGTGTTTTGCCAACCCACAAGAGTGTGGTGAACTTGTCGCGCAGCACATTACCATGCTCACCCCGGAAGCGGTTACCGATTCGCTTATGTTTGCGCCTCAGCATTATGCGACAGCCATCGAGGCACGCCCTGAGCTTGAGTACTTCTATCAGTTATTGCTTGATCGTGAACCCGCAACGGTAGGCGGCAAGCTGCCTGATGATGCTTTTTATGCGGGTGCGGGGGCGTAATCACGGTAATGATGCATTTTTTGCTCAAGCTGCGAAATGCCGGGGCTGCAACACTGGCATATTTGTGGAGCGGCTGGGGCGCGATCGCCAGCATTTTGCTGTTCTGTGCCCTCTGGGAGGCCGGCGCGCGCGCATATGGCCCGCTGGTTCTTCCAGGCCCTGTGGCAACCTTGCACCAGCTGACGCAGATGTTTCATGAGGGCATTGCCGCACCCGAACTGCTTATTTCGGCCAGGCGCAGCCTTAGCGGCCTGGGTGCAGCTTTGCTGGTGGGTACTGCTGCGGGGCTTCTGGCAGGTCGGTCACTGACTGCAGCCATGGTTTCGCGCCCTTTGGTCACGCTGCTGCTGGGCATGCCGCCCATTGCGTGGCTGGTGCTGGCCATGCTCTGGTTTGGTATGGGTGATGCCACGCCAGTATTTACGGTGTTCGTAGCGTGCTTTCCTGTGGTCTTTGCAGGTGCCATGCAGGGCGCGCGTACGCTAGATAATCAACTCAAAGACGTGGCTCGCGCCTATCGATTGCCCTGGCACATGACGCTGGTTGACGTTTACTTCCCGCACGTGCTGTCCTATCTTTTTCCCTCCTGGATCACTGCCCTGGGCATTTCCTGGAAAGTAGTGGTGATGGCAGAGCTTCTTACCACCCCCGATGGGGTCGGCGCGGCACTTGCCGTATCACGGGCGCAGCTCGATACGGCAAGTTCGCTGGGCTGGATTGTTGCCGTACTCGGCCTGCTGCTGGCTGTCGAATACTTGGTGCTCGAACCCTTTAAACGTCGCGTAGAGCGCTGGCGTTCGGAGCCCGCATGAACACGCTTGAAATTCGTCGGCTTGTGCACCGATATGCCCTGACCGAAGTTCTGGATGGCATCAACCTTGATCTGCGGGCAGGTGAAACACTGGCTTTGGTGGGGCCTTCGGGCTGCGGCAAAAGCACGCTATTGCACATTGTGGCTGGGTTGATCAACGCCTCTGAGGGCACGGTTACCTCAAGTTTTCGCGACACAGCGTGTGTATTCCAGCAACCACGGCTCATGCCTTGGAAAAACACGGTTGACAACATCGCACTGGGTCTGCAGGCCAAGGGTGTGTCCAAGGCCCGGCGGCGTGAGCAGGGAAGCAAAATGGCCTTGCGGTTAGGTCTTGCTGTCGAAGACCTGGACAAATACCCGCATGAGTTATCAGGCGGCATGCAAAGCCGTGTGGCCCTGGGGCGTGCGCTGGCGCTGGAGCCCGATCTGCTGCTGCTTGACGAGCCTTTTTCAGCACTTGATATTGGCCTCAAGCTTGAGCTTTATCGCTTACTTCGGCATCAGGTAGAGCAGGCGGGTGCCGCCGTTCTCATGATTACCCACGATTTGATGGAAGCCGTTAGGCTGGCAGACAGGGTGCTTATGATGGCGCCCAATCCGGGCCGTTTTGTGCGTGAGTTTACGTTTTCACGGGTTCAAGCAGATCGTGACGACAGCTACATTTATCAGACCACTGGGCAAATGATGCAGGCCGATGAGGTGCGCATAGGTTTCGGGCTTGAGCAAGGGCACTTGCCCCGTTTGGGTCATGAGGACGAGCCGTCCCAGCACGGGGGGTGTTCAGTATGAACGAGCAACCGCACGGTCTCGCGCCAGGTCAGGTGTTCCCCCACTCTGATGAACACAAAGACAGCCCACCGCTGCACCCCGCGCTTAAAGCCGGGCCAACCCCGGCATTGACAATGGTCGACCGACTGCCCGTGCTGATGTGCGGGTTCCGGCCATTTTTTGCACTCACTGCAGTAAGTGCGCCGGTGTTTATGATGATCTGGCTGCTCTCGCTGGGCGGGCTGGACATCATGCCGCCTGTGCCGGGCGGGCTTGTGCTTTGGCATGGCCATGAGCTTATTTATGGCTTTGGCGCGGCCTCGGTGGCTGGTTTTGCTCTTACAGCGATTCCTGAGTTTACCGGCACTACGCCCATAACGCGACGGCCGCTGGCGTATCTGGTTTTGCTCTGGCTGCTTGCTCGCGCCAGTTATGTTCTGGCCGGCTGGTGGTGGCCGGCGATAGGTTTGTGGCCGGCGGCTGCCTGCAATCTTGCATTATGGGTGGGCTTGCTGGCTCAGATTATGCCGCCGCTCTGGCGTGACCCTGAGCGACGCCACACGAGTTTTGCGTGGGCCATCGCCGCACTGGCCATACTGCAGGCGGGTTTTTTTGTATCGCTGATTATGCAGGGCGACTTTGTGCAAGGCGTGTCTGCCCACACCGACCGTGCCTCTGTAATGGTTCAGGCAGCCAGGCTGTTGCTGGGAGCGTCTTCTTTTGCGTGGTTGTACGCGGCAGTGGGTGCCATGATGGTGCTGATTATTGTGGCGGCCAGCCGGGTGTCCATGAGTGTAATGAACAACCGTGTAGAGTCAGGGCGCTTGGGGGGTAAAGAAGACGATACTCAGGTCACGGTTTATCTTGCCCGCCCGCCGCGACGTTACCTGGCTGTGTTTACCATTGTCTTGTGCAGCGCCGTCGAGTTTGTGGCGGGAGCCGACATTATTACTGGCTGGACGGCGCTGGCTGCCGCAGCGGCCACACTCAACCTGCTCAACGACTGGCATATAGGCCGCCGTCTTTTCACACGATGGGCCTTGATGTTGTATGGGTCGTATTGGCTAATAGCGCTTGGCTACGGGGCCATGGGCGCGGCCTGGTTGGGCGCGCCCATAACCGCCTCGGCAGGCCGCCATTTGCTGATGGCCGGTGCCATGGCCTTGTCCATTTTTGCCATTATGAATATTGCAGGGCGCATTCATGCAGGCAAATGGCTGGACAGACGAATTTGGGTGCCGTTGGTGGCGAGCACCCTCGTGCTCGCTGCACTGCTGCGCGCAGTGGCTGGCGTATGGCTGGCCGGTCAGTTTCTGATGCCATTACTGGTTAGTGCCGGCGTGCTGTGGTCGGCGGCGTTTGTGGTTTATTTGCTCTATGCTGGCCCAGTGTTGCTGGGAGAGCGTACTGATGGCCAGACTGGTTGCGCCGAGCCCCAGTCAGATGGATAGTTCACCCAGGGGCTGGCGCGCATAATTGCAGTTGAGCTGCATGGGGCAAAAGTTGGCGTCTTCTTCAGACCTGAATGTGTCAAAGCGTGCTTTGGGTGGGGGGAGATCAACCGCCGCGCATAGGCCCTGTACATCGATAAGGCTGATTTCGCGATTGCGGCCAGCAATGTAACCGGCACGTTTGAACGATTTGAGTTGGCGCGAAAAGGTTTCGGGCGCGATGTTGAGCTGTCGTGCAACCACGTTTTGATTTGCAGGCAAGGTAAGCCTTACGCTGCGCTGCTGCATGTAGAGATCCATGAAGTAGGTAACCATGCGTTGGGCTGAGTTGCTGGTGGTGAGCAGGTCGATACGGTTAAGTGTTTGCGAAATACGCCGGGCCATGCCCTCGAGCATGGCGTAACAGAAGTCAGTGGATTTGCGTACAAGCAGCAGCAGGGGCTCGCGGGGGATGCGGTACACCGACGTGGCGCAGCAGGCGCGCGCCGAAAGCGGGTAATGCGCCGGGTTGAGGAACATGCATGCCTCAGCCAGCAAGTCGCCAGCTTCCATGATGCGAAATATTTTGTTGTCGCCGTTGTACGAGGGCCTGTATAGGGCGATGCTGCCTGAATGGATAAAGAAAAAGTGGTTAGCTTGGTCGCCGGAGTGAAACAGGTGTTGTCTGGCTTTGAGCCTGACAAGGCGCGCCTGGGAGGCTAGCACGTGAAGGGATTCGAGGCCGGCGTGGGCCAAAACGGGGGAGGAAGCCAGCCGCTGCGCAACAGCGAGCTCGTAGGAGACGGGTACGCCTGGGCTCATGGTACGGAGCCTGTGCGCAAGGGCCGGGTGCCTGGCTGGCGTTGAGCGCTCGTGCTTGAAGCGTGTGTTTTGATAAGAACGGAGAAGCGTTGCTGATCACGGCAGCAAGGGCGCGATTGGGGAGCAAGGAGGTTCACGGTGGGATCAGATAAGAATTTAAAGCAGGAACGCCGATGATGGTGCATAAGACGCAAACCAAATAGGATGTCGGCGAGCACTATTCTACGTTGTACCCCGCCACAAAAAATTGACGGTTATCATAAATTCAGACAAATCGTGGATACTCTTGCGTATCGCAACCCGCGTTTGCCACCTTGCCTGGCGCGGGTTGCAGCCCCTGTGGTTTGCCGCAGTTTCTAGGGGCGTGCGAGTGCGGCGTTGTATCTTGCCACGTAGCTGTCAAAATCTTCAGTGTCACTGTTTTCAAGATGATGCTGCTCGTCAAAAGATACGCTGGCAAGACGCTGGTATTGCGCCTCAGTGGTGGCATCAAAGGGCTGGGCGCGCAGAAAATCACGGGTGGCCATGCTTTGCTGCAGCGTGTACTCGTGCAGCGATAGGTGCCGAGTACGAAGATCATCAAGCACCCGCGCCGAGGGGGTAAGCCCGGGCTGTCGTACTTTTTCAGCCTGCTCGGCCAGTGCGGCGCGATACTGCTGGCCTCCGTAGGCGCTGTCGAGCAGGTCGGCATAAGGCCCGATGCGTTCGATAAGTTCGGTGGCCCAGTCAGAGAGCGGTGTTTTCTTATCGCTCTTGACCAGCTCCAGCCCTGGCCGGCGGCCTTCTTTTACCACGATAGAAAAATTATTATGGCTGTCGGCACAGTAGCCGTTCTGGGGAAAGTTCCGGCTTTCTTCGGTAGCGCAGAAAAGCAGAAAGGCATCCATGAAGCGGCTGGTTTGAGCCGATATGCCCAGGGGCGAAAACGGGTCGATATCCAGGCAACGCACTTCAATATACTCAACGCCGCGTTGGGCCAATGCCGTAACGGGCCGCTCGCCGCGATCAGTGGTGCGCTTGGGCCGTATGCTGGAGTAGTACTCGTTTTCGATCTGGATAATATTGGTATTGAGCTGCACCCATTCACCGTTTTTATGTGTGCCTATGGCTTCATAGTCGGGCCAGGGCGTGGTGGATGCGGTATAGATGCGCGCCAGAAAGGTTTCGAGGTCGTTATAACAAAGCTGCAGTTCGGACTGCGCCTTGTTGCTCTGGTATCCGAGATCGCTCATGCGCAGGCTGGTGGCGTATGGCAGATAAAGTGTTTGATCATCGAGCCGCTCCAGCCCCGCCAGGTTGCCACGTAAAAAACAGCTTGAAACTGCGGGCGCTGCACCGAAGAGGTACATTAAGAACCATGAGTAGCGCGTGAAGTTGCGGATGAGTGCCAGGTAGCCTTGGGATCGGCGCTGCGTAAGGCTGTCGACCTTGGAGCATGTCTGAATAATGTCACTGACAGTGGTGCAGCCTGAGTGATGAGTAGTGTCGCTTGCCACTTTTTTGGGCGAGTCGTGCTTGTCATGCGGATCGAAGAGATCCCAGAACGCATCGGGCAGTGAAAAGTTGTAATGCACACCCGCAATGCACTGCATAGCCTTGCCATAGCGAACCGCCAGACCGCGTCGATACACATGCTTGAGCATGCCGCTGTTTGATGTGCCGTACCAAGCGATGGGGATGTCGGCGTCAGCGGGAAGGTGCGCCGGCATGGATTGATTCCACATCAGCTCGTCTTGCAGTTGGCGTGCCACATAGGCATGGGTTTGCGCCAGTTCGGCAAGCAGGCTGTCGGCTGAGTGATGGGTTGCAGTGATGAGCTCAAGCAACGACTCGGAGTAATCTGTGGTGATGCGAGGGTGGGTAAGTGCCGAGCCCAGGGCCTGCGGGTGAGGCGTTTGCGCCAGTACGCCATCTTCGGTAACCCGTAGGCTTTCTTTTTCGATACCGCGTAATATGCCTTTCAGCACAGGCAGGTGACGGCTTAGGGTGTTATAGCCTGGATTGCTTGGAGTCATTAGGCGGAATCTTCTTAATAAACTGAGGGTAAGAGTGCTGACGATTATTTTAACTGAGGTGATGCATTGAGGCGTTTAGGCTTGGTATTGCTGCTGTCCTGTATGTTGGCAGCATGCTCCCCACAATATAACTGGCGCAGCGTCTCGGTGGGCGACGGCGCAGTTATGGCCCTTTTCCCAGACAAGCCGCAGTCTGAAGTGCGCAGTATGTCATTTGACGGTCATGAGCTGTCGTTTTCAATGACCAGTGTTTCTGTCGGCGACACGCTGTTTGCGGTAGCGCATGCGCCGCTACCCGACGCCATGCGTAAGGACGTCGACTTGCGTCAGCGTTTTGCGCAGTCGGTTATAACATCGTTGTACCAGAATCTTGGTCAGCCTGTGCCAGATGGCTTGCCAGCGTACGGCAAGGCATTTGTCGTGGAAGGAACGCCACAAAGCGAGCCAGTGCGGCTACAGGCCAGTGTGTGGCTTACTGAGTATGTGTTGGCCGAAGGTTTGATCATGGGGCCGGCGTCGTCATTTCCGCAGGCTGAGGCAGATGAGTTTCTGCGTGGCATAAAGCCGGCTGAATAGGCGGGCTGGCCGTGTGCAACAAACCGGCCTGCAAGAGGGCCGTAATGGCGGCCTGGCGACGGTGAACACCCAGTTTTCGGCAGGCGGTCTGGATATGAAAATTGACGGTTCTTTCAGAAATGCCAAGAATCTTTCCAACTTCCCAGCTGGTTTTACCCATGGATGCCCACTGCAGGCAGGCCAGTTCTTTTTGTGAGAGAGGTTTCATGATGAGCAGCCTGAATTTCTGACCCATTAAAACGATGCTAAATGTATCAAAATTTATCGTAAATTAATAGAAGAAATAGATGCCAAGAGTAGGCCAATCTTCTGTTGGTTGAGGGGGCTAAGTACGAGTGTTACCGGGGCTAGTGATAAACTATCTGCCACATAACCATCTCGTAGCGCGCCGATTTGCTTGATCTGCTTGCGGGCGCCTCATAAATCCAGCTAAAGAGGTCCTCATGACCGAATCTTCCGCAACGCGTACTCCATCTGTTTCTACGACAGCCCCTGATATCCCGGTTCCACCCGGTTCGGTAGGCGTGGTCGCCCCCCAAATCATCAGCTTTAACGAGCCATTGCCCTTGGCCAGCGGGCAGGTTTTGCCCTCGTATGAACTGGCTGTTGAAACCTACGGCACGCTAAACGCCGCACGAAGCAATGCCGTGCTTGTCTGCCATGCCCTGAACGCCTCGCATCACGTTGCTGGCATCTCTGCTGCCAACCCCAACGACATAGGCTGGTGGGACAACATGGTGGGGCCGGGCAAAGCGCTCGACACCGATCGTTTTTTCGTCATTGGCGTCAACAACATCGGGTCGTGTTTTGGCTCCACCGGGCCAGCCAGCATTAACCCCGCCACGGGCAAACCATGGGGGGCAGCCTTTCCGATGCTAACGGTTGAAGACTGGGTGTTGGCTCAGGCCAGGCTGGCTGATTACTTTGGCATAGAAAAGCTTGCCGCTGTCATGGGCGGTTCGCTGGGCGGAATGCAGGCGTTGAGCTGGGCTATTACCTGCCCTGAGCGTATCGGTGACTGTATCGTTATTGCCAGCACGCCCAGGCTTTCGGCGCAAAATATCGGGTTTAACGAAGTGGCGCGCCGTTCTATTATCAGTGACCCCGACTTTCACGGGGGCGACTATTACGCTCACGGCACCGTCCCTGCGCATGGCCTGTCGGTGGCCCGTATGGTTGGGCATATTACTTATCTGTCAGATGAAGACATGGCCGCAAAATTTGGCAGAGCGCAGCGCGAGCCTGGCGACAATGGCGAATTTCATTATGGTTATGGCGTCGAGTTTGAAGTCGAGTCGTATCTGCGCTATCAGGGTGAAAAATTTTCACGCTATTTTGATGCCAACACCTACCTGCTGATAACGCGCGCTCTAGACTATTTTGACCCGTCCCGCTGTTTTGGGGGCGATCTGGTCAAAGCACTGGAGCCTGCAAAATCTGACTTCCTGCTTATTTCGTTCACGACAGACTGGCGTTTTCCGCCTGAGCGGTCTCATGAAATCGTCAAGGCATTGGTCAAGAACAAGCTGCCCGTTACGTACGCAGAGATTAATGCACCGCATGGGCATGACGCCTTTCTGCTCGATGATGCCCGTTATCATGCCATTGTTCAGGGGTATTACGACCGTATTGCGGCCAGGCTGGGCTTGCCTGAGCGCAGCCGCACAACAGGGGTGTTGAAATGATCGCCCGAAAAGTTACACGCTTGCAGGATCAGGCGCCTGGCTCTGGCGAACCTGTCGCGCCACAGCATGTACGTGCTGATCTCGCGCGTATCGCCAGCTGGATCGAACCCGGTAGCCGTGTGCTTGACCTTGGCTGCGCAGATGGCGCGCTACTGGCCTATCTGCATAAAACCAAACAGGTTACCGGTGTAGGGGTCGAGCTTGATGACAAACAGGTGATCGCGGCGGTAAGGCGTGGCGTGTGTGTTATTCAGCAAAACCTGGAAGATGGGCTGGCCCTGTTTGACGACCAGCAGTTTGACACTGTCGTGCTGTCACGCACGCTGCAGTCCATGCACAACACCGAGCACATTCTTCGCGAGATGGCCCGTGTGGCACGCTATGGCATCGTGTCGTTTCCCAATTTCGGGTACTGGCCCCACGGTTGGTCAATTTTGCGCGGACGCATGCCGGTTACCGGCGAGATGCCATTTCAGTGGTTTGACACGCCCAATATTCACTTGTGTACCCTGAGCGACTTTGAAGACCTTGCACTTGCGCTGCAGTTGCGCATTACGCACCTGGCTACATTTAATGGCAAGAAAGAAGTTAAACTTTTGCCTGGCTGGCGCAGCACGCTGGCTGTCTATCGATTCGAATCTCCCCGATTATCCGAAGAGGCCTAGCTATTTTTCCGTCCTCCAGTGTTTATTCCAGCCCGCGAGTTATCCCATTGCTGGTGCTGGGGTTTGCCAGCGGGTTGCCTCTGGCACTGACCAGCGGCACGCTGCAGGCCTGGGCTACGGTAGAGGGCGTTTCGCTGCAGAACATTGGCTTTCTTACGCTCATCGGCACCGCGTACACCATTAAGTTTTTGTGGGCACCGTTGGTAGATCGCTATGCGCCGCCGGTGCTGGGCCGTCGCCGTAGCTGGGTGTTTTTCTCGCAGATTTTGCTGGCGTTTAGCATTGCCGGCATGGGCCTTATGTCGCCATCTGGCAATCTGGCCGCACTTGCAATATTGGCTGTATTGGTCGCGTTTCTGTCAGCTACTCAGGATATCGCCTTTGATGCTTACAGCACCGACGTACTGCGCAACGAAGAGCGTGCGGCGGGGGCCGCGGTCAAGGTGCTGGGTTATCGCCTCGCCATGATTGTGTCGGGTGGGCTGGCGCTGGTGCTGGCCGACCAGTGGCTGGGATGGCAAAACATGTACTTTCTCATGGGCGGCTTTATGGGGGTGTGCGCGATCGCCACTGTGCTGGCTCCCGAGCCCGAAGTGGTAGCCAAAGCGCCTTCGTCGCTGCGCAATGCTGTTATCGAACCGCTGGCTGAGTTTTTCAGTCGCAAAGGTGCGCTGACGGTATTACTGCTGATTGTGCTGTACAAGTTGGGTGATGCTTTCGCGGGGGCACTGTCGACCACGTTCTTGCTGCGTGGCGCAGGCTTCACGGTTTCTGAAGTGGGCACCATTAACAAGATTTTTGGCCTGGCTGCCACGATTGTCGGTGCGCTGGCAGGTGGTTCCATTATGGCCCGGCTGGGGCTGTACCGTTCGCTGATGCTGTTCGGGATACTGCAGGCTGTGTCCAATTTTGGTTACTGGGTGTTGGCTGTTACGCCGCCACATTTGTATTCTATGGCACTGGTGGTGGCCATTGAAAACCTGTGCGGGGGGCTGGGCACTGCTGGGTTTGTAGCCCTGCTTATGGCGCTTTGCCGGCGGGAGTTTTCGGCGACGCAATTTGCCTTGTTATCGGCGCTGTCGGCAGTAGGGCGCACCTATCTGGCCGGCCCACTTACGCCTCCCTTGGTCGAGTCCATGGGGTGGCCGGGCTTTTTTGTTCTGACGGTACTGATCGCCTTGCCCGGCTTGATATTGTTGCGCTTGCGGCGAGCTGAAATTCAGCAGCTCGACAACGCGCCTGAGCACTAATTTGGTGCGTCAGAGTGGGCTTTCGTTTCGAGGGCAAGACGGGTGGTGTTTACTGCTACCTGACGCCGTCGTACAAGGGGGTGCAGAAATGCCGGCCGACAGGCCGGGCTTCTGCATACTTATGGCACGCAGCATACGGCCTGTTACGGCTCCGGGCGAACGGCTCAGTCTCGTGGCGGAGTAATCAGGCCTTTTGCAACGGCTGGTCGAGCCACAAACGCTTCAAGCGTGCGCTGCACATTCTTGAAGTCGCTAAAACCCACCAGATCGCCAGCGTCGTAAAAGCCTACCAGATTGCGTACCCACGGAAACGTAGCGATATCGGCAATGGTGTAGGTATCGCCCATGATCCACTGCTGGTCTTGCAGCTGCTTGTCGAGCACATCAAGAAGGCGCCGTGACTCTTTAACGTAGCGGTCGCGGGGGCGCTTGTCTTCGTAATCTTTGCCAGCAAACTTGTGGAAGAAGCCGAGCTGGCCGAACATGGGTCCTACGCCACCCATCTGAAACATTAGCCATTGCAGTGTTTCGTAACGCCCCGTGGGGTCAGCAGGGATGAACTGCCCGGTTTTATCGGCCAGGTAGAGCAGAATTGCGCCTGACTCGAACAACGCAAAGGGTTCTGCGCCCGGCCCATTAGGGTCGATGATGACGGGTATTTTGTTATTGGGGCTGATCGAAAGAAACTCGGGCGTGCGCTGATCGTTGGTGTCAAAACGTACGTTATGCACCTCGTATGGCAGGCCGGTTTCTTCCAGCATGATGGACACCTTTACGCCGTTCGGCGTGTTCCGCGTGTACAGCTGGATACGGTCAGGGTGTTGGGCGGGCCATTTCTGGGTGATGAGAAAGTCTGAGATTTCGGTCATGTGGTTTTCCTTGTTATAGATTATGCAGAGTCCGGCTGAAGGGCGATAATTGCCATGCCCGCCAGGGCCATTAACACGCCGGCGATATCCCACCGAGTGAGTGGCACACCCTCGACGATACGCAGCCATGCCAGTGCCATCGTAATGTACATTCCCCCATATGCCGCATACGTGCGGCCCGCTGCAGCGGGGTGCAGTGTAAGCAGCCACACAAACAATGCCATCGATACCGCTGCCGGTACGAGCAGCCACAGGCTTTTCTCCTGCCGGATGACCAGCCAGGGAAGATAGCAGCCGACGATTTCAAATATGGCGGTGACAGCAAATAAAAAGGTAATGCGAAAAAAATCCAAACCAAACTACCTGTTAAGTTGCCGAAACATTGTGCCATGAGTGCATCATATTGTCTGCCTCTGCGCCGGGTAGCTTCAGCTTTGCGCCGCCTGGGGCACAGTGGGCGGATGAATCATGTGCAGGTACTGACGGTGGCGTTCATACTGATCAAGTATGTCGCCGATTACGTCATCGTGGCTCCAGCCCATAATGTCGTAATCTTGCCCGCCTTCGCGCAGATGGACCTCGGCACGGAAGTAGCGACGCTCTTCTTCATTGTCTTCTTTGTCGGGAGTAAGGCTGGGTCGCATCTGCTCCAGCGGATGGACGGCATAAGAAAAGTCCATATATTGGCCGTGATGCTTTACCTCCAACGTCATTTCTCCATGCTCGCCGGTTTCACCGACAACCACCTCATACCCCTGACGCTGCAGTTCGCTCGCGACCGCCTGCATGGCCGGTTGCACCACATCATTCATGAATCGCAGCACATGCTCACGGCGCGGCATCAGAATCATATTGCGCAGGCGCCGCTGCCAGGGCTGATTGTTGCCCAAAGGAGCGGATCGCGTAACCGTCTGGTAACGGATACGACGCTTGGTGGCGTCTAGTTTCAGTGCCTTGAACAACCCCCATAAGGCCAGAAGCAAAATAATGGAGAAGGGCAGGGCACTGGCAATGGTTGCGGTCTGCAAGGCCTCCAGACCATCGGCCAGCAACAGGGCGATGGCTACCACTCCCATGAGTGACGACCAGAATATGCGCTGCCATACGGGTGACTCTTCGGCACCGCCCGAAGCCAGCAGGTCGACGACCAGTGCGCCCGAGTCAGCAGAAGTGACGAAGAAGACGATAACCATGATGATGGCGATCATCGATGTAATGCTGGACAAGGGTAAATGTTCAAGAAATGCGAACAAGGCCAGTGAGCTGTCCTGGCTGACCGTTTCGGCAAACCCTTTGAGACCATCGATCAGTATGAAATGGATGGCGGTGTCGCCAAATACCGTCATCCACAATAGCGTGAAGCCTGCAGGTACCAGCAGCACGCCTCGCACGAATTCACGTATGGTGCGGCCGCGCGAAATGCGTGCAATAAACAGCCCCACGAATGGAGACCATGCTATCCACCAGCCCCAGTAGAACAGTGTCCAACCGCCGATCCAGTCGTTGGGTTCGTAGGCATAAAGATTGAAGGTAATGTTGACCAGGTCAGACAAATAAGAGCCGGTGTTCTGCACAAAGGTCTGCAGGAGAAACACAGTAGGGCCGAGCACCAGCACAAAAATCAGCAACAAGGCAGCAAGCGCCAGGTTGGTCTCGGACAGTATGCGTATGCCCCGATCAAGCCCGCTGGCAACGGAAATGGTTGCAAGGCCACAAGCGATCACGATGAGAACGATTTGAACGGGAACGCTGACGGGAAGGCCGAACAGGTGATGCAGACCACTGTTGATTTGTGCAACGCCCAGGCCCAGTGAGGTGGCGATGCCCAGGACGGTGCCGATAATGGCAAAGATGTCGACGGCATGACCGATAGGGCCATAAATGCGATCACCGATCAGGGGGTACAGTGCTGACCGCAAGGTAAGCGGAAGCCCGTGGCGGTAGCTGAAAAAGGCGAGAATCAGACCAACAATTGCATAAATTGACCAGGCATGCAGTCCCCAGTGGAAGAATGTAATCTTCATGGCGTTGCGCGCGGCTTCAAAGTCTCCGCCTACGCCCACCGGCGGGTCAATAAAGTGCATCACGGGTTCGGCCACACCAAAAAACATCAGGCCTATACCCATACCGGCCGAAAACAGCATGGCAAACCAGGTAATATCGCGAAAATCAGGCTGGCTGTGGTCGGGGCCCAGCTTGATGTCCCCGTACCGGCTTACTGCCAAAAATATAACGGCCAGCAAAATAATGGCCACGGTGAGAATGTAAAACCAACTGGCGTTGCCGAGAATCCAGGCCTGCGTGGCACTGAACAACGCCTGTGCTCGCTTGGGTGCGAGAATGGCAAAGGCCACCAGCACAAAAATAAAGGCGGAGGCCGTTAGAAAAACGGGTGGGTTAATCGTGCTTTTTTTTAGGAATTTCACGCATACTCTCCTGGACGATTACCGGACAAGGCGGGTAAAGCTCATGCAGTAACTGCACCAATGTGCGGCACAGCCACTGCATAATATTAAGGCTGAACTGAATATTCGTAGTCAATTATCAGCGGCGCATGGTCGCTGAACCGCTCTTCTTTATAAACGAATGCAGACTTGGCTGTGGCTGCGATGTCTTTGCTGGCAACCTGATAATCGATACGCCACCCGACGTTATTTGCCCAGGCCTGACCTCGGTTGCTCCACCACGTATAAGCTTCGCCTGTGGTTTCGGGGTATAGGCTGCGGTATACGTCAACCCAGCCAATTTCCTCAAAGATACGCGTCATCCATGCCCGCTCTTCGGGCAGGAAACCGCTGTTCTTCTTGTTGCCCTTCCAGTTCTTCAGGTCTATTTCCTGGTGTGCAATGTTCCAGTCGCCGCAAATAACGACGTCGCGCCCGCACGCAATCAGTGTGCGCAGGTGGTCGAAGAAATGATCGAGGAAGACATACTTGACGTCCTGGCGGTGGTCGCCACTGGAGCCGGAGGGCAGATACAGCGAGATAATCGACAACTTGTCATAGACCAGCTCAAGATAGCGCCCTTCACAGTCGATTTCGGGCACGCCCAGACCTTCAATGACCTGCAGCGGCTCGGTGCGCGCGTAAATGCCAACGCCGCTGTAGCCCTTTTTTTCTGCATAATGAAAGTAGCCGAAATAGCCGGGCGGGTTAAGCATCACATCAGTCATGTTGTCGGCCTGCGCTTTGAGTTCTTGCATGCAGACAAACTCGGCCTGCTGGTTCGGTAGCCAGTCGAGAAAACCTTTTCTGACTGCAGAGCGGATGCCGTTGAGATTGACGGAAATTATTCGGGTCATGGTGTCAGTCTTGAAAATGGTTAATCGTGGTTGCCTGCACCGAACCGGAAGCTGGAGACGGTAATGTTGGCAAATGCGGTTTTTTCATGATAAACACAGGTGACAGGCTCGTCTTCGGCAGCCCCCGTGGCGACCATTAGCGGGATCAAATGGTCTTCTTCTGGGTGGGCCTGCCGTGCACAGGGGGCTGTCTGCCACTGGATAAGCGCTTTTTCGCGTTCCTGAGGTGGCAGTGCAAGCATGACGTGCTGCAGCCAGGCATCAAATTGCGCTGAGGCCTCTGAACCGCCTCGGTATATTTCGCGCAGATTGTGATAACTGAGCCCGCTGCCGACAATGAGTACGCCTTCTTTGCGTAGTGGTGCCAGTGCACGCCCCAGGCTCAGATGCAGTGCGGGGTCGTAGCCGGCATTGATGGATAGCTGGGTAATGGGGACGTCGGCGTCCGGGTACATGATGCTGGCCGGCACAAACGCGCCATGATCAAAGCCTCGCGTTTCATCTGACTGAACGTGCAGGCTGGCGCCGTTAAGCAACTGGCTGACCCGATCTGCAAGCCAAGGGGCTCCGGGGGCGGGGTAGCTGATCTGGTAAGTATGCTCAGGAAACCCATGATAGTCATACAGCATGGGGGGCTGGGCACAGGCCATTACCTTGAACCCGTCCTGACTAACCCAGTGTGCCGACACCATCAGTATGGCTTTGGGCCTGGTGACCAACTGCCGGGGGATATCGGCCAATGACTGGGCCAGCAGCGCGTTAGCGGACTGCATCTCGGGCATATAAGGCCAGGGGCCGCCGCCATGGGAGATAAAGTATGTGGGGAGTATCATGGTTTGATTGAAACACAAATGCCCGGCCTGAGCCGGGCAGATTAGGTTTGTGGCAGTAGGCAGGCCTAGGTTTTATGACGCAGTGCGTCGATGCTCCACGGCCCGGCGCCCGCTGCCCAGATATAAAGAAAGACAAAGCAAAATAGCACTGCCGCGTCGCCGCCATTAAGTACGGGCAGCAACAGCGCGCCCTTGCCGGCGACATGCCCTATAAAATAAGCAGCGGCGGTAAAGCCCGAGGCAATAAAGGCGGCAAACCGTGTAAACAGGCCAACAAGAAGCAGCGCGCCAAAAACCAGTTCTATGATGGCGGCGGCGCCACCGAGCGAGGCGAGGTGTAGGGTGCTGGACATGCCAATATCTGGCGCGCCAAACAGTTTGGCTGTGCCATGAATTAACAACAAATAGCCGCTGACGATACGCAATGCACTTAGTACGCGCGGGGCCCAAGTGGCGCAGGCGGTAGATGTCATGGTGATCTCCCTGAAAGTGCGGCCCGACAAGGTCGGAAGTTTTCTGAGACCAGGCAATGAGTTGCGCTGGCGCAATGCAAGAAGCCAGGGAATATTATGAAATTCTTAACCCAGATGAATGCCCGTAATAGTGTAATTGACGCAGCGCAAAAAATATATCTGCAATCGAGGTGTGCTGGCCGTTTTCATGGGCCCATCGTGTATGAACGATAATAGCGTTTTATTTTTAACTCTCTGAATCATGAGCGACTCACATAATCGCGCCGATTTCGTCCGTTTTTCGCTGGAGCAGGGCGTCCTTCGCTTTGGTAGCTTCAAGGTAAAGTCTGGTCGTATCAGCCCCTATTTTTTCAACGCTGGTCTGTTCAATACTGGCAGCACGGTTGGGCGGCTGGCCCAGTTTTACGCGCAGGCGCTGGTTGACTCTGGGCTTGAGTTCGACATGCTGTTCGGGCCTGCCTACAAGGGCATTCCGTTGTCCACGGCGACGGCGGTGGCATTGGCCGGGCACCCGGGGTTGAAAGGGCGCGACGTGCCGTTTTCCTTCAATCGAAAAGAGGCAAAAGATCATGGCGAGGGGGGCACTTTAGTAGGTGCCCCGCTGCACGGCCGGGTAGTCATTATTGACGATGTCATTACTGCAGGCACGTCGGTGCGCGAGTCGGTAGAAATCATACGTCAGGCCGGTGCCGAGCCAGCCGCCGTTTTAATTGCGCTTGACCGCATGGAAAGGGCCGGTGCAGACGATGCGTTGTCGCCGCATTCGGCGGTGCAAGAAGTCGCCAGCCGCTACGACATGCCGGTGATCAGCATTGCCTCGCTCGATGACATTATGAGCGTACTGCGCGATGATGCCGGCCTGGCCGAGCATCGTGACGCCGTGGCGGCATATCGAGGCAGGTACGGCGTCTGACACCTGGCAGAGGGTTGCGTTTCATCAGTGCAAGCCCTGTTCGTACCGGTCAGCAGCACAGCCACTGGCAATCGACAATACAGCTCTGTATCGCTCGTTAAGCTTGTGGGGCCGATGAGGTTGGACATGCCCGCCGCACTGTTGCGGGCCGTCATGCGAGAGTGGTGCGCTTGGTGGTATAAGTCAGTATCGACGGTGTAATCTTTCGCCTGGCCCATACGGCGGGCAGTGTTAGACTCAATTTCCAGTTTGCACACCGGCGTAACGAGGCTCTTGCATGGCAGTTTTTCTTCCCGCATTAAAGATAGCGCTTCCGTACATAACCCAGGCTGTCGCGGCAGCCATCCCGGCGTTTACGTCCAGACCGGTAAATGGGAAAGCTGATGACGTAGTACCCGAGCAAATAGCAGAACTTCAAGCTGCAGTTACCCAAAATGCCGAAACCGTACAAGGCCTTGCCGTTCAGATGAAAGAAATCATCAAAGACGCCGATGCCGGAATGGCTGCGATGCAACAGCAAATTACGATGTTGCGACGTTTGGTCATTTTGTGTTTAGGGGCGGTTGCGGTGGGCATTGTGGTGATAATCTGGCTGTTGGCACAATAAACTGACCCTAAGACGATTTAGCGATAAAGAGGTTATACCTACCATGACTGACAAATTCGAAGCCGAAATCTTAAACGCCATAAAGCCGTTGTTGGTCCCGTATCTGGAGCAGTCAAAAAATCATAAATTTGATGTGCGGCCTGGCTTCATCGAAGTAATTTGCCAACAGGATGACAGTGACGTTACCGACGCGACTATCCTGCAAATCAGCGTCGATCACGACCAAAAGCAGTTGCAGATTACCCGTCTCAATACGCCGGGCATTATGAAGGGCCTGGGCTTGGGAAAAAGGTTAATCAAAGAAATCTATATAAGCGCTAAAGCACACGGTTATGAAGTCTTCGTCACCAACATGACGCCGGGTTTTTACGAGCGACTGACACGACGCGGTGCCCGGTCTTGTAACGATGAAATGGTTCAGATCAACGACGCTACGGTTCTTGCTTGATGAGGGGCATCCCCATCGCGCTTCTTATGGGTTGTTTCTGTGGGGTCATTAATCGCACTATCGCGCCAAATGTGCTCTGAACACAATCGAAAATGTGCCGACGCTATTCGACGAGTAGCGGTCGGTGTGCTGTATTACATGCTTGCTTACAAGGCCCGGCGTTTATCGTGCGGGCGCAACGTCCTATGAGTGAATCACTTCGGCTAAATAAATATTTGGTAGACCATTATTCCTGTTCGCGCAGCCAGGCTGAAAATTATATTGAAAGCGGCTACGTCAGCGTCGATGGGCAGGTAATCGAAGAGCCCGGGTTTCGAGTCGGTCCACAACAAAAGGTCGAACTGGCCGAAAATGCACACGGCGACGAGCATCGACCCGCCACCATTTTGCTGAACAAGCCTGCCGGGTACGTTCTGGATGATGCAGGTTACCCGCATGACTTGATCGTGTCGGCGAACCATGCCTCTGACGACCCCTCGGGGCGGCCGTTTCTGAAAAGAGACTTGAAGGGGCTTATTGTTCCGATGCCGCTAGCCCCTCAAGCCAGCGGGCTAATTGTTTTTACACAAAATCCTGTTATTGCGCGCAAGCTGCTCAAAGATGCCGTCCGGATCGAGCACGAATACGTGGCAGACGTTGAAGGCGAATTGTTGCCCGACGGCCTGGCTCGACTGAACCATGGTTTGCTTTGGCAGGGCGCTCCGTTGCCTCCGGCAAAGGTCAGTTGGCAGAACGAAACGCGTCTGCGCTTTGCCCTGAAGAACCCAACTGTCGACATGATTGCCGATATGTGTCGTCAAGTAGGCCTGACGTTAACGGGCATCAAGCGCATTCGAATCGGGCGTGTTCCCATGGCTAAGCTTGCGACGGGCCAATGGCGCTATCTGACTGACAGCGAACGTTTCTGACCTAGCCGCTGAGGTATGTGAGTGTGGCGACGTGTTCCATTATGTTCATGCGTTTGTAGCAAGCACTGACTATTCGCACGCTATTCAAGTTCGCAATCATGTACGGTAACTGGAGTATGGTTTGGTGAAAGCCGAAAGCCGAAAGCCGAAAGCCGAAAGCCGAAAGCCGAAAGCCGAAAGCCAAAGACTAAAAGCCCAACACAGCAGACTGCAGACTGCAGACCGAATGCCAAATACCGCAGACCGAACATCGAACTACGATGTGGGTATGATTGCACTCGGCCCGTCGCCGGTATCGACAGGCTGAGTGCTATGCAACGCTATTTATACGCCTCTACCATTGGGGCGTAGGTGCGCGTAGGATCCAGTTTGTCGAGGGTAAGAACGCCATAACCGCCTTTGGCCTCATCCACATAGAAGTTGTAATAGCCTTTTACTGTCTGGATCTGTTTCACTATTGCGCCATGGTGGTACATCCCATACGCGCCTTCCGTATCTGTATCGTTGGGTGTTTGCTTCCAGACTTTGTCATCAAACTGAAAGTGCATGGCCCCGAGTATCTGTTGCGGGTTGGCCTTTTGGTAGGCGAGCGCACCCTGTAGTTGATCCCGTACAAAGGCTGGCGTGAAGTAACTTTCAGCGCGGCTTAAGCCTATCTCGGTAAACAGAATGGGAACGCCAAACTGCTTGTAAGTTAGCTGAACCAACCCTGGCCCGTGCTTTCGGCATTTTCGAAGAGGTATTCTTTGCTGTTATAGGTATTTGGGCACAGCATAAGCCTATCTTTGTAGGGGGCAGTTCGTGGGTCGGTCAGCAACTGGTTAAATTGCTTCCAGCTCGGCATGTTTTGCCCGCCCGGCCCGAACGGCGCACCCTGTGGCACAAAGGTAACGGGTACGCCTACCGGAACGTTTTTGCTAAAGCCCCGTTTGTCAGCCTCCTGAATAAAACGCGCAACCAGGCCGATGACGTTACCGTAGTACTGGCCACCATTTTCCCTATCCAGCTCGTTGGATATGATCACACCGGCTACGGCCGGATGCCAATCCGTCCCGTTTTTGTTGCTGAAGTTGCCAGGTTTAAAATAGCTCGGAACCTGCTCGTTCCATACGCTTGGGCTCTGAGTTGGCAGCCAGTTGCTGATGGGTACGACCACTTTAATGTTAAGGCTGTCGGCGTAATCCAGAAACTGGCTGTGATCGTTTCGCGGATCCCAGTCATAGAGCCGTATAAGGTTAATGCCAAGGCTCTTCATTGTTTTAAGATCGTTGCGACAGCTTGGCTCGCAGCTTTGCGATAGATACGACTGGGTTCCCCACAACGATCCGGTTTGTTTGCGGGCGATGTCGCTACCAAAATAAATATAGGTGTTGTTGGCGGTAGACGGGTCGTAGCCCTGACCAAAGGCCTGGTAGCCAGTGCCCTTGCCCGGCACCGGAAAGCGGGAAAACGCCCCTGAATCAATACTTAGTACAGCCTGGTTTAGTATTTCGAGAGCGCCAGATGTCTGGCCCAACAACTTGGTTGTATAGCTGACTTGATTCGAGGCTTCGTCATATACCGGATCAGTTAGCGTCAGAAAATACAGCTTTAATTTGCCGGTGGCTGTGGTTCCGAACAATGCTGCATTGGGTGGTGAGTCTTTAAAAACGTAAGGCCACTGCGGGAAAAAGTAAGACATTGGCCTGCTGTCTGAATACTGCCCCGGTGCATTGTCTACCCAGATCATGTCAGGGCCGGCATCGCTCATCACAACTTTGTACTGATCCGACACGGCCGTAGGCTGCAAAACAGCCTGACTGGCGTATTGAATGTACGAAGACACCGATTTGTCGTCCACTGCATTGTTCAGGACGTTGATCGTGACGTTGGTGAAAGCCAAGGTGTCAGCGCTCACTTGATCGAAGGTATCGTTCAAAATCTTCACATCGAACGTTATCGTCTTAGACTTTTCATTGTAGGAAGGCTTGGACAAAGATACATACAACCCATCGAGCTCATCGCTTCCAGTCCGTTGAAATGAAACGGTGGCGTTGGGGTTGACGTCGCCGTAGGCGCTGCGCCAGAACGCTGCATTAATGTAGTCTTCAATCGGCGTGGACCCGACCTCTTGGCTAGGGCGGTCGGTATACCACAGCGCTGTAGGTTCGGGGTTGTCCAGCGTAAGTATCCAGGAGTCTGTGCTCCCCGGCTGAGCGGGTACGATCCTGCCGTTTTTTGAGGCGATCACATGGATTCGTGAAGAATATTGATCGTCAGAGGTGGCCGAGTCACTGCTGTCGCTGGTGCTGCAACCAGCCACAAGTGAGCATGAAGCCAGCGCGATTACCCAGCTCAAAAAATGCTTGAATTTCATGGTCCTGCTCCAGAGTCGTACTGACCGCGCTTTGCTCAGGCTGGGGTAATAGTCACGCTACGATATGGGGCGTGAGCACGTGGCGCCTGGCTTTGGGTGTGTAAAAAACTTGAAGGCTGGCCCTGGCTAGGGCATGTTGAGACGACTAAGGCCCGGCCTTTTTTATGCGCCAGTGGGCGTTATCGTTGGGCCCGGTCAGATTGGCGGCTAGCACTTTGCGTGTGGCGGAGTTCATGGATGCTCCTTGCGCTGTCATCGAGGCGCCAGATCATCTGCCATGGCCGGCAGAAGACTATATGGTGCAAACAGTAACATTCACTGCCCGGTTTCGTCTAAGTATTTCGAACTTATGAACGCCGTGCTGGCGGCGATGCTGGTGATACCCAGCGCTGCCGCCTTTGCCCTCGTGCAGCCAATGAAAAAGCCTGACGAGGTTTCTGTTAGCTAAACAAGAGTGTGTTTAGCCCAGTTTTTCTTTAAGTAACTGGTTAACCTGCTGTGGGTTTGCCTTGCCTTTGGCTGCTTTCATGATCTGGCCGACCAGAGAGTTAAATGCCTTCTGCCTGCCTGCCCGGTATTCTTCAACTATGGCAGGATGCGCAGCCAGGACCTCATCGATAAGCGTGCCGATAGCCCCTGAGTCGCTAATTTGCTTGAGCCCACGTGCGTCGATGATGGCATCGGCATTGCCATTGTGTTCGCCGGCCCACATGGCGGCAAACACTTCACGCCCCATCTTGTTTGAGATGGTGCCATCAATAATGCGCTGGATCAGCCCAGCCAGTGCGGTCGGTTTGACGGGGCACTGGGCTAACTCGAGCTCTTCGCGGTTAAGCGCGGCAGATACTTCGCCCAATACCCAGTTGGCGGCCAGTTTGGCCTGATCGGCGGGTAGCAGGGCGGCGGTAGATTCGAAGTAATCAGAGGTGGCGCGGTCGTTGGTGAGCTGGGCTGCATCGTAGGCGGTGAGCCCGAGCTCTGTGGTAAACCGTGCTTGCTTGTGGGCAGGCAGCTCTGGCATGGTGGCGCGAACCCGCTCTATCCATTCTGGCGCAATGATCAGGGGTGGCAGGTCAGGGTCAGGAAAATAACGGTAATCGTGCGCATCTTCTTTGCTGCGCATACTGCGGGTTTCGTCGCGGTCAGAGTCATACAGCCGGGTTTCCTGAACAACAGTGCCGCCGTCTTCGATTAGCTCGGTTTGGCGCCGCACTTCGTACTGAATGGCCCGCTCCATGAAGCGGAAGGAGTTAAGGTTTTTGATTTCGCAGCGTGTGCCGAATTCGGCCTGGCCCTTGGGGCGCACGGAAACGTTGGCGTCGACGCGAAACGAGCCTTCTTGCATGTTGCCATCGCAGACGCCCAACCAGACCACGAGGCTGTGCAAAGCGCGTGCAAAGGCGACTGCTTCGGCAGCAGAGCGCATTTCAGGTTCAGAAACAATTTCTAGCAGCGGTGTGCCGGCCCGGTTGAGGTCAATGCCGGTTGAAGATTCGCCGTGAGGGCCGGTGAAGTTTTCATGCAGCGATTTGCCCGCATCTTCTTCGAGGTGGGCTCGCGTAAGGTTTATCGTTTTTTCTTCGCCATCAAGAAAGAACGTAATCGAACCACCCTGCACGACGGGGATCTCAAACTGAGTGATCTGGTAGTTTTTGGGTGAGTCGGGGTAGAAATAGTTTTTGCGTGCAAAAATTGAGCGTGGCGCGATATGGGCGCCGACGGCCAAGCCCAGCTGTATAGCCCGCTCGACGACGGTTTTGTTTAGCACGGGCAAGCTTCCGGGCAGCGCCATATCGACTTCATTGGCGTGTGTGTTTGGCTCAGCCCCAAAACGTGTGCTGCTGTCAGAAAATATTTTTGACTGGGTGCGAAGCTGTGTGTGCACCTCAAGCCCGATGACGGTTTCCCATTGCATTATGCGTGTTCCGGTTTGCGTTGATGCCAGTCGGTATGTTGCTGAAACTGGTCGGCCAGTGCCAGGAGCGAGCCTTCGCTAAAGTAGTTGCCGATAAGCTGTAGCCCTATGGGCAGGTTGCCGCGAGCACCGCCAAAGCCGCAGGGGATGGACATGGCTGGCAGGCCTGCCAGGCTTACGCCCAGGGTGTAGATGTCAGACAGCCAGTCTGCGACCGGATCATCGCGGTTTTCGCCGATTTGCTTGGCAACGCTGGGTGTAACCGGCCCCATGATGACATCGCAATGCTGTGAGAACGCCTGCTGGAAATCATTGACGATAAGGCGACGTACGCGCTGCGCCTGTAAATAATAGGCGTCGTAATAGCCATGAGAAAGCACATAAGTACCCACCATGATACGGCGCAAGACCTCGGGGCCAAACCCCTCGGTGCGCGACCGGCTGGTCATTTGCTGGATATCACCATACTCGGCAGCGCGGTGGCCGTAGCGGACGCCATCGTAACGGGACAGGTTGCTGGATGCTTCGGCCGGTGCAATGACATAGTAAGTGGGGATGGAAAGCTCAGTGCGGGGCAGTGAAATTTCGACCCGTTGAGCCCCCAGCGCCTCGAACTGGCGTAGCGCCGTTTCGACAGCAGCAGCCACATCGGGTGCCAGGCCAGCCCCGAAGAATTCGGCGGGTACGCCTATGCGCAACCCTTTGAGCGGCTGACTGCCTGCTGCCTGCTGCACCTGCACTGCGGCATCGAATTGCGCACGGATACGGCCAGGCTCGTTAGCCTGTTCGTCGCAGGTTTCGAGGCTGGTGGCGTCGCGTGGGTCAAACCCGCTCATGGGGTCGAGCAGTTCAAGCAGGTCACGTGCGTGGCGAGCAATGGGGCCAGCCTGGTCGAGGCTGGAGCCATAGGCGATCATGCCGTAGCGTGAAACTGTGCCATATGTGGGCTTGATGCCGCTGACACCACACAAGGCAGCGGGTTGCCGCACGGAGCCGCCCGTGTCAGTGCCGGTTGCAGCCATGATGAGACCGGCCGCCACAGCGGCCGCAGAGCCGCCCGACGAACCGCCAGGCACGGCGTTGGTGTCCCATGGGTTGCGAACGGGACCGAAGGCCGAGTTTTCGTTGCCCGAGCCCATGGCGAACTCGTCACAGTTGAGCTTGCCCAGGCAAACTGCGCCGGCGTTCTGAAGCCGGCTGACGACGGTGGCGTCAAAGGGGCTGACATATTGACCCAGCATTTTGCTGGAGGCCGTGGTGCGCCAGCCTTGAGTGACAAAGACATCTTTGTGGCCAATGGGCACGCCGGCCAGCGCTGGCGCGGCCTGATCCTGAGCCAGCAGGCGGTCGACCACATCGGCCTGAGCCTGGGTCAGCGCCGGATCAACGTGAAGAAAGGCATTGAGGTCAGTGCGCGCCTGAATGGCAGAGAGTGCGCTGTCAGCGAGCTCGCGCGCGCTGATTTTTCGCGCCTCAAGCGCTTTGCGCAAGGATGCGATACTGTCGAATTCTTGATGTAGGGACATGCTGGGCGACGCTTATTCGATAACCGTGGGAACCAGGAACAGGCTTTCATGCCTGGCCGGAGAGTTGGCCATGAGGGCTTTGCGCTCTTGGAGCGTGCTGGCCGGGCAGGCGACATCAGGGCGTAACCGCAGACTGATGTCTTGATGTGCCGAAAGCGGGTGCGCCATGGGCTCGACGCCTGACGTGTCGACCGCCTGCAGTTGTGCGATCAGTGCGAGGATGCCGTTAAGCTCCGACTGGGCACGCGTGGTCTGGTCGGCCGAAAGTTCAATTCGCGCCAGGCGCGCAATGCGGTCGACGTCTTGTTCGGTGATTGCCATGGTATGTTTTGCTGAATAGAGGTTGGAGCCGGCCCGCTAAGTGTGTAACAACGCTGACAAATTTGCGGGTCACATACAATAATATGCCGCAATCCGGCCTAATCAAGCTTCAATTATAAGTTATCATTGCTGGTTTGATTCGTTAGACAAGCATGGCGCCTCTTTCTGCGCTTGCGGGTAGCACGGCGCTGACGAGTTTTTCTTACATTTTTGATATCACTGAGCGCCCATGTTCGGATTCCTACGCAGTTATTTCTCCACTGATATGGCGATCGACCTCGGTACCGCCAATACCCTCATTTACGTGCGTGGTAAGGGTATTGTGCTTGACGAGCCTTCGGTTGTGGCCATACGCCACGATGGCGGCCCCAACGGCAAAAAAATAATTCAGGCTGTAGGTCGTGAGGCCAAGCAGATGCTGGGTCGTGTGCCCGGAAACATCGAGGCCATCAGGCCCATGAAAGACGGCGTCATCGCCGACTTTACCGTTACCGAGCAAATGCTTCGGCAGTTTATTCGCATGGTGCATCCACGCAGCATGTTTGCGCCCAGCCCGCGCATTATCGTGTGTGTTCCCTGCGGCTCCACGCAGGTCGAGCGCCGCGCTATCCGCGAGTCTGCCCTGGGTGCGGGTGCAAGCCAGGTGTTTCTCATCGAAGAACCCATGGCCGCCGCCATAGGCGCTGGTCTTAATGTGTCCGATGCCAGCGGCTCCATGGTGGTTGATATCGGCGGCGGCACCACTGAAGTAGCCATCATCTCGCTGGGCGGCATGGTTTATAAAGGCTCGGTGCGGGTTGGTGGTGACAAATTCGACGAATCCATCATCAATTACATCCGCCGCAACTACGGCATGCTTATCGGTGAGCCTACTGCCGAACGCATCAAAAAAGAAATCGGCTCTGCATTTCCGGGCTCCGAGATCCGCGAAATCGAGGTAAAAGGGCGTAATCTCTCAGAAGGGGTGCCCCGTAGTTTCACAGTTTCTTCAAACGAAATCCTTGAGTCGCTCACCGATCCGCTCAACCAGATTGTCTCCGCCGTCAAAACGGCGCTTGAGCAGACGCCGCCCGAGTTGGGGGCCGATATTACCGAAAAAGGCATTGCCCTGACGGGTGGTGGCGCACTGCTGCATGACCTTGACCGACTGCTCCAGGAAGAAACCGGCCTACCCGTTGTGGTGGCCGACGACCCACTCACCTGCGTGGTGCGTGGTTGCGGTGAGGCGCTTGAGCATCTTGAGCGTCTCGGTACCGTGTTTATTTACGACTGATGTAGCTCCATCAGCTTGCCTCTACGTAGTGTGGCGGCAGGCAATTATGGAGTTGCGTCAATCAATCATGGCGCAGGCGTTCTTTTTCTATGCAAGAAACCGGCACAATCAGGCTCTTCAAAAGAGGCCCTACCGCCGAACTGCGTTTGGTGGTCTTTGCCGCGCTGGCCTTGTGCCTGCTCGTTGTTGATGCACGTTTCTCGGTTTTTGAGCCGGCGCGGCAGGCCATATCGGTAACCTTATATCCGTTTCAGCGCCTCATGCTTGCGCCGCGTGACGCGGTAGAGTTCTTCAATGACTGGACCGACGCGGCCAAGCTGGCTCGTTCCGAAAAAGAAGCGCTTCAGCGTCAGCGCATTGAGCTGGCTCAGCTCTCGACTCACGCTGCGCAACTTGCCACCGAAAACGAGCAGCTCAGGCGGTTGCTCAATGTGGCCGACGAGGTCACCCAGCCATCCGTTGCCGTCGAGGTTCTTTATGAACCCGCCAATGCCTTTGCTCACCACCTCATCTTCAACAAGGGCTCGTCCAGTGGTATACGGCCCGGCATGCCGGTTATTGATGAGGGTGGTATTGTTGGTCAGATTGTTCGGGTTACACCCTTTACGGCTGAAGGCGCGCTACTGACAGACGACCGCGTGTCGATTCCGGTGCAGGTTCTGCGCAATGGCCTGCGTGTCATCGCCTTTGGTGGCAATGTTTCAGGCAAGGTCGAGGTGCGTTATCTGACTGATAATGTCGATATCGTGCCAGGCGACACACTGATCACCAGCGGTATCGGTGGGTTGTTCCCCGCAGGGCTTTCGGTGGCGGTCGTCGATCGTATTACGCCCGACCCGGCTTCCGGTTTTGCCGTGGCAGAAGCCACACCCTTGTCGCACCCAGAGCGTCATCGACACTTTCTGGTATTGCTTGTAGACGTTTCGCCCGAAGATCTTGATCAAGAGAGTTTGAGTCATGGTTCAAAAACAGCAGACTAGGCCGCCGGTTTCACGGCGCGGCGTATCGTCTCTGTCTGCGCTTGAGCCTGTTGACGCCTCGCCGTTCAAGCGGCCTTCCAGTGGGTTGTTCGTCTGGCTAACAATTGTGCTTGTCTGGCTGCTGTCACTGCTTCCGTGGCGTCTGTGGTTACCTGCACCTGATCTTCTTCTGCTGTTTCTCGCCTTCTGGTGCATGCACGAGCCTCAACGGGTAGGTCTTTTGACTGCCTTTATGTTTGGCCTGCTTCTTGACGTGCATGACAGTGGCCTGCTTGGGGGGCATGCGCTGGTTTATGTGATGACGGTATATGGGGCATTGGCCCTGCGCCGCCGTCTTCTGCATTTTAATGCGCTGGTGCAGGCTGTGCATATGTTGCCCGTGTTTGTACTGGCTGCAGGGCTGGGTCATATCGCCTATGCCTGGGCCGCTGGTGAATGGTCGGGCTGGCAGTGGCTGTGGTCGGCCATATTCACGGCAGTGCTATGGCCATTGGCTGATATCCTGTTGCTGCTGCCGCAGCGCTGGCTTGACGACGCCGACGCCGGTTCGGTATAGGCGGAACGGCACAGGCATGTTCGAATTCAAAAAAACTACTCAGCACCAGAGGCGGCGCATACGAGTACGCGCACTGGTCGCGGGGGGGTTCGCCCTGCTTTGTTTTTTGGGGCTGGCAAGTCGCCTGTGGTATTTGCAGGTAGTGCGTTACGAGGGCCTGGCCGCCCGCGCTGATCGCAATCGCATTGCGGTGGTTCCCGTACCCCCCAGGCGGGGTGAGATACTCGATCGCAATGGCGCGGTTCTGGCCCGCAATTACCGTGATTACACCTTGTCGGTCATACCGGCCCACGTCGGGCGCCCCTTGGACGAAATGCTCGACCAGTTGGGTGAGCTGGTGTACATCAGCGCAGGGGATCGCCGGCGATTTGTCCAAAACGTAAACCAAAGTGGCCGCTACACGTCCATTCTTTTGCGTAACAGTCTCAATGAAACCGAAGCAGCATGGTTTGCCGCACATGCGTATGAGTTTCCGGGGGTCGAACTGCGTGCCCGCTGGGTGCGAGAATATCCCGAAGGTGAGGCGGCAGCCCACGTTCTTGGATATGTAGGCCGCATCTCAGAAGAAGACCTTGTTACGCTTGAAGAGGAAGGGCGTCTTGGCAATTATCGCGGTAGCGATATTATCGGCAAGAAAGGCATTGAAAAAACCTGGGAATCCACCTTGCATGGCCAGACGGGCATTGAAGAGGTCGAGGTAACTGCCACGGGACGACCTGTTCGAACCCTTAGCCGTGTCGACCCGGTGCCGGGAGCTGATCTGCATCTGTCTATTGATATTGGCCTGCAGAAAATGGCTGAGGCCGAGTTTGCTGGGCGTCGTGGTGCGCTGGTTGCCATAGACCCGCGCACGGGCGAAGTACTGGCTTTTGTGTCGGCGCCGTCCTTCGATCCCAACCTGTTCATAGACGGCATTGATGTCGAAAGCTGGCGCAGGCTCAACGAATCACCCGATCATCCTCTGATCAACCGGCCGCTTTACGGCACTTACCCCATAGGGTCGACATACAAGCCTTTTGTGGCCCTGGCCGCACTTGAGCTGGGGGCGCGCAGCGCTACACAGCGTATCTCCGACCCTGGCTATTTTGAGCTGGGAGGGCAGCGCTTTCGCAATGCAGGTGGTGCCGCTTACGGCCCCACCGACATGCATCGGGCGTTGGTCAAGTCTTCTGATACGTATTTTTATTCGTTGGGGCCAGAAATTGGCGTCAATGCCCTGCATGATTTCAGCAAGCAATTTGGGTTCGGTCAAATAACAGGCATAGACCTCGATGGCGAACGCAAGGGGATATTACCTTCCACCGAATGGAAACGAACCGCTTACAAAAAGCCAGAACAACAGCGATGGTATGCAGGCGAGACCGTGTCAGTGGCCGTTGGGCAGGGGTATAACTCGTTTACCCTGTTGCAGCTTGCCCAGGGCACTGCGGTTCTGGCTAATGGCGGCGCCTACATGAAGCCGCATCTGGTCCGCCTTATTCAAGACGCTGGTACCGGGCGGGTAACCAAAACCGTGACCGCTCCCCAGTACACCATCCCGCTAAAGCCCGCCAATGTAAAGGTTATCAAAGATGCGCTGGTGGATGTCATACGCTCGGGCACGGCGCGTCGGGCTTTTGTGGGCGCTTCGTATCAGGCTGCTGGCAAAACGGGTACGGCACAGGTGTTCAGCTTGCGCGGTTCCAAATACAATGCCAAAGAAGTTAAAGAGCGCATGCGTGATCACTCGCTGTTCATGGCCTATGCACCCGCCGACAACCCGCAGATCGCACTGGCGCTCATCGTCGAGAACGGGGGCTGGGGTGCAACCGTCGCCGCGCCTATGGCCCGACAGGTTTTTGACTATTGGCTTGATCCAGAGCGCATGCAGGCACGTCTGCAGGCTGCGCTATCAGCCGAACCCGGCATAGGGCCAGGCCTTATCGAAAGTGGCGACACAACCACCGTAAGGCACGACGAAGCCAACTCGTTACAAGAGGCGTCGCCACCCGCACTTGGCCTTAATAAATCAAAAAACAACCCTGATGTACCGGGCCGGGAGCAGGCCATGGCTCAGCAGCCGCAAAGAGGGCGTAAATGAAACGCATCATGTACTGGCTCAATCGAGCGTTTACCGCTTTTGACCCACCCTTGCTGGCCCTGTTGCTTTTAATGAGTGTGTTGGGGCTCACCATTATGCACTCTGCCGTGGGGGGCACTGACTGGCGGTTTGCAGACCAGTCTCGCAACTTCTTGATTGCCTTTGTGGTCATGTGGGCAGCGGCCATGGTACCGCCTCCAACGTTGATGCGCGTGGCGCCGTTTTTCTACGTGATGGGCGTTGTATTGCTGGTAGGCGTCGAGCTTTTTGGGGAAACCAGCAAGGGTGCCACGCGATGGCTTGATCTGGGCGTAGTGCGCCTGCAACCTTCCGAAATGCTGAAAATTGCCGCGCCCATGATGCTTGCCTGGTATTTTCATCGCAATCAAGGCAAATTGCGGATTGCCGACTTTCTGGTGGCTGGCTTGCTGTTGGCTGTGCCGTTTACGCTTATCGTGATGCAGCCCGACCTGGGCACTGCGCTGCTGGTGTTTGCGTCGGGCTTTTGCGTTATTTATTTTGGTGGGCTTTCGTTCAAGCTGCTTGCCCCTATCGTGGTAATTTGCGCCATGGGCCTGGGCACGCTGGTGTATCACGAAAAAGAAATCTGCCAGCCCGATGTTAACTGGGTTCTGTTGCATGATTACCAGAAGTACCGCGTGTGTACTCTTCTGGACCCTAGTTCAGACCCGCTCGGCAAGGGCTTCCATACCATTCAGTCCATGATTGCGGTTGGGTCAGGAGGGGTGTACGGCAAGGGGTACATGAAAGGCACGCAGGCCCATCTTGATTTCATCCCTGAGCGCACTACCGACTTCATCTTTGCCGTATATGCCGAAGAGTTCGGCCTGTATGGCGGCATCATGCTGCTTGTTATCTATATGTTAATGGTAGTTCGCGGCCTGGCGATTGCCGTGAAGGCGCATACTCAGTTTGGGCGATTGCTTGCCGGGGCGATGTCGATGATGCTTTTTGCTTATGTGTTCGTAAATATCGGCATGGTAACTGGCATTTTGCCTGTCGTCGGGGTGCCCTTGCCGTTTATGAGCTACGGTGGCACGGCGCTGATGACACTGGGTATTGCGTGCGGCCTGCTCATGAGTATTAGTCATTATCGGCCGGTGCGGCAGTAGAGCGTTTGCCGTCCGTCCCCGAACAGGCCGTCTGCAATCTTTCGAACCGGTGCGGGCAGGGCTGTTTGAGCTAGCTCGTCGATGGCCACCCATGCTTGCCCCGGTTGGGGCGACATCAACGAGAGCGTGTCTTTTTGCACATACCATGGCTCTATGTGCAGCTTAAAGTGCGAAAACACATGTACCAGGCCCGCCATTTTTTGAGCGCCATCACCTCTGGCACCTAAATGACTACAGGCTAGTTGCATGGCCTGAGCGTCATCAAAGCGAGGGAAACTCCAAAGGCCACCCCAGATGCCTGGAGATGGCTGCTGCTCCAGCAACACATGGTTTTTCTGCCGCATTACCAGCATGACGCACTCCCGCTCGGGTATGACCTTTTTTTTACGAGGCGTGGGTAATGCGCTTTGACAGGCATGAATGCGCGCATGGCATCCATCTGCCAGCGGGCAGTTGGCGCAATCGGGGCGTGAGCGCGTGCAGCATTGAGAGCCCAGGTCCATCAGGCCTTGCGTATAGGCGGCCATGTCCAGCTCAGGCGGTGCAGCCTGTAGCATGGCTTCGGCTTTTTCCCACAGGGCTTTTTCAGTGGCCCGCTCGGTGGTAATACCGTAAATGCCAAAATAACGGGTAAATACACGCTTGACGTTGCCGTCCATGATGGGGCAGCGCTCGCCGTAACTGAATGCGGCAATGGCAGCGGCCGTTGAGCGCCCGATTCCGGGCAGTGTAGCGATTTCGGTTGATGAGTGCGGGAATGCACCGGCCCAGTGCTCACATAGCACTTGGGCGCACAGATGCAGATTGCGCGCTCGGGCATAGTAGCCCAGCCCTGCCCAGTACGGCATGACCTCTTGCTGGCTGGCGGCTGCCAGTGCCTGCACGGTGGGGAAGCGGTCAAGAAAGCGCTGGTAATAGCCAATGACCGTGGCAACCTGGGTTTGTTGAAGCATGATTTCAGAAAGCCAGATCCTGTATGGATCACGCGTTCCCTGCCAGGGTAGGTGACTGCGACCGTGCTGCAACTGCCAGGCTACGACGGTTTCGGCAAAGCCGAGACCGGTATCGTTAAAACCGGGCTCGGTTTCGTTAAAGCCGGTACCGGTTTCGTTAAAGCCGAGGCCGGTTTTGTTAAAACCAGCATCCGTTTTGTTAAAACCGGCCTCGGCTTTGTTAAAACCAGCATCGGTGCCGTGGACACCGGCCGGCGTGGTGATATCTTGATCTGGCATCAGAACCGGGTGTTGCGAGTGACAGACCAGCGCGCTGACAGCGCACCCATGATGGCGACTACAACGGCGGACATCAGCAGGCTCAGGAAGTCAGGCAGTTGCAGTGCAAACTGAGTGCCGTAGCTGGCCGCCAGCTTCATGAGTGCTGTGTTGATGGGGTACAGCGCGGCCAGTGCCAGGCCCACCGCAACAGCGCTTGAAATAAAGCCTGTAAGCGCACCCAAGTACAGGAAAGGCCGCCGCACAAATGATTCAGTGGCCCCCACCAGGCGTGCCACGCCAATTTCTTCTCGCTGCGTCAAGGCTTGCATGCGTACCGTGTTGAACACGGTTGCCAGAACGACAAGCGCAACACCCACAGCCAGCAGTGCAAGGCAAAGTCGCGTAAAGCGCATAATGGCTTCAAGTCGGCGCACCCATTCGCTGTCGAGTTGTACCGTATCGACATGCTCAATAGTGCGCCATTGCTGGGCCAGGGAGTCTGCCAGACGATGCAGCTCTTGCCCTTCAGGCTGGCGTAGTGTTACGACCACCGCATCGGGCAAGGGGTTGTCGGGCAGTACCGAAAGGGCCGCCTGCCACGATGGGTTGGACTTAAGACGGGCAAGTGCCTGGGCCCGGGTAACCACCCTGACAGCTAGAATTTCGTCATCATAATCGCGCCGCAGCGTTTCGCCCAATGTGTTGGCAGCCTGTTCGGGCGCGGCCGGGTTGAGAAACAGGGTAAGTTCGGGCGACACCGGAATCTCGCGCACGATGGGCTCGGCAGACACCAGTACGGATGCAGCCAGAATAGGTACGGTGAGGGCCAGACTGATGACCAGAATATTGGACACCGAAGAGAACGGGTGTGCTAACAGCCGCCGTACGGCAACCCAGAGCGCGTAGCGGTGCTGACGTAACCAACGCTTCATGATTCGACCCCCGGGATATCGGCAAAACGGCCAGCCGCGTCGATGCGCAGGGTGCGTTTGGCGTACGTGGCCATAAGTTGCCGGTCGTGAGAGGCGATCAGGGTTGTGACCCCGACGCGATTGAAATCGCGAAATACTTCCATGATGCGGCGGGCGCTTTCCTCGTCGAGATTGGCCGTGGGTTCATCAGCAATCAGAATGGCAGGCCGGTTGACAATGGCGCGGGCGATGGCCAGACGCTGCTGTTCACCCCCTGACATTTCCACCGGATTGAGCTGCTCCTTGCCGGACAGGCCCACTTTTTCCATGGCCGCGCGAGCGCGTGTGATGGCCAGGCTGGACTGCAGTCCTGCAACGGAAAGCGGCAACATGACATTGGAAATGGCGTTGCGATCGTAGAGCAAATGCATGTCCTGCAAAATAACGCCGACAGCCCGGCGCAGATACGGCCTGGCTCGTGACGGCATTTTGTCAATACGATGCCCATTGACATGGACTGAGCCGCGACTGGGCGGTTCAAGGCCGCCGATCAGCCTTAGCAGTGTCGATTTGCCGGCCCCGGAAGGGCCTGAAACGAAAACGAACTCGCCCGGCTCAACACTGAAGTTGATGTCGGCCAGAATATTGCGTCCGCGTCCATACGATTTGAATACATGCTGGAATTCGATCATGGTGAGCTTGAAGGTGAAGCCTGGGTGAGAGCTGGGTATTAAGAGATTAGGGCTGAAACTTGGCTTTTATTAGCGTAACAGGGGAAGGATCGCAGGGATATCCCCCATGTTTTTAGCCGTATCCAACAGCTACGATTCCATACAACTTCGGCAACCGTCATTATTGTATGCCGGGTGTGTCAAATACAACTTACAAGTAGGGGCAAGTATGAAATTGTTAAATGCAGCGGTACTGGGCGCTTCAATATTGGCATTCTCTGCCGTTTCACAGGCTGGCGAGACCTTTGACAAGGTCAAGCAGAAAGGGTTTGTTCAGTGCGGGTTCCACACAGGTTTACCGGGTTTTTCGATTGCCGACAGTAAAGGCGAATGGTCGGGTATTGATGTGGACATCTGCCGCGGCATCGCTGTCATGATGTTTGGTGATGATACCAAGTACAAGGCGACGCCGGTTACCACACAGCAGCGATTTACCGCACTGCAGTCAGGTGAAATCGACGTGCTCACGCGCAATACCACGGCCACACTCACACGTGACACCACGCTCGGCTTGATGAGCTCTGGCATTAACTATTATGACAGCCAGGGCATCATGGTTAACAAGGCGCTGGGCGTAAAAAGTGCCAAAGAGCTAAGCGGTGCCGCCATTTGCGTGCAGCCGGGTACCACTACCGAGCTGAACCTGGCAGACTGGTTCAGGTCGCACAAGCTTGAGTTCAAACCTGTGGTCATCAACAGCCCTGATGAGGCAATGCGTTCATACGTAGCCGGGCGTTGCGATGCCTATACAACTGACAAATCGGGGCTGGCAACCATACGTACTACGCTGGCCGAGCCAGACAACAACATCATTCTTCCTGAAGATTTTTCCAAGGAGCCTTTGGGCCCCATGGTACGCCAGGGTGATGACCAGTGGTTTATGGTTGCACGCTGGGTGCTCAATGCCATGCTGGAAGCTGAAGAGTACGGCATTACGTCCAAAAACGTTGATGAAATGCTTAAAAGCGATAACCCCAATATTCAGCGCATTCTTGGCGTAACCGGCGAAATGGGCAAAGGTCTGGGCATCGATAATAAATGGGGCTATAACCTGATCAAACAGGTTGGCAACTACGGCGAATCGTTTGAGCGCAACATTGGCATGGGTTCTGCCATGAAACTCGAGCGTGGCCTGAACGCGCAATGGAAGGACGGCGGCGTCATGTATGCCTGGCCTATCCGTTAAACTCTGCGTGTTTCATCTCTGCCAGGTTGGCGCTATCGTGCCGACCCGGCAGTGCAACCTCGCCATGTGCGGGGTTGCCAAATTAAGCAAGCGTCTGGCGCTGGCTCAGTTTTTTAAAACAACGCCGCGCCAGGCGGTAATTTTCGGAGCCATAAGGGCTTCCCTGACTCATGGGAAAGCATCTTCGGCCACCATGCCAAATTTTTTCACCTGTAATTACTCAAAGCCAGATACGCATGGTAAATAAAGCATCTGCACCTCCCGCGCCCAAAAGAAGTATGTCGTGGAACGATCCTGGCGTGCGGTCTGTCGTGTATCAAATTCTGGTGGTGGGGCTGGTAGGCTTTTGCGTCTGGTATCTGGTTTCGAATACGTTGCACAATTTGTCAGTGCGTAATATTTCTACCGGCTTCGGGTTTCTGCACCGTGAGGCCGGGTTTGCCATCGGCGAGAGCGTGATTGCATACAGCCCCGCCGATACCTACGGGCGAGCCATCTGGGTCGGCATTCTCAACACCCTGCGGGTCTCGATTGTCGGCATTATTCTCGCCACTTTTTTTGGAACCTTGTTGGGCATGGCGCGCCTTTCCAAGAACTGGCTGCTATCACGGGTCGCGGGCGCCTACATCGAACTCATGCGCAACATCCCATTGTTGCTCCAGCTGTTCTTCTGGTACGCCATCATTACAGAGGTAATGCCAGGGCCTCGCGATGCCCTTAATCCGGTGCCAGGCGTGTTTCTGTCCAACAGGGGGCTTAAACTGCCGACCCTTCAGGGCGATGCGATTGACTGGATACTTGGCGGTTTTGCCCTGGCCCTAATTGCCATACCGTTTTTAGCGCGCTGGGCACGCAAGCGACAAGAGAGCACCGGTCGTATTTTTCCGTTGGGTCGCGCAAGTCTGGCCCTTTTTGTCATTTTTCCAGTGGCAGGGTGGTTGGCAGGCGGTGCGTCGCTGGCTGTGGAGTATCCGGTATTCAAAGGCTTTAACTTCAGCGGCGGCATTTCGATTTCGCCCGAGTTTGCAGCGTTGCTGGCGGGGCTGGTTATTTACACCACGGCTTTTGTCGCTGAGGTGGTGCGATCAGGCATACAGGCTGTCAACCGCGGACAATGGGAGGCGGCAGAATCGCTAGGCTTGCCACGGGGGCGCGTGCTGAATCTGGTGATATTGCCGCAGGCCTTGCGCGTAATCGTGCCACCCATGACCAGCCAATACCTGAACCTGACTAAAAACAGCTCGCTGGCCGTCGCCATTGGCTACCCAGACATTGTTTCGGTGGTGAACACCACGCTGAACCAGACCGGGCAGGCGATTGAAGGTATTTTGATCATTATGGCGGCTTACCTCACAGTCAGTTTGTCGATTTCCATATTTATGAACTGGTATAACAAGCGCATTGCGCTGGTGGAGCGATGATGGACCAAAATCTTGCTCCTACGCTGCCTGAGAGCGGTCCCCCCCGAAATCAAATAGGTGTTATCGGCTGGATGAGGGCCCGTTTGTTTTCATCGCCACTGAATACGATGCTGACTGTGCTGATCGCATGGTTGCTGCTCATGTTTATTCCGGCGATTGTCGAATGGCTGTTCATTCGCGCCAATTTTGATGCAACCACCGCCCAAGAGTGCCGTGCCTCGGGCGGCGCCTGCTGGGCCTTCATCAGAGAGAAACATCGCCTCATACTGTTCGGGCTCTACCCCTATGATGAACAATGGCGCCCGCTGCTGGCGACCGTTATTTTAATTGGCGTCATCGTCTGCAGCTGCATCCGTCGTTTCTGGAAGCCCTATCTCGGTCTGATATGGCTGGTCGCGCTGACTGCGGTTGCAGTACTGATGTGGGGTGGCGTGTTTGGGATGCGCTACGTTGAAAACGACAAATGGGGTGGCCTGCCCCTTACCTTGATACTGTCCACGTTCGGCATTGCCTTTGCGTTTCCGCTGGGGTTGCTGCTGGCGCTTGGCCGACGCTCAAACATGCCGGCCATTAAAGCGATCAGCATTATCTACATCGAGCTCATTCGCGGCGTGCCCTTGATCAGCCTGCTGTTTATGTCGTCGGTCATGCTGCCCCTGTTTTTGCCCGAGGGCTTCAGCATAGATAAACTATTGCGTGCCCAGATTGCCCTCATCATGTTTGCGGCGGCCTATATTGCGGAAACCGTGCGTGGTGGTCTGCAGGCCATACCGAAAGGGCAATACGAGGGGGCTGACTCGCTGGGGCTAAGCTACTGGCAGCAAATGCGAAAAATCATACTGCCCCAGGCGTTGCGGGTGGTAATTCCGCCTCTGGTCGGTATTTTTATTTCGCTGTTCAAAGATACGTCGCTGGTGGTTATTATCGGTATTTTCGATCTTACCCAGGCCGCCAAAACGGCGGTGGCCGATGCCGCATGGCGCGGCTTCAGCACCGAGGCTTACCTGTTTATCGCGTTTATTTATTTTATTTTTTGTTTTTCGATTTCCCGCTACAGCCAATCACTGGAACGGCATCTCGAGACGGGGCATCAGCGTTGAGAACCCCGGCTATGAGCCATGGCGGGCGAGCGCGCATCACGAGGGAGTACGGGCATGTCTGATGCCATTATCCAGATGGAAAACGTCAACAAATGGTACGGTCAGTTCCATGTGTTGCGCAATATAAACCTGAACGTTGCGCCAAGTGAGCGCATCGTTATTTGCGGCCCTTCAGGGTCGGGCAAGTCGACGTTAATCCGCTGCATTAACCGGCTTGAAGAGCATCAACAGGGCGATATTATTGTCGATGGGGTTGAACTTACCAATAACCTTAAGCAGATCGAGACGATACGGCGCGATGTGGGCATGGTGTTTCAGCATTTCAACCTCTTTCCTCATCTTACGGTCTTAGAAAACCTGACGCTGGGGCCGGTATGGGTGCTCAAGAAAACCAAGGCCGAGGCCGAGGCGACTGCCATGAAGTACCTCGAGCGCGTGCGCATACCAGAGCAGGCCACTAAATTTCCTGGTCAGCTTTCGGGGGGGCAGCAGCAACGTGTGGCGATTGCGCGCTCACTCTGCATGAACCCCAAGATTATGCTTTTTGATGAGCCGACCTCGGCGCTTGACCCCGAAATGGTTAAAGAAGTGCTCGACGTCATGGTAGGTCTGGCTGAAGAAACCGGCATGACCATGCTGTGTGTCACCCACGAAATGGGGTTTGCCCGCAAAGTGGCCGACCGCGTCATCTTTATGGACGGCGGTGAAATCATTGAAGAGAACACGCCTGATACGTTCTTTGATAACCCGCAGAACGAGCGCACCAAACTTTTTCTCAGCCAGATTCTTCATTGAAACGCCATGGCCTGGAGCCGCAGCGTGTCCGAACTATTTTCTTTTATTGTTTTTTAGGTACTGCGTTATGTTCTCCCGTTTGAAGTTTTTTTGCTCGGCAACCCTGGTGTCGGCCAGTATTCTGGCGCTTCCTGCCATGGCTGCCGATGCCGCAGCGCAGGCGGCGCAGGCGTTTCCTTCCCGCCCCATTCAGTTTATTGTGCCTTATTCAGCGGGTGGGCCACTGGACGGTGTAGCGCGCTTGCTCGCCGAAAAGGTCAAGGGTGACCTCGGTACCGTGATCGTCGAGAACAAGCCAGGAGCGGGTGGAAACATTGGTGCCGGCCTTGCTGCCAAGGCTGCGCCCGATGGCTATACGCTGGTAATGGGGGCGGTGGCCATCAACGCCATTAACCCCTGGCTATACAGCGAGTTGCCGTTTGATCCGGTCAAAAGTTTCGAGCCGGTCGTTTTGGTGGCTTCGGTGCCCAACGTACTTATTCTGAACAGCGATTTTGCCAAAACCAATAAAATCGACAGCGTTAAATCTCTGATTGCCTACGCGGCCGATCACAAAGGTGAACTCAACTTTGCGTCGGGTGGCAATGGCAGCGCCGGTCATCTGGCGGGTGAACTGCTCAACGTGCGCAGCAACATTAAAACCGTACATGTACCGTATGCAGGTGCCGCGCCCGCCAAGCTGGCACTGCTTGCGGGCCAGGTCAATTTTATGTTTGACAACTTGGCTTCGGCGTCGTCATTGATCAACGACGGTAAAGTCAAAGCGCTTGCTGTGACAACAACTGAACGCTCCAATATTTACCCCGATCTGCCGACCATGCAAGAATCTGGCGTTGATAACTTCGACCTTGGGACCTGGTTTGGTGTGCTCGCCACGGGCGGTACCCCCAAGGCCATTGTTGAAAAGCTTAATGCCGCGTATGTAAAGGCGCTGAAGGACCCTGATGTACGCAAAACGTTGCTTGTTATGGGCTCGGATGCCGAACCAGGTACATCTGAAGACTTCGCAGAGCTTGTAAAACATGATCTGGCGAAGTACAAAGAGGTGGTAGAAACATCCGGTGCCAAGCTGTTCTAAGCCGGCCATATGTTAACAACAGTAAAATCGGCCTCGATTGTTTAACAATGTAACAACAGCAGGGCGATGGCCGGGCTAGCATAATCAGTCGGCGATATATTCACCGCCAGAATTAAATAAGGAGAATAAAATGAAAGTTTCCATGCGAACGGCTCGTTATGCCTCAGGCGTTGCAATCATCGCCCTGATGGCAGGCTGCGCCAATATGGACAATATGGGCCGGGGCGGCAAGACCGCAGTGGGCGCCGGAGCTGGCGCCGCTGTTGGCGCTGGTCTGGGAGCACTCATTGGTGACAGCAGCAAGGCAGCGCTCATTGGTGCCGGTATAGGCGCTGTGGCTGGCAGTATTGCTGGCTATAACTGGTCAGGCGTCAAAAATGACGTCGAACAGTCTGGCGCACGAAGCCTTGGTGTAGACGTTACGGAAATGCCTGATGGCACACTACGCGTCAACATTCCGAGCAATGTGTCGTTCGATACGGGCAAATACCAGCTCAAGCCAGCGTTGCTGCCTGTGCTTGACAGCGTAGCGCGCGCGCTTATTCAGCACCCTGAGCTTCGTGCAAAGTCTATCGGGTACACAGACAGCACCGGTTCGGCTGCCACCAACCAGACACTGTCGAATAATCGGGCCAGCGCAGTTACCAACTATCTCTCCCGCCAAGGCGTTCAGCTTGGCAAGCTCACGGCTGAAGGCCGCGGCCCCAGCAATCCTATTGGCGACAACGCCACTGTAGAGGGAAGGGCTATGAACCGTCGCGTAGAGTTGTATCTTTACGCAGTTCAGTAACCCTGTAAGGCGGTGACGGCGCTAGCCCGAACCGCCTGAAGCTGGCAGACCAAATGGCGATCCTTCGGGGTCGCCATTTGTTTTTAGGGTGGTATGCGTCAGGTATCACGGCAACTGCGGCGCCCTTGGCCCGGGAAGTGCAGGTCAATGTTTACTCTTGAAAATCGTAGATCTTTGTCTTTGAACAGTATTGCTGGGCCCGCTGCAGCGACCAAAGCTGTACATGTCAAGATGCCAGAAGGTAAGGAGTGCTCTCCTCAGCGGTGCTGGTTTTTTTTGCTGAGTGAACGCACCAGGCTTGATACGGCGTCTTCGATGGTCGTGCGGGCAGCCGGCGTCAGTGCCCAGTAGTCAGACGGTGTCACCGTGTGGAAAGGCCACATGCTTTGTTCAGACACTACGCCTGCTGCAGGTCGCAGGGTATCTAAGGGCTGATCTTCAGGCGCGTCCACAGGGCCTATTCCCTGGGCAAGCCACACCGCATTGACCTTCAATATGGCGGCGAGCTCGAACAGCGCCCGCGAGTCACGACGGCTACCGTTTTCGTAGTTTGATATGGCGCTCTGGGAAAGCTTGGCAGCGCGCGCCAATTCAGCCTGGCTGAGCCCACGCAGAGTGCGGATGTGTCGAAGTCGATCAGAAAATAGCTTCACGAATGTGATTGGACGACTATACTTAAACACATTGGTAATAATTCCAATTACAATCGTGATGGCTAGTTGTAAAATTAAGTAAGTTATAAAACATAAAGTAAAATCCGCTGTTTTTGCGCGCACCCTTGTATTTCCACTTTCTGACGAGGCTCTCTTGAACGACTCCGCCCCTCATAAAGCCAATGCTTTTCCTTCTGTCGTGGTGTTGTATGCACCCCGATCATTGTCTGGCGTTGCATTTGCTGCCAAGGCACGTGCCACTGAGCTCGAATCTCACGGGTTCCAGATACGACAATGTACTGATGTGCCCGCTTTGTATCTGGCTGCAAAAAATGAGCTCAACCAGTCGGCCGTCGTTGTGGTTGTTCTGGCCGCGCCGCATGCAGAAAGCTGCACGGTTTCTGCACATTTGCGTATGTTGCATCCGGCCATAGGCATACTTGCCATGGCTGATTCCCAGGCCGAAATCACGTCCATTCAATTGCTGCAAAGCGGGGCTGACGCAGTCGTCCCCACAGATGCCTCTGCACCACTAATGGCGGCAATGCTGTTCCGCTTGCTGTGGCGCCTCGATATAGCGACCGCAATACGTTCGGCTGGGCAAAACACCCCGGTTTGGGCTTTGTCCGAACAGGGGTGGATACTCTCCAGCCCAAACAGTCAGCGCATTCCGCTTACTACGGGTGAGCGCGCCTTTCTTCTTGCACTTATGACGGCACCCAATCAGCGTGCTTCGCATGCCCAGCTTACCGATGCCGTCAATGAGGCCTATGCAGGCGATGCCAGCGGCGCCATGCAAAGCCGTCTCAGTGTGCTGGTTAGCCGTTTGCGGCGTAAATGCTCCGAGTATGGTGCGCGGTTGCCGGTCAAGTCGGTACATAATTGGGGTTATATGTTTACGGGTTTGCTCTAGCCGTCAGCCAGGTTGCTGCAGCGTGGTAGTCGGCTTAGTGCTGGTAACGGCCCACCGCCAGATCATTGCAAGGTATGTCGGTGGGCTTGCCCGACACAATGTCTGCCAGCAGCTTTCCGCTGCCACACGACATCGTCCAGCCCAGCGTGCCGTGGCCCGTGTTCAGGTACAAGCCTGGGATGCGCGTGGCACCAATAATTGGGGTGCTGTCCGGTGTCTTGGGTCGCAGCCCACTCCAAAAAGTTACATCGTTTTCGATCCGACTGCCGGGAAACAAATCATCCAGTACCATTTCCAGCGTATATTGCCGTCGCGGGTCCAGTGAGGTGTCAAAACCTTTGATCTCTGCCATGCCCCCAACGCGTATACGCTGGTCAAATCGGGTAATGGCAATTTTGTAAGTTTCGTCCAGCAATGTTGACACCGGCGCACGGCTTTCGTCGGCAATGGGCACCGTAATTGAATACCCTTTCATAGGGTAAATGGGTAAGCGCTCTATGCCGCCCATCAATACACGTGACCATGCGCCCAACGCCACAACATAGGCGTCTGCGGTCAGGCGTTCAGGGCCACATTGCACACCTGCTATCGTCGACCCAGTTATACACAAGCGGTCAATCGGCGTGTTGTAGCGAAACTTCACGCCCAACTTTTCGGCTTCTGCTGCCAGACGCGTGGTAAACAGATTGCAGTCCCCGGTTTCGTCGCCGGGCAGTCGAAGGCCGCCAGTCAGCTTGTCTCGTGTGTAAGCCAAGGCGGGCTCGGCCTTGGGCAGTTCCATGCTCGACAGCAACTCAAACTCTACCCCTGCCTCGCGCAGTACCTCGATGTCGGCACCTACATGGTCGAGCTGCTCTTGAGAGCGAAATACCTGCAGGGTGCCTTGCGCGCGGCCTTCATATTCAATGCCAATATCGTCTCGCAAGTTATGCAGGCAGGCCCGTGAGTACTCTGACACCCTGATCATTCGCTCTTTGTTGATGGCGTAACGTTCGGGCGTGCAGTTGCGCCACATCTGGTACATCCATTGCAATTGATACAGGCTGCCGTCCGGCTTGAAAGACAGCGGTGGATGTTTGGCGAATAGCCATTTAACGGCTTTTAGCGGTATACCCGGCGCCGCCCATGGCGAAGAGTAGCCAAACGAAATCTGCCCTGCGTTGGCAAAGCTGGTTTCGAGCGCAGGCCCCGCCAGGCGGTCTATGACGGTTACGTCATGCCCCTCGCGTGCAAGATAATAAGCGGTGGTTACGCCGACGACTCCAGCGCCCAAGACAATGATTCTCATGCTAAAGATGGTAAGCCAAGCATGATAGTGTTTTTTACTGAAAAATTTGGCTTTTCATGAAATTTGCCTGAACTGTGGGGCGTATAGGGGTGGTTTTCAGCAATAATTACCTGCGACAAATGCAGCGAGGTGGTACAGGCGGAAATAGACCTGTCTGAAGGGCATATTCCGCCCTTATGCTATTCAAAATGCCTTAGACTCTGGCCATATAAAAATACGTCTGCTGATCGTTATTTTGAGGAGGAAATGGTGCGAATCAAACGCAGTCCCACGGCAACCCTGGATAAGCTCGACCGTCATATTCTCGATTTGTTGCAGCGTGATGGCCGTATGTCTATGACTGATCTGGCCGACAATGTTGGCCTTACGGTCACGCCCTGTATTGAGCGCGTAAAGCGTCTCGAACGCGAAGGCGTTATCACGGGTTATCACGCACGGGTCGCGCCGGGCGCGTTGGACGCCAGTCTGCTGGTGTTTGTTGAAATATCCATTACCAGCAAGTCAGAGCGTAGCTTTGAAGAGTTCAGGCGAGAGATTCTGTGTATTCCTTATGTACAAGAATGCCATCTGGTGTCGGGTGATTTTGACTATCTGGTCAAAGCCCGCATCAAGGAAATCAGCCAGTACCGTGTGTTGTTGGGTGACATCCTGTTGCGCCTGCCAGGGGTAACGCAAACCAAAAGCCTGGTTGTCATGGAAGAAATTAAAGAGACGCTGTATATACCGGCCAGCAAATGAGTGCTCGCAGAGCGCAAGCGCCATCACGTAAATGGCCCAAGGCAGGTGGGTGCTGTGTGCTATTGCACGGCGATGTTTACTAAGTAGCGTATGCCAGGTGCGAGCGGCGGCAAGTCGGGGGCAGTACTAAGCGGCGGCATGGGCAGCCGCTGCAGTTTTATTTAGCTGGCACGCCGCGTACAAAAACCATATTGTCGCGATGCATGAGTTCGGGATCAGACATGCTGCCTAAAATTTCAGCGATGCGACTGCTTGGCTGACGCATGATGCGGCGGGTGTCGCGGGCAGAATAATTGATGAGGCCGCGGCCGCATTCGTTGCCATCGGGGTCAAGACAGGCGACGACGTCGCCGCGCTGAAAGTTGCCTTCGACAGCCGTAACGCCTATGGCGAGCAGGCTTTTGTGGCCTTGTGTAAGCGCACTGACCGCACCTTGGTCTAGAGTAATGCGACCGCGCAGACGCAGATGATTGGCCAGCCAGCGCTGGCGAGCGGACCTGACCGGCAGGCTGGCACGCAATTCTGTGCCTATGGATTCGCCCGCAGCCAACCGCAGCAGCACATTGGGTTCGCGACCTGATGCAATGACAGTGTGACCACCGCTGTTGGCGGCCCGCCTGGCGGCTAACACTTTGGTGAGCATGCCGCCTGTACCAATGTTGCTGCCCGAGCCGCCGGCCATGGCTTCGAGAGCGGGGTCGCCCGCCTGGCCCAGGGTAATGAGCGTGGCATCGGGGTTTTTGCGCGGGTCTGCGTCGTAAAGGCCGGTTTGATCCGTAAGAATGACGAGTGCTTCTGCTTCGATCAGGTTGGTTACCAGTGCGCCCAATGTATCGTTGTCGCCAAGGCGTATTTCATCGGTAACCACGGTATCGTTTTCGTTGACAATGGGTACTACACCCAGGCCCAGCAGTGTGTACAGCGTACTGCGCGCGTTCAGGTAGCGACGCCGGTCGGCCAAGTCTTCGTGCGTAAGCAAAATTTGGGCAGTACGGATGCCATGCTGTGCGAATGCCACCTCGTAAGCCTGTATGAGGCCCATTTGGCCAACGGCCGCCGCCGCCTGTAGCTCATGCATGGCGTTGGGCCTGCGCGGCCACCCTAGCCTGGCCATGCCCTCGGCAATGGCGCCGCTGGACACCAGCACCATTTGTTTGCCGCCAGCATGCAGGCTGGCGATTTGTGCAGCCCATTCTGAAACAGCCTGGTTGTCAATACCTTTACCCTCGTTGGTGACGAGTGAGGAGCCTACTTTGACGACCAGGCGCTTTGCCGAGGCTACAGCTGAGGTCATGATGTGGTTAGCGGACATTGCGCAGCGTGGTTACCGGAAACAAAAAGCGTAAATTAATTGGGCGTTGACCGGTCTTCGTCGAAACGGGGGTCTTCGGACACGTGTGTGCCTTCGGCCTTGTCGAGGGCAATATTGGCTTTCTCGCGCTCGGCATCGAGCCAGGACTGCAGCTTGAGGGTCAGGTTTTGGGTGCCTTCGCCCGTAAGGGCCGAAATGCCAAAAACCGGGCCTTCCCATTGCAGGGCTTCGCAGAGGCGTTGCTGGGTGCCCTCGGGGTCATCGACCATATCGAGTTTGTTCAGCACCAGCCAACGGGGCTTTTCGTACAAAGTGGGATCGTAAAGACGAAGCTCTTCAACAATGGCCCGCGCGTCACTGGCAGCTTTGGCAACAACATCGACGTCTGGGTCGTGTGACGACATGTCAAGCAGGTGAAGCAGCACACGTGTGCGCGAAAGATGGCGCAAAAACAGGTGCCCAAGGCCGGCGCCTTCTGAGGCGCCTTCGATCAGGCCAGGGATGTCTGCAACGACGAAACTGTGAGCGGGAGAGGTGCGCACAACGCCCAGGTTGGGGTGCAGCGTGGTGAAGGGGTAGTCAGCCACCTTGGGCTTGGCGTTGGACACCTTGCTGATAAATGTAGATTTACCTGCATTGGGCATGCCCAGAAGGCCTACATCGGCCAGAACTTTGAGCTCGAGGCGCAGCTTGCGCTGCTGGCCTTCTGAGCCGGGGGTAAATTGCCGCGGTGCCCGATTGGTGCTGGACTTGAAGTGCAAATTGCCCATGCCGCCGTCGCCGCCTGCTGCCAGGGTTACCTTGTCTTGGTGGCGGTCGAGGTCGAAAAGCTGTTCGCCGGTTTCAGCGTCAAAAATGGTGGTGCCGACGGGAACCCGAAGTATGATATCGGGCGCAGCAGCGCCATATTGATCAGAGCCGCGACCATTTTCGCCATTTTTTCCGCGATGCAGCCGGGCGTAACGAAAGTCGATCAGTGTATTGATGTTGCGGTCGGCAATGGCATAAATGCTGCCGCCACGCCCACCATCGCCGCCATCGGGGCCGCCCTTGGGTATGAATTTTTCGCGGCGAAAGCTCGCCGCGCCATTGCCGCCTTTGCCTGCAACGACTTCGATGGTTGCTTCGTCTACGAATTTCATGGTAACTGCTTATAAAAAATGAGGGCTAACCCTATGCGGCTATTCTAAAGCAAAAAGCCCCGCCACTTGAGATGGCAGGGCTTTCGGTGACGACGCTGGCCGGGGATTATTCGGCAGCGATTACCGACACGGTGCGCTTGTTGAGCGCGCCCTTGATCGCAAACTTTACTTTGCCCTCAATCAGTGAGAACAAGGTGTGGTCTTTGCCCATACCCACATTAACGCCTGGGTGAAATTGTGTGCCACGCTGGCGCACAATAATGGAACCTGCTGAAATAAGCTGGCCGCCGTATGTTTTTACGCCCAGTCGTTTCGATTCTGAGTCGCGGCCGTTACGCGTAGAGCCGCCGCCTTTTTTCTGTGCCATGTTTAGCTCCTGCTATACAAAACCGTTAATTGCAAATTTAGGCCGTGATGGCGTCAATGCGAACTTCGGTATAGTTTTGACGATGGCCCTGACGCTTTTGATAATGCTTGCGACGACGCATCTTGAAAATCTTTACTTTGTCGTGACGGCCTTGTGCAAGAACGGTTGCCGTGACCAGAGCACCAGCTACCAAAGGCGTGCCAATTTGCAACTGGTCGCCTTCGCCTACCGATAAAACCTGGTCTAGCGAAATTTCTTGCCCAATGTCTGCCGGTATCTGTTCTATCTTCAATTTTTGACCTGCGGCAACGCGATACTGCTTGCCACCGGTTTTTATGACCGCGTACATGTGGATTTCCCTAATCTGAAAACTTGACAAAATGCCAAGCTCGCCATTCTAACGAAAATATAGCAATCAGGTCAAGCCCTTAGCTTATTAGCGCCAGTTGGCAATGACCGATTTTGTGCAAGGCGCAACAGTGTGGTTTATGGCGATATCGCTCTGTTGGGGCCTGTTTGCCTAAGGTGTGGGCAGTATGCCTGGCAGCCATTGCCGGTTGCCCTGTGATGTGCTGACGGTTTGGGCTGCCACACACTGTATGTAATTAGCCACGCCAGCGTGGCCAGTGCCAGGTCAGTTAAGGGATGACACCCGCCCCGTCTGTGGTATGGCTGTTGGCCGGGTGCCTGTGTAACGATAACGCCGATCAAGAACGGTAATCGGCGTTAATGGTGACGTATTCGTGTGAAAAGTCGCAGGTGTAAACCGTTTCGCAGGCTTCGCCTCGGCCCAGCGCGATGCGCATTTCAATTTCGGGCTGCTGCATGACGCGCTGACCGTCTTCTTCTTGGTAGTCGGGGTGGCGACCGCCCTCGCTTGCAACTTTTACGTCGCCCAGCCACAGGTTAACGCCGTTAACGTCCAGGTCGTCGATGCCTGCATAACCGATGGCGCACAGAATGCGACCCAGATTGGGGTCTGAGGCATAAAAGGCCGTTTTGACCAGCGGTGACTGAGCCACCGAGTAGGCTACTTTAAGGGCCTCTTCAGGGGTTTTGGCCTGCTCGACGCGTACGGTCATGAATTTGGTGGCGCCTTCGGCGTCACGCACAATTTTTTGTGCCAGTTCGCGTGCAGCGTTGGCCAGTGCACCATACAGGGCGTTATAACGAGGGTCGGCAACCGAATCGATGGGCTCACCCACCTTGCCAGTAGCCATAATGATGAACGAGTCGTTGGTGGATGTGTCGCCGTCAACCGTAATGCGGTTGAATGATAGGTTGGCAATGGCCCGGGTCATTTCTTTGAGCAGGCTGGGTTCGACACTGGCGTCGGTGGCCAGAAAGCCCAGCATGGTCGCCATATTAGGCCTGATCATGCCCGCGCCCTTACTGATGCCCGTAACGGTGATGGTGTCGGCACCAAGTTGTATATGTTGTGACACGATTTTGGGCTGGGTGTCAGTGGTCATGATGCTGTGGGCAGCGGCGAACCAGTGGTCGGCGGCACAGTCGCTGACAGCAGTGGGCAACGCAGCGACCAGACGGTCGAGCGGCAGCGGCTCGAGAATGACGCCAGTGGAAAATGGCAGTACCTGCTGGGGCTTAATGCCCATTTGCTCTGCCAGCGCGACGCAGGTTTGCTTGGCCGCTTGCAGGCCTGTTTCGCCGGTACCGGCGTTGGCATTGCCTGTGTTAATGACCAGCGCACGAATGTCGATGCCTGTGGCCAGGTGCGTCTCGCACACTTGCACGGGGGCGGCACGAAACCGGTTTAGCGTGAATACCCCGGCGACACTACTGCCTGCGTCAAGCTTGAACACCGTTAGATCGCGTCGACCCGCCTTGCGGATGCCGGCTTCGGCGATGCCGATCTCCAGGCCCTTGACGGGGAAGATGCTCGACTCGGGCGGGATGTGCAGATTAACGGCCATGGCATTGACTCAACAAGACAGAGAGGAAGGACAGGAAAAGGAAATTCTATCAGGGCCAGCGCTTTGCCGCACACAATGCCGACAAGGGGCTGGCCCTGATGGGGGCAGTAGGTGCGAGCCAGGGGCAGCGTCCGACTGCAACTGACTGCGACGGGCTGCGAGCAGCTACGAGGTGCTGTGACCAACTGCGACATGCTGCGGCTGACTGGGACGCGCAGCGACCGGCTGTAGACGGCAACGGGAAGAGGCGGGAATTGTTTCGCGGGCTGCTACACAAAACCCGCCCGCCTTTCGACAGGTGTAATTATGCCTGCGGACACTGAAACAGTGCCCGCCTGAAAGAAGAGGTCAGGAAGCGAGCGGTCGGGCGACGGCTTTTAGTTCGGCCAGCGACTCGAACAGCGCGTTGCGGCTTTCATCAGACAGGCCGCTGAATAGCGACTGTATCCATTGTTCGTGCGCCTGGGCCATTTTGCGAAATACACGCTTGCCTTTGGCAGTAAGCTTGACAAGCGAGCTGCGTCGATCGCTGGCCACCTTGGTGCGTTCGACCAGGCCTTCTTTTTCGAGCTGGTCGGTAATGCCGGTGATATTGCCATTGGTGACCATCATGCGGCGCGAGAGGTCGCTCATTTTCATGCCCGCCGGGGCGCGCAGCAACTGGGCCATAAGATCGAAACGGGGCAGCGTGGTGTTGTATTCGGTGCGCAGACGGCTGCGGATCTCGCCTTCGATCAGGTTGCAGCATGTGAGCATGCGCAGCCAGAGTCGCAGATCGAGATGATCATCGGGTAGCGCGCTGCTTTCGAGGTCGGGTGTGTCAGGCGTGTCAGGCATGGCGAATGTCAGTGAGGTGTTTTCGTTCATGGTCTTTGTCAATCCGGACAATGGCGAAGATATTTTAATCTTCAATTACATGTGGGTGGTAAATTGTCTGCACAAAACAGTTCAGTTCAAGGATAGTTTAGGGACATGTATGTGTGCTGTCTTTGATATATGCCTAGTAATGGCCTAAATCGTCGAGATCTAAACTTTTTTAAATCGGAGAGGGTAACCATGTATCAGCGTCTCTTTTCTTCTGATTACGCTGCAGCACGGCAGCGTTTCCTTGAAGCAGCAGGCCGGGTGGGCGGCCAGGTTCAGTCATTGATCAACCCGGCGGGGCCAGGCCGGCACGGTGAGGACTTGTGCATGGATGTGGCGTTTGTCGGAGATACATCGGCCCCAGCCCTTCTTGTAATGACCTCGGGCGTACACGGCGAGGAAGGATACTGCGGTTCAGGTTGCCAGATTGCGCTGCTCGAGGATGAGGCGTTGCTCGACAGGGCGGCAGCGGGTAGCGTGGCCATACTGGTCATTCATGCCGTCAACCCCTTTGGTTTCTCGTGGGGACACCGCACCAATGAAGACAACATCGACCTGAATCGCAATTTCTGCGATTTCAGCAGGTCTTTGCGTGACAACCCCCACTATGGTGACTTGCACCCTTTGCTGGTGCCTGATGTCTGGCCACCTTCTGCTGAGAACGAGGCGGCCATCAAGGCCTTCGTGCAACGAGAAGGCGAGCGGGCTTATCGGGTTGGTCTTATGCAGGGGCAGCATACCCATCCCGATGGGCTTTTCTACGGTGGCCGTGCACCGGCCTGGAGTAATGTTACGCTGCGCAGCATTATTTCGGGGTACGGGCAAGGTCGCCGCCGCATAGGCTGGATCGACTACCACACAGGTCTGGGTCCTTATGGTCATGGCGAAAAAATCTTTGTGCAAGATGACCGTGCTGCGTTTGAGCGCGCGCTATCGTGGTGGGGGCAGGACGTTACGGCGGTTTCAGACCCGGGGTCCAGCACGGTCGACATTGACGGAACGCTTTGGCAGGCACTGTTCGAAGAATGCCCTGACGTGCCTGAATTGACCTTTATGGCCATGGAATACGGCACTGTGCCGCTGGATCAGGTTGCGCTGGCGTTACGGGCCGATCGCTGGCTGGCCGCCCGGCCCGATACTGGCGATGAGGTGCGCCAAGCTCTGAAGCAACAGCATCGAGATGCGTTTTATCCCGATCATGATGACTGGCGTGGTGCTGTGCTGGGGCAGTCGCGTGTCAGCCTGCTGCAGGCCATTATTGGGCTGTCGGAGCAATAAGGCTTTGCAGGTTACCGCACGCGTCAACGTGCTCTGATACATTGAGACACTCTCTGGTCTGAACGTCAGAGCGTGTCACGCATCGAGTCAGCGAGGGGAGAGCAAAAAATCGCTTGCACCCCTTTTTTATTGCTTATATAGTTTAAGCTTAAACTATATGTGGTGAGTATGTTTGTTGCAGGCAATTCATAAAAGGTACTACGCGGAGACGGCATGAACATAGTGTGCATAGGCGGAGGGCCAGCTGGTCTGTATTTTGGCCTATTGATGAAGCTGGCCAATCCCCGCAACAACGTAACCGTTATCGAACGCAACCGGCCCTATGACACGTTTGGCTGGGGTGTTGTGTTTTCGGATGCAACCCTTGAAAACCTGAAAATTGCCGATCCAGTGTCGGCTGAGCAGATTAGTGCGGCGTTCAATCATTGGGACGATATCGAAATCCATTTCAAAGGGCGTAGCGTGCGCAGCAGCGGCCATGGTTTTATCGGTATCGGCCGTAAAAAATTGCTCAATATTCTGCAGGCGCGTTGTGAGCAGGTAGGGGTGCAGTTAGTTTTTGAAACGGATGTGTCCGACGACATTCAGGTTGCCAGCGCGTATGACGCCGATCTGGTGATTGCGTCTGATGGGCTGAACAGCCGTGTGCGTACCCGCTATGCCGATACGTTCAAACCTGACATAGACGTGCGGCAGTGCCGTTTTGTATGGCTGGGCACTAAAAAAACATTTGACGCATTTACCTTTGCGTTTGTACAGACCGAGCATGGCTGGTTTCAGGCCCATGCTTATCAGTTCGAGCCGGGCATGTCGACGTTTATTGTCGAAACACGTAATGAAACCTGGAAGGCCTCGGGCCTTGAGAATATGTCCCAGGAAGAAGGCATTGCCTATTGTGAAAAGCTGTTTGCGCCCTGGCTGGACGGCAATCCATTAATCAGTAACGCTGGCCACATGCGTGGCTCCTCAATCTGGATACAGTTTCCGCGTGTTGTATGTGATACCTGGGTACGCGATCAGGCGCTGCCTGATGGCCGGCATGTGCCCGTGGTGCTTATGGGCGATGCCGCGCATACGGCGCATTTTTCCATTGGTTCGGGCACCAAGCTTGCGCTTGAAGATGCGATCGAACTGCACCGATCCATGCAGGCCTATCCAGAGGATCTGGCGGCGGGGCTGCAGCATTACCAAGATGTGCGCAGTGTTGAAGTGCTCAAGATCCAGAACGCAGCGCGCAACTCCACCGAGTGGTTTGAAAACGTGGCGCGTTACGCTGAGTTTGAGCCTGAGCAGTTTGCGTATTCTTTGCTGACCAGATCCCAGCGAATTTCGCACGAAAACCTGCGAGTGCGCGATGATAAATGGCTTCAAGGCTATGAACAATGGCTATCGGTACGTTCGGGTGTTGACCACCCGCAGGGCCGTCCGTTGCCTCCCATGCTTACGCCTTTTCAGTTGCGCAGCATTACACTTAAAAATCGTATCGTGGTGTCGCCCATGGCCATGTACTCGTGCGTGGACGGCGTGCCGGGCGATTTTCATCTTGTGCATCTGGGTAGCCGCGCCATGGGCGGTGCGGGGCTGGTTATGGTCGAAATGACGTGTGTATCGCCCGAAGGCCGTATAACGCCCGGGTGCCCGGGCCTGTGGAATGACGCGCAGATGCAGGCATTCAAACGCATTGTTGATTTTGTGCACCAGAACACCGACGCGCGTATTGGCATACAGCTAGGCCACGCGGGCAGAAAAGGTTCAACACGTGTGGGGTGGGAGGGTGGCGACATGCCGCTGGCCGAAGGCAACTGGCCGATCATCTCCGCCTCGGCGCTGCCTTACTTTGAAGGCGTTTCACAGGTTCCACAGGCCATGACGCGAGAGCAGATGGATGAGGTGCGAGAGCAGTTTGTGCAGGCTGCCCGTCGTGCCGCACATGCTGGTTTTGACTGGCTTGAGCTGCACTGTGCACATGGCTACCTGCTGTCCAGCTTTATTTCGCCGCTGACCAACACACGTAACGACGAATATGGTGGCACGCTGGACAATCGTCTGCGCTATCCACTGGAAGTGTTTGGGGCGATACGCCAGGTATGGCCTGAAACGCTGCCTATCTCTGTGCGCATCTCTGCACACGACTGGGTAGAAGGCGGCATCACGGCCGATGACGCCGTCCAGATTGCCTGCCGCCTGCGTGATGCGGGTGTCGATCTGGTTGACTGTTCGTCGGGTCAGGTTAGTGCAGACCAGCAGCCCGTTTATGGGCGCATGTATCAGACCCCGTTCTCTGACCGCGTGCGCAATGAAGCGCATATTCCTACGATGGCTGTGGGCGCCATTTTTGAAGCTGATCATGTCAACAGCATTATTGCTTCCGGGCGTGCCGACCTGTGCGCCATTGCCCGGCCGCATCTGGCCGACCCATCGTGGACATTGCGCGAGTCTGCCCGCATTGGTTGCACCGACATCGCGTGGCCGCAGCAATACCTTCCCGCTAAACGACAGCTTGAAACCAATTTTGAGCGGGCGGCGGCGGATGCGCAGGCGGGAGGTAAATAATGGCTACAGCACCTTTACATAAGCGTCACGCGATTGTTACGGGCGGGTCGCGCGGCATCGGGCTGGCCATCGCTCAGGCTCTGCTGGATATGGGGGCACGGGTCAGCATTATGGGGCGCGATGCGGCGGCACTGGATGTCGCTGTTGCGGCATTGCAAAAGCATGGCGACGTAGCCGGCATGGTGGTTGATGTTGCTCAGCGCACGTCGGTTGAGCAGGCGTTTTCTCAGGCCCGGGTGCGTTTCGGCCCGGCGGACATACTGGTGAACAATGCCGGGCAAGCGCTCAGTGAGCGTTTCGATCGCATGGAAGAGGCCGTATGGCATCAGATGCTGGCGGTTAACCTAACCGGCACGTTTCATTGCACTCAGGTGGCGTTGCCCGGCATGCTCGTGCAGTCTTGGGGGCGGGTGGTCAACGTAGCAAGCACGGCAGGGCTGAGCGGATACCCCTATGTAAGTGCGTATTGTGCGGCCAAACATGGCGTTGTCGGGTTAACACGAGCGCTGGCGCAAGAAGTGGGTAGCAAGGGGGTAACGGTCAATGCAGTGTGCCCGGGGTATACCGAGACCGACCTTGTGCGTGATGCCGTCTCCAACATCAGCAGTAAAACCGGCGTAACGCTGGACGAGGCTCGCGCGACGCTGGCCAGGGGCAACCCGCAGGGCAGGCTGGTACAGCCTGAAGAAGTGGCGTCGGCCGTGGCGTGGCTATGTTTGCCGGCCTCGGGCGCCATTAATGGACAAGCCGTGCCGGTGGACGGCGGCGAACTGGCCTGAACCGTAAGGCCAGGCTACATCAGGAGGGTTTTCATGCAGCAGCAGGTTCATACCATGGCGCATCATCAGCGCCCATTCAGAGGCTATACGGCTTGCAATTTTCTATGGGAAACCAGCGAAGACGGAAAAGTGGCCACAGTCACACTGAATCGGCCCGAACGCAAGAACCCGCTGACGTTTGATTCATATGCCGAATTGCGTGATCTATTCCGTGATCTTTGCTATGCGTCAGATGTCAAAGTGGTGGTGATCACAGGCGCTGGGGGCAACTTTTGCTCGGGCGGAGATGTGCATGAAATCATTGGCCCGTTAACGCAAATGGATATGCCCGGGCTGCTGGCCTTTACCCGTATGACCGGCGATTTAATCAAAGCCATGCGTGCCTGCCCGCAGCCAATTATTGCAGCCGTTGATGGCATATGTGCGGGGGCGGGCGCCATGATCGCACTGGCTTCAGACATGCGTGTCGGCACGGCACGCGCCAAGACTGCATTTCTGTTTACCCGCGTAGGCTTGGCCGGGGCTGACATGGGGGCCTGCACCTTATTGCCGCGCATGATAGGGCAGGGCCGCGCATCAGAGTTGCTGTACACAGGTCGCTCCATGACTGCCGATGAGGGCTTGAACTGGGGGTTTTTCAGCAGCCTGGCCGAGCCGGATGACATGTTGTCTGCCGCCCAGATTCTGGCGCGCCAGCTTGCTGACGGGCCAACATTCGCCCACGGCATGACCAAAAAACTGCTGCATCAAGAGTGGAACATGGGGCTTGACGAGGCCATCGAGGCCGAGGCCGAGGCACAGGCCATATGCATGCAGACCAAAGATTTCAGACGTGCCTACGAGGCCTTCGCCGGCAAGACCAAGCCGGTGTTTGAAGGTGATTGAAGCGAAACTCGCTCATCGGCAACCAGGAGGAGACCATGGAAGTATCTGCTCATAAAGACAGCTTTGCACGTGACCACTTGCCGCCACAGCAAGATTGGCCGGAGCTATTGCTCGAGGGCAATCCTGATGTGGATTACCCCGCTCGTATCAATTGTGCGCAGATGCTGGTTGATAACATGGTCTTGCAGGGACACGGTGATCGTGTTGCGCTGCGCTGGCGCGATGGTGACACGTTGCGCAGCATGACCTACCAGGCCTTGATGACGCTTACCAATCGCATCGCGGGTGTGCTGGTTGACGATATGGGGCTGGTGCCCGGTAATCGTATTCTGCTACGGGGCCCCAACAACGTCATGATGGCGGCTTCCTGGCTGGGTGCGATCAAGGCCGGGTTGATTACGGTGCCTACCATGCCGTTGCTGCGAGCGGCCGAGCTCAAAAAAGCCATAGACAAAGCAGAGGTGCAAGCCGCGCTGTGTGACAGCCGTTTGGCTGAAGAGCTGGAATATTGTCTCGCCCCAGACCATCCGTCGTTCTGCCCCACGCTTAAGCAGGTTCGTTATTTTCATGACGACGGCCCTGACAGCCTGGACACGCTGGCAGCAGCCCAGACTGACACATTCGTGTCATGCGATACCGCCGTTGACGATGTGTGCCTCATTGCCTTTACCAGCGGCACCACGGGCAAGCCCAAGGGTTGCATGCACTTCCACCGCGATGTGTTGGCCATGTGCGATACGTTTTCCCGTTATACGCTAAGCATGAATGCCGATGAAATCGTCTGCGGTACGCCACCGCTGGCATTTACCTTTGGGCTGGGCGGTTTGCTTTGCTTTCCATTGCGTGTCGGCGCGTCTACCGTGCTTGAAGAAAGGCTGACGCCTGATGGCCTGCTGGCAACCATTCAGGACTTCGGCGTAACCATGACGTTTACTGCACCGACGTTTTATCGCAGGATGGCCAGCCTGGTCGGCAATTACGATCTCTCCACGCTGAAGAATTCTGTGTCGGCAGGCGAGGCGTTGCCTGATGCCACCCGCCAGTTGTGGAAAAAGGCGACAGGCATTGAGATGATCGATGGCATAGGTGGCACCGAAATGATTCACGTGTATGTCTCAAGCCCGCCCTCTGAAGTGCGGCGCGGGGCTATAGGCAAAGTCGTGCCAGGCTACGTGGCGCAGGTTGTGGACGAAGACTTTATGCCGCTGCCCTATGGCGAGGTGGGCAGGCTGGCGGTAAAAGGCCCGACAGGCTGCCGTTACCTTGCGGATGAGCGTCAACATACTTTTGTGCAGCATGGCTGGAATCTGCCCGGAGATTCATTTGCCATGGATGAAGACGGCTATTTTTATTATCAGGCACGTAATGACGACATGATTATTACTGCCGGCTACAACGTGGCCGGCCCCGAAGTCGAAAACGTGCTGCTGACCCATGAGGTAGTAGCCGAATGCGGGGTTGTGGCCAAGCCGGATGACGAACGGGGCAATGTGGTCAAGGCGTTTGTGGTGCTTAAGCAAGGGCACGACGCAGGGCCTGAAATGGCCAAACGTTTGCAGGATTTCGTCAAGACGGCCATTGCACCCTACAAATACCCCCGTGAAGTTGAATTCGTAGACAGTCTGCCGCGTACCGAAACCGGCAAGCTGCAACGCTTTGTATTAAGGCAGAAAGCACGTGAATAAGGAAAACAGCATGCAGATACTGCAACCCTCGCACTGGCGCGAACCCCGTGGCTATGCCAATGGCATTATGACTGAGATGAAAGCGGGAAGCCGGCTGCTGTTTGTGGGCGGTCAGGTTGGCTGGAATGCGCAGCAAGAGTTCGAGACCGATGACTTTGCCGGTCAGGTAAAGCAAACGCTTGAAAACATTGTCGCCATTTTGGCTGAGGGCGGGGCGGGGCCCGAGCACATTACCCGCATGACCTGGTATGTGTGCGACAAGAAAGAGTATGCCAGTGCCATGCGTGATATTGGCCAACACTACCGCGATACCATAGGCCGGCATTTTCCTGCCATGACTGCGGTAGAAGTGGCTGACCTGATTGAAGATCGGGCCAAGGTAGAAATCGAGGTGACGGCAGTGGTGCCCTAATAGTGGTAGGGCCTGCCCGTAACAAATCGGGCAGGCATTCAAGAGCTAGGTGGGCGTTGCGTTTACTTTAGTGCGGCGAAGGCTTCTTCAGCAGCAACCAGGGTAGCGTCAATAATGGCGTCATCATGAGCAGCCGACACAAACCCGGCCTCGAAAGCCGAAGGCGCAAGATACACACCTCGGTTCAGCATTTCGTGGAAGAACTGCTTGAAGTGATCCACGTTGCAGCGCGAGACCTCGGCGAACGTAGTGGGCACTGATTCTGCAAAATAAAGCCCGAACATTCCGCCAACATAATCGGTGCTGGCGGCCACGCCTGCTTTTTTGGCGGCTGCCGCCAGGCCCTCTGACAGCTTGCGGGTTTGCTCGGACAGGTGTTCATAAAACCCGGGCTCGGCAAGCAGACGTAGCGTAACCAGCCCTGCCGCGACGGCAACGGGGTTGCCCGACAACGTACCAGCCTGATACACCGCGCCCAGCGGGGCGATATGTTCCATGACATCGGCGCGACCACCGAATGCGCCCACAGGCATGCCGCCGCCAATAACCTTGGCCAGCGTAGTGAGGTCAGGCGTGATGCCTGTAAGCCCCTGAACCCCTTGTGGCCCCGCACGAAAACCCGTCATGACTTCGTCGAAAATAAGCAGTGCACCATGCTGCGTACACAGCGAGCGCAGCCCTTCGAGAAAGCCTGGCTGTGGTTTGATCAGATTCATGTTGCCGGCAATGGGCTCGACGATGACGCAGGCGATTTCGGCACCATGCTGCCTGAACGCAGCCTCGACGGCCTCGTTGTCGTTGAAGTCAAGCACCAGGGTGTGCTGAATAAACTCGGCCGGCACGCCTGCCGAGGTGGGATTGCCAAAGGTCAGCATGCCTGAGCCTGCCTTGACCAGCAGGCTGTCGGCATGCCCGTGATAACAGCCTTCGAACTTGATGATTTTGGAGCGGCCGGTGGCGCCGCGTGCCAGCCGGATGGCCGACATGGTGGCCTCTGTGCCTGAGCTGACCAGGCGTACTTTTTCAATGGAGGGAATGCGCGCTACCAGGGCTTCAGCGATTTCGATTTCACCTTCGGTCGGGGCACCGAATGACAGGCCACCCACAGCGGCTTCTTGTACGGCGCGCACCACCTCAGGGTGGGCGTGGCCAAGAATTGCCGGGCCCCATGAACCAACATAATCAATATAGCGGGTACCGTCGGCATCCCATACGTACGCGCCGTTGGCACGCTCGATAAAACGGGGTGCACCGCCCACCGAGCGGAATGCCCGCACGGGCGAATTGACGCCACCGGGAATCGTCTTGCAGGCACGTTCGAATAGTTCAGAATTGCGGGACATGTATCAGGACTCTATATAAACAGGGATGAGAAATCGACAGGCTGCCCGGCCAGTTTTTGCGAAAATGGCCCCAGACGCTGCGCGACAACCTGGAAAAGCGCTGCTCATTATCGTACAGCGCACACACTATAGGATACCAAGCTAGAAAAACAATGCCGAGAACCGCTGGGCGGTGGCCTTGATGTCGTGGCTCTCAAACAGACCGCTGATGACGGCCAGGGAGTCGGCCCCCGCGTGTAAAAGAGGCAGGGCATTGTCGACGGTAATGCCACCTATGGCGACGACGGTCGGTCGCTGCCACTGTTGGCCGTTTTGGGATGAATACTCGGTATCGTTTGTGGTGTTGCGTTGGCCCAGGGCCGATGCCTGTTCTTGCCTGGCTGGCTGGCCCGCTGGCGTACGGTGAGCCTCGGCCAGCATGCGCCCTTGCTCGATGTCTTCAAGTGTGGCCTGTACGGCTTCAGGCTTGATGATGGATGGGTACATGGCGCCGAACGCGACGTAGTCGGCGCCTGCCTTGAGGGCTTGGCTGGCCAGCGACGGTTGGTTGTAACAAGAGCAGCCAATAATGCGATCGGCGCCCAGCGCCATGCGGGCTTCGGCATACTGGCCGTCTTCACGCCCGATATGTGCGCCGTCGGCGTTGACCAGTGCCGCCAGCCGCCAATCGTCATTGATGATGCAGGGTATGCCCAGAGATCGGCAATGCTCCACCACCCGGCGAGCCTGGGCGACACGTTCTTCATTGGCAATGGTTTTACGTCGCCATTGCAGCACGGCCATGCCGCCAGCCACAGCGGCACTGATGGCCTTGAGTAGTTTCTCAGTGTCATCCCACTCGGGGGTTATGCCGTAGAGCCCGCGGGGCAGGCGGAGTGTGGTTGTCATGAAGCGCACCGATTGATAAGACGTTGGCCCATGCCGGGCTGAAACACGCGCCGGGAAAGCGGCCCTGCCAGAGCAATGGCGGCATCAACAGCCTGGACAACAGGCACGCCTCTGGCGAGTTGGGTGGTTATGGCGCAGGCTAGCGGGCCATCTGCATCAGCCGTGCGCGCAGCCGGCGCAGTCCATGGCCAGTTTGACGTTTCGCGTTGCTGGCCCTGCAGCACATAGCCTTGCTGGCCTGGACGCAGCGGTGCGCCGGTGCTGAGCACCCATGCCGCACCGAAATTGAGCAATGCTTTGGCCGGGCTACCATTGGTGCCGCGAGCGCCTGCAAGCAGGCCTTGAGACTGCATGCGCTCAAGCAGCATGTGATCGGCGACCACGATGTCGGTTTGCGGCAGTAACAGCTCGCAAATGGCCATGTGTACATCTTCGGCGTCCGTGTCTTCGAGCAGCGACTCGGTGGGTGCCGCCGACAACTGCAGTACCAGTGGGACATGGCTATAATCGGCCGCGATCTGAGCGAGTACACTTACGGCTTCCGTGGTGTACAGCGGCCCCACCTTAAAGGCCTGTACCGTCATATCTTCGAGCATGCATCGTGCCTGGTCGTCGATAATTTCGGGTGACAGCAGCTCAATGCTCTCAATATCTGCCGTATCGTGCACCTGCACGGCAGTTAATACACTGAGCGCATGGCAACCCAATGCGGCAAGAGTAACCGCATCGGCGGGTAGGCTACCCGACCCGCTAGGGTCGAATGGGCCGAAAATTAAGACAAGTGGCGGGTTGGTTGCGTGCACGATACCTGGGCTGCGTAGTGGTGAAAGTAACTTTGGTTAATATCAGGCTAAAGCTATTGGGTTTTACAGCTATGCCCCCATTCTAATAGAAGCGCTCCGGGCCTGTTGTGTCAGGAGCTGGCAAATTTCAGAGAGTAACAAAAGATGCGTACGTGGATGTGTTTGATTTGTGGCTGGATATACGACGAAGAATCGGGCTTGCCCGAAGAAGGGATTGCTCCGGGCACGCGCTGGGAAGATGTCCCCCCTAACTGGGTTTGTCCTGAGTGCGGTGCCCGAAAAGAAGATTTTGAGCTGATCGAAGTTTAATTGTTGCATTTGACTGCCCCGACGGGGCCCAGGAGAGTTCTTGACCTCTTCCGCTAAACATACTGACATGGGTTCTACCGTAAACCTGTCGCGTCAGTTGCTGCTGGCCATGCCCGGTCAGGTATCGGGTGATCTGGCCAATTCCGTTATTTTTGTATGTGAACATACACCTGATGGCGCGTTGGGGCTGGTTATCAATCGCCCTACTGACATCACGGTCGGAGACCTGCTCAGGCGCATCGACCTCGATCTCACCGAAGAAACCGGCGATGTGCAGAGCACCCCTGTGTTTTTTGGTGGCCCGGTGCAAACCGATCGGGGTTTTGTGCTCCATGCGCCAATTGGTGGCTACAGCTCAAGCATTGTGCTGGGCGATGTCGCGCTGACGACGTCGCGCGATATCTTGCAAGACGTGGCCGTGGGTAAAGGGCCGCTGCATCTGTTAATTACGCTAGGCTATGCAGGCTGGGGAGCTGGCCAGCTTGAAAGCGAAATGTCCCAAAACGCCTGGCTGAATGTCGCCAGTACCAATCATATTTTGTTCGAAACACCTGCCGAAAACCGTTATCAGATAGCGCTCAGTCAGTTGGGCATAGACCCGCTGATGCTGGCAGGCGAAGCTGGCCATGCCTGACCAGACCTTACTGGCGTTTGACTATGGTTTGAAAAAAATTGGTGTTGCCATCGGCAACACACTTACCTGTTATGCGCGGCCTCTCGAGGTGCTCACACCGCACACCCGGGTGCAGCGTTTTGAGCAAATCGAAAAACTGCTGCAAGCTTGGGCGCCCGACCGTATCATCGTTGGTCTGCCACTGACCACAGAGGGTGGCGAGCAATATCACAGCCTGCGGTGCCGGCGTTTTGCTAATCAGTTGCATGGGCGCTTTGGTGTTGACGTCGTGCTGGTGGACGAACGCGGATCCAGCGTCGAAGCTCAGGAAATTCTAGGTAATAGCCAGCCTGATGACGCCTTGGCGGCAGCCGTGATATTGCAGCGATACTTCGACGCATTGGGCCAGTCTGCAGAACCAGAAGGTCAGCGTTGAGTTTGTTGCGTTTCGTCCCCAGGCTGGTACTGTTAATTTTATGGATAGTTACCGCGTTGTTATGGGTGCTCGCTGTGTTTCCGCTGGTTTCCCAGCGTTTGCGCGCCAGCGTGACCCAGGGCTGGTCGCGTGCACTTATGCGGTTTTGCGGCATACGTGTCGTCGTCAAGGGTGATCCCTGTACCAGTCAGCCTTTCATGCTGGTTGCTAATCATGTGTCCTGGGTCGATATTTTTGTCGTTAACAGCGTATGCCCCACGTCATTCGTCGCCAAAAGTGAAATTCGGCGCTGGCCATTGTTGGGCTGGCTGGCGGCTGGAACCGGCACGGTGTTTATTCAACGTGGCATGCGTAGCGCGCTCAGCAAAGCCAGCAATCAGATCAAAGAACGGTTGGAGCGCGGCCATGTCGTAGGGCTGTTTCCAGAAGGCACGACGTCGCCAGGCTTTGATGTCGGGCCGTTTCATTCCAGCCTGTTTCAGGTGGCGATTGAAGCTGGCATCGATATTCAACCTGTCGCATTGCGATTTTTGCACGGTGGCGAACGTAGTGATTATGTATCGTTCGTAGGTGAGCAAAGCTTGCTGCAAAATATCTGGCGCTTGCTGGGCACCACTGGCGTGTCTGTAGAGGCCGTGTTTTTGCCTGTTATGCCCCATGCCGACTGTTTTCAGCAAGGCCGCTCACATGCGGCAGCGCATGCGCGCCAGGGCATTCGCAAGGTCGTTATGGTTGCCGATCAGCAAACGCATCCGGCTGATGGTTCTTAACGGCTTGCGGTGCGGCCAAGACAGCTTCTACTGTGTGCAAGGCACCTGAACCAGAGCTCGGTCGCGCAGACGCATGGCGGTTAGTTGGCTTCCCCACACGCACCCCGTGTCAAGACAGATTACGTCAGGGCGCATCAGCAGGCCCAGTGTGGACCAGTGGCCGAACACCACGGGGTCGGCCATTTTTCGACCCGGCGTGTCATACCATGGCATCAGATGCCCATCATGAAAGGGGGCGCCTTTTTCGTCAAAATCCATGCGCCCCTGAGCATCGCACATGCGCATGCGCGTCAGTGCATTGATAATGGCACGTAGTCGGTCGTCTCCACGCAAGTCGTCGTGCCACATATCAGGCTGGTTGCCATACATGGTGGCCAGTTTTTGCTTCCAGTTGGCACTGCGCAGGGCCGCTTCAGCTTCGGCCGCAAGTGCCAGTGTTTTTTGGGTGTCCCACTGTGGAGGTATACCCGCATGCACCATAAGATAACCCTCGCCGTAGTGTGCAAGAGGTTGATGGCGCAACCAGTCGATCAGCTCGTCGGCGTCAGGGGCTTCGAGAATATTTGAAAGCGTATCCCCCTTTTTAAGCCGGCCCGCTCCGGCGGCAATCGCCAGCAAGTGCAGATCATGATTGCCGAGTATGCATACAGCCCGGTCGCCCATGGCGATGACTTTGCGCAGGGTGCCCAGCGAGTCTGGCCCGCGGTTAACCAGATCGCCAGCAAACCATAGCCGCGTGTTGGGGGGCAGGGCGATGTCAGGGTGCGTGAGCAGGGTTTCCAGGGGCTGGCAACACCCCTGCAAGTCTCCGACCACCCACGTGTCAGGCGTGCCCGCCGTCATAATACCCGTTGGGCACGAGGCCGCAATACCCGTGCGCGGGTGGCTGGTTTCAGCTTGGATTTCATACAGCCCTCTTGCTCCAAGGCATGCGTGTGCGATTGATGCGGCGCACGTTGTGCTGGTTTTCCATCAGAAAGAGTGCGCCTAAGGCAATGGCCAGTGCCCCAATATTGGGGATTAGCGCTGTCATCCAGGGTGGCCATTTGCCCAGCATACCCACGTTTAGGGCAAGCTGGTTCAGCATGAAAAAGCCAACACCCAGCAAAATACCGATAAATACTTTGCTGCCTACGCCGCCGCGTCGAGTTTGCATGAAGCCTATGGGGGCCGCGATAGTAATCATGACCAGTAGCGTAAAGGGGTAAGCCATTTTGCGCCACAGCGCGACCACTTGCCGGTCTGTCTGTAAGTGGTTGGCATGCAGATAGCTGATGTAGTCATAAAGATCGAGCATCGACATGCGCTCAGGGGTCAAAATACGCGCGATCAGACGTGCGGGTGTCAGTGTGGTGGGGAGCACACGTTCGGGCAGGTCAGTAATGTGGGTAATTGGTGCTTGGGGCGCGCGAGCATCTGCCAAGGCTGACACCGCGCCTGCGTCAATGGTTGTCTGTTGCACGTTTTTCAGCACCAGTTTGCCATCGGTGAAACGGCCCTCTTTAGCCTGCGAAAATTTCTGCAGCCGCATGTCATGATCAAGCTCGTAAAGCTTAATGTCACCGACGGCACCGCTAGGCTTGAGTGTTTCGATATTGATAATGCGCGTACCGTCTTTGCCGTCAGCCTCTTTGAACCAGTAACCGCTCTTGAAGCGGCCGCCGTCTGTCTGGCCCAGTAATACAAGCTTGGCCTCGCTGGTTTTCAGCTCTGCAGCTGGCGTCACGAATTCTGACAAGATGAATGCCATGAAGACGAGCGGTATGGTGGCCACCCAGAGCATGCGCATGAGCTTCATGCCGCTGACGCCCGACACGCGCAGAATCACCAACTCATTGCGTTGGGCCAGGCCCGCAAGCGCCAGAATCGCGCCAATCAGCAGCCCTATAGGCAGCAGATCATACAGGCGGGTGGGCAATGCCAGGGCCTGCAGGTAAAACAGGTTGAGCAGCGAGAATTGGGTGCTGATCTCGTCCAGCTCTTCAATGAGAGAGAAGAACGAGAATAGACCTATCAGTGCGACTAATACAACTGCACTGGAACGATAAATTTCGCTGGCTAGGTAGCGGCGGGCGGTTCGCATTGAGGGTGGTTGACGCTTGTAACGTGGTTCTGTACGTATAAAACAGCAAGATTAACACTTGAGCGCCAGTTGGCGGCGCAGAGCGTGTCGGTCGAAGCCAAAAGAGGGCGGCTGGCTGCCTGTTGTGAAGTAAGTCTGGTGAGGAGGGTGGTCAGGGGACTTCTACCAGCCGCATGCGGTGCTGTATGGTGCTGGCGCGCGAGCGCAGGTAAGACGTATTGCGATGCGCATCATAGTAAACCGGGTTGGGCAGCATGGCAGCCAGCTTTGCAGCCTGCGCGGCGTTAAGGGTGCCGGCGCCTGTCTTGAAGTAATACCTTGCTGCAGCCTCGGCGCCAAATACGCTCGTGCCCCATTGCGCTACATTAAGATACAGTTCAAGAATACGCTCCTTGCTCATGACCAGTTCAATCATATAGGTCAGTATAAGCTCCTGGCCTTTGCGCCAGTAAGTGCGCGAGCCCGACAGAAACATATTTTTGGCCAATTGCTGGCTAATTGTTGACCCTCCTCGCCGCTTGCTTTTGCCCTTGCTGGCCTGCTTGCGGTTGTACTCCCATGCCTTGCGTATGGCGTCCCATTCGATTCCGCCATGGTTCATAAAATTGGCATCTTCAGAGGCGACCACGGCGCGTTTCAGGTTATTGCTGATCTTGTCGTAGGGTACCCACTGCTGTGCGACCATGGCATTTGGGTCTTGCTGGCGCAACTCTGCCTGCGCGGCGTTCATGAACGAGCTACTGGAGGGGTTGCGCAAACTTAGCCACAACACCATGACGAACAGGCCAAACTGGTACAGCAGCAGTGCAACAAAGGCCAGCAGCAACGCAATCACTGCGACCTTTAGTTTGTTAACCCTGCGCTGCGTCATGGCCTAGCCTTGCGCCAACTGTCTGCGCACAGCGTTCAAAACAACCTGCACGTCAGGCATGACGCCATGCCAGATCATAAAGCTTGCTGCCGCCTGTCCTACCAGCATACCCAGGCCGTCGGCCGTTTGGGAGGCGCCTTCGCTGGCCGCCTGACGCATGAACGGGGTTGGCTGTGCGGCGTACATCATGTCATAGGCCAGTGCGTCGGGCGCATATATGCCTTGCGGTAGCGCCGGCGGGGTATCGCCCAGGCTGCTTGAGGTGGCGTTTATGACGATATCCCACGGCCCTTGGGCTTCGTCCAGCGACCCTGCCTGCAAGATATTGCGGAACTGGCGGGCTTGGGAAAGTACATGGTCGCGCAGCTGATGAGCCCGCTCAGGGCTGCGGTTGATGACCCGCAATTGAGCGCAGCCCGCATCCAGCAGGGGGAAAATAACACCTTTTGCCGCACCCCCGGCACCGATAAGCAACACATTGCGGTCGCGCGGTGGAAAGCCCAGGGTTTGCAAGTCGCCAAGCAGCCCCACGCCGTCGGTATTGCAGCCGTGGAGCTGGCCCTGTTGCATCCACAGCGTGTTGGCGGCACCCGCTAATTGGGCCCTTGGGCTGAGGTGATCTTTTGCGAGTGCACAGGCTTGCTCTTTGAAAGGCACGGTAACGTTCAGGCCATCGCCTCCCTGAGCAAAAAACTCATCAACCGCGCGGACAAACCCGTCGATGGGAGCCAGAAGTCGGTCATACACAAGAACCTTGCCTGTCTGTTGTGCAAAGGCATGATGAATGAACGGCGAGCGACTATGTTCGACAGGGTTGCCGATAACAGCGTAGCGATGGGGAAGGGAGGAGGGGGTCACGGGACGGCGGTTTCCAGTTTTTGGTTGATGAAGTTCCATGTGCGGGTAATGACAAGCACATCTGTTTTGTCGGCAATGGGCTCAGGCAATGGTGCAAAGGGCGCCGCCAGCTGAACAATGCGAGCTGCGGCCAGGTTCAGGATGGCATGTTGCGAAGGGCGGTTGACCTCTATCCGCTCAAGCGAACCATCGCGCTTAATGTATACCGTAAGTTGCAGGCTGCCGTATACCTTGCCCCGCGCTTCCGGCGGGTAGTGTTGCGTACCCAGCAGCTCAATTTTCTTGCGCCAGGCCTCCACATATTCTGCATAGTCGGCCTGGGCTGCCGAGGGCCCCAGATACAGTCTGCGAGGTTGGGCGTTGTACTGCTCGACCCGCTCTCTAATGGCACTGATACGCGCATTGAGTATCAGGCTTTCCTGGTTGCGGGAATCGGGCCCGGGCGCGTCAGATCGTTCAAACAGATCAGGTTCTTTACGCTCGGCCAGTACCTGTTGCTGTGATTGCAGCTGGGTGTAAAGACGTTGCTGTTCTTCCTCAAGTTCTTCCTGGCGCTTGCGCAACGCAGCCAGAACGACTTCGTCGGCAGACTGCTCTACCGTTCGGGGCAGGGGTGATGTGGCGTAACCCGCGGCTGCCATGCCCCCGCCATCGAGCTGTTTTTGGGCCAGGAGCTGGGGCTGCAAAGGTGCCGCCTCGGTGTAGGTGTTGACAAGTGTTACTTCAAGCCTGCTGGGCAGTGATGCCGGCGTGGGGGGGCTGGCGAAGCGCAAGGCGAGTAGCGTCGCGTGTATCGCCAGCGAGATAATGACCGCAATCGCCATGTAATCGCTGCGTTGTACCCGGAGGTGAGCCGGGTGGGCCTCCGGCAAGGCAGTAAATAGTGGCATGCGTAATTACAAGACCAGATGGTGTGCTCAGGCTGCTGCGGCTTCGCGCAGCCTGCACTCAAGTTCAAGGGCCAGTTCATCGTAGCCCAGGATGTCCAGAGTTACGACCTGCCCGCGCTCAAGTGAAGGCAAAGCGGGTACCCGGGTGACGAAAGGTGCGCAGTCGAGTCGCACCAGATCGTCGCGGATCACAGTGCCCTGAACGGTGTGCATGTTTTGTTGCTGCAGCCAGCGCATGCACCAGTAACGTTCCATGGATGACTGGAAATCGCCCCAGGCGGAATACTGTGAATCAAAGCTGCCGATAATGGCGAACAGGTCTGCGTCTTTAGGCTTGAAGGGCGCCACCAGACGGGCAGAGATGCCATGCTCGGCCGCTGCCATAATTTGCCACTGGTTTACCAGATCGACATAGCGGCGCAGTGGTGAGGTTGACCAGGCGTAATACGGTACGCCGATGGCTTCATGCGGCAAAGCGTGGGTAGACATGCGTACTTTGCCTGTCTGCTGCGAGCGGTAAATGCCCGGCACCCCATGTTTTGCCAACAAACCACCCCACAGGTTGTTGGTCAGTATCATGTACTCGGCCACCAGACGGTCAAGCGGTGCGTTGCGGCGGCGCGGCACCAGCCGCACCGGCGTTTGCGGGTCATCAAAGGGGCCGTCGAGTTCGAACGAGTACTCAACCCGGTTATTGTTTTCAGGCTTTCCCCGCACTACATCGCGCTGGGCAGAAAGGTGCTGGGCAAAGCGCCAGAGCGGTCGCAGCCATTCGCTGTACGGAAGCTCGGCGTCAGGGTTGTTTAATGCCTCTTCGGTGACCAAGGCGTCGAGCGTATTGTGGCGAAGATTTTCTTGTATTTTTATGCGTTCGAGGCGTGTTTCTTCAGCAAGCAACTCGCCTGTGGCAAGGTTGGCCGTAACATAAAGCGACAGGCAGGGGCGCACCTGACCGGCGTCGAGTGAAAACGCCGTGATCAGTTCGCGGGGCAGCATGGGTATTTTTAGCCCCGGTATGTATACGGTAGACATGCGCTCGCGCGCCATCCGGTCGAAATCATTGTCACGCGCTATGGCCAGGCCGGGGGCGGCAATATGAATGCCTATGCGAACCACGTCATTGCCCATCGGCGTGACCGACATGGCGTCATCAACCTCTATGGTGCTGGTGTCATCAACCGAATACGCCGTAACCTCTGCCATCGGCAAGTCATCACCCAGGTTTGTTGCAGTAATAGGCGGGTGCTCTGAGCCTTTGGGAAAGTGGGTCGAAAAGAAGCGATGCTGATGCAGAGCCAGGGCGTTGGGCCATGCACCGCATTCGAGCAGCAGCTTCTCGGGCGAGGTCTGGCGCTGTTGCACGGCTGCTTCAAAGGCTTTCCATTCAAGCGTGTTTTTGTCTGGCTTAATGAGAAATGTGCTGGCCACAGCGGCGAGGGGCTCTGGTAACCTGCCAGCCACAAGCTCGTCGGTCCATTGCTGTTGCTGCTCGGCCTGCTTGCGCTTTTTTTCAATTGCGGCCAGAGCTGCCTTAAGGATTTCTGGTGGTGCCGGGCGATAGCGGCCTTTGCCGCGGCGGTGAAAATACGCCGGGGCGCTGTTGAGCGCAAAAATAAGGCCCGCTTTCTCGACAGCTGTTGGGGGGTGGCCGAAGTATTCTTCGGCAAAGACCTCGGCAGCAAACTCGTCTTGTGGTGCACATTCCCACAAAAAATCGACATCAAGGGTATCAGCCAGGGCCTGGGCCTGCTGCAACATCTCGGCCGGCGCCGGCTGCTCAAAGCTGAACAGCACGACGGCCCTCTTGATTTTGCTGCGCTTGCCCGATGCCGACTCGACCTGCATGGTGGAGTCGCTCTCCGAGAATACCTTTTCAGCCTTGAAATTACCGCTGTCTTCGTAGAGAACGTACATAATGATCCATAGCGATACGGGGAGCCGTATCAGATTTTTGGAATGGGGTCAGTTGGCGTGGACCCGAGTGCAAAGTTAAGCACCTCTGGCAACCAGTGTTCAAACCCGGTCAGGCCATGGTCGCCGCCTTCAAGAATGTGACCATGGCTGCCTGCGTACCAGTCAGCCATTTCACGCCAGTCGAGCACTTCATCGCCCTTTGCGGCGAGCAGATAATAGCGGCTGGGGTCAGCAGGACGCCCGGTGGCCATTTCCGCAAGCTCGTTGACATACTCTGGCAAAAAAACAAATGGCGCGTCAGAATGATACATGTTGTGCTCGCCCACCTGGGTTGCCAGGTCGCGAGCAGCATGCACGGCCGGGTTTAGCACAACGGCGCGACACTTCCAGTGCTCTGCAAGGCAGTTGGCGTAATAACCACCCAGTGATGAGCCAATAACCGCCAGCCCGTCAGACAGGTCGACGCCAGTTCTGGCCTGAGCCTGTTGCACCAGTTGCTTGCACAGCTTGATGGCCTCATACGGGCTGGCAGGCAGCTGAGGGCAGATCCACCGGTCTTGCAAGCCTCGCTCTTGCATGGCGTGCGCCATCAGTGTTGCTTTGTGCGACTGGGGCGAAGATCGGAAACCGTGCAAATAAAGAATCATGGCTGCCTTGTCGGAAAATAAGTGTTTATGACACACGCTTTACACACTGCTGGCGTTGTTACAGCACATCGAGCAGTTTTTGATGTATGCCGCCGAAGCTGCCATTACTCATAACCAGGATGGTGTCTCCAGCTTGTGCCGCGCTGCGAATGGCACATACCATTTTATCGATATCTGACCATGCCGTTGCGCGTTTCCCCAGTGGGGCCAGCACCTGTTCGGGGTTCCAGCCCAGCGCGTGTTTGCCTTCGGCGGCACCGTAGCAAAATACCAGGTCGGCTTTTTCGAGCGATGCGGGCAGGCGTGCCGCCATCGCGCCAAGTTTCATGGTGTTAGAGCGAGGCTCGAGCACCGCGAGGATGCGACCGCCACCCACCTGCTTGCGCAGCCCTTCAAGTGTCGTGGTAATGGCGGTGGGATGATGCGCAAAGTCATCGTAAACCTTTATGTCGCTCACCGTGCCGCGTAATTCCATACGGCGCTTGACGCCCGCAAAGCATGACAAGGCCTCAATACCCGCTTCGGGCTCCACGCCTGCGTGGGTTGCTGCTGCCAGCGCCGCCAGTGCGTTCATGCGATTATGCTCGCCGGTTAATGTCCAGCACACCATGCCCACTGATTTGCCGTCGAGACTGACCTCAAAATGCGAAGCGTGGTCACTAGAGTGGGCCTGCCAGCGGCCATCGGGGCCTATGGTTTGAACAGGCGTCCAGCATCCGCGGGCGATCACGCGATCCAGCGCATCAGAGTCAGCGGGCCGGATGATCATGCCCTGGGAAGGAATTGTGCGAATCAGGTGGTGAAACTGCGTTTCGATGGCTGCCAGGTCGGCGAAAATATCCGCATGATCATATTCGAGGTTGTTCAGTACGGCGGTGCGAGGCCGGTAATGCACGAACTTTGAACGTTTGTCGAAAAAAGCGGTGTCGTACTCGTCGGCTTCAATGACAAAGTGCTTGTTGGTGGCCTCTGGTTCGTAGCGCGCCGATACTTTCAGGCCCGGGGCAACGCCACCGATCAGGAAATTAGGCTTTTTGCCCGCGTGCTCAAGTATCCATGCCAGCATGGAGCTGGTGGTCGTTTTGCCGTGCGTACCCGCCACGGCAAGCACATGCTGGCCGCGCAAGACCTGTTCACCCAGCCACTGTGGCCCCGAAACGTAGGGCAGGCCAGCGTCCAGGATGGCCTCCATAAGCGGGTTGCCACGAGTCACGACGTTGCCGACAATGTACATATCGGCGCCCAGCCCGGTCTGGCTGGCGTCAAAACCTTCGATCAGGCGTATGCCCTGTTCCTCGAGTTGGGTGCTCATTGGCGGGTACACACCCGCGTCGCAGCCCGTGACCGTGTGGCCGGCAGACCTTGCAATAAGTGCCAGGCCGCCCATGAATGTGCCGCAGATGCCAAGAATATGTAAGTGCATGAGAATCCTCCGGAGGCTATTTTAGCCAGTCGCCGCCATGCTTGGTGGCTCGAGGGGGCGTTGTACCTTACTGAGGCAATGCATAATCCGGCGGACAGGGCGCTCGTGGCCCCGTGAACAAGACGACGTGCGCCATATGGGCAGACGCTACGCCGTCACGCGATCAGACGGTATTCCGTCATCCGGGCAGACGCTACGTCACTGCGCGTATAAATGATATTCCGTCATAGGGGCAGACCATACGCCGCTCGGTGCACAAGCGATGCGGTGTGTTCCGACCACGTGATGCGCTTGCCCCGCAAGCGGCTGGCGCCATGTGCGCATCGTGGTGGCGCAAGAGCCTTTCGGGGTGGCGGTGTTATGATGAACGGGCTATTTTTCTTGTGGATTTTTCCTTGATATGAAGCGGCGAGATTTTCTGCGTCAAGCCATGATGGCCTCTATCGGCGTCTCTGGTGTACTGGTACCCATGCTTACTGCGCATGCGGCGGCCGATCCGTTCTATGCTCAGGCGTTTTCAGATCTGCAGGGCCAAGAACACGACTTTACGCAGTTTTTGGGCAAGCCCGTAGTGCTTAATTTTTGGGCTACCTGGTGTCCGCCGTGCGTCAAAGAAATGCCAGATCTCGATGCGCTGCACAATGCACACGATGACGTGCAGTTTGTCGGGTTGGCGGTGGATACCGAGATCAATGTACGCAAGTTCGGCGAGAAAGTGCAAGTCAGCTACCCACTTCTGATTGCCGGTCATGGCGGCATCAAGCTGATGCGCCAGCTGGGTAATAAACAAGGTGGGTTGCCATTTACGGTGGTGTTTGATGCAGATGGCAATGTCATCAAGCGTATTCTTGGTCAGATCGATCCCGACGAGCTTGCCCAGTTTATAAAGGGCATCTGATGGATCTGGCTGGCCTTGGCGGCGTTGCTATCGAAAACACCGGTTTTGCGAAAAAACCATTATGCAGAAGTGACCTGTTTCATTTCGTGTTGCGCTGCAATGTGTGTGTTTTTATAGACAAATACGACTATTTGGCGTAAAAAGACGGTCACTCTTGTTTGAATATTGGTAATGGCGCAACGAATCCTGATCTTGCATGGCCCCAACCTTAACCTGCTCGGCACCCGAGAGCCGGGTATCTATGGGCGGCAGACTTTGGCTGATATCAACCAGCGCCTGAAACAACTTGCCGCAGGGCAGGGGGCTCATTGCAGCGCATTTCAGAGCAATCACGAAGGTGAGCTTGTTGATCGCATCCAGGCCGCCGCGCAAGACTCCACCGATTTCATCATCATCAATGCTGCAGCGTATACACACACCAGTGTTGCGCTGCCCGATGCGCTTGCTGCTGTCGATATTCCTTTTATCGAAGTACATTTGTCTAACGTATACAAGCGGGAAACCTTCCGCCATCACTCCTTTCTCGCCGCGACGGCACAAGGTGTGGTTGCCGGGTTGGGTCCGTTCGGCTATGAAGCCGCCATGCAGTACGCGTTGGCCAGTTAGGCGCGAAAGAGCCCGTTACTTAATATATTTAACAATTAACGTTAACTCTGCGCTCTGATCGCAGAGTTGTTCACCGGAAGCTGGTATGGACCTAAGAAAACTTAAAACCCTGATAGACCTTGTGGCAGACTCGGGCATTGCCGAACTCGAAATTACCGAAGGCGACGGTAAGGTACGTATCGTCAAATTTTCGCAAAGCGTGCAGCCCGTGGCTATGGCCGAGTCGGCGCCTGCCGCCGCTGCACCGGCTGCAGCAGCGGCACCTGCCGAGCCAGCTGCTCCGGTGGGTCATTCGGTCAAGGCCCCTATGGTTGGTACGTTTTACCGTTCACCCAATCCAGGCGCGTCGCCGTTTGTTGAGGTGGGGCAGTCGGTGAAAGAAGGCGATGCCTTGTGTATCATCGAAGCCATGAAACTGCTCAACGAAATAGAGGCCGACAAGTCAGGTGTCATCAAGGAAATTCTGGTCGAAAACGGCGAACCCGTCGAGTACGGTCAACCCTTGTTTGTAATTGGCTGATCCATGTTTGAAAAAATCCTCATTGCTAACCGGGGCGAGATTGCTCTTCGCGTTCAGCGCGCATGTCGCGAACTGGGCATCAAGACAGTAGTCGTGCACTCTGAGGCTGACCGTGACGCAAAATACGTGCGTTTGGCCGACGAGTCTGTGTGCATTGGGCCGGCCCAGCCCCGTGACAGCTATCTCAATATGCCTGCCATCATCTCGGCAGCCGAAGTCACTGATGCCGAAGCCATCCACCCTGGCTATGGTTTTCTTGCCGAAAACGCTGACTTCGCCGAGCGCGTCGAGAAAAGCGGCTTTGCCTTTATTGGGCCACGCCCTGAAACCATACGTCTTATGGGCGACAAGGTTTGTGCCAAGCGCGCCATGATCGAAGCCTCGGTGCCGGTGGTGCCAGGATCTGAAGGCGCATTGCCTGATGACCCCGAAGAAATCGTGCGCATAGCGCGAGACGTGGGTTACCCGGTCATCATCAAGGCATCGGGCGGTGGTGGCGGGCGCGGCATGCGTGTTGTCTACACTGAAGCCGCACTGCTTACTGCCGTAGCCATGACGCGTAATGAAGCAGGTTCGGCGTTCAACAACCCCGAAGTCTATCTTGAGAAGTTTCTCGAAAACCCGCGCCACGTTGAAATTCAGGTTCTGGCCGATGGTGTGCGTAACGCAATCTGGCTGGGCGAACGTGACTGCTCCATGCAGCGCCGTCACCAGAAAGTCATCGAAGAAGCGCCTGCGCCGGGCATCCCGCGTCGGCTTATCGAACGTATTGGCGAGCGTTGTGCCGAAGCCTGCCGCAAAATGAAGTATCGTGGTGCAGGTACGTTTGAGTTTTTGTACGAAAACGGCGAGTTCTATTTCATTGAAATGAACACCCGCATTCAGGTCGAGCACACGGTCACAGAAATGATTACCGGCATTGATCTGGTTCAGCAGCAAATTCTCATTGCCGCTGGCGAAAAGTTCACGTTGCGCCAGCGCGATGTTGTGCTTAAAGGCCATGCGATCGAGTGCCGCATCAACGCTGAAGACCCGTTCAAGTTTACGCCCAGTCCCGGTCGCATTACGGCCTGGCATACGCCGGGTGGCCCGGGGGTTCGCATAGAGTCGCACGTTTTCAGTGGCTATACGGTTCCGCCTTACTATGACTCCATGATTGCCAAGCTCATCACGTTTGGCGACACACGTGCCCAGGCTATCGTCCGCATGGAAATCGCGCTGTCAGAAATGATCGTGGAGGGTGTAAAAACCAATATCCCGCTGCACCGTGAACTGCTGCAAGATGCTCGTTTCCGCGAAGGCGGAACCAGTATTCATTATCTCGAACAGAAACTGTCGCAGCGGCCCTGATACGCCGCCGTCGCCAGCATAAAAAACGGGGGCCATGCCCCTGTTTTATTAACGGAATCTACGATGCGAGAACTTGTGCTCCTGTGCCCCGAAGAGCGGGCTGAAGCGCTTTCCGATGCCCTGCTTGAGTCTGGCATGCTGTCAGTTTCGGTAGAAGATGCTGACAGCAACACCGAGGCCGAGCGCGCCTTGTTTGGCGAACCTGGGTTTGAGCCTGACGTGCAGGCCTGGGACCGAAACCGAGTGGTCGCGTTAATGCCTGACGGCCTCGATCCCGCTCAAGTTATTGAGGAATTGCGCGAGGCCGGCCTGGGTGACTATGGTGACGGCGAGTGGCTACTGCGCGATGTGCCCGATGAAGACTGGGTCAGGCTGACGCAGTCGCAGTTTCCGCCCATCCAGGTGGCAGGCAGAATCTGGATCGTGCCCAGCTGGCACCGTGACAGCCCCGACGTACCGCCAGTCAGCAACGTTGCAGGCGTCGACGAGGCCCTGCACATCGAGCTTGATCCGGGGCTGGCATTTGGCACCGGTAGCCACCCCACCACCCATCTGTGTCTGGCCTGGCTTGAGCGACATATCAAGGGGCACGAAACCGTGCTCGACTATGGCTGCGGGTCGGGTATTTTGGCAATTGCCGCAAAAATGCTCGGCGCTGAAAGCATCACTGCCGTAGATATTGACGAGCAGGCCGTGCAGTCTACCCGCCACAATGCCAGTGTTAACGGCGTTCAGGTGCAAGCCATGCTCCCTGACGCGTTGGCCGAAGGCCAGTTTCAGATCGTGGTGGCTAATATATTGTCCAACCCACTCAAAGTGCTTGCTCCCATGTTGGCCAATCGGGTGGCACCCGGGGGGCGTCTGACGCTTTCCGGCGTGCTTGAGCGTCAGGCCGAGGAAGTTGCCCAGGCCTACGCGCCCTGGCTTCAGCTTAAGGTCTGGCAGGAGCGGGAGGGCTGGGTTTGCCTGCATGGCCAGCGCGCACTCTGACATCAGCCTCTATACTTGTCGCTTATGGACCTGACCACGCGCTGCCCTCATTGCGGAACAACTTTTCCGGCTAGCCTCGAGCAACTCTTGTTGCGTAAGGGGTATATCCGCTGCATTAACTGCGCCAATATTTTTGATGGCTATGAAGCCGTTGTGTCTGGCGATCCTGCTGCACACCCTGCCACACCGCCTTCAAAGCCCGCGCCGCCATTGCACCCGCCTGTGTCTGAGCCGCCAGCCAGTGCTGCCAGCGAAGCTATTACAGCGCCTGATTCTTCGTCTCAACTGCCCAGCAAGGCCTCCGTATTCACTGATACACAGCGTGAAACGGCGCCGTCTGAGGTTACCCCTTCGCCGGCACCGCCCGACGCTACGCCTGTACCCATGGAGCTGCAGCGCGAAGCTGCACTGCCAGAGGTCAGCCCTTCGGCACCACCTCAGTACGTGGCTTCCGTATCCGCATCGTCGCGGCGTGAAACGCCGGTGTCGCAGACCATTTCTTCGTCACCGACGCACGATGTGGTTCAGGTACCGGCTGTGCCACAGCGAGCAGCCTCTGTGTCGGAAGACCTTTCAGACTCAAACCTTCTGCAGCGGACAGTAAAAGAGCAGAGCCGCAGCGGGCCAGCAACGCATCAGATCTCGGCTCAGGCAGCTCCAGCTGTGTCGACGCCTTCACATATTATTTCGGAGTCGGGCAGTGCGACCGCAACCGCCGGTGCAGGGCGTGGGCCGTCCTTTATTATTTCGGACGTATCATCGCAAGATGCGCCAGGCAGCAACGTTGGCGGTGCTGACGACTCAGAATTCAGCATCGGCGCAATTGTGCGGCGTCGCTCCGAGCAGCGGGTAAGCGCATCTGAACCTGAAAGTGGTCAGCGAACAATGGCCACGGCCACCTATGATGTCACAGGAGTCGAGTCTGGAGCGCGCCAAGAGCCGGTTCTCGGTGAGCACACATTACCGGCTCGCGCGACGCAACAACCCCATTTCGTGGCCTCACCCAAGCCTGACACTGTGGTTCCGTCGCCCGTTGCGGCATCAGTGCCGTCTGCGCGCATGCGTGAACCAGTCGTCGATGTGCGGGAGCCGCGTATTGCGGGTGCAGAGCTGCGCCACACCTCTGAGAGGCCTGAGCCAGCACTGCCGATCCGTTCGCGTGAAACACTGGCGACCAGCGCAAAATCAGACGGCGTGTATATTGAGCCCCGCAGTGTACGCGTGGAGAGTCAAGATTTTGCAGCTGATACACATGAGCGCAGTAGTATGGGCAGCATGCTCGCCAGGGCTGCCTGGCGGGTGCTGACTGTTCTGGGTGTGGCAGTACTGCTTGCTCAGTTAGTGTATGTGTATCGCGTCCAGATCGCCAACCAGGTTCCCCTGGTGCGCCCTATGCTTGAAACCGCGTGCGCCAGCTTAGCCTGCGATGTGCCTTACTCGCGTGAAATCAGTGCCATCTCCATCATGAACTCTGCCTTGCGCGCTGAAACAGCCTCAACGTCTGGCAAAACTGAACAGAGCGTCGGGTCTCCCAACATAATGGTTTTGTCGGTCACGTTGCGCAATGATTACGCCAAGCCACAAGAGTGGCCCACGCTGGCGCTTGGGCTGACTGACTTCTCTGGTACGCTGGTTGTGCGCAGAAACTTGCCGCCCGAAGCCTATTTGCCGGCCAATATAGCCAGCCAGCCGTTTCCGGCGGGCAGTGAAATAACCGCTCGTGTACCCATCGTTCTCAATGACAATAAAGTCAATGGGTATCAGCTTGACAAGTTTTTTCAGTAAGGAAAACAATGACTGACAAAGTATTGATTTGTGGTTCTATAGCCTTCGACACCATTGCCGTCTTTGAAGGCCATTTCAAAGATCATATTTTGTCAAATGGCATTCAGTCATTGAGCGTTTCGTTCTTTGTCCCAACCCTGCGTAAAGATTACGGTGGGTGTGCCGGCAATATTGCCTACAACCTAAGGTTGCTTGGCGGTAACCCGGTGCCTGTCGGTACCGTGGGCGCAGATGCCGCTGACTATATCGCGTACATGCAAGGCCTGGGCATAGACACCAGCATGGTACGCATGCTGCCTGATATGTACACGCCCCAATGCTTTATTACTACAGACCTCGACAACAACCAGATCGCTTCATTTCATCCGGGTGCCATGGAGCGCTCTGCAGATAATGACCTCACGGGTTGTGAGGCGGCGTGGGGTATTGTGGCGCCTGATGCCAAAGACGGTATGTTTGCTCATGCCGGGCGCCTCAAGGCGCAGGCAATACCTTTTGTTTTTGATCTGGGCCAGGCGATGCCGCTGTTTAATGGCGAAGACCTTAACCAGATGCTTGAATTAGCCGACATATTTACGGCCAATGATTACGAGGCAAGCGTGGTTGAGCAGCGCACGGGCCGCAGCATGCAAGAAATAGCCGGCACCCTGCGTGCGGTCGTTGTGACACGCGGTGCCGAGGGCGCCACCTTGTATGCTGACGGCACTGAAACGCATATTGATGCCGTCACGGCCGAACAGGTTGTTGATCCGACAGGCTGCGGTGATGCACATCGCGCCGGCCTTTTGTATGGCCTGACTAAAAACTGGAGTCTGGCCGATTCTTGCCGCTTGGCGAATGTAATGGGTAGTCTTAAAATCGCGTCCAAAGGGCCGCAGAATCACCGTCCTACCAGGGGTGATATTAACGCCGTACTCAACGATAATTTCGGGCTTAGCCTGCCCTAGTTGCTCTATTCGGATAAGGTCACGTACTAAGCCTTGAAGCGAACGCACGGGGCCGCGTCCTTTTTTTTCGGGCAAATTGTTAACGTAAGCTTATTTAGCCAATATCGGGCTAGCGATACTAAGGAGTTTTTCCATGAAGTCTTTCAATTTGCGCCAGCCGGGGCTGCGCCCAGCGCGTGTGCTCGTGCTGGCGGCGCTGCTTGGTTCTATGGCGTTCGTAACAGGCTGCGCCAATAACAGTGCCTCATCTTCCGTCTACACCTATGGCCAGGCGCAGCGTGAGCAGATTGTCCGTGTCGGCACTGTGCAGTCAGTCCGCCCAATTACCATTCAGCTTGATAAAACTTCTGGTGCCGGGGTCGTGGCTGGTGGCGCGCTGGGTGGTGTTGCGGGCAGTGCTGTGGGCGGCGGTCGCGGCAATGTTCTTGCCACCATAGGCGGCGGTTTGCTTGGCGCTCTGGCTGGCAATGCTGTTGAAAACCAGGTCAACCGCAAAAACGGCCTGGAAATTACCGTCAGGCTCGACAATGGCGAAACCCGTGTCGTTGCGCAAGAAGCCGACGTGGCAATTAGTGCCGGCCAGCGCGTGCGGATGATCAGCGGTAACGGCCCCACTCGTGTCGTGCCTTTCTAAAAGCAGCTCAGCTACCGGGTTGGTGTCAACCCTAAAACAGCAAGGCCCCACCGCATAATACGGTGGGGCCTTGCTGTTTTAGTGGCTTGCAGAACTGCGTTAAATACCGAAAGCTGACCGCGTAAATTGCTGAATAAACATCATGGCCAATTGCGCCACCACAATCAGAACCAGCGGAGATAAGTCTAGCCCGCCCAGATTTGGCAGTATGCGACGAATCGGTTCAAGCAGTGGTGCCGTCATCGTGTGTAACACAGGCATTATCGGTGCCAGTGGGTTAACCCAAGACAATATGGCTTGCACCAGCGTTATCCAGAGCACGACATTAAAAGCCCATTTAAACACGCTGAGCAGCGCCGCCAGCGCTGCAGGGAGCAGGCTGCTGGTTGGAGGTAGTTGGCCCGTGCCCACTACAAACGACAGTATCAGCAATGCAAAAGCCGTGAGCCAGCATGTTAGCAAGGTGGGCCAGTCTATGCGATTGCCGGTGCCTAGTACCTTTTGCAATGGACGCACCAGCCAGTCAGTAAGTTTCAGTATGGCTTGTGAATAAGGATTGAATGGGTGCATGCGAATTGCATACAGCCACGCGCGAACAATAAGCGCGATGCCAAACAAAGAGAAAATGAGGTTGATGAGAAACTGTAATGCGTCGCTGAACATGGCGGGGCCACAAGTTATGAAAACGCATCATTGTCGCATGATGGCGGGCAGGGTAAAAGCCGCCATCAAGGTACCCATTGCCTGGGTTAACCGGACAGTTGGGCAGGCATGGCAAACCCGTGTTTGCCAGCCAACCACAATAAGGCCTTGCAAAGCTTGCAAGGCCTTATTGATTAAGGACGACCGCCTGTCGGAAAAGGCCAGGAAGCTGCCGGGTTGATGGTTTTTTTAGTGTCAGGTGCAGGAGCTGTTTTTTTGGCTGCCTTGGCCTCAGTCTTGACACTGGCTTTTTTGGGAGCCGCCTTGCGGGCCGGCGCCTTAGCTGTCGTGGCTGGGGTTTCTGTAGTCTTGGCGGCCGCAGGCGCTGCGCTCTTGGCGCCGGCTTTCGTTGCCGCTTTTTTAGCCGGAGCCTGTTTTGCTGGCGCCTTCGTGGTGACGTCCTTTTTGGCAACTGCTTTTTTTGCAGGCGCTTTGGTTGCTATCGTTTTCTTGGTCATGGCTTTCTTTGCAGGCGCTTTAGTTGCAGGCGCCTTTTTTGCAACGGATGTTTTAGCAACGGCTTTTTTGGCCGCAGATGTTTTAGCAACCGAGCTGGATTTTTTGGCCGGTGCAGCCTTCTTGGCGGCTACTGCCTTTTTGGCAGGCGCTTTCTTGGCTACGGGTGACTTGGTTGCTGTGTTTTTAACAGGCGCTTTTTTAGCGACTGCTTTCTTGGCCACCGCTTTTTTCGCTACGGCAGTTGTCTTTTTTGCTACTGTGGCTTTCTTGGCGGCAGGTGTTTTGGTAGCTGTGGCTTTTTTAGCGACTGCTTTTTTAGCAACTGCTTTTTTTGCGGGAGCCTTGGTGGCTACTGCCTTTTTGGCAGGCGCTTTCTTGGCGACGGTTTTCTTGGCTGCGGTCTTTTGGGCAACGGCTGTTTTAGCGGGTGCTTTCTTGGCTACGGCCTTTTTTGCCGTTGTGCTCTTTGTGGCTGCCGTTGTCTTCTTGGCAGGTGCGGCCTTGGTGGCAGCTACGGTTTTTTTAACAGCCACTTTTTTTGCAGGTGTTTCTTTTTTGGCGGGTGCAGCTTTTTTCGTTGCCGTTTTCTTGGCGGCCTTTGTGGCTGTTGCCATAGTAATGCTCCTTGAGATCGAGTCGAAGAGAACGTCTACCCATTTGATATGGCCCCCACGAAAAGGATGCGACCCATCTCAAATGGCGCAAGCGTGTAATGCACGAAGTGTCTTACACGCCTAGAGTCTAACGTAAGCTCTGCCTGTATTCCAAGCATTATTCCCAGCTAAGTGCGCCGCCGGTCTGATATTCGATTACGCGCGTTTCAAAAAAGTTGCGCTCCTTCTTCAGGTCGATCATTTCGGCCATCCATGGAAAGGGGTTTTCTTCTTGCGAAAACAGCGGTTCGATGCCGATTTGCTGGCAACGTCTGTTGGCAATAAAGCGCAGATAAGACTTGAACATTGATGCGTTCAAACCCAGCACTCCGCGAGGCATGGTGTCTTCAGCGTAAGCATATTCAAGGTCTACAGCCTGTTTGAACAGTTCGCGAACCTCTTCGCGAAACTGTACTGTCCATAAATGTGGGTTCTCGAGCTTGATCGTATTGATGAGGTCGATGCCGAAATTGCAGTGCATGGATTCGTCACGAAGAATGTACATGTACTGCTCTGCTGCGCCGGTCATTTTGTTCTGTCGGCCAAGCGCGAGAATTTGCGTAAATCCAACATAAAAGAAGAGGCCTTCCATCATGCATGCAAAAACAATTAACGATTTAAGCAGGGTTTGATCAGTTGCTGTGGTGCCGGTTTTGAAATGCGGATCGGCAATTGCGTCGATGAAGGGGATGAGAAATTCGTCTTTGGCGACGATGGACGGAACCTCGTTGTACGCGTTGAAGATCTCGCCTTCGTCAAGGTCGAGGCTTTCGACAATGTACTGATAAGCATGAGTATGGATGGCTTCTTCAAAGGCCTGGCGCAGCAGAAACTGGCGACACTCAGGCGCTGTAATGTGACGGTATGTGCCTAGCACAATATTGTTGGCAGCCAGCGAGTCTGCCGTGACAAAAAACCCAAGATTACGCTTGACGATGCGGCGTTCGTCTTCGGTCAGCCCGTTGGGGTCTTTCCACAAGGCGATGTCGCGTGACATGTTTATTTCTTGCGGCATCCAGTGGTTGGCGCACGTGGCCAGGTATTTTTCCCAGGCCCATTTGTACTTGAACGGCACCAGCTGATTGACGTCTGTTTTACCGTTGATGATGCGCTTGTCAGCGACACGTACGCGGCCCGTGGCGTGCGCGCCAGTGCCTGCTGATGGTGCCGGCATGGCGTTATCGTTAAAGGCCTGTATACGCGGCTTTGTTGGCGCTGTGCCAACCGTAGAGGTGGAGGCGGCTGCTTGTGTGATGGGGGTGTCGTCCCAATTTGGCATGTCGGTGTCCTGTAGTAGATTGTTGGCAGGCGCGTTTCTGGCCTCGAAGCCTATTGGCAAGACTCGCATTCTTCAAAGCCCTCGTCTCCCGGGCGCATGGTGCATGCGGCACCTACAACTTTTTGTGGTGGCAGGGTGGTGGCAGCCATAGAGACGGCTGCGCCCATGGCCATGCTGTTGCTGGGCACGGCATTAAGTTCGCCGCCACGGCCGGTTGATTTCTCGACATTAGTGGCACCAATGGAGCGCAGGTAATACGTGGTTTTCAGACCGCGTTTCCAGGCCAGCTTGTAGGTGTCGTCGAGCTTCTTGCCCGATACGCCGGCCATGAAAATATTGAGTGACTGGGCCTGGTCTATCCATTTTGAACGGCGGGCTGCGCATTCGATAACCCAGGTTGGGTCGATTTCGAATGCCGTGGCGTACAGCGTGCGCAGGTCATCAGGTATGCGATCAATGCGGGCCAGGCTGCCGTCAAAATATTTAAGGTCTGCAACCATGACCTCATCCCACAGCTTGCGTTCTTTAAGGTCGCGCACCAGGTGGTCGTTGACGACGGTGAACTCGCCGGACAGGTTCGACTTGACGTAGAGATTGCGGTAATTGGGTTCAATGCATGGCGACACGCCAATGATATTGGAGATGGTTGCGGTGGGGGCAATGGCCACGCAGTTGGAATTGCGCATGCCATAGGTGGCGATATGTTGACGCAGCGCGCTCCAGTCAAGTGAACTGCTGTCGTTGACTTCAACGTAGCCGCCGCGCTCTTCACGCAGCATGGCCAGCGTGTCTTGTGGCAGAATGCCACGATCCCAGAGCGAGCCCTTAAAACTGGAGTAGGCGCCACGCTCTGCCGCCAGTTTGCTTGACGCCCAGTAGGCGTAGTAGCAGAGGGCTTCCATAGAGCGGTCGGAAAACTCGACAGCGGCCTCGGACGCAAATAGCACTCGCATTATGTGCAGGCTGTCCTGGAAGCCCATGACCCCCAAACCGACCGGACGGTGACGTACGTTGGCATTGCGCGCCTTGGCCACGGCGTAATAGTTGATGTCGATAACGTTGTCGAGCATGCGCATAGCCGTGGTGACGGTACGTTCGAGTTTATTGTGGTCAAGCTCGTAGTGCCCGTTGGCATCTTGGCGCAGGTGTGCTGCCAAATTGACCGAGCCCAGATTGCAGACTGCGATTTCGGTTTCGCTGGTATTGAGCGTGATCTCAGTGCAAAGGTTGGAGCTATGTATAACGCCCACATGTTGTTGCGGCGAACGCACATTGCACGCATCCTTGAACGTGATCCAGGGGTGTCCGGTTTCGAACAGCATGGAGAGCATCTTGCGCCATAGCTGCAGCGCAGGAACCTTCTTGTAAAGTGTCAGTTCGCCGCGAGCTGCTTTTTCTTCGTAGGCCACATACGCTTCTTCGAACGCGCGTCCATACTTGTCGTGCAGATCGGGGGTGTCGGAAGGCGAGAACAGTGTCCATTCGCCATCTTCCATGACGCGCTTCATGAAGAGGTCAGGGACCCAGTTGGCCGTGTTCATGTCGTGGGTGCGGCGGCGTTCGTCACCGGTGTTCTTGCGCAATTCGAGAAACTCTTCGATGTCGAGGTGCCAGGTTTCAAGATAGGCGCATACGGCACCTTTGCGTTTACCACCCTGGTTGACAGCCACGGCCGTATCATTAACGACCTTGAGAAAGGGCACGACACCCTGGCTTTCGCCGTTGGTGCCCTTGATGTGGCTGCGCATGGCGCGCACGGGCGTCCAGTCGTTGCCCAGGCCGCCGGCATATTTGGCAAGCAGCGCATTGTCTTTGATGGCGTCGTAAATGCCGCAAAGGTCGTCGGACACGGTCGTGAGATAGCACGACGAAAGCTGTGAGTGCATGGTGCCAGCGTTGAACAAGGTAGGCGTGGAACTCATGAAGTCAAATGACGAAAGAATTTCATAGAACTCGATGGCGCGTGCCTCGCGTTCTATTTCATTGAGGGCCAGGCCCATGGCGACGCGCATGAAAAACAACTGGGGCAGCTCTATGCGATGGCCACGCAGGTGCAGAAAATAGCGGTCATACAAGGTTTGTAAACCCAGGTAATTAAATTGCTGGTCGCGTTCGGCCTTGAGTGCGGCACCCAGACGCTCGAGGTCAAACTGGGCCATCCTGGCGTCAAGCAATTGGCCTTCGATGCCTGCTTTGATGAACTGAGGAAAGTACGACGCATAGCGCGTTGTCATTTCAGACTGGGCGACCTCTTCGCCTAATACTTCTTTGCGGATGGTGTGAAGCAGCAGGCGAGCCGTGACCCGGCTGTAAGCGGGATCGGTTTCGACCAGCGCCCGTGCCGAAAGAATGGCAGACTTGAACACTTCGTCGACCGGGATGCCGTCATAGAGATTTTTGACGGTTTCGGTCAGGATGGTTTCAACGTCAATGTCGTGTGGCAGGTTGGCGCTGGCTTCTTCAATGGTGGACCGCAGTTTGGCCAGATCGAGTGGGTGCTTGACGCCGTCGTCAGTGACATGGAGGGTGGTTTGCCCAGCGTTGGTTTGTGCAGGCTGCTTGGCGCGCGCGCGCTCTTGTGCGTGTTTTTCACGATACAGTACATAGGCACGGGCCACGTCGTGCTCACCCGAACGCATAAGGGCCAGCTCGACCTGATCTTGTACGTCTTCGATATGGAAGGTGCCACCGCCTGGGCGATTGCGTACAAGCGCATTGACGACCTGAAGGGTGAGGTTTTCAACCAGCTCGCGAATACGCGCAGAGGCGGCGCTCTGGCCACCTTGTACAGCCAGAAAAGCCTTGGTAATCGCCACGGAGATTTTGTTGGGCTCAAAAATAACCACGGCGCCATTGCGGCGGATAATGTGGAAGTTATCCCATTGACGGCTGGCGATACGATAGGGGGATTGCGCGAAATGTATGGGTTGAGCGGAGGGTTGCTCTGTTTCGCTGTGAGTCTGCATGAATACTCCTGAGATAACAACGCACGCATGGTTGCGCTCGATCAGTTTTATGGGCGGTGTTAGGCCCGACTGCGTGTTTGCTACAAGATATTGATGGAGATGGCTATTTGACCTACTTGCCACAAGATGTTGTGGTTTCTGCTTTTTAAAACACTAATTGTAGTGATCGCTTATGCTCGATACAAGACAAAAAAGCCCTGATTTTATGGTTTTTTTTGTAAATTTTAGGCATGACGTCGATGGTGGCCGCGGCAGGCCTTCCGTGCAACTGGCGAGCGCAGGAAGAAGAGGGGATCAGGTTTTCGTCTTGCTGCGTCGGCACGCATTGGCCAGTGTTCATTAGCTGGCGTGGTCTGAGTATCAGGCGCCTGTAGATGGTACGATTACAGGCTGCGAGCGCGGTGGGCCGCTCGCGTCTTTCCAGGGAAGACTACATGCATAGAGTTACCTTCCGTCGAGCCAGGGTTGTTGCTGGTTTTGTTGCTGCCGTCGTGATCGCAGGCTGCGCCACACAGCCGCCTCCGGCGCCCGAGCCCGAGGCGCAACCGCCTGCGTGCCAGGCTGCCGCAGAAAACGATGCACTTACAGGCAATTGGTTGAGTGTCAGGCGGCAAAAAGGCGTCAACGGTGAGCTTCGCACCTTGTTCACGTTGAACCAGGACGGCACCATGGCCTACACCGAGCTCTTGAAACGCGGCAAAAACCCGTCTCAGGGGCTATCTGAAACCGGCTGCTGGTCGCGCATTAAAGGTGCTCTGGTGTTGCAAACGCTGCTTTCAAACGGCGCGCCCGTAAGCATGGACGATCCCATATACAAAAACAGCTACATCGTAGAGGCCAGCGGCGGCGACTCGCTAACGCTGCGCAATGAAGAGGGCGCGCGGATCAAGGCACGGCGTATGTCGCCGGGGTATCGCTTGCCTTTCTGAGTGCACGCATTCCAGGCCAATGAACGCCGGATTAGGCCTGGGCCTACCCGGCGGCCAGAAGGTAGTGTGGCCGTCAGTCTTGACTGCATTGGACACAAGCCTCAGTTTTATTTATGCGTAGCAGCTGCCGGCAGCTGCTACAACCAACCCAGGTTCAGGCGATGGCTGCGGTTAGCCGCTGCAACACCCGTTCGCGCCCCATGATTGCCAGTACGGCCCCGATGGCGGGCGTCTGTTTTTTGCCGGTAGTAACCAGACGCAGCGGGATCGCCAGCTTGGGCATTTTGATGCCATGATCCACCAGCATGGCCTTGATGAGTGCTTCAAGTACATCGCCAGACCAGTCGGGCAGCACCGACGCTTTTGCGGCGAAGTCTTTCAACACCAGCCGTGCAGCATGATCAACGTGCTCGGCAAGCAGTTCTGCACTGGCGGGCTCGTAGGGGCCACAAAACAGCATTGCCCCTTCGGCTAGCTGGTTAAGCGTTTCGGCACGGTCTTTGAGCAGCGCCATCACTGGGCGCAGATCGACGACGGCAGGGTCGCCGCCCAGATCGCGAATACGTGGGGCCACGCGTTCGGCAAGATCGTCGTCGCTGCTTTGCTTGATGTAGTGGGCATTGACCCAGTTAAGCTTTTTTGGGTCCCATTGCGCGGCTGACTTGGTAAGGCTGTGGGTGTCGAACCACTGTATCAATTGCTCGCGGCTGAACAGCTCATCGTCGCCATGGCTCCAGCCCAGGCGGGCCAGGTAGTTAATCATGGCTTCGGGCAAGTAACCCGCCTTGTCGTATTCCATGACGCTGACGGCTCCGTGTCGCTTGGAGAGCTTTTGGCCGTCGGGGCCGAGAATCATGGGCAAATGCCCATATTGTGGTAGGGTGGCGTTAAGCGCCCGCAAAATATTGATTTGCCTGGGCGTGTTGTTGACATGATCGTCGCCACGCAGCACATGCGTAATCTGCATGTCCCAGTCGTCGACAACAACGCAGAAGTTATACGTAGGCGTGCCGTCGGGCCGGGCGATGATGAGATCATCGAGCTCGGCATTGTCAATGGCGATGGGGCCTTTTATGAGGTCGTCCCAGCTTGTTACGCCTTCTAGTGGGTTTTTGAAACGCACCACAGGCTTGCGGTCGGCAGGCACGGCGGGCAGGGTTTTGCCGGGCTCGGGTCTCCAGGTGCCGTCATACCGCGGCTTCATGCCTGCAGCTCGTGCTTTTTCGCGCATGGCCTCGACCTCTTCGGGGCTGCTGTAGCAGTAGTAGGCCGTGCCTTCTTGCAGCATCTGTGCAATGACCTCGCGATAGCGATCCATGCGTTGCATTTGATAGAACGGGCCCTCGTCTGGCTGCATGCCCAGCCATTGCATGCCATCAAGTATGGCCTGCACCGCTTCAGGGGTTGAGCGTGCGACGTCAGTGTCTTCAATGCGCAGTACGAACACGCCCTGATGGTGCCTGGCAAACGCCCATGAGAAGAGGGCGGTGCGGGCGCCGCCCAAATGCAGATAACCCGTGGGCGAGGGTGCAAAGCGGGTGCGAATGGCGGAAGAGGTGGACGTGGTCATTGCTACTCTTTAAAGTATGCGCAGGCGCGGGCCGCGCGCTTGGAATGAAATCAAACCGCTATTTTAGAGTACGCTTAGACAATCTTGTTCGAGCTCTGCCATACCTATGCCACGACACCGTCTAATCGCCCTGTTTGAGCCGCGCAGCGTGCTGGTTATTGCTGATCGGCCATTACCCATGGTCGACAACCCGCCTGCGCGTCTTAGCAATTCCTTCAGCTACGTTCAAACTCATGCAGACGAGCCCGTTAACCTGCCTGCAGGGCTTGCGGGCGTGCCTGAAGGAGGCCGTCTTGATCAGGCCATTGTGCGGGTGGCTCCAACCCAGGTGCCCCAGGTGCTGGAGGCGTTGCGGGCTTACCAGCCACGGTGTGTTTCACTGCTTTTGCACCATCAACCTTCGGCCTATCCGCTCGAAGATATGGCGTACTGTCGGGCATGGGCGGCACTGAATAACTGCGTCATACTCGGGCCACGCTCGTCAGGTGTACAGCGGCCTCATCTTGGTCTCAACCTTAGTGAGCAGCCGCGCTCCGCCTTGCAGGGTCGTGTGGCGCTGGTGGCACAATCGCGCTCCATTGCTTCGGCGGTTCTCGACTGGGCGCAAGACATCAGCCTGGGGTTTTCGACTGTCATCTCCATTGGCGATGAAGCGGTGCTGGATATGGCCGAGGTACTTGAATACCTGGCACTCGACGCCCGCACAGACAGTATTGCGCTGTATCTCGAAGAGGCCACCTCGTCGCGCCGTTTCAGCAGTGCGCTGCGGGCGGCTGCCAGCGTCAAGCCTGTTATTGTGCTTAAAGTAGGCCGTGAATCCGAAAACTCATCGGTACAAGACGCCGTATTCAACGCTTTATTGAACCGGGCAGGCGCTGTGCGGGTTCGCTTCTTTGTGCAGTTGTTCTCGGCGTTGAAGGTGCTGGTTTATGCCCAGCGTCCTCGGGGTAAGCACATTGCGCTTTTTTCAAACGGAAGCGGAGCCTCCCAGCTTGCGATTGATGTCATGGACGGCAGCACAGTGTCGCTGGCCAAGCTGTCTAACGCAAGTATCAAGGCGCTTGATGAGATTCTGGAAGAAGGTGCGCGTTCAAGCAACCCTGTGGTCACCTACTCGGCCCTGACGCCCGAGTCTGTCAAAAAGGTTATGGAAATTCTTCTGGCCGATCAGGGGGTAGACGGCGTGCTGGCGCTGCTTTCGCCCGATCCGCTGTCTGACCTGCCAGGTGTGGCGCGGCAGTTGGCCAGCATGGTACCGTCGACGCGCAAACCGCTCATCACCTGCTTTCTGGGCGATGCCACCATGCGGCCATTGCGTCATGTTCTTGACGCTGCAGGGTCTCCGGCTTTTCGCACGCCTGAGTCGGCTGCCAATGCCTTCGGCATTCTGGCCTCGTATCACTACAACCAGGTTTTGTCTCAGCAAACCTTGCCGTCCGAGCCTCTAGGTAAGCCTCCTTTGCTTGATGAGGCACGCGCTCTGGTGCGCAAGGCCGAGTCGGAGCGCCGGTTGCAGCTTGGGTTTGAAGAAAGCCAGCGCGTGCTTGATTGTTTTCATGCGCCACTGAGCTATGCATCTGCAGGCAGCGATGGCTGTGGTGATGCGGCCCAAGAAAGCCTGCCCATGGCCATACGGGTACGCCGCGATCCAAAATTTGGCCCCTATATTACATTCGGCTCGGGTGGTCAGGATGCGTTGATAACCGTCGCCTACAAAGCCCTTGAGCTACCTCCGTTAAATAGTTATCTTGCCCGGCAATTGATTCAGCGCAGCAACCTGTGGCGTCGCGCACTTTCCAAACAGATTGAACCACTGGCGCTTGAAGCCCTTATTGAAGTGCTTGAGTGCGTATCGCAAATAGTCAGTGATCTGCCCACGCTCGAAACGCTGACGATTGATCCACTGTATGCCCGGGACAACACGCTTGAGGCGCGCAACGTGCGTATAGAGCTCAGCCCAAGATCAATGCTGGTGCTGCCCGAAACATCAGGGTATGGCCACATGGCCATACATCCATACCCACGCCGCCTGGTGCAGCCGCAAACCTTCAAAGATGGTAGCTCCTGGATGCTTAGGCCCATCCGCCCTGAAGACGCCGAATCGTTGCAAGAATTTATTCGTGGCCTTTCCGATGAGTCACGTTATATGCGTTTTGTGTCCATGCTGCGCGAGCTGACGCCGCGTATGCTGGCTCGTTACTCGCGTATCGATTATGACCGTGAGCTGGCATTGGTGGCGACCGTAACGGTACCCAACCCCGAGAATCGCGGGCATCCCCGTGAGCAGATTATTGGCTTTGCGCATTACCTGCGTAACGCCGATGGCCGTGGAGCAGAATATGCTCTGGTTATTGGCGACGATTGGCAGCGTCGCGGCCTGGGGGCGCAATTAATGCGTGGGCTGATTGAGGCCGCGCAATACCAGGGCCTGACCTATATCGATGGCGTCGTGCTTGCCAGCAACCGACCTATGCTGAGCCTGATGACGCACCTGGGTTTTCGTAATGATGTTGACGAAGAAGACCCCAGCATGCGACGCGTCTGGCTGGATCTTGGCGAAACCAGCCAGTCTCGATAGTGGGGGGCTGCTGGTTTCACCGTTTTTTTGGGTGAGTAGGGCATGATGCTACGCACAGCACACAGCACACAGCACACAGCACATAGGGCACAGGGCACAGGGCACAGGGCATAGGGCATAGGGCACAAGGCACGGCACAAACGCAGCACAAGGCATCATGCAGGATTTCAGGCTTGTTGCCGAGCGTCGGCCCGCATGCTCGCGCTAGGCACAGGCGCATGGCCGTGCCTGCTCATGCGAAGGCGTTGCCAGCAAGGCGAGTGGCAAGCGCAATTGTAAACAGGCCCGAACGTTTACGAACAGGCCTGTTTGTGCTGCGGTGTGTCTTGCGCTGGTCGGTTCTTCAGGCAAGCACTTTGCGCAAAAACGCAGCGATGTCTTGCACTTCTTCCAGGCATACCGAGTGCGGCATGGGGTAGGTGTGCCAACTGACCGGGTAACCCATTTTCTCGAGCGCCTGGCGTGAAGCTTGGGCCCGGTCGAGGGTGATAACAGGGTCCATGGTGCCATGGGCCATAAATATCGGCGTGTCGCGGTTGGCGTCGTGCCGTTCGGCTTCAGCACTTGCCGCCAGGGGCAGGTAGCCTGAGAGTGCCAACATGCCAGCAAGCTTCTGCGACAGGCGCAGACCTGTGTGGAGTGTCATGGCGCAGCCTTGCGAGAACCCGGCCAGCACGATTTTGTCAGTGGCGATGCCACGCTCGTTCTCTCGGGCGATTAATGCTGCTATGGCCTGTTCAGATTCGCGTATGCCCGCGTCGTCTTCGCGGCGCACCAGGTCGGGGGCGAAGATGTCATACCATGCGCGCATGGCCATGCCCTGGTTAATGGTGACCGGGCGTACTTGTGCGTGCGGGAATATGAATCGGGTTGGTGGTACATCATTCAGACCCAGTTCGGGCACTAAGGGCGCAAAATCGTTGCCGTCGGCACCCAGGCCATGCAACCAGATCACAGCCCGTTGAGGGGTTGGCCCCGTTTCGATCTCAATGCACTCCAGTAAGGCGGTTGTGCTCATCTCTGTTACTTCTCCTTCTGTTCGTCCAGGGTCTTGAGCGCCTGGAAAAGCGCCCGGTAATGTTTGCGCTGTGGATCCTGGCCTGGCTGAAGAGCGGCATTGGTCTGCGTTTCTTTGCGGCCCTGGCGGATCAGGGTGCGCAGATGCTGAGCATCGGCGTCAGGGTATTCTTGTAGCAGTTCAGTGAGCGTGGCATCGTCACGCAGCAGCATGTCGCGCAGGGTTTCGAGCCTGTGCATGGCACGAGTCTGCTCACGTGAACCGTTTTTCCAGACATCTATCTGGGTGCGGATAGCTTCAGCATCGACGTTGCGCATGAGTTTGCCGACGTAATGTATCTGGCGCCGCCGCCCTTCGCGGGCTGTTGTGCGTTGTGCCAGAATCAAGGCGTCATATAGTTTCTCGGGTAGCGGCAACTGTTTCAGTTGCGAGGCAGAAAGGTCAACCATCTCTTTGCCTAGATCCAGTAATGCGAGCATATCGCGCTTTACCTGGGATTTACTTGGGCCGTCATAGCCCGATTCAGTGTCTTCAGTAGGTGTATTGTGCATGGCAGCGCCAAAAGCTAATTCGTTAATTGCTTTATCATAACCGTCTCACCCAAAAGAGTATTATGAGCGACCAATCTATTTCTTCTTTACCCGTCACGCAGAACCAGGCCTGGTTTCGTGAACTGGTCAGCGACGCGCTGGCCCATGCCAAATCCCTTGGGGCTTCCGATGCCGCCGCCGAGGTCTCCGAAAGCCGGGGGCTGTCGGTTGCCGTGCGCAATAACGACGTTGAAACCGTTGAGCAAACGCGTGACCGCTCGCTTGATGTCACCGTGTATGCGGGCCAAAAGCGTGGTTCGGCCTCAACGTCCGATTTTTCCGCAAAGGCGCTGCGCGAAACCGTCGAAGCAGCCTGGCATATAGCGCGCTACACCGCCGCCGATCCCGCAGCCGGCTTGCCAGAGGCCAGCGAACTGGCCACTGAGTTCCTCGACCTGCAGCTTCACCACGTCTGGGATATTTCTGCGGAACAAGCTGCTGTGCTGGCCCTCAAGGCGGAGCGTGCCGCGCGTGAAGTCAGCCCGCTTATCACCAACTCTGATGGCGCTTCGGTTGATACGTCTGAAGGCCATTTCGTGATGGGCAACAGCCGTGGTTTCATGGGTGGTTATCCCTATTCGCGTCATGGTCTGTCGGTTGCACCCATTGCCGGCAAGGGCGTGAACATGCAGCGTGACTACTGGTACACCTCGGCCCGCGCAGCACGCGACCTGGCCGATCCGGCTGCTGTCGGGCGCTACGCTGCCGAACGCACGTTGGCGCGCCTGTCCGCACGTCGTATCAAGACAGGCCGTTTCCCGGTGCTGTTTGAGGCGCCGCTGGCCATCGGTCTGCTGGGTGCTCTGGTACAGGCAACCAGTGGTGGCGCGCTTTATCGCAAAGCCAGCTTTCTGCTTGACTCCTTGGGCAAACAAGTGCTGGCAGATCATCTCGACGTCTCCGAAGACCCGTTCACGCCTGGTGCCATGGGCAGCTCGGTGTTCGACTCCGAAGGGGTGCGCACCCGGGCCCGTGATGTCGTGGTGGCGGGTAGCCTTAATGGCTACTTTCTGTCTACGTACACGGCGCGCAAGCTCAACATGCAAACCACGGGTAATGCGGGCGGCTCGCATAACCTCAGGCTTAGCTCGCGGCTTACTTCGCCTGATGACGATCTTTGCGCCATGCTCAAAAAAATGGGCACTGGCTTTCTGGTAACAGAGCTTATTGGTCAGGGCGTCAATTATGTGACGGGTGACTACTCAAGAGGGGCCTTTGGCTACTGGGTCAAGAACGGCGAGATCCAGCATGCGGTGCAAGAGGTCACAATCGCGGGCAGTATGGCCGACATGTTCAAACAGATCGTGGCAATCGGGGCAGACACGATTACGCGCGGGTCAAAGTCTACCGGCTCCGTGCTCATCGAACAGATGGCGATTGCGGGTCAGTAATATTGGCGGGGCTGCGTGCCCCGTTTTGCTTGCGCAAAACGTTACAAATTCTGCAGCACGGTGTAATATCTGCCGTGAAGTTATCCATCTAATTACAGTCGTAAGTGATCCAAAGGAGAGTTTTTGATGCAACGTCGTTCATTTCTAAAAAAGGCCGGCCTTGGGGCAGTGGCGGGAGCAGCGGTTGCGGCACCCGCATTCGCCCAGACCAACCCCAAGATCAGCTGGAAGATGACATCTACTTTCGGACCTTCGCTTCCCGCACTCTTCGGCTCGGCTCAAACATTCTGCAAAATGATAGAAGAAGCCTCTGATGGCAATTTCTCTATCCGTCTTTATCCCGCAGGCGAGATTGTCCCGGGCTTTGGCGTTATGGACGCCGTCGGTAATCGTACGGTAGAAGCTGGCCAGACCGCTTCGTACTACTACTACGGTAAAGATCCTTCCTTCTGCTTCGATACTGCAGTGCCCTTTGGCCTGAACCAGCGCCAGATGTACGCCTGGGTGTACGAAGCGGGCGGTCTGAAGCTATTGCGTGAACTGTTTGCGCCGCGCAATATCGTTAACTTCCCGATGGGTAACACGGGCACGCAAATGGGCGGCTGGTATCGTAAAGAAATCAAGTCGATCGAAGACCTCAAAGGTCTCAAAATGCGTACGGCAGGTTTTGCCGGTGAGGTGCTCTCCCGTATGGGCGTGATCCCTCAGCAAATTCCACCTGGCGACATTTACCCGTCGCTCGAAAAAGGCACGCTTGATGCCGTAGAGTTCGTGGGCCCGGTTGATGACGAAAAGCTTGGTTTCCAGAAAGTGGCCAAGTACTACTATTACCCAGGCTGGTGGGAAGGCTCTGCGCAGGTGTCGCTATATATCAATGACGGCGCATATAACGAGCTGCCCAAAAACTACCAGTCACTTATTGACATCGTATCGCGCGCAGCCGGTAACAATTTGGCTGCCTACTACGATGCAAACAGCCCTGCAGCCTTGCGTCGGCTGATCGGTAGCGGCGCCGTGCTCAAGGCGTTCCCGCGTGATGTCATGGACGCTTCGTTCAAGATGTCTAACGAGGTTTTCAAAGAGTTCAGCGATAAAGACCCGCAATTCAAGAAAATTCACGACAACTACATGGGCTTCCGCGACAGCATCGTGCCATGGTTCCGTGTGGCCGAAGACTCTTACGAAAACTATCTGGGCTTGGCACTGGCCAACCAGAAAAAGGGTTAAACCCGCTGTCGGCGGCTTCAGGGTTACCTGCTGCCGCTGCTTGCAAAAGCCTCTTTGTGCACCGCATGCGCGCTGTGCAAAGAGGCTTTTTTTCGTGTGGCACACACGGCTTTGCTTACGGCACTGGCTGCGTATGAGTACGAAATTTCCAGGGGCGTACCTGAAACGTGCTAATATGTCAGGCTTTCCAGGCTTTGTACGGGCGGATCATAACGTCTAGACAGGTTAGCAGGCTCGGAAACTTCCCAACTTTTATTAGGAACCATCATGAAGACCTTTGTGGCCAAGCCGCATGAAGTCAAGCGTGACTGGTACGTGATTGACGCCAAGGGCAAAGTCCTCGGTCGTGTGGCCAGCGAAGTCGCACGTCGTTTGCGCGGCAAGCATAAGCCCGAATTCACGCCCCACGTTGACACCGGTGATTACATCGTCATTATCAACGCTGCCGATGTTATCGTCACCGGCAACAAGAATGAAGACAAAAAATACTACCGGCACTCCAATTACCCGGGTGGTATCACCGAGACTAACTTCCGGAAGATGCAAGAGCGTTTTCCTGGCCGTGCCCTGCAGAAAGCCGTCAAAGGCATGCTGCCTAAAGGCCCCCTGGGTTACGCCATGGCCAAGAAGCTCAAGATTTACGCCGGCGCCGAGCATCCGCACTCCGCTCAGCAGCCCAAGCCGCTCGAATTCTAAGGATAGGTCATGATCGGTAACTGGAACTATGGAACAGGCCGCCGTAAAACTTCGGTGGCTCGCGTGTTCTTAAAAAAAGGCTCGGGCAAAATCGTTGTCAACGGCAAGCCTGTTGATGAATATTTCGCTCGCGAAACCGGCCGCATGGTCGTTCGTCAGCCCCTGACACTCACCAACCATCTCGAATCGTTTGACTTCCACGTCAACGTACACGGTGGCGGTGAAAGTGGTCAGGCAGGCGCGGTGCGTCACGGTATTACCCGTGCGCTCATCGACTACGACGAAACGCTCAAGTCGCCCCTGAAGCAAGCTGGCTTCGTGACCCGCGATGCTCGTGAAGTCGAACGTAAAAAAGTCGGCTTCCACAAGGCGCGCCGTCGCAAGCAGTTCAGCAAGCGCTAATCCGGGGCCTCTGGCCTTGCAGTACCCAAAAACCCCGGCTAAGGCCGGGGTTTTTGCCATTACATACAGGCGTGCCATGGTGTATTACCATTTTCGGGCGAGCTTGTTGCATAATCTATTCATATTGTTTTTTTTCGGAGATGGCTATGACTTCAGCAGCGACAACCCACATCAAGGTCGGCATCGTGGGCGGCACCGGCTACACCGGTGTAGAACTGCTGCGTCTGCTGTCGCAACATCCTAATGCGCAACTGACGGCCATTACCTCGCGCAAAGAAGACGGCCTCCCTGTTGCCGATATGTACCCCAATCTGCGCGGTCGCACCGATCTGTGCTTTCAGACGCCCGACAAGGCGGCCCTGCATGAGTGTGATGTGGTGTTTTTTGCCACACCCCATGGGGTGGCCATGAGCCAGGCCGAGCAACTGCTTAAACACAATGTGCGCATTATCGATCTGGCGGCAGATTTTCGTCTGCAAGACACGTCTGCCTTCGAGAAATGGTACAAAATGCCGCACGCGTGTACCGACATTCTTCGCGAAGCCGCCTACGGGCTGGTTGAGCTTAATCGCGAAAAAGTTGCAGCTGCCCGTGTTATTGGTAACCCAGGCTGCTACCCCACCACCGTGTTGCTGGGTTTGGCACCCTTGTTTGGGGGTAGTAAACCGCTTGTAGATTGCGGCCGCATTATTGCCGACTGCAAGTCAGGTGTGTCGGGCGCAGGTCGCAACCTGGCGGTAGGGTCAATGTTTTCCGAGGCCAGCGATAACTTCAAGGCCTATGGCCTGGGCGGGCACCGGCATCAGGCCGAAATTACCGAGCAGCTTCAGGCCTTGGCAGGCGAGCCGGTGGGGCTAACTTTTGTGCCACATCTGGTCCCCATGATCCGTGGCATGTTTTCGACCATTTATGTCAATATTCTGCCAGAAGCCCGCGATACCGATTTCCAGGCGTTGTTCGAGCAGCGCTATGCAGATGAAGCGTTCGTTGATGTCATGCCGGCGGGTAGCGTGCCCGAAACCCGTAGCGTGCGTGCCTCCAACACCTTGCGTATCGCTGTTCATCGGCCAGACGGTGGCGACCAGCTCATTATTCTTGTTGTGCAAGACAACTTGGTAAAAGGTGCGTCCGGGCAGGCTGTGCAAAACATGAATCTCATGTTTGGGCTGCCGGAGTCCACTGGCCTTGAGCAGGTTGCGGTGCTCCCCTAACCGCGATATGGCGGGAACTGTTTCCCGCCATGCTGGTCTTTACTGGCATGTCAAAAATACAAACAAATAACATGTCAGACCCAGCAGTCGTTTACGTGGCACCTAGTCGGGCTGGCGGCTTCTGGTTCTTGTTGCTGGGCCTTCTACTTGGTGTGTTGCTGGGTGGTTTTGGTGCGCGGTACTGGTTCCAGGGTGAGGCTACCCGTCAGTTCAACACCATGAAATCCATGCTGCAAAACGAGCTCGTCGAAGCAAGGGCTGAACTCGCCGCCTCGCAGGCACACATTGATGCGTTAACGGGCAACCTTATGGTCGAAGAGGGTACGCGTAAAGGGCTTGAGACTACCCTGCAGTCAACGCAAGCTGAGCTTGGTCAGGCGCGTGAGCATCTGGCGTTCTTTGAGCAGCTATTTCCGCCAGGCAAGCAGGGTGCGGTCAGCATTCGCGGGTTGGAGGCCAAGCGACAGGGAGCAAAGTTGCAATATCGCGCGATATTTATGCGCAATGCAAATAACGCACCCAAGTTTGAAGGTGTTTTGCAGTTTGTAGTAGAGGGGCAGGCAGACGGAAAACCGCTTACGGTTACCCTCGAAAACCGCCCTCAGCTTGAATTTGATGCGTTTCAGCGCAGTACCGGCATACTAAACCTGCCCGAGGGCTTTGAGCCTGACAAGCTGACGCTTAACGTACTTGAGGGAAAAGCCGTTCGTGCCAGTCACACCGTTGACGTTGCACCTGCAGAATAACCCCTTGTCGATGTTATAGTAATTAATGTATTGATGCGCGGCCACTTGGCCGCCACGGAGCCACACATGAATAGCCTTATCGAAACAGTCGATCTACAAGCGCCCCCGTCGCCGCTGGTTTTTACCGATGCGGCTGCAAGCAAGGTAAAGCAACTCCTTGTTGAAGAGGGAAACCCCGAACTCAAGCTGCGTGTTTTTGTGCAGGGTGGAGGTTGCTCGGGCTTTCAATATGGTTTCACATTTGATGAAACCACCAATGACGATGACACCACCATTGACAAAGAAGGGGTGCAGTTGCTTATAGACCCCATGAGCTTCCAGTATCTGGTGGGCGCCGAAATCGACTACAAAGACGATCTCGAAGGTGCGCAGTTTGTTATTCGCAACCCCAATGCTACGTCCACCTGCGGCTGTGGTTCGTCGTTTGTGCCCTAAGCCAGCCCAGTTTTAAGCCGGGTAACGGCAGCCCAGCAGCGCTGGGTGGCGTGCCCCGGTTACCGAAGGCAGGCCCGCGCATACACCTGTGTCGTGCGCCCAGGCCAGCCAAGCAAATGCCAAAGCTTCTACCTGCTGTACTGGCACACCCCGTTCTGCAGTCGTTTGCACGGGGCAGCCCAGAGTCGCTTTCAACGCCTCCATCAGCTGTGCGTTTAACGCACCCCCTCCACAAACAAGCAGTTCTTGTATGTCTGGCCCATGACTGGCTATGGCCTGCGCGATAGTGTGGGCTGTAAGCTGCACCAGGGTTGCCTGTATGTCGGCGGGCGCCAGGCCATGGCTGTCGGTGTCATAGTCGGCAAGGCGTTTGCTTAGCCACGCCATATTAAATTGATCGCGCCCGGTCGATTTCGGTGGCGCTTGCGCAAACCAAGGTTCGCTGCGCATAAGGTAGGCGAGCAGCCCGGCGTGTGGTTGGCCACTGGCTGCCCAGGCCCCATTTTCGTCGTAGGCCACGCCAGTGTGCTCGTGTGCCCACATGTCGAGCAGTACATTGGCTGGCCCTGTATCGAACCCGCCTATGGGCTGCCCTGGTGCGAGCACAGTAACGTTTGCAATGCCACCCAGGTTCAATACGGCACAGCTACGGTCACCGCCAAATAGCGCATGGTGAAACGCCGGAACCAGCGGTGCCCCTTGGCCGCCGGCGGCCACATCACGTGACCGGAAGTCGGCAATGACGTCGATGCCTGTTAACTCGGTGAGCAGGGCGGGCGCGTTAATCTGTATGGTGTAGCCGGCAGCGGGGTCATGGCGTACGGTTTGCCCGTGCGCCCCGATGGCGCGTACCTGCTTATGCTGAACGCCTACTGCGCTGATAAGCCGTGTGCAGGTGTCAGCGTACAGCCGGGCCAGGGCGTTGCCCGCCTGAGCGGCACGTGCAAGCTCATTATGGCCCGGCATGTTTAATGCCAGAAATTCTGCGCGCAGAGAAGGCGGCATGGGCGTGGATAACGATGCCAAGATGCGCGGGCGGTTGGGCTGGGCAAAATCAGCAAGTACGCCATCGACGCCATCAGTACTGGTGCCTGACATTAGGCCAATATACAGCGGCCCCGGCAGGTTGGCGTGCTCGCGGCCAGCCTCCGGTGACGCAATCAAGGTTGGGCCTGATCCGTCGCGCCCTGCGTGGAAGACCCGGCCTGCGCCAGAGCGGTGGTTGAGTTTGCCATGAGGTCGTCAGGGCGAGCTGCAATGTTGATATGCTCGCGGTACTGTGCTGCCACCACATTGAAGGCAGTGCGCTCGGCATCATCAAGCACGCGGGCTACCGGCAGGTCGAGGGATAATGGGTCTATCGCTTCGTTATTAACGCGAAACTCGTAATGCAGGTGTGGGCCAGTGGCCCAGCCAGTAGAGCCCACATAACCGATGAGATCACCCTGGTTGACGCGGTCGCCTTTTTTCAGGCCTTTGGCAAAGCCGCTCTGGTGTGCATACAGGGTGCTGATGCCGTTGTGATGATCGAGAATAACTACGTTGCCATAGCCATTTTGCCAGCCCTTGAAGGCCACGACGCCATCTGCCGTTGCCTGGATGGGGGTTCCGGAGGGCGCGGCATAATCCACACCTTTGTGTGACCGCCACTTGCCATGCACGGGGTGCTTGCGCAGACCGAAAGTGGAGCTGATGCGTGTAAATTTGATGGCATTGCGCAGGAAAGCACCCTTGAGGCTTTTGCCGCTGAAATCGTAATAGCTGCCTGATGCGTTGTCATTTGGCTGAAACCAGACCGCTTCGTAAACATCGTCTTTGTTCTGGAATTCAAGCGCCAGTACACGGCCACCGCCGATTTCTTGCCCGTTATGCGAATAGGCTTCGTAAACTACGCGGAAGCGATCGCTTTTGCGCAGGTCACGCAAGAAGTCAATTTTGCTGCCCAGAATGTCGGTCATTTGCTGGGTTACGGAATCAGGGATGCCGGCGCGATCAGTGGCGCCAAACAAAGAGCTTTCAATGCGGCCTTCGGCCACTTTTACCTGAACGTCGGCGGCGGCGCTGTGCTCAGCGGCTACAAAGCTGCCGTTGCCGTCTGGGCTGACTTCAAGCCACCGTGACACGTACCCGTTTTTGTCGGCGGCACCGGGCGTGTGGTTGTACCGCAGCCAGATCAGGTTGCCGTCGCGATCAAGTGCAACTTGCAACGTGCGGCCGGGATAAAGCTTGTAGATGGATCGTGCGTCTTTGTTTTGTACCAGAAACTGCTGCAGCCCGGACTCTTGAATGCGCAAGCGCTGCAGCAGTGCGGCCAGCGTATCGCCACGGCGAATTTGCGTTTCGCTGATGAAGGGAGTGCTTGACAGCGAACCCAGCACTGTCGGGTTTTCGGGCACCGTCAGGGTTTGGCGGGCCTGATAAAAAGAAGGTGCTTCAGGCGGTTTTACGACAGCCAGAGCGGCAGCTCCGGCAAACAGGCCAAGTGCGAGCAGCACCAGGCTATTGCGAAAGAAGTGACGCTTGCGATGAGCGCGTAACACTTCACGATAAGAGGGAGCTTCGGGTTTCCCTGATTCGGACATAAGAGCTGGACCTGGTAGTGCGCTGCGTAAAAAAGCTTAAAAAAAACGGGCCCGTACCGGGGACATGGTCGCCCTGTATATGAATTGAGCCTCGTTTTTGTAGCCGAGCGCGGTATTATATATGGCGGTTTGGGTTACAGCTGCCGCCGGCACGGGCCTTAAAGCACCATGCAGAATTTGCGCTTGCACGCTATGCTAGCGTATTAAGCGTTATTTTTCGAGCATTTTTTCATCTTTTTTAGTTAAAGTACTTTCTTATGTCGACCTCTGAAGCCCCGATAACTCCTCGCGTTGAAGAAGAGCTGCGCATTGCCAAGCGCGGCTGCGATGAGCTGCTGGTCGAAACCGAGTTTGCCGCGAAGCTTGCCCGCAGCCATCAAACTGGCAAGCCGCTACGCATCAAGCTGGGGCTGGATCCGACGGCCCCCGACATCCATTTGGGGCACACGGTAGTACTTAACAAAATGCGTCAGCTGCAAGACCTGGGGCATACCGTTATTTTCTTGATTGGCGACTTTACTGCCACCATCGGTGATCCCAGTGGGCGCAATGCCACGCGTCCTCCCCTTACCGCCGAACAAATTCAAGAAAACGCCAAAACTTACTATGCCCAGGCCAGTGCAGTGCTTGACCCTGCCAAAACCGAAATTCGCTACAACTCAGAATGGTGTGATGGCCTTGGTGCCCGAGGCTTGATCCAGCTGGCGTCGCGCTATACGGTGGCCCGCATGATAGAGCGCGATGACTTCACCAAGCGTTTCAAAAGCGGCATACCCATCTCTGTGCATGAGTTTCTTTACCCGCTGCTGCAAGGGTATGACTCCGTGCAGCTTCAGGCTGACCTTGAGCTGGGCGGCACCGACCAGAAGTTCAACCTGCTTGTGGGCCGTGAGCTGCAGAAAGAATATGGCCAGGAGCGCCAGTGTGTGCTCACCATGCCGTTGCTGGTGGGTACCGACGGCGTTGAAAAAATGTCTAAGTCCAAGGGCAACTATATTGGCATTACCGAAGCGCCTGATTCTATGTTTGGCAAACTCATGTCAATTTCAGATACGCTGATGTGGCAGTATTATGAGTTGCTGTCGTTCAGGTCTTTGGATGACATTGAAGCGCTTAAAAAACAGATCGAACAAGGTCTGAACCCGCGCGAGGCCAAAGTGGCGTTGGGGCAAGAAATTGTGCAGCGTTTTCATTCGCGCAAAGCCGCTGAAGACGCGCTGGTTACATTTGAAGCCCGGTTTCGCGATGGCGCCATCCCTGATGACATGCCCGAAGTTTCGGTGGCAGGGGCCCCCATCGGTATTTTAAAAATATTGCGCGAAGCCGGTCTTGCCACATCGGGCACCGAAGCCCAACGCAACGTCGAGCAGGGTGGCGTGCGGGTAAACGGCGATCGTGTCGAAGACAAATCGTTGCAATTGCCTGCCGGTACATATGTCATGCAGGTTGGCAAACGCAAGTTCGCCCGTGTTACCTTAACCGGTTGATACCCTTCTACAGGAGTACGTATGAAGCTCACCAGTAATTCGTTTACGGATCAGGGGAGCATCCCCGAGCGTAATGCTTTCGGCAAACCCGACGGGCACAACCACGTCGCGCTGGCCGGCAATGCTAATCCGCACCTGGCATGGTCTGACATACCCGAAGGCACGAAGTCCTTCGCTATTATCTGCCACGACCCAGACGTACCAAGTAAACCCGACGATGTGAACCAAACCGACCGCGAGGTGCCTGCCACGTTGCCTCGTGTCGATTTTTACCATTGGGTGCTTGTTGATGTTCCTGCCGCCACAACAGAAATTGCCGAAGGGGCATACTCTGACGGTGTCACGCCGCGTGGCAAGGCCGGCCCGCTGGCGCTTGATGGTACACGTCAGGGCATTAACGACTTTACCTCGTGGTTCGCCGCCGACCGCGACATGAACGGTGATTACTTCGGCTACGACGGTCCTTGCCCGCCCTGGAATGACGCCATCCTGCATCGCTATATTTTCACGGTGTATGCGCTTGATGTGGCTGAACTGCCTTTCGAGGGCAAGTTCACGGGCCATGATGCCATCAAGGCAATGCAAGACCATATACTTGGCCAGGCTTCGATCACCGGCATGTATACCCTAAACCCGCGCCTCATCGTCAAAGAGTAGGCGTCTTTACATGAGAGTGGCTCACGCTGACTTGAGCCACGCCCCTGTTTGCCCGGTTTAACCGGGCAAAACTGGCTGGTTCCTGGGGGTTGCTCGCTTTCAGGGCCTAACGTGGCGGCTATTCGGGCTAAAATGGCCAATTCGTTTTATGCCTTCCGCCATTTTCTCAGGAATCTCCATGTTTGACCGTTCCCGTACTCTCGATCTCGTCGATGCCGATGTCTGGGCAGCAATTCAGCAAGAAAATGTCCGCCAAGAGCAGCACATTGAACTGATTGCTTCCGAAAACTACACCAGCCCTGCTGTCATGCAGGCACAAGGTACCCAGCTTACCAACAAGTATGCAGAGGGTTACCCCGGCAAGCGCTATTACGGCGGTTGCGAGTATGTCGATATTGTCGAACAGCTGGCCATCGACCGCCTCAAAGAGCTGTTCGGTGCCGAGGCCGCAAACGTGCAGCCCAATTCGGGCTCGCAGGCCAACCAAGGCGTCTACATGGCGGTGCTCAAGCCGGGCGATACCGTACTGGGCATGAGCCTGGCTGAAGGTGGCCACCTGACGCATGGTTCGCCAGTTAACGCCTCAGGCAAGCTTTACAACTTTATTTCGTATGGCCTTGATGCCGACGAAGCGCTTGATTATGACCAGCTTGAGCGTCTTGCCAAAGAGCACAAGCCTAAACTTATCGTGGGCGGCGCGTCTGCCTATTCACTGCGTATAGACTTTGAGCGCATGGCGCGCATTGCGCATGAAAACGGTGCCCTGTTCATGGTAGACATCGCTCACTATGCTGGGCTGGTTGCCGGCGGCGCCTACCCCAACCCGGTTCCTTACGCTGATTTTGTCACGTCCACCACGCACAAGTCGCTGCGCGGCCCTCGTGGCGGTGTCATCATGATGAAAGCTGAGTACGCCAAAATCATCAACTCGGCCATTTTCCCCGGCATACAGGGTGGCCCCCTCATGCATGTCATCGCCGGCAAGGCAGTGGCGTTCAAAGAAGCCCTGCAGCCCGAATTCAAAGACTACGCAGCCCAAGTTGTAAAAAATGCCGACGTACTGGCCAAAACTTTGGTCAAGCGTGGTTTGCGTATTGTTTCAGGCCGTACCGAAAGCCATGTCATGCTGGTTGATCTGCGTGCCAAGGGCATTACCGGTAAAGAGGCCGAGGCCGCGCTGGGCGAGGCTCACATCACCGTCAACAAAAACGCCATCCCCAACGACCCCGAAAAGCCATTTGTTACCAGCGGCGTGCGTCTTGGTACACCAGCCATGACCACGCGTGGTTTCAAAGAGGCCGAGGCCGAGCTCACCGGCAACCTGATCGCCGACGTGCTCGACAACCCGCGTGATGCCGATCATATCGCCGCTGTGCGCGCTCGTGTTAACGAGCTTACCGCGCGCTTGCCGGTTTATCGCTAACCCTGACAGCCCCGCCTTGTGCGGGGTCCGCCGCCCATGAAATGCCCATTTTGCAGAAACATCGATACCCAAGTTGTTGATTCTCGCGTTTCCGAAGAGGGCGACACCATACGGCGACGCCGTCGATGTATGGCGTGCGAGCGCCGGTTTACCACCTATGAGCGGGCTGAGCTGATCATGCCCGCCGTGGTAAAACGCAACGGTACTCGGGTCGAGTTTGACGATGCCAAACTGCGGGGCAGCCTGAGCCTGGCTCTACGCAAGCGACCGGTTAATACCGAAGAAGTTGATGCGGCTATCGCCCGCATCGAAGAAGGCCTGCTTACCAGTGGTCACCGTGAGGTTGAGTCTGACTTCATCGGCGAGCTGGTCATGGCAGAGCTCAAAAAGCTGGACGAGGTCGCTTATGTGCGGTTTGCCTCGGTGTACAAAAGCTTTCAGGACATCGGTGAGTTTGTCAAAACCATTGACGAAATCAAGGTCACTCCCAAACCATGAGTGCAGGCCTGGCCACTGACGACACGCACTGGATGCACCAGGCGCTGGGGTTGGCGGAAAGCGTTATGTACCTGACTGCTCCCAACCCTCGTGTGGGTTGCGTCATTGTGCAGCATGGGTGTGTTGTAGGCGCAGGAGCCACACAACGTGCTGGGGGGCCTCACGCTGAAGTGATGGCACTACGGCAGGCCAGCGAGCGTAATGCTGACGTTGTTGGGTCTACTGTTTATGTAACGCTTGAGCCCTGCAGTCACTATGGGCGTACGCCTCCATGTGTTGATGCGCTGATCGCGGCAAAGCCCTCTCGTGTCGTTATTGCCATGTCTGACCCCAACCCCCTGGTAGCGGGCGCGGGCGTGCGTCGGCTGTGCGAGGCGGGCATTCAGGTCACAACAGGTGTACTGGCCGAAGAGGCGCTGGTGCTAAACCCGGGGTTTGTGTCGCGCATGACGCGGCAGCGCCCATGGGTATGGGTCAAACTGGCTGCCACGCTAGATGGTCGCATTGCGCTGCTAAACGGCAAGTCTCAATGGATTACGGGCGCTGCCGCACGGGCCGATGGCCACCATTGGCGTGCCCGCAGTTGTGTTGTGCTGACCGGGTTAGGCACCATACTGTCTGATGACCCGCAGTTGAATGTTCGGCATGTAGAAACAGAAAGACGCCCTGCCAAGGCGGTAGTCGATACGCGATTCGACATCCCTGAAAACGCACGCATTTTTGATGGCACGCGTACGTTTATATTTACCACTGCCACGCGCGCAGATAAGGCCGCGCGGCTCGCGCAAAAAAATGTGCAGGTGGTGCAAGTGTCCGAGCACGCTGGCCGGGTAGATCTGGCTGCAGTCATGCAATGGCTGGGTCAGCACGACATCAATGAAGTGCATGTCGAAGCGGGCGCTACGCTTAGCGGTGCGTTGCTCGAAGCCAGCTTGGTTGATGAGTTGTTGCTGTATATGGCCCCGATGTTGGTGGGTGAGGGGCTGGGTCTGGTACGCCTGCCCGTTCTCCATAATTTGTCGCAAGCACGGCGGTTTGAATTTATTGAGTCCCGGCCAGTTGCGCCCGATGTAAGGCTGCGCGCTCGCGAAGCCTCGCACTGGGGCGCTTTGCTGGATGCCGTGGGTATAGAAAGGAAATAGCATGTTTACAGGCATAGTCTCGGCGGTAGGAAAAATTGCCGAGGTCACACCATTTAGCCAAGATCAAAGCGACTCTGGTTTGCGCTTGGTCGTCAGCGCGCCCGGGTTTTTGCGGGCCGATACCAAGTTGGGCGATTCTATTGCCATCCAGGGGGCCTGCATGACGGTGGTTGCGATGACGGCAGATAGCTTTACTGTTGATGTTTCGCGCGAAAGCCTTAACCGCACGGCTGGTCTTGATGCCATGGGCGACGTCAATCTTGAACATGCCTTACGCATGGGTGACTCGCTTGATGGCCATCTGGTGTCAGGCCATGTTGATGGTCTGGGTCAGGTCAGCCATTTTCAGCCTGTGGGTGAGTCGTGGGATCTACGCATACAGGTACCCGGCAACCTTACGTCTTATATGGCGTACAAAGGCTCTGTGACCGTCAACGGCGTCAGCCTAACCGTGAACCAGGTGGAAGACGGGCCAGACGGTTGTGAGATCCGCATTAACCTTATACCGCACACCGTGCAGGTAACGTCTTTGAGGAACTTGCAGGAGGGCATGTTGGTTAACCTGGAAGTGGATATGATTGCGCGCTACGTCGAACGCATGATGTCGACCGTGCATTACCGCCAGGCTGCAGACGCGTAAATTGCTGGGGTGTTGCGTGCGAGGGTGTAAATACCGCTGTACATCTCGCACTCATAAAACCAAAAATTTTTGGTTCTGTTAGAATAGCGGACTTCGCTTTGTTCAAGAAGCGTGTAGGACAGGTGGCCGAGCGGTTGAAGGCGCACGCCTGGAAAGCGTGTATACGTTTATAGCGTATCGGGGGTTCGAATCCCCCTCTGTCCGCCAAGAATACATCTACAACCATTGATGACAGTATCACCCGCATGTTTAAACACATTGCGGGTTTTTTATTGTCTACAGCCGTTCACGGTGGTTGATTGACATAGACGGGCTTGTTCTTCGCAAAACTAAGTTTAATGAATACCTGTGTCCCCCTTACATGGACGCTCCCGGTTTGCCAAGCCTCCAACGCTTCAAGCATTAGATAAAGATTGCACCTGTACGTTCGGACTTTCTCTGTGGTTTTACCACTGTCTCTGATGGAATGTGCTGGTCGGTGCCCCAATCGTTAATCCGCGCTCATAGCGCTAGGGGGCCGTCGGGCTTCGCCGACCACGGTCTTACCTGTTTTGCCATCAGGTGACGCCGCAATGGGTCTTGGGCTTGAACGTGAACAATGTCTTTGGCCGCACATACTATGAAAAAGTCGGGAGTGTCTCTAACAGTAACTGGTATGGCGCGCCGCGCAGTTGGATGCTGACCCTGCGCGGCCAGTTGTGATGCCGGTCTTAAGGCAGGGGTCGACATGACGGCCAACTACATAGCACATAGGACGGTATCAGCTGGACGGACTCCTTGGCGGGCCGGCCCTGTTTTCATTCTTGCATTGTTGGCGTTTAGTGTTTCCGCAGGGCATATGCCGCATACAGTGGTAAGCCGGTAATGGCCCTGAAGCATGGCGCCAGATATCGATAGAAGGCGTTATAGCTTTCCATGATCGGGTAGGCCGCCTGCAGCGACAGGCGCGCATGGGGTTGCATCAGGTCGGACAGCTTGCGCGGCCCCCCAGTGGAACTGGGCGTCGATGTGCATGACCGAAGGGTGCGGCTTGGCGCGCCCGACGGCCAGCCAGCACATCGCATCGAAGTTCAGTACGGAGCCCGCCGGGGCGCGCTGGCCGAAGGTGGCCAGCACTGAAGCCACGGTGTCGGGCTGCAGGTGTCTTTAACACCAATGCCGATGTCCAAGGGGGAAGTCGTCTGCACCCAATCCGCTAGTTTCAGGCTTGAGACCAAAGATCAGTCCGCGTTGCCAGCTCGATAGAAAGGCTCCATAAATGAGGCGTTTCCCCAAGCTCGAATTTTGGAAACTTAAATTAACTCAGGAGGTTATGGGTTATTTGCCTCAAGGTCCACCAGCCATCCATCGCAAAAATGCTGATGCTTTGCATGGCATCGTGGCCAAGTGTAGGGCTTGCAAACCGCAAGATCCTTTTTTAATAATTATCGTAAGCGTACCGAACTTTTTTCTTTAACGCCTGTTTGTAAGAGAGGAGATAGCTTGAAAGTCGGCCTGGGGTGTCACGCGGCAGTAAAGATTGACATCAGCGGCGTATAGCGTTGCAAATCTGCTCCGCAAACAAACACGAATGAGAATGATTGTTAATATATCGACTTTGTCTTATTTCCGATTCCGTCTGCTATGTCTCGCTCACCTACGTCCCACAAAGGTTGGCTCACGTACTATCGTGGGCTGATCGGGACGTGGACGAAGAGAAGTTCGTCGCCGCATGATGCAGAGGATGCCGCACACGATGTTGTAGTCAATTTGCTCCAAAAGGGTGATGCTGCGGTACTGGATTCGAAATCCTACCTGTACGGTGCCAGCCAAAATCGCTTAGTAGGCGAGTTTAGGCGGCAACGCAGGAGCGAGAGGATCAGTATGGATGCGTTGGCCGAAGACGAGCAACCCTTGAGCGACGACCCTGAGTCCGCTATTCGGGCGGCGCAGTTGGCGGAGGCGCTTAAACTCGCGCTGTTGGAATTACCTTTGAAGTGTCAGCAAGTGTTTCTCTGGAATAAAATTGAAGGTTATACCCAGGAAGAAGTTGCACAGAAACTGGGACTGTCGCAAAGCATGGTTGAAAAACACATGAAGCGCACATTACGCCATATTCAAGAAAAGTTACAAGGCTATGCGCCACATTGATTCCGGAATTTCGGCGTGCCAGGCGTCTTATAAATGAGAGGTATCGTTTTTATAGCCCCGTAAGCTGGACAAACGCCACGCGTGATGACCGAATCTAACGACCAGAACCCTTCTGCGACACCGCGCGACCAGGCACTGCATTGGTTTACCAAGGCGCGCCTTGGTACGCTCTCGACCCAAGAGCAGTACGAGTGTGATGCATGGCGGGCAGCGAATCCCGAGCACGACCGACAATACCGCTCGTTGGAGAGCCTGTGGGAAATCGCTGATCAACTACCTAAAGACGAAATGCGAGCCATCTTGACCCAGTTCGAAGAAGACACTCCTGTGTTTTACCGGCGACGGCATTTCATGATGGGCGCGGGCGCGGCCTGTACCGCCGCACTGGTGGTTGGTGTCATTGGAAAAAATATTTGGCTGGGCACGCCGGAATTTACGGCAAAGTTTCTCACTGCCAGGGGCGAGCGCAAGCAATTCGGCCTGCCGGATGGCTCTGTCCTAGATCTGAATACCGCTACGCAGGTTACTGTCGCTTTTTATGGTAATCGTCGTGTGGTTGAACTGTTTACCGGGGAAGCGCTGTTTTCGGTGAGCCCGGATGCCGCCAAGCCATTCACCGTGGATGCCGACCGCGCCGAGGTGTTGGTTACTGGTACGCGCTTCAATGTACGTCGCGATGAGGACGCCGTGACCGTCGCGGTCGAAGAAGGGACGGTGGAGTTGTCGGCCGGCCCTTGGTGGAACCGCAATACGGCGCGGCTGACTGCAGGCTATGTATCCCGAGCTTCTGCAAATGAGGCACTGGTGACGCCGTATCAGGACAACGTCGCGACGCTTGTGTCGTGGCAGCGTGGACGATTGGTGTTCCAGGATACGCCGCTATCCCAAGTGGTCCCCGAGCTGAACCGCTATCTCGCGCAACCGCTACGCATCAATGATGCGCGTGTCGGGCGTATACGTGTATCGGGCACCGTCGGCATTGATTCGCCTGAATCAGTCCTGGACGTGCTGCCGGACATTGCGCCGATCATGGTGCTGCGTCTTGAGAATGGCAGCGCGGTGCTTGCGGCTCGTTAACGCTCTCTTTCCTTTCCGCCGAATACCAGTCCAGCCACCCTCTAGATCGGAGGCTGTCGGGTATCTGGCGCATTCCGTCTTAAGTCAGATACATTTTGTATCTATTTCGTAATGAAAATCATTCCGGAATATTTTCGTTTCTGACGTCTTAATGGTGAAGGGGATGGTTTTAGCGCAGGACAGCGCAGCCCCGGACGTGGCCTTTGGCCAAGAGTGTCGGGCGCGCATTGCGCGAGAACTTATTTTCTGGAACATCATTCATGACGGACAAACAGGATGCACGGCGAGTGTCCACGGCACGCGGCACAAGATTATTGGGTCTAGGTGTGGGTTTTAATACGCTGACGATCTCCATTGCGCTGGCTTTTGGCACGCTGCCTCTTCAGGCGCATGCGCAAGAAACCCCCGTGCGGGTCAGCATCCCCGAGCAATCGCTAAGTAATGCCTTGATTCAGTTAGGTGAACAAGCGTCACTGCAAATTTTCTATTTGCCAGAGACGGTACGAGGATTGAATGCACCTGCGCTCACGGGAAGCCTGACACCGGATCAGGCATTACAACAGATATTGGCAGGGACCGGAGTTGAATTCCGGCGCAATGGGACGCGTGTTTCCCTGACCCGCGGGCCTGCATCGGCGGCTCAGCTAGAAGCTGTTAGGGTTGTAGGGAGCCGTTCGCCTACGACGGAAGGCACCAACTCGTATACAACGGATAGTAGTAATACTGCCACGAGGCTGAACTTATCCTTGCGTGAGACGCCCCAGTCGGTCAGCGTCATTACGCACCAACAGATTGAAGACTACAACCTCAACACGCTGCAGGATGTTATGCGTTATACACCCGGCATGTTCGTCACTGGGCCGGACGGTGTTTCCGACCAGGAGGTCAACATTCAGTCACGCGGTTTTGGGGTAGACAACATCCTGATCGATGGACAGGCCACGGATCGCCGTAATTTCAACCTGCGCACCATTTCCGGCGATATGAGCATGTACGACCGGGTCGAGGTATTACGCGGGGCAGCCGGTCTTCTATATGGCGTGGGTAGCCCCTCGGCAGCGGTGAACATGGTGCGCAAGCGTCCCACCGCCGATCCTTTGTTGAACCTCTCTATTGGCGCAGGCACCCATGACCGCTATTCAGCAATGTTTGATGGTGGCGGCGCAATCGGGCCCACGGGTAACGTACGCGGACGACTAGTAGCCAATTACCAGAACGAGAATGGTTTCGTCGATGTTTCGCGCAGCACCAACCGTAGTCTGTACGGGGTAATGGAATTTGACCTCGGCGAGCGCACGACGCTTGGTATGGGCGCTTCGTATCAACGCTATCGAGTGGATGGCATCCACGCCGGCACACCCGCGCATCTGGACGGTACGCCCTTCGATTTGTCGCGCAGCGCCTTATGGGGTCAGGCATGGTCATCGCAGCAGCGTGAAACTGCAACTTATTTCGCAGACTTGAATCACGATTTTGGCAATGGCTGGAAGTCTAAGGTGAGCGCTATGCACACCACGGGCGAGTCGGATTCGGTCTACCCCTTCTTCAGCCGCATCTCAGGCGATCCGGATCATTTCAGCTTCAGCAGTACCGGTTGGGACTACAGTACACGCCAAACCAATGTGGAAGCGACTCTGACCGGCCCCTTTCAGTTGCTGGGTCGCGAGCATGAGATTGTTGTTGGCGCAACCTACCGCAACGAACTCTCAAAGGCGGCCAGCCCCTGGGACGATGACGGAAGCTCCTATATAGTCGACCCCTACAATTTCAATCCGCACATGTCGCCTGGTTCCGGCCTTACGCCAAGCAGTGACCCCATGAAGTGGGACAACCGCTCCAAGAATACGGGCATATTCGGCACCACGCGATTCAGCCTTACCAATTCCACCAAGCTGATCCTGGGTGCACGCTTGGGATGGTACGAACAGCAGGGCACGGGGTGGTACTTCGGCCAGCGCGAATGGGGCGAAGCCGTACGTCAAGATGCCGAGTTGACCCCTTATGCAGGCATCGTGCAGGATCTGGACGAGTGGCATTCCGTTTATGCTAGCTATGCGCAGGTTTTCCAGCCACAAGGCGCGGTAGATTTCAATGGCGCGCAGCTTGATCCGATGACCGGAACGAACTTGGAAGTCGGCATCAAGGGCGAGTATTTTGACGGTGCACTGAACACCAGTCTGGCGCTATATCAGATCAAGCAGCGCAATCGCGCGGTTTCGGACGACGAAAACTGCCCGGCAGGCGGACCCATATCGTGCTCGCGCGCGGCGGGTGAAGTCGAAAGCAAGGGTATCGACGTTGAGATCAGCGGGGCACTGACACCGGCGTGGCAGGTAGGCGGCGGCTATACCTACAATGCCGCCCGCTATACCAAGGACAGTAATCCGGCACGGGTAGGCAAACGCATTAGCGACGAGGTGCCGCGCCACCTGTTTAAGGTATTCACTAACTATCGACCTGCCGGCGACTGGCACCGTTGGAACTTCGGCGGCTCGGTATACGTGCAAAGTGCGGTATTTGTGGATAATGGTGCGTTCCAGGCACGCCAGGGCGGATATGCGGTGGTCGGGTTGATGGCCGGCTATCGCGTAAATCAGAACCTCAATCTTGTTTTGAACGTCGATAACTTGTTCGACCGGCGTTATCGCACTGCGCTGGGCGCATCATGGGATGGAAGCGGAGTGCGTTACGGTGCGCCGCTGAACGCCATGGTACGCGCAGAATATCGGATGTAGAGCTCGTTAGACCTTCTGTAAACCACTGGTTACAACATTTAAGCCCTTGAGTACGGGTTTTGGGCGGCTCGAACGTCTTATTAATAAAAGGCCGTGCTTTTGAATAGCGCTCGCCGGCCCGTCACTATATTCCATTCACCTCCATCGGATTTTTCATGTCTCCTTTCTTCAAGTCTAGACTTCATCTTGCCTCATTGGTCGCTGCGGCTCTTTTGCTTTCCGGTTGCCAAACCGCCGGTGTGCAGCCTCGGGCAGCCATCGATGCGACGGCTTCGGTGGATGCTTCACCCATGCTGCGTCAGGATGCGTTCAAAGGCATCTATGAAGTCACGGTTGCTGCGGGCGCGGGGTCAGTGTTCGTGGCCAGCATCAATGGCTTTGGCAAGGAAAACGCAGGTTTCATCCAGCGCCTTGATGCGCGCAGCTTGCAGCTGTTGCAAACCATTCAGGTGCCGCACCGCTCCTTTGCTCTGGGTGTGAACCGCGTCACCAATACGCTTTATGTGGGCAATACCATGGAAGGTTCGCTGTCGGTGGTGGATGGCGCCAGCGGCATCGTCAAAGGCGTGATACAGCTGGCAGTCCCTGTCAAGGACGAGAAAGGCGAGGAATCGATGCCGCACACCCGCAAGGTGATCATCGATGAGAAACACAATCGTGTTTTTGTCACTAGCCCTGGGCAGCCGGGGTTGATCTGGATCGTGGATGGCGCAACCAACACCCTGACCCACACCATTACCAGTGATGGTGTGTGGACGGCGGGAGCGGCTTACGATGAGCAGGCGAATCGCTTGTATGTAAGCCAAGGCGGTATTAACGAAATATTGGTGATTGATCCGGATGCGGGCCAAGTGGTGAATAGCTTCAGTACAGGCGACACCACCGACGCCACAGTCGCCAAGAACTCTAAGCATTTCTTCATCAATCTGGCGATAGACGTGAAAGGGCAGCGGTTGTTTTCCACCGATGCCAGCACGAATCAAGTTTATGTGATCGACATTGCCAGTGGCAAGACCGTCAAGACTGTCCCTATTGGCATAGGGGCACTTGATGTGATCTACAACGCGCAGCGTAATGAGGTGATCACTACGAATAGAGGCGTGTCGCGCAGCCAACCTGATGGCAGCGGCGCGCTTACCTTTATCGACGGCGCGAACTATGAAGTCAAGCGTACGCTCGATCTGCCCGTGCATCCCAACAGCCTGGCGCTGACGCCAGATGGCGCCACCTTGTACGTAACGGTCAAGGCACCGCATGGCGAGAAGCACCCGGCATGGCGTAAAGACGCCGCCGATAGCGTGGTACGCATTGATCTGCGCTAACGCTGTCGTATGTCTCGTAGTTTGCTGAAGCGCCGGCATGGGCGCATAGGGATGCTGGTCGGAGGTCTGGTGGTGCTCGCCGCAGTACTGCTGTGGACGCAAGGGCCAACCAGCCCTCGTTACGATACGGTGGCGGTTGCCCGCGCCGATATCCAGGCCAGGGTCAATGCCATTGGTACGTTGCAGCCGCGCCGCTACGTGGATGTCGGCGCACAAGTTTCCGGCCAGATCACGCGCCTGGGGGCTCAGCCCGGTGATGTGGTCGAGCAGGGCCAATTGCTGGTAGAGATCGACCCTAGCGTGCAGCAGGCGGTGGTTGATGCAGGCCGCGCTGCTGTAGCGGGCTTGCGCGCGCAACTGGCCGAACAGCAGGCCGCGCATAAACTGGCGCGACTGAAGCATTTGCGCCAGCAGCGTATGGCGAAAGACGGCTCCACCCGGGAAGAAGATGTGCAGGTTGCCCAGGCCGAATTGGCCTACGCTGTGGCCCGCATTGCGCAGTTGAATGCCCAGATAGATCAGACCCAGGCCAGCCAGCGGGCCGAAGAGGCGCGGCTGGGCTATACCCGCATCTATGCTTCTATGTCCGGTACAGTGGTTTCGGTCGAAGCCCGTGAGGGGCAGACGCTGAATGCCACCTATCAGACACCCAACATCCTGCGTATCGCCGATCTGTCGGGCATGACCGTCTGGACCGAAGTTTCGGAAGCCGATGTAAGCCGGGTCAAGGCGGGGATGCCGGTATTCTTCACAACACTGGGCGGCGGCGAGGATGTGCCGCGCCGATGGGAAAGCACAGTGCGTCAAGTATTGCCTACACCACCTGTAGTGCCGGCATCCGAGGGCAGTGCCGCACCGGCGGCAACGAAGGCGGTGGTCTACACGGTGTTGTTTGATGTTGACAATGCGGATGGCGAGCTGATGCCGCAGATGACCGCGCAGGTGGCCTTTATTACGGCAGAGGTCGGCCAAGCCGTCGCCGTGCCGCTATCGGCATTGCAAAGGGTGGATGGGCAATACCGGGCGCGAGTGCTGGATGCAGGCGGTCAGGCGCAGAGCCGCCCTGTTCGCCTGGGCGTACGTAGCCGCCACCAAGCCGAGATACTGGAAGGTCTGAGCGAAGGAGCGCGCCTGATCACGGCCGAGCATCCAGTCGAGCGAGGCTGGAGCTGGTTGCAATGGTAGAGGATGCGGCATTCTTGCAAAGCAAGCTTGGCTCAGTTCCTCTTATCGAGCTGCGAGGCATTCGCAAGCAATATGGCGGCAGGGACGGGGTGCCTGCCGTTGAAGTCCTGCACGGAATTGATCTAAGCATTCGGGCAGGAGAATTCGTTGCCATCATGGGGCAGTCCGGCTCGGGCAAGTCCACACTGATGCATATTCTGGGGTGCCTGGACCGTGCCAGTAGCGGGGTCTATCGCTTTAGTGGTCAAGATGTTGCTACATTGAATGCTGACGCCCTGGCGTGGTTGCGCCGCGAGGCGTTTGGCTTCGTGTTCCAGGGCTATCACTTGATCGCGACTGAGTCCGCGCGTGAAAACGTGGAAGTGCCCGCCATCTATGCCGGGGCATCAACTGATGTGCGTGCAGAGCGTGCCGCTGTTCTTCTGGCGCGGCTTGGGCTTTCGGAACGGCAGAACAATCGGCCTCACCAACTCTCGGGGGGCCAGCAACAGCGGGTGTCGATCGCTCGGGCGCTTATGAACGGCGGTCGCATTATTCTGGCTGACGAACCGACCGGCGCGCTGGATAGCCACAGCGGCGCCGAGGTCATGGCATTGTTCCACGAGCTGGCCGATGTCGGTCATACCGTTATCGTGATTACCCACGACAGGCAGGTGGCCGAACAGGCCAGGCGCGTCATCGAGATCCACGATGGGCGTATTGTGGAGGATGCGCAGAAGGCGGACCTGGAAGCGGCCGATAACGTGGACGAGCTTAGCCCACGCGCCTTGCCCATACTGGATATGAATGCTGCGCATCAAGATCCCCGTGCCGGCTGGGCCGAGATGCAGGAAGCATTGCGCACCGCCTGGCGCGGGATGCGTATCAACCGCTCGCGCACTTTCCTGACCTTGCTCGGCATCATCATCGGCGTAGCCTCGGTCATTGTCATGCTCGCCATTGGCGAAGGCGCACGCCAGCGGGTAATGGCGCAGATGGGCACGCTCGGTACGACCATCATGTACATGAGCAGCCGGGCGCCGCCTAACGGTGGGCCGGCAGGCATACTCACTGAAGAAGACCTGGAGGCAGTGGAAGCCTTGCCCGACATCCGCCGAGTAATGCCTGTGATCGGCGATCCGCTGACGATACGCTACGGGAACGTCAGCCGAGAAGTCTATGTTTTTGCGTCGGATGAGGACATGCCCAGCATTCACCATTGGTCGGTAGAGCAAGGGCGTTACTACACGGAAGCGGAAGACCGGGATCTGGCGCCGCTTGTCGTACTGGGTGCGAAAGCGCGCACACATTATTTTGGCGATGCCGACGTCTTGGGTGAGCAATTGCTGATTGGCAGCGCACCCTTCGAGGTCATCGGCGTCATGGCTGAGCGCGGCGCCGATTCGGGCGCGCAGGACTATGACGACATGGTGTTTATTCCCTACCAGACGGGCCGAGCCCGGGTTTACCAGGCGCAGACGCAGCCGGATTATGTGGTGATGGAAGCGGTGTCTTCCGACAGGGTGTTGGCTGCTGAAGAAGCCGTGCGCCAATTGCTGCTGACCCGCCACGGTGGGCGCGCGGATTTCGGCATCGGCAACGCGGCCGCTCGTTTGCAGGCCGAAGCAGCCACCCGGCGCAGCATGACCATGATGCTGGGGCTGATCGCTGCCGTGTCGCTGTTGGTAGGCGGTATCGGGGTCATGAACGTGATGCTGATGACTGTTAAAGAGCGTACGCGGGAAATCGGCATCCGCATGGCGACTGGCGCGCGTCAGCGCGACATCTTGCGCCAGTTTCTGACTGAAGCCATGCTGCTTACCGTCGTGGGCGGCGTACTGGGGCTGACTCTGGGATTAGTCATTGGCGCGGCATTGATCGCCGCTGCGGTCCCGCTGGTGTTCTCGGTCACAGCCATGGCCGGGGCGTTCGCTTGTGCAGTAGTCACCGGCATGCTGTTCGGTTTTATGCCGGCACGCACCGCTGCCCGGCTGGATCCGGTCGTGGCGCTGGCGGGGGAGTGAGGATGGGAAGCTTTCATCGACATTTGTTCGCGATAGTGGGTGCCTTGACGTTGGCGGGTTGCGCTACGTCACCGGCATTGGATGCCCAACCGCCCGACTTGCCCGCGCAATGGACTCAGCCTGACAGTGGTGCCGGGACACTTTCGCAGGACAGCTTGAGCGCCGACTGGTGGCGCAGCTTTGATAACGCCGAGCTGGATGTCTTCGTGACACAAGCCCAGGCGCAGAGCCAAGATATTGCCGCCGCTACGGCTCGGGTGCGCCAGGCCCAGGCCAGCGCGCGGATCGCGGGGGCGGCACTGTTGCCCGAGGTCTCGGCTGGGCTGGATGCTGGGCGGCAAGTCAGGCTGGGCGGGCATGCTGATGTGGATGGCACCCTTTACGCAGCGGGCCTGAGCGCCAGCTACGAGGTGGACTTCTGGGGGCGAAACCGCGCCGCACGTGATAGTGCTGTCAACATTCTGACGGCAACACGTTTCGATCACGATACCGTGCGTTTGACAGTGACGGCCGGTACTGCCAATGCCTGGGTGCAAGCCGTGGCGCTGGCTGAACGTACGGCCATTGCTGAGCACAACCTGGACAGAGCTGAACGTCTGCTGTCGCTGGTGCAATCGCAGTACGAGGCCGGATCGGCCACGCAGCTGGCGGTGGCGCAGCAACGTACGCTGGTCGCGAGCCAGCGACGAAGCCTGGCCGCGTTGCGCCAGCAGGCGAACCAGGCACGCGTCGCTTTGGCTCACCTTACAGGGCAGGCGAGGGAAGTTACGGTTAACACCCCAACATTGGCCTCGATCCGCATACCGGCCATTGACGCAGGCGTGCCATCTGAGCTGCTTGTGCGACGCCCCGACATTGCTCGTGCTGAAGCACAATTGACGGCGGCCGATGCCGATGTGGTCGTTGCGCGGGCAGCCATGCTGCCCAATCTGACCTTTGCGGCTTATGCGGGTGCCAATAGCAATCGCCTGGGCAGCCTTTTTGACAATCCCCTGTATTCGCTGGCCGCAGGACTGGCGGCGCCCATCTTCAATGCTGGCAGGCTGGCTGCGGGGCATGATTTGGCGCAGGCCCGGCGCGAGGAGTTGTTGGCCGATTACCGTCAGGCTATTGTGATGGCTTTTTCGGATGTGCAGATGGCGCTGGCGCAAATGCACGGTGTGCAAGCACAGCTTAACGCTCAATTCGAGGAACTGACCCAGGCACAGCTGGCGTTGACACTGGCAGAATCCCGGTATCGCGCGGGTGCCGAGACCCTGCTTACGCTGCTCGACACTCAGCGACCGCTCTACGCAGCCCAGGATATGGCGGCGCAGTTGAAAGCCTTGCATCTGCAAAGCGCCGTCGATCTATACCGCGTTTTAGGCGGAGGCTGGAGGATAGATGAAGACAGCTGATATGAACATTGGCCCTTTGGCTACGCGCGCATTACAAGATGCAGGATTGTCAGTCACCGTGCTCAGGCTCGGAGTGCTGACCGTGCTGTTTCAGATCGATAAGCCGCTGCCCGCCATCGAAACCCAGCATCTGCTGATTGTCAAAGATGTAGGGAGTCGGCTTTCGTCGACGCGGCGCTCAAGCGTTTGGTAGCTGTCGGACTAGTTGTCAGCCAGGCGCATGGCTTCGAGTTGCAGGACTATACGTTGTTGGTCAGTGCGCGTCCCGCCCAGACAAACTAGAAGGTTCCCCGCAGCGCAGTCTCGCATCGGTGTACGGTACTTCGCGGACATATCCATCACAACCACCTTGACCTGTTCGCGCCCTCGCAAACGCTTTACATAGCGACACAAGCTCGATTCAGAGTGTTCCAGCATCACAGCTAACACCTTGCGGCTCTTTGAGTCCACCAGCATCGTGGCGTAGCCCTTTTTACGGCTAAGTAAATACTCATCTGTGCCAGCACTTGCGGGCGGCTTCGGCCCGATAGCTCAGACCCTCTCTGCTTGACGCAAGACTAGTACCAACGCTCGACCGTACCTGGGTGTAAAACGGCGGCTTTTTGATGCTTGCTGTTAATGGCCAATAGATGTGACCCACCTCCCCTCCGGTGGCTGCAAAGCCATGAAGCGAGTAGCGTCCGGCCTATATAGCATTGGCGGTGCAGCAAGCCCAGATGATTGTTATACGGCAATGACGTATAATAGCTTGGCATGTACACGATTATCGAAACCCCGCTTTTCAGCGCAGATGCGGCATCCATCTGGCAAGAAGATGAGCGCGGTGAGTTTTGTGCTTGGCTAGCGCAGCATCCGGAAGCGGGACACGTGATTCCTGGCTCCGGCGGCTGCCGCAAGGTGCGTTGGGCGCGCCCAGGTATGGGCATGCGTGGTGGTGTACGGGTGATCTACTTCAATCGGCTGGAGAACGGCCGTATTCATCTGCTGGTGATCTACGCCAAGACGGTGCGGGGCAATATCCCGGCGCACATCCTGAAGGCCATTAAAGAGGAGCTGGAAAATGACGAAAATTGAAAAAATGACGGGCGACGAGCTGGGTCGCAAGTTGCTAGCCTCCGTTAAACAAATGAAGGCCGGAATGGGTACGGTGGTGCATTCTCCGGTGACGCAGGCCAGACAAGCGTCCGAGCTGTCGCAAGCAGAGTTCGCCAAGCTGATGGGAGTATCGGTGCGCACTTTGCAAGAATGGGAGCAAGGCCGCCGCAAGCCGTCCGGCGCGGCGCAAACGCTGTTGGCGGTGGCTGTGCGCCATCCGGAGGTGTTGCGCGAGTTGGTAGCGTAGGCTCGATAATAGGAAGGGTAGTGCCGGTGCTTGCGCCAACTGTTAGATTGTAGGGTTATTTTTTTGGGTGGAGGGAAATAAAACTACCGCAAGAGCGTTTATCCATACGGGTTTCATGCTTTGATATGGCTCCCCCTCAGCGTCACGAATTAGTCTACGGCAGTTGATTACAGTATAGAAACCCGCATGTTTAAACGCATTGCGGGTTTTTTGACTCTTCCCCGGCAATGAACTGACCCCAATTAGTTGGACATTTGAAGCAGGTGGTTAACCCACTGAGCACTGAGTTCTGTATTGAACTGGACTCAGTCCTTTTAATTTGGTCTTGATCCGCTCGTGATTGTAGTAGTGAATATACTTCCGCAGGCCAGCGTCAAGTAGTTCAACGCTATCGAATTTGTTTAGATAGAAGAACTCCGACTTGAGTATGCCAAAGAAGCTTTCCATGCAGGCGTTATCTAGGCAGTTTCCCTTGCGTGACATGCTTTGGGTCAACCCATGTTCTGCCAACTGCCGTCGATACGCGGGCATGTGATACTGCCAGCCCTGATCCGAATGAAGTAACGGGGTTTGGCG
>NZ_VOAY01000004.1:0-526573 GCF_008369125.1 Pusillimonas sp. ANT_WB101 | reverse complement strand
ACAGTGAAACGCCTTTGCGCCGATGATAGTGGACTTTCGTCTGTGAAAGTAGGTCATCGTCAGGCTTTTATTCCCAAAAACCCCCTCCCGTGATCGGGCGGGGGTTTTTGCTATGGAAAACTAAACGACACCGCAACACCGCAACACCGCAACACCGCAACACCGCATCACATCCCTACGGCATCACATCCCCACCGCATCACAGCCCGCCAGCACCACAGCACAATATCCCCGCAGGTCATCCGTACTTCCTCTATCTATGCCCACTCTGATCCTGTGTAAAGCCCAGCCTCCGTGGCGGCTAGATATGCGTCACCACGGCACCAGAGGACAGAGCACGACGCCTTGTGTGAGACGCGTTGTCCTGGCAAGCTAGGTAGAGCTCACTGCCTGATCTAAACGGCCTGAACACCAAAACGCGGGCACGCTGCGCATCAAACGCCTCACACCACGTAGACGCATTGGGCCAAAGTTTGCGAGCAGCTTGATGCCGTACGGTGAACACGCCAGATAAGTAAACAAGTCAAATAAACGGCTCAAGTAAACGAATTGAGTAAACGAATTGAGTAAACGAGTCAGGCGAAACTGGCCTAGTGGTACCAGGCAGGCGAAGCTCCACTGAGGTTGTCAGGCCCGTCGTCCGGGCGGTTCAGCGCGGCGGGTATAGCAATTGGACACAGCAATGTGTTAATTCTTCTCGCCAGTTTCTTTTATATTACGCGGTACGGGCACGTTGACACACGCAATGCAACGGGGGGCTCACCGCAGACGAGTTAGATTAGCTGACTCAATCTACTGAAACGAAGCGGCCTCACAACGATATCGGCAAAGAGTAGTCCTGCAAAGGAGGGCGTAGCACCTTCAGAGGGCGACACGAAGACGGCCTATTGCCGCTGCGTCCAATATAAATGTCCTTTTATCTAGGCCGGTGGAAATTACTGGTTGCAGGCAAATAGTTCAGGACGGCGACTGATGTCACTGCGGTGTGGCGGGCGAGGTTGATGGTGTATGACATTAGTTCGTCGCGGGGCGAGCAAGCGGTACGCCACGCGATACCCGGTTCGTAGCTAAGCCTTGCGTCTCGGGTAAAATAAGCAGCGATCAGCCAGTTGGCTGTTTCTGTTTACTTTGCTACCGGAGGTTACTGATGACCCAGGCGTTTCCGCCAGAAGACAACAAAGGGTTGTCGATGCGCAATTTGACGCACCTAATTTACGGCCTTTTTGCTGCGGGCCTGTTGAGCGCCGGCTTTTTTGGCGTAGCAGTTATCGCGGCGATTATCTTGGCCTATCTTAAACGCAGTGACGCAGCCGGTACGGTATATGCCAGCCACTTTGACTGGGTTATCCGAACATTCTGGTGGGGGCTGCTGTGGATAGCGCTCAGTGGTCTTGCCACGCTGATTTTCATCGGATGGCTCACCGGCCTTGTTGCTGTGGTCTGGGTTGTATACCGGCTTCTGAAGGGCTGGCTGGCACTTGCTTCGGGGCAGCCCCCAGCAGAACAGTATTGATTCCGTTCGTGGCCTGACAAAAAACGCCAGTTGCTTGTGTGCAGCTGGCGTTTTTTTTTGGCACGAGACTGAGCTGCCCCCAAAGTGGGCAAGATTACCGACGCGGAGCGTGGTGGCAGCGTAGAGCCTTGCGGCGTTATTTTATTTGAGGTGGGTGCTGACCAGCTTGGTAAGCTCAAACATGGATACTTGTTCTTTGCCGAACAGAGGGCGAAGCTTGTCGTCGGCATTAATGTTGCGGCGGTTTTGCGGATCTTGCAGATCGTGCTTTTTGATGTATTCCCAGATTTTTTTCGTAACTTCGGTGCGTGGCACGGCTTCGGGCCCGATAATGGCAGCGAGGGTGGGGCTGGGCGTAAGTGGCTTCATGAATGCCGCGTTGGGTTTGCGAGCTGGTTTATCGGTTGTTGCCATAAGACAGGGCTCCTGACTGTGTTGATGAAAAAGCGTTTCTTTCGCAGCATAACGTGAGATTCCCCTAAAGGCCAAATAAATTATGCAAAGAAGTTGAACCGGGCCGAGCGTGTGGGGGCAGATTTCAGCATGTTAGGGCCCTATGTTATTGTTTTGATATGGTGTGAATACGGTTATCGCACGGGCTGCGATGCTTCATAAAAAGTGAAAGGAGTAAGGGTCGCATGCAGGCACAATCCGTATTCAGCGCCATCAGGCTGTTCCATGATGACCTGACAGCTATTCGCCAGGACATCCACACTAACCCCGAGCTGGGCTTTCAGGAAGTACGTACGTCAACCATGGTGGCCCGTATGCTGACTGCACTGGGGTATCAGGTGCATTGCAATGTCGGCAAAACCGGTGTTGTGGGTGTGCTTGAGGGGCGGCGCAACACCAGCGGTCAAAGCATAGGTTTGCGCGCTGATATGGATGCCCTGCCGATTCAGGAGCAGGGCCACGCTGCTTATGCTTCGGCCAACCTGGGGGTTATGCATGCCTGTGGGCATGACGGTCATACCGCCATACTTCTGGGCGCCGCGCGATATCTGGCCGAAACACGCAATTTTGATGGTCGCGTTGTGCTGATCTTTCAGCCTGCGGAAGAAGGCCTAGGCGGTGCGACGGCTATGATTGAAGATGGTTTGTTCACCCGGTTTCATTGTGATGCTATTTACGCATTGCACAACTGGCCGGGTCTGGCTCCTGGAGTAATTGGTGTCAACCCTGGGCCGATGATGGCCGCAGCAGATCATTTTGAAATACACATAGAAGGCCGAGGTGGCCACGGTGCGCATCCTTACCAGACTAATGATCCGGTTGTTATTGCAGCGCAGTTAATTACCGCGCTGCAGACGATTGTGTCGCGCAATGTACCCGCACCAGAGTCTGCCGTTGTTACGGTGGCCGCGTTGAATGCCGGCAACTTGCAGGCCATGAATGTCATACCGCAAGACGCGCGTATGGTCGGCACTGTACGTACATTTAGCTCAGTGATTCAGGAGCAGATAATTCGGCGGATGGAAGACGTTGTGGCCGGAATTGGCGCAGCCTTCAAGGCTAAGATTGAGATGAAGTATCACCGGTTGTTCCCCGCCACCATTAATTCGCCTGAGCATGCTATGTTTGTCGCTGATGTAGCAACGGAATTGTTCGGCGCGGAAATGGTTATCGATAATTTGACACCGTCTATGGGGTCGGAAGACTTTTCCGTTATGCTGCAACACCGTCCGGGTGCTTATTTCAGACTTGGACAGGGTGGGGCCGCAGCGGGGTGTGTATTGCACAGTGCTTTTTTTGATTTCAATGATGCGGTAATTCCTGCAGGAAGTGCCATGTTTTGCCGAATTGTCGAGCGCAGCATGCCTTTGAATATCGCAGACTGAGCAAGCTCTGGCTATACTTGCCGTTTGCTTTACAAGGCTGCACTGAACGAGCCAATCGTTAGCTGCCGTTGTTGCTCTATTCGCCGACTATTTGTCGTGGGGTGTCATACGCTGATTTTGCCGGCAATGATGTGGTGCACCGTATGTGTGCAGCACGCCAGGCGGCATCTGAATAGGCATGTCTAGCCTCTTTTCTCATTTTCTATTTTTTATTTTTATCCATGTCCAGCACAAGCCCCAGTAAAGTATCGGAAGTAACCCCCGGCACAACTTTTGAAGCCGCTGAAACGCTTACGATTGTCCGTCCTGATGATTGGCATCTGCATTTGCGTGATGGCGAAGTACTTGAGGCCGTCGTGGCTGATACCGCGCGTCAGTTTGCCCGGGCCATCATCATGCCCAATCTGAGGCCGCCGGTTACTACAGTGCAGCAGGCGCAGCAATATCGTGATCGCATTCATGCGGCATTGGGCAAAGCGGGTATTCCTTGGGGTGAGAATTCGCGAGGCCAGGTTCCTATTGGCGGATTCACCCCTTTAATGACGCTTTACCTTACTGACAATACGACGCCGGATGAAATCACTCTAGCCAGCGAGTCGGGTTTTGTGCACGGAGTGAAGCTGTATCCGGCGGGTGCTACAACCAATTCTGATGCGGGTGTGACCGATCTGCTGGGCCGATGCTCAGCTGCGCTCGAGGCCATGCAGCGCACTGGCATGCCACTGTTGGTTCATGGCGAGGTCACTGACCCTGCGGTTGATCTGTTTGATCGCGAGGCGGTGTTCATTGACAAGGTTATGGTTCCGCTGCGCAAGGCATTTCCTGAATTGAAAGTGGTGTTTGAGCATTTAACGACGAGCCAGGGCGTTGATTATGTGAGTGAGGCTCAGGGGCCTGTGGCGGCCACAATTACTGCTCATCATCTGCTGTACAACCGCAACGCGCTGTTTCTCGGTGGCGTGCGGCCTCACTGGTATTGCTTACCAGTACTCAAACGCGAGCAGCATCGTGTGGCCTTGCTCGAAGCGGCTACCAGCGGCAGCCCGCGCTTCTTTCTGGGTACTGATAGTGCCCCCCATCCCAAGGGCCTCAAAGAGGCTGCCTGCGGCTGTGCAGGCTGTTATACGGCGCTGCACGCCATGGAGCTGTACGCGACAGCATTTGATGCGGTGGGCAGGCTTAACCGGCTTGAGGCGTTCGCCAGCCTCAATGGCCCTGCGTTTTACGGGCTGCCAGTTAATACGGGCACGCTGACGCTGGCCCGTACTGAATACATCATCCCTGACGAACTGCCCATGGCGCAGACCACGGTCGTGCCGTTGGCTGCGGGTGAGTCATTGGGCTGGCGCGCCATGCCAGCCTCGGCCGATTTAGAACAGGGCTGAGTTAAGAAGAGTTGAACCGCTCGGGGTTCAGCAGATCAGGGTCCAGCGGGCGAGCACCAGGCGAGCCAAAATCGCACAAACCTGAACCCCCCAGGGCCCACTAGGCCAAAGTCTAAGCTGGGATTAACTGGGGACAACCAAGCAAGTCCGATCAAGTTAGGTCGGCCAGGCTAATGCGGGCAAGTTAAGACCGGCAAGCTAAGACGGGCGGACTAAACCAGGCCGGCCAGACGAGAGTGGAGCCGACCCGACCCGGGTCAAACAGCCACATCACGACGCGTTCTGTTTTTCCTCCAGCGCTTCCCAGCGTGCGAACAGAGTGTGGAGTTGTTGTTCTATATCGTGCACCTGTGCGTTGATTTGCTCGACCTCGTCAGGCGCATCGCGGTACAGGCTGCCGTCGGCCAGCTTGCCAGCCAGCTCGGCTTGCTGTGCTTCCAGTTTGGCAATAGCGTCAGGAATGCCCTTCAGTTCACGCAACTCCCAGGGGGTAATGCGGGGCGGCTTGACGGCTTTGGCGTTGCGGGCAGCTGCTGCAGACTCTTTCTTGCGAAGCTTTGCACCGGGCTCTTCTTGAGACGCAGGGCGTTGTGCCAGCCATTCGTCGTAGCCTCCCACGTATTCGCCCCAGAGGCCATTGCCTTCCGATGCGATTGTCTGCGTGACGACGTTGTTCAGAAATGTACGGTCATGACTTACCAGCAGCACCGTTCCGGCATAGTCTTGCAGAAGCTCTTCAAGCAGTTCTAGCGTTTCGATATCGAGATCGTTGGTGGGCTCGTCAAGTACGAGTATGTTGGTTGGACGGGCGAACATGCGGGCGAGCACCAGCCGCGCACGTTCGCCACCCGACAGACTGCTGACGGGCGAGTGTGCCCGTGCTGGAGGGAATAGAAAATCTTCCAGATAGCTCATGACATGCTTGCGCTGATCACCGATTTCAATCCATTCGCTTCCTGGATTGATGGTGTCTGCCAGCGTGGCGCTTTCATCAAGCTGGGCGCGCATCTGGTCGAAATACCCCACCGTAAGGTTGGTGCCCATCTTTACATGGCCTTCGGTAGGCTCGAGCTTGCCCAGAATAATTTTGAGCAGGGTGGTTTTGCCTGAACCGTTGGGGCCGATCAGACCAATGCGGTCTTTGCGTAGAATGGCCGTGGAGAAATCACGGATCAGCACTTTGTCGCCATATCGATGCGATATGTTGTGCAACTCGGCTACCAGCTTTCCTGAGCGCTGACCTTCAGCCACGGCAAGGTTTACGTTGCCCTGTCGTTCGCGTCGTGATGTACGCTCAATGCGCAATTGTTCAAGCCGTCGCACCCGGCCTTCGTTGCGAGTGCGTCGGGCTTGAATGCCTTTGCGTATCCATACTTCTTCCAGAGCCAGTGCTTTGTCGAACCGGGCATTTTGTTGCTGCTCTGCCTCGAGCCATTCTGCCTTGCGTGCCTGCCATTGCGTGAAGTTGCCCGGAAAGCTGATTAGTTTGCCGCGGTCGAGTTCGACAATACGGGTAGCGACTGAGTCGAGAAAACGTCGGTCGTGAGTAATGATGACTACGCTGCATCGGGCATTGAGCAGCATGTTCTCAAGCCAGGCAATGCCGATGAAGTCAAGATGGTTGGTGGGTTCATCAAGCAGCAGTAGATCAGGCTCATCAGCCAGAGCGTGAGCCAATGCAACGCGTTTGCGCGATCCGCCCGAGAGCCCTGCAATCGGAGCGTCGGCCGCAAGTTCGAGTTGATCGATGAGCGAATTGACCCGCGCCGGGCGCTGCCAGTCTTCGCTTTCGGTAATGTCGCCACACAGGTATTCGAAGACAGTGAGCGAGTCGTCGAGCTCGGGCTCTTGTTCAACGGTGGACGTGGTGAGGCCGCCCAGTCGCATGACCTCTCCGTCATCAGGGTCGGCACGGCCGTCAAGTATTTTGAGCAAGGAAGATTTGCCCGCGCCATTGCGCCCTATCAGGCCTATACGTTCACCTGGCTGAATTGCAAAGTCGGCATGGTTGAGGAGTGGATGATGCCCAAATGCAAGCTGGACATCAGTGAGAGTGATGAGGGTATTTGCCGCCATATAAATAAAAGCCTTGAAAATCCAGTGTGTTCCGATAATCGCTATTGTCGCAGGTTAGAATAGATAGTGTGAGGCAGGTTGGGCAATCGCGGCGCCATGCGCGTCGAGGAAGGTCCGGACTCCGCAGGGCAGGGTAGCGGCTAACAGCCGTCCGGCGGGTTGGCACAGCAATGTGGTAACCCGCCGAGGACTAGGGCCACAGAGACGAGTCGGTGGCGAGGGCAGGCGCAAGCCTGCACCAGTACGGCTACTTCCGTGCTGCATGGCTGGTAACGGCCATGGCGTTATCGGGTGAAACGCGGCAACCTCTACCCGGAGCAACATCAAATAGGCATGTGCTGGCCTTCGGGCCAAAAGGGCGGCCCGCCCGAGCATGCGGGTAGATGGCTAGAGCTCGACAGCAATGTCGAGCCCAGATGAATGATTGCCCACTTGGCTTGCCAGGTGTACAGGATCCGGCCTATAGGCCTGTCTCACACTTCTTCTTCCTCCTTCCCCTTCTAAATGTCAGCAATTGCAAATGACGTGACACCAAATGGGGCTGTCTTCTGATAAACAACTTTCAGTTGACGACACAATTTCTTGATTTATCTACGTATTTTCCCTTTCCCGTTTTGAGGAAGGGTCGCTAAGTGCTTGTTGTAATTGGAAAATCCATGATTTTGCGCTTGACCAGTTGCTTTCCATCCCGTAGAGTGGGGAAAAGTAGGATTTTGTGCAAAAAAGTGGGGAAGAATCTTGTTCCAGGGAAGCAGCGCTCTAACGTTGGATGCGAAAGGTCGGGTCTCGATACCGACCAAGCATCGTGACGCGCTCGTTTCTCAGGTCGAAGGCCGTCTCACCCTCACCCGTCACCCCGATGGATGTTTGCTTGTCTATCCCCGTTCCGAGTGGGAAAAAAAGCGTGAGCAGATTGCCGCTTTTCCAATGTCTGCGCGGCCGTTACAGCGTTTGCTTCTGGGCAATGCGCAGGACGTTGACATGGATGGTTCAGGTCGCATTCTTATTGCGCCTGAGTTGCGTAATGCGGTGGGGCTAACGCGGGAAGTCATGCTTTTGGGTATGGGCAGCCATTTTGAATTATGGGATGCCACCGAGTGGGCACGTCGCGAGGCAGAAGATCTTGCCAAAGGCATGCCTGATGTCCTGGAGCAGTTTTCGTTCTGAATCTGATATGGCGTTTGTGCATAGATCCGTGCTGTTGGAGCCTGCGGTTAACGCCCTCGTTGACCGGGATTTTGGCGACCGAGCTAAAAAACGTGGCGACGTTGCTGTAAGCGCTACGCCCGTCGATGGCATTTTTGTCGACGCCACGTTTGGGCGCGGAGGGCACAGCCGTCTGTTGCTTACACATCTGTCACCGCAAGCCCGACTGGTGGTGTTCGATAAAGACCCTGAGGCCATTGCCGCCGCTGAGGCATTGAGGCAGGAAGATGGCAGGGTAACGGTAGTACATGGCGGGTTTGCCCGCATGGCCGAGCATCTGCAAGAGCTCGGTATAACAAAGGTTGATGGCGTGCTACTGGATCTGGGGATTTCCTCGCCTCAGATTGATGACGCCGGAAGAGGGTTTTCGTTTATGCGCGAAGGCCCTCTCGATATGAGGATGGATACAAGCAGCGGTATCACCGCTGCGCAATGGCTGGCTGAGGCCAGCGTTGACGAAATAAAGGAGGTCATAGCTCATTATGGCGAAGAACGGTTTGCTTTCCAGATTGCAAAGGCGGTTGTTGCTCGCCGCGAATCCAGGCCGCTGTGCACAACGCTCGACCTCGCCGAGCTCGTCGCCAGTGTCGTCCGTACGCGCGAAAAGGGTCAACATCCGGCCACTCGTACCTTTCAGGCTATACGGATTTACCTCAATCAGGAACTCGAAGAACTCGCGCACGCCCTCGCGGCACTTCTGAGGGTATTGGCCCCGGGAGGGCGTCTGTCGGTGATCAGTTTTCATTCTCTTGAAGATCGTATGGTTAAGCAGTGCATCGCCGCGGCCGCAAGGCCCGGCGCGGCACAGGCTCGCCTGCCGATTCCCGAGAAAGATATGCCGCAGCCCATCCTGAAATCTCTGGGCCGCATTTTGCCTGATGCGGTCGAAATATCTGGCAATGTGCGTGCGCGATCGGCCGTACTGCGTGTGGCCGAACGCACCAGCACGCCTCTGCCGGCTGATGATGGTGTTTCTTTTGTGCCGGTTTCGGGGTTGATCAAAAAAACGACGGGGGCCAAGCGTGGTGCCGGAGCACGGCGACCGGGTCGGCCGACGCAGTCGACGAGGCGTGGCTCATGATCCGGCTAAGTTTTCTTTTCGCGGCCTTGCTTACCATTTCCGCGCTGTCATTGGTGACAGCGCGTTTTCAGTCACGCCAGTTGTTCGTGAAGCTGGATCGGCTTGAAGACAAGGCGCGCCAGCTGGATACTGACTGGCGGCGTCTGCAGCTGGAGCGCGCTGAGCTTCAGCGCAATGTGCGTGTCGACCGCTCTGCCCGAGAGGAACTCGGCATGGTGCCCACCACGCCAGATCGCACACTGTATGTTGAGGGGCCGCAGCCACTCTCTGCGCCAGGTGCTGGCAAAGCGGGGCGCCCATGAAGCGAGTCAGGTTTTACGACAGCCCCGTACTAAACAAGCAAATGCCGTTGTGGCGGGCGCGTCTGGTGATGGTTTTGCTGGTATTGGGGTTTGCCGCACTGGCCGGCAAGGCTTTGTACTTGCAGGGGCTCTCCAATGAGTTTCTGCAGCAGCAGGGCGAGCGTCGTTACGAGCGCACTCTGGTGTTGCCTGCAACACGTGGCAAAATATTTGATCGAAGCGGAACAGTTGTTATGGGCTCCAGCGTGCCTGTTCGCGCGATTTGGGCTATACCTGAAGATGCGCGCAACGCATCTGACGCGCAAATTGCCAAGCTGGGTGCGCTACTTGGCATGTCGCTGGCAGACATTAAAGGTCGTATCGCAGGCGAAGAGAAAAATTTTGTTTATATCAAGCGACAAGTTTCCATGGATGTCGCCGGGCAAATTGGCGCACTGAAAGTACCTGGGTTTCACCAACAGGCTGAAATGCGTCGCTTTTACCCAGAGGGTGAGGTTGCGGCTCACGTCATCGGCTTTACCAATATTGATGACAATGGCGTAGAGGGGGTTGAGCTTGCCTTCAATGAGGCCTTGTCCGGGCGGCCAGGTTCCCGCCGCGTCATCAAAGATCGTCTAGGGCGGGTCGTGGAAGATGTACAGGCCATCGTGCCGCCCGTCAACGGTCAAGATCTTATGTTGTCGATTGACGCGGGCATGCAGTTCGACACATACACCGCGCTGAAAGAAGCCTTGAAAGAGCACAATGCGCGTGCTGGTGCCGGCATTGTCATTGATGTTCAGACCGGAGAGATCCTGGCCCTAGTTAATCTGCCTACCTATAACCCCAATGATCGAGGTGATCGCAAAGGCCCGGCGTTGCGTAACCGTGCCCTGACCGACACATTTGAGCCTGGCTCGATCATGAAGCCGTTTACGGCGGGGCTGGCACTCGATATCAAACGTATTACGACCTCCACCCTGTTCAATACCGGTAATGGCCAATACCGCTATCAAGGTTCCACCATCAGTGACGTTAGCCGTAATGGCACGCTGAACGTAGCGGGTATTTTGAGGCGGTCGAGCAACATCGGCATGACCATGATCTCCGAGAAGCTCACGTCCGAAGAAATGTGGACCAGATTCACCGAGTTGGGGTTCGGGCGGCCGCCGCAAGCGAATTTTCCGGGCGTCGCGTCGGGCCGTCTGCGGCCTTGGGAGCGTTGGCGCCCCATTGAGCGCGCGACCATGGCCTATGGTTACGGGCTTTCGGTGTCTCTGATCCAGATCGCGCACGCTTACACCGTGTTTGCGCGTAACGGTGATATGGTTTCGCTGACATTACTGAAGCGTCAAGGCAAGCCAACCAGTGTGCAGGTCTATCGTCCCGAAATCGCGGGCCAGATTCGTGCCATGCTGGAAGCGGCGGCTGGGCCTGAGGGTGCCAAGCTGGCTCAGGTGCAAGGCTATCGTGTTGCTGGCAAAAGCGGTACAGCGCGCAAAATTGTTAACGGCAAGTACAGCCGATCGCTTTATCGCAGCTCTTTCGTGGGCTTTGCGCCCGTATCCAACCCCCGTATTGTGGTTGCGGTCACACTTGATGAACCCCAAGGCAAAGGCTATTACGGCGGTCGTGTAGCGGCCCCGGTGTTTTCGCAGGTCGTGTCTAGCGTGCTGCGCCGTATGGGCGTGGAGCCCGATGCACCTATCGAATCATTGGTGGCCCTCGGGCCTGACGAGGTGGCTCCCCGATGACCGCGCACGACATCATTCGGTGGCTTGAACAGCATGTGGCCCGACAGGCTGATTTATGCCTGGATACCCGCCAGCTTAAGGCTGGCGATGTGTTTTTTGCACGCCCAGGTAAGTCAACCGACGGGCGTGCGTTCATCGAGAAGGCGGTCGCTCAGGGGGCCGGCGCAATTGTTGTCCAGTCTGACGACGCCGCCCCTATTTTGACGACGTCGGTGCCATGGCTGTCTGTACCGGGCTTGCACGATTTGCTGGGGGCAGTGGGAGACCAGTGGTACGGTCGACCTTCCGCCGCTTTAACAATTGTTGCGGTAACCGGGACCAACGGCAAGACTAGCTGCGTGCAGTGGCTAGCCGCCGCCCTGAATGCCGAGGGCGTAGCATGTGGCAGCATCGGCACATTGGGTGTGTTGCTCCCAGATGGGTCCAGCCTGGGTGGGGTGTTGACCACCCCCGATGTGCTCACCGTGCACCGTAGCCTCGCTGAGCTGCGTGACGCTCAGGTGCACGTTGTGGCCATGGAAGCATCGTCCATAGGCCTGGATCAGGGACGGCTGGATGGCGTGGCAATTGATATAGCCGCCTTCACCAACCTGACACGTGATCATCTCGATTACCATCAAACCGAGGCGAACTATCGGCAGGCCAAGTTTTTGTTGTTCAAAAAGCCCGGGTTGCGTCGCGTGCTCGTAAACGCAGACGATGACGCGGGCAAGACCTTGCTGGCTACGTTGTCGCCGGATCTGGCGTGGTCATATTCAATTACTGAGCCTACGGCCGTTCTGTATGCGCGAGACCTTCATCCCTCGGGTAACGGGCAGGTGTTCACGCTGGCAGGGCGTGAGGGAAGTGCTCAGATACTTACGCGCCTCGTGGGCGAACACAACGTATCCAATCTGCTTTTGGTCGCCGGCGTGTTGAAGGAGTTGGGGTGGAGTATCGGACGTATCGCCCGTGCTTTGCCGACTTTGCGCGCTGTGCCCGGACGTCTGGAAGCTGTAATGGCTGTACCTGACCGGCCTGTCACAGATGCCACTGCGCCGCAAGATGCCGCTGTTGAACCAGACGTTCGGCGAGCTAATGTCGGGCCAGTGGTGCTTGTTGATTATGCGCACACGCCTGACGCACTGGAGCGCGCATTGGCGGCGCTTCGCCCTATGGCCGACGTGCGTGCCGGCAGGCTGGTCTGCGTTTTCGGCTGCGGCGGAAACCGTGATGCGGGCAAACGCCCCATAATGGGCCGTATCGCCGAAGAGGGTGCTGATTTTGTCATCGTGACCGACGACAATCCTCGCAGCGAGAACCCGAAAGATATTATTGCTGACATTGTTGCCGGTATGTCTGCACGGCCGCGAGTTACGAGTGATCGGGCTGTAGCGATCATGATGGCAGTCTGGGAGGCAAAGCCAGAAGATGTCGTCCTTGTCGCCGGTAAAGGCCATGAGACTTACCAGGAAGTAAACGGTGTGCGAACGCCGTTTGATGATAGAGAGTGGGCGCGTGCAGCGCTCACATGGCGATCGGGACAGCAAGTCGGTATTTCTACCGACTCACGCACGATAAAGCCTGGCCAGATATTTGTTGCCCTCAAGGGAGAAAACTTTGACGGGCATGGCTATCTGGCAGCAGTCGCGGACGCTGGCGCGCGCGCAGCCATTGTCGAAGTTAGCAACCCGGCTATAGCGCTGCCACAGGTCGTTCTCGGCGATACGCGCCAGGCCTTGATTCGTATGGCGACGGCGTGGCGTGCACAGTTCGATCTGCCCGTTATAGCGGTAACTGGCAGCAATGGAAAAACCACGACCAAGGAAATGATTGCGTCCATTCTGCGAGTAGCGCTTGGTGAGGCTGCAAGCCTGGCCACGCTTGGCAACTTGAACAATGACATTGGTGTGCCGCTGACCGTGTTGCGGCTACGAGCTGGCCACCAGGCCGCTGTTTTCGAGCTGGGCATGAATCACCCGGGTGAGATTGCCGTGCTGTCAGCGATCGCAAAGCCCACGGTAGCACTGGTCAACAATGCGCAACGCGAGCACCAGGAATTTATGCACACCGTAGAAGCGGTTGCCCAGGAAAATGGCGCCGTGCTGGAAAGCCTTGGCGTCGATGGCGTCGCTGTGTTCCCGGGAGACGATTCTTATACCGGATTGTGGCAGGAGATGGCGACGGAGCGTCAGGTACAGCGTTTTGGGCTTAATGCCGCGTGCGATGTCTTCGCTGAAGAGATTGTCGAAGCACCTGATGCCACTCGGTTCCGTCTGTGCACGCCTACGGGCAGTGCATTACTCTCGCTGACCGCGCCAGGTGAGCACAATCTGCGAAATGCGTTAGCTGCTGCTGCGAGTGCCATTTCGGCCGGCTTTTCGTTGAATGCCGTCGTCAAGGGGCTTGAAACATTTAGACCAGTGGCCGGGCGCATGCGACCGCGATCGCTTCCCGGCAATATTCGTCTGATTGACGATACGTATAACGCGAACCCTGATTCGGTACGTGCGGCCATTGATGTACTGGCGCGTCTTGCAGGCAGCAAGGCATTGGTGCTGGGCGACATGGCAGAGGTCGGTGATAACGGGCCAGCCATGCATGCAGAGGTTGGGCATTACGCGCGCGAGCAGGGTATAGACACTTTACTTGCCTATGGCGATGCATGCGCTCATGCGGTTGAAGCATTTGGTCCCGCCGCTCGTCGGTATGGTTCCGTCGAGGAGCTTGCACAAGATCTGATGTTGCAGCTCCCGGCCAATATTCTGGTTAAAGGTTCACGAAGCATGCGCATGGAGCGCGTCATTACGGCGTTAGAAGAAAAATTATCCCCAACTCAAGGGAGAGCCCACCATGCTTCTTGAATTGGCACGATGGTTGTCGGATGCGCATATTCGCGCATTTGGGGTTTTTGAATACATCACATTTCGGGCGGTGCTGGCCTGCGGGACGGCATTGATGATTGGCTTGTTTGCTGGCCCGAGCGTAATCCGAAAGCTGACCGAATTGAAAATTGGTCAGGCGGTGCGTGCCTATGGCCCTGAATCGCATCTGCAGAAGAACGGCACCCCCACCATGGGTGGAGCGCTGATTCTTATTTCTATTGGCGTCAGCACCTTATTGTGGGCTGACTGGACCAACCGTTTTGTTTGGGTGGTGCTGCTGGTGACATTTGGCTTTGGCTCGATTGGCTGGGTAGATGACTACAAAAAAGTCGTCAACCGCGATCCCGAAGGGATGTCATCGAGACGCAAATTCTTCTGGCAGGCATTAATTGGCTTTATCGCGTCGGTGTACCTCACCTTCGCGGTGTCGGCGCCTGCCAATGCTGAGCTGTGGCCGTTGTTTCGTGATTGGGTTATGAGTGGTTTCACCATGGAACTGCCCACCCGTGCTGACTTGATTGTTCCATTTTTCAAATCGGTAAGTTATCCGCTAGGTGCTTTTGGTTTTGCCACGCTGACCTGGTTGGTAATTGTCGGCTCGAGCAATGCCGTCAACCTGACGGATGGGCTTGATGGCCTTGCCATTATGCCGACCGTCATGGTGGGTAGTGCGCTGGGGATTTTCGCTTATGTCGTGGGACGTGTCGATTATTCCAAATACCTGTTGTTCCCATATATACCGGGTGCGTCCGAGCTTATGGTGCTATGCGCGGCCATTGCCGGCGCAGGTCTTGCATTTCTGTGGTTTAACGCCTACCCGGCGCAGGTGTTTATGGGTGATGTGGGTGCGCTGGCACTTGGCGGTGCATTAGGGACAATCGCAGTGATCGTCCGCCAGGAAATCGTGCTGTTCATTATGGGCGGCGTGTTTGTTGTGGAGACGCTCTCGGTCATGATGCAGGTGGTTTGGTTTAAGTACACCAAGAGACGCTATGGAGAGGGGCGACGTATTTTCCGCATGGCCCCGTTGCACCATCATTTTGAGGTCTCCGGCTGGAAAGAAACCCAGGTTGTGGTCCGGTTTTGGATTATCAGCATGATGCTCGTGCTCATTGGTCTTGCGAGTCTGAAACTGCGATGAATATCATGTCCATTCCCTCCGTGCGTATCGATGGCTTGACCCTGATTCTGGGGTTGGGCGAAACCGGTGTTGCGGCGGCATTATGGTGCGCGCGTCATGGGGCGCGTCTCAGGGTGCTCGACACGCGTGCACAGCCGGGTGGCCTGCAGGCGTTGCAGGACGGGTGCGAGGCCGCTCAGGTCGAATACGGGTTAGGGCTGGACGCGTTCACCGACGAGGCGCTGGATGAGGTTCACACCGTAGTATTGAGCCCAGGGCTGACGCCGTCGCACGAGCCAGTCAAGACATTGCTTGCGCAGGCTGCCGAGCGTGGCATTGAGGTTGTTGGCGAGATTGAGTTGTTTGCGCGTGCGCTTGCTGATATGGCTAATCAGGGGTACGAGCCCAAGGTGCTGGCCGTTACGGGTACCAATGGGAAAACGACAGTAACCGCCATGGTGCGCCAGCTTGTCGAGGCCAGTGGGTTGACCGCAAGGTCTGCGGGCAATATTAGTCCTGCGGCTCTGACAGCGTTGGCAGACGCCATTGAAACCGGATTGTTGCCCGATGTATGGGTACTTGAGCTTTCTAGTTTTCAGCTTGACGCGATCACGTCGCTTGCCGCCGATGCAGCGGTAGTGCTCAATGTGACGCAAGACCATCTTGACTGGCATGGCAGCATGCAAGCCTATGTAGCCGCCAAGGCGCGCTTGTTGAAAATGACGCGTATTGCCATTGTTAATCGCGATGATGCGCTTGTGTCAGCCATGGTGTCTGATGTGCGGGGGGCTTACGTACGCAGCTTCGGCTCCAGCGTACCAGAGTTTGAAGGTGATCTTGGGCTTGAGAACAGCAATGGTGTGCAATGGCTTGCTGCTGCGGAAGTAGCTGATTTTGACATGCCTGTCACGTCCTCGCGGCGTAAAAAGCCACAGGCCGAATTGCAGCGGGCTGAAGGACGTATGAGCAGGCTTATGCCTGGTGACGTACTGCACCTGCGTGGTCAGCACAATATGCTGAACGCACTTGCCGCGCTGGCGCTTGGCCGCAGTATAGGCCTGGGGTGGGCTGGCATGTTGCGCGCCTTGCGCGAGTATGGTGGTGAACCTCATCGCATGGAGTTCGTGCGTACCGTGGGCGGCGTCGATTTTGTCAATGACAGCAAAGGCACTAACGTGGGTGCAACTGTAGCTGCGCTTGAAGGCCTGGACACGCCAGTGGTGCTAATTGCCGGTGGGTTGGGCAAGGGGCAAGATTTCACGCCGCTGATCAAGCCTGCGCGCGAACATGCTCGTGCAGTCGTCTTGCTGGGGCAAGATGCCGGGCTTATGGCGCAGACTCTGGCTGAGGCTGAAGTTCCGATGGAACACGCCGCATCCCTGCAGGAAGCCGTTGTGCGCGCGCACGCTCTAGCCCACGAGGGCGACACGGTGCTGCTGTCGCCCGCCTGCGCAAGCATGGATATGTTTAAAAATTATGGGCATCGTGGTCAGTGTTTTGTCGATGAGGTTCAGGAACTGGCCTTGAGCCGGGGAGAGGTGGCATGAGCCTTTTTGCCGATTTTTCCTCTGGCGTGAATGCGGTTCGACCCGGGCGCACTACCATGCCCAGCGTGGATGTCCCGCTGTTGATGATGTCCAGTGCTCTTGTGGTGTTCGGGCTTTTGATGGTGTATTCGGCGTCTATCGCCCTGGCCGATGGCCCCCGCTACGAAAGCTATGGGCGTTATTATTTCGTGCTGAGACACGGGATGTTTATTGTCGTGGGGCTGTTAAGTGCGCTGGTGACGTTCAGCCTGCCGATGAAGTTCTGGGAGCGTTTCGCTGCGCCCCTGTTCATACTCTGCCTGTTGCTGCTGGTAGTTGTGCTGATACCGGGGATAGGCCGCGAAGTGAATGGCGCCAGGCGTTGGCTTCCTTTTGGTCCCGTCAATTTCCAGCCGTCTGAGCTGATGAAAGTCGGCGTGCTGCTGTACGCGGCCGACTATACGATGCGCAAGCAGGAACACATGCAGAACTTTCTGCGCGGCTTTCTGCCCATGGCCTGCGCATTGGCGGTAGTTGGCATGCTGTTGCTGCTTGAGCCCGATCTGGGCGCGTTCATGGTTATTGTTGCCATCGCGGTCGGCATACTTTTTATTGGTGGCATTAACGGCAAGCTTTTTTCTATGCTGCTGACTATATTGGTTGGCAGCTTTCTGCTGTTGATCTGGTTGTCGCCCTGGCGTCGGGAGCGGCTCTTTGTGTATCTGGACCCGTGGAACCCTGAAAATGCATACGGCAGCGCCTATCAGTTGTCACATTCGCTGATTGCGCTTGGCCGTGGCGAGTGGTTTGGCGTGGGCTTGGGGTCTAGCGTTGAAAAGCTGCACTATTTGCCAGAAGCTCATACCGACTTCATCGTGGCAGTCATTGGTGAAGAGTTGGGGTTTGTCGGGCTGATGTGCCTGCTTGCCGTGTTCATGTTTCTGATCTGGCGTGGCTTCGAGATTGGGCGTCAGGCCATCGCCATGGATCGTATTTTCAACGGGCTGGTGGCGCAGGGTGTTGCCTTGTGGTTTGGTGTGCAAACGTTTATTAATGTGGGTGTATGCCTTGGGCTGTTGCCAACCAAAGGCCTGACGCTCCCTATGGTGAGCTATGGTGGCACAGGCATCGTCATGAATCTGGTGGCCATGGCTCTGCTGGTGCGCGTTGATTACGAAAATCGCAATCTCATGCGAGGGAAACGCACATGAGCGCCCGTACCTTACTGATCATGGCGGGTGGCACAGGCGGGCATATTATGCCGGGCCTGGCTGTGGCGCATGAGATGAAAGCCCGGGGCTGGCGCGTTCAGTGGCTGGGTCATCCCGACCGCATGGAAGGCCGGCTGGTTCCTCCCCAGGGGTTTGATCTTGTGCCGTTGCGTTTTGCCGGCGTACGAGGCAAGGGTGTTGCTGGTTTGCTCAAATTGCCCTTTACGCTTTTGCACGCATGCTGGCAGGCGCGCGCTGCCTTGTCCAAGGTGCGTCCTGATGTCGTGTTGGGCATGGGAGGCTACGTGGCCTTCCCTGGTGGCCTGATGGCGGCATTGCGTCGGATTCCGCTGGTCATTCACGAGCAGAATGCAGTGTCAGGCACGGCCAACCGCTGGATGGCCAAATTTGCCGACAAGGTGTTGGTGGGGTTTCCGGGTGCATTGCCGGGTGCCGTCATGGTGGGCAACCCGGTGCGCGAAGCCTTTACCCAAATAGCACCTGCGGCCCAGCGCTATGGTGCGCGGCAGGGCCGTCTACGTATTCTGGTCGTGGGCGGCAGCCTGGGTGCCAAGCCCTTAAATGTCGTCATGCCCAAAGCGATTGCGTTATTGCCCGCCGAGGCTCGTCCACATATTACGCATCAGGCAGGTGAGCAACATCTGTCGGGTTTGCGCGAAGCGTACAAACTTGCCGCTGTCGAAGCTGATTGCCATGCCTTTATTGACGATATGGCTCAGGCCATGGCTGATGCCGATATTTTAATCTGCCGTGCTGGAGCGATGACAGTTGCCGAAGTTGCGGCCGTAGGCGTTGCTGCATTGTTTATTCCACTTCCGCATGCGATTGATGATCACCAAACTGCCAATGCCCGCTATCTCAGCGATTGCCACGGCGGGCTGTTGTGCTCTCAGTCGACACTAACGCCTGAATGGCTGGCGCAATGGCTGGGAAACGTTACACGCGAAGAACTGGCCGCGATGGCGGCCCATGCGCACGAGCACGCCTGCCTGCATGCCTGCAGCCAGATCGCCGACGCATGTGAGCAAGCTGTCAGGAGACAGGCATGAAACACCGAATTCAAAGCATACATTTCGTGGGTATTGGCGGCTCTGGTATGAGCGGCATTGCCGAGGTGTTACTTAACCTTGGCTATGCAATCAGTGGCTCCGATATTCAGGAAACGGCGATTACCCGGAGGCTGGCGCAGCTGGGCGCACGCATTGTCATTGGGCATGATGCCGCCAATATCGAAGGTGTGGGCGCCATTGTTACCTCCACAGCCGTTGCGGGTGATAACCCCGAAGTGCTCGCTGCGCGCGCCGCACGCATTCCTGTGGTGCCGCGAGCCCTCATGCTGGCTGAGTTAATGCGTCTGAAGCGCGGCATTGCCGTTGCAGGAACGCATGGAAAGACGACAACGACGAGCCTGGTTGCCAGCGTACTGGCTTCCGGTGATCTTGACCCCACTTTTGTGATCGGCGGGCGATTGAACTCGGCGGGTGCCAATGCACGCCTTGGTCAGGGCGAATACATTGTTGTGGAAGCGGATGAGTCTGATGCCTCATTTTTGAACCTTCTGCCGGTAATGGCCATTATTACCAACATCGACATGGACCATATGGATACCTATGGTCATGATGTGGCGCGGCTTAAGAGTTCATTCATTGAGTTCACGCAACGCCTGCCGTTCTATGGTTCGGCAGTGGTGTGCGCGGATGATGCCAATGTCAGAGAGATTATTCCGTTTATATCCCGTCCTGTAACAACCTACGGCATTGACAGTGATGCGCAAGTGCGGGCCATCAACGTACGCCCTGAAGGGACGATGATGCGCTTTGATGTCGAGCGTCAGGGGGCGATGGGGGCACTGCCTCCTATGTCGGTGTGTCTGAATCTTCCGGGACGGCACAATGTGCTTAATGCGCTCGCTGCTATTGCGGTGGCTACCGAGCTTGGTGTTGCTGACAGCGCAATTGCACAGGCGCTGGAAACCTTTCATGGTGTTGGCCGACGCTTCAGCCAAGTGGGTGACTTTGATGTTTCCGCTGAACGGGGCCGTGGCCGGTTCACGGTTGTGGATGATTACGGCCATCACCCCGTCGAGATGGCAGCCACGCTGCAAGCCGCGCGCGGTGCCTGGCCTGATCGCCGTATTGTTCTGGCATTTCAGCCACATCGCTACACGCGTACACGTGATTGCTTTGAAGACTTTGTACAGGTTCTCGGGCTGGCTGACGCGGTCTTGTTGACCGAGGTATATGCCGCTGGAGAAAAGCCACTGATCGCCGCAGATGGAAGGGCCCTGATGCGCGCCTTGCGCGTGGCCGGCAAGATTGAGCCCGTGTTTGTTGAGGACGTGGCAGATATGCCGCAGGCCATCCGTAGTTTTGCTTGCGATGGCGATGTGGTGATCATTATGGGGGCGGGTTCGGTCAGTAAAGTGCCTGCTCAGCTGGGAGAGGCAGCATGATCGGAGAATTCGGTCACGTAGGTGTGCTATATGGCGGTAGTTCCGCCGAACGCGAAGTATCCCTGATGTCGGGTACGGGGGTGCACGAGGCTTTGCGCAGCAAAGGTATTGATGCGCACTTGTTTGACACGGGCCGGTACACCCTGGTTGATCTTATCAGTGCGGGTTTTGACCGCGTGTTCATCGCCTTGCATGGTCGCCATGGTGAAGACGGCACTCTGCAGGGGGCGCTGGAGTTGATGGGGCTGCCGTATACAGGCAGTGGCACGCTTGCCTCATCCTTGGCCATGGACAAGATCATGACCAAGAAGATCTGGTTGCAGGCAGGTTTGCCAACCCCGAACTATGTTGCGTTGACTGCCGAATCAGACCCTGAAGCCGTGGCGCGTGAGCTTGGTCTGCCTTTGATCGTGAAGCCGCCTCACGAAGGGTCAACACTTGGTGTGACCAAGGTTGAAACGGTCGAAGCGCTGCAGAGCGCGTATGAACTTGCTGCCCGCTACGACGATGAGGTGCTTGCTGAGCAGTTTATCGATGGGCGCGAGCTTACCGTGGCGGTGCTGGGCAAGGGCAAATCGGTTCGTGCGCTTCCTGTCATCGAAATTATTGCGCCTGATGGCAACTACGACTACGAGCACAAGTATGTGTCGAATGAAACGCAGTATGTCTGCCCGGCGGAGCTGGATTCTGCCCTGACTGAATTCATTCTGCGTGTAGCAGAGCAGGCTTACGTGGCCCTGGGTTGTGAAGGCTGGGGACGGGCCGACTTCATGCTGGATCAGTCTGGCAAGGCCTGGCTACTTGAAATTAATACTTCGCCCGGGATGACTTCGCATTCGCTGGTGCCTATGGCAGCAAAGAGGGCTGGCATGAGCTATGCCGACCTATGTGTCGAAATTTTATCGACGGCGAGCTGCAAAGTTCGCACGCCGTCTACTAATTGAATCGGGGATATTGACGTGTTTTCAGACGCTCGCCTGACTAACTTCATCGCAAATACGCTGGCATTGCTGGCGGTGTTTGCTTTGCTGGCGGGTGTTGTGGCGTGGATTGCTCAGCGTCCCTATTTTGCGATCTCGCGGCTGCAGATTGAGCCTGTAGAAGAGGCGAGCAAGCTTGCATTCGTTTCTCCTGCCAGTGTGCGTGCCACCATTGCGGGCAAGCTGGCCGGCAACTTCTTTTTCGTCAGCCTCGATGAAACCCGGCAGCTGATTGAGTCGGTTCCATGGGTGCGCCATGCCAGCATTCGTAGGGTGTGGCCAGATACCTTGCGCGTGCAAATCGAAGAGCAACAGCCTCTCGCGCTGTGGAATGAAAACGAGATGATCAATACCTGGGGCGAAGCGTTTGTTGCCAATCAGGGTGAGTTGCCGGATGACGCGCAAATGCCGCAGCTGAACGGTCCCGAGAGCTCGGAGCGCCTGGTTGTGCAAAGGTACGCTGAAATTGCGCGCTGGTTTGCGCCTTTGAGCCTGCGCGTTGAAGAAGTCACGCTGAGCCCGCGTTACGCATGGGAGGTGCAGTTGTCTGACGGCATGCGCCTGAACCTTGGGCGTGACCCCGCTGCCGATGTGGCCGACCCTCACGGGCGCGCCGGCGCGCTGCCTTTTGCAGCCCGAATTGAACGATTTGTCAGTGTCTGGCCTCGGCTGGCCCCCAGAATGGAAGGGCACACCATCAGCACGGCAGATCTACGCTATCCCAACGGTTTCGCCATAACGTTGGCCCCTGTTCCAAACACCTCTACAAAGCACTGAAAACTATGACCCGTGACATCAAGGACCTGATTGTTGCACTCGATATCGGCACCAGCAAAGTGGTGGCCGTAGTGGCTGAGATCTTGCCCGAAGGACGCTTCGAAGTGCTTGGACTGGGTCAGCATGAATCCCAGGGCATGCGCAAGGGGGTGGTGGTAAATATTGAGTCTACCGTCAACTCCATTCAGCGTGCTCTCGAAGAAGCTGAACTCATGGCTGACTGCAAAATCCGTGAGGTATACACCGGTATTGCGGGTAGCCACATTACCAGCTTTAACTCCAGCGGCATGGTGGCTGTGAAGGACAAAGAGGTTACTGCAACCGACGTGGCGCGCGTCATTGAGACGGCCAAGGCGGTCAATATTCCGACCGACCAGCAGGTGCTGCATGTTTTGACGCAGGAGTTTATCGTCGATTCGCAGGAAGATATTCGCGAGCCTATCGGCATGAGCGGCCTTCGCCTCGAGGTGCGGGTGCACATCGTAACGGGCGCGGTCAGTGCAGCACAAAATATTGTGAAGTGTGTGCGTCGCTGCGGTCTCGAAGTGCAAGACCTTATCTTGCAGCCACTGGCCTCCAGCTTGGCTTGCCTTACTTCGGATGAGAAAGAGCTGGGCGTCGTGCTTGTCGACATTGGTGGCGGTACCACGGACATTGCCATTTTTACGGGTGGTGCCATACGCCATACCGCTGTCGTGCCTATCGCCGGGGATCAGATCACCAGCGACATCGCCGCCATGTTGCGCACGCCGACGCCTGATGCCGAAGAAATCAAGCTGCGCTTTGGCATTGCCAAACAGATGCTGGCCGGCGCAGATGAACTTATTGAAGTGCCTGGCCTCGGGGATAGGCCCAACCGACAGGTCAAACGGCAGGCGCTTGGTGCGGTGATTGAGCCGCGCATTGAAGAGCTTTTTACGTTTGTACAGCAGGTTGTGCGCCAGTCTGGCTACGAAGATTTGCTGGCCTCAGGTGTGGTGCTTACCGGAGGCACGGCGCTCATGCCAGGCATTGTCGAGCTGGCCGAAGACGTATTTTTGAAACCTGTGCGTGTGGCAGTGCCTGCCTATGAAGGCAGCCTGGCCGATGTTATGCACAATCCGCGATTTTCCACGGTAATGGGCCTGCTGACCGAGGCTCGTTTGCAGCGCGCCCGTGGGCGCAAGGTCGCTCAGCAAAAGGGCAGTTTCAAGACCCTGCTGGCACGCATGAAAGAGTGGTTTATGAATTAGAGCTGTGGTGGTTCTGATTGACAGGCGGGATAAGCCTGCTCACGGAAGCGCTTCAATCCAGGTGCGAGCAATTTTACGTTGGCATTTCGTTTGAAGTCATTCCGGACAATAAGTAAGTAGTACTGGGGATTTGTTCTTGGGTTTTATGTTTTCTTTGGATCTGTGAGGGAGTCAGTCATGATGAATTTTGAAATGCTCGACACGAGCTCAAACGGCACCGTTATCAAGGTGGTCGGAGTGGGCGGCGCAGGCGGCAATGCCGTGGCGCATATGATTCGATCTGGTGTACAGGGAGTGGATTTTATCTGCTGCAACACCGATTCGCAGGCGCTGGTTACCACTGAAGCGCCAGTGCAAATCCGCCTTGGCCGCACTGGCCTGGGTGCAGGTGCGCGACCTGAGCAGGGGCGTGCTGCAGCTGAAACTGCACGCGAAGAAATTCGTGCCGCTCTGAACGGTGCGCACATGGTGTTTATTACCGCTGGTATGGGTGGTGGCACGGGTACGGGCGCTGGCCCTGTGGTCGCTGAAGTGGCCAAAGAGCTTGGGATTTTGACGGTTGGTGTGGTCACTAAGCCTTTCTCGTTTGAAGGCGGCAAGCGCCTGAAGATGGCAGAAGAGGGTATTACCGAGCTGTCAAAGCATGTGCATTCTTTAATCGTCGTGTTAAACGAAAACCTGTACGATTTGATGGATGACGACGCAACACAAGAAGACTGCTTCAAGTCGGCTGACGATGTGTTGCACAACGCATGCGCAGGCATTGCTGAAATCATTAATGTTGAAGGCAATGTCAACGTCGACTTTGAAGACGTCAAGACCATCATGGGCGAGCAGGGCCAGGCCATGATGGGAACTTCGATTGCTTCGGGTGTCGATCGTGCACGTGTTGCAGCCGAGAATGCAATTGCCTGCCCGCTGCTCGAAGGTGTCGACCTTCATGGCGCACGTGGCATGTTGGTCAACATTACTGCCAGTCGCACACTCAAAATGCGCGAGACACGTGAAATCATGGATACCATTCGTGGCTACGCAGCTGACGACGCTACTATCGTCTTCGGTACTGCGTACGACGAGGCCATGGGCGAGAACCTCCGTGTCACCGTAGTGGCCACAGGCCTTGGGCGTGCCCAGGCGCGCCCACAGCTGGTAGCGCATTCCAACGAAGATCTGCGCACCGGCACCGACAATATGTCAGTGTCCGGCGGCTATGACTTCAACACTGATGTACCTGCTGTCATTCGCAACCCCCGTGGCCAGGCTTCGGCACAGGTACGGGCTCTTGAAACCGCTGGCATGGATCATTTCGATATCCCCGCGTTTCTGCGCAAGCAGGCCGACTGATATTGATTTTGCCGGTCCACCGCCCGGCAGATCCAGCCTCTCTCATTCTTGACGGGCTGTACGCCGTCAAGATCCCGGCAGGCACACCTCCGTACCCCAGTGGAGGTGTGCCGTCGCGCATATACGTCGTGCACATGTTACTGAACGCTGCGCTGAGTGGCCCCTGTGCCATCTCAGGCCATTTTGTCCAGGGCCCGTCCTTTGAAGTACCGCGAATACATCGCAGAAAAGGGCGAATTCCCTCTTCCGTCCATTGAAGCCGACTGAAACAAGTATAGTTATGGGTTAACCCTAGGATCGGTTACACTGGGTTTTAATGAAAAGTGCCAGTTTTTTGCGGGCGCCATCACTGTGAAAACCGATCATGCTACGTCAACGCACCATACAACAGCCCGTCAGTACCAAAGGCGTCGGCCTGCACTCAGGCCGTAGGGTCGAGCTTACGCTGCGTCCCGCCGAGCCCAATACGGGTATTGTGTTTCATCGCATTGATTTGCCCGAAATCGTCGACCTGCCGGCCAAGGCTGATCAGGTGGGTAACACCCGTATGGCGTCGGTGCTGCAAAAAGGCAATGTGCGCGTTTCAACGGTTGAGCACCTTATGTCCGCGTTGGCGGGGTTGGGTGTCGACAACCTGCACGTTGATCTTACCGCCGAAGAAGTACCTATCATGGACGGAAGTGCAGGTACATTTGTGTATCTGCTGCGTTCAGCAGGTCTGCAAGAGCAGGCGGCGGCCAAACAGTTTTTGCGCGTACTAAAGCCAGTCGAGGTGCGTGAAGGTGAGGGCGACGACCTTAAATGGGCAAGGCTCGAACCCTACGACGGCTTTGCCTTGTCATTCGCCATCGACTTCCATCATCCAGCCATTGACTCCACAGCCAATTTCGCTGAGGTTGATTTCGAGAAAGATTCTTACGTCAAGTCTATCGCGCGGGCGCGTACATTCGGCTTTGTCAACGAGGTCGAAGCCCTGAGGGCTGCGGGTTTGGCTCGCGGCGGTAGTCTTGATAACGCCATCGTTATGGACGAATTCCGTGTGCTTAACTCAGACGGCCTGCGTTACGATGACGAGTTCGTAAAGCATAAAATACTTGACGCCATTGGCGACCTGTATCTCATTGGCAAACCTCTGGTTGCGCGCTACATAGCGTGCAAGTCGGGGCATGGCCTTAATAACCAGCTGGCGCGTGCGCTGCTGGCCCAGAGCGATGCCTGGGAAATCGTTACTTATGCTTCGGCCGAGTCAGCGCCCAAGGCATTCAGCTACGAATGGAAACTGGCCTGAGGTCAGCTTCTGTGGTGGGCGAGCAAACGGCTTACTGCATCGGCCAACGGCCCTGGTCGCAACTGGCTTCTTAATGTGTCGAAGGCCTGCAGAGCGTTTTCGTCCAGCGGTACGGCCTCTCGTGCAAGTACCGTTGTCGTATTCTGGTTCAGTGCGGCCTGCACGCGCACTTGTGCATTTTCTAGGTTCCAGCCCTTCTGGTTCAGCAAATGTATGATGCGTGGTGCCATCTGTCTGAGCTTTGAGGCGTAGGCGGCACTGGGAACTGCCAGCGTCAGTTGCTGTCTGTCTATACGGGCTACCCGGCAAACCGCTGCCAGCGCAGGTGGAAGCACTGCTTTTGTCGCTTCTTCGGCTGCCAGCAAGTTTCGCGCCATGGCGAGCACGCTCGCGCCATGCTGGTCGCTACCAAGCCAGCTGAGTGCCAGCGAAGCCGGGCTGGCCTTGTGGCCGGCGGTTGCAGACGAAGAACGTGGCATGCGCGTCATGTCAAAATATTTTTGAAAGAGATCTCTGTTTATGCGGAATCGTACAGTTCATTCTAACCCTAACGGCTTGCGGCGCGTATTCATTGCGCTGGCGGCCATTACTGCCATGGGTGTTTCGGCAGCAGCAGGCGCGCTGGTTCAGTCACGCCTGGCTGAGACCGACCAGATCATGTTAAGCCCCCATCAAGAGCGCATCATCAGCGATCAGGTCTCACGAGATTCTGCCTATGTGCGCGAAAACGTCAATCAGCTCGCTGTCAAAGTGGGCGATCTTAAAGCGCAGCTTATTGCCATGGATGGCCTGAGTAAGCGTGTTGCGGATGCGGCCGGAGTTTCGTACACCGACCCCGAAATACTCACCAGCCTGGCCCAACCTGTCGTTGACGAGCCTGTCATCATGGACGACATACAGGCTGGCATACCCACCCAAGTTGGGGCAAGGCCTGCCGGAATTAGCTGGAGTGCAGAGGGTCTTGGTCGTCAGCTAGACGAGTTAACCCATCAGCTCTCCGAGCAGAAAGACTGGTTCAGCATGCTTGATCTGGTGCTTACCAAGCGTATGGGCGTTGAAGCGGGCCTGCCCGATATCATGCCGGTCGATTACCCCTACCTGAGTTCATCGTTTGGCTGGCGCCGTCATCCCATCAGTGGCCGCCACATCATGCACGAAGGGCTTGATTTTGCGGCCCCACGTGGCACTCCCATTCACGCTGCGTCCGGCGGGGTAGTTACCGAGGCCCGCTATGTATCAGGCTACGGAAAATTGGTCGAAATCAATCACGGCAATGGTGTGGTTACTCGTTATGCGCATGCCTCCTCTGTTAACGTCAAGCAGGGTGATCTCGTCGAGAAAGGCCAGGTGATTGCACGGGTTGGCTCCACAGGCCGTTCCACAGGCCCGCATTTGCACTTCGAAGTGCGGATGGCTGGCCATCCGCTAGATCCCACGCTATTTCTGCCTTCGCAAGACGATTCTGCCCCTATGGTGGCCAGTGTCTCTGGCAGCAAAAAAGCCAATGTGCCGCAGCTGCGTTAAACTGTAGCGTTTTCCTGCGGAATCTTCCGCCAACCCATTGACATAGCATGCAAGGTTGCGCCGTGACGGGCGTGCCGGCATCGACGACACAAGAATGGTTTCTTTGCTCAAAAAGCTGATTGGCAGTCGCAACGACCGCATCCTCAAGCAATTTCGCAGACAGGTGGCGCAGATCAACGCGCTTGAACCTGCCATGCAGGCGCTGTCTGACGAGGAGCTGGCTGGCAAAACGCCGGCGCTTCGCCAGCGCTTGGCAGAGGGGGCCTCGCTTGACGATTTGCTTCCCGAGGCCTTCGCTGTGGTGCGCGAGGCAAGCAAGCGGGTGTTCGGCATGCGGCATTTCGACGTCCAGATGATGGGTGCCATCGCCCTGCACAATGGCAAAATTGCCGAAATGCGCACGGGCGAAGGTAAAACGCTTATGGCGACGCTGGCTGTTTACCTGAACGGGCTCACCGGTAAAGGCGTGCATGTTGTAACGGTTAACGATTACCTCGCCAGGCGTGACGCAGAGTGGATGGGTCGGCTTTACAACTTCCTGGGTATGTCAGTGGGTGTGGTCGTTCCGCAGCAAGAAAACGACGAAAAAAAGGCAGCCTATCAGGCCGATATTACTTACGGCACCAATAACGAATATGGCTTTGATTATTTGCGCGACAACATGGAATACCGCGCAGAAGATCGTCGCCAGCGCCCACTTAGCTATGCCATTGTCGATGAGGTTGACTCCATTCTTATCGATGAGGCGCGTACTCCACTCATTATTTCAGGGCAGGCTGAAGACAATACCGAGTTGTATATACGCCTTAACGTCGTGCCGCCCATGCTCAAACGCATGGCTGCCGAGCCCAAACCCCAAGAACCTGAGCCAGAGGGCGATTACTGGGTAGATGAAAAAGCCCAGCAGGTGTTTTTGTCTGAGGCGGGCCAGATACGTGTAGAAGAGGTATTGGCCGAGATTGGTGTGTTGCCAGATGGCGAGTCGCTTTACGACCCGCGGCATATTTCGCTGGTGCACCATCTTATGGTGGCGCTACGTGCCCACACGTTGTTCTTCCGTGACCAGCAGTATGTGGTGCAAAACGATGAAGTCGTCATTGTTGACGAATTTACCGGGCGTCTCATGGCAGGCCGACGCTGGTCTGATGGCCTGCATCAGGCGGTCGAGGCTAAAGAAGGCGTCAAGATCCAGAACGAAAACCAGACGCTGGCATCCATTACCTTCCAGAATTACTTTCGCATGTACGAGAAGCTGTCCGGCATGACCGGTACGGCTGACACGGAAGCCTACGAGTTTCAGGAAATCTACGGGCTTGAAACCGTCATTATCCCCACCAACCGTCCAATGGTTCGCAATGACCAGAACGATCAGGTGTTCAAGACTGATGACGAAAAATACCACGCGATTCTGGACGACATCAAAGATTGCCATAAGCGCGGCCAGCCTGTTCTGGTGGGTACCACCAGTATCGAAAACTCTGAGCGCCTTTCTACTCAACTTCAGAAAGAAGGGCTGGTCCATGAAGTGCTAAACGCCAAGCAGCACGCGCGTGAGGCCGAAATTGTCGCCGAGGCTGGCAAGCCCGGCCATATCACCATTGCAACCAACATGGCTGGCCGAGGCACTGACATTGTGCTGGGCGGCAGCGTCGAGAAGCAGGTAGCGCTCATATGGGCTGACGAATCTCTGAGCGATGCCGAGAAAGAAGAGCGCGCTAAGGCGATCAAGTCAGAATGGGCTCCGGCCAATGAGGCCGTCAAGGCTGCAGGTGGGTTGCGCATTATTGGTACCGAGCGCCATGAGTCGCGGCGTATCGACAACCAGTTGCGCGGACGTGCAGGGCGACAGGGTGACCCAGGGTCATCACGTTTTTATCTGTCTCTTGAAGACTCGCTCATGCGCATTTTTGCGGGTGACCGTGTGCGTTCCATTATGGAACGTCTGCGTCTGCCCGAAGGCGAGCCTATTGAGGCCAAAATGGTTTCGCGCTCCATCGAGTCTGCGCAACGCAAGGTAGAGGCTCGCAACTTTGACGTGCGTAAGCAGCTGCTTGAGTACGATGATGTGGCCAATGATCAGCGCAAGGTGCTGTATACGCAGCGCAACGAAGTGCTTGAGTCTGAAGACGTCTCTGACACCATCGCAAACCTGCGCATGGCTGCCATCTCTGATCAGTTCAGGGCGTTTGTGCCTGACGATTCGGTCGAAGAACAATGGGATATCGCCGGGCTGCAGGCCGTGCTTGAGTCTGAATGGCAAATTTCCCTGCCGTTGCTCGATATGCTCGAGAAAGAGCCTAGTCTTACCGATGACGATCTGCTAGAGCGTACGTTGGCCGAGGCTCATCGTCTTTATCAGGCCAAAGTTGACCTGGTAAGCAAAGAGGGCTGGGCGCCGTTTGAGCGATCCATGTTGCTTCAGGCCATTGACACGCACTGGCGCAACCATCTTTCCTCACTTGATCATCTGCGGCAGGGTATACATTTGCGCGGCTATGCGCAGCGCGACCCTAAGCAAGAGTACAAGCGCGAGGCCTTTGAACTGTTTTCCGCCATGCTTGACCGTGTGCGCGACGAAGTCGTTAAAACGTTGATGACGGTGCGTATTCAGTCGCGCGAGCAGGTTCAGGTAGAAGAAGCCGAGCCCGCTCTCGACAATGTGCGCTACCATCACTCCGATTATGATGCGGCGCTCAGTGGCGAAGATCCGGGTATTGCTGAAGACTCTGCCCAGGGCCGTGCTGGCGCAGCAGCGGGTGCGGCAGCAGGTGTTGCTGGAGCCGCAAAAGTGGGCCGTAACGACCCATGCCCATGCGGAAGTGGCAAAAAGTATAAGCATTGCCACGGGCGCCTGGCTTAAGGGCGTAAACCAACAAAGCGGCTCGTTTTGAGTACATCACTCAACGCGAGCATTCGTGGGCTTAGTGATGCGGGGCATGCCCCGTATTTCAGGCGTAGCCTGCAATTTATACGGCAAGCGTGCCGGGTAGGTAGGCAATGCGGTTGCTTGAGTACTCACATGTTGGAGCGTGCGACTGATTTAAGTGTGTGCTCCAGCGCGAAGCCGATACACTTAAATCAGAAATATCGTCGCTAGCCCCAGAAATATAAAAAAGCCCAGCGAGTCGGTGGCGAAGGTAAGCAGTACCGATGAGCCCATGGCGGGATCTTTGCCAAACTTGTCGCGCAGCATGGGTATTAAAACACCCAGCGTCGCACCGATCAGCATGTTGCATACCATGGCCGCCATCATGACGCCGGCAATAGCTGCTGACCCAGAGATAGCCCAGGCGAAGGCGGCGGCGACAAGACCGCCGCACAGGCCAACCAGCAGGGTAACGATTAGCTCGCGCTTGACCAGTGTCCACGCGTTTGAGCCTGTTACGCGCCCCACAGCGAGTGCGCGGATAATCATTGTCATGGTCTGGTTGCCCGAATTACCGCCTATGCCCGCCACGATGGACATCAGGAAGGCAAGAATCACGATGTGGCTAACCGTACCTTCGAAACGTGAGGCGACCAGCGATGCAATAGAGGCGGTACACAGGTTGATAAACAGCCACGGTGCACGGTTGCGTAGCGCGTCTGACAGGGGGGCAAAGATGTCTTCTTCTTGCAGACCTGCACGCGACAGTGCTTGCTCTTGTGAGTCTTCCTGGATAACGTCAACAACGTCGGCAATGGTGACGCGGCCGATCAGCCGGCCCTGATCGTCCACCACAGGTGCGGACACCAGATCGTAGCGCTCAAAGGCGCCTGCTGCGTCGGCGTCGGAGTCGAGCGGGTTGAGCGTCAGGTAATCGGTAAGCATAACTGACGACACCAGTGTTTCTGGGTCTTTGACCAGCAGCGATGTCAGGTGCAGCGTGCCCTGAAGCTTGTCCTGACGGTCTACGACAAAGATCTGGTCAGTGTGATCGGGCAGTTCTTGCAGACGGCGCAGATAGCGCAGCACCACTTCGAGCGATACATCTTCCCGCACCCTGACCATTTCGAATTCCATGATCGCCCCGACCGTGTCTTCGGGGTAACCCATGGCTTCGAGTAACTGCGCGCGTTCGCCTTCAGTCAGGCCTTTTTGTACTTCGGCAATGACGTCGGGCGGAAGGTCTGCCGCCAGGTCAGCGATTTCATCGGCATCCATGGTGCCGGTGGCGGCCACCAGATCTTGGTGGTCCATGGATTCGATGAGTGACTCGCGGGCCCAGTCATCGACTTCGAGCAGGACGTCGGCGTCATGTTCGGCACTGACCTGTTGCCATACGACCTGTCGCTCCTGCACCGGCAACGATTCGAGAATGAAGGCAATGTCAGCCGGATGCAGATCGTTGATAATCGCCCGGATCTCGTTTTCGTGCTGCTTGTGCAGCAGGCCTCCGAGCTGATGCGATTTGTCGTCGGACTCGTGACGCTGGGCGAGCGATTCCACAACATCTTGACGCTTCAGGATGGTTTGCAGCTCTTGCAGTGCCAGCTGTGCATCTTCAGGCTCGAGACGGCGCGGAATGGAGAGCGGGACGTTTTCCGCCCGTTGCTGGGGATCCGGCATGTGTGGCCTTGCTTTAAACAGGTGGAATGGCGCGGCGTTTGCGCTGATCGTCAGTCGCGACGTAGGTAAGAATAGCCTCGGTTACTTTGACGACTTCAGCTTCCATGCGCTGGCGCTCGGCATACACTTCAACGGAAATCGTGATTGAAGTGGTGCCTACTTTGATGATGTCGGCATAAAAGCTGAGCAGATCACCTACGAATACGGGCTGTTTGAACGTAAATGAGTTAACGGCGATGGTGGCGACGCGCCCGCCTGCACGGCGAGTGGCCGGTATGGAGCCGGCGATATCAACTTGCGACATGATCCACCCGCCAAAGACATCTCCATGGAGGTTGGCATCAGAGGGTTGTGGCATGACGCGCAGTATGGCGCGCCGCTCGGGCGGGGGTAATGTAGTGTCGTGATTCTCGGTATTCAACGTCGCAGTTCCATAAATTACGGTGCTCAGGCGGGTTGTGCTGCCAGCCATTGGCGGGCCAGTTCCACCCAATACGTGGCACCTAGCGGGATAAGGTCATCGTTGAAATCGTAGCTGCCATTGTGCAGCATGCAGGGGCCCAGGCCGTGACCACCTTCGCGATGGTCGCCGTCCCCGTTGCCGATCCATACATAGCAGCCGGGTTTTTCCAGAAGCATGAACGCAAAGTCTTCGGCGCCCATGGAAGGGCGGATTGACTGTCTGACATGCTCTTTTCCCACAATGCTTTCGATGACCTGGGCGCAAAATGCAGTGGCCCCCTCTTCGTTGAGCGTGGGGGGGTACTTGCGATGAAAGGCAAAGTCGACTGAACATTTCATGGCCTGGCAGCTCAGCGTGGCGATGTCGCGCATACGCGTTTCGATGAGATCGAGCACGGCTTCTGAAAAAGTGCGTACTGTACCGCGCAGAAAAGCCTCGTTAGGAATGACGTTGTCGGCTGAACCGCTGTGTATTTGCGTGATACTGAGAACGGCATTGTCGAGTGGGTCTAGCTCGCGTGAAATAATGGTTTGCAGGGCTTGTGCCAGCTGCACGGCGGCCATGACTGGGTCGTTGCCCAGGTTGGGCATACCGCCATGGGCACCTTTGCCCTCAATGCGGATCTCGAACGTATTACTGGACGCCATCATGGCCCCTGGGCGTAGAGCAAACGTGCCTACCGGCATACCAGGCCAGTTATGCATGCCGAAAACGGCCTGCATGGGGAAGCGGGTAAACAAACCGTCGTCGATCATGGCCTTTGCACCGCTGAAGCCTTCTTCGGCAGGCTGGAATATGACGTAGACAGTGCCGCCGAAATCACGGTGCTGGGCCAGGTGGCGTGCCGCAGCCAGTAGCATGGCGGTATGGCCATCGTGGCCACAGGCGTGCATTTTTCCTGGAAACTTACTGGCATGCTCGAAGGTGTTGGCCTCTTGCATGGGCAGGGCGTCCATGTCGGCGCGCAAGCCCAGAGCGTAACCATTTTGGGTGTTGCCTTCGATTACGCCCACCACCCCTGTTACGCCAAGGCCGCGATGAACGGTGATGCCCCAGGACTCTAGCTTTGAGGCTACAAGGTCGGCAGTACGGACTTCTTCGTAAGCCAGTTCGGGGTGTGCATGTATATCGCGGCGTATGGCAGCAATTTCGGATTTCCATCCAACGATAGTTTCAGCAAGTTTCATGGCCAAGTGTCCTATGTATTGTCAGGGTGAAACCGTTGGCGAGCTAAGTCGGTATTTTAGATTTTTTTCATGTGAGGCTGGATCATGGCGTCAAGAGCCGGTGCCGTGTGCTCGTTGCCTGCATAGACATAGCCTTTGATGGGCCATGAGTCTTGATGGCGGATGTCTTCGCATATGCCACCCGCCTCGCGCACAATAACGGTGCCAGCAGCAACGTCCCAAGGGGCAAGACCCATTTCCCAGTAGCCGTCGTATCGGCCGCAGGCTACCCAGGCAAGATCTAGCGCTGCAGCGCCATGACGCCGTACGCCACGTGTATGCCGTATGGCATGATGCAGTGTGGGCATGTACTCATCATAAAACGAGAAATCGCGAAACGGGAAACCCGTACCCACGACCGAGTCTGCCAGCGAACTTGCGTTTGATACCGTGATGCGGTGTTCATTAAGCCACGCACCTACGCCGTACATTGCTGTGAAAAGCTCTTCGCGGTTGGGGTCGTACACTACCCCTATGACGGGTGTGTCGCGCTCAAGAGGCTTGTCGCCATCGACCAGGGTGCCTGCATGCGCAATCAATGCAATGGACACTGCATATTGCGGAATGCCATGCAAGAAGTTGGTGGTGCCATCAAGCGGGTCGATATACCAGCTCGCCAGGCCTGCTGTCTGCCCACCGCTCTCTTCGGCTACGATGCCATAGTCGGGCGTGCGCTGGCGCAATATTTCGATGACGGCGTTTTCAGATTCGCGGTCAGCCTGCGAGACTAGATCATTGCGCATTTTGGTGTCGATAACCAGATCTGCCCGATTATGCGAGTACGCCTGTAAAATGGCCGCAGCGGCGTGCGCGGCCGTAACGGCGGCGTCCAGACAGTCGCTGAGAGGAAGACGGGTTGGTTGCATCGTGTTTAAGGCCCTTTGTCGACATGAGCACTGCGCGCTCAATCACACCACGCATTGTACGTGATGACTATTCAGTTTGGGTTTCAAAGGTTTATGCCTCGCTCCTATCAGCCGCTCATTCCGGCCACCCTGTCGTTTAATGAAAATGGGGTTCCGTTCAGCACCAGGTTTGGCGATGTGTACCATGCGCGCGCCGGGGCACTGGATGAAGCGCGCAATGTCTTTCTCGTAGGCAATAACCTGCCAGAGCGTTGGCGCGGAAAATCCACCTTTACCGTCTGCGAGGCGGGTTTTGGCTTGGGCCATAATTTTCTGATGCTGTGGCATGCATGGCGTAATGACCCAGCCCGCCCTGCGCGGCTGCACATGGTGTCGTTTGAGGCGTATCCTTTTTCACGCGCTGATATGAGCGGCTTTCTGCTGACGTATCTTGATGGGCCCGAGCGCAAGCTGGCCGCGCAACTAGCCGAAGCCTGGCCTCCGCTGCTGCCCGGTATGCACAGGCTAGAGTTCGAGGGTGGGGCAGTTACGCTCACGCTGGCATTCGGGCCCATCCAGCGCCTGGCCCGTCAAGTGTCGGCCCGTGTAGACGCATTTTTTCTCGATGGTTTTGCGCCCCGTCTCAATCCCGATATGTGGTCGCCCGCTTTGTTCGGGCAGATGGTGCGCATGGCGAATAAAGACGCAACGGTCGCCACATGGTGTTGCGCGGGGCAGGTAAGGCGTGACCTTGCCAATGCTGGCTTTCTGGTCAAAAAAGTGGCAGGCTTTGGCGGTAAGCGTGAAATGACGCTTGCGGTGCTCAGGCCCGAAATACGACGTCCGGCAGGTGGTCGGCGTGTGCTTGACCCCGTAACGATCATCGGGGGTGGCCTGGCAGGGGCGGGGGTGGCGCAGGCGCTCGCCCTGCGTGGGCACGAAGTGACCGTCTTTGACCCCGTCTTCGCGCAAGGCCTGGGGGCCAGCCACCTGGGCCATTTGGCTGCGGGGCTTACCCCTCTCATCAGTGGTGATGACGATTTTCGGGCGCGACTGAGTCGCGCTGGCTGCCTGCGCGCGCTGCAACGATGGCAAGGCTTGGGGTTGGGAGCTCGTCCCAAGGTCTGCGGCACACTTGATATTATGCGAGCACCCGAAGACGTGACCACGTGTTACAAAGCGCTCGCATTTTTAAAGTTTCCTCCCGATTGGGTCCGCTGGCTCGATGCCCAAGAGGCATCTGATAGAGTAGGAGTGTCACTGGACGCCGGGGGGCTCTGGTTTGAGCAGGGCCAGGTTGTGAGGCCTGAGCTCTTGCTTGAGGCCTTGTTCAGTCAGCCAGGCATACGGTGCGAAGCGCGCGCGGTCGGTGCGCTGCGCCGCGACGCGTGTGGCATGTGGCAGCTGTTTGATACGCAACACAGGTTCCTGATGCGTACCTCTCAGGTGGTGCTGGCCAATGCTCGGGCGGTACCGAGTTTGTTTTCCTCGATTCCGGGGCAGACAGTCCCGCCGCTGCTTTCGGCCATGTTGTCCATGGCAGGCCAGGTTAGCTACCTGCCAGCCGATGATGCGCCCGCACTGAGCGCGATTGTGGCGGGTGCAGGTTATGGTCTGCCGTCAGTTCAGGGGCGTTATGTGGCCGGCAGTACGTATGAACCTCGTGCCGTCGCCAGTGCCATTACCGAGCAGGGGCATCGTGAGGTGATGGCAAGGCAGGCCGCTTTGCTAAATCAGGCTTTTCCGCCGTCGGGGGTCATGCCGGGTGTGCTGGACGGCTGGGCTGGCTGGCGTGCAATGCTCTCTGACCGCCTGCCAGTTGTTGGCAAGGCGTGCAATGTTTTACCTCAAAGTGTGCAAGATGTTGCACAGCGGCGGGGGATGGTGGATGATGTACGGGGGGAGACCGGCCTGTGGCTAACTTGCGCGTATGGCTCGCGGGGGTTGAGCTGGGCGGCGCTGGCAGGCGATATTATTGCCGCACGCCTGGGCAATGAGCCTGTGCCGCTGGAACGAGAGCTTTTGCACCGAATTTCGCCACGCTAGCAGGCTTTACTGTAATTCAATTTGCAGGTCTATTCCTGTTCGGGGCAGTTTTCAGGCGTTTTGAAAGGCGCATGAATACTGTCGATTTTATTTTATAGCTCAAATCCGTCAAAATAATGGCTTTTGAATGCTTTACGGGCGAAAGCCCAGAGGATTGCGCTGTGCCGCCCAAGTCTAATCTTGAACACGTGACGCAACTTGCCGACCTGGACTTCCTGTCATCCAAATCGATGCGCGCCGAATTTTTTGCGGGCAATGTCGGGCTGCAGCTTCAAATTGAAGCGCATGCTCCGGGGGTCTACCGGGTTCGTTGTGCAAAGCCTGATGAACTCTTGCCCGAAAAGGCCAATGCTCGCGCCAGAGCCAGGGCGCAAATGCTTCTGGCACGCGAAGAAGCCGTTGGCGAGCTTGCCGTCAGCTCGGTAACCGACCTGTCTCACGAGGGATGGCGCATTGAGCAAGGCGATATTGCGCTCGAACTTACCCGTTCTTCCATGCATATCTCAGTATGGCGCAACGACGATCTGGTGTTTTCTACCGTCGATGGGGCTACGTTGGGGCTTGCCGAGGGTGACACACCTATCTGGCAGTTCTGTGCAGAGCTCGATGGCGACGATCTGCTTTATGGCGCGGGTGAGTGCCCAGGTCAGCTCGATCGCAATGGTTCGCATCTTGTTACTGATGACGCTGCCGCACGGGCATTGCCGTTAGTCTGGAGCACGCGTGGCTGGGGGTTGTATCTGAACACGCTCTCGCGCGTCGAGCACGATTTCGGTGCGACCGATGCCGGTCAGTATCAGCTTACGCTGCATGACGAAATCTTCGATCTGTTTATATTTATCGGTGAGCCTGCCGAAATCATCAACCAGTACACGGCGCTCACTGGCCGTGCAGGTCAGCCTGGCCTGCCGCTCATGGGGGTTTGGCTCGATCAGGCCAGCGGCCAGTCGGTTGATGAGATTCTTCAGGTCGCACAAAACTTCCGCGCCCAGCAATGGGGGCTTGATGTTGTCAATCTTGCTCCGCCTGCGCTCAATGGTTTCCAGACCGACAAGCCGGCTTTTGAGTGGGATGCTTCACGCATCACTGACATGCGCGAGCTCGCGGGCCGTTGTGAAGAAGCCACTCTGCAGCTGGCTGGGCCTACGTTTCCGGGCGTACTTGCAGACACCGATTTGTTTTCCGACTGGGAAGACCGGGGTTGGCTGCTCATAAATGACGACAGCGAGGCGCTGGTGTTGCCAGGCATTGAGGCCACGGGCGGCAGGCCGTTTGGTCTGCTCGACCTCACTCACAAAGATGTCTATAAGCTGTGGGTTGAGCGCCAGCGTCAGAGTTTTGAAGATGGTCTGGTGGCACCTTCCTGCAACGCGCAATTCGATATACCTGACGACATAACTGCCCGCGGGGGTGAGAGCGGCGCGCTGCTGCGCACGCTTTATCCCATGCTGGTACGTCAGGCATTGTTTGATGCCGTCGCGGGCCACAAAACGCCGCAAGAGGGCGTGGTCTGCAGTGCCGACCTTTTCCCTTCCGTTCAGCGCTTCGCGTGGCAAACGGGGCCGCGTACCGGCAATAACTGGCAGGCCATGGAGCACACGTTGCGCACGGCGCTCTCGCTGGGTAACAGCAGCGTGCCTGTACAGATGCATGCCTTGGGTTCTGCGGTTCATCCCACTGATGACATGACGCCAGAGCTATACGTGCGTTGGCTTGCCATGTGTGTCTTTTCAGGAAACTTCAGTTTTCAAGCCCTGCCAGGCTTGTTGCCATCCAGCTTTGACGAAGCCACGCAAGAGCTGGTGCGCCACTGGCTGCAATGGCGATATCGTCTGGTGCCTTATGTACTGGGCATTATCGAAGAGGCTGTACGCACGGGTCAGCCTGTGCAGCGTTCAATGGCGCTTGCGTTCCCAACTGACTACGTAGCCCAGCAGTGGGATACGCAATATATGCTTGGGCCTGCTTTGTTGGTGGCACCAGTGGTTCAGCCCGGTAACAAGGTGCAGGTATATCTGCCTGCCGGCGACGCATGGTGGGATCTGAACACTGGCTGGCGTTACGAGGGCGGCACAACCTGGACTGTCGAAGTAGGGCTTGATGCCTTGCCACTGTTTGGTCGCGAGGGGCATATGCTGTGTCTCGGCCCTACCGTACAGCACTCGGGGGACTTCAACTCGGCCCGTATTCTTGATGAGGTATGGATGTTCGGCATGCCCGAGCACAGCCCCGTAGTCATGCGCAATAAAATTCGCGTTATGCAAATGCAGGGTTCCAGCTATATCAAAGGCCTTGAGGGGCTGCGCATATTGCCTTCCGAGGGGCTTGAGGTCAAGCGGCGCGGTGCTGAAGTGCGTATTTCACGCGCACGTTAAACGCGTGCTGGGGGCATGGTCGTTACCGCAGTACTGACGACTTCCCCAGCTGCTTCATTCCTGCAGCGACCGCTAAGGCGGTTCCTGCTGCGGTCCTAGAAACGACCTCTACAGCGATTCATTCCTGCAGCGACCCCTACAGCGATTCCAGCAGGGATCCTAGCAGCGATCTCTACGGGATTCCAGCATTGATCCCCTGCAACGATCCTTACAATGATCCCAGCAGCGATTCCCACATTACTCTCCAAAACAACGCCCTCACAGCAATCCCAGCAGGCGCTCTAGGCGCTGGCATTGCAGCAGGGGCGTCAGGCCTAAGAAAAGGCCGTGGCAGGGGGTTTGAGGCAGTTTACGTTATGCCTTGGCGCCTTCCTTGCTGTCTGTGGATGATAAAACAGCAGCCTGCAGTGGTACATCAATCGTTAGTGTGGGGTTGAAGGTGGCGTTTTCTATTGTGTCGTCGCGTACGTAGCCACGAGGGTTGCACACTACGCGGGTGCCGTTCACCGTATAGTCAAAACTGTCGTGCGTATGCCCGTGTATCCAAAGCGCTGTGCGGTCGGCGCTCATAAGGTGGTCGCTGTCTGACACGAAGCAGCAGTTGATCAGCGAGCATTCAAAGCGTGGATGCACGCTTTTCGTCGATGGCGCATGATGGGTAATGACCACAGTGGGCCCGGCGTGAGGCTGCGATAGTTTGTTTTCAAGCCATTGGCAATTTTTTACGAAGACGCGCTCCACTTCAAGAGGCGTTAACGTGGTGCCAGCTTTTTCACTTGAACCAATACGAGAAAAATCACGGATCATTTCAACTGCTTTCTGCATGGCTTGCTCACGGCGCGGCCCTGAGCCGTAAAGATTGAAGCCACTCCACAGTGTGCTGCCCAGGAAGCGAACGCCGCCCAAGATGATTTCGTCATTGTCGAGCACATGGATCTGCGTGCCACTGGCCAGTTCTTTTAGCTGTTTGATGGTGTCAGGAAGATTGCTGCCATAAAACTCGTGGTTTCCGGGCACATACAGCACAGGCTGTTCAAAATCGCGTGCCCAGGCGATAGCCTGGGCTGGTCGGCTGATGTCGCCTGCCAGGATAACTATGTCTGCGTCAGTATGAGGATGAGCCATGCCGGCCACCCCCAAATGCAGGTCTGACAGAATCTGCAGCCGACAAAATAGGCTATTTGCACAGCTTGATTTGACAGCTGAAAAATATTCGTTCATAATCTCGCTTCTTCGGTTGGGTCGTTAGCTCAGTTGGTAGAGCACCGGACTTTTAATCCGTTGGTCGCGCGTTCGAGCCGCGCACGACCCACCAACCTGTTTTGGAAACCAGCCCTCGTGGCTGGTTTTTTTTTGCCAGCAATATGCTCAGTCTACGTGCATGTTTTGTTGATGGGTTGCGCCGTTACTGCATACCATAGGCATAGCGTGCGGCTGATGCAAGTGCTGCCTTATTGGCAAGGTATGCCCGCAACGGTTTATATGTCTGTGGGCTATAAGAAATTACTAATTTGATAATATCTGTTATGTTAAATTAGGCAGGCGTTTTTTTGTAGCATACGCTTGTTCCCTGAAAGCTGTCATCTTGATCCTCCTAGAAAACATCCACAAAACTTATGCTTCGCCAGGCCGTGTTTCGCATGCGCTGGCGGGAGTCGACCTGACTATTGCTCAGGGAGAAATCTTTGGCATTATTGGCCGCTCCGGCGCGGGTAAAAGCACGCTTATCCGCATGCTTAACCTGCTCGAACGCCCAACCCAGGGGCGTGTTGTTGTCAGCGGTGAAGACATTACACAGTACAACGACGCCCAGTTGCGTGTTTTCCGGCATCGCGTAGGCATGGTATTTCAGCATTTCAACCTGCTGCGTTCACGCACCGTACTGGATAACGTTAGGTTTCCGCTTAAGCTGGCAGGGCTTGACCGTGCCAGCCAGATTAAGCGTGCGCAAGAGATGCTGGACCTGGTGGGGCTTACCGATCATGCCAACAAGTATCCTCGCCAATTATCGGGCGGGCAGCAGCAGCGCGTAGGCATTGCCCGCGCACTGGCCAACCACCCTGAGCTTTTACTGTGTGACGAAGCCACCTCAGCGCTAGACCCCGAGACCACACAGTCGATTCTTCGATTGCTGCTCGACATCAACAAGCGTCTGGGCCTCACCATTGTCCTCATTACGCATGGCATGGATGTCATACGCAGTGTGTGTGACAAGGTAGCAGTCATTGATGCTGGCATTATTGTTGAAGCAGGTGACGTGCTAGATGTTTTTCTGCATCCACAGCACCCGGTTACTCAGTCTCTGCTTTCCGAAAGCGGTATTGACGCCGAGGGTTGGCGTGATATGGCGCACCAGGTGCAAGGGCGGCTGGTGCGGCTTAGTTTTCGGGGCGACGCAACTGTGCAGCCCATGCTAAGCCGAGTTAGCCGCGAGTTGAGCGTTGATCTGAGCATTTTGCAGGGTTCGGTGGGCAGCATCAAGGGCACGCCCTATGGCCAGCTTGTGATCGCGGCACAGGGCGCCTCGTCGGCGTTGCAGCAGCTGGAATCGCTGTTTGCTTCCGAAGGTGTTGAATGCGAGGTACTCAGGGCATGATGTTTTCAAACGTAGACTGGCCGCTCATCTGGGAAGCGACCGTAGATACCTTCTTGATGACAGGGTTTTCGTTGCTGTTCACGATCATCATTGGCTTGCCGCTGGGCATTGTGCTGTTTCTGACAAGCAAGCACCAGTTACTCGATAACGCGCCGGTTTATCATGTGCTGTCGTTTGTTGTAAACGTGTTGCGCTCCGTGCCGTTTCTCATTTTGCTCATCGTCATGATCCCGTTCACGCGCGTTCTGGCAGGCACCTCGCTGGGTGTGCAGGGGGCGATTCCCCCACTGGTGGCCAGCGCCGCCCCATTTTTTGCCCGCTTGGTAGAAAATGTCCTGCGCGAACTTGATCCCGGTGTATCAGAAGCCTGCCGCGCCATGGGCGCGAATTCCCGCCAGACCGTATTGATGGCGCTGGTGCCTGAAGCCACCACAGGTATTGTGGCGGCCGTCATTGTCACCGCCATTGCGCTGGTCGGTTACTCGGCGATGTCAGGAGTAATTGGCGGTGGAGGGCTGGGTGACCTGGCCCTGCGATTTGGTTATCAGCGTTACCAGACAGACGTCATGGTCGTGACGGTTGTCATTCTTGTTGTCATGGTTCAGCTTTTACAAGTGTTTGGCGACAGGCTTGTCGCCAGGCTGAACCGCAAATAAGCTCACTCAGGAGTTGCTCATGTTGCTCAAAAAATTCGTCCCCGCCCTTGCCTTGGGTATTGCCGCCGTGCTGGCAGGCCCGGTTCATGCCGAAAAACTTAGCGTTGCAGCAACGCCGGTTCCGCATGCCGAACTGCTTGAACACGTCAAGCCAATATTGGCCAAAGAGGGTGTTGAACTCGATATCAAAGTGTTTACTGACTACGTGCAGCCAAATCAACAGGTTGCCGATGGGCATATCGATGTTAATTTTTTCCAGCACCAGCCTTATCTTGATTCGTTCAATAAGGAGCACGGCACCAAGCTCGTTACCGTGGGGCTGGTTCATGTCGAGCCCTTTGGTGCATATTCTACAAAAATCAAAAATATTGCTGATCTAAAAGAGGGAGCCTTGGTTGCTCTGCCTAATGACCCTTCCAATGGGGCGCGGGCGTTGCTGTTGTTGCAGAAAGAGGGGCTGCTCAAGCTGAAAGACCCATCCAATATTTTGGCTACATCGCGTGACGTGGTCGAAAACCCCAAGAAGCTTAAGTTTCGCGAGCTTGAGGCAGCGACACTGCCCCGTGTATTGCCTGACGTTGACCTTGCGTTGATCAATACCAACTATGCGCTGGAGGCGGGCCTTAACCCTCTCAAAGATGCGTTGTTCATAGAAGGTGCTGATTCGCCTTACGCCAATATCATTGTGACAACGCCCGCAAAAAAAGATGACCCGGCTGTCAAAAAGCTGGTCCAGGCCTTGAATAGCGCTGATACCCGCGAATTTATCAAAACCCAGTACAAAGGCGCGATTGTTCCTGCATTTTGATGTTTTCTTGAGCAATGCACGATTTGGCCTTGCCCAATAGGGCAAGGCGGCCGGTATACGAGATGTGTCAGTTTGCCCATACAGCATGAAGTGCCTTCCACGGATGGCAGTTCATGCTGTTTTTATTGCGGGATTACCCTTGTTTGGCCACGTTTTTGGTGTTTTTTGCAGGGTTTTCCCGCCAGCCCTTAAATGGCTTTCGGTTACCATACTCTTTTTGCAAAGGAGCCTCCTCTATGTTCAAGAATAAAGTCAAAGCTGTACTGGTCGGTTTGACGCTGGCAATGGCGCTACCTGCCATGCATGTCTCGGCACAAGAGAAGGAACTGCTGGTTGCGACCGATACGGCGTTTGTGCCATTTGAGTTCAAGCAAGACGGCAAGTACACCGGTTTCGATATTGATCTGTGGGACGCCATCGCCAAAGAGGCTGGCCTTAAGTACAAGCTGCAGCCCATGGACTTCAACGGCATTATTCCCGGCCTTCAGACGGGTAACATTGATGCTGCGCTGGCCGGCATTACCATACGTGACGATCGTAAAAAAGTCATTGATTTCTCCGACCCGTATTATGAAAGCGGCCTGGCTATTCTGGTCAATAACGCGACCAACGACATCAAAACTGCCAAAGACCTTGAAGGTAAAACTGTGGCAGTAAAAATAGGCACAGCCACTGTCGATTATCTGAAAGAAAACGTGCCTCAGGCCAAGCTCAAGCTGTTTCCCAACATTGACAACGCATTTCTCGAACTCGCGACCAACCGCGTCGACGCAGTTGTGCACGACACGCCCAATGTGCAGTATTACGCCAATACGGGTGGCAAGGGCCGTGTAAAGGTTGTTGGGGCACTAAAAAGTGGCGACTACTATGGCATTGCTTTCCCCAAAGGTAGCGATCTCGTGCCAACGGTAAACAAGGCGCTCAAGGCTCTGCACGATAACGGCAAGTATGACGAGTTGTATACCAAATGGTTTGGTGACAAGGCCGCAAAGGTCGATTGATCGAGTCGCTTTTGTTTGTACGGCGATCGGGTGAAAACACCGGGTCGCCGTTTTTCGTTCAGAAACACCGGTGCTGCAGAACAGCTCTGCACTTTTTAAGGCGATTAACGTGGAATTTGACTGGTCTGTCATCTGGGCTGCAATGCCCAGCCTTTGGGAAGGTACCAAGCTTACCATTCAGATTACCTTACTGGGCCTCGTTGGTGGCACAGCCATAGGTTTTCTGACGGGGGTCACAACCACCTATGTGCGGGTGCAGGTTACCTGGAAAAGTCTTGCTGTGGCGGTTGTCACCCTGATTGTGCTGACACTCTTGTGGAAGCTGCTGGCCTGGCTGGGTGCCATATTAAGTGTGCCGGGTTGGGCCTGGACGGCGATGCAGGTGCTGGTTGCCGTTATCTTGATCTGGCGCTTTGCCTCATACATACCTGCTGCATTGTCTTTTTTGTCGCAAGTGTATATTTTGGTGATACGCGGCACGCCCATTGTGGTGCAGGTCATGTTTATTTATTTTGCTGTTCCGCTTATTTTTGGATGGCGCATCGAAGCGGTACCGGCTGCCATTTTTACTCTGGTTATCAACTCGGGCGCTTATATAGCCGAAATTGTGCGGGGAGGCCTGCTGTCAGTGCCTAAGGGCCTGAAAGAGGCGGGGCAGGCCATGGGGCTGCCGTTTTACAAGATATTGGCATACATAATCGGCCCGGTTGCACTGCGCCGCATGATTCCGGCCATGGGCAACCAGTGCATTATCAGTCTTAAAGACTCGTCACTATTTATTGTAATTGGCGTGGCCGAGCTTACGAGGCAAGGCCAGGAAATTATCGCTGGTAATTTCAGGGCAGTGGAGATCTGGGGGGCCGTGGCTGTGATTTATCTGATTCTCACGGGTATTATTGCGCTCGCGCTCAAAGTTATTGAACACAGGACGCAAATTGTATGAGCATCGTCGAATTCAAAAACGTCGTTAAGCGGTTTGGCGATACAACGGTACTCAATGGCATTGACCTTACCGTCGATAAAGGTGAGGTCGTTGTTATTGTTGGCCCTTCGGGCTCGGGCAAATCAACCATGCTGCGTTGCATTAATGTGCTTGAAACCATTGAAGACGGTGACCTTACGGTCAATGGCCTGAGTGTACGTGGCAAGAGCGCACAGGTTCGTGAGCTGCGTCGCGAAGCGGGCATGGTTTTTCAGCAATTTAACCTGTTTCCGCAGCTCACTGCCCTGGAAAACGTGATGTTCGGGCCGCTGCATACGCGTGGTGTTGGCAAGGCCAAAGCGCGTGAGGAAGCCATGGCCTTGCTCGACAAAGTTGGCCTGGCAGCCAAGGTAAATAGCTATCCTGGAGAATTGTCAGGTGGACAGCAGCAACGCGTGGCGATTGCCCGGGCGCTTGCCATTCGGCCCATACTCATGCTGTTTGACGAGCCCACCTCGGCACTCGATCCCGAGCTGCGGCATGAGGTTTTGACCGTTATGCAAGATGTGGCCGAAGAGGGCATGACCATGATTGTGGTGACGCACGAAATGGGTTTCGCGCGTAAAGTGGGTACCCGGCTTATTTTTATAGACCAGGGCAAAATTGCCGAAGATGGGCCTCCGGGCGAATTGCTGGACAACCCGCCCAGCCAGCGCTTGCGCGAGTTTTTACAGCACGTAGCCTGAGTGTTTGGCGCTTTACTTTGAGACAATCAAGGTGCGGGTTGCCACAATTTTTTCAGCGCCATCGCGACGAATTTTGACGGTGACCTGACGTGGGCGGAAACCCTCGGGCAGATCCAACTCGCCTTCGGCTTGTACGTAACGCTCCAACGCCAGTTCAAACGGCGGCAAGGTAATGCTGCCCGATTTGCCGTTGCTGTAGCGTCCGGCAACGGTAAACTCGGCATTGCCATTGAATATCGCTGTTTTGCCTGCGTCTTGCATGACCAGAATCTGATATGTAAGTTTGTTGTTGTCGAAGCCAAATGTTGCCGCGCGAATGCCTGGCGATGTACCGCGAGGGTCTGCGGGCATGGCCTCGGCGAACATCTTGATGTCCCCGATTTGTTTTGCGATCTGCGCTTGCGCCTGTGAAAGCGATTTTCCCTGAGACTCAACCTTGGCGGTAGCCTCGGCAAGCTCTCGTGTGGTTTTTGTAAGCTCTGACTGCAGACGCTGTTTGTCCATGCCCAGACTGTTCAGATCATAGTGCAGCTGTTCTGACTGCTCCACTGTGAGGCGCGTGGGGCCGTAGCTTTTTTGCAGAAAGAGCAGTCCGCCTGCGCCAAGAACGATGCCTGTAAGCAAGAGCACCAGCCAGCGCGGAATGCGCCGGGTACGTCGAGTAGCTCCGTAAGCGGTGGGCTTGAAAACATGGCGTTGCTGACGACCAAACATAAATTGAGTATTCCTTTTGTTGCTGAAAGCGCGCGCAGATTGATGTGCGCAGCAAGAAAACGTTAGAGAATAGCCCGGAATGCGTTAGTGTTACAGCGTCAGGCAGGGCTCGTTTCATTATGAATACCGTTGAAACATATTGTCACGCTGTTTTTCACGGTACGAGACCCTATAAAGTTTAACGTGAGGCTGCTGCTCGGCCAAGCGCGTCCCATCTTTCCTGGCGGGGCCAGTAGGTGAGTCGCCTGTGGAAATAAGCAGTGAGGTCATCGTTGCAGGGTGGTAGTGTGCACGCGGGGCTTGTGGAAAGTTAACTGCCGTACTGGGGTTCGGCGATTGTCTAGCCATATATTTAGCCAGCGCTGAGGCGGCGGTCTAACGAGGCTAGACGTGCCGGGGTGCCAACATCTTCCCATTGGCCGCTATGGTGCATGCCGACAACCATACCCGCTTGCATCGCCTGACGCAGCAAAGGCGCGAGCTTGGCAAATTCCCCTTTTTGTACAGAATGGAACAGAGTGGGTTGATACACACCAATGCCTGCAAAGGTGAGAGGGTGAGCGCGCGAGTCGGCTGTGTTGCCTGGTTTGTCGGTTAGCCTGCCATCTGTGTCCAGTACGAAATCACCCTCGGGGTGTTGAGGAGGGTTGTCTGCCATGAGCAGCCATGCTAGATGATTTTCAGTAAGCAGACGCTGGCCCTGTTGAATGGCTTCAGAGGGTTGCCAATCGCTCCATACGTCGCCATTAACGACAAGAAACGGTTGGTCTTGAAAAAAATCAAGGGCTTGTGCAATGCCACCTGCGGTTTCAAGGCCGCCTGCGGGTTCGGCCGAATACTGTAGTCGGGCACCAAACTGCGAACCGTCTTTCAGGGTTTGTTCGATTTTTGAGCCCAGCCAGGCGTGGTTGATAATGATGTCAGTGAGGCCGGCATGAACGAGACGCTGTATGTGCCAGACGATAAGCGGCTTGCCGCCGACAGGTAGCAAGGGCTTTGGGGTGGTGTCGGTGAGAGGCCGCATGCGAGTGCCGCGACCGGCCGCAAGAATCATGGCTCGCATCAAAACGTGAAACCTGTAGTGGTTTGATGGTTTTCAAGCCTGTCGAGAATACGCAACAGTGGACGGAATACGCCGTATCGGTTGGCCACTTGCCGTGTATAGCTACTGACGCGGGGAATGTGGTCAAGATAATGATGCTTGCCATCTCGGTGCGACAGCCGCGCAAAGACCCCGAGAATACGAAGATTACGTTGAAGGCTCATCCATTCGTAGGCACGGTGAAATGACGCGAAATCGTCATCCACAGGCAGGCCTGCGGCGCGGGCGGCCTCCCAGTAGCGGATAGCCCAGTCAAGTTGCTGTGGCTCTTCCCAGGTTGTGCGGGCATCCATGACCAGTGACGCGATGTCGTACGTGATGGGGCCGAAAAGTGCATCTTGGTGATCGATAACGCCAGGGCAGGCGTCATCGGGGCCCACCATGAGGTTGGGCGAATGAAAATCGCGATGCACCAGCACCGAGGGTTGACGGGCGTTGTCTTGAACCAGGGTGTCAAAGATGCTGGCTAGTGCTGTCTGCTCGGCATCGCTGAGCGGACTCTGGCAATGTTTTTGCGCATACCACTCTGGAAATACAGTAAGCTCTTGCTGCAGTCGCACGACGTCATAATGTGCCAGGCCGGTAGCATCGGCGTGCTGCATCTGTACCAGCGCGCCGATGGCGCCCTTATACATGGCCTGTAGGCGTGAGTCAGGCAGCCCGCTCTGGATAGCCTGGTAAAACGTGCTATTGCCCAGGTCAGATAGCAGCAGAAAGCCTTGCGCCAGGTTTTGCGCCAGTATTTTCGGCACGTTCAGGCCCGCCTTCGCCAGGCGTTGGCTGACATCGACGAAGGGGCTACAGTCTTCGTGCGGAGGCGGAGCATCCATGATGATGACAGGCCCCTGGCTGGCGTCAATACGGTAGTAGTGGCGAAAGCTGGCATCACTTGACGCCGGTTGCAGCGTCTCGGGAACGAGTCCCAGGCTTTCGGGCAGGTCATGCAGCCATTGTTGCAATGTAGCAAGACGCTGGGTCGCGTCGTGTGTCATGGTTTGTTCCATATTGGGTGTGTAGACAAATACGATAGGCGTTGCGTCATGCTTTAATCACGCATGCGAAGGCTTCTCTATAATACCGGGTTGCCAATCCTGGCGGTCGGGGGTTGTGTCAAAATATAGTCTGTTTCAGGAGACGAGATCCTCGTGCGTTCGGTTTTGTGGGCAATTCTAATCGCGTTCGGCTGCGTGCCGGCGGCGCAGGCGCAGGCGCAAAAGCCGGCGTCGGGAACGCTGCCGTCCCTCACATCCAGCGGCCTCACTGTTGCTCCCAAGCTAAATTTGCACCAGAACATTAATGAAGACGAAATGTCTTCTTTTCTAGTCGCTGACAAAATCGAAACTGATCAAAGCGGCAAGGTCATCATGACCGGCAACGCCGAGGTGCGTCGTATTGATTCGGTGGTTAAGGGCGACTACATCGACTATGACCGTAGCACCGGCGATGCCCGTGTGCGAGGAAACGGCCTCATCATGCGTGACGCCACCATTGTGCGTGGCTCAGAGCTCAACTACAACATTAACAGCGAAACGGGTGAAGTTACTGATCCCAATTTCTGGCTGGGTTCGACGGGTGGTGCAGGCAAGGCGGCGCACGCTGACATCTTGAGCCGCACCCGGCTGCGACTTACTGATGTTAATTACGCTGGCTGCCCTTGTCCCGATCCGGCCTGGTATATCTCATCGCAGCAAGTCGATCTTGATTTCGATAAAAACGAAGGCATCGCCCGCAACGGCGTGTTGTACTTCAAGAAAGTCCCCATTCTGTATTCGCCCTATCTGACCTTTCCAGTCAAAAAAGAGCGTAAATCGGGGTTGCTGGTGCCCACTTACGGGGCGTCATCCAATAGTGGGTTCGATCTCTCAATACCGTATTACTTCAATATTGCCCCTAACTACGATGCCACGCTTACGCCTCGCTACCTCAGCAAACGCGGTGTTCAATTGGGGGGGCAATTTCGCTATCTAGGGCGTAAATACAGCGGTCAGCTCGACGGCACCTGGCTGGGTCACGACCATGTCACTGGTGAAGACCGCTGGATGCTGCTCGGTCAGCACAAACAGATTCTGGGTAATGGATTCAATGCCTATCTCGATTATCGGCGTGTGTCAGACGACGATTATTTTCGTGATTTCTCGTCATTTGGCATGAGTGACGCGTCTGTCAATTATTTACCCAGTTCGGCGCGCGTTACCTGGAGCGGCTACAAATATTTCAGTGGCTCTTTGTCGGCATTCAAATACCAAACCTTGCAAGATAAAACCACCAACTACGAGCAGCCGCAGTTTGATAAACTGCCCGAGCTCTACATGCGTGCTGCGCGATATAACTGGGGTGGGTTTGATGTTGTGTCTGAAAATTACGCCACACGCTTTAGCATGCCTTTTTATTCAGGCCGGCTGTCCAAGTTTGATTACTGGCGCAATCATCACATTGCACCCGACGGTACTCGCCTCAGTTCGTACACAACGATAGCCTACCCCATTGTGCGTGCAGGCTGGTATGTAACGCCTAAGATGGGCTTGCACATGAGCCAGTACAATACCAATTGGTATGGAGCCGATACAGGTTTTGTGGGGCTTCCAGATTCGCAAAGCCGTGTGCTGCCCATTATGTCGCTTGATTCCGGCATGACCTTTGAGCGCAATACCACGCTGTTCGGCAATGACTCCATTCAAACCCTTGAGCCTCGCGTGTATTATCTGAATGTCCCGTATCGGGATCAATCAGATATCCCCATCTACGACACCAGCATTGCCTCATTCAATTATGCGCAGGCCTTTGGTGAGAATATTTTCAGCGGTGGCTGGGATCGCATTTCCAATGCAAACCAGTTGACTATCGGTCTGACATCGCGCTGGCTCGACGCTGAAAGTGGTTTTGAACGCTTGTCTCTGTCGGCTGCCCAGCGGCTGTACTTTGAGGATCAGCGTGTCACTCTGGGCGCCGAAACACCCCGCACAAACACGCGGTCAGATTATCTTGTCGGTGCCAGTGCTGCGCTAACCGATAAGTTCAATGTGCGGTTCGACGCGCAATTTAACCCAGAGTCGCGCGAACGCAATCGCATGTCGGCAGGAGTTCGCTGGAGCCCCAAACGTCTCACCTCATTGTCGGTATCGTATCGTTATGAACGTGACCCGCTCATGGTCGCCAACCCTGACGTCTATGTGGATCCCGAAGATGATCGCACGCGTGAACAGATTAGCCTGGCGGGTCAATGGCCGTTGACCCGCAGTCTGTATACCATGGGGCGCTTCGATTACTCATTACAAGAAAAGCGTAATACTCAGACCATTGTTGGTCTGGAGTATAAAGGCGACTGCTGCTGGACAGCGCGCATGGTGCTTCAGCGCTATGCCGTATCCCGCGGTGACACCAATACCGCAGTATTTTTCCAGCTGGAGCTGGCCGGACTCGGGTCGCTTGGTACCGACCCGATGCGGCTGCTTAGCGACAGAGTTATCGGATACGAGCCGGTAACTCCTCCTATATCTGAAAAAACGACCTTCGAGAGGTATGAATAATGCATAGACTGCCCGCCAAACGCTGGATTGTGTCTTTTTTGGTTGCCCTGGCGGGAGCCATATTGCTGCCAGGCACCTCCCTGTTAGCGAAGCCGGCAACGTCTTCCGCCAAGAGCCCTGCAGAGCCTGCAGCCAAGCCCGCCGGTGCCCAGTTTGTCGACGGCATTGCGGCTGTCGTCAACACCAACGTAATTACTTTGCAGCAGGTCAATGCCGATATGCAAACTGCACGACAGCAGTTGCAGCATCAGAATATTCCGATACCCGATGAGGCAACGTTACAAAAACAGGTTTTGCAGCGCATGATCACGCAAGAGCTCCAGCGCCAGGAGGCAGAGCGCCTGGGTATTCGGGTTTCCGAGGCGCAGCTTGCCCAGGCCGTGCAGGCCGTAGCGGGCCGCAATAAGCTTACCGAGGCTCAGTTGCGACGCGAAATCGAAAAATCAGGCGTCAGCTGGGACCATTATCTCGACAGCGTGCGTACTGAGGTTCGCATGGATATGCTGCGCCAGCGCGCCGTCGACAGTACTGTCACCATATCCGATGGCGAGATTGACTCGTTTCTGAAAAATCAGGATCGACAAGCTGGCCGTACACCTCAACAGAGTAGGCAACAGTCGGTAGCACCATCGCGCGCGTCGGCCCAGTCTGGTCCTCAGATGCTGGGTATCGCACAGATTCTGGTAGCCGTCCCCGAGGGCGCAACGGCCTCTCAGGTTGAGTCATTGCGGCAAAAGGCCGAGGGCCTGCTGGCCCGAGTTCGTAGCGGGGCTGACTTCGCCGGCGTGGCTGCGGCCTCTTCAGATGGCCCGCAGGCACTTGAGGGCGGCAATTTGGGTGTGCGCCCTGTTGATGGTTGGCCTGATCTGTTTGTGCAGGCAACCCAGTCACTGAAAGCAGGCGAAGTGGGCAAAGTTGTCCGCAGTGCTAATGGTTTCCATATTCTCAAAGTAACTGCCAAGGGTGCCGCGTCGGCCCAGCCTCAGGCCAGGCCTGCGGCGCCACCCACGCTTGCCGATGCATCGCCCACGCCGCAGCAGCAGGGGCCCATGATTGTCACGCAAACGCATGCACGCCACATTCTTATCAAGATCAGCAAGGTCATGTCTGATCAGGCCGCGCATGATCGCGTCGAGCAACTGCGTCAGCGCATTCTCAACGGTGAAAGCTTCGAAGACCTTGCCAAGCGTTATTCAGAAGACGCAAGTGCGCCACAGGGTGGCGATCTTGGCTGGCTTACACCTGGCGAAACCGTGCCAGCGTTTGAACAGGCCATGAATGCGCTACAACCCGGCCAGGTCAGTGAACCAGTTCGTTCGCAGTTTGGCTGGCATCTCATTCAGGTGATCGAGCGGCGCAATAAAGACATGGGCGACGAGTTCAGGCGTATGGAAGCACGCAAAACGCTGTTCGAGCGGCGCATAGAGCCTGCGTACGAAGAATGGCTTAGCCAGTTGCGTGGTCATGCTTATATTGACAACCGCCTCGATCCCGAATCGAGCAGTGGCAGGCGTTAAGACGATGGTGCATCAGGCGCGCAAGCGATTCGGTCAGCATTTTCTCGTTGACCAGGGCGTTACGGAGTCCATCGTCAGGGCAATAGACCCAGGCCGCGATGATACGGTTATTGAAATCGGGCCTGGGCTTTCGGCCCTGACGGGGCCGCTGCTGCAATCGCTCAATCATTTGATTGTGGTTGAAATTGACCGTGATCTGGCGGCACGCCTGCGTAGGCAACATCCGGCTGACCGGATCACTGTTATTGAAGGCGATGCACTAAAAACTGATTTTTCTGCGCTTGGAAGCCGATTGCGTCTAGTGGGCAACTTGCCGTACAACATTTCCAGCCCGTTGTTGTTTCATTTAATCGATTGTGCTGATCAGGTCGTCGATCAGCATTTTATGTTGCAACGCGAGGTTGTAGACCGCATGGTGGCCAAGCCTGCCACCGGTGACTATAGCCGCCTGTCTGTCATGCTGCAGTCGCGCTACCGCATGTTCAAGCTGTTTGATGTTGCGCCTGAAGCGTTTGATCCGCCGCCGCGGGTGGTGTCGGCCATTGTGCGTATGGTTCCGTTGCCAGAATCCAGGCCACGTCCGCGTAGCGACCGCGTATTTGCACGCGTCGTAGCGCGTGCATTTGCTCAGCGGCGCAAGATGCTGCGTCGTGGGCTGGCAGATTGGGCTGAACACATCGACTGGGATGCGTTGGGAATACCCCCGACGGCTCGCGCCGAGGAGCTTTCCGTGTCGCAATTTATAGCACTGGCAGATTGTCTCCTGGATGCGGGCGTCATAAAGGCCGAAACCGCCTGAGGTCAGTTCACGTGTTTCGAGAGAGCGCTGTTGGACGTATCCGCCTGCGGTCGATATGGCCGGCAGGCCAACACATGGGCGCAGAGGCCAGCACCATGTGTTGCAGGCAAGAAGAGCGCGTGAACCCAGACTACGTCTCGCAGCCTGGCGCGCTTTTTTATGAGAGCCAGTGTTTCAAGTCGTAGTAGCGCACCGTGGTGCCATCTTCGACGCGGGTGCCAGCTGGTATGCGGGCAAAGCCACTGGCCCAAGGCAACGAGCTTATGATGCCTGATCCTTGTTGAAAGTATGGCCGTAGGCGAGGCTGGTCGTCGGCCACGAACTCGGCATGAACACGCAGAAACTCTTCACGTTTTTCTTCAAAAGGCCTGTCAGCCATAATTTTGCCGAACTGCACATCTGGGATCACGGTGGCACGGCCCTGCATGGTGCGAATCAGTGGCGTGACCAGTAAAGTGAACACGGCGAAGGCTGAAACGGGGTTGCCGGGCAGGCAGACAATGGGCTTGCTGCCGATGTGGGCGAGAGCTACGGGCTTGCCCGGTTTCATGAGTACGCGCCACAGATCGAGTTTTCCTCCGGCCTGTTCGATGGCAGGCTTGACCAAGTCTTTTTCGCCGACTGACACGCCGCCTACGGTCAGCACGACATCGCAGTCATTTAGCAGCGTGGACAAGGCGTTATCAAGTGATTCGGCGGTGTCCAGCGCATGCAATGCGTGTACAACCTCGACCCCGAGGTTTTCTGCCATGGCTGTCAGCATGGGGCCATTAGAGTTATAGATGTTTTCATCGCTTCTTTCTTGCCCGGGCAGAATCAGCTCGTCACCTGTGGTCAGAATGCCCACACGCAGCGTTGGGTAAACATGCACTTCGGCATATCCTTGCGAAGCGAGCAAGGCGATTTCAGCGGGGCCCAGCAAGGTGCCCTTGGCAAATAGCTGTGCGTCAGTGGCAATGTCTTCACCTTGGCGACGTATATGCGTGCCAAGTACAGGCGGGACTGAGATCGTAAAACCTTCTTCAGTTTCTGCGCCATCTTCTTGCATGACGACAGTATCTGCACCCTCAGGAATCAGGCTGCCCGTAAAAAGGCGTATGCACTGACCTGGCTGTAGTGGCTCTGGGCGTACCCCCGCAAAGCAGCGCTGTTGTACGGGTAGTGGTTTGCCTTGCTCATAATCGGCCAGGCGGATGGCGTAACCGTCCATGGCGCTGTTGTCGGCCGGGGGCAGATCCAGCGATGCAAACAGAGTTTGCGCCAGAACCCGACCTCTTGCCTTGCGTATCGGGCAGACTTCGGTGATATTGGGAGGTGTACCGGCCGAGGCCATGCGGGCCTGGGCTTCATCGAATTCAAGCATGTAAAAACACTCCAGAATGACGGGGCAGTTAGGTTTTGTTCGCTGGCGCGTCCAAACCTTTGTTAAGTTTTGTCCGCTGGCGCGTCCAAACCTTTGTTAAGTTTTGTCCGCTGGCGCGTCCAAACCTTTGTTAAGTTTTGTTCGCTGGCGCGTCCAAACCTTTGTTAAGTTTTGTTCGCTGGCGCGTCCAAACCTTTGTTAAGTTTTGTCCGCTGGCGCGTCCAAACCCCATTGTTGGGTTTTGTCGGCGTCGGACTGGCGCTGTTCTACCCAGAAGCGTTTGCCGTCGGCCAGGGTTTCACGTTTCCAGAAGGGGGCGCGGGTTTTGAGGGCGTCGATGATGTATTCGCAGGCGCGGAAGGTGTCGCCGCGGTGGGCGCCAGCGACTGCAACGAATACAATTTGATCGGTGTTGCTGAGTTCGCCCACGCGGTGTACCACCAGACACTCAAGCACGTTCCAGCGAGTGCAGGCCGTTGTGCAGAGGGCTTCTATTTCGCGTTCGCACATGCCTGGGTAGTGCTCAAGAAACAGAGTGTGGGTGGGCGCGTGTTCGGCATAATCGCGCACATAGCCGGTAAAGCTGACCAGGGCCCCTGTTTTGCCGGGGTGTCGCTGACGCAGTGCTTCGGTTAGTTGGGCGGCGTCGAAATCGTCTTCTTGTACAACAACCATGGTTAGCCTCCGGTCACGGGTTCAAATACGGCTACCTCGTCGCCCGGTTGTATGAGCGTGTCATGTGGCACATGGTATTGATTGACGGCAAGTTTGAGGCGTGTAACGGGTGCAAGTTGGGGGAAGCGGGCTTCGAGCTGGGCTAGCCAGTCGCTTCCCGTTATGGGGGCGTCAAACGGGCAGGATTCGTGTCGCTGTCCGGTAAGCTCGGCGACTTGGGCGAAGTAAAGTACGGTAATGGTTGCTGGGTTGGCCACGTTAGTCTCCTGGCGGGGCATGCAAACACGGGCCCCGTTGTTATGGCCTATTCTAGCTCATCGAAATAGGGTGTTGCCGTGCTTAAGTGCAAGGCTGCAGGCTATGCATGTGCCAGTGTGACGGCAAGGCCGGCACCAGCGAGAAAAGGGCCGAATGGGTAGCTGCCTTTGGCGAATACAGTGCGCTGATGGCTCATGGCGAATAGGGTGCCGGCGAGGCTGGCCAGCATCAGCACATACAAAATGTGCTCAATGCCGCAGCAGGCGCCCAATGCGGCCGCCAGTTTGAGATCGCCTCGCCCCATGCCTTCTGTTTTGGCGATTTTTGAGAACAACCCCATTACTAGCCAAAGAAAGCCGTATCCCACGAATGCGCCAAGCAGTGCATGAGTAACATTGGTAGCGGCTGAGGGTTGCAGGGCCACGATCAGGCCTGCGGAAAACAACGGCAGGTTCAAGGCGTCGGGCAACAGGCCTGTACGGATGTCGATGAGCGCCAGACTGCAAAGCAGAGATGCTTGAAAAGCTAGCGCAAGCGCATGCGCGGACCACCCGTACCGACCAAGAAACCAGATATGGCTGGCGGCGAGAACGAGGACGCACACAAGCACGGCAAAGCGTTGGGCGGGGGTTGAAAAACGAAACTGTGGATGTGCGAGCGAATAGAGCAGGGTGGCTGTGTTGGCCAGTTTACCTTGCTCGATGGCCTTGGCATACGCTGCGGCGAGCGCAGCGCTGTATAGCCCCGACAAGCCTCCGAGTAAACTGGCGAAAGCAAACGCCCACATAGTGAGTGTATTAAAGTGAGGGGCCTGTGCGGGCTGGAAGTGCGCTAGTGCTTAGTTGGCGTTTGCCCGCCACTCGCCGCTTTTTCCGCCTGACTTGTACAGCAGTCGAACCTGCTCGAGTACTATGCCTTTGTCGGCTGCCTTGCACATGTCGTAGAGTGTGAGGGCGGCCACGCTGCAGGCGGTCATGGCTTCCATTTCTACGCCGGTTTTGTAGTCGCTGCGGCAGGTGGCCTGCACGCGGATAGTATGTGCTGCATCATCAGGGAAGAAGTCAATGCCCGCAAAGCTGAGTGGCAGGCTGTGGCACAAAGGAATAAGTTCGGCGCAACGTTTGGCAGCCAGTATGCCGGCAATGCGTGCTGTATTGAGTGCGTCACCTTTGGCGTTGTTGGCGGCTGACAACAGGGCGTAAGCGGTAGGGCTTAGGCGGACAACGGCTTCGGCGATGGCTGTGCGCTGGGTTGATTGCTTGTCGCCGACGTCAACCATGCGGGCTTCGCCGGATTCGTCGATATGGGTAAGCGTGGGCGTTTGCCCGGAGATTTTGGTCATGTGTGGTGTCGCTGCGAATGAAACAAGAGACCTATCATATACGGTATCTGGTCTTGAATAATCCGTAGTTGCCGTAGTAGGTGTTGCACCAGCGTGCCGCAATGCAACAGTTTTGCGTGGATATCCTGACCACGCGGTACCTAGGTCGCGACGTACCCTGCATCGGGAGCGTATCATTATGCATTCATGCCGCCGATGGCTGCGGATGGCAGGCCTCAAAGGTCATGTCGTGGCCGTGCTTTACCTATTTCGGGCCTGGCTGCGTTTTTTCATGGCGTCAGCGCGTTCGCGACTGCCGCCGTTTTTCGTTCCCTCACTACGAAGGGAAATCAATAATTGCTTGCGGAGATTGTCATGGCTATAAAAATTGGTGACCAGGTTCCAGACGGCGTTCTCACCGAGTTTATTGAAACTGAGACCGATAGTTGTGCAGTCGGTCCTAATCAGTTTCAGGTTTCAGAAATGGTCAAAGGCAAGAAAATTGCCCTGTTTGCGGTTCCTGGCGCCTTTACGCCAACGTGCTCAGCCAAACACCTTCCAGGCTATGTTGAATTGGCTGAGCAGATGCATAAGCATGGCGTCGACGAGATCTGGTGCGTGGCAGTCAATGACGCGTTTGTAATGGGTGCCTGGGGCCGCGATCAGGGTGTAGCCGGCCGCGTACGCATGCTGGCCGATGGCAGTGCCGCCTGGGTACGCGCTTTGGGGCTGGATGCTGATTTTTCTGCGCGCGGCATGGGCGTGCGTTCGCAACGCTTTTCGGCTGTGCTTGAAGATGGCGTGGTCAAGCATTTGAATGTTGAGCAAGCTGGCAAATTTGATGTCAGTGACGCTGCCACGCTGCTCAAGCAGCTTAGTTAGTTAACCCTGTTTTTTTGCCAATAGTCATACGGAGCCCTGCGGTACGCCATGGTGCAAATGATTGCCTCGTTTTTTTCACTCTATCTTGCCACCGTGTTGTTGCTGGTCGGGTCGGGCTTGTTCAACACTTACATGGGTCTAAGGCTGACCGCCGAGTCGGTGTCGGAACTTTGGGTGGGCAGTCTGATTGCCATTTATTATCTCGGGCTGGTCTTTGGGGCGCGTATAGGGCACAAAATCATTATCCAGGTCGGGCACATTCGCGCGTATGCGGCGACAGCAGCCATTGTGACTATTACCATACTGGTCTTGGCCCTCGTTAATAACCTGTGGGCCTGGCTGGGTTTCAGGTTTCTTGCCGGCATTGCCATGGTCACTCAGTTTATGGTGATAGAAAGCTGGCTTAATGAGCAAACAGAAAACGCCCAACGCGGTCGTGTTTTCGGCTTTTATATGATTTGTTCAAGCTGTGGCACCGTGCTGGGGCAGTTGTCGCTCACGCTGTTCCCCAGCCTGAACTACGAGCCATTGATCTTTGCCGCTATGTGCTCGGCGCTGTGTCTGGTGCCTGTGGCGTTGACACGTCGCATGCACCCCACTATTCAGGTGCCGGCCCCCATTCATGCCAAGTATTATCTGGCACGGGTGCCCATGTCGCTAATCATTCTGTTTGTCGCCGGCATGGTAACGGGTGCATTTTATGGGCTTGCGCCCGTGTTCGCGCTCAAGCAAGGGCTTAACAATAGCGAGGTTGCTGTATTTTTGGCGGCATCGGTGGCGGCTGGGCTGTTGGCGCAGTGGCCGCTGGGGTGGCTGGCCGACCGTGTCAATCGCGCCGGCATGATACGTTTGTGTGCACTGATCCTGGCCTTGTCCACTATCCCCTTGTGGGGCTGGTGGACAATTCCATACTGGGGCCTGGTGGTATTTTCATGCATATTGGGCGCGTTGCAGTTTACGCTTTACCCGTTGGGGGCTGCTTTCGCCAACGACAACGTCGATCCCGACAGGCGTGTAGGACTGAGTGCGATCCTCTACATGGTGTACGGCATGGGCGCATGTGTGGGGCCCATGTTTGCCGGCTTGCTCATGCGCGAGTTGCACCCTGAGGTGTACTTTGTGTTTGTTTCTGGCTGTGCGTTTGTGCTGGTAGCCGTAATTCGTCCGCAGCAGGTTACGGGCGCCAACCTGAGTGAAGACGCCCCTACGCATTTCGTGCCTATGTCTGACAGCCTGCAAAGCTCCAACATTGTGGCATCGCTTGACCCTCGCGTAGACGTGGAGAGCGATGTGTCGTTTGAAACCCCGCCCGAAGAAATGCCGGCAGGCTCCCTGCCGCCCGATCCTGACGAAGCGGTGCAGGCTGGAGCTGGTTTGGAAGAAACTGCGTCAGCGGTGGCTTCGGCAGCGCCAGGGTTGGTCACAAGCGTCGCGGCTGAGACGGGCGATTTAGCGGCAGATGCACCGGAGTCGGCATTGCCGAGATCGGTATCGCCAGAAGTGAAAGTCGGAGCTGCGGCACCAGAGTCAGCATTGCCAAGGCCGACCGCGCCAGAAGCGGCAACAGCGGGGTCAGTAGCATCAGGTTCAATCGGAACAGCTACGACAGCGGCTGACGCAAGCGATGCATCGTACTCAGCATCGAATGCGGCCAGGCACAGACGATCGCAGCAGAGCGACTCAGAACCATCGATTGGGCCAAACCAAAAGCCAGATCCGGCTATTGGTTAATAATTCGCGCCAGACCTAGCGCCCCACAAAACAACCTCGTGGGGCACTTGGTCTGCATAACACCTCTGAGCCGTGTGTACTTAATACTCTGCGGTCTGAAAGAAAGCCCTGAGCTTTTGGGTACGCTGGCCTGGCCTGGGTCTGCTTCTGAGTGGTTTGGGTAAGTTTCTACGCCCAAGCGGGATCAGCGAGGGATGAGGATCACAATGGCGCTAATGGCAAGCACAATGCCTAGTGCGTTTACCCACGACAGACGCTCACGAAAGAAGCCCGCACCGACCAAGGTTCCCAAAGAAATAACCCCGATGTTCATGGCTGAAAAAACCAGCGTGGGGTTGTCGGGAAAGACCTGATGGGCGCGGATATAAAAGTAAATGTTGCCGAAGTTAAGCAGGCCCAGCACCAGGCCCGCCACAATGTTGCGCCGCTGCCATACCGTGCGCCTGAGCGTCAGGTAAATAAAAATTAGAATCCCTGCCAGTGCGAAGGCGGCGAACAGACTGCTGGAAAACACGGCACCGCTTTTTGCCAGTTGCTTAAATAGTATGTCTATGGTGCCGTAGCCCACCCAAACCGCAAGCAGCAAGCCTGTGGTTTTGAACGTGTCACCGGACCCTGAAGATTGGCGGGGACGCAGCAGCAGACAGACAAGTGCGACCAGCGCAATGGCAATGCCCATCAGCTTGGTGCCGGAAACGTCCTCGCTGAAAATGACGAAAGCGGCGATCAGCGGTATGAACAGCGATAGCCGTTGTGCTGCATCGCTTAGCACGATGCCTGCGTGCCGAACTGCGCCGGCCATAGCCAGAAATATGGTGGGCAGCAAAACACCAAGCAACGCCAGTATCCACCACGGGGTAGAGGGGCTGAGCAGCGAGGCAGGCTGCGGCCTAAGCACAATAAGACAGAGCGCGGCCGCCACGACGTAATTGACGGCGATGGCCTGATCAATGGCAATGTTCTGCCTTCGGGCCATCTTGAGCAAGATTGATACGGCAACGCTACAGGCGATGCTGATAATGAGAGTGTGCATTGAAGTGTGATCGCCTGAGTTTTAGCGTGCCGTCTCGTGGCAAGGTGTGTCGGAGGGTGCTTGAGCGGCGGAGGAAGAACCGGCCTGGGCCGTATCGCTAGCTGGTGTGCTGCCTGTGGCCGACATATCCAGCCGCTGCAGCAGCTGCTTGTCGCGGATGACGTTGGGGTTGCCCGTTGTCAACAACTGATCACCGTAGAAAATTGAGTTGGCACCTGCCAGAAAGCACAAAGCTTGCAGTGAGTCGTCCATTTCTTCGCGCCCTGCGGAAAGCCGTACGACGGCGCGCGGCATGGTGATGCGCGCTACAGCGACTGTGCGCACAAACTCGAAAGGGTCGATGTCTTCGCCTTGAGCGAGCGGAGTGCCTGGCACCTTGACCAGGTTGTTGACGGGCACAGAGTCGGGGTACGGTGACAGGTTTGCTAACTGCTGTATCAGGCGCGCTCGGTCGCGACGCGTTTCGCCCATGCCCACAATGCCCCCGCTGCATACGTTAATGCCCGCTGCCCGCACACGCTCGAGCGTGTCGAGGCGGTCTTGGTAGGTGCGTGTGCTGATGATGGTGCCGTAGAATTCGGGCGATGTGTCGAGGTTGTGGTTGTAGTAATCAAGGCCGGCATCGCGCAACATTTCGGCTTGGCCGGGCTTGAGCATGCCCAGGGTGACGCAGGTTTCCAGCCCCATACCTTTAATGGCTGTGACCATTTCGGCGACCAGATCGACTTGGCGGGCAGTGGGTGAGCGCCACGCAGCGCCCATGCAAAAGCGCTGTGCTCCGCTTTCTTTGGCCCTTCGAGCCGCCTCAAGCACTTCTTGCACGGGCAGCAGGGCTTCTTTTTCGACTTGTGTGTCATAGCGCGATGATTGCGGGCAATACGCACAGTCTTCCGGACACCCCCCTGTCTTGATGGAGAGCAGCGTAGACAGTTGAACCGTGTTGGGTTCATGGTTTTGCCGGTGCACGACTTGGGCACGAAGCAGCAGATCCATAAATGGGAGCTCGTACAAGGCGAGGATGTCGTCGAGTTTCCAGGCGTCGTTGGCGTGGTTGGTGGGCGAATGCCTGGCTACCTCTGTAGCCGTCATGGTTGAGCGGGGCATGCTGACGATTCCTAAGCAATATGGAGCGGCTATGTTAGGAGTATGAAGGCGAGTTCACAAGCGCGAAATTGAGAGAATAAGGAGGAAAATAAAGACTATTTAATCGTATTTGATGGATTTTGCTGCCTACAGCGCTTCAGAGTAATGCAACTGTGTCGAAGTCGGTCGCGTCGTAAATTAGTGTCAATTTGTTACTTTGGTGTTTGGCGCCCCGCGATGAGCCTCCAAGCATTATTTTTTGCCTGATGCGCGGCGTTGTGCGTCAGAGCCATCTAAGCACGGGCATGCCTTCTTGGCCCAACAGTACATAAGCCAGTTGCCCATAGCGTTGGGCGAGCGCGTCGGCCTCTGCTTGTGAAGGCCTGAACAGCACCACGGTGGGCTCGATAGGCGGGCTTCCATCCTCGGCACTGTTATACCCCTGCATAGATGTTAGGCCCAGCGCCTCAGTGTCGCGCTGTAGCGCGCGCTGAGCTGCCTGGTTGATGGCATGGTCTACGACACACCCTCCAGGGTTGTAGGCAGTGATAAGTGCGGCACAGTTAGCCTCAAGGGCTATAAGAAGTGCCCGGGCCGCAGTGCTGGCTTGCCCAATGTGCAAAACAATGTCGGCGCCAGGAGCCTCGATGACATACCGGGCGGCGTCAAAGGCTTGGCGAATGCACACGCTATTGCTGGTATTGGGCATGGTGTATCTGTGCGAAGGCGTTTCGCCTGCAGCATACAGGGTGTGGTGATTTTTCAGCAAGCGTGCGGGCGTGGGTTAAGTCCTTGGCCGTTGCGCTTGGGCGCATTTCAACGATGTCTCTATTCAAGCAGATTTACCGTTGATGCGTAACCGCCCCGTGCAGAGTTGATGCTGCGCGTTGAACAGCGAGCGGAAGGCCAGTAGCGTTACCCCGAGTGTGCCTAGTGCGGTAGCTGCAGCAATGATGAACATGATAATGATCTGGTAGCGCACGGCTGCTGCGGGCGAGGCGCCTGCCAGCATCTGGCCGGTCATCATGCCCGGCAGGCTCACCACGCCCATTACCATCATGGCATTAATGGTAGGAATGAGCGCAGTGCGCATGGTCTCGACGATTAGCGGGTGAGCTGCCTCCCAGCGCGTGGCGCCCAGCGCCAGGTCGGCCTCGATCACATCAGATTCGCGCGCCACCCCTTCCATGAAGCGATCCAGCGCCAGTGATACGCCAGTGAGCAAGTTGCCCAGTACCATGCCCAGAACCGGAATCGCGTACTGAGGAGAAAACCACGGGTGAACGTTGATAATGCCTGCCAATGCTGCCCCAGTGACTACGAAGGCCGCGCCCAGCACTGATAGCAGGCTGTTCCAGTAGATGCCCTGAAAGCGCCGCCGGGTGCGGCGTACTGCAGCCGCGCTGGCCAGCGCCGCCATCACCAGACCGATGCCGACCACTGGTAATGGCGTGCGTAATGCAAAAATCGATTCAAGAATGAAGCCGACCAGCAGTAGCTGTACCGTCATGCGTATGCTGGCCACCAGCAGGCTGCGAGCCAGCCCCAGGCGCAGCCACATTGAAATCGCCAGATTGGCCACAATCAGCGAGGCCGCAAAACCCAGCTGCCAGTTGCTTAGGTTGATGTAGCTGGTGTTCATTCGGCAAGCTCCAGCGTGATCAGGCGGTCACAGGTGCGCTGCAGTTGGATGCTGTCATGACTAGTCCAGATACAGGCGCGATCAGCGGCATCGGCCATCCAATGTTCGATAAGCAGCTCGATCGCCGTTACGGCATTGGCATCGAGCGAGGCGGTCGGCTCATCCAGCAGTAACACTTCTGGCTCCAGCAGCAGTGCGCGCAGCAACGCCACAATTTGTGCCTCACCACCAGATAGTCGCTCGCAGCGCTGCTGCAGGAAACGATCCTCGCGCCCCAGCGCGGCCAGCAGCTCGTGGGCGCGATCAAGTGGGAACGAGCTGTGTGCATGGGCATGAAAACTAAAAGGGGCGCGCAACGCAGCCTCTACACTGCCCTCACGCAGGGCCGGGCGTTGAGGGATGTACGCGACCTGGGCACGGTATGCCGGCATCTGCCAGTTTGTTAATGCACGGCCACGATATTCAAGCTTGCCTTGCTGCAGCGGCTCCAGGCCAGCCAGCGTGCGCAGCAGCAATGTCTTGCCACAGCCCGAAGGGCCGGTGATGCCAAGTCGCTCACCCGGTTGCAGGGTTATTGCTAAATCATGCCATAGCAGCTGGCCGCCGATTTGAAACCCTAGATGCTGTGTGCGCAACAGCGGCGCTCGAGGCGGGGGCGCGGCGGTTTGGGCTGGTGAGTGGCGCATGACTCGGCTGGCTTCCTGTCTGGTTGGCCTGACCACTAAAATTCGAGCGTCAACGTAACGAACCCGCCAGACGAGACATGGATAGGTATTGACCTACCTAGTGTTGAGTAAGGTTCTTGCGGTTTACGTGGCGTAGCAAGGGCACAGTGGACGGCTTATTGTCTGTTGGTCAGTCTGCCGTACACGGGTTCGTTTGGTACTGCATGATAATCGTCTGGTCGGGCGACATGACCACGGTCGTAAATATCTGCACTCAAGTGTATTTCAGATTTTGAATATTTAAGGGTGGACAAGCAAAAAGGGCCAGCCCAATTGAATGGCTTACCCGTCAGGGTTTTCCTAGGTTTGACAAAAAAATAACAATATTACAGAATATTTCAACTGTCTTAAGGCTGTAAATATACTGTAACTCTTCCCCTTTTTTCGCAGGATGAGGCACCATGAAATATATTTTACGACGTGTGGTTCCTGTGGTCCTGGCGTTTGGCCTAGTGGGTTGTTCGGTCACCTCGCAAGATACGGTAATGACGACCGAAAAACGTACGGGAGGTTTTCTGGGCCTCAGCACTAAGAGCGATATTGATGTTGATACGCCCAAGGCATTCGCCGAAGTGCAGAAGGTAGTGATAGGCGGTTTCAAGGTTGGCTTCAACCAAAGCAAGAAGCTGCAGAAAAAGGCTGGAGGAATGTTCTCGGGCGGCATGGGGGGCAACTCTACGGGGCTGGTCAAGCTTGACGGTGTCAGCCCTGAGGTCCATCAGCGTATCGTGAACGAGGCTCACGAAAAATTCGTTCAAGCTTTAATCGCCCAGGGCTACGAGGTCCTGCCGCGCGAGACTTTCACCGGCAACCCGGCATACGCAGGTACAACGGAATACGACTTTCCGTATAAGCACGATCAATCCGGACTGTTTTCCTCCTACGGTGTCGGTACCTTCTACTCCCCCTCGCAGATCGGGCCCAAGCAGCCCGTTTTCTTTGGTGAGATTCAAGGTGTCACTGGTGGCCTAGGCACCTCAAACCCAGGTATTGCCGTCGCCAAGTTTGGCGAACAAACGGGCGCTCACGTAATCAATGTCACCTATCTGCTCGATTTTGCCGGAGCAGGTGGACACGCCGGTGGCTCTTTCAGCACGCTGGGCGTCGGGCAGGTAATGTCGGTGGACGCAGGGCTTCTGGGAATTGGCAGCGGCTACATGAGCACTTTCGGCAATAAGGTCGGCAAGTTGACTTTAGGCCAGCCTATCGGGTCAGACATCGCCTTTGCTACGATCGAGAACACGACATCCTCTGCGGAGGTAGGTTTGGAAACCGCACTAAACGTATTCACCGCCGTATTAGGAGGGGGGACGAATCAGACGCGTGAATTCGTATTTCATGCGGACCCGGATAAATATGCTCTGGCAGCGATTGATGCCTTGGACAAAGCGAATGCCGCCTTGGTGAGCAAGATGGCCGAATTACGCTAAGCGATCTCTTGTGGAGGATGCCGCATGAGGGTCTTGTACCTGTGCGGTTGGGATGGTGTAATCAACCGCTTCAACTGTCCAACTAATTGGGGTCAGTTCAATTTTGGGATAGAGCCAGACTTTCAGGAAAGAAAAAGGGCTAGAGCATTTCTGCGCTAACCCTTTGAATTCTTTGGCGGAGCGGACGGGACTGTTCAAAAACAGCACCCATAAAACCGCTTTCGCTTTGAAATCAATAGGTTAGTAGCGATTGATTAAAAAAACCTGCTACCAAAATCGATACCAGTGGTAGCAAGTTGATCGTACTACGTGAGATAGCAGTTGTACAGTTCTATGATTTATGCAAAAATCACAAAGCATTGTGCATAAATAAAAAAGGAACATAGATATGATGAGCGCTGAAATAACAGAGGCTATTAAGAAAGCACTGAATGAGGCTCCACGAAATGGATATGTTGGCGAGTTGCATCTTCAAATTTTGAAGTATGCACAAGAGTTGCAGGCAGTCGGAGGAAAAGAATTTTGTGAAGAGTTGGGTATTGGAATTGCCTACGGAACAGAATTTAAGAAAATGCTGAAAATATGGCCTAGGTTAAAATCTGCCGGTTTAATTGAAAATAAAATCTAATTTATTTCTTGATAAGACTTGACGTCCAGTCTTTTTTTTGTATATTAAATAATGTCAATGTGGTGGCGTAGCACTACTCAAAAATCCTCGACAGATTTAGACAACATATGTACTACGAATTAAAAGCAACCGAAAGGTTGCTTTTTCTATTGGTCTTGACAATTCAACTTTTTCTATTAATTTGAATAGCACATATGTTGTATACGTCGAAATCTAGTAGTAAGAAAAAAAAACTACACAAGTATTTTCCCGGTTCTAACATATCAAGCAATGTATATTTTTTGTTGTAATGCAGAAGGCACATTAAATTAAAACTGACTGCGAAGGATTAAACCCCTTAATGTTAATTCAACAGAATATAGTAAGGTTGCAACCAGCAAATTAGCGACTAAATAATATGGATAATTAGCGACGGTCAGAATGACTTAATAAATAATTGACGAAATGTGAATGCTGGTAAAGTGGTTAGAACGGATTAGTAGCAAAGCCACAAGGAAGACAATCAGGAGGACCCTGCTACTGTATCAGCAAACGATACGAACCTCCAAAATAGATAAAGTTGCTTTATATCTATCTGGTGCTATGTGGATTAAATCTAATATAGTGGTTCCAGTAAAGTCCAAACTCATAGATTATTTATGATCTACTGGGTAGGGTAAAACTTTGCTGGAACCGTGTGGAACACATGGTTCCCTAACGTCTCCATTATTATAGATAGATAAGTTCTATTATTGATTTAATTTAAAAGTCTGTTAGTTTAATAGTAGTGAAGTAACATTGTTTATAACGAAGGTCTAACAAACTAGGCATACACTCACTATACCTTTCCTACGGAAAAGTGTTCGCCCTTCGGGACAACAAGCCTTTGGCTTGTATGGTGTTACCACCAAAAATAAATATAATAATAAAGGTGGATTTATGACTAATTTATATGTAAGTTTAAGATGTGGGAAAATAAATCAATCCACAGAAACGGCAATGCATAATCATAATATGCGAGTTAGTGAAACGAAAAAAGAAAATAATGTGGATTACTCACGAAGCCATTTAAATAAATTAATTATGGGTAGGTCGGATACAGTCAAAGCAGTCAATGAACGAATAGAAGAAATTGTGCCTAGGAAAGTAAGAGCAGACGCCAATAGAATCTTGGAGTTTGTAATATCAGCAAGCCCTGAATATTTTTATGATTTTGAAAAGTTAAATATTACTCGCAAGCAATGGGATAGCCTTACTCCTGTAAATGATAAAAATTATCATAATAAAGTAAAAAAGGTTTTTGAGACTTTAGATCAAAAAAAACTAGATCAATTTACAGAAAAGGTAAAAGAATTTTGTAAGCAAGAATTTGGAGAAAACCTAATAAATTGTGTTTTACATTTAGACGAAAAAACTCCTCATTTTCATATAGCAATAACCCCGATTGTAAAAAACAGTCTTACAGCTAAAAAATACTTTACACCAATAACAGCAAAAGGTTGGCAAGATAAAATTGGCGATTTATGTGCCCCGCTTGGTTTGTTGCGCGGTGAAGAGAATGACAAAAAGCACGAAAGTTTAAAAGATAATCGTTTAAAACAAGCAGTAAAAAATGGCTATAGAAAAGGGTATAAGGCGGGATATAAAAAAGCATTAGCGAATAGTGATCGATTTGCTAATAAAGTAGAAAATTTTATGAGGCCTGGACAATTAGAAGCAAACCAAGTAGAAATTGAAAATCTGAAAAAAAATGAAATAAAGCTTAAAGAAACATTAAAAGAGGCACAGCAAGATCGCTATCGAGTTATTGATAAAAATAGAAATTTACAAAGAGAGTTAAGAAAGTATGAGCCAATAGAAAAATTAAAGCCTAGTGTGCTAGAACCTCAAAAAGCAACCAAAGAGGCATTATCTACTATCAAGCCCCAGACAACAGCACCAATAATAGTAACCCCAAGCTCTGATAGCGTGGCAGGGGCAGAGGCCTCATTAAACGAGGCTTTAAGTAACTTGAAAAATGCAGAGTTAAAACACGGGATAAATAGCCCTCAGGCAATTAATGCAAGGGTAGCCGTTCAGAGAGCCAAGGAAGCATTAAATAGAGCCAATGAAGCCCGTAGCAAGCCAAAGATATAGGCAATATTGCCTAGCCTTACTTATTAAGCCATAGGCTTAATCAGCAAGGTTAAAATTTGGTCCTAATTATTCCCGTAGTCAGTAATAATTTAAACTGTATCGGACTTACATTTTTCGCTAAATGATCAACACTAAATTTTTTAGCATAGGTTGCTATATTGACGTTTTCTATTTCATGTCCGAAAAATTGACAACGTGGTTCAAATTCGATGCCATTTTTTAGGAAGTGGTCATTAAGAAATTTCCGCAAAGAATGAAAGACTAACTTCCCTCTGTTTATTTTTAGTTCAGCTAAGTGCCTAGCAAATTTTTTGCCAACGGCATTACCTGAACCTTTTCCGTCACGCGACACATACTTGAAAACATTGTCGCCTGAGTTTTTTTCCTTTCGTGATTTAACGAAGGCTATAAACTCGTTATTCATAATTTCTTTGGGAATAGGAACCTCTCGTTTTCCTGCCAGAGTTTTGGAGTCGCGGATAACGATTAGATTATTTCCTTCTTCAGTTTCTTGAAATTGGTCAAATTTCAAGGTAGTAATTTCATTGACACGGCACCCCGTCACCAATCCCAATAAAAGCACATAGTAATAATCTGGGTCTGTTTCTTTTTGGCTCTTGAAATACTCGCTATCAAAAATTTGCTTGATTTCGTTCAGTTCAAAAATACCATAACCATCTGTTAGCTTTTGCTTTTTTGTCATTAATGACATATTTTCAGCAGGGTTTTTCCCCATTAGATAACCTTGCTTGATAGCAAAGTTGAGCAGGGTCTTGATGTAGCCAACCTTGCCGTCTATGGTTCGTGGGACATTCCCTTTGTTTGCCAAAAACTCTTGATACCGTGTCACATCACTAACCATGATGTCAGCAATAAAGCACTTGCTTTGAAAGAAGGCGGTAAATTCTTTGCTGGTATTTCGTAATGCTGTGACTGTGGCTGGCTTAACTTGTCTAAGCAGTATGTATTTGTCGAGTAATTCCAGCAATGTCAGCCCGTGGTGCGTAGCGGGGCGTATGCCCATATTCTCTACAACAGCCCCCTGTGGGGGTGGGGGGGTAGTAGCAGGTGGGCTAGGTTGCTGTTCCTGGACCTTCTTAACCAATGCCAAGGCATCCATAAGCCTACCGTGGTCGTCGGGACCGTCGGCTTTGGCAATGCCTCTAGACAGGTCTAATTCGTATTTTATGAATTTTGAAGGGTCAAGGTCATAGGTCATATCAGCAAGTGTTTTTAGTAATTCACAGGCTCTAATCATAGCCGTATGACGGTCTGCTGTGGCTAACGACCGCTTTACTTGCTTACCTTGTATGCGGGTGTGTAGGTAGTAGAACCTTCCCCGTAGATATACTGGCAAATTTAGCATAGATTGCTACCAAATTTGCTACCACCCAAAAAGACAAAAGCCTTGTAACTCATTGAATTACAAGGCTTTTTTAATCTTGGCGGAGCGGACGGGACTCGAACCCGCGACCCCCGGCGTGACAGGCCGGTATTCTAACCAACTGAACTACCGCTCCGCAGCGGTATTGACTGCCAGATTAACTGGCGTCCCCTAGGGGATTCGAACCCCTGTACCCACCGTGAAAGGGTGGTGTCCTAGGCCTCTAGACGAAGGGGACAGGACAAGCAAGTTGCGAATTCTAGCACAGAGTTAAACTTTCTGCTGTGCGAGTAATCGCGTTTCTTCGTTTTGACTGGTGGAGGTAAGCGGGATCGAACCGCTGACCTCTTGCATGCCATGCAAGCGCTCTCCCAGCTGAGCTATACCCCCGTACTGGCTTGTCTAGCGAAGAAGCGAGATTATGCACGATATTCTCAATGTGTGCAAGTCAGTGTGCGGTTTTTGTTGGTCAAGAGTGAAAATAGTTGGTGGTTGTTGAGTGAGAATGCCTGGCTGGGTGGGAATTTGCGGGCTATGTGAGCGAATACTAAGCATTTTGATGGTATTCCATGGGCGATGAGGGCCTCTTGCCTGGCGCAAGGTGCTCAATGCTCAACCGGGTAGCGCTGATCTTGCACACGTGTGGCCCGGCATGGGTCTAGCGGGGCAGCTTGATCGCGTTCTGGATCGATGTATGGTGATGTGCTGATGTCTTGCATGGTACAGGCTTCATTCGCCCTGAATGCGAGCTTATTCAATGGCAACAATGACAAAGAGCGACGGCAGCACGAAAATGCGCCTCACTGCCCGTTCAGAGGCCGTGAGGCGCATTTAAAACCCGTGTTGCTTGTTGGGTTCTGTGAACGGCTTAACGCGTCGGGCTGGGCTTCTGGGGGCGTCGGCGGGCAGATGCTGCACCCAACCAGAACAACGCCCAGCCCAGTATTAAGGTGTTGCCCCAGCGCACATAGGGGGTCAAACCGCTGGCACCCTGCACTTCGACGTCGAGTACGCCCTTGCTCATGGGCTCTAGCACAGCACGAACTTTGCCATTGGGGTCAATGGCAGCCGTCATGCCGGTATTGGTGCTGCGCAGCATGGGGCGTGCGGTTTCGAGGGCACGCATACGTGAGATTTGAAGATGCTGGCGTAGGGCCCAGGAGTCTCCAAACCACCCCAGGTTGCTCATATTCAGTAATATGGTGGCGCCCGAGCCGTGGTCAGCGCTGGGCTTTACCGATTGGATGATTTCTTCACCAAAAACGTCTTCAAAGCAGATGTCGGGCGCAATGGTCTGGCCGTCTGTCGTAAATAGGGTCTGCCGTACCTGGCCGCGATCGAAGTCACCTAGAGGGATATTCATGGCATCAACAAACCATTGAAAACCGGTGGGAATGAATTCGCCAAATGGGACGAGGTGGTGTTTGTCGTAACGGTCGGCCACCTGCGCTGACATGATGGCGTCAATGGGGGTGTCGGCGTTAAAGGCGATGGCGCTGTTGGTATAGCGGTCGCGGCCATTTACTTGGTCGTGCAGTGGCACGCCCATAATGATGGTGGCATTGCGTTCGCGCGCGACGTTCTGCCATTGTTGCCACAATTCGGGTGCGATGCGGTCTTGCAATAGGGGTATGACGGTTTCGGGCAAGACGATGAGATCAGGCGCGCCGTCAGGCTCGCGCGGTGCCAGCGTTGCCAGTTGCAGATAATCTTTTTGGCTTTGCTGCAAAAACTGTGGGTTGAACTTCATGGACTGGGGCGTGTTGCCCTGAACCAGTCTTACTATTATGGGGTTGCCATGAGGCTGCCACCATGTAGCGTGTGAGAGAACAATGCCCACCAACCCGGCCACCACGGCAAGCCCTACTCCCATGGCCGATTTTGCGCTGTTTTCGTTGCCTTGATCTTTGTCTTTGGCATTGGCATTGGCGAACAGGCCTATGGCGGCAGCTGCAAAGGCGGCCAGCCAGGTTAGCCCATAGACGCCTATTACAGGCGCCCAGCCTGCCAGCAACCCTTCTACGTGCGCATAGCCTAAGTTTAGCCAGGGTAGCCCGGTAAACAGCGTGCCGCGCAGCCATTCAAAAAGTGTCCAGCTCGAGGCCCATATGACTGCCATCATCAATTGGCCGCGGTGGCTGGAAACTGCGTGCCTGTGGCCTTCTGAAAGCCACCATGCCAGGCTAACGGCCAAGGCGGAATAAATGGCCATTGCGGCCGCAAGCAGAAGCACAGCGAAGCCTGCCAGCGGGGCGGCCAGGCCACCATACTCGTGCATGCTGATAAACAGCCAGTACAGGCCGACCGCAAAGTTGCTTATGCCAAACAGATAGACCTTGAGAGCGGCCTGCCAGCCAGAGCTTGAACGGAAAGTGTGATGCGCCAGAAAGGCAAGGCTGAATATCTGCACAAATGGCAGTGCCCACGGCGGCAGCGGCCCTGGCGCGAACGACAGCGCATGAAAGGCACCTAATGCCAGCAGTATGGCTACCAGCGGGGGGCTCAGGTGCCAGAAGCGTGGCGGCTTAGTCACTGCTGTTCAGTGGAGCCGGCGGGGCTGCACGGTTGTGCTGTATATGCAACCAAAGTGCACGTTTGGCGTCAGCGCCCACTACGGTAATGTTGAGCCCTTCATAGTTGATGCTGTCGCCACGCCGGGGTATGCGGCCCAGTTCAGCGGCCAGCCACCCCCCTAGCGTGTCGTAATCATCGTTGGGCAGGTGGGTGTGGAAGGTTTCGTTGAATACATCGATTTCGGTGATGCCCATGGCCCGCCAGCTGTTGGTGCCGGTCTGGAAAATGGTTTTTTCGGCGTCTTCATCGTATTCGTCTTCGATTTCGCCCACGATTTGCTCGAGCACGTCTTCCATGGAAACCAGGCCTGATATGCCGCCATGCTCGTCCACGACAATGGCAAGGTGGTTGCGGCTGACCCGAAAATCATGCAACAACACATTGAGACGTTTGGTTTCGGGGATGAATACGGCGGGTCGCACGAGTGGCCGCAAGTCAATGGACGGGTTGTTGATGGACAGCAGCAAGTCTTTGGCCAGCAAAATGCCGACGATGTTGTCGCGGTCGTCTTCAAACACTGGAAAGCGTGAATGGCCGGTTTCGATGATTTCAGGCAGTATCTCGGCAAGGGGCCGCTCAATGTCGAGCATATCCATTTTTGAACGCGGCACCATGATGTCTGCGACAGTTTGGTCGGCAACATCGAGCGCTCCCGAAATCATGGCATAGGCTTCGGCGTCGAGCACGTGCCGCTCGTGGGCGGCTTCGAGCACCGCCTTGATGCCTTCGCGGTCGACCGGTTCATTAGGCTGCATGAATGCAGTGAGCCTTCTGAACAGGGATTTCGATGAGTTTTTCGCCGGTCGAGGCTCGGCGTCTGGTGAGCTTGGTTCTGACATTGTCCAGGGGACTGGTTTAACGAATCTTTAGGATAACCGATATTGCCGGGTGAGGCGTAGGGCGGCTTATGAGATATATGGGTTTGCAAGCCCCATTTTATGCAGTACAGAGATTTCGAGAGACTCCATGTACTGTGCTTCGTCGGGCTCGATGTGATCGTAGCCCAGCGCGTGCAGTACACCGTGTACTGTCAGGTGTGCCGCATGGGCAAGCAGGGTTTTTTTTTGTTCTGCCGCTTCGCGCAACAGCACGGGCATACAGAGTACGATGTCGCCGCTGGCGGTGCCATCGGGATCTACGCCGTACTCGAACGTCAGCACATTGGTGGCGTAGTCTTTGCCGCGAAAGTCGCGGTTAAGCTGGCGGCCCTCGTCGGTATCGACCAGGCGTATGGTAAGCGTGACAGCGCAGAACACCTCTTGGCCGGCTTCGGCCTGAGCGCGCGCGACGCCCGCAACGGCGTGGCTTGCCCATCGGCGCAGGCGCCAGCGGGGTAGTTCATCAGCCTGTACGGCGTACTGAACTGCCAGCGAAAGCGCTGGGGGCCCTGCTGGCTTGGTACGGCTATGCGACTCAGGCTCCATGGTCGTCTGCCTTTTCGTAGGCGTCTACGATACGCGCAACCAGGGGGTGGCGCACCACGTCACGGCTAGTGAAGCGTGTGGTGGCGATACCCTGTACATCTTCCAGAATGTTTACCGCGTGAACAAGACCGCTGGCGCTGCCACGAGGCAGGTCGACCTGTGAGGGGTCACCGTTGATCACAGCCTTGCTGCCAAACCCTATGCGTGTCAGAAACATTTTCATCTGTTCAGGGGTGGTGTTCTGGGCTTCATCAAGGATGACAAAAGCATGGTTGAGCGTACGGCCACGCATGTAGGCGAGCGGGGCGATTTCTATGGTTTGTTTCTCGAACATGCGTTGAACACGGTCAAACCCCATTAAATCGTACAGCGCGTCGTAAAGAGGGCGCAGATAGGGGTCGACTTTTTGCACCAAATCGCCGGGCAGAAAGCCTAGCCGCTCGCCGGCCTCGACAGCCGGACGCGTTAGCACCAGGCGTTGTACGGACTCGCGCTCGAGTGCGTCAATGGCGCAGGCAACGGCCAGCCAGGTTTTACCGGTGCCTGCAGGCCCAACACCAAAGGTGATGTCATGGCGCAGAATATTGTTGAGATAATCACGCTGGCGTGGGGTGCGTGGCCGCAGGTCAGACTTGCGGGTGCGCAGGTTCAGGCTAAGGTCGTCAACGGGCGGCAGTTCAGGCAGGCTTTCCTGCACAGGAAGCGTCTCTTGCTCTGCTTCGGTTAGCCTACCGGCCCCAAGTTCGACCATGCCCAACTGAATGTCATCCACTGATAACGGTGTGTGGGTAGCGCGTCGGTGGAATAAGTTGAGCGCGTTGGCGGCAGCATCAGCCTGGTCGCCAGTAATGGACAGGCGATTGCCCCGTCGGTTGATTTCTACATCCCACCCTGTGGCGATTTGCTGCAGATTGGCATCCAGTGGCCCCAGCAAGTTGGCAAGGTGCGTATTGTCACCGTCCAGCAACACGATAACGGGCTTTTTTTTGCGTACCGTCTGGCTCATGCAGCGCCCGTTTCAGCGGAGTCGCGCGTGATAATTTCGCCGCGCAACGAGTTGGTCATGGTATGGGTAATACGCACGTCGATCATTTGCCCGATGAGGCGTGGCTGGCCAACAAAGTTAACGATACGGTTGTTTTCGGTTCGGCCTGACAGTTCGCTGTCTGGGTCTCGACGCGAGGGTTTTTCGACCAGGACGCGCTGTGTCGTGCCAACCATGGCGTCGTTGATGGCGGTGGCCTGCTCATTTATGAGTGCCTGCAGACGGTGCAGCCGATCAAGCTTGAGCTCTTTGGGTGTTGTGTCATCAAGATCGGCGGCGGGAGTGCCAGGTCGGCGAGAATAAATAAATGAGAACGACGTGTCAAAACCAACGTCGCGAATGAGCTTCATGGTTTTTTCGAAATCGTCTTCAGTTTCGCCGGGAAAGCCGATAATAAAGTCGGACGACAGTGTCAGGCCAGGCCTCGCGGCGCGCAGGCGACGCACAATGGACTTGAACTCTAGCGTGGTGTAGCCGCGCTTCATGGCAGCCAGTATGCGGTCACTGCCGGCCTGAACGGGCAGGTGCAGAAAAGGCACCAGTTTGCTGAGTGTGCCGTGAGCCTCAATAAGGCGCGTGGTCATTTCTTTGGGGTGCGACGTGGTGTAGCGTATGCGCTCAATGCCCGGAATTTCGTGTACGTATTCGAGCAGCATGGCGAAGTCAGCGATTTCATCAGTGTCGCCCAGCGGCCCGCGGTAGGCGTTGACGTTCTGGCCCAGCAGGGTAATTTCTTTGACCCCCTGGTCTGCCAGGTCAGCGACCTCTGTCAGTACGTCTTCAAAGGGGCGCGACACTTCAGCGCCGCGCGTGTAGGGCACCACACAGAAGCTGCAGTATTTGCTGCAGCCTTCCATGATGGATACAAATGCGGTTGGTCCGTCAACGCGGGCAGGTGGCAGTGCGTCAAATTTTTCAATTTCAGGGAAGCTGATATCTACCTGCGAACGCCCAGTCTGTTGCCGGCGGGCAATTAACTGGGGCAGCCGATGCAGGGTTTGTGGGCCAAATACCACATCGACATAAGGCGCACGCTTGACGATGGCCTCGCCTTCTTGGCTGGCCACACAGCCACCCACACCGATAATGAGACCAGGGCGGGTCTGCCGAAGATGCTGTACTCGGCCCAAGTCTGAAAATACCTTTTCTTGCGCTTTTTCGCGTACCGAACAGGTGTTGAACAGAATGATGTCAGCTTCTTCAGGGTTTTGCGTTAGCTCGGCACCGCCATGTTCACGTAGTACGTCAACCATTTTGTCGGAGTCGTACTCGTTCATCTGGCAGCCGAATGTGCGTATGAACAGTTTGCGTGTGGGTGTGGCGGGCTGGGCCGACTGCTCTGGCTCCTGTGTGACATCAGGTGCTGTGACGCGTATGGTTGCGTTAGAGGCATCGACGGCTGCAGGGGTAGGCGCGGTGGCCGCGTGTCGTTTGAGGGTGGTTTCTTGCATGGTGTGAGCCGTGACGGGTTTATATCCCGGGGGCAATGAGAAATAAAGCAGCTATTGTACCTTCAAGTCCAGCAGGGTAGTGGCCAGCCTTGAGGTGGCGGTTGGCAGGCCCGGGCTGTGGATATTAGCGTGAGGCAGCGGAGGGCGTAGCGAAATCTCGTTTATTGCTTTAAGTATGAATGTTACTGACATCATATATACAAATCAGTAATAATTATATATAAACAGATCATGCGATTACTGACGGAGTGTGCGGTGGTTGAAAAGCAATCAGAGCAATAGAGCGCGATCAGATAGCATAAGGCTTGATCAGCCTGTTGCGAAGCATACGTAGCGAAAGCGAATCCAGGCAGAGTGCTTGCTGGATGCAGTTGGTAAAGATAAACGGCAGGTAACGAGCAGGAGCGAAGTCACTGGTTGTCCAGTGATCCACGCACTGGCTCGATTTTTTTAAGGAGTGGATAAATATGGAACAACTTAATAACCCCGGTCGCCGACGAGTGCTGGCCACGACGGGCGGCCTGGTGGCGATGGCGGGTCTGGGCGGCACACTGTCGGCTAAGGCGCAAGCTGCGGCTGCCAGTGACGCGGCTGCTGCCGCGAAGCCACTTCCCGCCTACGCGGCCTGGAAAAACGCTGACAGCCTGACTGTACACAGCGCAAACACAATGGAAACGCACCGCTGGGCAGTCGGTTCGGGCGGTCTTACGCCGCTCAACAGCTTGTTCGTCCGTAACAATCTCAACCCACCAAGTGAACAGATTACCGAGAAGCCTGATGAATGGGTGCTCGAAGTAACAGGTGTCAAGAATCCGCGCAGTTTCACTGTGGCTGAACTCAAGACGATGGGGCTGACATCAGTGCCCATGGTGTTGCAGTGCTCCGGCAACGGGCGGGCCTGGTTTCCGCACAAGCCTAGCGGCACCCAGTGGACAGTCGGCGCTGCTGGCTGTGTGGTGTTTACGGGCGTACCCGTCAAGGCGATTATCGAGGCGACAGGCGGTGTGGCTGATGGCATGAAGTTCATGACCAGTACGGGTGGCGAAGAAATCCCGGCGGGTCTTGATCCCAACACGGTCAAAGTTGAGCGCTCTGTACCTGTCGACGGCATCGAGGACGCGCTGCTGGCATGGGAAGTGAATGGCGAGGCCTTGCCCCTGGCCCATGGCGGGCCTTTGCGCGTCATTATGCCGGGCTATCTTGGCGTAAATAACGTTAAGTACGTCAAACATCTGGCATTTACCGAAGAACAATCCAAGGCCAAGATCCAACAGGGTAGCTATCGGATGTCGCCGGTTGGCACCAAGGGCGATCCAACCTTTGAGCCAGTATGGGAAATGCCTGTCAAGTCGTGGGTGACGTCTCCGTCCAACCCTGATGAAACCGTAAAGGCCGGCAAAGTGCTGGTTCGCGGTGTGGCTTTCGGGGGCATGACCGAAGCCGAGTCCGTGGAAGTATCGCTGAACGGTGGCAAAGATTGGGAAAAAGCTACGTTCGTAGGTCCTGATTTGGGGAAATACGCATGGCGCGAGTTTGTGCTGGCAACAACCCTGAAGCCAGGCACGTATGAAATCGCAAGCCGTGCCAAAAATGCAGCCGGTGATGTTCAGCCTGAAGAACGCGTGGACAACAATCGCGGCTATCTGAACACCAGTTGGCGTGACCATATGGTTACGATCAAGGTCGCGTAACAGCCGTTGTTTCTGGAGCGGGCCGGTGCGGTGTTGATCGCCCGGCCTGTTTCCATGGTGCCCGGTACTACGTGTTTATGAGGTAGCCGGGTGTCTTCTCTGAATAAGACAGTTTTGTCGGAATTTTTATGAACCAATCAGTAAAGAAGTATGTGGTGATGGCGGGCTCAACGAGCGCTCGTAGGGTGGTGGCGATGTCGCTGGCGGCCGTTGCGCTGGCGGTTGCTCCATGCGTAGGCAGTGCATCTGACATCGATGAGGCCAAACTCGAACAGGGGAAGGCGTTGTTCATGAAAGACGCAGTACCTGCCTGTGCCGTATGCCATACGCTGAAAGACGCGGGTTCTGCGGGCGCGATTGGCCCAAACCTCGACGACCTGAAGCCGTCGTACTCGCATGTTAAAGACATGGTTACACAGGGTGCCGGTATCATGCCGTCGTTTGGTGAAAGCCTGACCGATGAGCAAATCGAAGCGGTCGCGGCCTATGTGTCGCACGTTACGGGTGGTGATCCATCGTAAGTGGTATGCCGTCTTTGCTGTGGAGCATTTTGTAATCAGGCCGTCCCACTTTGGTTGTTAGTCAGTGCCCTACACCAAAAAAAAAGCCGCTGTAGCGGCTTTTTTGTGGCCTGGCCACATTGCAGTCGGCCAGGGTAAGGTGTGTTTATCGATCAGGCGATTTCGGCGCTGGGGTCGTCTTTTTTGGCGGGCTTTACCAGGTCTTCGCGTTTGACACCCAGCCACATGGCGATGGCGGCAGCTACAAATACCGAGGAATAAATACCAAACCAGATGCCGATGGTTAGTGCCAGCGCGAAGTAATGCAGGGTAGGGCCGCCAAAGAAGAACATGGACATGACGACCATTTGCGTGGAGCCGTGTGTAATCATCGTACGCGAGATGGTTTGCGTAATGGCGCTGTTGATGACTTCTTCTGTGGGTGCTTTACGCATCTTGCGGAAGTTTTCGCGGATCCGGTCCATGATGACGACGGATTCGTTGACCGAATACCCCAGCACGGCCAGCACACCCGCCAGTACCGAGAGTGAAAATTCCCACTGGAAGAAGGCGAAGAAGCCCAGAATGATCACCACGTCGTGCAGGTTGGCCACGACCCCTGCGACGGCGAACTTCCACTCAAACCGCATGGCCAGGTACAGCATGATGCCCACGACCACAAAGAGCAGCGCCATGAGCCCGTTGTGCACGAGCTCTTGCCCGACCTGCGGCCCCACAAACTCAACCCGTCGCAGCTCAACGTTGGAGGTTTGTGCTTTGAGGGCCTTTAGAACCGAATCACTTTGTGCGGCCGAGCTTTCGCCTTTGCGCACGGGCAGCCGGATCATAATGTCTTGCGACGTGCCGAAGTTGGTTACCTGATAGTCGGTGTAGCCCAGTGTGTTGATGGCTGAGCGCACTTCTTCGATCTGTGCGGTTTCTTGATAGTGCACCTCCATGACCGTGCCACCGGTAAACTCGATGGAGAGATGAAAGCCTCGCGAAGCGATGAAGAACACCGCCAGAATGAACGTGACGAGGCTGATCAGGTTGAGCACCAGCGCGTGGCGCATGAAGGGGATGGTGCGATGTATGCGGAAAAATTCCATGTGCTTGTCTTGTCTTTGTAGGGTAGGCGGGCGGCGCCCGGGGCGCCGCGCGTAAGTGCTTAGTCTTCTTTCGGTTTCCAGATCTGGCCGATGGATACGGATTTCAGTTTGCGCTTGCGCCCATACCACAGGTTGACGACGGCCCGTACACCGACAATAGAGGAGAACATTGAGGTGAGAATGCCGATGACATGCACCACGGCAAAGCCACGGATGGGCCCAGTGCCAAATGCCAGCAATGCCACGCCAACGATAAGGGTTGTGAGGTTGGAGTCAACAATGGTGCCCCAGGCACGCTCAAAGCCGAGATGGATGGCCTGTTGAGGTGGTAGCCCGGCGCGCAGTTCTTCACGTATGCGCTCGTTGATCAGTACGTTGGCGTCAATGGCCATGCCCAGTGTGAGGGCGATGGCGGCGATGCCGGGTAGCGTCAGCGTAGCCTGCAGCATGGACAATACGGCCATGAGCAACAGAATGTTAAAGAGCAGCCCGGCAGTGGAGAAAACGCCGAACAGCCGGTAGTACGCAATAATGAAGATGGCGATGGCGAGAAAGCCATACAGCGTGGAGTTAAAGCCTTTGGCGATGTTGTCGGCACCCAGGCTTGGGCCTATGGTGCGCTCTTCGATGATTTCCATGGGCGCGGCCAGTGAGCCGGCGCGCAGCAACAGGGAGGTGTCAGCGGCTTCTTGGGCAGTCATGCTGCCGGTGATTTGTACTTGCCCACCTGGGATTTCACTGCGGATAACCGGGGCAGTAACCACCTGACCCTTGCCCTGCTCGAACAGCAGAATGGCCATGCGTTTGTTGATATTGTCGCGGGTAACGTCGCGGAAAATACGCGCGCCCTTGGCGTCGAGCGTAAGGTTGACCGAAGGCTGCTGGGTTTGCTGGTCGCGACCGGGCTGCGCATCTTGCAGGTTTTCGCCGGTCAGGATGACCTGACGGCGTAACAGCAGTGGGCGGCCATCACGATCGGTGTAGCGCTCGAGCCCAAACGGAACTGTGCCTGCCGCCAGCGCAGCCTGTGCCTGGGGCGAATCATCGACCATGCGAATTTCAAGCGTTGCTGTGCGGCCGAGAATTTCTTTGGCCTTGGCAACGTCTTGTACGCCGGGCAGTTGCACAATAATGCGGTCTGAACCCTGCTGCTGGATAATTGGCTCGGCCACACCCAGTTCGTTAATTCGATTGTGCAGGGTCGTGATGTTTTGCTTGAGCGCGTGCGTTTGCACTTGCGTAACAGCAGTCTCGGTCAGCTGGCCTTTCAGGCTGTAGCGGCCGCCGCTGTCACCCGAATTAACGAAGGTCATGTCGGGGTGGCTGCGGCGCAACACGGTTGCTGCTTCGTTGCGGATGTCTTCACTGTTGAACGAGGCGGTAATGGACAAGCCACTGCGTTCTACGCCGCCGGCATCGATTTTTTCGTTACGCAGGTTGCTGCGTACGTCATTGGCGATGGAGTCGTAGCGGCCCGTGAGAGCCCCTTGCATGTCGACTTGCAGCAGAAAGTGCACCCCCCCGCGCAGGTCCAGCCCCAGGTACATGGGGTGTGCCCCCAGGCTGGACAGCCAGTTGGGTGACGCCGAAAGCAGGTTCAGCGCCACCGTGTAATCAGCGTCTTCAGGGTTGGGGTTGAGCGTTTTCTCGATGAGGTCTTTGGCCTTCAACTGAACATCGGTGTTGTCAAAGCGCACGCGTATAGTGCCAACGGGGCCGTTCATGTCAAAACGGTTACCGGTGGATGTAATGTGGGCTTTCGCGAGAATTTCTTCAACCCTACCCAACGTGGCGTGATCAACCTTGATGGTGGATTTGGCGGCGGACACCTGTACCGCGGGCGACTCTCCGAAAAAATTAGGTAACGTGTACAGAAGGCCCAAAATTAGGGCAGCCAGTACGGTCAGGTACTTCCAGAGAGGGTAGCGGTTCATGGTCGGTCAGGTGGCTGAAGCAGGAAAAAAAACCGGAACAACGCGCGGAGAACGCGCGCGTGCCGGTATCAGAGCGCCTTGATCGTGCCCTTGGGCAGGATGGCAGTGACGGCGGAGCGCTGGAAAATGGCTTCGACAGGCTTTTCTGCCAGCGAGCTGACTTCTACGGTGATGTAGCTGTCGGTAATTTTGGTAACTTTACCCAACAGGCCGCCGTTAGTGATTACTTCGTCGCCCTTGCCCAGGTTGGCCACCATATTGCGGTGTTCTTTCTGGCGTTTCATTTGTGGACGAATCATCAGAAAATAGAGGATGACGAACATGAGGATGATGGGCAGCATGCCCATCAGCGCGTTGTCGCCTCCAAGTGAAGCTTGTGCGGTAATCAGTGTCAGTGTGTCGAGTGCTGCCATGGCCATAGGATACTCTCCTGAGATGTTTTTAGGTTAACTCTGTATTGTAGCGGTAACTTTGCTATTCGATGCCGCGAGCACGATCACGGTGAAAATCTTCGCGCCAGGCCTCAAATTGGCCGGTCGTTATGGCTTCGCGCATTTCATGCATGATCGCAAGGTAAAAATGCAGATTATGCATGGTATTGAGGCGAGATCCGGTAATTTCCTTGGATCGCTGCAGGTGATGCAGATATGCTCTCGAAAATTTGCTGCAGGTGTGACATTTGCATGAGGGGTCAAGAGGGCGGGTGTCATCGCGGTAGCGCGCATTGCGAATTTTAATATCGCCGTATCGTGTAAACAACCACCCATTGCGCGCATTGCGGGTTGGCATCACGCAATCGAACATGTCGATACCGCGGCTCACGCCTTCGACCAGGTCTTCAGGCGTGCCTACCCCCATCAGGTAGCGGGGTGCGTTTTCGGGCAAACGTGGCGCCACGTGTGCGAGTACCCGCATCATTTCTTCTTTGGGCTCGCCTACCGACAGGCCGCCGATGGCATAGCCCTCAAAACCGATATCAACCAGACCGGCCAGTGACTCATCACGCAGATGCTCGTACATGCCGCCCTGCACAATGCCAAACAGGGCATTGGGGTTTTCAAGCCGCTGAAACTCGGTGCGCGAGCGCTTGGCCCAACGCAGAGACATGCGCATGGACTGCGCCGCCTCTTCTTCGGTGGCGGGACGGCCTTCGATTTCGTAGGGCGTGCACTCATCAAACACCATGGAGATGTCAGAGTTGAGCGCACGCTGGATGCGCATGGATTCTTCTGGGGTAAGAAAAAGCCGGGAACCATCGATGGGTGAGGCGAACTTCACCCCCTCTTCGGTAATTTTGCGCATTCCGCTAAGACTGAACACCTGAAACCCACCGGAGTCAGTAAGTATGGGCTTGTGCCATTGCATGAAACCATGCAGGCCGTTGTGCTTCTGCATAACCTCGTTGCCGGGCCGCAGCCAAAGGTGGAAGGTGTTGCCCAGAATGATTTGCGCGCCGATGTCGTCGAGCTCGTGCGGCAGCATGGCTTTTACACTGCCATAGGTGCCCACGGGCATGAAGATGGGGGTCTGGACCACGCCATGGTTAAGCGTGATCTGGCCGCGCCGGGCGGCACCATCGCGGGCAAGAAGTTGGAAATGTAAACCTGTCATGGTTGCGGAGTTTCGATAAACATGGCGTCGCCATAACTGAAAAAGCGATACCGGGACTGGACGGCGTGCGCATAGGCGCGCCGTATGGGCTCCATGCCTGCCAGGGCTGAAACCAGCATGAGCAGGGTGGATTGTGGCAGGTGAAAGTTTGTAATCAGTGCGTCCACCCAGGCGAATGTATACCCTGGGGTAATAAACAGGCGGGTGTCGCCTTCTATGGTTGCCAGGGTGGCTTGGGTGAGTGTAGCGGATGCACTTTGTTCGGCCATGGTGGCGTCAGCGCCGGCGACTTTGGCCGGATGAGTGGCTGACGCCTGGGCGGTGCGCTGTTGTGCGGCAGCGGCTTCGAGTGCGCGCACGCTGGTGGTGCCTACAGCAATGACGCGCCCGCCGGCTTTGCGTGTGGCCTGCACAAGGGCGATGGTTTCAGCGGGTACGGAGTAACGCTCGGCGTGCATGATGTGTTCGGTAAGCTTTTGTACGCGCACAGGCTGGAAGGTGCCGGCGCCTACATGCAGCGTTACAAATGCCTGACGTATGCCTTTGTCGGCTAATTGGGCCAGCATGGCGTCGTCAAAGTGCAGGCCTGCCGTAGGGGCTGCAATGGCGCCTGGTTCGCTGGCATATACGGTTTGATAGCGTTCTTCGTCTTCTTGGTCGGCCGCGTGTGTAATATAGGGCGGGAGCGGTATTGCGCCGTGGCGGTCAAGCAGGTCTAGCACCCGTTCGGGGAACTCGATTTCAAACAATTCGCCTTGGCGGCCATGTACGGTGGCCATGAAGGTGTCGGCCAGCCGCAAGCGCGTTCCCGGCTTGGGAGATTTGCTGGCACGCACATGCGCCAGCACGTTGTGGGAGTCGATAATGCGTTCGACCAGCACCTCGACTTTGCCGCCACTTTCTTTTTGCCCGGTTAGCCGGGCTTTGATGACACGCGTGTTATTAAAGACCAGCAAATCGCCCGGCCTGAGCAGTACTGCAAGGTCGGCAAACTGCCGGTCGTGCAGGGCGCTGTGCGGGTCAAGATGCAGTAACCGGCTTTCGACGCGGCGCGTAGCGGGTGACTGGGCAATAAGTTCTTGGGGCAGTTCATAATCGAACTGCGAAAGTTCAAGGCTAGGGTTCACGAAAAATCTTAGATGGTAGGCGCGGCGTGTTCGCCGCTATGCTGTGAGACAGGTATTTTAAGCTGTTGACATCACTTTTCGCTGAAAGCCTGCCTTTCTTTGGTTATGCTCATGATTTTCAGGAGACACCGACCATGTATTTGCCGTTAGCGTCCCAGCAAACAGGCCGCCGTGCGAAAGCGGCCATCGGGTCTGTCGCGACCAGGCTGCGGCAACTGGCGTGGGCGGGTACGCTCTTGCTGCTGCTTAGCCTGGTCGGCCCCTGTGTGCTGGCGCAAGGCCTGCCGCCCGAGTTGGCGACTGCGTGGCGCAACACACGCTTGCCAGAAAGTGCGCTTTCTCTTTATGTAAAAGAGGTCGGCACAGTGCAGCCCATGATTGCCATCAATGCCACTGAGTCACGCAACCCCGCCTCCGTCATGAAAACGGTAACCACCTGGGCGGGTTTGTCGGGGCTAGGGTCAGACTATGTCTGGCGCACGACGATTTTGGCCAAGGACGGCGGCAGAGTAGACGCACAAGGTACGCTGTTGGGCCCACTTTACGTGAAAGCGGGCGGTGATCCGTTCCTGACGATGCAGGATCTCTGGGGGTTGTTGCGTCAGCTGCGGTTAAGAGGCATTAAAAATCTGACGGAGGTCGTGGTAGATCGCTCTTTGTTCGGTGCGGTCACCATAGACCCTGGCGCCTTCGACGGCGCGGGCGACCGTCCCTATAATGCCAGCCCTGATGCCATGATGGTGGGCCTGGGTGCGCTGCGTCTGGTCTTTCAGCCAGATGTGGCGGCGCGCAAATGGGTGCCTGTGATCGACCCTCCGCTAAGGGGCGTGCGGGTTGAAGGCGACATTGCCTGGAAAGACGCTGTCTGTCCCGGCTCACCTTCGGTTTCAACACAGGTGGTTTCTTCTGGCAATGAATTCATTATTCGTGTTTCTGGCGCAGCCGTAGGTTCATGTGGCGAATTCAGCGAGTATCGGCTGGCATTTTCTCAAAAAACGTATTTCGAAGGCTTGTTTCGCATGTTGTGGAAGGAGCTGGGTGGCACACTCGCCAAAAATGTAACAGAGGGTCGCACGCCCGCCAACGCCAAGCCGGTGGTATGGCATGATTCGCGCACGCTGGGTGATGTCATTCGTTATATCAATAAGCACAGCAATAATGTCATGGCGCGAACCTTGCTGCTGACGCTTGGTGCACAGCAATCAGGGCAGGGGGCAACCTCTGCTACGGGGGCTGCTGCTGCGCTGGCGCTATTGCAAAGTCAGGGGGTGGACACACGGGGCTGGGTCATCGATAACGGCGCTGGCTTGTCCAGATACTCACGGCTCACCGCCGCAGGTATGGGAAGCATGCTCGACGTGGCCTGGCGCTCTCCAATGATGCCCGAATTTATATCGTCACTGGCTATTGTTGGGGTTGATGGCACGGTCAGAAGCCGTCTGCGCAACGGCGATGCCCAGGGGCGCGCCCACCTGAAAACGGGCACGCTGCGTGATGCCAAGGCGCTGGCGGGTTATGTCATGGGTGCCAGCGGCAAACGGTATATTCTGGTCAAGTTTGTAAACGACGAGCGTGCTGTGGCAGGTGGTCGGGCCTTTGATGACGCCCTGGTCAGTTGGCTGGCACAACGATGACAGCTCGGGCGGCCTGGGGCCGCCCGGATTGCAACGTGTGCCGATTACAATAATTCATCCGGCAACGTCAGCCGGCCGGTCCGCCAAGGAAGCGACATGCCCATACACGAAATCCGCCATCCTCTAATCCGTCACAAGCTCGGGCTGATGCGCCGCGCCGATCTCAGCACAAAGAATTTTCGCGAAATGTCGCAAGAAATTGCGGCATTACTTACGTATGAGGCCATGAAAGACTTGCCTCTTGAACCAGTCACCATTGAAGGGTGGGCCGGGCCGGTCAATGTGGAAAAGCTGGCGGGTAAGAAAGTGACTGTAGTGCCCATACTGCGCGCCGGCATTGGGATGCTCGATGGTGTGCTCAGCCTGATACCCGGGGCGCGAGTGAGTGCGGTAGGCATTGCACGTAACGAAGAAACACTTGAGGCGCAAACGTATCTGGAGCGCCTTGCTGATCAGATGGATCATCGTCTGGCGCTTATTATCGACCCTATGCTGGCAACGGGTGGCTCTATGGTGGCCACCATAGATTTGCTGAAAAAAGCGGGGTCGCGGTCGATACGCGCCCTGGTCTTGGTGGCAGCACCAGAAGGCATACGTGCCGTCGAGGCGCATCACCCTGACGTTGATATCTATACGGCTTCCATAGACAGCCATTTGGACAGTTCGGGCTATATTATTCCGGGTCTTGGAGATGCCGGTGATCGCATATTTGGCACTCGCCAGAAAACCGATTAGGCCAATGCCGCGGCGCACTGGTGGTGCCTTGTTTGGTAACCAGTGCACATATTTGTTAACGGTTTGCTGATGGATATGATCGGGTGTGGTTTTGAATTTAGGTTAGTATGGATACAGACACATTCTTTCGATGGTGACTATGCGATTAATCGAGTGTTGCAGTATTTTTGTGGCAGCTTGCGGGTTAATGGGGGCTCAAGCCCATGCCGCAGGCATGTGCCAGACGCCGTTCATGCACGACGGCGGTGTTGTTCAGCTTAGTGGCACAGGGGGCGTGCAGCTTGGTGCCAACCTGGCTTTCAGTGACGTCCAGAAAGATGGCAGCGATCACTGTTCTGCGCGGGTAAGGGGTAAAGCCACTTATGGGCTGGCTGGTTTGCCGCCCGGGCAGTCTGCGGTCGACTACTGGATGTCTGTCAATAACGGCAAAATTAACTTCGAACGGTCAGAAAACGGTCGTCGTGTGCCTGTAAACGGTAAGTTTGACCTTCGCATGCTGGGTTTGTTTACTTACGGCGAGCCCATTACTCATCAGGGCCAAACGTTTCCGGCACTCAAGTTTCAGATTAATCTCGACAAAAAGGCCGTCGCGACAGAGCCTATTGTTATCCATACTGGCACACGCACCGTAGGGGCGAAACAAACCCTGCAGACGGCCGCAGGCGAGCAATCGTGCTGGCCGGTCGAATACAGCCGGATCAGCGAAGCGACGCAGGCGTCCTTTAGTGGCATTGTTCTGCCTATTCCAGAAATGAAATCCAAGGTGACAGATTGGTTCTGCCCGGATGTCAATATGGTTATGAAGCAGGAAAGCGCCCAGGGAGGCGTTGCGTCGGTGGTCGAGGTAACCAGGCTCCAATAACGCTGCAGCGGGTCGGCTTCGACGCCAATAATGCAGTATCATCATTTTCATTCAACCCCTAACGTTTCAGGAGTGGGATTATGGCAACAAAGAAAAAAGATGTGCGTACCAGCGAAGAAGAGTTTATCGACAGCGTCAAAACAAGTCTTGACGAAGCCGAAAAGCTGCTGCGCGACGCCGCCGAGGCGTCGGGTGACAAGGCAACTGAAATGCGGGAAAACGCCATGTTGGCGCTCAGGCGCACCCGCGAAGCGCTGTATGACACGCAAGATGCCGTGCTCGAGCGTGGGCGTCATGCAGCGCGTGTTACCGATGATTATGTTCACGACAACCCTTGGCAGGCCATTGGTATGGCGGGCCTGGCTGGTGTGCTCATCGGCGCACTCATTTCACGCCGTTAATCCATGCATGGCGAGAAGCCACGGCTTGCGGGCTGGCGCTTCTCGCCATGATTTCAAGGAGCCCCCGGCTCCAGATTTTCATGGCCTCACGCGGCGATCTCATCCAGAAGGACGGGGTTGGTGCCAAGGCTTGTGGTTAACAACAAAAAAAGGGGCAAGCAATGGCGCTTCGACAATCAGTGGGCGATCTCGCGTCTACCCTATTGTCCATTGTTCGCACGCGCCTCGAGCTTTTTTCACTTGAGGCGTCAGAGCAAAAAAGCCAGCTCATCACACTGCTGGGCATGGCCTTCGCCATGCTGCTATTTCTGACGCTGGCTTTGTTGGTGTTTTCAATAGCGGTGGCATTGTATTTCTGGCCTACCGATCATCGCTATCTGGCCCTGTGTGTGCTGGCGCTGGTGTATGGTGTTTTGGGCTTGGGGTTGCTTCTAACCGTGCGGCACAAGTTGCTGTATTCGCCTATGCCGTTTTCGGCAACCGTTGATGAACTGCGACGAGACCTGGCGCTGGTTGAGCGTCTGCGAGATCCTTCATCGGGTCTGCATGCTAATGACCGCACGGAGCTGCCATGAAGCCCAATCGCCATATTTCGGATAGGTCAGTTCAAATTGAGTTGGTGCGCGCCCGTGCCGCACTTGAGCGGCAAAGCGTCGTACACGCCGTCAGAAACCTCAGTGCTTCCATGAAGCCACGTGCCATTGCCCGCAGTGCATTTCCGCAGCTAACCGGGCGCTCGCTGGCGGGGTGGGCGTTACAGGCGGTTGCGCTGACGCGGCGATACCCTTTGCTGGCTTCTACTGCGTCAGCGGCCTTATCAGGGTTGTCGCGCCGCAGTCGTTGGTGGCGCATTGGTGCAGGCTTGCTCTTGAGCTGGCAAGTGGCCCGCACTATGAGCGGCAAGCACGACGACTGATCTTGCCTCTGGGGCTTATAGCCCCAGCTGCTGCCAGATTGCGTCAACCCGGGCCTTGACACCGGCGTCCATTTCTATGGGTCTGCCCCATTCGCGCTGGGTTTCGCCTGGCCATTTGTTGGTCGCGTCCAGGCCCATTTTTCCGCCCAGACCCGATACGGGTGAGGCGAAGTCAAGATAGTCGATGGGGGTATTCTCAACCAGCACCGTATCGCGCACGGGGTCCATGCGTGTGGTCATGGCCCAGATAACCTCTTGCCAGTTGCGAACGTCAATGTCATGGTCTACCACCACAATAAACTTGGTGTACATAAACTGCCGCAGTACGCTCCATAACCCAAACATGACACGCTTGGCATGGCCGGCGTATTGTTTGCGCATCGATACCACTGCCATACGGTAGCTGCAGCCTTCGGGTGGTAGATAAAAATCAACGATTTCAGGCAGTTGACGCTTAAGTAGCGGCACAAATACCTCGTTGAGGGCCACGCCCAGCACGGCGGGTTCGTCAGGCGGCTTGCCGGTGTACGTGCTGTGATAAATAGGGTTGCGCCGCATGGTTATGCGCTCAACGGTAAAGACGGGAAACCAGTCTTGCTCGTTGTAATAGCCGGTGTGGTCGCCATAAGGGCCTTCGAGCGCCATTTCGTAGTTTGTGTCGGCAGGCCCGTTGACGCCTTCCGGAACCTGTGGCGCGATAGCGCGTGGGTCGGAGGCAGGCAAAATATGGCCTTCAAGCACCATTTCGGCGTAAGCCGGAACCGACAGGTCGCTGCCAAGGGCTTTGGTTAGTTCGGTGCGTGAGCCGCGCAGCAGGCCCGCAAACTGGTATTCAGACAGGCTGTCGGGCACAGGCGTGACGGCGCCAAGAATGGTGGCCGGGTCGGCCCCAAGGGCTACGGCAATAGGAAACGGCTGGCCGGGGTTGGCCAGTGTATGGTCGCGGAAATCGAGTGCACCACCCCGATGCGATAGCCAACGCATGATGAGTTTATTGCGACCGAGAAGCTGCTGCCGGTAAATGCCAAGGTTCTGGCGCCGGGCATTGGGCCCGCGCGTAATGACCAGGCCCCAGGTAAGCAGGGGGGCAATGTCGCCTGGCCAGCAGCGCTGCAGCGGAATTTGCCCGAGATCGACGTCGTTGCCTTCAAGCACAATGTCTTGGCAGGGCGCGCTGCGTATCATTTTTGGGCTCATGTCCCAAAGCGCGGTTTTGAGCCGTGATGCCGTTGAGATGGCCTCGCGCAAGCCCTTGGGAGCCTCGGGCTCGCGCAGCGACGCCAGGAGCTCGCCGGTGTGGCGCAGGGCATTGACGTCTTCCGCCCCCATACCCCAGGCGACGCGCTTGGGCGTGCCGAACAGATTGGTCAGCACGGGCATGGTGGCCGGCTTGCCTTGGTGCATGGGGTTTTCGAACAGCAATGCAGGCCCTTCGGCCCGTAACGTGCGGTCGCTGATCTCGGTCATTTCAAGATCGGTGGAAACGGCAGGGGTCAGCCGCTTTAGTTCACCTGCTTTTTCAAGCTGGGCGATAAAGTCTCTTAGATCACGATATTTCACAGATTTACACCGATCGGGTTACATTCAGGCGAAGTCAGAAGGTTAACATCGACGTTCTGTATTTTATCGGGAAGACCCTATGTCGGTTGCACGATCCGACAATTTACCTGTGCAGTCTCTGTTTATGCGCTCCATGCGTGGGCTTTCGTATCGGCTCGGTGAGCTGGTGCACGTGTGCGCCATTTATCTTGGTATTGCCGTGCTGGTCACTGTTGTGCTTAGCGCCACCATTCCGTCGCTACGTGAGAAAGCCCTTGAAATTCATGAGGCCCTTGAACTCGTGCTCAAGCCTCAAGGTTTTGATGAGGCGCTGTTTGGTGTTTATGGTGGCTATGGGGCAGAGGGTGTTGCCAGCGGCATGGGTACGGCGGCTAATGGGGCGGGTGCTTCCAGTCAGTTGAAAGAAGCGTCCAGCAGCTTTCTGAGTGCCGTCAGGGCGTCAGAGCAGGGGCAGAGGGTGCCAGGCATTACCAATACACAGGCAGACGCCTTGCGTAGCTATATTGCACGTAAATACCGCATTGCCTCGAGCGTGGCCGGAGCACTGATCAATACGGTTTTTCTGGTTAGCCGCGAAAAAGGGCTGGACCCCCAGCTCGTGCTGGCTGTTATTGCCATCGAATCGCGCTACAACCCCTACGCGGAAAGCCATGTGGGCGCACAGGGCCTGATGCAGGTTTTGACGCGAGTGCATAAAGAAAAGTTTGAGGTTTTTTATGATGGCACGGTCGCGGCCATCAGCCCTATAGCCAATATCCGGGTGGGCACACAGATTCTGAAAGACTGCATCAAACGGCGCGGGTCGATAGAGGGCGGGCTGGCGTGCTATGTAGGTGCTACAGGCCCGAGTGATGGCGGGTACGGCGAGAAAGTGATGGCAGAGTGGCGCCGCATCGCGCTTGCCTCAGGTATTCGGGTGACCCGCTGATAGCGAAAGCCAACCCAGGCCTCGATCTAAGAGGCCTGGCTGGTCTTGCTGCCGGCATGCCAGCTTAGAGAGACTCTGAACAAGCCCGAGGTCGAAAAAAACAGATTCAATAAAACCGATCGTTTACGACAGCGGGCTCAAATTGAAACCGACGTGTAAGACCTTTCTTAGGCCAGCTTTTGCAGAAAATCTTCTATGCGTTGCACTGCCTCGTGCAGGCGATCTAGCCCGGTGGCATACGAAAACCGCAAGGTATGGGCCGCATGGGCCTTGCCGAAATCACGCCCAGGTACAGCGGCAACGCTGGCTTCATGCAGCAGGCGGTGAGAAAAATCATCGCTGTCTTGGCTGTAAGCCCGAATATCTGCATAAATATAAAACGCGCCATCAGGTGCGACGGGCACACGCAGGCCTAAACGCTCAAGTTCGGGCAGCAGGTAATCGCGCCGCTGCTTGAACGATAGTCGTCGTTGCTCGTAGATTTGCATGACTTCAGGCTCGAAACACGTTATGGCGGCATGCTGCGCCAGCGTGGGGGCGCAGATGGCCAGGCTGGCCGCCAGCTTTTCGATGGCGGGCAGCATGTCTGGCGGTGCAATCAGCCAGCCCAGGCGCCAGCCTGTCATATGAAAATACTTGGAAAAGCTGTTGATGATGATGATGCGATCATCCAGCGTAAGTGCGCTTTGCGGCGCGTCGCCATAGTAAAGCCCCAGATAGATTTCATCCATGATGATGAAGCCGTCACGCTGCCGGACCTCTTTGATGAGCTCCTTTAAGTCTTCGCGTGTAATACTGGTTCCGGTGGGGTTGCTGGGCGAGGCAATAAGTACACCACGCGTTTCCGGCCCCCAGTGCTCACGGATGTCTTGGGCGCTAAGCTGAAAGCGTTGTTCGGCCGTTGAGGGTATCAGCCTGGGGATGCCGCCTGCAGCGGTGATGAAGTTTTGGTTGGCTGGGTACGAGGGGTCGGGCATGAGCACTTCGTCGCCCGCGTTGATCAACGCCATGGCCGCCAGCATCAATGCGCCCGACGCGCCCGAGGTGATAATTATGCGGGAAGCGTCTACCGATGCACCAAACGACTGCTCGTAATAGTGCGCAATGGCGTCGCGCAATGGCGGCAGACCTGCAGGTGATGTATAGCCGCTGAGCCCGGCCTGGGCGGCGCGATGCATGGTTTCGATGACCTGGGCCGGGGCAGTGAAATCGGGTTCGCCTATGCCCAGGCTGATGATGTCGTGGCCTTGCGCGTTTAACAGGCTGGCCTGCTTAAAGAGTTCCACAGCGTAAAATGGCATAACGAGTTCTGTACGCTTGGCAAGCTTGGACATAGTGCAAAATTCTCGAGCAAAAAGTAAGATTGTAGCGGTTGGCGTGACAATTGGTCAGTCGGTAGGTCAAGCCGCAAAAGGTCTTTCAGACGGTCAGTATTCAGACGAAACAGGGGTTTTGATTCATGCAGTCTACTTCCCGGCGGGCATTTCTTACAGGCCGGCGCCTCGCTCAGACACCATGGCAGGCTTTTTGCCAGTCGATGCGGTCTATCGAAGGCACCTTCTTCGAGTTTGACATGCCCGACGGTCCTGGCGCGGCGCGGCTGGTGCCGGCCCACGCATCGGGGGTGCATCAGGCCCGGTTGTTGTGTGAAAAACATGGGGTTGTGTTGGCGCTTGATGACGTGCAGCACGCGGCTCGGCTTGACGATCATCCCGTGCTGTGGGTAGACCCAGGCCGCAGCCTTGCGCGCTGCGAGCCTCTCGAGCCGGGCAGCAAGCTATGGTTTGTGCAGCCGGGCTGCCTGCTCGGCGAGCTTGAAACCGCTGGCTTTACCCAGTTCGCTGACTTGCCCTGCCACATTACGGTGGCATCGTGGCTGGCTGACCGCGTTTTGTGTGACTGGCCTGTGGGCCAAACCCATCGCTCGGGCCTGGTTCATGCCGCTGTCATGTTGTCCGACGGGCAAACGGTCAACCTGGGGCCATTTGGCGAAAACAACCGCAAGCCACTCGAGGGCGCGCGTTTGCAGCAGCTGGTGCCAGCGCTTTTTAGGCTTGCTGCGGGCGAACATGTCGTCTCGTGTCGTGCGGCCCAGCGATGGCCAGGGCGTTACCGGGTTGATGCCCTGTTGCCGGTTGATGGCCAAACAATAAATCTTGCGCATTTGCTGTTGGGTCATGGTGGCGACCTCGGGTGGGTTGAGTGGTTGGTGCTCGACCAGCAACTGTTGCAGCCAGAGCCAGAGCTGCTCTATGCCGAACGCTATAGCAGCAGCCGGGCCGTGCGTGACGGCCTGGCAGGGGCGGCGGGCGATCTGGATGCGGGTGTCAAGGGGCTGTTTGACCCCGAACAGCGGTTTCCGCATCCGGGCCAGGATCTTTAGGCGGTTGTTTGGCGTCATGCCAGGGAGCGCTCAACAGGCACGATTGGGGCGGCTCACTACGTACTGCCTCAGGGGTATAAGCCCGGCTCAATGCCGCCTATGACGGGTCTGCCGTATGGCAAACGGAAACATGGGGATAAAATAATCTCTCTCCTTACAAATAACCGACGCAGACCCGACCATGGAAGACTCACTACGTACCGCCGCGCTCGAATATCACGAACACGGTCGCCCAGGCAAAATTTCAGTCACGCCCACCAAGCAGCTTTCCAACCAGCGTGATCTTGCGCTGGCTTACTCGCCAGGGGTAGCGGCGGCTTGCGAAGAAATCGTGGCCGATGAGCGGAACGCCGTGCGGTTTACGGGGCGAGGCAATCTGGTTGGTGTGATCACCAATGGCACGGCTGTGCTGGGGCTGGGCAATATTGGTCCGCTGGCGTCCAAGCCGGTCATGGAAGGCAAGGCTGTACTGTTTAAAAAATTTGCCGATATAGACGTATTCGACATAGAGATCAACGAAACCGACCCCGATAAACTGGTGGATATAATCGCCGGCCTCGAGCCTACATTTGGTGGCATTAACCTTGAAGACATCAAGGCGCCCGAATGCTTTACGGTAGAGCGCAAGCTGCGCGAGCGCATGCGTATTCCGGTGTTTCACGACGATCAGCATGGCACGGCCATTTGCGTTACTTCTGCGTTTATCAACGGCCTGGAGGTCGTCGGCAAAGACATCAAGCAGGTCAAGGTCGTGGTGTCTGGCGCAGGCGCGGCGGCACTCACCTGCCTTGACCTCATGGTTGACTTTGGCCTGCCGCTGGCCAATATTTGGGTGTCCGACATCGAAGGGGTGGTGTATCAGGGGCGCACTGTGCTCATGGACCCTGATAAGGCTCGGTTTGCCCAGCCTACCGACGCCAGGGTGCTAGACGACATTATTGCCGGGGCTGATGTGTTTCTGGGCCTGTCGGCCGGCGGGGTGCTCAAGCCCGGCATGGTCAAGAAAATGGCTGCAAGGCCGCTCATTCTTGCGTTGGCCAACCCATCGCCAGAAATTCTTCCTGAAGACGCACATGCGGCACGCGACGACGTCGTCATGGCAACCGGAAGGTCTGACTACCCCAATCAAGTCAACAACGTTCTGTGCTTTCCGTATATTTTTCGCGGCTCGCTCGACATCGGGGCCACCACGATTACCCGCGGCATGGAAAAAGCCGCCGTCATGGCCATTTGCAAGCTGGCGCGCGAAGAACAAAACGATGTGGTGGCAGCGGCCTACGGCACCTATGGTGTTTCGTTCGGGCCTGAGTACTTTATTCCCAAGCCCTTTGACCCGCGCCTGATCGTGCGCATAGCGGTTGAGGTCGCACGGGCAGGCATGGCTGACGGCGTTGCTACGCGTCCTATTGCTGACCTCGAGGCCTATGCCGAGCGGCTGCAGCAGTTTCTGTACCGGTCAGGTTCATTTATGAAGCCGCTTTTTTCCACAGCGAGAAAGCTGGTGCGTGACGGAAGCAAGGCGCGTATTGTGTTCACCGAAGGTGAAGACGAGCGCGTGCTGCGGGCGGTGCAAATTATCATCGACGAGAAGCTGGCCAAGCCGATACTGGTTGGGCGGCCCTCTGTGCTGGCAGATCGCATCAAGCGTTTCGGCCTGCGCATACGTCTTGGCGAAGAGGTCGAGGTAACCAACCCCGATTACGATGAGCGTTTTCATCGTTACTGGACAACCTACTGGGAGCTCATGTGCCGTCGGGGCATTACAAAAGAAATGGCCCGAGTGGAGATGCGCCGTCGTCTTACGCTGATCGGCGCGATGATGGTAAGGCTGGGTGATGCCGACGGCATGATATGTGGTACGGTCGGTACCTATTCCAATCATCTTGAATTTATCGACCAGGTTATTGGCAAGGCACCTGGGGCCAAAATTTATTCTGCCATGAACATTCTGATGCTGGCCGAACGTACTGTTGCGTTGGCCGATACTCACGTCAACGATAACCCCGATGCTGCACAGCTTGCCGACATTACGCTGGCGGCGGTCGCCGAGATGCGTCTTCTGAATATGGTGCCCAAAGTGGCCTTGCTTTCACGCTCCAACTTTGGCACTGGCAGTTCTTCATCGGGTACCAAAATGCAGGAAGCCCTGGCGCTCATACGCGATCGCGACCCTACGCTCGAAATCGATGGCGAAATGCATGGCGACTGCGCGCTTGATGAGGCGTTGCGCAAACGCATCATGCCTTCTACGACGCTGCAGGGCGAAGCCAATTTGCTGGTTTGCCCCAATGTCGATGCCGGTAATATTGCGTATAACCTGCTCAAGACGGCCGCAGGCGGAAACGTGGCGGTTGGTCCATTCTTGCTGGGTGTGAACGCACCGGTGCATATCCTGACCTCCAGCTCTACCGTGCGTCGCATCGTGAACATGGCGGCCCTTACTGTACTAGATGCCAACCGGGCAGTCTGACTCTGGCAACGGGGGGGGCGTTGGCCTGGTTCTGCCAGGTGGCGGGGCCCGTGCCGCGTATCAGGTGGGTGTGCTGTCGGGCATTCTTGAAATTCTTGATCCGCAACGTTCCCCCGGTTTTGCTAACCCTTTCGCCATAATCTGCGGGTCTTCTGCGGGCGCCATCAATGCGGCCGCCCTGGCATGTAGAGCCGATGATATCCACTACGCCGTCAATAGGCTTGACGAGTTGTGGGGCGCGCTGCACACGGGTGATATTTACTATGCTGACGCGCCGCGCTTGCTGCGCACAGGCTTGCGCTGGCTTACGATGGTGGCCGCAGGCTGGTTCATGCCCGGTCTGCATCGTCAGCAGCCGCACTCGCTGCTTGACAATAAACCGCTGGGTCAGCTGCTTACCAGTACGGTTGATTTTGATCGTCTTCAAGGTAATCTTGCCGAAGGCAAGCTGCGCGCGCTGGCCATTACGGCGACGGCTTACACCACGGGTCAGCACCTTACGTTCTATCAGTCAAACGGCACCATAAAACCCTGGCAACGTTCACTTCGGCAGGCCATTCCTTGCCATATCGGCGTTGACCACCTGTTGGCGTCCAGCTCCATTCCATTTATTTTTCCTGCGCAGGCCATGCTGGTTGGTGGGCTGACGCAGTGGTGCGGCGATGGCTCCATGCGTCAGCTTGCGCCCATGAGTCCGGCCATTCATTTGGGCGCCGACAAAATCTGCGTGATTGGTACGGGTCACAAAGATGACACGCACACCAGTGAACAGGCGATAGATCCGGCATATCCGTCTCTGGCCCAGATAGGCGGGCATGCATTGTCCAATATTTTTCTGGACAGCCTGTCGATGGATGTGGAACGAATGCAACGCATCAATGATTTGCTTGCCTTGCTGCCTGAAAATGAACTAAAAAGCCTTGCGCTGCGACCAGTCAGTACTTTTGTGATTACGCCAAGCCGCTCGCTGGACGAGATGGCGCTGGCACATATTCAGCAACTGCCTTACGCAGCACGTACCCTTTTTCGTGTTCTTGGTGTATCGTCGGCCTCTGGCCCGACAACTGGAGGTGCGCTTATCTCGTACCTGTTGTTTGAATCCAGTTTTACCCGGGAACTTATCCGTCTTGGTCGAGCCGATAGTATGAGCCGTGTTGATGAAGTAAAAGCGTTTTTCAAGGAGGCGCAGCAATGAGCCAAGCGCAGTCGTTGCAAACGAAATTGCAAAAAGGCGGTTTGATTGATGTGTCTGCCCACACGCAGCAGCAAGTCCTGGAAGCCGCCCAGGCCGCAGAGATGACGGCGTTTGTTGTCAATTGCGATCGTGCACGCAGCCGTTCTGCGGTATTGCGAGCTATTGCCAAAGCCGTTGATTTTCCTGAGTTTTTCGGCAGTAATCTTGATGCGCTGTACGATTGTCTGTGCGATACGGTGCAGGATCACAAAAACGGCTTGTTTTTGTGGTTTGACCATCTGCATTCGGGCGATCCGGCTCTGGCTGCAGATTCAGAGGCTATTTTGGCTGTATGTGCAGATGCCGCTGATTTTGCCGCCAATAACGACAGCCGGTTTGCGTACGGGGTTGTACACGCGGGCAAACACCCTGACCCTGAACCCGTTAACGAGCCGGTACCTTATGCGGGCAGCAACGCTGAATAAATAAAACTCAGGCCCAGCCCATGATCGCGACCGTGGCTGCGATCAGTGCCAGGCCTGCGGTTTCAGTGCGCAATACACGTGGGCCAAAGTTTACGGGGGTAAGTTGGTGGCGCGCCGCCAGCTCCAGCTCTTCGTCTGACCAGCCCCCTTCGGGCCCCACCAGCAGTGTGATCTCGCCGTTATCTGTGGCTGTTGCAGCCAGTGCCTGAGACAGTGTTGTTGATGCGTCAGGGTGACAAATCACGCGTGTGGCGTCGCCCGGCTCAGCCTGTGTCAGGTACTGGGCCAGTGTGCAGGGTTCACATACCTGAAGCAGGCGGTTGCGCCCGCATTGCTCGCTGGCCGACTGCGCTACGCGATGCCAATGCTCAACGCGTTTGCGCAGGCGTTCGCCTGACAGTTGCAGCACACTGCGGTGTGCAAATATGGGCGCAACAGCGGTAGCACCCAGTTCTACGGCTTTTTCAATTACCCAGTCCATTTTGTCGCCCGAAGCAATGCCCTGAACCAAAGTTAGGCGGCCCGCAATTTCGGCCTCTACGATCTGGTGCTCACCGAGTGCGGCATAGCCACGCTTGCCGTCAATAACAAGGCGAGCAGGGTATTGGCCGCCTAGCCCGTCGAACAGGGTGATGGACGCATCGGGCTTGAGCCGCAGCACGCGGATAGCATGATGCGCCTGCGTATCAGGCAGGGCGACGGTGGTGTGGGCAGCGAGGGGGCCAGAATGAAAAAAACGGGGCGATGACATGAAATGGCGCGAAGGCGGTAGGGTTTTAACGGAATAATACTGTATTCGGCACGACTTGCCTCGAATGGTAAAATCTAGGGCTTTGTCAATCCTGTTAATGTTGAGGCCCGCCTGATTGTGCATGGGCTGCGCCTTTTGCGAGTGTTCGATGAGCCTTACGCCTGCCCAAGATCTAATCATGGCAAACGCCATACGCGCCCTGTCCATGGATGCGGTTCAACAAGCCAATTCTGGCCACCCTGGTGCCCCCATGGGCATGGCTGACATTGCCGAGGTTCTCTGGACACGGCATCTGCGGCATAACCCTACTGATCCGGCATGGCCTGACCGCGATCGTTTTGTGCTGTCGAACGGGCATGGGTCCATGCTTATCTATGCCTTGCTGCATTTAACGGGCTATGACCTTCCCATCGAAGAGCTTCGCAATTTCAGGCAATTGCACTCACGCACGCCCGGTCACCCCGAAGTCGGTATAACTGCCGGGGTTGAAACCACTACGGGGCCACTGGGGCAGGGGCTTGCCAATGCCGTTGGCATGGCGCTGTCCGAAGCCTTGCTGGCGCAAGAGTTCAACCGCGATACCCACGCTATTGTTGATCACCTGACCTACGCATTTGCGGGTGACGGCTGCCTGATGGAAGGCATTTCGCACGAGGCCTGCTCGCTGGCGGGCACGCTCAAGTTGTCCAAGCTTATTGTGTTTTACGACGACAACGGCATTTCTATCGACGGCGAGGTTCAGAACTGGTTTGGCGACAACACGCCCCAGCGTTTTGAAAGCTATGGCTGGAACGTCATTCGCGACGTTGATGGCCACGACGCGGCCTCTGTTGAAGCTGCCATTGCCAAGGCAAAAACGTATGCGGGGCAGGGCGGTGGCCCTACGCTTATATGTTGTCGCACCATTATCGGCAAGGGCTCGCCCAACGCCGCTGGCACAGCCAAGGTACACGGCGCTGCCTTGGGCGCTCAAGAGGTCGATGCCACGCGTGCTGCACTGCACTGGCCTTATGCGCCTTTCGAGATCCCGGCAGAAATCTACGCACACTGGGACGGCAAGTCTAAGGGCGCGCAGTTGCAATCAGCATGGCAGCAGCGCTTTGACGCTTACGCAGCTGCCTTTCCCGCCGAAGCCGCCGAGTTCACGCGACGCATGGCGAGTGAATTGCCCGCTGCTTATGCCAGCCAGGTACACGCCTTTATAGAAGCTACCAATCAAAAAGCCGAAACGGTTGCCACACGCAAGGCTTCGCAGCTTGCCATTACGGCGCTGGTTGACATGCTGCCCGAAATGCTGGGCGGCTCTGCCGACCTTACCGGCTCCAATCTTACTGACTGGAAGGGCGTACACCCCGTACGTGCGGGTAGCAGTCATCTAAATTTCGGGCGCCACATTAACTACGGCGTGCGTGAGTTTGGCATGGCCGCCATCATGAACGGTATTGCGCTCCATGGCGGTTACCTGCCATTTGGCGGTACGTTTCTTACATTTTCAGATTACTGCCGCAATGCCATCCGCATGGCGGCGCTCATGAAGCAGCGTGCCATCTACGTCTTCACCCATGACTCCATCGGTCTGGGCGAAGACGGCCCCACGCACCAGTCGGTCGAACACGCGGCCAGTTTGCGGCTAATCCCCAATCTGCACGTATGGCGTCCTTGCGACACCACCGAAACTGCCGTTGCGTGGGCCTGCGCTATCGAGCGTCCGGTCAGCGTGGGCATGACGGTGCGTGACGGAGGTCCGTCTGCGTTATTGCTGTCACGTCAAAATCTTCAATTCGTGCCACGTGATGGCGATACCATCGCCGCCATCCGTCGTGGTGGTTATGTATTGCGTGATGCCGAGGGCGCGCGCGCCATCATCATTGCTACCGGTTCTGAAGTCGGGCTGGCGCTTGCCGCACAAGAGCAGCTGGCGGCCAAGGGCATTCCGGTACGTGTGGTTTCCATGCCTTGCACCAACGTTTTCGACCAGCAAGATAGCAGCTGGCGCCAGGCCGTGTTGCCCAAGGGGCTGCCGCGGGTGGCGGTTGAGGCCGGTGTTACTGATGGTTGGTACAAATATGTGGGTATTGATGGCGCTGTAGTGGGTATTGATCGCTATGGCGACTCTGCCCCGGGCGGTGCACTGTTCGAGTATTTTGGCTTGACCGCCGGGCATGTTGCCGATGCGGTCGAAAAAGTTCTGTAAATCCCTTAGGAGAATTTGAATGACTATTCGCGTGGCGATCAACGGCTATGGCCGCATTGGGCGTAATGTACTGCGTGCACATTATGAAGATGGCAAGAAACACGATATTCAAATCGTGGCCATTAATGACTTGGGTGATCCCAAGACCAACGCGCACCTTACGCGCTATGACACAACGCATGGCAAGTTTCCGGGCACGGTCGAAGTCGATGGCGACTTCATGGTGGTTAATGGCGACAAAATCCGTGTGCTTGCCGAACGCGACCCTGCCAAGCTTCCTTGGGGTGAGCTAAATGTTGACGTGGTGCTTGAATGCACCGGGTTGTTCACCAGCAAAGAAAAAGCCGGCGCACACCTCAAGGGCGGTGCCAAGAAAGTTATTATTTCGGCGCCGGGCGGCAAAGATGTTGACGCCACCATTGTGTACGGTGTTAACCACAACGTGCTCAAAGCCAGCGATACGGTTATCTCCAACGCGTCATGCACCACCAATTGCCTGGCACCTCTGGTTCAGCCTCTGCACAAGGAAATCGGTTTGGTCAGCGGTCTGATGACCACCATCCACGCCTACACCAACGATCAGGTGCTAACTGACGTGTACCACTCAGACCTGCGCCGCGCACGGTCGGCGACGCAAAGCATGATCCCCACCAATACGGGTGCGGCGGCGGCGGTTGGCCTGGTGTTGCCTGAGCTCAATGGCAAGCTTGACGGGTATGCCATTCGCGTTCCTACCATTAACGTCTCCATTGTTGACCTCTCGTTTGTGGCCGCGCGTGAAACCTCGGTTCAAGAAGTCAACGGCATTCTGAAAGCGGCCGCCGAGTCCGGCCCGCTCAAGGGCATACTTAACTACTGCGATGAGCCGTTGGTTTCAGTTGACTTTAACCATGACCCGGCCTCCAGCACAGTAGATGCCGGCCTGACCAAGGTTTCGGGTTCGCTGGTCAAGGTGTCTTCGTGGTATGACAACGAGTGGGGTTTCTCCAACCGCATGCTCGACACCACAGTCGCTCTTATGGCAGCCAAGTAACGGTTTGCCTGGTGCACAAGGGCGGGGCAACCCGCCCTTGGCGCGTCTGTCTCCGGCTGCCGAGTCTGCCATGTGCATTAAGTGCTGTTTCCGACTACCGAGCCCGCTATCTGCATTAAACGCTGTCTTTGGCTGCCGAGTCCGCCATGTGCATTAAGCGCTGTCTCTGGCTGCCGGGTTCGCCATACGCATTAAGCTCCGTCTCTGACGGCAAGCTTTTCACCCTATTCCAATTAGCCCCCAACGGCGAGGTATCTATCCGTGACTACCGTTAAAACACTTTCCTCTCTGGCCAAGACTGACGCACTCGCTGGCAAGCGTGTGTTTATCCGTTCTGATCTCAACGTACCCCTGAACAACGGTAAAATCACCGAAGACACGCGCATACGGGCATCGGTGCCTGCCATTCGCATGGCGCTAAATGCCGGTGCGGCGGTTATGGTCACGTCGCACCTTGGTCGGCCGACTGAAGGCACGGTAGGCCCGGAAGATACGCTGGCACCTGTTGCCCGACGTATGTCAGAGTTGCTGGGGCAGCCCGTCAACCTGGCTACAAATTGGGTCGAAGGCGTGAACACGTCGCCCGGAACGGTCGTGCTACTTGAAAACTGCCGCTGCAATGTCGGCGAAAAGAAAAACGATGCTGAGCTGTCCAAGAAAATGGCTGCCCTCTGCGATGTGTACGTGAACGATGCCTTTGGCACCGCGCACCGCGCTGAGGCAACCACATACGGCATTGCCCAGTATGCGCCGGTGGCGTGCGCCGGCCCACTGCTCGAGGCTGAGCTCGACGCCCTGGGCCGCGCCCTGCACGAGCCCAGTCGCCCGTTGGTGGCTATTGTTGCGGGCTCGAAAGTTTCAACCAAGCTCTCGATTTTGCAGGCGCTGGCCGAAAAGGTTGACCAGCTGGTCGTAGGTGGTGGCATTGCCAACACCTTTTTGCTGGCGGCCGGCTTGGGCATTGGTAAGTCGTTGGCTGAGCCCGAGCAAATAGATCAGGCACGGGCAGTCATTGATCTCATGAAGAAGCGCGGTGCGGCAGTGCCCATTCCTGTGGATGTCGTCTGCGCCAAAACGTTTAGCGCTGACGCCGAGGCTACCGTCAAGCCGGCTGACCAGGTCGCTGACGATGATCTTATTCTGGATATCGGCCCTGAAACCGCAAAGCAGTTGGCAGGCATTTTGACGCAGGCTGGCACCATAGTCTGGAACGGCCCGGTGGGCGTATTTGAGTTTGATGCATTTGCCGAAGGCACGAAGGTCGTGGCGCATGCCATTGCTGACTCAAAAGGCTTTTCGATTGCGGGTGGCGGCGATACGCTGGCCGCGATTGCCAAGTATCATATTGCTGACAAGATTGACTATATTTCTACAGGTGGTGGCGCCTTTCTTGAGTTTCTCGAAGGCAAGACCTTGCCTGCCGTAGACATTCTGCAGCAACGCGCAAACGGCTAGCTGCAATCACTCACGAGAGGGGACGCTATGATTTACAAGAACTTCATCGGCAATCAATGGGTAAGTGCCCTTGGCGGCCAGGTGCTTCCGGTTCTCGATCCATCTGATGGACAGCTGTTTGCTGAAATCGCCCGCTCGGGCGAAGCTGATATTGACTCGGCGACGCATGCGGCCCGCAAGGCTTTTGAGGGCAAGTGGGGGGCTATGGCGCCCGCCGCGCGTAGCCGCCTGTTGTGGCGACTTAGTGCGGCGTTGCTTGACCATCAAGAAGAACTGGCTCGCCTTGAGTCCAGAGACACAGGCAAACCCATGAAGCAGGCCATGGCCGATGCCGCAGCCATTGCCCGGTACTTTGAATTTTACGCGGGTGCAGTCGACAAGCTGCATGGCACTACGATTCCTTATCCGTCCGATTACACCGTGCTTACGGTGCGGGAGCCACACGGGGTAACAGGGCATATCGTTCCCTGGAATTACCCGCTGCAAATTTTTGGACGCAGTGTGGGTGCGGCGCTGGCCGCCGGCAATGCGTGCGTGGTCAAGCCTGCTGAAGATGCGTGCATTTCATTGCTGCGGGTTGCTGAAATTGCCGCAGAGGTGGGGCTGCCTGCGGGCGCGCTCAACATCGTGACAGGGTTAGGGATTGAAGCCGGTGCAGCGCTTGCCGCGCATCCTGGCATTGATCATGTTTCATTTACAGGCTCACCCGGCACAGGCCGGCAAGTTGCCCAGGCAGCCGCCGGGCACTTTGCGCCGGTCACGCTTGAGCTCGGCGGCAAGTCGCCGCAAATTGTTTTTTCAGACGCCGACATAGAAGCTGGGCTACCGGTCTGGCTTAATGCCATTATTCAAAATGCCGGGCAAACCTGCTCGGCGGGTAGTCGTCTGCTGGTTCAGCGCGCCATATACGCCGACGTGGTGGGGCGGCTATCTGAGCTGTTTCGTGCTACCCGCACAGGTGCCGCCTCGGACGACCCTGATTGCGGCCCGCTGATTAATGCAAAACAGCTGGAGCGCGTACGTACCTTGCTGGGCACTGCTGATGGCTCAGGCATTACCGTTGCAGCCCAGGGGGCGCTCGACCCCAGCGCTCCCAAAACGGGTTTTTATCAGGTACCTACATTGCTCAGTGACGTACCTCCCGATCACAGCTTGGCTCAGGACGAGATCTTTGGTCCCGTGCTGGCGGTCATCCCGTTTGATACCGAAGAGCAGGCCTTGCATATTGCCAACAGTACGGCTTATGGCCTGGTGGCAGGGGTATGGACACAAGATGGCGCACGCCAGATGCGTTTTGCGCGCAAGATCCGGTCAGGCCAGGTGTATATCAACAACTATGGCGCGGGTGGCGGGGTAGAGCTGCCTTTTGGTGGAACAGGGCAATCAGGCTATGGTCGTGAAAAAGGCTTTGAGGCGCTGTATGGTTTTACTACGCTAAAGACCATCGCCATTAAGCACTGATGGCGTTGTCAATGCGCGGGTTGTCCCGCGCATTGACGCCAGACAGCCATGTCGGCCTCAAGAAAGAGGCCCCATGGCTTGGCTGGGCGCGGGGGCATCTCACCACCGGTTCTTTGTCCACGCGTTTTACTCAGCGTCCGCCGCCCAGGCAGCCGGTGCGCGTTTATTTGCAGGCAATACATGTCAGTTTCTACACGTTTTGTTCGCAGTCATCCCGATCAACTGCTGGTTGGGCTTGTATCGGTTTCCGACAGGGCCTCATCAGGCACATACGAAGACCAGGGCATTCCTACTTTGCAGTCGTGGCTTTCTGAAGCGCTGGCCGAGGCACCGCAGTTCGAGCGTCGTCTTATTCCGGACGAGCCGGCATTGATCTCCGAAACCCTGATCGATCTGGTGGATAACATCGGTTGCGATCTGGTGCTTACGACGGGCGGAACGGGGCCGGCACGGCGCGACTGCACCCCTGAAGCAACGCTGGCAGTGGCTACGCGCGAAATGCCGGGCTTTGGCGAGCAGATGCGTCAGATCAGCTTGCGCTTTGTACCTACGGCCATTCTTTCGCGGCAAGTCGCGGTAATCCGTGAAACCGCCGACCACGCAGCACTTATCATTAACCTGCCAGGGCAGCCCAAGGCCATAAAAGAGACACTTGAAGGCTTGAAGGACGCCGATGGCAAGGTGCTGGCAGCAGGTATTTTTGCAGCCGTGCCTTACTGCATAGACCTGATCGGTGGCCCGTACATCGACACACATGATTACATCGTGAAGGCCTTCCGTCCCAAATCGGCCATTCGGGTAAAATGACCCTAATTACTTAAAATATTGATTTCAGGAGCTTAAACAATGGCCTTAGTTTCCATGCGCCAGCTACTCGACCATGCCGCCGAGCATGGCTATGGCATCCCCGCATTCAACGTCAACAACCTTGAACAGGTTCAGGCCATTATGGAAGCGGCGTCTCAAACAGACAGCCCGGTCATTATGCAGGCCTCAGCGGGTGCGCGTAAGTATGCAGGCGAAGGCTTTCTAAAGTACCTTATTCAGGCAGCGGTAGAAACATACCCAAATATCCCGGTTGTCATGCACCAAGATCACGGCCAGTCGCCCGCTATCTGTCAGGGTGCTATTGATCTGGGTTTCTCCAGCGTCATGATGGATGGATCGCTAAAAGAAGATGGTAAAACCATTGCCGACTTCGAGTACAACATGAACGTTACTCGTCGCGTGGTCGAGATGGCCCATAAGGTTGGCGTTACCGTCGAAGGCGAGCTGGGTTGCCTGGGTTCTCTTGAAACCATGAAGGGTGACAAAGAAGACGGTCATGGTGCCGAAGGCACAATGACCATGGAACAGCTGCTTACCGATCCCGAAGAGGCTGCCGAGTTCGTGCGTGCAACGCAGCTCGACGCGCTGGCCATTGCTATTGGTACCAGCCATGGCGCCTACAAGTTCACCCGCAAGCCCACGGGCGACATACTTTCCATCTCGCGTATTAAAGAAATTCATGCGCGCCTGCCCAACACCCATCTGGTCATGCATGGCAGCTCCAGCGTGCCTCAAGACTTGCTCGCCGAAATCCGCGAGTTTGGCGGCGACATGAATGAAACCTACGGCGTGCCTGTCGAAGAAATTCAAGAAGCCATCAAGTTCGGCGTACGCAAGATCAATATCGACACCGATATCCGTCTTGCCATGACGGGCGCCATCCGCCGGTTTATGGCCGAGCATCCTTCCAAGTTCGATCCGCGCGAATACCTCAAGCCTGCCCGCGAGGCGGCCAAGCGTATTTGCCTCGAACGCTACGAACAGTTCGGCACAGCTGGCAATGCCAGCAAGATCAAGCCCATCGCCCTCGACGAAATGGCTCGTCGATATGCTGCCGGCGAACTGGCTCAGGTCGTTCAGTAATGTTTTTGCTGTTTCTCTGACACGCATCCCGCCCGGCCATTGCCGGGCGGGGTGTTTTCTTCTCAAGGATAAACCGTGGCGCAGGCCCTGCATCAATCAACCATTACTTCATTACCCCTGCTGGGCCGTGGCAAAGTTCGCGACATGTATGCGGTAGGCGACGACAAACTGCTTATTGTTGCGTCTGACCGCATTTCTGCGTTTGACGTCATTCTTGATGACCCTATTCCGGGCAAGGGTGAAGTACTTACTGCGCTGACCGAGTTCTGGCTGGGCCGGTTGGGCCACGTGCTGCCCAACCATGCAACTGGTATTGATCCACAAAGCGTTGTTACGCCGGCAGAGCGCGATCAGGTTATCGGTCGTGCCATGGTGGTCAAACGCCTTGAGCCCATTATGGTCGAGGCCGTGGCGCGTGGCTATTTGATTGGCTCAGGCTGGAAAGACTACCAGGCTACCGGTGCAATATGCGGCATAGCCTTGCCCCCGGGTCTCAAGCAGGCAAGCAAGCTGGCTCAACCCATTTTTACTCCTGCCGCCAAAGCAGAGTTTGGATCTCACGATGAAAATGTTGATTTTGATTTTGTCGTAAAGCAGGTAGGCAGCGAGCTGGCTGAAGAAATTCGCATCATTACGCTCAAGCTGTATGCTGAAGCGGCCGAGTTCGCCCGAAGCAAGGGCATTATTATTGCTGACACCAAGTTTGAGTTCGGCCTTGATAAAGCAGGTCGCCTGCATCTGATGGACGAAGTGCTGACACCAGACTCCTCACGTTTCTGGCCTGCCGACCAGTACGCAGAAGGCATTAGCCCACCCTCGTTTGACAAGCAGTTTGTGCGCGACTGGCTCGAAACCCAGCCATGGGACAAAACGCCGCCTGCGCCCAAGGTGCCGGCAGATGTCATTCAGAAGACTGCTGATAAATATCGCGAGGCCTTGACGCGCCTTACCCAGGGCGACTGATACCGCCAGAGGGCATGGTCGGGGCCGCCGCCCTGATCTAACCCATTTTTACCGACACGCATATGACCGAACAGACAGGGCGTTACACGCCAGATCAGACACCACTCACGACTAGCATTGGCCAGGGCACGGCACCCGTGGCCGGCATTATCATGGGCTCCTCCAGCGACTGGGACATCATGAAGCATGCAGTAGCAGTGCTTGAAGAGTTTGGCATTGCGCACGAGGTGCGCGTGGTTTCTGCTCATCGCATGCCGCACGATATGGTTGAGTATGGTGCCAGCGCCACTGAGCGAGGCTTGCGAGGCATTATTGCAGGGGCAGGCGGGGCGGCGCATTTGCCAGGCATGATGGCCGCACTTACGCCAGTGCCCGTTTTTGGGGTGCCGGTGCCGTCGCGTTATTTGCGAGGTGAAGACTCCTTGCTTTCCATCGTACAAATGCCCAAAGGGGTGCCAGTCGCTACTTTTGCCATTGGCGAGGCAGGGGCGGCCAACGCAGCACTTCACCTTGTGGCTTGCGTGGCCACTACCGATGACGCGTTGCGCGAAAAGCTGGTTGCATACAGGGCAAAACAAACCGATGCCGCGCGCGCCATGGTGGTGCCGGTATGACGCGTCCAGCCACAACACCTGTAGTTTCGGGCAGCTGGCTCGGCATGCTTGGGGGCGGGCAATTGGGGCGTATGTTTTGTCATGCGGCACAAAGCCTGGGTTACAAGGTGGCTGTGCTTGATCCCGCTGAAAATAGTCCTGCCGGGTCGGTTGCAGAGTGCCATATCAGGGCGGGTTATACAGACGCAGAGGCCCTGGCTCGTCTGTCGTCCATGTGCGACGCAGTCAGTACCGAGTTCGAGAATGTGCCCGCCGAGAGCCTGCGCATACTGGCGCATGGCACGCGGGTCAGCCCGGGTGCTGACGCGGTGGCCATTGTGCAAGATCGTATTCTCGAAAAAGCCTTCATTCAGGGCACTGGCGTGCCGGTTGCGCCTCATGTGGCCGTGCAAGATCAGGCCGATATTGTCTCCGCGCCCGATGTACTCTTCCCAGGCATTCTCAAGGTGGCCAGGCTGGGTTACGACGGAAAAGGGCAGGCGCGTGTCAAAACGCGCGATGAGGCCCTGGCCGCGTTCAGGCAGTTTGAGGGTGCGAGTTGCGTGCTTGAGGCCATGCTGCCGCTGGCGTTTGAGTTATCTGTTGTCGTGGCCCGAGGTCATGACGGCCAGACCGTACTTTATCCGGCTGCGCGCAATGAGCATCGTGACGGCATTCTCGCTGTATCGACGGTCGATGCGGCCCAAAGCGGCACTGACGTTGATGCGCAGGCCGGTGCCGCCGCCGTGCGGATCGCTGAAGCGCTTGGCTACGTAGGTGTGCTGTGTGTAGAGTTTTTTGTGCTTGAAGACGGTAGCCTTATCGTCAACGAGATCGCACCGCGCCCACACAACAGCGGCCACTACACCATGAATGCTTGCGTAACGAGCCAGTTCGATCAGCAGGTGCGTGCCATGACTGGTATGCCCTTGGGCACTACGCAGTGTCTGGCCAGCGTCGTCATGCTTAACGTAATGGGCGATATCTGGTTTGACGCCGCCAGCGGTCATCAGCGCGACCCCGACTGGGCGTCAGTGCTTGGCGTACCGGGCGCCTGCCTGCATTTGTATGGCAAGATCGAGCCGCGCCGGGGGCGCAAAATGGGGCATATAAATATACTCGGCCACACGCTGGCCGATGCGCAGGCGGCAGCTGGGCAAGTGGCAGCGGCCCTGGGCATTGACTATCAATCATGAATTCGCCCGATATGTCACGCCTCTTGGCGCAGGCAGCACAAAAGCTGGCCGCTGGCGGGCTGGTGGCGTTTCCCACCGAAACCGTTTATGGGCTGGGGGGTGACGCCGAGAACCCTGAAGCTATCGCCGCCATCTATGCGGCCAAGGGCCGGCCTGCTAATCATCCCGTTATTGTTCATGTAGCACCCGAAGCCGACCTGACTTATTGGGCTGCTTCCATACCGGCCGAGGCCCGTGCATTGATTCAGGCGTTCTGGCCCGGTCCGCTTACGCTTATTCTTCCGCGAGCCAGTCATATTCCCGCTGCTGTCAGTGGCGGGCAAAGCAGCGTGGGTCTGCGCTGCCCTTCGCACCCTGTGGCTCAGACATTGTTACGTGAATTTGCGCGCCTGAAGCCGAGTGGTCAGGGTGGGGTGGCTGCACCGTCGGCCAATAAGTTCGGGCAGGTATCGCCGACGCAGGCTGCCCATGTGCGCGCCGAGTTTCCCGAACTGGGTGAAGATCGCCTGATGGTGCTGGAAGGCGGGCCTTCAAACGTAGGCATTGAGTCAACCATTGTGGATGTGTCGCGTCTGGATGACGGCATAGGGCCCGTGTTGCTGCGTCCAGGGCATATTACGGCCGAACAGCTTGCGGATGTGTTGGGCAAGCCGCCTGCGCGGCCCGATGCCACAGCACCCAGGGTGTCTGGCTCGCTCAAGGCGCATTATGCGCCCCACACGCCGTTGCGGCTGGTGACGCGAGCTCAGGTGTTGGCCATGGCGCGGGGTGAGTTAATGCCATCCCGTGCCGAAAATCGTCGCGTGGTGGCACTGGTGTTTGAGGCGCCCCCCGATGCGTCGGCAAGCTACATTGATTGGCGGGTCTGCTCGTGTGATCCAGCACTTTTTGCACGTGACCTCTACGCGGTGCTGAGGGCGCTCGATGCCCAGGATTACAACTGCATCTATATCGAGCAACCGCCTGGCACGGAAGCCTGGCGCGCGGTTAATGACCGTATAGGGCGCGCTGCTGCGGCATTTGGCTGATCCGTTACGTAACAGATTTTTTTTGTGTCAGTGGCTGCCACGTATTGAGGTGGGAGAGCGTGACAGCGATATGTTGGCCAGAGCCAATATTTAGACCCGATGGTCAGAGATCAAAGTCAGAGCCAATAGTCAGAGCCAATATAATGCCTTCTTTACCTATTCGTGCTCACCCAAATTCGCAACAAAATTGCTTCAAGGGTAAACTATAAGGTTGGCCTGTCAATAATAAGTTTAGCCCGAGCCGGCCTTGTCGCCGATTTCATTTTTGCATTGGGCTTACCCGGAGTAGTGTTCATGAAATTCAGTGAATTCAAAGTCGGTATGGTGATTGAGCACCCGCCGGTGATGGTTGATGAGGCCGAAATGCTGGCCTTTGCCAAGGCCTATGACCCCCAGTGGTTTCATGTGGATGCCGAGCGTGCCCATGAGGGCCGATGGGATGGCCTGATTGCCAGCGGTTGGCTGACTTGCTCGCTGGCCATGCGAATGGCAGTAGATGCCGTACTGCATGACTCTGAGTCATTTGGTTCGCCAGGCCTCGAAAAGCTGCGTTGGCTCCACCCTGTGCGGGCGGGTGATGCCTTGCGACTTGAAGCCGTGGTCAACTCGGTGCGTACGTCTGAAACGCGTAAAGAACTCGGCATTGTGCGTTGGGCATGGCGCCTGTACAACCAGCGGGACGAGCAGGTGCTCGACGCTGAAGTTACCAGCTTGTTTGACCTGAAAACATCGACCCAGTAAACCGCCGTGAAATAGCACGGGTGTGGTAGATGCTAATCTGCGAAAGAGCTGGCGACGCCTGTTTGTTGGCAGGCCGTCAGACGCCAGCTGCCGCCCTGAGCGGTCAGGCAATATAAAACGCTGGCCGCTTTGCTCAAACAATAGTGCTTCGTGGCCTGCAATAGGCTGACCACACTTGCCTGGCTAGAATGTGCCGGCCGCAGCGTCTGCACGGCAGATCGACGGGCCAATAAACCCGTTGTTAAAAGTTTGCCATTTAGCCGAAGAACCAGTAGCAGATGCCAATAGAAGCCAGCACGCCCGCCAGATCGGCCAGCAAGGCGCAGCCCACTGCGTGCCGCGCCCGCTGTATGCCTACTGCGCCAAAATAAACAGCCAGCACATAAAACGTGGTTTCGGTACTGCCTTGCACCGTTGCTGCGAGCAGGGCGGGAAAGCTGTCTACCCCAAAATGCTGCATGGTTTCGATAAGCAGCGCACGTGCCGCACTGCCTGAGAAAGGCTTGGCCAGGGCGGTGGGCAGGGCATCGATAAAACGGGTATCCAGGTTGAGCCCCGTGGCAGCCCAGCGGATTGCGTCAAGCGCAGCATCAAGTGCGCCAGAGGCTCTTAGCACGCCAATGGCGCACAGCATGGCGACAAGATAGGGCAACAGGCTTTTTGCGATATCAAAGCCTTCTTTGGCGCCTTCGACAAAACACTCGTAGACGGCAACCTTTTTATACGCCCCGACGATCAGAAACAGCATGATGATGGAGAACAGCGCAAGGTTGCCCGTGAGTGAAGAAAACGTCGCAATCGCAGCCGTGCTGAGCGTGGCCAGTACCGCCATGAACGTGCCCAGTATCAGCACCAGACCGCCCAACCACAACAGAACGACGGGGTCTTGCAGACGGATACGCTGCATGACCGCTACAGACAGCAGCCCCACCAGTGATGATGCCGAGGTGGCCAGCAGAATAGGCAAAAACACCATGGTGGGGTCAGGCGCACCTTGCTGGGCACGGTACATAAAAATAGTGACCGGCAGCAGTGTCAGCGACGAAGAGTTAAGCACCAGAAAAAGAATCTGGGCATTGGTGGCCGTTTTGGGCTCGGGGTTGAGGCTTTGCAACTCTCGCATGGCGCGCAAGCCGATTGGCGTTGCCGCATTGTCCAGACCCAGGCCGTTGGCGGCAAAGTTAAGCGTGATCAGGCCCAGCGCCGGGTGGCCTGCAGGTACGCCCGGCATCAGTCGCCGGAACAGCGGTGCCAGCAGTTGTCCAAGCTTTTCCACCAGACCGGCCGCTTCGGCAATACGCAAAAAACCCAGCCAAAGTGTTAACGTGCCAAACAGCAGAATCATCACTTGCACTGACAGATCAGCCATGTCGAACAGACTGCGTACGATACGACCGAATACCTCGGCGTCATGCAGCACGACCCACTGGAACAGGCCAGAGATCGAAGCGACAATAAAAAAGGCAAGCCAGAGCGTATTGAGCATGGCGGTGTGCAAGGCGTTTGGTTGGCAGCCATGATTGTCGCAGACTTCACTGCCGCCCGTGTTTCGAGGGATAATGGTTTTATCGAATTGTGTTGTTTATGGGGGGCTGTATGAACTGGAGAGCCTGGCGTCGCCGGTGGTTAACCGAGCCGCTGTATCGCATGGGGCGCAAAGCCATGCCATCGCTGTCGGCAACAGAGCAAGAGGCGATTAATGCGGGTGATGTCTGGTGGGACGCGCAGCTATTTTCCGGCAAGCCCGATTGGGATGCATTGCTGGATCTTCCGCCTGTTACGTTAACGGCTGATGAACAGGCCTTTATCGACGGGCCACTGGCTCAATTGTGCAGCATGCTGAACGACTGGCAAATTAACTGGAAAGACGCCGACCTGCCGCCTGATGTATGGGCCTTTATGAAGCAGCAGGGTTTCTTTGGCATGATTATTCCCAAAGAATACGACGGCCTTGGGTTTTCACCGTTTGCGCATTCTGAAGTCGTGCGTCAGTTGTCCGTGCGCTCAGTGACGGCAGGCGTCACTGTCATGGTGCCCAACTCGCTGGGCCCCGGCGAGTTGCTGATGCAATTTGGCACCCCTGAGCAGCGTAGCTATTGGCTGCCGCGTCTGGCGCGCGGTGAAGAAATCCCCTGCTTTGGCCTTACCAGCCCTGAGGCGGGTTCCGATGCGGCATCCATGACCGACACGGGTGTTGTATGCATGCAAGATGTCGAGGGCGAACCCACGCTGGGTATTCGTCTTAACTGGCGCAAACGCTATATCACACTGAGCCCGGTGGCGACGGTGCTGGGGCTTGCCTTCAAACTTTCTGACCCTGATGGCTTGCTGGGCGACGAAAAAGAACCGGGTATTTCCGTGGCACTGGTGCCTACCCATTTGCCGGGTGTTGTTACAGGCCGTCGTCATCTTCCCGCAGGGCAGGCTTTTCTTAATGGCCCGACCGAAGGGCACGATGTGTTCGTGCCCATAGACGCGCTTATCGGGGGGCCTGAAAAGGCGGGGCAGGGCTGGAAGATGCTAATGAGTGCGCTGGCGGCAGGGCGAGGTATTTCGTTGCCATCACTGTCGGCGGCCGCGTGCGTATTTACGGCGCATGTTTCAGGGGCCTATGCGCGTGTGCGTTCGCAGTTTGGCATACCGGTGGGTCGGTTTGAAGGTATTAAAGAGCGCTTGGGCCAGTTGGCCGCCAATGCTTACGTGGTTGAAGCGGCGCGGCGCTGCACAATGGCAGGCCTGCAAACGGGTTTGAAACCGGCTGTGGTGTCGGCCATTATGAAGCTGCATGCTACCGAGCGCATGCGGCAATCGGTTAACGATGCCATGGACATCCATGCCGGCAAAGCCGTTATTGACGGGCCCAGCAACTATCTGAGCAATCTGTACCGTGCGGTGCCTGTGGCCATTACCGTCGAAGGTGCCAATATTCTTACGCGCAACCTTATTGTGTTTGGTCAGGGCGCGGTGCGCGCCCACCCATACCTCATGCGGGAAATTCTTGCGCTCAACAACCCTGATGAGGCGGCAGGCGAAGATGACTTTGATGCCGTGCTCTGGCAGCATCTGGGGCATAGTTTCAAGAACACCCTGCGTGCGACCGGCATGGGCTGGACGGCCGGCCGACTGGGTAGCGCACCCAAAGGCGCGGGTGTGGCGGCGCCTCTGTACCGGGCAATGGGCCGATGGACGTCAGCATTTGCGCTGGTATCCGAAATGGCACTGGTTACGCTGGGCGGTGCACTCAAGCGCAAAGAGATGATCTCGGCCCGTTTGGGTGATGTGCTTTCCGAGCTTTACCTGTTGTCGGCGGTACTCAAACGATGGCGTGATGAGGGTTGTCACGAGGCCGATCTGCCACTGGTGCATATTTGCATGCAGCAAGGTTTTTTGACCATAGACCGACGCATGGATGAAGTGCTAAGCAATCTTCCATCACGACCTGTTGCATGGCTGCTACGGGTGCTTGTGCTTCCACCATGGTCGCGTGCGAAGGCGCCATCAGACCGCACCACCATGGCGTGTGCCGACATTCTGCTCGAACCCTCCACGGCGCGCGACCGTCTGGTGGGCGCTGTCTGGGATGGTCACGACAGCAGCAGTGTTGAACAGCTTGAGCGTGCTTTCCAGCTGGTGGTCGATGCGCAGCCTGTGCTTGACCGCATACGGCAGGGTGGGCTGCACGATTGGCGTGTTGCCCATGAGCGTGGTGCCATTAGCGACGCGCAGGCCAGTATGCTCAAAGCGGCTGAAGAGGCTGTCGCTACCGTCATTGAGGTAGATGATTTTGCGTTTGATGAGCTGGCCCGGGCAAATGTTTAACGGGTGCAACAAACGCGTGCCCAGTCTGACGCTACGGTAAGCCTCTACCTTGCGCCAAGGTAGTGCGCGATGCAAACAAGGCGGCCAGACCAACCCTATGTGGTTGACCTGGCCGGTACGCTGACAGGGTGAGCGATAAGCCCCGCCGCACAGCGTGCGGGCTTTGCCAGTTAATCGTTGCGGTTTTTACGCTGTATGAGCTCGATTTTGTAGCCATCGGGGTCTTCGACGAAGGCGATTACGGTTGCGCCATGTTTCATTGGGCCTGCTTCCCTTACCACGTTGCCGCCTTTTTCTTTGATCTTCGTACAGGCTTCATAGGCATCTTCGACCTCAAGGGCGATATGCCCATAAGCATTGCCCAAGTCATAGCTGGCAGTGTCCCAGTTGTGGGTCAGCTCAAGCACAGCCCCTTCACTTTCTTCTTGGTAACCCACGAAGGCCAGTGTGAACTTGCCATCGGGGTAGTCTTTGCGCCGTAACAGGCGCATGCCCAGTACGTCGGTATAAAAAGCCAGTGAGCGATCAAGATCACCCACTCGCAACATGGTATGTAGAATTCGCATTCGGTTTACTCCTGATAAATTGGGTTGTTCGCAGCCGGAGCGATCAGGCGGGCTGTGTATCAATTGCCCTACAGCAGCGGTAATGAGCCCGGGTCATATTGACGCAGGGCGTCGCGTGCTTTTTCAAAGCCTGGCAATATACGGCCCAGCTCTTGCCAGAAGGCCTTGCTGTGATTCATTTCACGCAAATGCGCTATTTCGTGCGCGATGACGTAATCAATAATGCCATGATCGAAGTGTATCAGTCGCCAGTTCAGCATAATGTTGCCATCACTGCTGCACGAACCCCACCGTGTCGCGGCCGATGACATGCGCCAGCGGCGTATGCTCAGCTGGTTGGCCTGCAGAAAATAGTCGAGACGTTGGTCGAACCAGGTGCATGCTCGCTGTTGCAGCCAGGCATGCACACTGTCACGCACCCGCTCTCGATCGGCATCCATGGGCAGGGCAAGGTTAAGGATATCGCCCTCTGAAGGCATATAGAGTTGCCCGTCAAATTCGGGCGCCTTGCGCGAGCTCTCAAGCGCCAACACAATGCGTCGCCCCAGATAGGGCACCTGGCCGCCTTGCTGCCATTGGGTGTCGGCGGTGGCCAGCTGTTGCTGGCGCGCCTGACGTACCCGCAGTTTGCTGACAATCCATTGATGCTTTTCGATGACGGCCGAATCGATCTGGCCCAATGGCACCCAGCCCGGCGCGGTTACCTGCAGCCCGTCATCATTGATGACCAGGCCTATGCTTTTTCGGCGTGAACGGCGCAGCACGTAGCCGATGTTTTGCGCGGGCGTGGCTACCTCGCGCCAGCGTGCGCCGTCTGGCAGTGTGGGTGGGCGCGGCGTAGGGGTTATGGGCTGTGGGGCCGCGCGCAGTGGAGCGTTCAGGTTAGTGGCCGGGCGCACAGATGCATCAAGCGGGGGGTCAGACGGAAGGCTGCTTGAAGAGGGGTGGTCGGTAAAAAGATCGAGTTGGTTAACTACGCTCATAGCGCTCAGGATTGAGCACCCGCATCTCATTTTCGATCCAGGTGCGAACTTTTTCGTTGACTTGGTCTGCGGTCAGGCCGTCGGGATAGATAAGCGGCCCCACAGATACGGTTACCAGACCCGGCTTTTTGATAAATGCCTTGCGCGGCCAGCATTCGCCGGCATTGTGCGCCACCGGGATAATAGGCGTATTGGTACGCGTAGCAAGCAGGGCACCACCCAGCTTGTATCGGCCCTGATGCCCGGGTGCTGTGCGCGTACCTTCTGGAAACAGTATAGGCCATCGGCCGTCATTAATGCGTTGCTGACCAACGCGAACGACCTGTTCGAAGGCATCGCGTCCGCGTGAACGGTTGATGGGGATCATGCGCAGTAAAGCCAAACCCCAGCCGAAGAAAGGTACCCAGTGCAGCTCGCGTTTATAAACAAAACACAGCTGACGTGGCATATAGGCGATCAGGAACATGGTTTCCCAGGCGGACTGATGCTTGGACAAAAGAATGGCTGGGCCATCAGGCAGGTTTTCGGCGCCTTTTAACTGCCAGCGTATGCCGAGAATAACTTTTGCGGCCCATATGGCCATGCGCGGCCAGCCGATGGTCAGACGGTAACGCCAGCTTAGCGGCAACGGAGCCCACAGAATGCAGGCTATGGCATAGGGGATGACAGTAATGATCAGAAAAAGTTGATACAGGGTTGCGCGCAGCAAAGCCATTATGCGGATTCCTCAGTGAGCCAGGCCTCTACGACCGAAGCCAGGTTGTCGCGAACCTGGGTGCCAGGCGGTAGCTTGCCCTGGTGCTGTGTTTTGGCACCGTTGCCGGTGAGCACCAGCCAGGTCTTGCAGCCTGCGGCTGAGGCCGCCTGCAAGTCTCGCAGGGAGTCACCTACTGAAGGCACACGGGAAAAGTCAATTTCGTAGCGCCGTGCAATGTCGAGAAACATGCCCGGCTTGGGTTTGCGACATTCACAGCCGTCGTCAGGCCCGTGCGGGCAGACAAAGATAGCGTCGATGATGCCGCCTGCCTGTGCAACCTCGCGGCGCAGTTTGGCATGAATGGCGTTGAGCGAGTCCATGCTGAACAGCCCGCGTGCTAGGCCTGACTGATTGGTGGCAATGACGACCCGCCAGCCTGCCTGTGACAGACGTGCAATGGCGTCGAGGCTGCCAGGTAAGGCGACCCACTCGTCTGGCGTCTTGATGAAGTCTTTACTTTCATGATTGATGACGCCGTCGCGGTCGAGAATAGCGAGCTTCACCGGGCCAGCCTCGAAATATCGGCCACCTGGTTCATCAGGCCATGCAGTTGTGCGAGCAGGGCCAGACGATTGGCGCGGACGGCAGGATCGTCAGCCATAACCATGACGTCGTTAAAGAATGCGTCTACGGCGTCGCGCGCCTGGGCCATGGTGGCCATGCTGGCACCAAACTCGCCATCAGCGTACTGGCTACGGGCTTGTGGGCCAAGTTTTGCAATGACGTTGGCCAGGCTTTTTTCAGCTGGCTCATTGAGGCGGCTGTTGTCAATGGCTCCGGGCGTTTCCTCGGCCTTGCGCAGCAAATTGCCAATGCGTTTGTTGGCGGCAGCCAGGCTTTCTGCCTCGGGGCGTTGTGCAAACCCCGCGCAGGCTTCTACGCGTGCTGCTACCTGATGCAAGGGAGGCTGGATGGCGATGACGGCATCGACCACGTTGCGGTCGGCATGCTGAGCGAGCTGATTGCGATAGCGTTCGTAAATGAATGCCTGGATTTCGGTGACGGTAGTGTCGGCGATGACACCCGCTGAGAACGAGCCGGATGCGACCTGCAGAAGTTGGGGCAAGCTGAGTGTGGTGCTGTCGCTGGTTTTGAGAAAACCGCCTGCTTGTAGCTGCTCAAAAGCACTGATAATGCCTAGCGCAGCGCGGCGCAGACCGAAGGGGTCGCGTTCGCCTGTAGGTGCCAGGCCTATGCCCCAGATACCCACCAGGGTTTCGACGCGGTCGGCAATAAACAGTATGGTTGCAGTAAGCGTGCTGGCACTGACGGGCTGGTCAAGATGGATGCGGTATTGGTCACGCAGTGCGCGGACGACCTCATCAGGCTCGCCGTCGGCGGCTGCATAGTAGGCGCCCATAACCCCTTGCAGTTCGGGAAACTCGCCCACCATGTTAGAGCCCAGGTCGGCTTTGGCCAGCAGGGCTGCCCGATCAGCATGCTGTACGTTGGCACCAAGCTGGTCGGCGATATAACGCGCTATGTGTCGCACGCGCTCGGTGCGCTCACGTTGCGAACCCAGTTTATTGTGGTACACGCTGGTGGCGAGATCTTCGACACGGTCGGCCAGCGTAACTTTGCGGTCGGTGTCGAAAAAGAAACGGGCATCGGCCAGGCGTGGGCGCACAACGCGCTGATTGCCTTCGATGATATTGCTTGGATCAGCTGCCAGCATATTGCTGACAATGAGGAAGCGATGAGTCAGGGCACCGCTGTCTGGCTCAAACAAAGGAAAGTACTTTTGGTTAAGCCGCATGGTCAGAATGAGGCACTCAGGTGGCACCTGCAGAAACTGCTCTTCGAACTGGCCGACGTAAACAGTGGGCAGCTCCACCAGGGCAGTGACTTCGTCAAGCAGGGCACCGACCTCGGGGCTGTCGCCCAGGGTGGCGTTGAGCACCTGTGCCTTTTCTTGCAATTGCTGGTTGATCTGCGCCTTGCGCTGATCGAATGACGCCACCACCTTGCCCTGTTCGAGCAACTGCTGCGCGTAGGTGTCGGGCGATGTGATGGAGAAGGGCTGGTCGCACATAAAGCGATGGCCCTGCGTATCGCGGCCGGCGTTAAGGCCCAATGCCTGCACAGCGATGATGGTGTCGCCCCACAAGGCGATCAGGCCGTGCGCAGGTCGTACGAACTTGACGCTGGTGACACCGTCGGCCAGTTGGTAACGCATGACTTTTGGTATGGGCAGGTGCGTGAGGGCATAGTCGAGGGCTTCTTGCAGGCCTTCGGCCAGCGCTTTGCCGCGTGCCACGCCTTTTGCGTACAGATAGTCTTGCTTGCCGTCAGACTCGCGAATAAGCGCCGAAGCGGGCGTGTCTTGCAGGCCTTTGCTGGCGAGCTTTTTGATGAGGGCTGGCGTCATGTTGCCGGCTGCGTCGAGGCCGATTTTGGCAGGCATGAGCTTTTCGGTATAGGGCAGGTCAGGTGCCTGGCCCAGTACGGCGTCAAAGTGCACGGCCAGGCGGCGCGGCGTGGCAAAGTCAGTGGTTTTGCAGTCGGCGGACAGCAACTGGTGCTGCGCCAGCACCTTGCGTAGCCCTTCGGCAAAGGCCTGCCCCAGCTTGTTCAATGCCTTTGGGGGGAGCTCTTCGGTAAGCAGTTCGATCAGCAGGGGTTGCAGCAGTGTTGTGTTGCTCATTTTGCGGTCTCTGCAGTGGACGGGACAAGCATGGGAAAATTTAATTGTTCGCGTGAATCGTAATACGCCTGCGCAACTGCACGCGACAGGTTACGAATACGCCCCATGTAAGCCGCGCGCTCGGTGACGCTGATGGCGCCGCGCGCATCAAGCAGGTTAAATGTGTGGGCGGCCTTCAGGGTGACTTCGTAGGCGGGCAACGCGAGCGGCACGGCAATCATGCGCTGAGCCTCAGCCTCGTAATCATTGAAATGGGCAAACAGCATGGTGGTTGAGGCATGCTCGAAGTTGTAGGCTGACTGCTCAACCTCGTTCTGGTGGAACACGTCGCGGTAGTAGATTTTTTGACCGTGTGCGCCGTCAGTCCAGACCAGGTCGTAAACGCTCTCAACACCTTGCAGATACATGGCCAGACGCTCGAGCCCGTAAGTGATTTCGCCTGTGGCAGGCGTGCAGTCTAGCCCGCCCACTTGCTGAAAGTACGTAAATTGCGTGACTTCCATGCCATTGAGCCACACTTCCCAGCCCAGACCCCAGGCACCCAACGTGGGGTTTTCCCAGTCATCTTCGACAAACCGGATGTCATGTTCTTTAGGGTTGATGCCCAGCGCTTCAAGCGAGCCGATGTACAGATCGATGATTTCGGGCGGTGCCGGTTTCAGTACGACCTGATATTGGTAATAATGCTGCAGCCTGTTGGGGTTTTCGCCGTAGCGCCCATCTTTGGGGCGCCGGGATGGCTGCACATAGGCAGCGCGCCATGGTTCGGGCCCGATAGCCCTCAGAAACGTAGCGGTATGCGAGGTGCCCGCACCGACTTCCATGTCATAGGGTTGCAGGAGCGCACACCCTTGGCGGTCCCAATATTGCTGTAGCGTTAAAATGATTTGCTGAAAAGTGAGCATGAGCGATGGCCAGTAAAGCGAAGTGCCGCAAAAGTGTACGATTTTAACTGGTTCCGCGACAAAGAAGGCCGTTGCCAGGTCTGTGTATGTGTGATGCACGCTGTTTGCCTGGTTTTGCTGTGCTTTTTGTATTCCTGTACTTGCCGAATCAGGCGAGCAGATTTCACGAGGATGGTTTATGTCAGACTTGGTAAAAACAGAAGTCATCGACCAGATGCTGGTCATTACGCTTAATCGCCCCGAGGCGCGCAATGCCATCAACATGGAAGCTGCCCGGCAACTGGCCGCAGCACTTGACCACCTCGACAGCGACGATGACATTGTGCTGGGCGTGCTTACGGGTGGCGGCAACACATTCTGTTCAGGTATGGATCTGAAGGCCTTTGCGCGCGAAGGCCTGCGCCCATACGTGGGCGATCGCGGCTTTGCCGGCATTTGCGAGAAGCCGCCGCGCAAGCCCCTGATTGCCGCCATTGAAGGCTATGCACTGGCAGGCGGCTTCGAAATTGCCCTGGCCTGTGATCTTATCGTTGCCGCCAGCAATGCCAGCTTTGGGGTACCCGAAGTCAAACGCGGTATCGTGCCAGGTTCGGGCGGCATGCTGCGCTTGCCCAGCCGCATCCCTTACCATATCGCCATGGAGGCCGTACTGACAGGCGAGTTTTTCCCGGCTGATCGTATGGCCGGTTATGGCTTGGTTAATCGTGTGACCGAGCCAGGGCAGGCGCTTGAAGGCGCACTGGCGTTGGGGCGTATTATTGCGGCCAATGGCCCGCTGGCCGTGCGTACGGCCAAGTCGGTTGTAAGTGAGTCGCGCGACTGGCGCGAGTCAGACATGTTTGACCTGCAGCGTCCCCGCATTGCCCATATCTTTACCTCGGCAGACGCCAAAGAAGGCGCAACCGCCTTCGCCGAAAAGCGCAAGCCTGTCTGGACAGGTAAATAACCTTTTTTACATCAGCATCACGGCGGGTCAAGATGGCTCGCCCTTTTTACGATTGAGCTTATCTTATGACTACCGTTATTAAAGAGAGTGATCTGATCCAGTCTATTGCAGACGCGGTTCAGTTCATTAGTTTTTATCATCCCGCCGATTTCATCCAGCACCTGGCCCGTGCCTATGAGCGTGAAGAAAACCCTGCTGCCAAAGATGCCATTGCGCAAATCTTGACCAACTCGCGCATGTGCGCTGAAGGGCACCGGCCAATTTGCCAGGATACCGGTGTTGTTAACGTGTTTTTAAAGGTTGGCATGGGTGTGCGCTTTGACAGTCAGCGCAGCATGCAGGAAATCTGTGATGAAGGGGTGCGCCAGGGGTATCTCAACCCTGACAACCCTTTGCGGGCGTCTATTTTGACCGACCCACTGTTTACCCGCAAAAATACACGTGACAACACACCCTGTATTGTCAGCGTCGAGCTGGTCGAAGGCGACAAGCTTGACGTGCAGGTGGCAGCCAAAGGCGGCGGCTCCGAAAACAAAGCCAAGTTTGTCATGCTCAACCCCAGCGATTCGCTGGTCGATTGGGTGCTAAAGACTGTGCCGACCATGGGGGCGGGCTGGTGTCCTCCCGGCATGCTGGGTATAGGCGTTGGCGGTACGGCAGAAAAAGCCATGCTGCTGGCCAAGCAGTCATTGATGGAAGACATCGATATGTACGAACTGCAGCAGCGTGGGCCGCAAAATAAGATTGAAGAGCTGCGTCTGGAGCTGTATGAAAAAGTCAATGCGCTTGGTATCGGCGCCCAGGGCTTGGGCGGCCTGACCACGGTGCTGGATGTCAAGATCAATACGTTTCCGACTCATGCCGCATCCAAGCCTGTGGCCATGATCCCCAACTGTGCCGCGACGCGTCACGTGCATTTTGTGCTCGATGGCTCTGGTTCGGCTGAGCTGACGCCGCCCCCGATGGATACCTGGCCTGATGTGCACTGGGCGCCTGATTACAATAAATCGCTGCAGGTAGACCTGAATACGCTCACGCCTGAGCAAGTGGCAAGCTGGAAACCAGGCCAGACCCTGTTGCTTTCGGGCAAGATGCTGACTGGCCGTGACGCGGCCCACAAACGCATTCAAGACATGTTGGCCAATGGTGAGAAGCTGCCGGTAGACTTTACCAACCGCGTTATTTACTACGTAGGCCCTGTCGACCCAGTGCGTGATGAAGTGGTCGGGCCCGCTGGCCCTACAACCTCAACCCGCATGGACAAGTTCACCGACATGATGCTCGACCAGACAGGCCTGATTGCCATGGTTGGCAAGGCAGAGCGTGGTCCTGTAGCCATTGACGCCATCCGCAGGCACAAGTCTGCGTATCTGATGGCTGTGGGTGGTTCGGCTTATCTGGTGTCTAAAGCCATTCGCGGCGCACGCGTCGTCGGGTTTGAAGACCTGGGCATGGAGGCGATTTACGAGTTTGATGTCAAAGACATGCCTGTGACCGTTGCCGTCGATGCACAAGGGGTGTCGGTGCATGAAACGGGGCCAAAACAGTGGAAGGCTCGCATCGCTGAAATCCCTCTGATCCCGGTGAGCTGATCGCCGCCCAGCGTGCCCGTGCAAGTGCGAGTACGAGCAGAAAAAGTACAGAGGTTGATATCTCTGTTAGACGTGCCCGCGCAAGTGGATGAGAGTACGGGTAAGCTCAGCCGTGGCCCACAGCGCCTTTAGCGCTTAAAAGCGGCCTGAGCGAGCAATACCCTTACGGGGTTTGGCATTTTGGGCGTAACGTTAAGCGTAACTACTTAACGTTGAAGGGCTTCATACTGATCTGGCCGGACTCGGCCCAGAGAAGCATGAAGCCCTTTTACATTATGGTAAGTTTCTATGTAGCGCAAAGCACGTATTTCCGTTGGGTTTTGCTGCATGGCCGTCGAGTGCTTTGGCAGAAGTAAACGGCCTCTTGCAGAAAAACGAATTCCAGATTTACGGCGACTCAGGCAATCTATAGCCTGAACTTTTAGTATGCGGAATAAATCATGACAACACCAGATTTCAGCGCTTGGTTAGGGCGCACCGAGTCCACCGAAGACAATCTTGACATCGGGCACGTGCGCAAAGTGGCGCTCGCGATCGGCGAGACGGCTCCCGCTGCAGGCGGCGCGCTTCCTGCTCTCTGGCAGTGGGCTTTCTTCGTAGAGGGCGTACCATACGCCGAGATCGGCGAGGACGGGCATCCGCGGCGAGGGGGCTTTTTGCCGCCTATTGAAGGTCGCAACCGCATGTGGGCGGGCGGGCGCGTGCATTTTCACCAGCCGCTGCGTGTGGGCACGCCAGCGCAACGCAAGTCAGAAATTATTGCGGTAAAAGAAAAAGAAGGCCGAACCGGCAAGCTGCTGTTTGTGACGGTTAACCACCAGTACGTCCAGGACGGCGTGATGTGCATCAATGAAGAGCAGGACATTGTTTACCGCGAGCCTAGCCCACCCAAGTTGACGGGCAGCACAGAACCACCTGAGGCGCAGTGGTCTGAATCTGTTACCCCTGACGCGGTCATGCTGTTCCGCTATTCGGCGGTCACCTACAACGGCCATCGCATTCATTACGACTACCCTTATGTCACCGAGGTTGAAGGTTACCCAGGCCTGGTGGTGCATGGGCCTTTGCTGGCGACACGTATGTGTAGCGCTTTTCAGAAGGCACACCCAGAAAAACGGCTGCAGTCTATGTCTTACCGAGGATTAAGGCCTTTGACTTCGCCGCGCCCATTTCAAGCCGCTGGCCGCCTGGAAAGCAACGAAAAAGCTCAGCTGTGGGTTGAGCAGGATGGTACGCTGGCACACCAGGCTGAGCTGATTTTTTCCGTCTGATTGCCGCTTTGCCCTTGCGCACCAAATTACCCGTGTGAGGGCCCCAAGGCCGAGCCAGTCGCGATACCGGCGCGCCGGGCAGGCACACACAGCGCACAAAAGCACAGTTACGCCGGCAATGTAAACAAGTAGGGTGTGGCGTTGAGCCACGCCCGGTTTCTGAGCTGAATTCTCGAGAATAAATATGCCAACTACCACTACCAAGCCCGCTCACGACGCTCCGCGCCCTCTGGACGGCATTACTGTCATCAGCCTGGAGCATGCCATCGCTGCGCCGTTTTGCACGCGTCAGCTTGCCGACATGGGCGCGCGGGTCATCAAGGTGGAACGGCCGGGTGTGGGTGATTTTGCCCGAGGCTACGATGAACGCGTCAAGGGTCTGGCTTCTCATTTTGTGTGGACCAATCGCTCCAAAGAAAGCCTGACGCTCGACTTGAAACACCCTGATGCGTCGGGTGTTCTGGAAAAACTGCTGAATGAGGCCGATGTGCTGGTGCAAAACCTGGCTCCGGGCGCGGCAGCACGTATGGGCCTGTCCTATGATGCGCTAAGCAAGAAGTATCCCCGACTTATCGTCTGCGATATTTCCGGGTATGGGGAAGGGGGCGATTACGAAAAGAAAAAAGCGTACGACCTGCTTATTCAGAGCGAAAGTGGCTTTTTGTCGGTAACGGGTACGCCTGAAACCCCAGCCAAAGCCGGGTGCTCAATGTCAGACATCGCTGCGGGCATGTACGCCTACAGCAGTATTCTTTCGGCGCTACTGTTGCGTGGGCGAACCGGCAAGGGCTCACGTATAGACGTGACCATGCTTGAAAGTACGGTGGAGTGGATGGGGTTTCCCATGTATTACGCTTTCGATGGGGCCGAGCCTCCTCCCCGTGCAGGCGCCTCACACGCCACGATCTCTCCTTACGGGCCTTTCCCTGTGGGTGATGGCAGCGAGGTTATGTTGGGTCTGCAGAACGAACGTGAATGGGCGTCATTCTGCACGACCGTGCTAGGCCAGCCTGAGCTCATCGACGACAGTCGTTTCAATGCCAACTTCAAGCGCGTTGAAAACAAAGATGCACTGCGGGTGCTTATTGTTACGGTGTTTGCAGCGCTGACGCGTGAACAGGTTATTGAGCGACTTGAAGCGGCCAGCATCGCCAATGCCAGCGTAAACACCATGGCTGATGTCTGGGCCCACCCCCAGTTGCAGCAACGTGCGCGCTGGACACAGATAGATAGCGAAGTAGGCTCGCTTCCGGCATTGATTCCGCCAGCCACGAACTCTGAGTTTCAGGCCCGTATGGATAAAGTACCCGCTTTGGGCGAGCATTCTGCCGCCATCTTGCAGAAATTGGGCTATACCCCCGAGCAAATTCAAACCTACACCGAGCAGGGGATGATCTGATGACCAGCGCTGCTAAATCACTTCGCAGTGCCCTGTTTGTGCCCGCCACCCGCCCCGAGCGTTTTGAAAAAGCGCTGGCGGCTGGGGCTGACGCCGTTATCATCGACCTGGAAGATGCGGTAGAGCGCACCGCCAAAACACAGGCCCGTGACCATGTGCGTGAATTTGCCCTTACCGCCGCACCAGCCTCATTTTTGCTACGGGTCAATGATGCGTCGACACCGTGGTTTGAAGATGATCTTGCATTGTGTGCTGACTGTGATGCCATTGCCGGCATTATGCTGCCTAAGACAGAGTCGGCGGCTCAGGTCAACCGTGTAGCGGCTGTTGGCAAGCCGGTTGTGCCTATTATAGAAAGCGCGCGCGGTGTACTGGCCTTGGCTGAGATTGCCGGTGCAGGTGGCATAGAGCGACTTTCTTTCGGCTACCTTGATCTCATGCTTGATACCGCCACCACACCCGATACGGCAGGTGCACGATTATTGCTGGATCACATTCGGTGCCAGATCTTGCTGCACAGCGCCGCAAATACACTTGCGGCACCGCTGGACGGGGTTTATCCCAATTTTGCCGATGCCCAGGGCCTTGCGCAATTGGCAACACAGGTGCGTGATATGGGTTTTGGCGGCATGCTGTGCATACACCCTAAGCAGGTAGGTGTAATTCATACGGTTTTTCAGCCTGCCGAGCAAGAGGTGAGCTGGGCTCGTCGTGTGCTGGAACAGGCCGAGGCCACTGCATCGTCAGCGTTTCAGCTGGACGGGCAAATGGTGGACGCGCCGGTGATCGAACGGGCACGACGCATAGTGGCGCAGGTGAGTGAGCAGTAGGCTGTAGTCGTGCCCGCTAGCATGAGTTGCGCGCAATGGCTCGCAATCTGCGCTTCGGCGGGCATTGCACAGCAGCAAATCACCGCTGCGCCCGAAGTGAGTGGATGCGCCTGGTACACGGTGCCACAGCACCGTTGTGGGTATTTATTGCTTTGGGCAGCTGTTGGGCCGTTTGCTGCAAAGATGCTCAGGCGTTCGCAACGCCAGCAATTCGTCGACCTAATCAAGCATTGTTAATTGATACGGTGCAATGCCTGATCGGCGCAGGCTTCAATAAGATCGTGCAGGCCACCCTGGGCCAGCATTAGCGTGGAATCCAGATCAGCGAGTGGGCGCAGCACAAAGGCGCGTTCATGCATGCGCGGGTGGGGCACACGCAGGTCGGGCGTATCAATATCTTGGTCGCCGTAAAGCAACAGATCAAGATCCAGCGTACGCGGGGCATTACGGTATGGGCGTTGGCGCCCATGCAGGTGCTCTATGTGCTGAAGAACAGACAACAATTCATGCGCGTCGAGTGACGTGAGAATCTCGGCCACGGCATTGATATAGTCGGGGCCGCTGGCGTCCACGGGTGCACTGCTGTACAACGGAGAAACTCGCACAAACTCAATGTGGGGCAAACAAGCCAGCTGCTCGATGGCTTGGTGCAGGCTGGCCTCTGCGTCGCCCAGGTTGGCACCCAGGCCGACATAGGCGCATACAGGCGGGGCACTGGGGTGCTTAGTGTGTGTCATTAGCACCTGGTGCCATCTGAACAAGCCTGTGCGGGTGAGTGATTACCCGCTTAACCATGCCTTGTGCCATCGTTTAGTCTTGTGGTGCGCTGTCGTGGTGTGTGCCAGAGCTGGCCTGCTGCGCACCTGAGCCGCCATCGGTATGTGCTGATGCACCGTCTGCGCTGCGTTTTTTGCGGGGGCGACGGCGTCGTTTGGTGGCGACGGTGGCACCGCTTTTGCGGGATTGTTCCTGATAAGACTCGATCATTTCAGCGCGGGTTGAATCATCGGCATTGGCCAGATCCATCCACCATTGCGCCTGCACGCTGTCGACCTCTTTGGCTTCTGCGCGCAATTGCAGAAAGTCGGCAGCGGCCCTGAAGCGCGGCTGATCCAGCATGCGCCAGATGGCGCGTGGGTTGACGCGCTCGAAACGGGCCTGCATAAACCAGATCTCGCGCATATCGGCCTGAAAGCGCCGTTGTATGGCCAGCTTGCGTGTTTGCTGTTCAATAACCGAGTCGGCAGCCTGTACCAGGGCTTGTGACGCCGGTTCGCCTGACGCGCGTAATTCGTTCCATCGTCGGTAGACCAGCTTCCAGAGTAGTGCAGCGAAGAGAAAGCTTGGGCTGACGGTTTTACCGCCTCGCACACGCGTATCTGTACGTGCCAGGGCAAATTCTACGAACTCTTCGCCGCCTTCTTCAGCAAAAACCTGGTCAATAAGTGGTATTAGCCCGCGGTGCAAGCCTGCTTTCTGCAGCAGTCGCAGGCAGTCCATGGCGTGGCCGCAGGTTAGCAGTTTGAGCGTTTCATCGAACAGGCGCGAAGCAGGCACATGCTCAATTAGCCCCGCCATGCGCTGTATGGGTTCGGCCGTTGCCGGGTCTATGGTGGCGTCGAGCTTGGCAGCAAAACGCATGGCGCGCAGCATGCGTACGGGGTCTTCACGATAGCGCGCCTCGGGGTCGCCAATCATGCGAACAACGCGATTTTTTAGGTCAGCAACGCCCCGGTGGTAGTCAATGACGTATTCGTCGATGGGGTCGTAATAGAGTGCATTGAGCGTAAAGTCGCGTCGGGCGGCGTCTTCTTCCTGGCTGCCAAACAGGTTGTCGCGCAAAATGCGACCATGCTCGTCGGTGAATTCGTCGCCATTGGCCATGGCCCGAAATGTGGAGGTTTCGATGATTTCTTGCCCGAACACCACATGCACGAGCTGAAAACGGCGACCAATTATGCGCGCGCGCCGAAACAAGGGTCTAACCTGTTCGGGGGTGGCGTTGGTGGCAACGTCGAAATCTTTGGGCTGCAGGCCCACGATAAGGTCGCGCACGGCACCCCCGACAATGTAGGCCTCGTAGCCGGCATTGTGCAGCACTTCGCATACCTTGACGGCATGGCGCGATACTTTGCGCTTGTCGATGCCGTGTTTTTCGGGGGATATTCGCTCTGGCCCGCGAGCAGGGCCTGCGAAAAGGCGCCCGACAAAGTTCTTTATTGTTTGCTTTAGCATTGCGATAGTTTAAGACTTTGCGTCCAGCATGTCGCTGAACAGGTCGAGTACGGGCCAGCTGCGGGCCTCTGCGATCTTTCGCAGTGCAGGGCTGGGGTTGGTGGCGACAGGGTGGGTAACGACTTCGAGCAAGGGCAAATCGTTGGGTGAGTCGCTGTAAAAGAACGAAGCCTCAAAGCTGTCGAGCGTCAGCCCCATTTCGGCCAGCCACGCTTGAACGCGCGTGATCTTCCCTGCCTGGAAGCTGGCCACACCTTGTATACGGCCTGTATAGCGACCGTGGTGCATTTCGGGCACGGTGGCAATGAGGTGGGGTATGCCAAAGGCCTGGGCGATGGGTTGGGTGACGAACTCATTGGTCGCCGTCACGATGGCGCACAGGTCGCCACGGCTGATGTGCTCGTGCACGAGTGCGCGTGCCGAGGGCAGAATGGCGGGCATTACGATGTTGGCCATGAAGTCTTCATGCCAGGCATTGAGCTCAGCGGGTGCCGCGCGTGTCAGCAGGCCCAGCATAAACTCGGCCGACTGCTCGGCCGTGAGCTGGCCTGCGTTATAGCGCTCCATAAGCTCATCGTTGCGTCGCTGGGCCTCGGCCGGATCGCCGGCACGTCCGGTGCGGGCGAGGAAGTCGGCCCATTGATAGTCGCTGTCGAGCGGAAGTAGGGTGTGGTCCAGATCGAATAAGGCCAGGCGTTGCGAGCTTGTCATGTGTCTTCAGGATGATGAGTTGGGTGGCCAGAGGCCAGCAAGTCTTTAAGCAGGGGCAAGGTAATGGCCCGATGTTTAGCAAGTGAATAGCGGTCAAGCGCATCAAGCAGCGCACTCAGCATGCGCATGTCGCGTGTGTAATGGGTAAGAACCCAGGCGACCACCTCGGGCGCCAGACGCAGGCCGCGCTCGGTGGCTTTGGTATTAAGCGCCCGTGCACGGTCGTCATCAGACAATAATTCAAGCCGAAACACCAGATCCCAGCCCAGACGGGTGCGCAGGTCTTCACGTAACGGCATGGACAGCGGCGCACGGTCACCTGCCAGCACCAGCATGAAGCCCTGATCCGCTGTAGCAACCTCACGCCAGCGATTGTACAGGGTGAACAGGGCTGCCTGCCCTGCCTCATCGAGCAGTTCGACATTATCGATGGCGATCAGGCGATACGTCAGGGTGTCTGAGGTGGCAATATTGGACAGCACGCCGGGCGGCGAGTCGGCGCCAGAATAATAGGCGTGTTCGCCGCTGGCCATGGCGCGCAACAGATGCGTGCGGCCTGCACCGGGTGGGCCCCATAGATAAATAGCTCGACCGGGCCCGCCGTGCCGAAGCGCATCGAGAACGCCGTCGTTGGCGCCCACAACGAAGTTTTCGAGTGAGGGCGGTGGGGGTGGGAGCAGGTCAAGAATCAGTTGTTGTGTCATGATTTTGTTGTGCAGGGCGAGCGACTTTCCATAGAAAGCCGCGTTCGTCGTAAAATCACCCTTCAAGTTCAACTAAACATGCAATTCTTGCACATCCCACGGCTTTTCTCATGACAAACAAATTTTCCGCTCCCATGACCTACCGCGACGCAGGGGTCGACATCGACGCTGGTGAGGCGCTGGTTGATCGTATCAAGCCTCTTGCGGCACGTACTATGCGGCCAGGGGTCATGGCCGGAATCGGCGGGTTTGGCGCATTGTTCGAGGTGCCGCGCCACCTTAAAGAGCCTGTGCTGGTGTCAGGCACTGACGGCGTGGGCACCAAGCTGCGCCTGGCGTTCGAATGGAATCGTCACGACACCGTGGGCATTGATCTGGTGGCCATGAGTGTTAACGACATTCTGGTGCAGGGTGCCGAGCCTCTGTATTTTCTCGATTATTTTGCTTGCGGCAAGCTGTCCGTCGACACTGCAGCCAGCGTGGTAGCTGGCATTGCAAAAGGCTGTGAGCTGGCAGGCTGCGCATTAATCGGTGGTGAAACGGCCGAAATGCCGGGCATGTACCCCGATGGCGAGTACGATCTGGCGGGTTTTGCGGTCGGGGCGGTTGAAAAATCACGCATTATCGATGGCAAATCAATTGCCGTCGGCGATGTGGTGCTGGGCCTGGCTTCCAGTGGCGCGCACTCCAATGGGTTTTCCTTGTTGCGTAAAATTCTCACGCATGCCAACGCCAGGCCTGACCAAGAACTTGGCGGCCGTCCTCTGCGTGATGCCGTCATGGAACCTACCCGTATCTATGTCAAGTCAGTGTTGGCCGCGTTGGCTGAACATGGCAATGCCATTAAAGGCCTGGCGCACATTACGGGCGGCGGTCTGCTTGACAACGTGCCCCGTATCCTTCAACCCGGTCTGGCCGCACGCCTGCATCGTGATGCCTGGCAAATGCCCGAGCTCTTTACCTGGCTGCAGCAAAACGGCGACGTCGACGACGTCGAAATGTATCGTGTGTTCAACTGCGGCATTGGCATGGTGATTGTTGTTCCGGCTGACCAGGCAGACGCCATAGTCGCTACGCTGACCCAACATGGTGAGCAAGTTAGTCACCTGGGCGAGATCGTGCCCCAGGAAAGCGCTGACGCACCGCAAACGACGGTCGTTTAATCAGTGCCCTGACGGTAACGGTGGCGCTGCAGCAACGCCATAGCGTGGCGTGCTCAGCGCCAGTGCAGGGCCACCTCGTCTGCGATCTGGGCTGCAGCTGTTGGCGCCAGGCAATCAACAATCGTTCTTTCTGGTTGCGACCGCAGCCAGGTCAGCTGCCTTTTTGCCAACTGGCGTGTGGCGGCGATGGCACGCTCTATGGCTGCGTCCAGCGTACACGTGCCATCGAGGTAGTCCCAGATCTGGCGATACCCCACGCAGCGCACCGACGGGAGCCCTGTATGCAGGTCTGGCCTGACGTGCAGCGCCTTGACCTCTTCCACTAGCCCGGCCTGAATCATGCTTTGGTAGCGCTCGGCAATGCGGGCATGCAGCGCCAGCCTGTCCGACGGTTCCAGACTAAGCGTAATAAATGAAAACGGTGTTGCCGTGCGCGGTCGAGACTGCTCCAGCCAATCTGTCATGGTGCGTCCGCTGACGCGATAAATTTCAATAGCGCGTTGCACGCGCTGGCTATCATTAGGTTTTAGCCGTTCAGCGCTTTTGGCGTCGAAGGATGCCAGCTGCTGATGCATGGCGGGCCAGCCTTGTTCACGGGCTTCCTGATCGATTTGCGCACGCAGGGCAGGGTTGGCCTCGGGCAGGTCGCTCAGGCCCTCGCGCAGGGCCTTGTAATACAGCATGGTGCCCCCGCACAGCAGCGGGTAGTTTCCGCGCGCGATGATTTGCGGGATAAGCGTGCTGGCATCGCGTTGGAACTCGGCCGCCGAATAGCTTTCAGCCGGGTCGCGGATGTCGAGCAGATGATGCGGTATTTTGGCCTGCTCTGCTGCGCAGGGCTTGGCGGTGCCTATATTCATGCCGCGATAAATCGTGGCTGAATCAACCACAATAATCTCAACTGGCCAGCGTGCGGCAATGGCAAGCGTTGCGGCGCTTTTCCCCGAGGCGGTGGGCCCGGCCAGGCAGATAACGGGTAACGTGTCGGAACCAGCAGGCATACTCATGGGTGATATCGGCAAGTGTGGTCGAGGCGTAAGCGGTAGGTGCGATGCCCAAAGCGGTGGTGACAGCGGTTTGCGTCGGGGACGGCAGGCTGGCGGCGTTTCAACTGGCTACTGACCGCGCATGAAGAGTCGGTCGAGCTCGGCAATTGGCCATTGCATCCATGTGGGGCGACCATGGTTGCACTGGTCGGCTCGCTCGGTGGTTTCCATGCGGCGTAGCAGGCCGTTCATTTCGTCCAGTGTCAGACGACGGTTGGCCCTGACAGAACCATGACATGCCATGGTGGATAGCAGCTCGTTGCGCTGCTCTGTAAGCCGCGGTGACGAACCCACGCCGGCCAGGTCACGCAATACGCCGCGTGCCAGCGACTCGATATCACCGCCTGCCAGCAGTGCCGGTACGGCCCGCACAGCGACCGAGGCGGGGCCAGCGGCCCTGATGTCCAGCCCTAGTTCGGACAGCGTATCGGTATATTCTTCAATGAGGCCGATTTCTTTTTCGGCCACGCTGAAGACCACGGGGACAAGTAGCTCTTGGCGCGGCAGGCTGCGGGTGTCCATGGCCTTTTTGAGTTGCTCATAAACAACCCGCTCGTGTGCCGCATGCATATCGACCAGAACAAGACCGTGCTCATTTTGCGCCAGTATGTAAATGCCGTGAAGCTGTCCCAAAGCCATGCCAAGTGGAAACTCTGAATCAGTTTGAACCCGTGTTTGCGGCTCACCCATGCGCTGCATGGCGGCCGGCAGCGATGTCAGAGGCCCGGCAGCTGCCGTGGTATAGGTTTGATAGGGGGCGGCATCCAGCCCGTCAGCGTGCCCGGAGAAGGGGCCGGCGCCAGGCGTACTGGCGTGTAGGGCGTCATCGGCAGGGCGATACAGCTCGCGCCAGTCGGTACCCGCTGCGTCATCCGGACGCAGCCGCAGTGGCTGTTGCTGCGGTCGACTGCCAAACGGGAAGGCACCGGGCCTGGGTGCTGGCTGACCTGGAGGGGTAACGCCGTCTGCTGCGCCCGCTTGGCCGCGCCCTTCAGCGTGCCCCGATTGCGGCGTGCCGCTGGCATCTGTAGGGGTGGCGTTGCCCTGGGCAGAATCGAGCATATGACCGCCAGCCGCCGCCAGAGCCTCGCCCAGTGTCTGGCTGACAAATCGGTGGATGGCGCCGCTGTTGCGAAAGCGCACTTCGTGCTTGGCAGGGTGTACGTTGACATCAACGCCCGATGGGTCGGTTGAAAGAAACAACACATAGGCGGGTTGCCGATCACCGTGCAGCACATCGGCATAGGCCTGTCGTATGGCATGCGATACGGTGCGGTCTTTGACGTAGCGCCCGTTTACATAGAGATACTGGCGATCGGCGCGGCTGCGCGCGAATGTGGGGCGCGTGATGATGCCATGCAGCGCCACCAGGCCAAGCTCGTGGCTGACCTGTACGCCCTGGCTGACAAACTCGGCGCCAAGCACATCGCGTACTCGCTGGCCCATGTCACAGGCGCGCCAGTTACGTTGTGGCTTGTCATTGTGAAACAGCCTGAAGGCGATGTGAGGTTGGGCCAGCGCAATGCGTTCGAGCGCGTCGACACAGTGGCCGTACTCGGTGGATTCGGTACGCAAAAATTTGCGGCGCGCGGGCACGTCATCAAAAAGCTGTCTTACGTCTATGGTGGTGCCTACTGAACCAGAAGCGGGCACAGGGGGGTCAAATTCGGAAGTGACTTGCCAGGCGTGCGGGGCGTCAGCCGTTCGTGACGTGAGCGTAAGGCGCGACACCGAAGCAATCGAGGCCAGTGCCTCGCCCCTGAACCCCATGGAAGCGACCGCCTCGAGTTCGTCCAGCGAGCTGATCTTGCTGGTGGCGTGACGGGTAAGCGCCAGGTGCATTTCGTCGGCGGGGATGCCGCTGCCGTCATCGCTGATGGCGATACGCCGTATGCCACCGCCATCCAGACGAACCTCTATGGCGCGGGCGCCTGCGTCAATGGCGTTTTCGAGCAATTCTTTCAGGACGGAGGCCGGGCGCTCAACGACCTCACCAGCAGCGATCTGGCTGATCAGCAGGTCGGGCAGGGCGGTAATGGAGCGTCGTTCATGCATGGCGTAAATTTATCAAAGTAATAAGAGTGGGAGAATGGTACGATTTTAGCCCTTGGCAGCCAGGGGGGCGGGTGGGCTTCACCCTCGTCAGTTTCGGGCAGGCCGCTTTTTCCGGTAGACGCTATGCTTGATTTTTTACACATGATTCTTCATATCGACCAGACCTTGGGTATTTGGGTGGCTGAATATGGAGCGTGGATCTACCTGGTTCTGTTCCTGATTGTATTTGGTGAGACTGGGCTTGTGGTGCTGCCTTTTTTACCGGGCGATTCGTTACTGTTTATTGCCGGGGCATTTGGTGCCAGCGGTCTGCTTGACCCCGTGTTGCTGGCGGCGCTGCTGGTGGTGGCTGCGGTGTTAGGGAATACGGTTAATTATCATATAGGCCGGTATATCGGCCCACGTGTGTTTACCAGTAATTCACGCTATCTCGACCGCAAAGCCTTGGTGCGTACCCATGCTTTTTACGAGAAGCACGGCGGCAAAACCATAATAATGTCGCGGTTTTTGCCGGTATTTCGCACCTTTGCGCCGTTTGTGGCTGGTGTGGGCAGCATGAGTATTCTGAAGTTTCAGCTGTTTAATGCAGTGGGCGCACTGCTTTGGGTCTGTGGGCTGATTACGCTGGGCTACTTTTTTGGCAACGTGCCCATTATCAAAGAGCACCTGAACACCATTGTACTAATTGGCATTGGCGCGGCGGCCGTGCCTGTGGTTGGCGGTGTGCTTTGGCGCGTGATCAAGGGCCAGACGAGCAAGCCCTGACCCTGGTAGTGTCAGGCATGCCGTACCGTCGGCATGCCATGCCTAGCTGCGCTGAGCGAGTGTCGGGCTAGACTCAAAATAGCCATTGATACCGACCAGAACTGCCCGGGCAATACGGTCTTGGTGGCGGTCGCTGCGCAATTTACGCTCTTCTTCAGGGTTGCTGATGAAGGCCGTTTCAATCAGGATGGACGGGATATCAGGCGCCTTCAGTACGGCAAAGCCTGCCCGTTCGACGTTGCGCTTGTGCAAGGTATTGATCTTGCCGATTTCTCCCAGAATCATATCCCCCACACGCATGGAGTCGTTGATCTGTGCTGTGGTTGAAAGATCTAGCAGCACTTTTGCCACTTGCTCATTATGCGAGCCCAGGTTTACGCCGCCGATCAGGTCCGCTTCGTTTTCACGTTTGGCCATCATGCGGGCGGCAGCGCTTGAGGCGCCATTTTGCGAAAGTGCATACACCGAGGACCCGCGTGCGCTAGGCTTGATCCAGGCGTCGGCGTGCACTGAGATGAACAGGTCGGCCTTTACCCTGCGGGCCTTTTGAACACGCACATGCAGTGGCACGAAGTAATCGCCGTCACGAGTGAGATAGGCGCGTGTGTTGGGCTGAGCGTCAATTAATTTCTTGAGCCGCTTGGCAATACTGAGCACGATGTCTTTTTCACGCGTGCCAGCACGCCCGATGGCGCCAGGGTCTTCGCCACCATGGCCGGGGTCAATGGCAATCAATAACGGCTTGCTGCGCTGCCGGGTAAAGCTGGGCGGCGCAGGAGCAGGCTCGTTGGGCTTTGTGGCAATGGGCGGCAACCTGCTGGGCGGTGGAGGCGCACTGGGCTTTGACGGAAGGTTTTGCCCAGGCACGGTTGGCACGGGCGCATCGGCAAGAGGCGCGTTTTGAGCCAGGTCTTCAAGCACCGAAGCCAGAGGGTCACTTTCAGTGTTGTTCAGGATGGCCAGCAAGGGGTCTTGCGCAATCTTGGGGTACAGGTCGAGCACCAGGCGGTACTTGTATTCGCCTATTGGCTTTAGCGTAAAAACCTGGGGGGCAATGGGCTGCTTCAGATCCATGACCAGACGCACGACATCGGCCCGGTTCTGGCCAACACGCACGGATGCAATGTACGGGTCGTTAGGCCTGATCTTGGAAACCAGCTCTTTGATGGTGGAATTTATGGTTACACCCTGAATATCCACGACAAGTCGATGAGGGTTGTCGAGGGTGAAGTGCTCAGCCTTCAGCTCGGTATCCATTTCGAGGGTGACGCGGGTGTATTCGTCAGCCGGCCACGTACGTACCGCAACAATTGTCGAGGCACGTGACAGCGAGGGAATAACCTGAAAAGCCAGCAGAACCCCGGTGGACGCTAAGAGGCGTCGCCTGGATCCGTTGGCAGGTTTTGTGTCGGCGCGGGCAGGGAAAGTGTCGTCAGCCATTTTTGTCCTTTTTCGCTATGGGCGGCGAGACAGGCATTGCGCCCGACATCAGCATAGTCAAGCTTGATGTCAAGGTCGGGAGGGGGAAGAAGGCCGCCGGCCTGCTCAGGCCACTCAATCAAAATTACGGCATTATCTTGGAAAATATCCCTGAAACCTGCATCTACCCATTCGCGCGTATCGCTAAATCTATAAAAATCAAAGTGATAGAAGTATAAGTTAGAAAGATTATAGCTTTCAAGCAGCGCGTAGCTAGGACTTTTAATTCTTCCGGTGATTCCGGCCGCACGCAACAGGGCGCGAGCGAAGCTGGTTTTACCCGCTCCCAACTCGCCACGCAAATGAATACGGCCTCCTGCTGACAGGTTGGGGAGGCCAGGATGCGTGCCGCAAAGCATGGGTGCGAGCGCATTGGCCAATGTTTCAGTGGCCGCTTCGTCGGGTAAATATATATTAATTTGTAGGTAATTGTCGTTATTTGTCGACATTTCTTCTCTCTACGTCATTGGCGCTATGGTTAGCCAGAATGGAATTGTGATGATGGAGAACAGGGTGGTCAGCGACATGGTAACGGCAACCAGGGGGCCATTGCCGCCCATTCTGGCCGCCAGCACGTACGCGGCCGACGAGGCCGGCAACGCACCAAATAACAACAGTGCCTGGCGATCGGCCGGTTGCAGATCAAGCGCCCAGCCAATGAAAAGCGCAGCGGCAGGCATGACAAGCAGCCGTACTGCCAGGATCCAGCTCATGAGGGGCGCAGACCCGCGCCCCCCACGCAGCGACAGCGTTGCACCCACGCACATCAGGCCCAAGGCAATGGCACATGCCCCCAAACGCCCCAGTGTTACGTCTATGACATGGGGGATGGGAATGCGCAGTAAATTACAGGCCAGAGCCAGCACGGTGGCAATGATGAAAGGGTTCTTGATGAGCTCAGGCAGTATTTTGAGGCCTTTCTGCTGCCGGGCCAGCCCATGAACGGCGGCAATATTGCTGATGGGGACAGCAAAGCCCACGATAACCGCCATGGCGGTCTGGCCTGAGGCACCCGCCAGGCCAGCGGCCAGTGACAGGCCTATATAGGTGTTGAAACGATATCCGCATTGCGCCACCGAAGCGTGATCCAGACTATTTGGGTGGATGACGGGTACGGCCAGCCAGGATGCCAGCACCCCAAAGCCCATGAGGGCGGCGACCGCTACAAAAACCAGATAGGTGCTCGATAGCGTAAGCGGGGTTTGTGTGATGGAATGGAACAGCAGGGCAGGAAACAGAATAAAATACACAAGCTTTTCAGTCCCTTGAAAGAAGCTTGCCGAAAATTTTAGTTTGTGAAATAGCAGCCAACCCATAGCGATTAGCAGAAAATCAGGCAAAACCAGTTGTACGACTGACATAAGGTGCGTGTATGTGGGTGGCTTGGGCGCGAGCGGGCTTCGGGGGACGGTATTCTGTGCTCTTTTGCACAGGCGCCTCCATTTTACAGAAGTGCACGATCTGCCTGCTCAGGTATAGTGGCCGGCTGCATTGGTGTCGTGCGACGTCAGTCGTAGCTTGGCATAATGCCAGACGCCTATTCACAATAATTAATCACGGAGTCTCCAACAATATGGCAATTTTCCAAAAGAAATTTATTGCGGCTGCACTTACCCTGGGTGCTGCTTCACTGTTCGGATCCAGCGTGTCTATGGCTGCTGACTACCCGTCGAACCCTATCCGGGTCATTGTTCCTTTTGCTCCTGGTGGGTCAACCGACATCGTTGCGCGTATCGTAACGCAGCGCATGGGTGCGATTCTGGGCCAGCCCATGATTGTCGAAAACAAGGGTGGCGCCGGTGGTGCCATCGGAGCGCAAGAGGCCGCACGTGCCAAGCCTGATGGCTATACGCTTTCTATCGCTACCGTGTCGACCATGGCCGTCAACTCGGCGTGTCGGCCCAAAGACCTGCCCTACGATCCGCTCAAAGACTTCATGCCGGTCACTAACTTTGCCAATGTGCCTAACGTCATTGAAGTGAACCCCAAGTTTCCTGCAAAAACCTTTAAGGAATTTGTACAGGTACTTAAGGACAATCCAGGCAAGTACACACACGGCAGTTCGGGCACATGCTCGGTACTGCACCTGTTTGGCGAAGCGTTCAAGCAGGCGACAGGCACCGATGCCATACACGTACCGTATAAAGGTTCAGGCCCTGCGGTTACCGACGCCGTGGGTGGCCAAATCGACAGCATGTTCGATAATGTGCCATCGTCCATGGGCCAGATCCAGGCCGGAAAGCTTCGTGCGCTGGCCATTGCATGGCCTGAGCGTCTGAAGGCCTTGCCAGATGTACCTACACTTGCCGAAGAAGGTTACCCTGAGCTTAACCAGCCAGCATGGTACGGTTTGCTGGCACCTGCAGGCACGCCCGAGGCAATCATTACCACCTTGCGCAATGCGGCAGTCGAGGCACTGAAAGACCCCAAGGTTATCAGTGCGCTTGAAAAGCAGGGTGCAGCGCCTTCAGGCAACACGCCCGAAGAGTTCGCCAAAGAAATCAAAGAGCAATACGATTGGGCCCGTGACGTTGTCGCCAAAGGCCATATCACGCTCGAGTAAATTGCACTGCTTTTCTGCGCTGTAATGTAAGTTCGCAGCGTATATGAGCTGCAATCAGTAAAAAAGCCAACACCTGCGGGTGTTGGCTTTTTTATTTGGTGCGCCTGGTGGCATGCACTTGCAAGCGCAAGACCTCTCGTAAGTTGTTCACGGCGAACGAAATGATGCGCAGCAGCTTGGTGTAACCGGGAGTGGAAGCACCCGGGCCGCTTTACTCCAGCGGGTAATCCCGAATAAGCATTTTATGAAGCGCCGCTTAACATAAATAAAATTGACACAAAGTTGTTGCCATTTCTACCATGATCCATGGCAAATAAGAGTGCGCATTGCCTTTGGTAATTTGCTGGCCACTAAGCATGTCGTTTTCTGACTTCTTTCCCCGATCGTGTTTGGACCATGGAACGATGTTCAACTCAAGTTAATCGGGAAAATAAAATGGCGTTTGGGGCAATAAACGGAAGAAGTATAAAAGCAGAAGATAGCCTGAAAATTAATATTTTTTGCTCTGACGAGGGGCAATTCGTTAATACGATACTTGGCGTTGTAACCGAAAACACGACTCTGGCTGTTAATGCTGCATGCTCATGGCTTGGCAGCGAACGGGCTCAGAAGTCGGTATTTCAGCGGCCGGTCTGCTTGAAACGGGCCGAGGTGTCAATATTTCAACGGCAGGTCTGTTTATGAGGCACAGCCAAAAAATCAATGAATACCGGGCTGGGCTTAAATTGAATGGTATCGGGGCTGAAGCCCTGAATCAGTCCCATGCGAAGCAGTACCGTCTCATACAACGATTATCTACTTCCACGGTTAATTAATAATCGGCGTAATCCGGGTTTCTCTTGGGCCTGGTATCAACGTTTAAATAGGGAGCAGTTCCATGACGGGAAGCTAGCTGGAAGGTAAGTCCTGTAATTAGCTGGAGGGTAAGTCGTGCAATTGAGGAGTCCGATATGAAGATCCGTGCAGCGGTATTGCGTGAAATGGGGCTGCCTGCTCCTTATGCACAAAGTAAACCAATCAAAATCGTCGAAGTGGATCTGGATCCTCCCGGGGAGGGAGAAGTTCTGGTAAAGATCAAAGTAGCGGGTCTATGCCACTCTGATCTTTCAGTGATCAACGGTGATCGGCCACGGGGTGTGCCCTTGGTGTTGGGTCACGAGTCGTCGGGCGAAGTCGTTGCCATAGGCAAAGGCGTGCATGGGTTGCAGCCAGGTGATCATGTGGTCACCGACTTCGTTCCAACGTGTGGTCATTGCCTGCCGTGCAGTCAGGGGCGCCCAGCACTGTGCGAACCTGGCGCTCAGGCTAATACGCAAGGGTCCTTATTGGGGGGCGGTCGGCGTCTGCATATGGGCGACGAGCTGCTTAACCACCATGTGGGGGTGTCGTGCTTTGCTGACCACGCCGTCGTGTCACAGCATTCTTGCATCAAAATTACACGCCAGATATCACACCGGGAAGCCGCCCTATTTGGTTGTGCCGTATTAACGGGTGCCGGGGCTGTCATTAACCGGGCCAATTTCAAGTTGGGTGAAACCGCCGCAATTGTAGGTTTGGGTGGAGTGGGGCTCAGTGCTCTGTTAGCGGCTGTTGCAGCGGGTGCCCGAAGAATCGTGGCCGTTGATCTCAGTGATGAAAAACTTGAACTGGCTAAAACGCTGGGAGCCACTCACGTTATTAATCCCAAGCACATTACCAGCGATAAAGATCAGCTTGATGCGGCGGGCGGGGCGGTTGACTACGGTTTTGACATGGCTGGCGCTGTGGCTGCATTTGAAATGGCGTACAAACTCACGCGTCGAGGCGGCACCACGATTACTTCAGGCCTGCCAAATCCGAAATCATGCTTTTCGTTGCCGTTGGCGCAAATGGTGGGTGAAGAACGCGATATACGGGGTAGCTACCTGGGGTCGGGCGTTCCAGCCATAGACATAGCCAAATATATTGATTTGTATTTGGCCGGAAAATTGCCCGTAAATAAGCTTCTGGGTCAGGCATTTACCCTGGATCAAATTAATGAGGGTTTTGATCATCTGGCCTCGGGGTCAAGTCTGCGCGATTGCATCATTTTGGATAATTGACCAAGGAGAAACGTGTGAGCGCAGACAAAAATACGATGTGGATGAATCCGCTAGTCAAAAAGTTCGCCAAGTTTGATCAGCTGACTATTGTATTTTTGCTTTTTATTGTTATTTTTTTGGTATTTACGGCAACGCTTCCTGGGTTTTTCTCAACAGGAAATCTGGTGGCCATGCTGCGCTCGATATCTGTGCTCGGTATCCTGGGTTTTGCGATGGCTATTGTCGTGATTGGGCGCGGTATTGATTTGTCCATGGTTGCAGTCATGGCGGTTCCTACGGCGCTCATCATGACTCTTGCCGGTTCCGGCATGGGTGTATGGCCTGCTTTACTTATCGGCCTGTTATTCGCGCTGGTAGTTGGTTTGCTCAATGGTATTTTCGTTGCCTATGCCGAGATCCCGGCTCTGTTTGTTACCTTGGCGATGGGCTTGGGTTTGGCAGGCTTGGGCCAGGTAGGCATTTTGAAATCTGACATGGTGCCTTGGCCCGACCAAATGAATGGGCTGCTGTGGTTGGGTGGTGTTGATGTGTTGGGCATCCCCAGCAGCATATTGGTAGTTATTACTGTTGCCTTGCTGGTTTGGTTGTTTCTGAACTATACGAAACTGGGTTTATTCATTTATGCGATTGGTGATAACCCAAATGGAGCACGCACCACGGGTATTCCTGTTCGCCCAATTATTGTTCTTCAGTATGTATTGGCGGCACTGATCGCTGTTTTGGCTGGCCTGGTAACGGCCTCTTCCAATAGCCTTATAGATACCAGAATTTACAACCTTTCTTTAATCTACGACATCATTTTGGTGGTGGTTATGGGTGGCGTAGGTTTGTCTGGTGGCCGAGGTGGTGTCATGAGCGTTATTGTCGGCACTTTGCTGGTGGGCACCATCATTAATGGAATGACGATTCTCAACCTGACCCTTGATGTACAAAACTTAGTCAAAGGTGTGGTGCTATTAATTGCCATTGCACTTGACAGCGTTTTAAACCCCCGCAACGAGGAGACCGCACAGCAAGGAGATATTTGATCGCAATTACTCAGCCCCAGGACTCAGCATTCAAGAGTAAATCAAAAATTATCATAGATTAAATCAAATAAATTGAATGCTGATATACATATTTAGGAGACAAAAATGAATGGTTTTCGATTTCTGCGACGCGGTCATCTGGCAAATTTTCTAGCCACCACGGTTTTGGGGTTGTCAGTCGCCACACTTTCGATTCTGGGCCCTGGCGTCGCCGTAGCCCAAGGTGCAGGCGCTATCAAAGATCCTGAGCGTGCTCGCTACTACGATATTTACAAAGACAAACGCGTGGTTTTTGTGCCGGTGTTCATGGGGCTTGATCTGACCGAAGGCTGGTCTGAGGTTATGAGCCAACAGGCAAAGCGTCTGGGCTATCAATACGAAGTCAGGAATGCAAATTTTGACACCTCGGCGGGTGTACAAATTCTTACCCAGCTTCTCAATGAAAACCCCAAGCCGAATGTGGTGGTGATACAGAACCCTGATGTCACCTCTTATGCCAAGATCGAGAAAAAGCTGGAAGAAGCCGGAATCTACGTCATTCAGCTCAATATGAAAAGCCTGACCATGACGACAGGTTTTGCCGGTGCAGATGCAACCGTTATCGGTGAAACTCAAGCGCAGTGGGTGGTGGACCAGTGTGGCCCGTCTACGTCACAAAAGATCATGATTCTGAACGGCCCTACAACCGCTCCCTGGACGGTATATATGCAAGAGGGCTACAACAATATTCTCGAGAAACATCCCGATATCAAGGTCGTGGCCCGGCAATCTGTGGGCAACTACGAGTCGAGCAAAGCCAAATCCATTACTGAGGTCACGCTTAAGCAGCATCCCGACCTGTGCGCCATTATGGGGGTTTGGGATATTCCCGATTTGGCTACAGCAGCCGCTGTCAAAGACGCCGGGAAAACCGGCAAGATACTGGTTTCCACCAGCGGCGGTGGGGGCGAAGTCGCGTGTAAGGGCTTGAAGTCTGGCGGGTTCGATCACTATGTTAGCTACGATGTGCCGGGCCAAAGTCGTGACGTGAACGATCTTATTCAAATGGCAATGCAAAGCCCCGAAAAGCCGGGCAAGCTCAAAGTAGCGCTGTATACACCTTTGTTTGTTTATACCCAGAAAGATGCCGAAAGCCATCAATGCTGGTCGGTAGACACCTTGCACCAATAGACCTGCTGTCGTCGAACGGGTTGTTGTTTATATCGGGTACGCGGGGCAGTTCTTGGAATAGCCCTGCGTCCCTGAGTCGCTGTCGACAAATAAAGGCTTGCCACGGATGTTACGGAGAATATTATGAAAACTAACCGCTTCGCGTACCGCAGGTTTCTGGGCCGAAGATTTTCCACCCTGGCGGCTGGCATGGTAGCCACCATACTGTCGCTCGGTCTGTTTGGCCAAGCGTGTGCACAGGGATCAGGAGCTATTAAAGATCCTGAACGTGCCCGTTATTACGATCTTTACAAAGGCAAGCGTGTTGTTTTTGTTCCGGTATTCATGGGGCTTGATCTGACCGAGGCGTGGTCCAAGATTATGCAGCTGCAGGCCAAACGCCTGGGGTATGAGTACGAGGTTCGCAACGCCAATTTTGATACGTCTGCGGGTGTACAGATTCTGACTCAATTGCTTAACGAAGACCCCAAGCCGGATGTCGTCGTAATACACAACCCTGATGTCACCTCGTATGCCAAGATCGAGAAAAAGCTCGAACAGGCAGGCGTGTCTGTGGTGCAGCTAAATATGAAAAGCTTGCAGATGACAACCGGCTTTGCTGGTGGAGACGCGACGGTCATTGGTGAAATGCAGGCCCAGTCTGTGGTTAAACACTGCGGGCCAGATACATCACGCAAAGTGTTGATCCTCAATGGCCCTACAACGGCTCCCTGGACGGTTTATTTACAGGATGGGTACAACAAGGTATTTGAGAAAAACCCCGAAATTAATATCGTTGCCCGCCAGTCGGTGGGTAATTATGAGTCTTCGAAAGCCAAGTCGATTACCGAAGTAACCCTTAAGCAACACCCTGACTTGTGTGCTGTTATTGGTGTCTGGGATATTCCAGATATGGGGACGGCTGCCGCCATTGCCCAGGAAGGGAAAACAGGGAAAGTGTTTCTTTCGACCAACGGTGGGTTTAGCGACTATGCCTGCAAAGCCATTGAAGAAGGAAAGTTCAGTAATTACATCAGCTTTAATGTGCCGGGCCAGGGGCGTGATGTTAATAATTTGATTCAGATGGCGCTGCAAAGCCCCGATAAACCTGGAACATTGCAGGTGGCTCTGTACTCGCCCCTGCAAGAAATTACCAAGAGTGATTTGGCCAGTAATCGGTGCTGGACGCTAGACACCGTGCATCAGTGATGTAATTTCCTCAAGCCCCCAGGGGCTTGAGCTGTCGAACTAAATGGATACCCCATAGAAGCATGGATACGATAAAGAAACTTCGGTATCGCTATTGGCCCGACCGCGCAATTGGTGAGTTGCTGGCAAAACAATGGATGGAAACGGCGGTACCGTTACTTGTGCTCTTGCTTGTAATTGCAGGCTTTGCATCGGTTTCTGAAAACTTTCTTACGTTTAGCTCTATTTCTGTGCTGCTGCGGCAATCAGGTGAAATCGGCTTCATCGTATTTGGCATGGCATTGGTGCTGATTGTTGGCGGGATCGATCTTAGCGTGGGGTCGATGTATGCAATTTGCAATGTACTGGTTCTGTACTTTATCCACGTTCTTGAATGGTCTATTTTCCCCGCAATGGGGGTGACCCTGTTGTGCGGTGCGCTAATGGGGGCCGTCAATGGCGTGCTGATCGGGTATCTGAAGCTGCGTGCTTTTCTTACGACGCTGGTTACCCTGATTGTTTTTCGCGCCATATTCAACCTCATTCAATTTAAATGGGCGGTTGAAATTGCGTCGACGATTCCAGACTCTGATCTGTGGGATGAATTGGGCAACGGTACTGTGCTTTTTCTGCCGGTTTCTACCTGGATCTTCATCATCGTCGCCATTTTGCTCCACATATTTCTAACTCGCATGCGGGGCGGATGGCACATGATGGCAGTGGGCGGCTCGCGTCGCTCTGCATACAATTCCGGCCTGCCGGTTAATCGGATCGCGGCTCAGGCGTATGTTGCTTCTGGCGTGTTTGCTGCCGTAGCCGCCATTTTGTATGCGGCTCGGGTCGACAGCAGCAGCGCTGACACAGGCATGGGTCTGGAGATCGTGGTGCTCGCAGCGGCTTTGCTGGGCGGTATCCGCCTGGGGGGCGGTAAGGGCTCGGTCGTCAAAGCAGTACTCGGTACCCTGATTATTCTGATCGTTACCAACGGCCTTAGGGGGTTATCTGTTCCTGCCGGGTATATCCGCATGTCGTTGGCTTTTATCATGATTGCAGCGGTAACCCTGGATATCCGCTGGTTCAAGAATCGTGGCAAGGCGTTAAGCGAGCTGTATGTTAGCCCCGGCTATTTATCCTTGCCATCGGCTCCCGATACGCATGCCGAGTCGAACTCACCCTATTCGGTAAATAATAAATTTGGTGATACTGAGTTAATCGGTCTGGGCATGATCGAGTCCCCCGAAGACGTGATCCTGGACGAGGACGATAACCTTTATTGTGGCACCCGTCATGGCGACGTCATGCGGTTTTTTGCGCCTGACTATAAGCGTATGGAGCTTTATGCGCATATTGGCGGCCAGCCCCTGGGGATGGCATTCGACAAAAGCGGTAATTTGTATGTTTGCGTGGGTGGTATGGGGCTTTACTGCATTAAACGCAATGACCGTTCGGTCGTAAAGGCAACCGATGAAACAGGGCGCTCATGGCTATCAGTTGTGGATGACAGCCGATTGCGGCTGGCAGATGACCTGGATATTGCCCCCGATGGCCGAATTTTCTTTTCTGAAGCGACCGTACGCTACGAGATGCATGAGTGGCCCATCGACAGCCTTGAAGGGCGAGGCAATGGCCGTATTATTTGTTATGACCCACGTACCGGCCGCACCCACACTGTACTGAAGAATCTGATATTTCCTAATGGTGTTTGCATTGCATCGGATGGCCAGTCACTGCTTTTTGCAGAAAGCTGGGCGTGCCGGATTAGCCGTTATTGGTTTGATGGGCCTAATAAAGGCAAGCTGGAGGTTGTTATCGCCGATTTGCCAGGTTACCCGGACAATATCAACAGGGCTTCTGATGGTAATTACTGGATTGCCATCATGGGCATGCGCAGCCCGGCTTTCGATCTGGCGATGCGTTCACCCGCATTTCGTCGACGTATGGTCAAACGCCTGGGGCAGGATGAGTGGTTAGCCCCGAATATCAATGTGGGTTGCGTAATCAAGTGCAATGATAATGGGCAGGTTCTGGAGTCGTACTGGGATCGCAGTGGTAAAAATCACCCCATGATTACTTCTATGCGCGAACATCGAGGTTATTTGTATCTGGGGGGTATATCCAACAACCGCATTGGTCGATACAAATTAGAAGAGGCTGACCCCGATTTCATGCAGCATCCCATCGAAAAGGTTTGACAACATGCTCAAAAGAATTAAGCGTGCGCATAATCGTTTTTTTGGGGTGGGTGAGGCCGATACGTCGGTACCTGTATTTGATGGGGCGCTCAAACCCAATCATTTACTCGATACCGCAGAGGTCTTTCTTGAGCGCCCGGGCCTGGAGGACATGGCCATCGATGGCCAGGGTCGTCTGGTTGTGGCGTGTGGCAATGATATCTTGCGTGTCGAACCCGGTGGGGCCTTGCAGCCGATTGCCAGTTTGCCTGGGCCCATACAGGCCCTCGCGTCGTATCGCGATGGCCTGGTTGCGGCTACCCGGGATGGCCTGTCGTTTGTGACAGGCGCTTTCGACGGAAAACATGTTCAAACACTGGGCGATCAGCCTGCGCAATGCATTAATGCACTGTGTGAAGGCCCCGACGGCACTGTATTGATCACCGAGGGGTCGCGCACCATACCCTATGACGACTGGGCTGTAGATTTGCTCAGCGGGGGTAAAAGTGGGCGTCTTCTTATGTACAACCCAGAATCGGGCAACACCCAAGTTCGTGCGCAAGGCTTGGCCTATGGCTATGGCGTGTGTTACGACGGTGAGCGCATAGTGGCGTCAGAAAGCTGGGCTCATCGCCTTTTGGTTTTGCGCGAAGACAGCATAGATTCAGGCCCGAGCCAGATACCGGGCTACCCCTCGCGTATTGCTGCCGCTTCTGGCGGCGGTTTCTGGCTGACAATTTTTGCTCCGCGCAGCCAATTGCTTGAATTCGTGCTGCGGGAAGATGCCTTTCGCGCTGAAATGATGCAAACCGTCGAGTCCAAGTATTGGATTGCACCCGCCTTAAGCTCAGGCCAGGATTTTCTGGAACCCCTGCAACAGGGCGGCGTAAGGCAAATGGGCACACTGAAGCCATGGGCGCCTGCACGTTCCTATGGCCTTATCTTGCGTCTTTCGCAAGACTTAGTGCCGCTGTATTCCTTGCATAGTCGAGTTGGAGGCTTGCACCACGGTATTGTGGCCGCAGCCGAACTCGATGGCGCCTTGCTGGCCTTGTCCAAGGGTTCAGGACGCATTCTGCGTGTGCCGCTATCTGATCTTGAACTACAGGACTGACACCATGACACCGATATTGGAACTTCATCAGGCGACCAAGCGGTATGGGGGCGTTCCGGCCATAGAACAGGTCGACTTCACGCTCATGAAAGGGGAAATCCATGCGCTATGCGGCGAAAACGGTGCAGGCAAATCGACACTGACCAAAGTCATGGCGGGGGTGGTCGACCTTAGCTCAGGCGAGATGAAGATCGATGGCAAACCTGTGTCGTTTCGCAACCCCGTCGAGGCCTTGTCGGCCGGCGTGGCCATGGTGTTTCAGGAGACCAGCCTGGTACCCACCATGACGGTAGGTCAAAATCTGTTTCTGGGCAAAGAGAAATTCGTTAATCGCTTGCGGGCTATTTATATTGCTGCACAGCAGTTACTGCAGTCACTTAACTTTAATGTAGACCCAACCCTCATGGTGGCCAATCTTGGCGCTGCCCAAAAGCAAATGGTTGAGATTGCCCGTGCCGTGCTGCACGATGCACGCGTCATTATTTTTGATGAGCCCACGGCCACGCTTACACCAGAAGAGAAAAAATATTTCTTTGACTTGATACGTAATCTGAAAGCCCGGGGTGTCTCTATTATTTTTATTTCCCACGCGTTGGAAGAAGCGCTGGAGCTGTCGGACAGAATCACCGTGATGCGGGATGGCAAGCATATTGTGACTGACGAGACCGTAAAGTTTAATCGTGACAGTATTGTGCACGCCATGGTTGGTCGTGACCTGGCCAGCACGCTGTATGGTCAGAAGACGACGTTGCGTAAGGCAGGAGAGCGGGTGCTTAGCGTACAGAATCTGCGCATGGGGACTATGGTACGCAATACGTCATTTTCGGTTTTTGCCGGCCAGATCACGGGTGTGTTTGGTCTTATCGGGTCGGGTCGTACCGAAACATTCAAGGTGGTGGCGGGGGTGCTCAAGCGCGACTATACCCACGGAGGCAAAATTCTATTCAAAGACAAGCCTATACGCTACCGGGTGCCAGCACCTGCAGTTGCTGCTGGTATTGCCTACATTACCGAAGACCGAAAGGTTGATGGTTTTTTTGAAACCATGACTATTTCGCGCAATATCTATGCGGGCTTGCTTGCAAAACTGCGGGGAAAGCGCCAGGTGATGCGGCGTTCTGAAGAAAAAGCCACAGGTTCACATTGGAGGCAAAAGCTGAATGTGCGTGCAGTAACCGAAAATGCCAAAGTCATTGAGTTATCAGGTGGCAATCAGCAAAAAGTCGTTATTGCCAAATCTTTGGTTCAGAACCCCGAGTTGGTCATCTTCGACGAGCCTACGCGCGGCGTGGATGTAGGTGCCGTTGCCGAGATCCACGAGATCATTCGTGGCCTTGCTGACCAAGGTCTGGCCGTTGTCGTGATTTCTTCTTACCTGCCCGAAATCATGATGCTATCTGATCGCATATTAGTGTCGCGTCAGGGGCGTATCGTAGAAGAGTTCACCAATACGAACGTGACTGAAGAGGAGATCATGTATGCCTCCATCCACTGATGAGTTAATTGCCTGATCCGTGCGTCAGGGTCTGAACTTGATTAGCCGATAGTTTGGCCAGGCCTTCGATACCCAGGTGGTCCTTCTATGGCGTGTTGCACAAGTAGCTGGCGTAATCAGGCTACCAGTTGCCGTGCCGTGCCGTCTGGAATTGCGTCGCGTTGCCAACGTAAATCGGCGGGTGCCATGGTGGTCGGATATGGCGAGTTCCAAGTAGTGTGTTGTTTGTTGTTTGTTGTTTGTTGTTTCATATATGACTGTTGCTGTCGCGGGTCAACTATCTTGGCCGACGTGTCAAGTTAATTGTCGTTGAACATGTTGCTGTGGTTAATGCCGCATTCGGGCTCGCGGCAACATTGCTTTATAATGCTAGCCCGGTGTGCTCGGCTTGGCGTTTCTACACGCCTATGTAGCTGTGCATCTACTCACCGATAATTGCGTCCCTGTAGTTAAATGGATATAACTTTCCCCTCCTAAGGGAAGATTGCAGGTTCGATTCCTGCCGGGGACGCCAAGCCTATTCTGTCAGTCTGTTTGTATCTCCATTAGCGTTCCCCCCATAATAAAGCCGTAGCCGCCTCGCGCCCTGTACTTGAGGCACCAGTGGCTGCATCTGCCTGCGAGCACCGCACCAGATACCTGGCACCCGAAGCCTGAGACCATAGATCACTGTCTTCAAGACAGCGAACTCATGCGCGATACGCGACCCGTGCTGGCGTTTTCCCTTTCCTATAAAACCTTGTTGTTGATCAATTACCAAACTACAGCGTATGATCGTGACGGCAGTCAATGCTCCGGGTGTTTAAGCCCGGTTTTCCTTATCTGCAAGGTATGTAAAGGAGTTAAAAAATGAAAAAAGCGATTGTTTTGTTGCTGCTGGGGGCGTCCGTTGTTATTGCGGGCTGCAATACAATTAGCGGTGCTGGTAAGGATATCGAGCGCGGTGGCGAAAGCATTCAGAAAGCCGCCGACAAATAGGGCTTAACTCAGCGTGATGGCGCCGGGACAAGACTTCCGTGGTTTTGAGGTTGTCATGTTCCCGAGCGCCATTTTGTTTTTTTGGCATTGCGGTGCACCTGATGATCAGGATGGGGCCGGTGCGGCTGACTCTGTTCCAGCCTCAGAACCCCGGCATCAAAACCCCAGTCCCGGCCCCAGAGACCCAGAGAGCCAGAGAGCCAGAGAGCCAGAGAGCCAGAGAGCCAGAGAGCCAGAGCCCCAGCCCCAGCCAGAGCCAGAGCCCCAGCCCGAGCCCAGCCTCCGGCCCCAGTCGCTGTCATCGCCATAGCGTGCGTTATGCCTTAGCCAGCCCTGCTTCCACAGGTTGTGCGGCCAGCAATTGCGTCAGTGCATCAGGCGCCACGCCTATCAGGTAGCCACGCCGGCCTCCGTTGACATAGATCACGGGGTAATCCAGCAGCGCGGCCTCTACCCATACCGGCATCTTCTTGCGCGTTGCAAAAGGCGACGTGCCACCCACCAAATATCCCGAATGTTTTTGCGCGGTCTCAACTGAGCAGGGTGCGACGCGCTTGACGCCGATCTGACGCGCCAGATTTTTGGTTGATACCTCACAATCGCCGTGCATGACCACGATCAGTGGCTTGCTGTTTTCATCTTCCATGATGAGTGTCTTACCCACCTGGTGTGGGTCAAGGCCCAACTGACGCGCCGCTTCGCCTGCACCGCCATGATCCACATAGTCATAGGCATGGCCGGTGAACGCAATCTTGTGTTTTTTCAGCAACTGCGTGGCAGGTGTTTCGGAAACGTGTTTTTCTTTGCTCATGTCGTTGGCCTTCAAGCGCGGGGGTGATGTTTTGCATGCAGCGCCTTGAGCCGTTCGCGGGCCACATGTGTGTAAATTTGGGTGGTTGAAATGTCGGCATGGCCCAGCAACATCTGTACGACCCGCAGGTCGGCGCCGTGATTTAGCAGATGCGTGGCAAAGGCATGGCGCAACACATGGGGCGACAGCGGCACCTGTATATTGGCCAGGGCAGCGTATTTTTTTACGATAAGCCAGAAAGCCTGTCGCGTCATGCCTGAGCTGCGGGCTGTAATGAACAGAACATCGCATTGCCTGCGCCCCAGCAATTCGGGGCGGGCGTTATTCAGATAGAGGCTTATCCAATGCAGGGCTTCTTCACCCAGGGGCACGAGGCGATCTTTCCCGCCCTTGCCCATAGTCACCCTCACCACCCCTTCTGTCAGGCTGACATCAAGCACGTTGAGGCCTACTAGCTCAGAAACCCGCAAGCCGGTGGCATACAGGGTTTCGAGCATGGCCCGGTCACGCAACCCCAGGGTGCTGCGTGTGTCGGGCGCCTCAAGCAAATCATCTACCTGGCCCTCAGAGAGTGTTTTGGGAAATCTGGGCGCCTGTTTGGCGGCGTGCAGCGTAAGGCAAGGGTCTTGCGTAACCTGGCCATGACGCAGCGCCCAAAGATAATAACGCCTCAGCGAAGCCAGCCTTCGGTTGGCCGTTGTGGCTTTGGTGCTGGCGTGGCGGGCGGCAAACCACGCCTGGATATCGTTGGCGCCGGCCTGTTCCAGAGAGCCTGCCTGCTGCTGGTGCAACCACTGTGCAAATGCAGTCAGATCACGACGGTAAGCGGCCAGGGTGTTGGCAGCAAGGCCGTCTTCAAGCCAGACAGCGTCCAGGAATAGGTCGATGGAGGCAGGGGGGGTAAAGAGTGTAGGAGGCACGCGGCGTGACAAGAAGAGGGTTTGACGACGATCAATATGTTATCGCACGCCGTTTGACGTATCGCTATATACGTATATATATTACGGGTGTTCGTATCAAATGTATAAACGTATCAATCGCATTAAGGAAACTCTGAAGAAGCGCGAGATCGAAAAAACAGATTCAATAAAGTCAATCGTTTACGACAGCGGATTCAACTGAAAACCGACTTATTAGACCCTGCTTAAGCGACGGTCTCATCCCTACATTCTATTCTCGCCTCCCCGGAAAAAGGAAGATTACATGAAGCTCAATAAATGGATGGCAGCGACTGCCCTGGTTGCCTTGGGTTGGCAGACGCAAGCGTCTGCCGATGACCTGGTTGTTGCCGCAGCTGCCAGCCTGACCAATGCCTTTACCGAGCTGGGTGTGCAGTTTCAGCAAGCGCATGCAGGCACCAAGGTGCTGAACAGCTTTGCGGGGTCTGATACGCTGGCCCAGCAGGTGATCCAGGGTGCCCCCATTGATGTGTTTGCCTCCGCAGACCAGAAGGCCATGGACAAGGCGGTAGCAGCAGGAAGCATTGTAGAAGGCACGCGCCGCAACTTTGTGCGTAATGAGGTTGTGCTGATCGTGCCTGCTGATGACCGTATCGGGATTAAGTCAGTCGCTGATCTGCAAAACGACAAGGTGACACGTATTGCGCTGGGCAACCCCGCCACCGTTCCGGTAGGGCGTTACACCAAGGCATCACTTGAGAAGTCAGGCCATTGGGAAAGCCTGAAGCAGCACGAAGTGTTGGGCCAGAACGTACGGCAGGTGCTTGACTACGTGGCGCGTGGTGAAGTCGACGCAGGTTTTGTATTTGCGACCGACGCCGCCATCATGCCTGACAAGGTAAAAGTCGTGCAAAAGCTAGAATCGCCCATTCCGGTTTTGTACCCCATTGCCCTGGTCAAGCGTGATGGCAGCAACCCACAAGCCCGCGACTTTGTCGATTTTGTTTTCTCCCCCCAGGGTGAACAAACTCTCGCCAAATACGGTTTCTCCAAGCCCTGAGTAGTAAATGGCCGAGCTGAGCGTTCCGTTATTTTTGTCCCTTAAGGTCGCTGGCTGGGCCACCTTGTGTGCCATGTTGCTCGGTATTTCCATTGCGTATGGGCTATCGCGATGGAATTCACGCTGGTGCGACATGGTTGATTCACTGCTCACCCTGCCACTGGTTCTGCCGCCCACGGTTATCGGCTATTACCTGCTGGTACTGTTGGGCCGGCGCGGTTGGTTAGGAGAGTGGCTGGCTGGGCTGGGGATTGAACTTGTCTTTACCTGGCAGGGCGCTGTCGTGGCTGCAACCGTGGTGGCCTTTCCTATGGTGCTCAAGGCAGCGCGTGCAGCGTTTGAAGACGTTGATCACACCCTCGAAAATGCGGCGCGCGTGCTGGGTCTGAGCGGGCCGGCCATTTTCTTTCGCGTATCCTTGCCGCTGGCCCTGCGCGGCATTGTGGCAGGCGTATTGCTCGCTTTCGCGCGTGCCTTGGGCGAATTTGGCGCAACGCTCATGATTGCAGGCAGTATTCCAGGCCGTACCCAAACTCTGTCTATCGCTATTTATGAGGCGGTACAGGCGGGCAATGACAATCTGGCCAATGTACTGGTGCTGGTTACCTCTATAACCTGCGTGACGGTGCTGTGGGTGGCCAGTGCATTGGTGCCGCGCCGCGATCGCATTATGGGCCTGCAAGGAAAGCGACGATGATACGTCTGGATATTCACCGCAAATTATCTGCAGGCAGCCGTCATTTTGAACTGAACGTGCAGCTTGAATCTTCAGCGACACGGATCGCGCTGTTTGGCCCTTCTGGTGCGGGGAAGTCACTGACCATTAATGCAATCGCGGGTCTGCTGCGCCCCGACCACGGGCATATCTCGGTCAATGATACGGTGCTGTTTGATTCGGCCAAGGGGGTTTGTCTGACGCCGCAACAGCGTAGGTTGGGCTATCTGCAGCAAGATTATGGTCTGTTTCCGCATCTGACAGTTGCCCAAAATATCGTGTTCGGCCTGAGCAAAGGGTGGTTCAACCCGCGTGGCCGCGCCTTGCCCGACTCAGCGCAGCAGTGGGTTGATTCGTTTGAACTGGGGCCTATTCTGGGCAGTTACCCCTCTGAAATCTCAGGTGGGCAAAAGCAGCGTGTCGCGCTGGCGCGGGCACTGGCGGTAAAGCCCAGACTAATGCTGCTCGACGAGCCGCTGGCGGCTCTGGACGCAGGCTTGCGCCATCGTATGCGCGATGAGCTGGCTTTGTTGCAGCAGAGGCTTGATATCCCCACCATTCTTATTACGCACGATCCGGCAGATGTAGAAAAGCTGGCAGACCAGGTTTTCAGAATTAGAGATGGCCGTATCGTGCAGGCTTGCAGCCCAAAAGAGCTGATAAGGTGTCAGTCGGCGACACCCATCATTACACTGGATGCCTTGAAAATAGCGTAGGCTTGAACGCCTTCTTTTAGCCCCAGTGACACCAGCCCGTCGAGGCTGAGCATGGCTGTAATCGTGTGCCCCGAGATCAGCTCAAGGGTTACATCGGCATTGACGGCACCTTTAACAATGCGCGTAACGCACCCCTTGATTTGGTTGCGGGCGGAAAGCCGCATGTCGCCACCGGGCGTGCCCACCATGACCGACGAGGCCTTTACAAATGCCAGGGCACGACGACCAACTACAAGCCCCAGATTTTGTACGCTCTCGCTGGTAATGCTGGCAGTAATATCAAGGCCGTCGGCGATAGACAGTGTGACTTCATCATTGACGGCGCCGTGCTTGATATGACTGACCGTGCCAAGCAGCCTGTTGCGTGCAGAGGTCTGTACCATCATGTGTTGCATAAGCTCCAGGTTGTGGGACGATGACTCGCTTGCCGCTGTAAGACGCGCCATAAAGCGTTCATGTTCGCGGTTTAGTACCTCATACAGGCGCAGCAGTTCATGTGCCCGCTCACTGAGCGAAGCGCCGCCGCCGCGTTTGCCACCGGTGGTACGCGTTACCAAAGGCTCGCCGGCCAAATTGTTCATGCCGTCGATGGCGTCCCACGCGGCCTTGTAGCTTAGGCCGACCTTACGCGCCGCCCCAGTAATAGAGCCTTCAGTACCGATAGCGGCCAACAGCGCCATACGGTTTTCACTGCCCCAGTTGCGCCCGCCGGAGCGAAACGCAATGGAGCCGCTAAGCTCGATATCGGGTGGTTTGGTTGCTGGGGATTCGACGGTGGGCGTGGTCGGTTCTTTCATAGGGTTTAGTTTAAGCGTTCAGGCAGAATTATGCAGTCTGCCGTTCTCGTTAGAATGGGTCTTTCAGGTTACGCCGCACGTTCTAGGATCATGGAAAACTACGCTACGCTCACTCTGGACGAGTTGTCACAGCTGGAGGCCGAGCAGGTACTTGTGCTTACCGTCAATAACCGTCACGCCAGGCGTGTATTGTCCGAGCTGCTGACCGGGCTGGACGACGCGCGTCGCGTCATGGCAGTGCCCGACATTGTGCCGCTAAGTGGTTGGCTGGCACGTCTGGCCGATCAGCTGGCGTTTTTGCCGGAGTCGGGTCAGGCCATGCGGACGGTTGACGGCTTTGGTACACAGTGGCTGTGGCAACAGGTTATTGACGAGGCCGAGGCCGAGCATGCTTTGCTCGATGCCGCCCAGGCGGCACGGCTTGCGGCCGAGGCTGACAGGCTCATGGATGACTGGCGCATACAGGTAAAGCCTGACGCCGCAACCCCCGATTACCAGCGCTTTGATGCATGGCGTACGCGCTATCGTGCACTGCTGGCAGACAGGGATCTGGACGATGGCAACCTCTCCTATTTGCGCATTATTGAAAGCCTGGAGCAGGGGCTGCTGCCACTTTCCTTCTCTACACTCGTGCTGGCAGGCTTTAACGAACTATCTCCGCGCTTGTCGTACCTGCTTTCCTGCCTGGCACAGCAAGGCGTGCAGCTGCGGGTGCTGGCCCGTGCCGGGCAGCCGGCTACAGCAATCTTACGTGTCGCGGCCCAAGACCTCGACGATGAGTGGCGACTGGCGGCGCGCTGGGCGGCCGAGCAACTGGCCAGTGATCCAGAAGGTCGGTATGCCATTGTGGCTGCCCGGCTGGAGGCAGATGTGGTGCTTGCTCACAGATACCTGCGTACGGCGCTGGGTGGGCAAATGCCCTACAACGTGGCCGTGGCACGTCCGCTGGCCGACTGGCCTATGGTACGGGCGGCGCTTGCGTGGCTGAGGGTCATGGCGACACAGGTACAACGCAAAGCATTTACCCCTGCTGATTTGGGTGCGGCCCTGCTGGCTGGTGGCTGCGTGGCGGCCCGCGATGAGAAGGCGGCGCGCGCCGCTATTGATGCCTTTTGGCGCCAGCGGGCGGTGGTATCGGTGCCAGCAGCGGCTTTCCAGGGCTTACTTGAAAAGTACGCGTCGCAGCTCGCTCAGGCCTGGCTTAGTGTGGTTGCTGCATTGGAAGGCCATGCCGCTCCGGCAGAAGCCGATACTTGGGTGCAGCGATTTCGGGTCTTGCTGGAGGCACTGGGCTTCCCGGGGCAGGGCGCACTCGACAGTCACGCCTACCAGGTTATGGAAGCCTTTGACCGTGTACTTGATCAAATGGCAAGGTTGGCCTTTGTGACGGGGCCGCTGCGGTTCTCCGCCGCTGTCAGCCTGCTTGCAAAGTTGGCGCGTGAAACCCCGTTTCAGCCTGAGCGGGACCCTGCTGCACGGCTCGACGTTCTTGGGTTTCTTGAGTCAGAGGGAGGACGCTGGGATGGCGTCTGGGTGCTGGGCCTAACCGACGAGGTCATGCCTGCGGCGCCACGTCCCAATCCTTTTATCCCACTGGCTGCTTTGCGTGAGGCGGGCGCGCCACGCGCAACGCCAGAACGCGAGCTGCATTGGGCTCATACGCTGTATGCCTCGTTGCTCGAGTGTGCGCCACAGGTTTGGCTAAGCCACGCCTTGCACGAGGGTGAGCGTGAATTGCGGCCCAGCCCTTGCATCGCCGAGGTCCCGTTGGTGGTCATGCCGCAAGGGGGCCAGGTTCATACGCAGTTGGTGGCGCGCCAGGAATGCACTGAGGCTGCTGCGGCCGGAGTGGCCGTGGCTTCGCTGCAGGCAAGCGCAGCTGGTCGCCCACCGTTGCCTGTTGGTCAGGCGGCGCTTGAATACGTGGTTGACGAGCAAGGCCCGCCACTGAAAAACGGGGCTGTCACACGCGGGGGTATAGGCGTTATTGATACACAGGCCCGCAACCCTCTGTGGGCCTTTGTAAAGTACCGGCTTGGCGCCAAGGTGCTGTCAGGCTATGCCGACCTGTTCGACCAGAACGCGCGCGGCTTGCTGTTGCATCGGGCGGCGGAAATTATTTGGCGTTTGTTGCCAGGGCAGCAGGCGCTTAAAGCCAGGCATGAGCAAGGCAGCCTGGGCATCTTGATAGAAGAAGCGGTCGCTCAGGCGGCCGATGAGTTTTTGGAGGATTACGGGCCAACTCTGCGTGCCCTGGAAACGGCAAGGGCTGAAAGCCTGTTGCACGACTGGCTTATGGTCGAGCTGGCACGTACGCCGTTTCGTGTTCATGATATTGAACAAGAGTACACATGGACGCACGGTTTGCTGTCCTTAAGTCTGCGTCTTGACCGGGTTGATGCGCTTGATGAAGCGGGAGGCGGCACAGCGTCTGACGAACCGAACGACGACACACTTTTCTCGCAGAGCAGCTACTCTTTGTTCGGTGATGAAACTGTTGCGGACGCTACTGTGCCCAACGGCTATACAGCACCAGAAGTCCCCTCTGGTGCTGACCAGAAGCTGGTGGTTATCGATTACAAAACAGGTGCTGGCAAAATCGACCCCAAGTCAGACTGGATGCGAGAGCGCCCAGTCGGCCTGCAATTGCCGTTTTATGCCTCGGTATTGGCTCAAGAGAACAGCCCGGTGGGTGCTCTGGTGTTATTGAAACTGCATGCGCGCGGCATCGAGGCCAAAGGTCTGCAAGATGTTGAGTGCGGCCTCGATGGTGTGGCCGCGCTCTCTGACTGGTCGGCATTTTCTGATTACACCTGGGAAAGATTGATGTGTGAATGGCGTGCCACCATACAAAAGCTTGCCGAAGAATTTAGCGCGGGCGCGGCCCACAACCGCAGTCTGCGCCCTGACGATCTCAGATACTGCGACGTGCAGCCGTTTTTGCGTCTGAACGAGGAATACCCCAGTGCCTAGCAAACAACCCAGTGATGCCGCAGTACGTGCTGCGGCCATTGATCCCGCCACCTCTTTTCTGATCCAGGCACCGGCAGGTTCCGGTAAAACCGAACTGCTGACAGATCGTATTCTTGCCTTGCTGGCCACCGTAAACCGGCCCGAAGAGATCGTGGCCATTACTTTTACGCGCAAGGCGGCTTCTGAAATGCATGCCCGCGTGCTGGCCAAGTTGCAGGCGGGCCAAGGGCCCCGTCCCGATGAGCCCCACAAAGTGCGGGGCTGGGAGCTTGCCCAGCAGGCCATGCGCCGTGACGAGGCTCAGGGTTGGAATCTGCTGCAATACCCGGCTCGGTTGGCCATACGCACTATTGACTCATTCTGCGCTTACCTTGTGCGGGCCATGCCCTGGGTCAGCGCGCTTGGGGGTATGCCTGCCGTCACCGACAACGCACGCGAACATTACGAGGCGGCGGCGATGGCCACCTTGGGCATGGCCGACGACTATCCGTGTGTGGCCAACCTTATTGCCCACCTCGACGTCGATGTACGCACGGCGCGCGATCTGCTGGCAGACATGTTGGCCAGCCGCGATCAGTGGCTTCCTCTGCTGGCGCAAGGGGGCATGGCTGATTACCTCATGAACAGCCTGGAGCGCGCCGTCGAAGCTGACCTTGAGCGGCTGGCAATTGCCATGCCACTGGGCTGGGCTTCGTCACTGGCAGAGCCTTTGCGCCTTGCCACAGAAATGCGCGCGCGCACTGATCCCGCGCAAGGCCTCAGCCCTTTGCTCGACTGGGACGGCCAGCCTTTTGACGCCGATATGGCGTCAGTTTCGGCGTGGCAGGCGCTGGCGGCGGCCTTGCTTACCGACAAAAATACCTTGCGTCGTTCGGTTGACAAGCGCCAGGGCTTCGAAGCCAAGTCTGAGTACAAGGACACCTTTGTAGCCTGGCTAAAGCAGGCGTCGGGCGATGAGCCATGGGTAGAAGCGCTGGCTGATATCCGCAGTGCTCCGAACGACGGTTATACCGAAGCGCAGCAAGAGGTCTTGGGCGTGCTGATCGAGGTGCTGTGGCTGGCGGCAGCGCAGCTGGGCGTGCGCTTTACCGAGACGGCAGAGGTTGATTTTTCCGAGATTTCTCAGCGTGCGCTACAGGCGCTGGGCTCGGTGGATGACCCCAGCGATTTATTGCTGTCGCTGGACAACGCCATACGGCATATTCTGGTTGATGAGTTTCAGGACACTAGCCAGACCCAGATTGATCTGCTTGAGCGCCTTACGTCGGGCTGGCAGCAGGGAGATGGTCGTACGCTTTTTCTGGTGGGCGATCCCATGCAGTCGATTTATCGCTTTCGAAAGGCTGACGTGGGGTGCTTTTTGAGGGTTCGCGAGCGCGGTCTGGGCGATATCCCGCTCACCGCACTGGAGTTGCGCGAGAATTTTCGTTCTCAGGCTAATCTGGTGGAGTGGGTCAACCAAACCTGCGGGCCTGTGTTCCCGTCTGAGGTCAACCCGAGCCTGGGTGCAATTGTTTATACGCCATCTGTGCCGTTTAATGATCCGGAAGAGGGCATTAGTGCCGAGTTTCATCCGGTCTGGGTACGTAAGGCCAAAAAGGGCTCGCATGGTGGCTCAGATGGGCAGGATGATGATGATGACGGCGTTGCTGCCGCAGAGGCCGTCGCTGTGCAGTTGGCGGGGCAGGCCTTGCGGCAGCACCCAGACAGCACCCACCCCGTAGCCATTCTGGTGCGGGCACGTGGCCACCTTGATGGCATTGTGCACCGGCTTACGATGCAAGGGGTGCCCTGCCGGGCTGTCGAGCTGGTGTCATTGCAATCGCGTCAGGCTGTTATTGATCTGGCCCAGCTGGCCCGTGCACTGTCGCACCCCGCCGACCGTCTGGCCTGGCTGTCCGTGCTTCGTTCGCCACTATGCGGTTTGACACTTGATAGTTTGCACGCCTTATGCGGCGCGGATCACTTCACGCCCATACCCAGGCTGCTGGCAGTGTGGCTGGCCCGTGCGCCCGCAAGCGACGAGCGTACCGCCCAGAACGGCATCGAGCCTGATGACGCCGCACGTCTGCGCCTGGCCAGCACGATTTTGCTTGATGACAGCAATGCGTCAGGGTCTATGCCTTTTGCTGCCTGGCTGGAACACACCTGGCGCCGACTGGGTGGGCCTGAAATCTACCGCAACCCCAGTGATGCGGCCGACACCGAGCGTTTGTTCAGGCTGATCGAAGAAATTGCCCCCTACGGCAATCTTGACCCGGACGACCTCGAGAGTCGGCTCGAAAAGCTGTATGCGGCGCCCGAAAGCAGCGGACGTGCGGTAGAGGTTATGACGATACACAAGGCCAAAGGGCTGGAGTTTGATACGGTCATTCTGGCGGGGCTGCATCGGCGACCCAGAGGCGATACACCCCCGCTATTGCGTCTGGAACATCAGGATGGCGAGTTGCTGCTTGGCCCCATCCGGCACCGGGCATCAGACGAAAATGACCCCGTTTCCGTCTATCTTGCCGCACGCGAGAAAAAGCGTGCCATGTTTGAAACCGACCGCTTGCTATACGTGGCATTGACGCGGGCCCGCAAGCAATTGCATCTTATCGGTGCCGTTGGGCTGGATGATGATATGAAGCCCAAGAAGCCAGCCGCCAGCTCTCTGCTTGGTCGGATCTGGGACTTCATGCCCGAGCCCACGCCGCCTGAGTATTCTGATCTGGAGGCCGACATGCCAGATACGGGGTTCCGCGACCCGGTGCAGCGTCTGCTGGTGCGCAGGCCCATACAGGGGTTGCCCAGCCCCGCGCCCGTCACGCGTGCGCCCGGACGGGCCATGCCATGGAAGTGGCGTGAAGAAACGGGTGTCGAGGCCATTATCGGTACAGTCGCTCATGCATGGCTTGAGCGTATTGGCAAAGAGGGCGCCGATACCTGGAGCCCACAGCGCATAGCCTCGTCGCTGCCGGTATTCCGGCGTCAACTCGCACGCGCAGGCCTGCCTGAGGCTGCGCTGGATGCGGCTTCTGATACCTTGCGAGATACTCTGGCCGCTACGGTAGGCAGTGACCGTGGGCAATGGCTGCTGCGCGTGGCGCGTGCACACCGCGAATGGAGTTTGCTGGATATTTCAGGACGGGTATCGGTGATTGACCTGGCGGTGTCCCAGGAAACTGACTGGCTGGTGGTGGATTACAAAACAGGTGTGCCAGGGAAGGGCGAGTCGCCAGAACACTTTGCCGAGCGTATGCGTGAGCGATATCGCGAGCAAATTGAACGCTATTGCGCCTGCGTCAGCGCCCTGGATGGCCGCCCGGCGCGAGGCGCTTTGTATTTTCCTCGGGCAGATATCTGGGTCGACTATGGGCAGGGTCAACACACGGCACAATCTAGCACTCGCCCTGGCCCGGCATCGTAGCCGGCTAATTGAAAAGAAAATTGTCATCGAGGCTGAGACCCTGGAAGAAGCCCAGCAGGCGGTGCGTGCAGGCGCTGATGTTATTCAGTTTGACAAGGTCGAACCTGCATTGCTGGCCCAGTGGTGCCCAGATCTGCGCCGCCAGTGGCTCTGCGCTTGGCCTGCTGGATGCAGGAGGCATACGTCTTGATAATGTGGCCCAGTATGCCGCCACCGGCGTCGATGCATTGGTCACCAGCAGTCTGTATTTCGGGCCGCCGGCTGACGTTGGGGTGCGCGTCACGCCGGGTTGGGCGGGTCGCGTCGGCGCAAAAAGCCAAGTCCTGTTAAACTTCCGGATGGTGGGCCCCTTCGCATGGTTCGGCGGTGAACCTGGTCAGGTCGGGAACGAAGCAGCCATAGTCGCTCAGAGTCAGTGCCGAAGTAAGGCTCACCATTTCATTTGGCCGGGTTGTACCCGCCGCCCCCAAGCTGCCCCGAATCCGGTACACTTTTCGTTTATCTCTTCGGTTGGCTTCAGGCTCCCTGCATGACATATCTGGTTCTTGCGCGCAAATGGCGGCCACGCTCATTCGAGACTCTGGTTGGCCAGGATCACGTGGTTCGCGCCCTTACGCACGCCTTGTCTACACAGCGCTTGCATCACGCATGGCTGTTTACGGGCACGCGCGGTGTGGGCAAGACAACGCTGTCGCGCATTCTTGCTAAATCGCTCAACTGTGAAATCGGCATCACGGCAACGCCTTGTGGCGTCTGTCGGGCGTGCACCGAGATCGATGCAGGGCGGTTTGTTGATTATGTCGAACTTGATGCGGCGTCCAATCGCGGCGTCGACGAAATGACCCAACTGCTTGAGCAGGCGGTATACGCGCCGGGCAGCGGTCGTTTCAAGGTTTACATGATCGACGAGGTGCACATGCTTACCGGGCATGCGTTCAACGCCATGCTCAAAACGCTTGAAGAGCCGCCACCGCACGTTAAATTCATCCTGGCCACGACTGACCCGCAAAAGATTCCGGTCACTGTGCTGTCGCGTTGTCTGCAGTTCAATCTCAAGCAGATGACGGGTGAATCAATTGTTACCCACCTGCAAGGCATACTTCAGCAAGAAGACGTCCCTTTCGAAATTCCGGCTTTGCGTCTGCTGGCTCAGGCGGCGTCGGGCTCAATGCGCGATGCGCTGTCGCTCACCGACCAGGCCATTGCCTATAGTGCAGGTAATCTCTCTGCTGATGCCGTGCAAGGCATGCTGGGCACCATTGATCAGCGCCACCTGGTGGTGTTGATCAAGGCGCTTGCCGAGGGCAGCGCCGCGCAGGTGCTGCAGGTGGCCGATGAGCTTGCGTCACGCGGCTTGTCTTACTCTGGCGCGCTGGCCGACATGGCCATCTTGCTGTCGCGCATCGCCATCGAGCAGCGTGTGCCTGGCGCAGCGTCTGTCGACGATCCGCTGGCCGAAGATATTGCAAGTTTGGCAGGGTTGTTGCACCCAGACCAGGTACAGCTTTTTTATTCTGTTGCCGTGCATAGCCGGCAAGAGCTCTCGCTGGCTCCTGATGAGTATGCGGGTTTTGTCATGGCCTGCCTGCGCATGCTTGCGCTGGTTCCGCCCGGGTTGCCGCCGTCCACAGGCGGGGGCGCGCCACAAGCAAAAAACCAGCAAGTGCCATCAGGTTCGACGGCCGGTTCGGCCACTGAGCCAGCCGCCGAACCTGCTGCTGAGTCTTCCCAAGCCGCAAGGGCAAGCTCGGCTGCCGCGTCAACTGCGTCAGCTGCTGCACCACATGCTACATCGACAACCGCAGCCAGCCAGCCCAGCCCTGCACCGGCTGTAACCTCGCCGGTGTCCCGGCCCGTTGCGCCGACGCCTGCCCCGCCTTCGGGCACTCCTTCCAGCCCTGCACCGGCTGCATCCGCACCGGTGTCCCGGCTCGTTGCGCCGACACCTGCATCACCTTCAGGCACTCCTTCCAGCGCTGCCACACATGCCGCCGGCATGGCGCAGCAGACCGCTTTGTCAGCAGGTTCTGCCGATGTCGCGCCAGCTGACCCGCCTGTTTCTCAACCTCAAGTTGACGCGCTCAGCGCCAAAGCCGTAGCAGCGCCTGCTGCCAGCGGTAGCAATCGCCATGGCGCCCAAGAAGAAAGTCTGCAGCCGGCCAGCGTGGCTGACTCCGGGCTTGCCCACGCTGATGCGCACGCCGACATCCCCGCCTGGGAAGACATGCCAGCGGCCAGCGTGTCCGGGCAAAATGGCCACAAAGAACAGCCAGATCGCAACGTATCTCAGGCCACCGAGCGGGTGAATGTGCCTGCACCTAGCCCAATGTCGGACGATGGCTATGCTTCCAGTGCCGACGGTTATGCTTCGACCGCCGACGGTTTTGAAACCATGCAGTCGCCTGAAGACGATTATTTCGATGATGCACGGTTCGAGCCCGACGATTTCGGCGAGGCTGAGGCCAACGATATTCCGGGTGGTGCTGTCCTGTCCGATGAGTCAGGGCAAGAAATTCTCACTTCGGCCTTCAAGACAGGCCGCAGCAAGAAAGGCAAGCAGACCAGGTTGCGTGACATGACGGCCCAAAGCTGGCCCGCATTGGCGGCGCAACTGCCAGTAACAGGCCTGGCGGCCGAGCTGGCCAAGCAAAGCGAATGGCTGGGCGCCAAGGGTGATGAAGTCAGGCTACGTGTTGCTGTTCGCACCCTGGCTGAAAGCCAGGGCCGGGCACGCCTTTGCACTGTGCTTACCGAGCACTTTGGTACCGTGGTGCGGCTTGAAGTCGAATACGGCGCAACCGGTGATGAAACCGCACGCGCTGTCGAGAAAGCCCACCTGGCCACCCTGCAACGCGAGGCAGAAGAGGCGGTCGTTAACGACCCTCTGGTGCAGGCCTTGATCGCAGAGTTTGGCGCAATGGTCGTGCCGGGTTCCATACGCGCCGCGCCGGAGCAAAAAGCAGCCTAATTTCTGTACAGGTTTTGCCAACCTGGGTTTTCACCGTTTTCAATTGTTTTTTAGGAATACTTATTATGATGAAAGGTCAGATCGCCGGTTTGATGCGCCAGGCGCAGGAAATGCAAGAAAACATGAAGAAAGCGCAAGAAGCGCTTGCTGAAATTATCGTGGAAGGCGCATCAGGTGGTGGCCTGGTAAAAGTAACCATGACATGCCGCAACGACGTCAGGCGCGTTACCATCGACCCATCGCTGTTGGCCGATGACAAAGATATGCTTGAAGACCTGGTCGCCGCCGCGTTCAACGACGCACTGCGCAGGGCTGAAGCCACTTCACAAGAAAAAATGTCATCGATTACGGCAGGCATGCCTTTGCCTCCCGGGATGAAACTGCCGTTCTGACGCTGTCGTGAGTACCCCTCTGCCCGAACCTGAGCCGCTTAAGTCGCTCATTGAGTCACTGCGCTGCCTGCCAGGGGTAGGTGTGCGCTCGGCGCGGCGCATGGCCTACCACCTGCTGCAGCATAATCCTCAGGGTGCTGAACGGCTTAGCCGGGCACTGGCGAGCGCGGTCAATGGCTTGCGCCATTGTGAGCGCTGCAATGGCTTCACCGAAGACGAAGTCTGTGCGACCTGCCTTAACCCCAAGCGTGACCAGTCAATTCTGTGCATTGTCGAAACACCGGCAGACCAGAACATGATCGAATCGAGTCACGGTTACCGGGGGCTTTACTACGTGCTAATGGGTCGTTTGGCCCCGCTCGAAGGGGTAGGGCCGACGGAGCTGCAGTTTGACCGGCTGCTTGCGCGCGCCTGCGACGGGTTGGTTAACGAAGTTATTCTGGCTACCAACTTTACCGCCGAAGGTGAGACCACTGCTCATTATCTTTCTGAGCTATTGCGCGAACGCGGTCTGAATGTTACACGGCTGGCGCGTGGCGTACCCGCCGGCAGTGAGCTTGAGTATGTCGATGCCGGCACCATCGCCTGGGCGCTAATGGAACGGCGCAACACCTGATCTGGTGCGCTGCGGCAAGCTTCGCCGTTCAAGGCACAAATAAACATAGCAAACCGCGAAGCTGCCTTTTGGGGTAACAGAGTGGTTGCTGATGCCCAATAAATTGGCTTACGATGGGATGCTGTGCGCCGTCAAATGCTAAGGCCAAGTAGGGCGGCAACCACGGTAGTACGCCCTTGCAATCCTGTTTCTGGATGTCTAGCTTTCCGTCGCGCAGCAGACCGCTGGTGTGGTGTCCTTCGGTAAACGCCCTGATCGGGGCAGGCAAGGTGTTCTTATTGCTATGAAATGGCCACCCCTTCAGCAGACAATAATCAGGAGACCATCATGACACTATCCCGGCGCGACCTGCTCAAGCTAGCAGGTGTAGCAGGTGCCACAACCCTTGCCCCAGGGTGGGCCCTGGCCCAGAATCTGGAAAAAAAAGATGTCACCATTGCGGTAGGTGGGCAGGGGCTCATCTATTACCTGCCTTTGTCCATTGCCAATCTCAAAGGGTATTTCAAGGATGAGGGGCTTAACGCCCAGGTTATCGACTTTGCCGGGGGCTCTAAAGCGCTGCAGGCAGTAGTGGGTGGCAGTGCCGATGTGGTGTCAGGCGCTTTTGAGCACACCATCTCGTTGCAGTCGAAAGGTCAGTTTTATCGCACCTTTGCACAACAAGGTCGTGCACCCATGATTGTGCTGGCAGTTTCCAACAAAACCATGCCAGACTACAAATCACCCGAAGACCTCAAGGGTAAAAAAATCGGCGTCACGGCACCAGGTTCATCAACCAATATGATGGTTAGTTTCTTCCTGGCCAAGCACGGGCTCAAGCCCTCTGATGTTTCATTTATTGGTGTAGGAGGGGGGGCGGGTGCCATCACGGCCATGCGCTCGGGGCAAATCGATGCCATTGCCAACCTGGATCCTGTCATTGCGACCCTGCAGAAAGAAGATGCCATTAAAATTATCGCCGACACACGTACGCTTGCCGTAACCAAAGAAATTTTTGGCGGCAACATGCCCTCGGGTTGTCTGTATACCTCGCAGGCATTTATCGACGCCAACCCCAAGACCACGCAGGCGCTGGCCAATGCCATCGTTCGCGCAGACAAATGGATTCACGCAGCCACACCCGACGACATTGCAAAAGTGGTGCCCGAAGGCTATTTGCTGGGCGACCCCGAACTGTACAAACGGGCGCTGGCAAGCAACAAAGAGGCTTTGTCACCTGATGGCATGGTGCCTGTAGATGGCCCGGAAATGGCGCTCAGGGCACTGGCCGCCTTCGATACCAAGTTAGACGCCAGTAAAATCGACATTTCGCAAGTGTGGACCAACGATTTTGTGATCAAGGCCAATCAAAAGTACCCCAATGGCTGATGCTGCGCTTACGCTGGACAACATTACCTGCACGTTTGCCTCGAATGAAGGTGCTGGAAACCGCTACGTCGCGGTCAGTCAGGCCACTATTCATGTTGCGCCCGGCGAGTTTGTTTCCGTCGTTGGCCCGACCGGGTGCGGCAAGTCTACGCTGCTAAACGTGGGGGCGGGCTTGCTCGCGCCCACGTCGGGGCAGGTTCGGGTGTTCGGCACGCCTTTGCAAGGCGTTAATCATCGCGCAGGGTATATGTTTCAGGGTGAGGCCTTAATGCCCTGGCGCAGTGCACTAAGCAATGTTACGGCCGGCCTGCAGTTCGCGGGCGTGGCGGCTGACCAGGCCGAGCAGCGTGGACGCGAATGGATGCGCCGCGTAGGCCTGGGCGGGTTTGAAAACCGTTACCCGCACCAAATGTCGGGCGGTATGCGCAAGCGTGCGATGCTGGCCCAAACCCTGATCCGCGATCCCGACATCATTCTGATGGATGAGCCTTTTTCTGCACTTGATGTACAGACGCGGCAGTTGATGGAAAACGAAGTGCTTGATATCTGGATGGCCAGCCGCAAGGCGGTGCTGTTCATCACCCACGACCTCGACGAAGCCATTGCAATGAGTGATCGCGTTGTGGTCTTGTCGGCGGGCCCGGGCACGCATCCCATCGGCGAGTTTGAAATCGACCTACCCCGTCCTCGTGACGTGGCTGAAGTACGCACCAACTCGCGTTTTGTTGAACTGCACAAAGCCATCTGGGACGTGCTGCGCGAAGAAGTGCTCAAGGGCTATGCCCAACAGAAACGGGCTTGACGCATGGCTACCTCTACTCAACATCGCAAGTTGTGGTTACGCTTCTGGCAAATTTTGTTGCTGGTCATTGTGCTGGGTGCCTGGCACATCGCCGCACGCGACCGAAATTTTGCTTTTTTCTTTGGCCAGCCGGTCGAAGTGGCTAAAGTTATCTGGGCCTGGTTTGTTACCGATGCCAACATTTACCGCCACCTGGGCATAACGCTAACCGAAACCCTGCTGGCCTTTGCCATCGGCACGGTGGGTGGGTTGGCATTTGGCCTGTGGCTGGGGCTTTCTCGTGGTGCCAGTGCATTGCTTGACCCCTATATTACGGCTGCCAATTCCATGCCCCGGGTCATTCTTGCCCCTATTTTTGGCATGTGGTTTGGTCTAGGTATCTGGTCCAAGGTGGCGTTGGCAGTCACTCTGGTGTTCTTTATTGTGTTTTTTAACGTCTACCAGGGCGTGCGTGAAGTCAGCTCCACCTTGCTCGACAACGCCCGCATGCTGGGCGCCAGCCGCAATCAGTTGCTGCGCTATGTGTATATACCTTCAGCCACGAGTTGGGTGTTCTCCAGCCTGCATACCTCTGTAGGTCTGGCGTTTGTCGGAGCCGTAGTGGGTGAGTATCTTGGGTCTGCCGCTGGCGTGGGCTACCTTATTTTGCAGGCGGAGGGCACGCTGGACGTGAACACGGTGTTTGCCGGTATTGTTGTACTGACGGTGTTTGCCCTGGTGCTGGATGGCATCGTTACACTGGCCGAAGAACGCTTTTTGGCGTGGCGCCCGAAAACCGACGATACCGAGAAACTGTAGTGTAAAGCCGGCAGTACATTCCTGGCAGGCAGCACGCCCATAGTGGGCAGCACGCTCATGGTCGGTTTATGGATAGCGTGTTCAGAGCTTTGACGTCTGGGTTTTTTTAACCCAAACGGTTCACCCGCTTTGAACAACTCCAGGCGGGCCGCTAAGGCTATATCTACTATTCCCATTACGATCAGGCCAGGAAAAACAAAAAGGGCTGAGCCCTGTGCAAAACAGAACGCAGCCCTGCCAGCCCGATCGTCCAACTTTAATAGGCCAGTTCAGCGTGCATAGGCTGTTTTGTGCACGCCGGCCTTCGAGATGGGGCCCTCTTTGGGTGTTTTACTGTGCCCGAGTCTTGGTAATGATCTCGTCCAGAGCGACGGCATCGGCGGCAAACTTGCGTATGCCTTCGGCCAGTTTCTCGGTGGCCATGGCGTCCTGATTTAGTTCGGTTCGGAACACAACTTCATTGGCGGCAATCCATGCCGGTGCGTTTTCTTTGGCGTGCGCCGCATCGAGCTGGCGTGTCAATGGCTGGTCGCTAGCAGCCAGTTCATCGAGCAGATCGGGGCTGATGGTGAGCAGATCGCACCCGGCCAGTGCGCGAATCTGGCCAATGTTACGAAAGCTGGCACCCATGATTTCAGTGTCTATGTCATAGGCCTTGTAGTAATTAAAGATGCTGACAACCGATTGCACGCCCGGGTCGTTGGCGCCGCTGCGCTCCTGTTCGTTCCAGGCGTCACCAGCGTCTTTTTTGTACCAGTCATAAATACGACCTACAAACGGTGAAATCAGCTGTGCCTTGGCCTGGGCGCTGGCCACAGCCTGAGCCAGGCTGAACATGAGCGTCATGTTGCAACGTATGCCTTCGGCCTGCAGCACCTTGGCCGCCTGAATGCCTTCCCAGGTTGAAGCCAGCTTGATCAGAACACGCTCACGCTCAATACCCACTTTTTCGTACATGGCGATGATCTGACGTGCGCGCTCTATGCTTGCCTGTGTGTCAAACGACAACCTTGCGTCTACCTCGGTGGAAACCCGTCCCGGAATGATTTGCAGAATTTCGTGGCCAAATGCCACGAGCAGCTGGCTGGCCGTTTCGCTTAAGGGGGCGTTGCGGTAGTCATTAATGATGCGGTCAAGCAGATATTTATTGCTCTTGTCGTGCACCGCCTTCAGGATGAGCGAAGGGTTGGTGGTGGCATCGGTAGGTTGATGTTTGCGCATGACATCGAAATCGCCGGTGTCGGCGACGACGGTGGTGAAAGTGCGCAGGGTTTCGAGTTGAGTTGGCATAATACGTAGGCTTCTGGATAGGAAAATACGTTTCAGGAATATAGACTAACTGTAGACGATTTTGCAGGTACGTTCAGGCACGAAGCACAAAAGCACCTCTGTTTGTTTTAGGCATGGGCCTTCTCAATGTATAATCAGAAGGTTTAATTACTGACCACGCGCCGCTGCGTGCGCCAGGCCCTGCGAGGGGCAGGCGCGGCGCGGCAATTTTGGGTCTGGCGTTTCGCGCGCTCCCATTAGTGGCTACCAGACGCCGTCGGTCGACGGCGAAAATCACTTTCAATCCGGGGTTTACAGTGCTGCCGTCTATTTTTTCAGAGGAGCCCAACAGGCCTCCCTCAGCGATTCTTGCCTTGGCGGACGGTACCATCTTTAAGGGTGTCTCAATTGGCGCCGATGGTTATTGCGTCGCAGAGATCGTTTTCAATACCGCCATGACTGGCTACCAGGAGATCTTGACAGATCCCAGCTACAACGGCCAGATCATCACACTTACCTACCCGCATATCGGCAATACCGGTGTCAACGAAGAAGACGTCGAGTCATCACAGGTGCACGCCGCTGGCCTGGTCGTGCGAAATTGCCCGCGGCGGGTTTCAAACTTTCGTGCTACTCAGTCGTTGCCCGACTACCTCAAGGCCGAGGGCGTTGTCGCCATTTCCGAAGTCGACACACGCAAACTAACGCGTATTTTGCGCGACGGCGGGGCCCAGGGCGCCTGCATTCTGGTGGGTGATGATGTCGATCGTGCCGTGGAGCTTGCCCGTAATTTTCGAGGCATGTCTGGGCAGGATCTGGCCAAAGTGGTCTCCACCAAGCAAACTCAAACCTGGACCGAAGGCACATGGCAGTTGGGCAAGGGCTTTAACCACCCTGAAAATGCCAAGTACCATGTTGTTGCTTACGACTACGGTGTCAAAACCAATATCTTGCGACTGCTGGCCGACCGAGGCTGCCGTATTACCGTGGTGCCTGCACAAACGCCGGTTGCCGAGGTGTTCGCGCTTAACCCTGACGGCCTGTTTCTTTCCAATGGCCCGGGTGACCCCGAGCCTTGCGACTATGCCATCGAGGCCTGCAAAATTGCCATTGAGCGCAAAATTCCGTTGTTTGGTATTTGCCTTGGGCAGCAGATCCTGGGTCTCGGGCTTAACGGTAAAACCGTCAAAATGAAAACCGGTCACCACGGGGCCAACCACCCGGTACAAGATCTTGATACCGGCAAGGTGTTCATTACCAGCCAAAATCATGGTTTCAATGTTGACCCTGACACGCTCCCGGCCAATGTGCGTGTTACGCACCGCTCGCTGTTCGACGGCACGCTGCAGGGCTTTGAGCTTACCGACGCACCGGCATTTTGCTTCCAGGGTCATCCTGAAGCCAGCCCCGGGCCGCACGACATTGTTGTGCTCTTCGACAAATTCATCAGCCTTATGGCCGGTCAAAAATAATTTATCAATATGCCAAAGCGTACAGACATACAAAGCATTCTCATTATTGGCGCCGGCCCTATTGTCATCGGACAGGCCTGCGAATTCGATTACTCAGGCGCGCAGGCGTGCAAGGCCCTAAAGGCCGACGGCTTTCGTACCATACTGGTCAACAGCAACCCCGCCACCATCATGACCGACCCGGCAACGGCCGATGTAACCTACATCGAACCCGTAACCTGGCAGGCAGTTGAAAAAATCATCGAACGTGAACGCCCCGACGCGCTGTTGCCCACCATGGGCGGGCAAACCGCGCTCAACTGCGCGCTAGACCTCGTTCATCATGGTGTTCTGGCCAAGTATGGGGTAGAACTCATCGGCGCCAACGAGCACGCGATTGAAAAGGCCGAAGACAGGCAAAAATTCAAAGAGGCAATGAACAGCATTGGCCTTGAGTCTGCCAAATCTGGCGTGGCGCACAATATGGATGAGGCCTGGGAAGTTCAGCGCGATATCGCTGTTCAGGTCGGCAGTGCAGGTTTTCCGGTGGTTATTCGCCCCAGCTTTACCCTGGGCGGTACGGGTGGCGGCATCGCTTACAACAGCGAAGAGTTCGAAACCATTTGTCGGCGGGGGCTTGAAGCCTCTCCCACCAAAGAGCTGCTTATTGAAGAGTCGCTGCTTGGCTGGAAAGAATTCGAAATGGAGGTCATACGCGACTGCGTCGACAATTGCATTATTGTCTGCTCCATCGAAAACCTTGACCCCATGGGTGTGCACACGGGCGACTCCATTACCGTCGCACCAGCACAAACGCTCACCGATAAAGAATATCAAGTCATGCGCAACGCATCCATTGCGGTGCTGCGCGAAATCGGGGTAGACACCGGCGGCTCCAATGTGCAGTTTGCCGTCAACCCGGCCAATGGCCGCATGATCGTCATCGAGATGAACCCGCGTGTGTCGCGTTCTTCGGCGCTGGCTTCCAAGGCCACAGGCTTTCCCATTGCCAAGGTTGCCGCACGCCTGGCCGTGGGCTACACGCTTGATGAGCTTCAAAACGAAATCACGGGCGGAGCCACGCCGGCCTCGTTCGAGCCATCCATTGATTACGTCGTCACCAAGGTGCCACGTTTCGCCTTCGAGAAATTCCCGCAGGCCGATTCACGTCTCACCACACAGATGAAGTCTGTGGGTGAAGTCATGGCTATTGGCCGCACTTTTCAAGAATCCTTCCAGAAAGCATTGCGCGGTCTCGAAGTGGGTGTTGACGGCCTAAACCAGAAAACTACTGATCGCGAAAAACTGCAGGTTGAGCTGGGCGAGCCAGGCCCTGAGCGCATCTGGTACGTGGGCGATGCGTTTGCCCAAGGGTTTAGCCTCGATGAGGTCCACAACCTCACCAGTATCGATCCGTGGTTTCTGGCCCAGATCAAAGAAATCGTTGATATTGAGCTGGCACTTGAGCAGCGTACGCTGGCCGAGCTTGACTTCGAAACGCTCTGGCAGCTGAAGCGCCGCGGTTTCTCAGACCGCCGTTTGGCATTTTTGCTTGATACCGCTGAGTCTGAAGTGCGCAAGCTGCGTCATCAGCTGGGTGTGCGTCCGGTCTACAAGCGTGTTGACACCTGCGCCGCAGAGTTTCCCACGAACACGGCGTATATGTACTCCACGTATGAAGACGAGTGCGAGGCCCTGCCTACCGATCGCAAGAAAATCATCGTACTGGGTGGTGGCCCCAACCGTATCGGGCAAGGCATTGAGTTTGACTACTGCTGCGTACATGCCGCGCTGGCCCTGAGCGAAGATGGCTACGAAACCATCATGATCAACTGCAACCCTGAAACGGTTTCTACTGACTACGATACGTCTGACCGTCTTTATTTTGAGCCGCTCACGCTTGAAGATGTGCTCGAGATCGTGCACATAGAAAACCCGGCGGGTGTAATTGTTCAATACGGTGGGCAGACGCCACTCAAGCTGGCGCGTGCCCTTGAAGCCAATGGCGTGCCCATTATCGGTACCAGCCCTGAGTCCATCGACATCGCCGAAGACCGCGAGCGTTTCCAGAAGCTGCTCACCAAGCTTGGCCTGCGTCAGCCCGAAAACCGTACGGCCCGTACCGAAGGCGAGGCGCTGGCCCTGGCTGCCGAGATCGGCTACCCACTTGTTGTTCGCCCCAGCTACGTGTTGGGCGGCCGTGCCATGGAAATCGTGCACGAGCAGCAAGATCTCGAGCGTTATATGCGCGAAGCGGTCAAGGTCAGCAATGATTCTCCGGTGTTGCTGGATCACTTCCTTAACAACGCCACTGAGGTCGATGTCGATTGCATCTGCGACGGCGAAGCTGTCTTCATCGGCGGCGTCATGGAGCACATCGAACAGGCTGGCGTGCACTCAGGCGATTCGGCATGCAGTCTGCCGCCTTACTCGCTGTCAGACGAAACCATTGCAGAAATCAAGCGTCAGACATCGGTTATGGCGCGTGCGCTCAATGTTAAAGGTCTGATGAACGTGCAGTTTGCCATCCAGAATGGCGACGTTTATGTGCTTGAGGTCAACCCGCGTGCTTCACGCACTGTGCCGTTTGTTTCCAAGGCGACCGGTCTTCAGTTGGCCAAGATTGCTGCACGCGTCATGGCGGGCAAAACCCTGGCTCAGCAAGGCATACATCGCGAAATTGTTCCTCCCTATTTCTCGGTCAAAGAGGCCGTCTTCCCGTTCGTCAAGTTCCCGGGCGTTGACTCCATACTTGGCCCCGAAATGAAATCCACGGGTGAGGTCATGGGTGTGGGCGAAAGCTTTGGTGAAGCTTTCGTTAAATCGCAAATTGCAGCCAGTGCCTGGTTGCCCGAGACCGGCACGGCGTTTGTCAGCGTTCGTGGGCAAGACAAGCCCACGGCCGTCGAAATCGCACGTGGGCTTATAGGTCTTGGTTTCAAAATAGTTGCCACGCGCGGTACGGCGGCGGCTATTCAGGAAGCGGGCCTTGATGTGCAGGTTGTTAATAAAGTAACTGAAGGGCGACCGCACATTGTCGACATGATCAAAAACCGTGAAATTGCCATAATCATCAATACGGTCGAAGAACGTCGCAATGCCATTGCCGACTCACGCGCAATTCGTATCAACGCGCTGGCGGCAGGTGTTACCTACTTCACCACGATCGCTGGTGCGCGGGCAGCTGTAGAAGGCCTGCAGTATCTGCGTCATGGTGACGGGCTCAAGGTTTACTCGCTGCAAGACCTGCACGCGAGCTTACCGGCACAGTAGTCAGGAGTGAAGGTGCGGCGCATCTTCATCACCGGGGCGAGTAGCGGCATAGGTGCCGCACTCGCCCTTTATTATGCCAAGCGGGGCGATCAGCTGGCGCTGGTGGGCCGTCGCGAAGCCGTGTTGCGCGCGCTGCGTGATAGCCTGCCTGTGCCCGCAGGTAACGAGGGTGGTGAGGGCCAGGTGGTTGATGATTCCACCAGATCTTTTAGCGACGAGCATGGCGATGGCCAGGTAGTTGCCGGTCTCAACAGGCCTTTTCGCGACGAGCATGGCGAAGACGCATCGCAGGCATCGACGCAAACGTTTACGCATCGTATTTATGTGCTCGATGTACGCGACCGTCAAGCGCTGCACGCCGCCGCCCATGATTTTCTGCGCGATGGCCCCGTCGATATAGTCATAGGCTGCGCTGGCATCAGCGTCGGCACACTTACCGAAGAACTCGATGATTTTCAGGTTTTCGAAGCCGTTGTGGCGACCAACCTTACTGCCACGGTTGCCACGTTTGAGCCTTTTGTCGCTGCCATGAAACAGCGCGGGCAGGGCGTGCTGGTGGGCGTGTCCAGTGTGGCGGCCGTGCGCGGTTTGCCGGGTGCAGGCGCCTACAGTGCTTCAAAAGCTGCAGTACGTGCTTACTGTGAAAGCCTGAGGGTTGAGCTGGGGCCGTCGGGCGTTAAAGTCGTTACGCTTGCGCCCGGGTTTATTCAAACGCCCATGACGGCCCACAACCCTTACAAAATGCCTTTTCTCATGCCTGTAGGCGTCTTTGCGGCCAAGGCCGCCCAGGCTATTGACCGTGGCGTCAGTTACAAGGTCATCCCATGGCAAATGGGCTGGGTCGCCCGGCTGCTGCGCCTGGTGCCTGATTGGCTTTATGATCGTGTTGCCGTGCGTCGCAAGCGCAAGCCCAGGTCACCCGCAAAATAAACGTAAGTATTGCGGGCGCTGCGCCGTTTACTCATTGGCGTAAAAATGCGGGCCAGCCATGGCCTATAAGGCGGTGGGCCAGTGACGGTGCTGGCCCCTACTGGGCTGGAGGCGCTTGGCCTTACCGAGGCCGATGACTTGGCATTTGAAGAAGGTCGCGGTGCTGCGCGCTACACCCACCGGTGTCACCCCACGTCGTCAAAGGCTACGGTGTCAAGGTGTGCCGTCTTGCCCCACTCTCGCATCACCCATTTTCCACTTTCGTATATCGAAAACTCATTGATGCTGGTATTTAATATGGGGCCGGGCCGGGGGGCTTCGAGCGTCTGCTGGTCGCACAGGCGCCAGGCCATATCGATGACACCGCCGTGCGAAAACACCAGAATCTTCTGCCCGGCATGCAAGGTGGCGATGTGCTCAAAGGCCTGGCGAATCCGCGTATTGAATTCTTGCAGCGTCTCGCCGTTGGTGATGGGCGCGTCGGCAGAACGTAAGGCGGCCTGGACGCCGATTTCTTCCAGCTTGGCCCAGTCTTGCCCCTCGTAAATACCGTAGTTGCGTTCTCGCAACGACGCATAGGTTTCCACCGGCTTGCCAAGGTGGCCTGAAGCAATGCGCGCCGTTTCTGCAGCGCGACTCAGGTCGCTGCTAATGATGACGTCGACGTTTACATTAAAGCCTGGAGGGTGCAAAGCCAAAGCCAACTGCTCTGCCTGGCGCACGCCTTTGGGGTTCAGGGGAATATCAATCCAGCCCTGCAGGCGTCTTTGGGCATTCCAATCGGTTTCGCCATGGCGGATAAGCCAAAAAGAGGTGTAGTTCATTGTTGCGGTCGCACATGCGAAAAGTAGATGTTTAAAATAATACGCTTGCTTTTGAGTGTAGCCCGTATGTGTCGGATCAGCTTTGCGTAGGCGCGCTGTTGCGGGCGGCTTTTTTGGTGTGTTTTGGCAGATCAATGCGGTGGCCCTTGCTGTATGGTGCATCCAAACCGTAAACTCTCGCCTCAGCGCATGATTAAATCCTAAAAACAACCAAGGCAAACTCCCATGTCCAATGCTTATTTTCCCCGCTGGCGCCGCATACAGGGCGATACCAGCGGTGTCGTCGTGCAGCCTGATGAGTGCCTGTCAGTGCCACAGAACATCGCCATGGGTGCCCAGCACGTTGTGGCCATGTTTGGCTCCACCATTCTGGCACCGCTGCTTATGGGTTTTGACCCCAACGTCGCCATTTTGATGTCCGGCGTGGGAACGCTGATTTTCTTCCTGTTTGTCGGCGGCCGCGTACCCAGCTATTTGGGGTCCAGCTTTGCATTTATTGGTGGCGTTATTGCGGTGACGGCGTACTCGGGCAGTGGGCCCAATCCCAACATCGGTGTTGCGCTGGGTGCCATAATTGTCTGTGGTCTGGTCTATACCTTGATCGGTCTGCTGGTGTGGTGGGCAAATGTTCGCGCCGGTGGCGCATCCGCCTGGATAGAGGCCTGGATGCCACCGGTCGTCACAGGCGCTATTGTTGCAGTGATTGGCCTGAACCTGGCCCCCATTGCTGCCAGAGGGGCTATGGGCGGGTCAACGTTTGAAGCACTCATGGCCTTGATGACGGTGTTGTGTGTGGGTGGTATTGCGGTGTATACCCGCGGCACCACTCAGCGGCTGTTGATTCTCGTGGGGTTGCTGCTGGCCTGCGTCATTTATGGTGTGCTTACAAACGGGCTGGGTCTGGGCAAGCCCATTGATTTCAGCGTTATTGCCGCTGTGCCATGGTTGGGTCTGCCGCACTTTGCGGCTCCTGTCTTCGAACCACACGCCATCAGTGTGATTGTGCCTGTCGCCATTATTCTTGTGGCTGAAAACCTTGGCCATATCAAAGCCGTCAGCGCCATGACAGGCCGCAATCTTGACGTGTATCTGGGCAGGGCGTTTGTTGGGGATGGCATTGCCACCATGGTGTCGGGCGCGGTCGGTGGAACCGGCGTTACCACGTATGCCGAAAATATTGGCGTTATGACTGTAACGCGCATCTACTCCACCCTGGTTTTTGTGATCGCGGGCCTGATTGCCATTTTGCTGGGCTTTTCTCCCAAGTTTGGCGCGCTGATCCAGGCCATACCGGGGCCGGTGCTGGGCGGCATGTCAATTGTGGTGTTTGGTCTTATTGCGGTTGCGGGTGCGCGTATCTGGGTGATCAATCAGGTTGATTTCAGCGATAACTGTAATCTTATCGTTGCGGCGGTCACGCTCATTTTGGGTGCGGGCAATTTTTCAGTGCAAATAGGTGCTTTCAAGCTTGACGGCATAGGCACGGCCACGTTTGGGGCCATTATTTTGTACGCTTTGTTAAAGCGAGGCAGAAACGCCAGGCAGTAAACCAAGGTGTAGTCAAAGCCGAAATCGTTTTGTAATCAAGTGCTTCCAGGTTTCTTGATTTTAGGCAAGACAAAACTCAGCGGGGACTTGCAATTTTTCCCGACTTTGCCGACAATGAACACATACCCCCGGTTCACAAATACGGCCGGGGGTTTGTTTTGGGCTGATCCCGCATTGTTAAATCGATAACAATCAGCAATGCCGGCGCATCATGCTCACGGGTTGTTTTAAGCCCGGTGTCTTGTCTGGCTAGTTCGCCGCCTTGGGCCTGTATTTACAGCGTCAGGGGGCCATTAACCAGACAGGACACTCAACTACCTATTGTTTCAGGCGCTCCCTGTAAGGAGCGTCTTTTTACTTTTAATTCAGGAAGATTATGTCCACGATACCGTTGACTGCACGTGGTGCTGAGCGCTTGCAAGTAGAGTTGCACCGTTTAAAGACTGTAGAACGCCAAGAAGTTATTACCGCCATCGCCGAGGCGAGGGCGCAGGGTGACCTGTCTGAAAACGCCGAGTACGACGCCGCGCGTGAGCGCCAGGCTTTTGTTGAAGGTCGTATCCGCGAGCTTGAAGGCACGCTGTCTAACGCGCAAATCATTGACCCATCGGCCCTTGATACTGATGGTCGGGCTGTGTTTGGCGCAACCGTCGAAATTGAAGACCTTGAATCGGGCGAGCGCGTTAAATACCAGATCGTCGGCGATGTCGAAGCCGATATCCGCTCCAACCTTATCTCGGTGTCGAGCCCTGTGGCACGCGCACTCATTGGCAAGTCAGAGGGTGACGTTGTCGAAGTGCGCGCGCCTGCCGGCGTGCGCGAGTACGAAGTACTTAGCGTCAGCTATCAATAATCTGCCAACGCCAACTGTTTTTCTCGCCAACAGGCCTTATACTTCAGGCCTTACTTAGCGTTTTCCGGCACGAGGCCCACGCCTTGCGCCGGCGCGCAATGACATCGCACTGCCAGATCGGCGAGGTATGCCGTGTGCATCGCGTTCAGTAAGAGAGCTGGTTTTGCGTGCACGGGGTGACAAACTGCCGCCAGTGGCCTCGGGCGATTTGGGTTTAGGTGTACGCCGACGCCGCTTAATGCCTTCAGCCGCCTGTTTTTTGGGTGTATAGGGCTCGGACGGCTTGCGCACTGCGCGGGTCATGTTTAGGGCTTCGACGGCGGCGCGCTCGGCTGCCAGGTCTGGGCGGTACAAAATTAATGTTTTGCCAAGGTGATGCACCGGCGCACACGAAAGCGTGTCGCAAATGGTGTCGTACATGGCGGTTCGGGCTTCACGGTCATCGCCGGCGACCCGCACCTTGATAAGCTGATGGGCGTTCAGGTTAAGGTCTATTTCTTTTAGAACAGATTCTGACAGGCCGCGGTCGCCGATGAGCACGACCGGACGCAAAGGGTGGGCCGCGGCGCGAAGTTCGCTGCGCTTGTTTGAGGTAATGTCGAGTTTAGGCATGTTGGAATTGTACGGGAATGGCCAAGAAAAAATTCTCAAAAGAATGGGTTATGCAACATATTAACGACCCATACGTCAAAATGGCGCAACAGAAAGGGTATCGGGCACGTGCGGCGTTCAAGCTGCTCGAAATTCTTGATACCGAAAAACTGATGCGTCCGGGCGATGTGGTGGTTGATTTGGGGTCAGCCCCGGGCAGTTGGTCACAGGTGGCCCGCGAACGGCTTGCAGACCCTGAGGGCATCATACAGGGGCGGGTTATTGCGCTCGATATGCTGCCCATGGAGGCTATTGCCGGTGTGGAGTTCATTTTGGGCGACTTTCGTGAAGATGAAGTGCTCGATCAACTGTCAAAAAAACTGAATGGCCAGCAAGTAGACCTTGTAATGTCAGATATGGCCCCCAACTTGTCAGGTGTGAGCTCAGCCGATTCGGCACGAATTCAACATGTGTGTGAACTCGCGCTCGAATTCTCTTGTAGTCATCTTAAGCTCGACGGCACGCTTATTGTCAAGGCCTTTCATGGAAGTGGCTTTTCCCAGATCGTGGAAACCTTCAAGCAGCACTTTCATCGGGTGGTCGAACGCAAGCCTAAAGCATCGCGCGCGAAGTCGTCGGAAACCTTTCTGGTGGCCTCAAAATTCAAGCCCCGTTGACAGACGGGTTTTACAAACCAGCATTCGATCTATCGGGTAGAATGGCTTAATTGACATACTTGTTTTGCTGCCGTGATTGCGGGGGTTTGGCAAGCTTAGGTTACAAGTAGGAGATTGGCTTTGAACAACTCATTTTCCAAGGTTGCGATCTGGATGGTGATCGCGCTCGTGCTGTTTACAGTGTTTAAACAGTTTGACGGGCGCCCCGCCACAACAGATACAGTAACTTACACCCAGTTCATGAATGATGCACAGGCAGGCCGCATCAATAAAGTGGACATCCAGGGCGACACGTTATACGTTACGCCTGATGCCGGGCGACCGTATAGCCTGACATCGCCTGGCGATCTGTGGATGGTGCCCGAACTCGTCAAGAGTGGTGTGCAGGTGTCCGGCAAGGCGCGTGAAGAGCCGTCTTTCCTGACCAGCATCTTCATTTCGTGGTTCCCCATGCTGCTGCTTATCGGCGTGTGGGTGTTCTTCATGCGCCAAATGCAGGGTGGCGGCAAGGGCGGGGCATTCAGCTTCGGTAAATCCCGTGCACGCATGATGGACGAAAACACCAATCACATTACCTTTGCCGACGTGGCTGGGTGTGATGAGGCCAAAGAAGACGTACAAGAGCTGGTTGATTTCCTGCGCGACCCCACAAAGTTTCAGCGTCTGGGTGGCCGTATTCCTCGTGGTGTACTCATGGTGGGCTCGCCCGGTGTAGGTAAAACCTTGCTGGCAAAAGCCATTGCGGGTGAAGCCAAGGTGCCTTTCTTCAGTATTTCGGGCTCAGACTTCGTCGAAATGTTTGTCGGCGTGGGCGCGGCACGTGTGCGCGATATGTTCGAAAACGCCAAAAAACAGGCGCCATGCATCATATTTATTGACGAACTCGACGCGGTAGGCCGCCAACGTGGCGCAGGCCTGGGTGGTGGCAACGACGAGCGTGAACAAACACTTAACCAGTTGCTGGTTGAAATGGACGGTTTTGAAACTGGCGTGGGTGTACTGGTTGTCGCAGCCACCAACCGTCCCGACGTGCTTGACCCAGCGCTGCTGCGTCCGGGCCGTTTTGACCGACAAGTGGTTGTATCGCTTCCCGATATCCGGGGTCGTGAGCAGATTCTTAAAGTTCACATGCGCAAAGTGCCGCTGGCCACTAACGTCGATGCCTTGGTGCTCGCACGTGGTACGCCAGGTTTCTCAGGTGCCGATCTGGCCAACCTGGTGAACGAAGCTGCATTGTTTGCCGCGCGCCGCAGTGGTCGCGTGGTTGACATGAGCGACTTCGAAATGGCCAAAGACAAGATCATTATGGGTGCCGAGCGCCGCTCGCTTATCATGCCTGAAGAAGAGCGTCGCAACACGGCGTATCACGAGTCTGGCCATGCTCTGGTTGCGCGTATGCTTCCCAAAACAGATCCGGTGCACAAGGTAACCATTATTCCGCGTGGTCGTGCACTGGGTGTAACCATGCAATTGCCTGATGGCGACCGTTACAGCATGGACAAAGAGCGTTTGCTCAATACCATTGCGGTGTTGTTCGGCGGGCGTATCGCTGAAGAAGTCTTCATGAACCAGATGACCACAGGCGCTTCCAATGACTTTGAGCGGGCAACTGCCATTGCTCGCGACATCGTTACGCGCTATGGCATGACTGACTCCCTCGGCCCGGTGGTTTATGCTGAAAACGAAGGCGAAGTCTTCCTCGGTCGCAGCGTCACCAAGACAACGCACGTGTCAGAAGCCACCATGCAAAAGGTTGATCACGAAATTCGCAGCATTATCGATGAGCAGTACACCGTTGCACGTACCATCATCGAAAATAATCGTGACAAAATCGAGGCCATGACGGCGGCGTTGCTTGAGTGGGAAACCATCGACGCAAACCAGATCAATGACATCATGGAAGGCCGGCCACCACGTGCGCCACAGCCGCCGGCTGTCAGCAACGAGCCGTCTGACAAGACGCCTCCTGCGGGTCTGGCCAGTGCTGGTGGCGATACGGCAACCACCCCGGTCTGATAATCTGAACTCTCCCACACAATGAGTTCAGTACTGGTCTGCGGGCGCTTCGAGCTTAGCCTTGAACGCCCGCTTATCATGGGTATCGTCAACGTTACCCCTGATTCCTTCTCTGATGCCGCGGCCCATTTCGATGCAGATGCAGCGGTGGGCCATGCGCGTCTGCTTATCAGCCAGGGGGCTGATCTGCTCGATATTGGCGGCGAGTCGACCCGGCCAGGTGCCGTGCCAGTCAGCGCCGCAGAAGAACTCGACCGAATTCTTCCCGTTATCCACGCGTTACGTAGTGATGGCATTCCGCTGTCTGTTGACACGTTCAAGCCCGAGGTTATGCGCCAGGCCATAGCTGCTGGTGTCGACATGATTAATGACGTGTATGGGTTTCGCCGTGAAGGCGCGATTGAAGCTGTGTCACATGCCCGGTGCGCGCTGTGCGTCATGCACATGCAAGGCGAGCCCAAAACCATGCAGCAGGCTCCCCACTATACCGACGTAGTGGCCGAGGTGGGGCAGTTTCTGGCCGAACGGGCCGATGCGTTGCGATGGGGTGGCGTGGCGGCAAACCGCATTATTCTCGATCCCGGCTTTGGTTTTGGCAAAACGGTCGAACAAAATTTTCTTTTATTGCGCCAGCTCGATAAGGTGCAGAACCAGGGGTACCCCTGGCTGCTTGGGCTGTCGCGTAAATCCATGATAGGCCATGTGGTTGGCCGTAACCCCGCTGAGCGTGTTGCCGGTAGTGTTGCGGCGGCGCTGGCCGGAATCGCCCGAGGGGCGCATATACTGCGTGTTCATGATGTGGCCGAGACTGTCGATGCGGTCAAGGTGTGGCGCGCAATCGAATACGGAGTTTCTAATGTCTGAGCGCAAATATTTTGGTACCGACGGTGTACGGGGTGAGGTGGGCGGCCCCACCATCAACGCAGAGTTCGCCCTGCGGCTTGGCTATGCGGCTGGGCTTGTGTTTGCCCGCCATCATGGCGGCCATGGTCGTCCCTCTCTGGTCATCGGTAAAGATACGCGTATTTCGGGCTATATGCTCGAGTCAGCGCTTGAGGCCGGTCTGTCGGCAGCGGGTGTTGATGTGCTGCTGGCCGGTGTAGTACCGACGCCAGCAGTGGCATACCTGACCAGGGCTTTGCGTCTGACAGCAGGCATTGTCATTAGCGCCTCGCATAATCCATTCCAAGACAATGGCATCAAGTTTTTCTCGGCCCAGGGCACCAAGTTGCCAGACGAAATCGAACTTGAAATCGAAAAAGCCATTGGTGAGCCGCTTAATTGTGTAGGTTCTGAAGCGCTGGGGCGTGCGCGCCGTCTTGAAGACTCCACAGGTCGTTATATTGAGTTCTGCAAAAGCACCTTCCCCAACGAGCTTGACCTGTCCGGCCTATCCATTGTCGTCGATGCGGCCAATGGTGCAGCCTATCGCATTGCTCCGCACGTATTTCGCGAGCTGGGTGCAGAGGTGCACGCCATCGGGTGCGAACCTGATGGCCTCAATATCAACCATGGCGTGGGTGCAACGTATCCTGAGCACCTGGCGGCTCAAGTAAAGGCGCGTGGTGCAGATCTGGGTATTGCCCTTGATGGTGATGCCGATCGGCTGCAAATGGTGGATAGCGATGGCCGCATTTATAACGGTGACGAGCTGCTGTACGTTATTGTGCGCGACCGCATGGCAACTAACCCCGTCGCTGGGGTTTCGGGCACGCTAATGACCAATCTGGGTCTTGAGAAGCAATTGCAATCTCTGGGTGTGTCTTTTGAGCGTGCCAATGTGGGCGACCGCTACGTGCTTGAGTCGCTTCAGAAACGTGGCTGGCTTTACGGTGGCGAAAGCTCGGGCCATTTGCTCTGTCTCGATTGCCACACTACAGGTGACGGCATTATTGCGGCACTGCAGGTACTTACCGCCGTACGGCATGGTGGCAAGACGCTTTCCCAGTTGCTCGAAGATCTCAAAATGTACCCCCAGAAAATGGTCAACGTGCCATTGGCTGCTGGCGTGAACTGGAAGTCGCATGCTGGGTTGCAAGCCGCCAGAGAGGAAGTCGAGAAAATGCTGGGTGATCGGGGGCGTGTATTGATCAGGGCTTCAGGCACCGAGCCAAAACTGCGTCTTATGGTTGAGGCTGAAGACATGAGCCTGGTCGAAGACGGCATACAGCAACTGGTTGCCGTTGATCTCAACTGAGCGTCGGCTTAGTTTTTCTTTGACTCAACGGTTTCGATCTCGAAGTCAAAGCCGGCCTTAACCCATTCGCGTTTTTCGGCTCGTAACGAGTAGTCTGACAGAGGACGCTCTGCGAGCCAGTGGGCTTCGACCCTGACCGTGATGGTGCGGTTGTCGACGGCGATTGAAACCGGCAGGTTTTCTGCCGTTTCGCGCCGGCGTGACAGCAGCACAGCCAGCCGCAAACACAGCAGAGTAAGCCATTGGGGCCGCGACGGCGAGCGGGCACGCAGTTTGGATATTTTGCCGTGATGCCCCAGCGCAAAGAACGCCAGCAGTTGTTGGTCATCGTTGGAGAAACCGGGCATGTCGGCCTTCTCCAGAATATACGCACTGTGTTGATGGTAGTTGGCGTGTGCAATGCTGAGCCCGATCTCGTGAAGATCGGCCGCCCATTCCAGTGTGCGCTGCAGCTCTTGGTATTCTGGCACGTTGTCTTCAGGCTTTAGCTGGCTAAAGAAGGTGAGTGCCAGGTTTTTTACGCGCTCTGACTGGTTGATGTCAACATGGTAACGCTTCGTAAATTGCCGCACGGTTTCGTGACGCTTGTCGTGTTCTGAATCACGGCCCAGCAAATCGTACAGCACGCCGACGCGTAACGCGCCTTCTCCTGGCGCCATGGCCTTAATGTTTAGCTCCTGGAAGGCCGCCAGCATAATGGCCAGCCCGCCTGCGAGCACAAGCGAACGATCGCGCTTGAGGCCGGGCAGTGCATCCATGACGACCTCGCCATCTTGTATTAGCTTGGCCTTGAGTTTTTGCAGGCCTTCAAGCGTGATGCCTTTTTTGGACATGCCGCTTTCCTGAAGCACCGCAATCAGGCCTTTGGCTGTGCCTGACGAGCCATACGCTTCTTGCCAGCCTGCTTTGCGATAAAGCCTTGAAATACCTTCAAGCTCTCTTCGTGCTGAAATTTCGGCACGCTCCATGCGTTCGGCGTTAATGTGGCCGTCGGGGAAGAACTTGCGCGTATAACTGACGCAACCCATGTACAGCGAAGACAGATACATAGGTTTGAAGCCTTTGCCGATAATAACTTCGGTTGAGCCCCCGCCTATGTCTATCATGAGGCGCCGATTATCGGAAGGCGGTAGTTCGTTGGTAATACCCGAGAAAATAAGTCGTGCTTCTTCTTGTCCTGAAATAATCTCTATGGGGAACCCTAGCGCATCCTGACAGCGCTGCACGACCTCAGCAGCATTGCGGGCGATACGAAACGTGTTGGTCGCAACAGCCCTTACCCGGTCGGGGTGAAACCCTACCAGCAGCTCGTTAAATCGCTTGAGTACGCTGATGGCGCGCAGTATGGAGATTTCGTCGACTATCTTGTCATCGTTAAGCCCGGCAGCGAGCCGGACGGACTCCTTCATTCTGTCGAGGGAATAGATCTGGGCATTCCCATCTTGTTGCACGACGCGTCCGATAGATAGCCGGAAGCTGTTGGAGCCAAGGTCGATGGCGGCAAGCAGGTGGTCCATTAGGGGGCTCTTGAACTAGGTACGGTGGGGATTATAGTGGTCGATCCGCCATAAAGACGGGATTCATGTTTCAGAAAGCCGTGCAAGTGGCGAAAAGCTTGAGGTTTCTATAGTATTGAGAGCATCCCTGCCGGTTTTCATGCATGAGTAACAGGCGTTTGTTAAATCAGGTTTTTTTATCTCAAAAGTAAAGCATTTATGTCGTCTGAGCCGTTAAACCCGCCTTTGCTCAATCGCGAATTGTCGCTGCTGAAATTCAACGAGCGGGTTATGGCTATGGCTGAGTATCCTGACGTGCCGCTGCTCGAGCGTCTGCGGTATCTGTGCATTGTCAGCTCCAACTTGGATGAGTTTTTTGAAATTCGCATATCCAGCTTGAAAGAGCAGCAGCGCCAGACACCTGGCCTGGTCGGCCAGGATGGGTTGACGCCCAGTCAGGCATTCGACCTCGTGCAACAGGCAGCCCACAAGCTGATTGATCGGCAAAGCAGGATGCTCACCGGGGCAGTATTGCCAGCGTTAGAGAGGCAAGGCATTGTGTTGCTTGAGCCTGTTTTTTGGTCAGACACCCTGCGGCAATGGGCTTACGACGTTTTTAACCGTGATGTCATGCCCATGCTTACCCCCATCGGGCTTGACCCTGCTCATCCGTTTCCGCGTGTATACAACAAAAGCCTCAACTTCATCGTGTCGCTGTCGGGGCAAGACGCCTTTGGCCGCAGCGCATCAATAGCCATCGTACAGGCACCACGTGCCTTGCCACGTGTCATGAGGGTGCCAGACAGCGTTTCGGGTGTGCCGCACGGGTATGTGCTTTTGTCGGCGCTGATCAGTGCCTTTGTGGGAGACGTGTTTCCGGGCCTTGATGTCAAAGGCGTTTATCAGTGGCGGGTAACGCGCAACAGCGACCTGTTCGTCGATGAAGAAGAAATCACCAATTTGCGACAGGCACTGCAAGGTGAGTTGTCCCAGCGCAATTTTGGTGCGGCGGTACGGCTTGAAATTGACCATGCCATGCCCGAAGCGCTGGAGGTGTTTCTGCAGCACGAGTTTTTGTTGCAGCCGCACGATACGTATCGGGTAATTGGGCCGGTCAACCTGTCGCGGCTTTTGCAGCTGTGCAACACCATTGATCGCCCTGATCTTTTGTTTCCCAAGCACGATCCCTGCGTGCCGCCACCGTTCGATGTGCTAACCGACAACGCTGACGAGCTCTTTGCCCTTATTGCGCGCAAAGATCGTCTGTTGCACCACCCGTATCAGTCGTTTCAGCCCGTCCTAAGTTTTCTGCGTGCAGCTTCACGCGACCCGGCAGTCGTTGCCATCAAGCAAACCATTTATCGCACGGGCGAAGACTCCGAGCTCATGCGTCTGCTGCTGGCCGCAGCGCGAGCCGGCAAAGAGGTTACTGTGGTGGTTGAACTCATGGCCCGGTTCGACGAGCAGACCAATATCAATTGGGCTGCCCGGCTCGAAGAGGTGGGAGCGCACGTAAGCTATGGCGTTGTGGGTCACAAGACCCATGCCAAGATGATGCTGGTGCTGCGGCGTGAAAAAGGTGCGATCCGTCGTTACGGGCATTTGGGTACGGGCAACTATCATCCGCGTACGGCACGTCTTTACACTGATTTTGGCCTGCTTACCGCAGATCAGAAGCTGTGCCACGATCTGGATAATGTGTTTTCTTTGCTTACTGGCCTGGGCGCACGACGTCCGTTGCAGTTGTTGTTGCAGTCGCCCTTTACGCTGCACGAATCCATGCTGGCGCTATTGCGTGACGAAGTGCTTAATGCCAAAGCTGGCAAGAAGGCCCGTATTATGGCCAAGATGAATTCCTTGCTTGAGCCCGTTATTATCGAGGCGCTGTACAAGGCCAGCCAGGCGGGGGTACAAATAGACCTGATCGTGCGCGGTGCCTGCGCATTGCGCCCTGGGGTGCCAGGCCTGTCAGAGAACATACGCTTGCGTTCCATTATTGGTCGCTTTCTTGAGCACGCCAGAGTCTTTTATTTTTATGCAGATGGCACAGAAAAAGTATATTTATCGTCGGCAGACTGGATGGATCGTAATTTTTTCAGGCGCGTAGAAATTGGCTTTCCTGTGTTGGACAAAGCGCTTAAAAAACGTGTGATCAGCGAGGCACTAACTTACGCGCTGCGTGACAATCAGTTGGCCTGGCGAGGCTTGTCTGATGGCACCTATGTCAAGGTTAAAGGCAGGGGCAAGCCATTGAATTTGCATGAGCATCTGTTGCAGACATTAAGCGATCAATAAACCATGGCATTGTCATGAACATGTCATATTGGCTGCGTACTATGACGTTCTTGACAGGGTGTACCTGTCAATGACATGCAACAGATTCCAAAAGGACTTCTTCATGCTTAAACGCGTTTTTGTGCAAGTTTCTGTCAGTATCGCATTGGGTGCGGCCTCGCTGGTCGCGCATGCCGCAGACATTACGGGTGCAGGTGCTTCGTTCCCCTTTCCTATCTATGCCAAATGGGCTGCTCAATATCACAAAGAGACAGGAAATCGCGTTAATTACCAGTCCATCGGTTCAGGCGGTGGGCAGCAACAGATTATTGCAAAAACAGTTGATTTCGGCGCCTCTGATGACCCCATGAAGGCCCAGGCTCTTGAAGAAAACCAATTGCTGCAGTTTCCTGCCATTATCGGTGGCACGGTTCCCGTCGTGAACGTGGCCGGCATAGAAGCGGGCCAGATGAAGCTTTCGGGCGCTGTTCTCGCCGATATCTTCCTGGGTAAAATTACCAAATGGGATGACGCAGCCATCAAGACGCTTAATCCTGACCTGAAACTGCCTTCTGCCTCAATTATCGTGGTGCACCGGTCTGATGGTTCCGGCACGACGTTTGGCTGGACCAATTATTTGTCCAAAGTGTCGCCTGACTGGAAACAAAAAGTAGGCGAAGGCAAAGCGGTCAAGTGGCCTGCAGGGCAGGGCGGCAAGGGCAACGAAGGGGTTGCGGCGTATGTGCGTCAGCTTAAAAACTCGATTGGCTACGTTGAGTATGCTTATGCCAAGCAAAATCAGCTGCCCTGGGCGCAACTGCAGAACAAAGACGGCAAGTATGTACAGCCTTCACAAGAGTCGTTTGCGGCGGCAGCAGCCAATGCCGACTGGAAAAAAACACCTGGTATGGGGGTAGTGCTCACCGACGAGCCAGGTGCCGATTCATGGCCTGTCACGGCGGCCAGCTTTATTCTGATCCACAAGACGCAGCAAAAACCCGAAGTGGCAAAAGAGGTTCTGGCTTTCTTTGACTGGGCATTCAAACAAGGTGGCGAGATGGCGCAAGGGCTTGATTATGTACCTTTGCCCCAAGCAGTTACCAGCCAAATTACCGAATCCTGGAAAACCGACATCAAAGCGACTGACGGCAGCGCTGTCTGGAAGTAAAACGCGACGATCCGGGGTCACGGCCCTGTGACCTGGCTGGGACGGGCCGCGAAGGTGGTACCGTCCCAATTGTGTGAAAATGACGCCTTTGAGCCCTAGCGCCCAAACCTCACCTACATGCTTTATATAATTGGCACTTCCAGAAAGCCAGAAGATACACATGAAACATAACCGGAACGCACTGTTCGATGCCGTGTTCAAAAACCTGACGCGTACGTTTGCGTTCTTGGTGTTCGTGCTGCTGGGTGCCATTATGGTGTCGCTGGTGTGGGGTAGCCGCCAGTCGATTGCCGAGTATGGTCTGGCATTTATCTGGACAAATAATTGGGACCCCGTCCAAAATATCTACGGGGCCATGGTACCTATTGCCGGAACCCTGCTCACGTCGCTGATTGCGTTGGCGATTGCGGTGCCAGTGTCGTTCGGCATTGCCATGTTTCTGACCGAGCTGTCTCCCACCTGGCTGCGGCGTCCGCTGGGTACGGCCATTGAAATGTTGGCGGCCATCCCGTCCATTATTTATGGCATGTGGGGGCTGTTTGTGTTTGTGCCTGTTTTTCAAGAATACGTGCAGCCTCATGTTATTGACCTGTTCGAAGGGGTGCCGGTATTGGGCGATATTTTTGCCGGCCCGCCATTTGGTATCGGCGTCTTTACAGCTGGGCTTATTCTTTCGATTATGGTTATCCCTTTCATCACGGCTGTCATGCGTGATGTGTTTGAATTGGTCCCCCCCATGCTGAAAGAGTCTGCCTATGGTCTGGGCAGTACAACCTGGGAGGTTGTCTGGAAGGTGGTGTTGCCTTTTACAAAAACAGGCGTTATTGGCGGCATCATGCTTGGTCTGGGCCGGGCACTGGGCGAAACCATGGCGGTCACCTTTGTCATTGGTAATGCGTTCAATCTTCCATCGTCGATTTTTTCGCCATCCAACTCAATTGCCTCAGCACTGGCCAACGAGTTCAACGAGGCCGGTGGCATGCAAAAAAGCGCGCTGCTTGAACTGGGGTTGATCTTGTTCTTGATCACCACGGTTGTGCTGGCGTTTTCCAAACTCATGCTGCAGCACCTCGCCAAGGGCGAGGGTACTTCGCACTAGGCAGGGCCACATCATGTTTTCTTCTAATTCGACGATTGGTCTTGCAAACCCCGTATATCGTCGGCGACGCCGGTTCAACCAGATCATGCTGGTGCTCTCGAGTGCCACCGTGGTATTCGGCTTATTCTGGCTAAGCTGGATCATTCTTACCCTGCTGGTAAAAGGTGGCAGCGCACTTTCGCTTACCTTGCTTACCCAGTCGACACCTGCGCCCGGTGCTGCTGGTGGCCTGCTCAATGCCATACTGGGCAGTGTCATGATGGCAGCGGTGGCCACGCTTGTCGGCACGCCGATTGGTGTGCTGGCGGGTACGTATCTGGCTGAATACGGTAAACGTGGCTGGTTGGCCCCGGCCACGCGTTTTTTAAATGATGTGTTGCTTTCAGCGCCATCTATTGTTATTGGCCTGTTTATTTACGCGGTATACGTTGCCCAGGTCGGCCATTATTCTGGTTGGGCGGGTTCATTTGCCCTGGCCATACTGGTTATACCTGTTGTGGTGCGCGCGACCGACAATATGTTGCTGCTGGTGCCAAACAGCCTGCGCGAAGCGGCGGCAGCCCTGGGGTGCCCGCAATGGCGAATAGTGGTGTTTATCAGTTACCGCGCAGCCCGTTCGGGCATTATGACCGGGGTGTTGTTGGCAGTTGCCCGCATTTCAGGTGAAACCGCACCTTTGCTTTTTACCGCGCTGAACAACCAGTTTCTCAGTTTGAACATGAACGCACCTATTGCCAACTTGCCAGTGGTTATTTTCCAGTACGCAGCCAGCCCGTTTGAAGACTGGAATCGCCTGGCCTGGGCAGGCGCTGTCATGATCACCTTGCTGGTGCTGGGCATTAATATTCTGGCTCGCAGCCTGTTCCGTAAATAACTTGAACGCCAGGCCCCCTGGCCTGGTCGGGAACCATTCATGCATAACAAACCTCCTGCCGAACGCATCAAGCTGGAAGTCAAAAACCTTAATTTCTACTACGGTAAGTTTCAGGCCATTAAAGATGTAAACCTGTCTATCCAAGAAAACAAGGTCACTGCTTTTATCGGGCCCTCAGGTTGCGGCAAGTCCACACTGCTGCGCACGTTTAACCGCATGTTCGAGCTTTACCCAGGCCAGCGCGCTGAAGGCGAAATCAATCTTGATGGCGAAAACCTGCTGTCCTCCAAGATGGATATTTCGTTAATCCGCGCCAAAGTTGGCATGGTGTTCCAGAAGCCTACGCCGTTTCCCATGAGCATTTACGACAATATTGCGTTCGGGGTGCGTCTTTTTGAGCGGCTCAGCAAGGGTGAGATGGACGAGCGTGTAGAGTGGGCACTGACCAAAGCAGCGTTATGGAATGAGGTAAAAGACAAGCTCAATCAAAGCGGCAACGGGCTTTCAGGTGGGCAGCAGCAGCGCCTGTGCATTGCGCGCGGGGTAGCCATCAAGCCTGAGGTATTGCTGCTCGATGAACCGTGTTCGGCGCTTGACCCCATTTCTACTGCCAAAATTGAAGAGCTGATCGCCGAGATTAAGTCTGACTACACGGTGGTTATTGTCACGCACAACATGCAGCAGGCGGCCCGCTGTTCTGACTACACAGCCTACATGTATCTGGGCGAACTCATGGAGTTCGGTGAAACCGACCAGATCTTTGTCAAGCCGGCCCGCAAAGAAACCGAAGACTACATCACCGGGCGTTTTGGCTGATTTTTTTGATTTATTCTGGGCCAGATCTTATACAGCGTGAGTGAGCGTGCACTGGGTCTGGCTACTGCTCATTACCGGCACAGCAAAATCATCTGCAGTGGACTGCATCAGCTTGTGACGCGAAGGCATAGGCTCAGAGAGCGTGGTCCCGCCTATTGGTGCCCAGATCTGGGCGCCAATGGGTGGAGCAGATTGGCTCTATATCACGGTCGTCTACAGTATTAACTCTTTCGTTTGTTTCGATTATTTTGTTTATAATGGGCGCGTACTTTCTGACTCATCGGAGTCTTCCATGTCAAACACGCCGCTGTTCAAAATGACCCTTCCAGTCGAGTGCGAGAGGAAAGCGGCTGTACAAGGCCAGCGCGCCTTGGCGGCTTATCTTGCCACTAAGTTCGAGACCCAGAGCATCCAGATTTTCGACGATCATAATCGGGCACACCAAGTCGAGTTACCGACATCGGCATTGCGTCTGCTCGTCGATGTTCTGGCCGAGTTGGCGGATGGCAACGCCGTTCAAGTCGTCCCCATGCATGCCGAGCTGACCACCCAGGAAGCGGCTGACCTTCTTAATGTCTCGCGACCGCACTTAGTTAAACTTCTTGAAGACGGTTTGCTACCGTTTCACAAGACGGGCAAGCACCGCCGCGTACGGTTTGCCGATCTGATGCAGTTCAAGACTGAACGTGAACGTGTCAGCGGCCAAGCTATGGAAGAACTGGCGAAGCAGGCTCAGGAGCTGGCCCTGGGGTACGAGTGAGGCATTCATCATTTACTGCCGTCTACGATGCTTGCGTCCTGTATCCCGCACCGCTGCCGGATTTTTTGATGTGGCTGGCGCTCTCAGGGCGGTTTCGTGCGCGCTGGAGTGCGCAGATTCACAATGAATGGAAACGCAATCTTTTGCTAAAGCGCAGCGATCTTAAGCCTGAGCAACTGGACCGCACATCGGCATTGATGGATCACGCTATCCCAGACGCCTTGGTCACTGGTCACGAGCCCCTCATCGCCGGGCTGATGCTGCCCGATCCTGAGGATCGGCATGTCTTGGTCGCTGCCATTCGTTGCAGTGCCAGCGTCATCGTAACTTTCAACCAAAAAGATTTCCCGAACACCGCGCTGGCTCCGTTCGGCATCGAAGCGCAGCACCCGGATGAGTTCATAGAGAACCTATTCGATTTGGATCAGGCTGCGGTTATCTCAGCCGCCCAGCGCCATCGTGCCCAACTCAAGAACCCCACGATAAATATCGATCGCTACCTGGATGTGCTGCTGCGCCAGGGGCTGGTTCAGACTGTCAAGGTACTGAGCCCCTATCAGTCTATTCTTTGACGAGTAGTGTGGTACGGGAAAACAAGAGGCAGCCTCAGATTACTCTGAGGGCTGCGACGACGCGAGGCGTCAATTAAGGCTGGCTTAGCGACGTTTCCAGATTTAAGTAGATGCCGCGGGGTAGACCGGCCATGCATTACACATGGCCGTCTAACTTACTTGCCCGCTTTGTCCTGTGCCTTTTTCCAGGCGCCAATAATGCTTTCATAGGCGGCGGCGGCTTTCATAGGGTCGGTGGCCTCGATTTTGATGTCTTTCAGGTTAGGCAGTTCCGTGAGCGACGCCACGTCGATGTCCGAGCGGCTGGGTCGACGGAAATTGTCGGTAAGCTCAGCCTCCTGAACATCTTTGGACAGCAGGACGTCATAAAGCTGCTCAGCGGCCTTGTCGCCATTTTTGGGGTTTTTGATGATGGCCACGGCCTCGGGCGCAACAAAAGCGCCTTCTTCCGGATAGACGATTTTTATTTCTTTCTGGCCGCCGGCGATGTAGGCATAGGCTGCGTATTCCATGGTAATGCCAACTGCATACTCGCCGTTGGCCACGCTTTTGTAGATTTGCGCGGAGCTACGAGAAATGTCGGCGTTGGCGACCAGCTTGTCGAAGCCGTCCTGACCGAATAGCTGATACAACCCGTACATCTGGTCGTAGGTGCTGCCTGACGAGCCAGGGTCACCGACGATGAGCTTGCCTTTCCATTTGGGGTCAAACAGATCAGCCCAGCGCGTGGGTGCGGCCATGCCCTTGAGTTGCTTGTCGTTGATCATGATGACCATGACGTGCACGTTGCTGCCTGCCCAGAGGTTGTCTGGACCGATAAATCGCGGGTCCAGCCCCTTGGTTTCGGCGGACTGATAGGGCTGGAAATTCTGTTTATAGGCTGCCATGGTGCCAAAACCGGCGCCCCAAACTACGTCGCCCAGCGGGTTGGCAGATTCGGCTTCGATGCGTTTCATGAGCGCACCCGTGCCGGATGTCACTTTCTGAATTTTCAGATCTGGCGCCTTCTTGCGGGCTATGTCCAGCGCGGTTTCGATGGTCTGGACATTGTTCGATGTGTAGACGATGGCGTCGGCGGCGACGGCAGACGTTCCGGCGAGTAGCGCGGCGCTGCCAAGTGTGGCGGCAATGCAGTGCCTGAGATAACGTGGGTTGAACATGGTGCCCCTCCTGGAGTTATTAGAATCAACGGCTTGAGAATAGGTCGAGCTTGAGAAAACGCACGGCCAGGTAAATGGGAACGATGATGACGATCATCAAAATTACGCCATAGGCGGATGCCCGGGCAAGAAACCCTGCGTCAATCTGACGGAACATCTGTATGGGCATGGTTTCCATGCCGCCGTAATACAGCACAATGGTGGCGGACAGTTCGGCCAGCGACGTCACCCACATGAGTATGGCTGCACCAAATATGGCAGGCTTCATCACTGGCAATACTACTTTGAAAAAGCTGGCAATGGGCGAGACACCAAGATTGATGGACGCTTCTTCGATGGAGTCGGGAATGCTGTACAGCGATGCGGAGGCCGAGCGTATAGAAAACGGTACCTTGCGCACGAATAAGGCCGAAGCCATGATGACCCACGTGCCAGTAAGAATAATGGCCCCGCTGTTGTAGGTATGGATTAGCGCAATGCCCAGTACTGTGCCGGATATAGCCAGTGGCAGCATCACCACGTAATCAAGAATGGTGACAGACCAAATACGTTTCTTGACAATCAGGTAGCTGGCGAGGGTGGCAAAACAGGTGCCGGCAATCGCCGCCACGCTGGCCAGCATCAGTGAATTGAGTATGGGCTCTGGCGCAGTACGCACTGCGCGTTCCATGTTTTCGAATGTCCATGTGCCGTATTTCATGACGGGGCCGCGCGCTTTGGTAAACGCACCAATGACTACAATGACGGCAGGTATCATGGAAAACGCAACAAACAGGGTGGCCCATGCTGTCAGCAACACTGCCGTCAGGCCGCGTGCGCGCACGGCCAGGGGAGCACGCCCCTGCGACATCTGATAGGTTTTTCTTTCGACCACACGCTTTTGTACAAAGAGTACAAACCCGACCAGCACCACAGACACCACGGCCAGCACGCTTTGCATAATGGGGTTGCCGCCCATCTCTGACAGAAACGTGGTGTAGGTGAGCGACGAAAGCACGTCGACCCGCCCGCCCAGAATCATGGGGATGGAAAAGTTGTCGACGGCCAGTGTAAAGACAATCATGGCGTTGATGAGCAGGGCCGGAGCCAGAACGGGTAGTGTTACGGTGAGGGTGCGGCGCAGATCGCTTGCGCCCAGGTTGACCGCTGCTTCTTCGATGGCGCCGTCTATGGCCTTGAGCGCGGCCAGCATGCCGATGTACACATAGGTGTAATCATTCAGAATGAGCGCGAAGGTCATGCCGAACCAGCCGTAAAACGACGGCAGGTCTATGCCTATGCTTTCGAGTGCCAGGCGGACAATGCCGTTGTTGCCCAGCAGCATGAGCCAGGCCTGTGACACAACGATATCAGGCAGGATGATGGTGGCCAGCGGTAGCAGCGCCACTATGCTTTTGCCGGGGAAGTCAAAACGGGCCACAATATACGCAAGCGGCGCACCCAGCAATACTGCACCCGTTGTCGACACGGCACCCAGAATTACGGTGTTGGTGAAAGCCTGCACATAGCGCGGGTTACCGAAAAAGCTCCGGAACCCGGCAAGACTGAGCTTTCCGGTTTGCGGATCAATGCCGCTTTGATAAAAGAGCGATGCCAGGGGCCAGATAACCAGCGCAATAAGCGCGGCCAGACAGAACAAAGACGGTATCAGCCATGGAGAGCGCAGGCGTTGCAGGTTCATATTCATGGTGGTCGTGTCAGGCGCGAACTAGCCGGCATTCAGGGCTGAAACTCAAGAATACGGCCGTTCCGGGAGCATAAGCCGCATCGTTGGCAGCGGGTACATCGACGTTGATCGTAGCGCCGTCCGACAGGCGCAGGGCGTAAGTAGCCTTGAAGCCGAGGTAGCGCCGGTAGAGAACCTGGGCCGAGATACGGCCTGGGGCATCGCCATCTGGGTGCATGGTGATGTGTTCCGGGCGCGCTGCCAATTGCCAGTCGGCACCCGAGACGACGCCGGGCACGTGAATATGGCCACCAGCAATGCTGACCTGCATGCTGTCGGCCTGCGTCGCGAGGCCCTGCACGGTGATGAGGTTGGCGGCGCCGATGAAGTCTGCCGCGTACGACGTGGCAGGGCGAGCATAAAGCCCTTCGGGCGTATCAAGCTGATCTATTCTGCCCTGTCGCAGCAGCGCGATTCTGTCGGACATGGACAGGGCCTCTTCCTGATCGTGCGTAACAAAAATGGCTGTGATCTTGGATTCTTGCTGCAGCTGGCGAATGACATCGCGCATCTGTATGCGCAGCTTGGCGTCAAGATTGGACAGCGGCTCGTCCATCAGGAGCACACGCGGCTCGATGACAAGTGCTCGCGCAAGAGCTACTCGCTGGCGTTGGCCGCCAGACAGCTCGCCCGGATAGCGTTTGGGCAGGTGTCCCAACCCTACGCGTTCCAGTATTTGACCCACCTTGTCGGCGATCTGGCGTGAAGAAAACTTACGCACTCTCAGGCCGTAGGCAACGTTGTCAAACACAGTTTTATCAGGGAAGAGTGCATAGTCCTGAAATACCATGCCGGTTTCGCGCTTGTGCGCCGGCATGTAGGTGATGTCTTGTTCATCGAGCCGCAGGCGGCCCTCGTCGGGAACAATGAAGCCCGCGATCATGCGCAGCAGGGTGGTCTTGCCACATCCGCTAGGCCCAAGAAGCGTAAAGAATTCGCCATGCCTGACTTGCAGGGACAGCTTATCGATGATGGTTACGTCCCCGTAGCGTTTAGTGACGCCTTCTATCGTAATTTCGGCCATGAGTGTGATGAGTGTAAGCAGATATAAGGTATGCAGCATACCTGATAGTAGAAATACAGGAGATACAGGGTTCTCATGGAGCGCTGCAGGCAGGGTAAATAGAGATTGACAGAAGTTGAGTGCGGGCGCACATTTGAAACAAGGGATCGCAAACCAAGAGGTCGGCATGGAACCACCATGCGCTACGGCTTTGTTGAGGAGGCGTCCCATGGAGCAACAGAAAAAGTCATCCGTCATCAGTCGGCGTGCCGTGCTGCAGTTGGCCGCAGCAACAGGGCTGGCGCAACTGGCCCCGCCCATGCTTATTCAGGCGCGCGGCGAACAATCAGTTCGACTCGGGCTCGATAACCCGCTCACTGGAACGTATGCCGCCACCGGCAAAAACGAACTTACTGGTTGTCAGCTTGCCGTTGAGCAGATCAACGCTAAAGGTGGAATACTCGGCCGTCCAGCCGAGTTGTTAATTGAGGACTCCACCAGCGGTGACGCTGGCACGGCGGTGCAAAAAGCCCGCAAGCTGATCGACCGGGACAAGGTCAATTTTCTGCTGGGCAATGTCAACTCGGCATTGTCGTTGGCCATGGCCGAGGTCAGCCACGAAAAAGGTGTGCTACACGTTGTTCCTGGTGGGCACACCGATGCCGTCACCGGTACGTCTTGTCACTGGAACGTGTTTCGCGTGTGCAATACAACGCGCATGCTCACCAACGCTATTGCCAAAACCCTGATGGAAAAATACGGGAAGAAAATGTACTTCCTGACTTCTGACTACGCGTTTGGGCATACCCTTCAGGACGGCTACGACGCCAATCTGAAACAGTACAGTGGCACCAAGCTGGGGGAGGATCTCATTCCCTTGGGCACCACAGACTTTTCGTCTTATCTTATCAAGGCGCAGGCGACCAACCCGAACATCATTGTGTTTCTGATGAACGGCGATGACCTGCTCAATGCACTCAAGCAGGCCGTGCAGTTCGGCCTCGAAAAGCGCATACACCTGGCTGGCGCTAATACCGAACTGGAGGTGCTGGAAGGCCTGCCCCCCGAAGCGCGTATTGGTGACTGGGTGGCAGAGTGGTATCACGTGCAGCCCAATGTGCCGCATGTGGACGAGTTTGTGGCCGCCATCAAAAAGAAAACAGGTAGGGTGCCAACCGCGAGGACATGGTTTGGTTTTGTTGGGGCGTGGACATGTGCGCTCGCGGCCAACAAGGCCAAGTCACTGGATGCCGTCAAGATGGCGCAGGCGCTGCAGGGCATGGAGTTGCCACCTGAAGTCGGGTTGATGCCCGATACGCCGTTTTATCGAAAAGATCAGAACCAATTGATCGGGTCACTCTTCGTGGGCCATGCGCAGGCCAAGGGAAGTACACCGGATGATCTTTTCCATGTAGATACGATTGTGCATGGCAAAGATGTGGCGGGCACGGTGGAGGAATCCGGTTGCAAGATGGTCTGGCCCAAGACTTGATTGCAGCAGAGACGGCAGAGGCAGCAGAGGCAGCCGCACGAGCACCGCATGAGCACCGCAGTAGCAGAAGCAGCGGCACCGCTGAAGCAGCAGCAGTAGCAGCAGCAGCAGCAGCAGTAGCAGTAGCAGTAGCAGTAGCAGAAGCAGCAGCAGCAGCAGTAGCAGCAGTAGCAGCAGTAGCAGCAGCAGTAGCGGCGGGCGGGTCAGCCCGCCCGATTGTCCAGTCCTGGCCTTGTGCCGGACTCAGAATCTCTGCATGAGGGATCATTGAATGACTGAGCTGATTCTCTTCAATATTTTCAACGGCCTGATCGTGGGCGCCTTCTATGCTCTGATGGCGCTGGGTCTTTCTCTGATCATCAACCTCACCAGTGTCATCAATTTTGCCCACGGCGGCTTTCTGGCCCTGGGCGCTTATATTGCGTATGAGCTGGTTCCCTATGTGGGATTCTGGGGGGCGCTCATCGTCGCACCTGTCCTGACCGCCATACTTGGGCTGGTTATCGAGCGGGTGATGATCAGGCGGTTATATGGCCGCGACCCGCTCTACGGTCTGTTGCTGACCTTCGGGTTGGCCTATGTGTTCGAAGATAGTCTGCGCTACATCTGGGGCGCGCAAAGTCTGCCTTTTCAGGTGCCTGACTGGCTTATGCAACCTCTGAGCAGCTATCTTTTCTTCCTGACTGGCTACCGTGTCTTCATGGTGATTCTGGTAACCATTACCGTGGCCGGTCTGTTTTTCATCCTGACACGCACACGCCTGGGTATACGCATCCGGGCCGGAACCCTGGATCTGGAAACCGTCTCGGCCCTGGGTGTCAATGTACGTCTGTTGCGCAATCTGAATTTCGGCCTGGGTATATACCTGGCCGGACTGGCCGGCGTGCTTGCTGCCGGACTTCTTGGGCTGCAGCCAACCATGGGTGATGCGCTCATCATGCCTAGCTTTGTTGCCATTATCGTAGGCGGTCTTGGCAGCCTGGTCGGCACTTTGCTGGGAGGGTTGCTGATAGGCGTGGTGTCGGGGATTGCTACGGTTTTCCTACCTTCGGCCTCTGAAGCAATTATTTATTTGATGATGGCTGTCGTGTTGCTGATGCGTCCGAGAGGATTGCTGGGCGAAGAGGGGATGAATCTGTGAACGAACGCAACGCGACACTTTTCTGGAACGTAATCCTGTGGATTCTGTTGCTGACCATGCCTTACTGGATGGGAGCCGTCGGAGGATACACGGGTCTTGCCACGCGCGTGCTTGTCCTGGGGCTTGCGGCGATGTCGGTTAATTTTCTGCTGGGCTTTACGGGGGTGCTTTCTTTTGGGCATGCCGCGTATTTTGGTCTGGGCGCATACGGTGTAGGCTTGATGATCAAGTATGTGGCGCCCAGCACGCCATTGGGGATTCTGGTTGGCGTTCTGGTCGGTACCCTTGCCGCTGCGGCAGTGGGCGCCCTTATCGTCAAGTTGCGGGGTATCTACTTTGCCATGGTCACGATTGCATTCGGGCAGATGTTTTATTTCATCGCATTTAGATGGAATACCGTCACGGGCGGCGACGATGGCCTGACTGGATGGCGGCGTGTGCCCATAGACCTGGGCCTGACCAAAATCGATATCGTATCGAGCGGCGTCACTTTCTATTATGTGGTGCTGGCTTTGTTCGCGGTGTCGGTGGGCATTATGGCGCTGATTCTGCGCTCACCGTTCGGGCGCACGCTGCTGGCCATACGCGAGAACGAGCGACGCGCCAGATTCCTCGGCATACCGGTAGAGCGCCATATACTGATCGCCTTCGTGATTTCGGCTGTCTTTGCCAGCCTTGCTGGCGCGCTGTACGCACTGCTCAACAACTTTGTGGACCCGCGCTCTCTGCACTGGACGGTGTCGGGCAACTTCGTGATTATGGCGGTCATCGGGGGCATGCGTTCGTTCTGGGGGCCATTGATCGGTGCTGCCATTTTTGTGGTGCTGCAAGATTATGTGTCCAGTTACACGCAGAACTGGCTGTTTTTCATCGGTTTGTTTTTCGTGCTGATTGTGCTGTTTTTCCCCAGAGGGGTGCTCGGCATCATCCGCAGGAGGCTGCCATGAGTATGCTGGAAGTGAACCATGTCACTCAGAAATTCGGTCATCTCGTGGCGGTCGATGATGTGTCGATGGCGGTCGAGAAAGGCGAGTTGCGCGCACTCATAGGGCCCAATGGTGCGGGCAAGACCACTTTTTTCAATTTGATCAGCGGCTTTTTCAAGCCCACGGCCGGGAATATTGTGCTTGATGGGCGCGACATCACGAATACGGCAGCGCATGAGCGGGTGGCGTTGGGTATGGCCCGTACATTTCAGATTACTGAAATTTTCCCTGAACTTACCGTGAGGCAAAATTTGCGCACGCCTGTGGAGCTTGCGATGGGCCTGCGGCTCAGGCCATGGATGAGCCGGTCTGACGTCGGCCGTGCACAGGAAAGAGTGGACGAGTTGCTGGACATGGGTGGTCTGCAGGCTAATGCAGACAGGTTAACGGGTGAGCTGTCGCACGGCGATCAGCGCGCGACCGAGATCATGATGACGCTGGCCTTAAAGCCCCGTTTGCTGTTGCTCGATGAACCCACAGCGGGGATGGGCAGTCGGGAAACCTACAGCACGGCCATGCTAATACGCAAACTGCATCGCGAACAGGAACTGACCATTGTTCTGGTTGAGCACGACATGCGCGTTATTTTTAATCTGGCTGATCGTATAACTGTGCTGGCTGAAGGCAGGGTTCTGGATGAAGGGGCACCCGACGACATCGCAGCCAGTGAATCCGTGCAAATGGCTTATTTGGGGAAGGCGGCATGAATGCTCTGGAAGTTAAGGATATCCATACCTACTACGGTAAAAGCCATATTCTCGATGGTGTCAGCCTGGTCGTCGGCGAGGGCGAGCTTGTGACGCTGCTTGGCCGCAATGGCGCGGGCAAGTCTACGACGCTGCGCAGCATTATCGGGCTTACGCCCGCGCGTAGCGGTGCCATTCATATCCTTGGCAAGGACACGACCAGATGGCCACCTTACCGCATTGCCGCCATGGGGGTGGGGTTCGTGCCCGAGGGCAGGCGCATCTTCGCCAACCTCACCGTAGATGAAAACCTGAAAGTCCCGGTGGAGCGATCGGGGCCCTGGACCATACCTGCCGTCTATAAACTGTTTCCCCGGCTGGAGGAGCGCAAGAGCAACAAGGGTAGGCAATTGTCTGGCGGAGAGCAGGAAATGCTAGCCATCGCTCGCACACTGCTGCTCAATCCGAGGCTGTTGCTGTTGGACGAGCCTTCGCAAGGTCTGGCGCCGTTGATCGTGCAGGAAGTGTTCCGGGTAGTGAAGGCAACACGGGACGCCGGCACATCCGTGCTCTTGATTGAGCAGAACGTGCGCGCCGCAGTTGAGATTGCTGACCGCGCCTATGTGCTCGATGATGGCGGCATCGTGTACGAAGGCTCGGCCGCCGCGTTCGGCCAGGATGAAGAGCGCATGCGAGCGCTGGCGGGTGCAAGCGCCGAGAAGTGGGATGAGGCCGAAATGAAGTGAAGCGGCGGGAATAAAAAATGGCCTTTGATAAACCTGCTGTATTGGGCTTTGGCGTGGTCCAGCGAAGTACCCGGCTGGAGTCATGATGAAATAAAAAAGCCCTGCTTGCTCTACGCGTGCAGGGCCTGGAATGACGACAGCTGTGATGGCTGCCGCGATTGGCATGGAGCAGCAACTGCTGAAGCCATTACACCTGTAAGCGCCTGCCTGTCCGTGACCACGGCAATCAGACCGCTGGGGGAGGGCGGGTGGTAAACGTTATTTTCCTTGGCGTGTGACGTTTTTCAGCCTTATAAGACCGTCAGGGTAGGGGACGAAACCTTGTATGGCTTTTTGCACGCCGAATGTCCATGGCAGGTAGTAGGTGTAGAAAATAGGATGTTTGACCTGCATGAGCTTGAGAAATTCGCTATATAGCTGCTTGCGCTTGGCAGTATCCAGCTCTTGCCTGGCTTCATTGAGCAGAGTGTCCATGTCTTTGTCGCAGAACTTGCCATCGTTCAGGCTGCCCTTGCACGACACATACTGGAACACGTTACCACTGGGGTCTACGCGGCCAGACCACCCCGCCTGGGCCAGCTGGAAATCACCGCGCGCCAGGGTGGATTGCAGGGCAGCAAACTCCATGGGCCGCAAGCTGATGTCAAAACCGGCTTCGCTACCCATGGCCTGTATCAATTCGAACACCTGTTGCATGATGGTGCTGTTGCCATACGATATCTCCACCTTCACTCGATCGAAACCTGCTTCTTTGAGCAGTTTGCGTGCCTTTTTGACGTCCCGGCCTTTGCGCTCTATAGATTTGTCATAGGCAAAGCTGGCTGGGGGAAAGGGCTGGAAGGCAGGCTGGTACAGGCCTGTGCCGACGATGTCGTTGATGACATCGCGGTCAATGGAAAGATCAAAAGCCTGACGTATGCGCTCGTCTTTGGCAAACGGATTATCGGCGCGCGGACCATTGGCGAAATTGACGGAGATAGCCTGGAAGCCAAGGCCAGTGAGTGGCACGAACTTGAGGGCTGGATCGTCCTTGACGATTTGCGCATCGCTGGGGGCGATCCGCTCAGCGATATCAAGCCCGCCTGCGCGCAGGCTATTGAGCCGCACAGTGGCGTCAGGTACTGGCTTAAAGATGACTGTGTCGAAGTGGTAGCTGCCCGCGTCCCAGTACTCTGGAAATTTCTCCAGTGTAATGTGGTCATTCTGCACCCTGTTCTTGAATCGATAGGGGCCAGAACACACTGGGTTCTTGCCGGGGTCCTTGTCGAAGCTGGCGGGTGACTGCATCATGCCGGCGCGGTCCGAGAGTTGCGAAAGCAGAGAGGCGTCGGGTTCGCTCAGGTGCAGTATGACTGTCTTGCTGTCAGGCGCGTCCACACTCACCAGCGTGCTTAGTTCGCTCTTGCGGTTGCTGTCGGGCAGGTTCTTGGCGCGATCCAGGTTGGCCTTGACCGAGGCAGCGTCTATGGGCGTGCCATCCTGATACACCGCCTTGTCGCGCAGCGTGAACGATAAGGTTTTGTCGTCTATCCAAGACCAGGCCGTCGCGAGCCCAGGCGTGAAGGACAGGTCGGGCTTTATGTCTACCAGCTTGTCGCAGAGTGAAGCGAACACAATACGTCCAACAAAAGTTCGCGCTCGAACGGGATCCAGTTGGTCGGGATCATCTTGCAGGCCTACGCGCAATGTGCTCTGACCAAATGCACTACCAGAACAAAGCAAGCCAGCAATCAGCGCCAGTTTGAATGCGTTGTTATACATGAGCGCCCTCCCTTGGTGGAAGTGGGTGGTTGTACTCCTTTATGACAGCGTTAACAATAGTTGCTCAGTAAACACCTATGGGGTGTTGCGCCACGAAATGGTCGTCGCTCACCCTTACCAGCGGCTGGACCACAGGCTTGTCGTCGATGCTTCTGACGGCACTGGGTATTTCATCGACCATAAGCGAGTGGGTGCGATGGCGATAGCTCGGATCGGCAACGGGCACGGCGGCCATAAGGCGTTTTGTGTAGGGGTGTTGCGGGTTTTCAAACACTGCGCGGCGCGATCCTATTTCAACCACCTGGCCCAGGTACATGACCACGACACGATGGCTTATACGTTCTACCACAGCCATGTCATGGGAAATGAAAAGAATCGAGAGCCCAAATTCGCGCTGCAGGTCCAGTAAAAGGTTAACAATCTGCGCCTGTATGGACACATCCAACGCCGAGACAGACTCGTCCGCAATCACGATTTGCGGGTTCAGGGCCAGTGCGCGGGCGATGCACACCCGCTGTCGCTGGCCGCCAGAAAACTCATGCGGATAACGGTCAGCCATTTCGGGCGTAAGCCCACACTTGTCCATGAGCCAGCGCACGCGCTCCATCGCCTTCTTGCCCTTGGCCACGCCGTGGATGAGCAACGGCTCCATAATGGAATAGCCCACGGTTACGCGCGGATCAAGCGAGGCGAAGGGGTCTTGAAAAATAAACTGAATATGTTTGCGCAATGCCTGTTTTTGCCCGCGCGAGAGCAGGCTGATGTCCTGGCCACGAAAGCTCACCTTGCCTTCCCGTATGGACTCAAGCTGCGCCAGCGAGCGTCCTGTCGTCGTCTTGCCGCAGCCCGATTCGCCCACGATGGCAAGGGTTTCGCCAGGATACAGATCAAAGCTGACCTGTTCCACCGCATGGATCCGGCTACGCACCCGGCCGAACATACCGCTGGCGATGTCAAAGCGGGTGACGAGGTCCTCGACCTGCAAGACTGGCGCTTCATCGTAGCGCGCGGTGCTGGGAGGGCTGCTGCTGGACGAGGCCTGGGGCTGTTGATCCACCCCCACCAGCTTGAAGGGGGCGGGCTCGTTGGTGTTTTTCATGGACCCTAGTCTGGGCACGGCCGAGAGCAGCGCTCGCGTGTAAAGATGGGTCGGGTTTCTGAACAGTGTGTCGCTATCGTTTTCCTCGACCTTGTCACCCTTGAGCATCACCATGACGCGGTCTGCCACTTCCGCGACCACACCCATATCGTGGGTGATGAAAATTACGCCCATGTCCATGTCCTGCTGCAGCTGGCGTATCAATTGCAGAATCTGGGCCTGTATGGTCACGTCCAGTGCTGTAGTAGGCTCGTCGGCAATCAATACCTGAGGCTTGCACGACAACGCCATGGCGATCATGATGCGTTGGCGCATGCCGCCCGATAGCTGGTGAGGATAGCGATCCAAAATAGCGCGGGCGTCTGGAATGCGCACCGTCTCCAGCAGTCGCAAGGTCTCTGCCCTGGCCGCAGCGTGATCCAGGCTTTGGTGCAGCATAAGGGCTTCGGCAATCTGGCTGCCCGCCGTGAAGCTGGGGTTTAGCGACGTCATGGGCTCCTGAAAGATCATGGCGATGTCGGCGCCGCGTATCTTGCGCATCTCGGGCTCGCTGGCGCGGGTCAGGTCGATCAGCTTGCCGTTACGTCGGTGCAGAAGCATTTCGCCTTGCGTAATCGTGCCGCCGCCAAACTCCACCAGACGCATGAGTGAAAGAGAGGTAACAGATTTTCCAGACCCAGACTCGCCCACGATGGCCAGGGTCTCGCCTTTGCTAACATGAAAAGACAAATCTTTTACGGCAGCTACAGTGCGTTCTGGCGTTTTGAAGACGACGTTCAGGTTGGATACCTGGATGACGCGTTGGTCTTGCATGGTTTGCATACGATCAATCGTCCTGTCGCGGGTCCAGCGCATCGCGCAGGCCATCGCCTAGCAAGTTAAAGCCGAACACGGCGAGAAAGATTGCTGTTCCTGGAAATATCGACATCCAGGGGGCCTGTGTCATAAAGTTTTTGGCGGTGTTCAGCATAGAGCCCCAGGACGGATTGGGCGGCTGCAGCCCCAGCCCCAGAAAAGAGAGGCTGGCTTCGGCAATGATGGCGCTGGCAATCATGATGGTGGCTTGTACGATTAACGCGGGCATAACATTGGGCAAAATGTGCCGAACAATAATGCGCGTGTTCGAGGCGCCCAGTGACCGCGTGCTCTGCACATAGTCTTCGTTCTTGATCGACAGCACCTGACCGCGCGCCAAACGTATAAAAAGTGGTGCGGCCGAGATACCAATGGCAATCATGGCGTTAGTCAGGCTGGGCCCCAAAAACGCAGCCAGTGCAATGGCCAGAATCAAAAAAGGAATAGACAGCAGAGCTTCGGTCAGCCGCGAAATACAACCGTCGATCAATCCGCCGAAATAGCCTGCGAGCAGCCCCAGTGGAACACCCACGGCGAGGGCGATCATCACAGAGCACATGCCGGCCAGCAGTGAAGCTCTGGCACCGTAAAGCAGACGTGAGAAGATGTCGCGGCCAAGCTCGTCAGTGCCTAGCCAGTGCGTGGCCGAGGGTGCCTTTCGCACAGCCGTGAAGCTGACCTGCGCCGGGTCAAAGCCAGACAGCAAGGGTGCGAACACGGCAACCAGCATGATGAACAGCACAATGGCTGCACCCAGCATGGCTGAACGGTTGCGCTTGAACTTGCTCCAGGACCGGTTGCGTCGACGCCCAGTCAATGCGGGCGCGCCTTGTATGGCTTGCGAGCTCATGCGTACCTCAGCCTGGGGTTAACAAGTGTGTAGAGCACATCCGCAACCAGTGTGAGCACGATAAAACCTGCGGCAATGCACAGCACCACGCCTTGTACGACCGCATAATCGCGGTTGAACACTGCGTCGACCAGCAGTTTGCCAAAGCCAGGGATGCCAAAAATCTGTTCTGTAAGGACTGCACCGGCCAGTAGCTCGCCAAACAATATGGTGACCAGCGTGACAATGGGCATGAGGGCATTGCGCAAGGCATGTCGCAACACAACGGTACGCTCGGATGCCCCCTTGGCCCGCGCCGTGCGAACGTAGTCGGCCCTAAGGGCCTCCAGCATGGCGGAGCGTGTGTGACGCATCAGGTAGGCGCTAATGGCTGTGGCCAGCACAATGGCGGGCATTAGCATGGTTTTTAGCGACAGCCAGACGTCGGTACTCAGTGGCACGTAACCAGATGCCGGCAGCCATCTTAACCAGACGGAAACAATCATGATCATGACGATGCCTAGCCAGAAGTTCGGAATAGACATGCCTGACAGCGCAAAAATATTGGCGGCGAACTCTGTTTTTGTTCCCTTACGCACCGCCGCGATGATGCCAAGCGGGATGCCGACCAGAATGGCGAAGAACATGGCCATCACGGACAGTTGCATCGTCACAGGGAGCTTGTTGGCAATGAGCTGGGTTACCGGAATATCTGTGCGCAGCGATACGCCAAGATTGCCTTGGGCGACCTCTTTGACCCAGGCAAAATACTGCTGGGGCAGGGGGTCGTTAAGCCGGTATTTTTCGCGAAGAAAGTCGAGCACGGCGGGGTCGCGCTCCTCTCCCGCCATGGCCAGCACCGGATCTCCAGGTAATATTTTTTGCAGCCCGAATATGATGAGCGATACAAGTATCAGGGTTGGTATCGCAACAATAATGCGGCGCAAAATAAGCTTGAACATGCAGAGATCCGGCTATGGAGCGATTAGTTGAACGACACGCCTCGCAGGCGGATCATGCCGTCGGGATAGGGCACGAACCCTTTAACCTTGCTGCTGGTAACGAATGGCCAGGGCTGGTAATAAAGATACATGCTGGGCAGTTCGTCTTGCAGTATGGTCTGCGCCTCATCATAGACCGCTTTGCGTTTGGTCTGGTCTGAAATGGTGCGTGCCTTGTTCAGCAGTTCATCAACCTTGGGGTTGCAATACTTGCCATCGTTCAGCGTACCTTTGCAGGTAACAAACGAGTAGATATTGCCGTCAGGATCAACACGGCCCGACCATCCGCGCATATCGAACTGAAACTTGCCCTGAGCCGACTCGGACAGCATGGCGGCGTATTCAGTGGGGCGCAGGCTAACCTGAAAGCCTGCCTGGCCGGCCATGGCCTGGATCATCTGTGCGGCGGACGATTCTATGGTGTTGTTGGCGAAGGTCAGCTCGACCTTGGCGTTTTCTTGGCCGGCTTCCTTGAGCAAAGCCTTGGCTTTAGCGATGTCAGGCTTTTTAGGCGGAAACTTGTCGCTGTGGTAAGGGCTGGCAGGCGGGAACGGCTGTTGCGCCGGTGGGAAGATACCACCGCCAATAACCTCGCTGATGGCGTCGCGGTCTATGGTTAGCTGGAACGCCTGGCGTACGCGTTTGTCGCTCAATGGGTTGGTCTTGGCACGCTCACCATTGTTGGTGTTAAACATAAGCTGGCGAAAGCCCAGGCCTGCCACAGACTGGAAGTTCAGGGTTTTGTCCTGCTTGACGTCAGCCACGTCGGTGGGGTTCAGGCGTTCCAGGATATCGATGCCGTCAGAGCGCAGGTTAGAAAGACGCACGGTTGAGTCAGGAATAAACATGTAAACAACTTGCTTAAAGGAAAACTTGTCTGCATCGTAGTAGTTGTCGAATTTTTCCAGAACAATGCGGTCGTTCTGTACGCGTTCGACAAATTTGTATGGGCCCGAGCAAACAGGATTGCGCCCTATGCTGGTTCCGCTGTCTGCGTCTGCAAAGGTTTTGGCTGACAGCATCATGCCTGCGCGGTCAGATAACTGGGCGAGCAGGGGGGCATCGGGCTGCGCCACGGTAATCACAAGTGTTGTGGCGTCGGGCGCGTCTACCTGCGTGACCGAGGTCAGTTCACTTTTGCGCTGGCTGTCGGGTAGCGTCTTGGCTCGATCCAGGTTGGCCTTGGCCGCCTGCGCATCAAATTTGCTGCCGTCATGGAAAACGACGTCGTCGCGCAGTTTTAGTGTGAGCTTGGTGTCGTCGTCATTCCAGGACCAGGATTTCGCCAGGGCCGGCACAAAGTTGAGTTTGGCATCGGTGTCGACCAGCTTGTCGCACAACGAAGTGAACACAATGCGCGCCGCATAGGTACGCGATCTGTGTGGATCCAGGGTGTCAGGATCATCCTGCATGCCGATACGAAGCACTTGGGCATGGCTGAGCGCCGCAGCGCCCAGCATAATGCCGCCGAGCAACAAGGTTGTTGGTTTCATTGGTTTGTCCCCTCTTTATTATGTAATTAAAAGCCGACGGCTTGACCGTCCCGGCGGCCATCGCTTGCAGCAACGTAACCGGCGTCCGGGTCGCTGGCTGAAAGGCGCCAGACAAACTGGCCGGCGCCAAAATCCATGTAAGGATCGTCTACAGAGTGAAACTTGTGGCCCAGGGCGTGCAGGCCGTCAACGACATCGCGTGTCATGGTGGTTTCGATGTCGAGCGTAAAGTCGCGGTTTACTTTCCAGCGGGGAGCGCAACACGCCGCCTGGGGTTGCTGGTCGTAGTCGATCATGCGCACCAGGGTTTGCATATGCCCCTGCGGCTGCATGTCGCCGCCCATCACGCCAAAGCCCATGACGGGCTGGCCGTCTTTGCTGAGGAAACCCGGAATAATCGTATGGAAGGGGCGCTTTCCGCCTTCGACCACATTGGGTGACGCCGGGTCCATGGAAAACCCCACGCCGCGGTTTTGCATACTGATGCCAGTGCCCGGAACAACCACGCCAGAACCAAAGCCCATGTAGTTCGACTGGATAAAAGAAATCATCATGCCGCTTTCGTCCGCAGCCGAGAGATAAATGGTGCCGCCGGCGGGTGGACGGCCGGCCGCATGGAAGCCGGCCTTGTCCAGCCTGATGAGTTTGGCGCGGCTGTCCAGGTAATTGTCGTCCAGCATTTGCTCGGGCGTTAACGTCATGCTGCGTGAATCCGAAACATAACGGTACAGGTCTGCAAAAGCCAGCTTCATGGCCTCGATCTGGATGTGCTGTGACTGGACCGACCCCATTGGATAATTGCGCAGGTCAAAACGCTCGGCGATGCCGAGTGCAACCAGTGCAGCAATGCCCTGGCCATTGGGAGGAATCTGGTTCACGGTATAGCCGTGATAGTCCTTGGAGATCAGGTCGACCCATTCTGGCTGGTAGTTGCGCAAATCATCCATGGTAAGTGCGCCGCCACCTTCGCGGCTGAACGCAACCATTTTTTCGGCCAGGTCGCCTTCGTACATGTCGCGGCCACGCGTTTGCGCGATGCGCTTGAGTGTATCGACTACATCGGGAAAGCGGAAGTTTTCGCCGATGTGGGGTGCACGCCCTTCGGGCATGAAGGCTTGGGCAAAGCCGGGCTGATCCTTGAGCTCTTCGGCGGCCTTGGCCCATTTTCCCGCCACCACGGGCGGAACGATGAAGCCGCGTTGTGCGATCTCGATGGCAGGTTCAAAGAGGACGTCGAAAGGCAGTTTGCCGAAGCGCTCGTGCAGCGCAGCCCAGCCTGAAACTACACCGGGCACGGTGACGGTATCCCAGCCGCGCAGGGGGCGCTGGGCCAGCCCGTCGGCACCTACCCCGTATTTGCGTTTGAAATACTCTACATTCCAGGCGGCCGGTGCGCAGCCCGAGGCGTTCAGGCCGTGCAGCTTTTGCCCGTCCCACAAAATGGCGAAACAGTCGCCGCCGATTCCGCAGGATACCGGCTCGACCAGCGTAATGGTGGCGGCAGCGGCGATTGCGGCGTCAATGGCGTTGCCGCCCTTGAGCATCATGCGCAGCCCTGCCTGGGCCGCCAGCGGATGGGATGTTGCTACAACGTTGCGCGCAAAAACCGGTGTGCGCACGGAGGGGTAGGGGTTGGCCCAGTTGAAGTTTTTCATGTCGTATGCCTGCATTTCGGGAGTCATATACGCTACTATCAATAACTGATTACATCAATTTGAATTAATATTTCAATTAACAAGTTTTTCTTATGAGTAGCCTTCGCTTCATGCGCACCTTTGTCGCCGTCGCGCGGCTGGGCTCATTTTCCGAAGCAGCAGACCACGTCGGGTTGTCGCAGGCTGCGGTGAGCCTGCAGATGCGGGCGCTGGAGCAAGAGTTCGATCGCGAGCTCTTCGATCGTTGCGGGCGCCTTGCCCTGCTTAATACTGCCGGGCAAGAGCTGCTACCCGAAATAAAAAAGCTGATCGACATGTACGATCACATCAGACGGCCCAGCCAGCCCGACGGGCAGTTTCATGGCCAGTTGACCATAGGTGCCATTGTGTCCTGCATGAGCATTCTGGCCAGAATCGTTTCTCAACTGAAAACCGAGCATCCAGGGCTGGGAATACGCCTGGTGGCAGGTAAATCGAGCGAGTTGGCCCAAAAGCTGGAGCATGGTGATGTCGATGCGGCGTTCGTGGTCAGCATGGGCAAGCGCCCGGCCAGCGTGCGTTGGTCTTTGTTGCAGCGTGAACCGTTGCGACTCATCGTGGGGCCATCCGTCAAAGGCGATGATCCCCGGCAAATTCTGGCCAACTATCCGTTTCTGCGCTTTGACCGCACGCAGCATACGGGACGCCAGATCGACAGGGTGCTGCAAAAACTTGGCGTGACTCCTGACGACTTTCTGGAGCTGAATGCCATTGAACAGATTCTCGGCCTAGTCAAGGATGGGGTTGGCGTTACCGTGCTCCCGTTGTTACATACCATGGCGTGGGGTACGCGGGGCGATCTGCGTACGTTGACGCTGCCCGACAAGCTCGGTTTGCTTACCCGTGATGTCGGGCTGATTGAGTCTCGTGACAGTCGACAGCAGAAAATTACGCGCGCAATTCTAGAACGCTACAAACATCTGCTGGCGTCGGCGTTTTTATAGGGCATAGCCTGCAGTTGGTTGTTTTCGGGCAGCGCATTGCCCTGATAGTCATGGGGCTAGCTGTCGTGGCCGGACTGTCACATGGCACGCTGTATGCACAACCGGCACATCGCGCTGTTCAAGATTTGTGTCTTGTACCCAAGCCGAGTTCTCTCAGGGCGGGCAGGCAGCGCTCGGCCGCACGGTGGCCTTCTTCGATGGCGGCCTGGGCCTGATGAAAGTCAAGCAAGCCCAGGTGTGACAGACGCGGTGCAATGACGGCGTCGGGCGGGTCACCCGCCATGCGGCTGCGTGTAATGCGGATCTGCATAATATTGACGCTGGAGGCCATAACGTCGAGCATTGAAGGCAGTTGCTCTGTGGCGTCGTTTGAGGGCGAGGGCAAAAAGGCCGTCAGGTTTTGCTGCAGCTTTTTCATCCATTCAGAACCGATAGGGGCGGCTGACGCGCCGGCTATATCACCGCCTGCGGTAGCGGGGCGCGGCAAAGGTGTGCTGGCAGGGTTGCTTAGTGTTTCGTCAGTAGCGTGGGGGCCGGCTTCGGGCCTGGCATTGACGAGTGAACTTGCGTTAAAGGCGTGCGGGACATCGGGTGCAGAACTGTAACGGGAGTTATGCCCAGCGCCTGTGGCGTGGGCATCGTCTGACGCAGCATCATCTTCAAGATCGCGGGCTCGTTGCAGATGCCGTCCGAGCAGATCAGAATTAAGGTCTACGGCAATCAGAATATCTGCACCCATGGCACGGGCCAGAGAAACAGGAACCGGGTTGACCAGCCCTCCATCAACCAGCAGACGGTCTTCGTGCCAAACGGGCGCAAATAAGCCCGGCAGTGCAATGGAGGCTCTGATGGCATCAATGGCCGATCCAGACCTGAGCCAAACCTCAGCGCCGGTTTCCAGATCGGTGGCAACAGCCCCAAAAGGTTTTTTCAGATCCTGGATCGACAGATCAATGAAGTTGCGGCGGAAAAACTCCATGAGCTTGCCGCCCTTGAGCATGCCTCCGTTAAGCCGAAAGTCCATAAAAGAAATGACGTCGCGCATGCCCAGGCTGAGCACCCATTCTTCGAAGCGATCAAGTTCGCCCACGGCATAGGCGGCTCCCACCAGGGCGCCTATGGACGTGCCGCACACGATATCGGGCTCAATGCCCGCCCGTCTCAGTGTCTGAATAACCCCGATATGGGCCCAGCCCCGGGCCGAGCCGCTACCCAGAACCAGGCCCAGGCGGGGTTTGCGTCGTTGGATTCTAGACATAATGCGCTGCACTCCAGGTGGCACTGCACATGCTGAAGGATGGTGGTGTGTTCTTGCAGCCAGCTGCGCCAGGCTTGTTCAGGTGACAGGCCCGGCCGGTTGTGGGCACTGTGGCAAACCCCGGCCGCAGCGTGCCCGTGACCGTCAGGGTGGCATCATCATGCCGGGCAGCGTTAGTTGAAGCGGTTGCCGATGGCATAACGCCCGGCCCCCAGCATGGCAATGGCCAAGCCGCCAAACAGATACATGCCTTGCAGTTCAAGCCGCCACCCGCCTGTATTGCCAAACTGACCGAGATGACCCGTATGCGCCAGTGCGATGGCAAACAGCATATTGATTGCGACGATAATGCCTGCGACGCGGGTGTACAGGCCGAATATCAGCATGAGCGGGGCGACAACCTCGCCAATGTAAACCGCCCAGCTAAAGAAGGCGGGCAGGCCGCGCGCCACCACCATGCTTTCGATGCCGCTAATACCGTAGCGCAGTTTGGCTATGCCGTGGAACAGCAGCAAAATGCCTATGGTAAGTCGTAGAACCAGTTTTCCGAGGTCGTCGAGGGTGCTTGTTGACATGTGTACTCCGTTAGCCGGCACGTTGTGCCGACATGCAGCAAATGGGCCGGATAAGGCGTGGCTTCGTCAGAAGCGCATTATAGAGTGAGCCTCGGCCCATACACAGGCTGCTAGAGTTTGAGTATAGGGTAGCGACCGCTGGTGTCTTCAGGTGGTACAGGTGTGTGTGCGTGATAGGTAAGCACCAGACCCTCAAACTGTGCAATGCGTATTTTAATTTCGTTATCGCAGTTTATTTTTGCATCGCCCTCTTCGTCGACAATAATGGCTGTGGGCTGATGAACGTCAAGCACGTCATGCAGTTGTTTGGATGACGCCTGGGCGTCAAGCAGCACGGGAATCTTGTTGGCGGCTTGTATGGCTAGCACACTTACCAGGTACTCGAGCGTAAGCCCGGCGCACAGGCCCACGCGTGACTGATGAGTTGGGTCAAGCATTTGCAAGGCGACAGCCAGGGCGTTGACGGCTGTAGCCAGCTCGGCATAGCTAACTTCTACGCCATTTTGCTGTACGGCAGTCATTTCGCCATGTGTGTGCGCCATGCTTTGCAGAAAGTCTAGGGTAAACGGCATTGGCAGAATCCTGTAGGTGTCATGGTGTGAGCGACGAGTATAGAGAGGTCGGCGCGGTTTTTCTCACTCAACGCGTCGGGGTTTCCCCTGAATACATGATGGCGGGCATGGTCGCGCGGCGTGCAATCTCGGCGCGCGAGGGCGGGTATGTTGCGTTTTGCTGACCTGTTGCACGCGCTTGGCTAGTAAAACGCTTAACCGCGTTGTGTGTGCACACAGGAGTAGGGTTACCCTGTGCCACTCAGGCCATAAACATTGCATGAGCTGCCTGGAGCATGTGACTTGTTGGCCTTTAGGGTGCCGCAGACGTCAAAATGACAGCGCCCCGGCAATGACACCTCGAGTTTTCATTTTTTCGTAAAGCGTATGCTTAAATCAGTTGGTTTTAATTGTCTTGGATAACGGTAATGAGCATAGGTGAATCGGGTGACAACCTGTCCGGTGAGGCTGGCGGGCCGTGGCAGCCTGCCCCCACTGAGCGCGTGAGCAGGCCTGATGAGAGTGTATCGGCCCATTCCGCTGCTGTGCCTCGAGCAGACGTAACCATGTCTGATGCGGGCGTGTCGGCCCATGCCGCCGCTGTGCCTCCAGCGCACGTAACCAGGCATGATGCAGGCGTACCAGCTCACGCCGCCATGATCCCCGTCCGTATAGGCATTATGGCTGCCTTGCATGACGAGGTGGCCGCACTGGTGGCGGCCATGGGCCCAAGTGCACGTGTGTACACAATAGGGCAGCGCGATTACTACGAAGGCTCGTTAATGGGGTGTGAGTGCGTGCTGGTTCTTGCTCGCATAGGCAAGGTGGCAGCGGCCGCGACGGCGGTTACGCTGATCCGCGAATTTAACGCCGGCTGTGTAATTTTTGCCGGGCTGGCGGGCGCTGTGGCTGCCCATGTGCGCGTGGGCGATGTGGTCGTGGCGCGTCAGCTGTTGCAGCATGATATTAACGCCAGCCCTCTTTTTCCACGTTATGAGGTGCCGTTACTGGGGCGCAGTCATTTTGACGCCTGCGAGGCGCTGACGGCTACGCTGGCTGAGTGTGCCACCCGTTATCTGGCCGAAAGTTTTCCTCACGAAATTAATGACGCCACGCGCCACCAGTTTGGTGTTGATCAGCCCACTGTGCATGTAGGCACGATTGCCAGTGGTGATTGTTTCGTCAATGACATGGCTGGGGTGGTCGCATTGCGTCAGGCCTTGCCTGAGGTATTGTGCGTTGAGATGGAAGGGGCGGCTGTAGCGCAAATTTGCCATGAATACAGCATTCCGTGTGCCGTATTTCGTACGATTTCAGATCGTGCCGATGACAGCGCCGGGGTGAATTTCAGCGCATTTTTGGCACAGGTCGCCAGTTTTTATTCAGCAGGAATTTTGCAGCGCTTCTTGTCGACCTATGCCTTGGCAGCCGCACCTGACGCGGCGGCGCATCGCTAATTGATGTGCACACCCTGTTGCGGTACTTTGTACCAAGACACGCAAGCCTCGTACTAACTGCAGGTTTGAATCCGCGCTTTTCAGCCCCTCATCAACGTATGTGAGCTCATTATGAAAAAACCTGAACCCAGTTCTGAAACGTTTGCTCAGGCGCAGTCAGTCGTGCGCTTTTGGCTCGATGCCGGCCCCACTAAATGGTTTGCAAAAATCAAGTCTTTGGATGACGCCTTTCGCAGCAAATTCATTGACCTGCATTTTGCCGCCGCTCGTCGTGAGCTCGAGGCCTGGACAACAAACCCTGAAGCCTGTCTGGCGCTGCTGATTTTGCTGGATCAGTTTCCGCGCAATGTGTTTCGGGGCACGGCGCATATGTTTGCCACTGACCCGCTGGCGCGGCATTATGCACAAATTATGATAGACCAAGGGCATGCTGCCCATATCGCACCTGAATTGCGTCTTTTCGTGTGCACGCCGTTTGTCCATTCAGAACTGCTTGCTGATCAAGATTACGCGCTGAAGATTTACCGCGAGCTGGCACCTGATGGATTGAAATGGGCAAACATCCATCATGACATCATCGCCCGTTTTGGACGGTTTCCGCATCGCAACGCCTGCCTTGGGCGTTCGACCACAAAAGAAGAAAAGCAATTTCTGGACGAGGGTGGGTTTTCGGGATAGGCAGCGTTTTCGGGTCAGTCGGCCATACTAAAGTGTATGTGGGCAGCGTAATATACTCAGGAAAACACCCAGAATGATTACAAGGAGACCTGATGCTGCCCCCGTCCCTGACAAGCTATGAAGATGCCTGTGAACGCTTTCGCTGGCAAATTCCAGCGCGTTACAACATCGGCGTTGATGCGTGCGGTAAATGGGCTGAACGTGATTTCGGGCGTCTGGCATTGGTGTTCGTGGATCAGGCCGGCAAGGCGCGTGAGTACAGCTTTGGTGAAATGCATGAGGCCTCCAACCGGCTAGGCAATCTTTTGCTGGCGCAGGGGGTGCAGACGGGCGACCGTATAGGCGTTTTGTTGCCACAGTCGCCGGAGACAGCATTCGCGCATATTGCTGCCTACAAAATTGGTTGCGTTTCCATCCCGCTGTTCACATTGTTTGGCGCCGAGGCCTTGCAGTTTCGCCTTGGCGATAGTGGGGCCCGCATTGTTATCACCAATGCAGAAGGCGCGGCCAAACTGGCCGCAATACGCGATAGTCTTCCGGCGTTGCAGGCCGTGTTTACCATAGACGGAGCCAGCGACGGCACGATAGACCTGCATAAATCGCTGGCGCAACACACTACCGACCTGACGCCGGTTGACACGCTTGCAGACGACCCTGCCGTCATTATTTATACCTCAGGGACCACGGGGCAGCCCAAGGGGGCGCTGCATGCGCACCGTGTCTTGCTGGGGCATTTGCCGGGCGTTGAAATCTCCCACAATCTGTTTCCGCAAGAAGGCGATCGCATGTGGACGCCGGCAGATTGGGCCTGGATAGGCGGCCTGTTTGATGTGCTGCTGCCCGCCTGGCATCATGGTGTTTCAGTGGTGGCGCACCGCTTTCAGAAGTTCACGCCGGAGGCGGCCTTTCAGCTTATGCAAGATTACCAGGTGCGCAATACCTTTTTGCCGCCCACTGCGCTAAAGATGATGCGTGCGGTGTCTGATCCGCAGCATCGCTGGTCATATCGCTTGCGCTCGGTCGCCAGTGGCGGCGAAACGCTCGGGGCCGAATTGCTAGACTGGGGCAAGCGCACATTTGGGCTGACCATTAATGAGTTTTACGGCCAGACCGAATGCAATATGACGGTGTCGGCATGTGCCGACATTATGCCGGTGCGCCCCGGTGCCATTGGCAGACCGGTGCCTGGCCATCAGCTGGCGATCATCGATGATCAGGGCAAGGTACAGGCGGCGGGCCAGATTGGCCATATCGCCATACAGCGACCTGATCCCGTCATGTTTCTGGGGTATTGGAACAACGAGAAAGGCACACAAGAAAAGTTTATTGATGACTGGCTGGTAACCGGTGACACTGGCTTTCAGGACGAAGACGGCTACGTGCACTTTGTGGGGCGTAACGATGATGTAATTACCTCGGCAGGTTATCGCATAGGGCCGGGCGAAATTGAAGATTGCATACTGCAGCATCCTGCCGTCAAGATGGTGGCGGTGGTTGGCGCGCCTGACGCGGCGCGTACCGAGGTGGTTGTGGCGGTAGTCGTTGTGCACGATGACGTTCAGCCTGACGCCGATCTGGCACGCGCCATTCAGGACCACGTCAAAATCCGGCTCGCGGCCCATGAGTACCCGCGTGAAGTGTATTTTGTCGATGAGCTGCCCATGACAACCACCGGCAAAGTGGTGCGCCGCGATTTGCGGCTGCTTATCGAACAGTGGCGCAAGCAGTCTTAGCATTGCCGCGTGCAGTAGTGTGCAGACTCTCGCGGTGTCTGGAGCAACTCAGCGATAGGCATAAGGGCCGTGGCTGAATCAAAAACGATAAAGGCCCAAAGGGTCTGATTTTCAGCCAGAGGAGTTGTTCATCATGATGAAACACGCGGTTATTGTTGGCTGGGTCCTTACGCGATCTGGCAACATCGATGAACTGAGGGGTGAGTTACTGATGACGCGCATATCGCACGGGCTGATTATTCAGGCCCCGATTGTTACGGCGCCTAAGTCTTCATCGAGTCTGCATCATGCGTAACATTACCCACCCTGGCCCTGTAGCCACTGACCGGCTGCAATGTGTTGGCGGCCATATCCAGCATCTGGAATTTACGCTGGCGCCAGGTGCCAGCCTGCTTGATGCCATTTCAGACGTTGTCTTGGCTCACGGCGCACAAAGTGCAGTGCTTGCGTTGCAGGGCGGTGCATTTCAGCCATTTTCTTATGTCATGCCGGCTGAGTCGCGCACGCCTGAGCATGCGGTGTATTTTAGCGAACGCTTCGATGCACAGGGGGAGGTGCAGTTGCTCGATGCCTGCGTCACGTATGGCTTGCGTGAAAACCTTCCGTTCTTGCACTGTCATGCCGATTGGCGTGACGCGCACGGCAGGCCAGGTGGGGGGCATTTGCTGCCTGGTGACGTGATGATTAGCCAGCCCATACAGGCGTCCGCATGGCTTATGCATGGCATGGGGTTTGTAGTCGCGCCTGACGCAGAAACCAATTTTTCGCTTTTTCAGCCCAGAGTGCTGCAGGGGCAAAACCAGACGGCACCGGGTGTTAACGGCTATGCCTTACGCGTGGCACCCAATATAGACGTGTGTACTGCGCTGGAACAGGCCTGTCGCACGCGTGGTATTAACAAGGCGGTGCTGCGCGGTGGGGTCGGCAGCCTGGTGGGTGCGTGTTTTGACGACGGGCGTGTTGTCGAACCGCACATCACAGAAGTGTTTATTCGCCATGGCGTTGTAGAGCCTGACAGCGATGGTGAGCCCGTTGCCACCCTGGACATTAGTATGGTCGATTACACCGGCCAGCTGTCGTCGGGCCGCTTGCAGCGGGAGAAAAATGCGGTGCTCGTGACATTTGAGCTGGTGCTGGAACCCGTCGTTTAAACGTCTTTAAAACCCATTTTTTTTCGGTGCACCCTTTGAAGGGCTTGTACCTTTAATGGTGCCTGGTCTCATGAGCGTGTGCCAGCGCCGGGCAAAGCCGTTGCGAGCCATTGTCGTGATACGGCAGACCGTGACGCCCGCGCCCAACATGCCTGATCGTTGCCATCTATGGATGCGACTTTGGCCGCCTATGCCTGCAGTATGGCGGCATAAATCGTGTCACTTTCTTACATATCGTGCATATCATGTCGGCTTCTGCGTAGATAGTGTCTGCTTCGGCGCAGAACTTGCGATTTCCCTGTGATAGCCTTGTGTTCAAGTGTGGGCCATAAGAAACAAACAGGCAGTCAACGGCCCTATTTAAAAGTAGAAATAAAAAAACCGAGACAACAGCTTTGCAGACAATGCATCTGCAAAGCAAAACTTGCAGTAACTGGCAGGCCATTCCTTTACAGGAAGGGCGTAGCTTGGGCGCAAGAAAACGAGGACGTTTCAACGTCACGTCATTATCAAAGGAGACTGGCCGTGGGAAAGAAGCATATCAAGAACGAACAGGGCGCGACACAGCGCCGTGATTTTCTCAAAACGGGATCACTGGTGGCGGGCGGCTTGCTGTTGCCTGTCGCGTCAGGAGGTGCGGCGTTTGCGCAGGGCAAAGAGTATCCCAAGCTGGGCAACTACCCCGACGGCGTGTCGGGCGACAAGGTCGTGGCCGGCCTTACGCTGGACCTGACAGGGCCTTATTCTGCTGAGGGCGCGGGCCAGAAACGTGGGTTTGAACTTGCCGCTGAAATGATTAACAACGGCGATGAGCGTGTAAAAAAAGTGTCGCCATTGACCAAACAGGGAATATTGGGCAAAAAGTTGGTGCTGGCTATTGGTGACGCCGAAACCAAACCCAATAGTGCCGTGCAGGCTGCCACGCGCTTTATCCGGCAAGATAAAGCCATGATGATTGCGGGCAGCGTAAGCAGTTCGGTAGCCATTGCCCTGCAAAACACCTGCGAGCGTGCCAAGACGCTTTATTTTCCGATTATCAGCGGCTCAAGCGACACCACGGGCAAAGACTGCCGTCGCTATGGTTTTCGACTTTGCCATCATGCCTACACGGCTGCAAAAGCCATTGCGCCTGTGCTGTCCAAAGAGTACGGCAAAGAGATGAAGGTGATTTATCTGGTGCCTGACTACAACTATGGGCATTCGATTCATGACCACATGCGTGAGTTTACAGAGGCTCAGGGCTGGACCACGATTGATTCGGCGCAAATCCACCCGCTGGGCGCGACTGATTACAGCGCTTATATGCTCAACATCGCCAACAGCGGCGCAGATATTCTGATTAACCTGGATTACGGCGCTGACGCCGTTAACTCGGCCAAGCAGGCGCACCAGTTTGGCGTACTCAAGAACATGAAGATGTGCGTGCCTTACATGCCCGCCTATATGCTGGAAGAAGTGGGCCCCGAGATTATGCAGGGGGTACTGGGCACCATGGACTTCTGGTGGAGCGAGTCGCAGAAGAACGAGGTAGGCAAGGATTTTGTCGAAGCCTATGAGGCCAAGTTCAACGCCAAACCACGTGATCCTGAGCATAACGCCTATATGACCATGCTGTTATGGGCCGATGCCATCGAGCGCGCCGGCACGTTTTACCCGGCGGCAGTGGTTGAGGCCCTGGAGGATGGTGTCAACAACAAACGCCCTCACACCATGGGTGGCGAGGTGTACTTTCGAGCCGAAGACCACGACGGCGCGGCTGACTTCGTCGTCGTACGCGGCAAAAAGCCTGATGAGATAAAAAACCCTGATGATCTGGTTGATGTGGTGGCCGTCGCAAATGGCGTAGATACATTGCCACCGGTGGGCTATGCAGGATGCAAGATGTCCTCGGCCGCGTAGGGCCTGGGTGCCATCAAGCGTAATCAACCGATAAACAACGAGGGAGACTGGCATGCCTAGCCTTGGCCTTTTTATGTCCCAGATTTTTAACGGCCTCGCGCTGGGGGTGCTGCTCGCCCTCATCGCTGCAGGGCTCACCATTATTTACGGCACACTGGGCGTTATCAACTTCGCCCATGGTGCCTTGTTCGTGGTGGGCGCCTATGCGGGGTTTTCTGTTTTTACGGCAAGTGGCTCATTTTTGCTGAGTATTGCCGGTGGTGCAGTCGCCGCGATGTTAGTTGGGCTCATTATGGAGCGCGGACTGATCAAGCGGTTTTATCACAGGCCGGTGGAGGATCAGATACTGGTTACCTTCGGCGTCAGTATTGTGATCGTGGAAATCATACGCGCCATTTTCGGTGGTGTTGGGCAGCGGGTGCCCGTTCCAACCTGGGGAGAAGGCGTGGTTGACATGGGGTTTGTGGTGTACCCCCTGTACCGCATACAGATTCTCGGTATTGCCGCCGCCGCGCTTGGTCTGTGCTGGCTGGTTCTGTATCGCACGCGACTCGGGCTCATCATACGTTCTGGTATTGAAGATGCCCTTATGACGCGTCTGTTGGGCATTAATATCCAGCGGGCCTTTCTCGTCGTCTTTGGCGTAGGTGCCGCCGCCGCTGGTTTTGCTGGGGTCATTTACGGGCCCATTGTATCTATCGTGCCCGACATGGGCTTTCGCGTGCTGATTCAGTCCTTTGTCGTGGTGGTGCTGGGTGGCGTCGGGTCGTTCCCGGGTGCGATTCTAGGCGGGCTGATTGCCGGTCAAATACTCAGCCTGACCTCGCTGTTCAATCCGGTTTATTCCGATGTCATGCTGTTTGCGGCAATGGCCGTCATTCTTATTTTGCGGCCGCAAGGGTTGCTTGGTGTGGAGGGCAGGGCATGAGCCAGACTGATAATTCTGTCGCTATAGATCGTGGTGCGGGGGCTGCGGGCACCCCAGCCGAAACCACCCCTTCTGGTCGTGCCTACGGTGCCGGAGGGTTGCGGGCGCGTTACGCACTGGAGATGTTTACGGCCATGGTGCTTTGCGTGGCACCTTTTCTTGCGCCGCTCATCGGGGCGGGGCCTGATCTGCTTGGGCGTGTGCTGATATGGGGGCTGTTTGGCCTGGGCTTTGACCTGCTTTTCGGCTATGCAGGCCTGCTGTCGTTTGGTCAGGCCGCGTTTTATGGCACTGGAAGCTTTGTAACCGCTTACTTGCTGACTACGGGCATTATCTCCAACATGCTGCTTGCACTGGTGGTGGCGATGCTGATCTCATCGGTGCTGGCAGTCTTTATTGGCTACCTTACCCTGCGACGCAGTGGCATTTACTTTGCGATGAGTACGCTGGCCTTCGCCGAGATGATTTATTTTCTTGAGTTTGGCCCCTTGCGTGAATGGACGGGTGGCGAAAACGGTATACCGGGCATACCTGAGCCCGTGCTTGACCTGGGTTTCTGGAGCTATACCATCGGGCCAGGCTGGCCGATGTACGTCTTTCTGGCTGTTGTGTTCTTTCTTGGTTTTGTTTTGGCCCGCCGGATTTCGCTTTCGCCGTTTGGCGTCATTCTTACGGCAATCAAGGGTAACCCCACTCGTGCCATGGCTGTTGGCCACAAAATACAGCGCTACAAGCTGGCGGTATTTGTGGTGGCGGCAGCCTATGGCGGCGTGGCCGGTGGCTTGCTGGGGCTGTTTCAGGGCTATATGCCGCCTGATGCATTTAATCTGCATACCTCAGCCGAGCTGGTCATTCAGACCGTAATGGGTGGTGCAGGAACGCTGCTGGGGCCTCTGGTAGGCGCCATGATCTGGCTGTACCTGTTTGAGGTGCTGCAGTTTGTGGATGCCGTCGGCCCATACTGGCGACTGATTCTTGGTGTTATTTTCGTTCTGCTGGTTACCTTGTTTGGTCGTGGTCTGTGCGGTGAGTTTGCCGCCTGGCGGCAGAAACGTCTGACGCGTCGTATGTCGCTTGCCGACAGCCCTGCAGGGCTGTCGGCGGCACATCAAGGCCGTAATCTGCAATTGGCAATGCGGCCTGCTGTGGCGCTAACCCCGGGAATTCCGGTCCTTGAAGCCAAAAACATCGCCAAACATTATGGTGGGCTCAAGGCCGTAAAGGACGCGTCAATCTCTGTGCAGGAAGGTGAGCTGCGTGGCCTTATTGGCCCCAACGGTGCAGGTAAGTCTACGTTTTTCCGTATGCTGGCCGGTGAGATCGAGCCGACTTCAGGTGAGGTGCTGCTACGCGGTCAGAAGATTACCGGCATTGGCGTCACGCAAGTGTGTCAGCTCGGCATGAGCAAAAGCTATCAGGTCAATGAGTTGTTTGACGCCTTGACTGTACGTCAGAACATCTTGATGTCGGTGCTGGGGCTGTCACGTGGCTCCTTCCGGTTTGATGCGCTGTCCAGCGTGCATGGCAAGGGCCTGTACAACGATCAGGTGGAGGCAGCGCTGGCATTGGTAGAACTGACCGATAAAGCAGATACGCCTGTGCATGAGCTGTCATACGGCGAAAAGCGTCGTGTCGAAATCGGGCTGGCGCTGGCTACCGGCGCCAACGTGCTGCTGCTCGACGAACCGCTTGCCGGCATGAGCCCGGAGGAGCGGGTGCATGCAGTGGCACTGTTAAAGAGCATACGCAAAGGACGCACGCTGCTGATCGTGGAGCACGATATGGATGCCATGTTCGAACTTGCCGACCGCATTACCGTGCTCTATGACGGCAATTACCTGGCTGAAGGCACGCCGGCCGAAATCAAGGCCAATAAGGCAGTGCAAGAGGCATATCTTGGAGGCGTGGAAGAATCATGAGTCTGCTCGACGTTGATCGCATCAATACCTTTTACGGTGATTCACACATACTCTTCGATGTGTCGCTTGAGGTAAGAGAAAATGAAGTCGTGGCGCTGCTCGGTCGCAATGGTGCAGGCAAGTCTACATTGCTTAAAACCATTGCCGGTGCGCTGTCGCCAAAGTCGGGCTCTATTGTTTTTGGTGGTGTCCCCATAGACCGCATGCCGGCCCATCAAATTGCTCGGCTTGGTCTGCAGCTGGTGCCTGAAGAGCGCCGTGTGTTTGGCGGTATTACGGTGCATGAAAACCTGCAGCTTGCGGCCATGACGGCAAAGAAGCCGCTAAGCTTTAGCGAAATCTACCGCACGTTTCCGCGCCTGGACGAGCGCCGCAACAACAAGGGCAAGGCCTTGTCGGGGGGCGAGCAGCAAATGGTCGCCATCGCGCGGGCCATGATACGGGATGCCCAGTTGATTTTGCTCGATGAACCCTTTGAGGGGCTTGCCCCTTTAATTGTGCGTGATCTCATGAACGTGTGCCAAGACCTGGCAAAGCAGGGGCGAACCATTGTCGTGGTAGAGCAGAACGTGACGGCCGCGCTCAACATGGCTGACCGTTGCTATCTGTTGAATACAGGGCATATCGTGTTTGGCGGAACCTCAGCGGAGCTGCAGCAAAGGCCCGAGATTATGAATCGGTATCTGGGAGCGGCCGCGTAAGCCATTTATTGTTTAAGCAGGAGTGTTTGTCATGTCGTCTACGATTGATTCCATTCTCGTTGAAAGCAGGGTTTTTATGCCTTCTGCAGAAACGGTTTCGAAAGCCCATATTTCGGGCATGAGTGCCTATAAAGCGTTGTGCGCGGAGGCTGAGCAAGATCCCGATGCATTCTGGAGCAAGCTCGCTCGTGAGCACCTTACCTGGCACAAACCGTTCAGCAAGGTGCTCGACGAGTCCAACGCACCGTTCTACACCTGGTTTGAAGACGGCGAGTTGAATGTTTCCGAAAACTGTCTTGATGTACATCTGAAAAACGGCAACGCCGACAAGACAGCGCTTATCTTTGAGGCCGATGACGGCGCGGTGCAACGCGTTACGTTCCGTGAGCTGCTTGCCCGCGTATGCCGTATTGCCAACGGCATCAAGGCGATGGGTTTTGGTAAGGGTGACCGGGCAATAATTTATATGCCCATGTCGATTGAAGTAATCGCCACCATGCAGGCCTGCGCACGTCTGGGGTTGACGCACTCCGTCGTGTTTGGCGGGTTCTCTGCCAAAAGCTTGCATCAGCGTATTGTTGATGTGGGTGCCAGCCTGGTGATCACGGCTGATGCACAGATGCGTGGGGGCCGGGTCATACCGCTGAAAGCAGCCGTCGATGAGGCACTGACGGGCGCGGGCAGTGAGGTGGTCAAAAAGGTAGTGGTGTACAGGCGCGCGGGCACTGACGTCGCGTGGGACGAAGCACGCGATGTCTGGTTGCACGATATTGAAGAAGGGCAGCCCGATACCTGCGATCCGGTTGCCGTCGAAGCCGAACACCCGCTGTTCATTCTTTATACCTCCGGCTCTACCGGCAAGCCCAAAGGCGTACAGCATGCCTCTGCCGGGTTTTTGCTGTGGGCATCGGTAACGAGCAAATGGGTGTTTGATGCCAAGCCAGATGATGTGTTCTGGTGCACGGCCGACGTGGGCTGGGTTACAGGCCATTCTTACATTGTTTATGGCACGATGGCAGCGGGCCTGACGCAGGTTGTATTTGAGGGCATACCTACCTACCCCGATGCCGGTCGCTTCTGGCAAATGATAGAAAGACACAAGGTCACGATCTTTTACACCGCACCGACGGCCATTCGGTCGCTGATCAAGGCCTCGCAAGCCCACCCCGAAACGCATCCCGAACGCTATGACTTGAGCAGCCTGCGTCTGCTGGGTTCAGTGGGCGAGCCCATTAACCCCGAGGCCTGGGTCTGGTACTACAACAACGTGGGTGGCGGGCGTTGTCCGGTTGTCGATACCTGGTGGCAGACCGAAACGGGCGGGCACATTCTGACACCACTGCCAGGGGCTACACCGCTCAAACCCGGGTCATGCACGCTTCCCTTGCCGGGTATTTCAACCAGCGTGGTGGACGAGGCGGGCAATGAGGTGCCCGAAGGGCGTGGCGGCTTGCTCGTCATTAACCGGCCATGGCCAGCCATGATTCGTACGGTTTGGGGCGACCCGGACCGGTTCACCTCGGGCTATTTTCCGCCCGAGCTGAAAGGTGCTTATCTGGCGGGCGACAATGCGCAGCGAGATAAAGATGGCTATTACTGGATCATGGGTCGCACTGACGACGTGCTCAGTGTCTCAGGGCACCGGCTGGGAGGTACCGAAATCGAATCGGCATTGGTTTCCCACGAGCTGGTCGCAGAAGCTGCCGTGGTGGGCCGCCCCGATGCAACCACCGGTGAAGCCATTGTGGCGTTTGTCATGCTGAAGCGGCCGGTACCCGAAGGTAAGGAAGCCGAAGACATTGCCGGCCAACTGCGCGATTGGGTGGCCCGTGAGGTTGGTGTCATTGCCAAACCACGTGACATCCGCTTTGGAAATAATCTGCCCAAGACGCGTTCGGGCAAGATTATGCGTCGACTCTTGCGTGTCGTAGCCGAAGGCAAGGAGGTCTTGCAAGACGTGTCGACACTTGAAAACCCAGACGTGCTCAAACAGTTTACTGGCGTGTACTAACTAGCAGCGGGGCCGGCACAACGTGAATGGCGCCGGCCCCCTTTCCAAAAATGCGTAGGCTACACCCTTCTACGGCATTGATGTCCCCATGCACCACACGGGTATAAGCCGAACATGCACACAAACAAGGGGTTTTCCTGCATGGCGTTAGGCTGGGGTCTCTCTAGAATGATCATGCAGGTGTATTGCGGGTTGTTGTTTGTCGTCTTGATCAAGATGTAAATAAAGGCATTTGGTTAGAGGGGGATAAGTAGACAACATGCATCAAGCTCAGGCTCAGGCATGCAGCGGTGTTGAGGTGCACACCCCGCTGCTGGTGCGCGGTTTAAATCGCGATTTTGCCGACTCCACGATTTTGACGGAGCATGCCTACTCGTTGGGGCAGATCAAGTTTGCCCAGAGCGGCGCCATGGTGGTCTCGAGCGCCGACGGCAACTGGGTTGTCGCACCTACACGTGCGTTATGGCTGGCCCCTCATGTGCGCTATCGCGTACGCATGATGGGTAAGGTGCAGCTGCGTTCAGTTTTCGTCAATGCAGAGGTAGCGCACCGTCTGCCCGCGCGTAGTTGTCTGCTGCCGGGCACACCCCTGCTGCGCGAGATCGTGGCGGCCGTCACCATGGCGGCTAATGACGAGCAGCCCGGTCGGCGCATAGGGTTGTTGCTTGATCTATTGCTTGAAGAAATCAATGAAGTGCCGGGTGCGCGCCTGCACCTGCCATCGCCGCGCGATTACAGGCTTGCAAGTATCTGCACCTACATTCAAGAGCATCTTGATGACACCAAAAGCCTGAAAGATTGGGGGCGGGAGCTTGGCTATGACCCACGCACACTGCATCGCCTGTTTCAGCACGAGCTGGGCATGTCATTTCTTAAATGGCGCGAGCACGCAAAACTACTGGCGGCACTAGAGTGGCTAAATCAAGGCCGACCTATACTCAATATTGCACTTGACCTGGGCTATCAGACGCAAAGCGCGTTTACCGCCATGTTTCGACGCAACCTGGGCACGACGCCCAGTGAATTTTTGAAGGAATAGGCCGCTGTCATTGTTCTTAAGCGCTTGTCATATTAAACAATTTTGTTTATATTTTAGAGGTGTTTAATCAATTAGCATGGCGCGGTGAAGCAGAGCGAGTTCAAACGGTGGCTCGCGTCTCAAGGGGTAACTTGCATTGAGGGTACCAACCACACGAAAGCATACTTCAGCGGAAGGCAAACCACCCTCCCAAGGCACCCAGGCAAAGAGATACGGGAGCCGCTCAGAAAGCTTATTATTAAACAGCTGGGTTTGAAATAAACAGGGCCTGCCAGGGCTTCGGCTACGCACCGCTTGATCGCATAAATTTTATGGCTCAATATCCAGCACATATACAATCGGATGGTGAAGGCTTTACGGTTTCCTTTCGTGACATTCCAGAAGCATTAACCTGTGGCGACACCCTGGCCGATGCAACGTCAATGGCCACAGATGCACTGCGTACTGCCATGGACTTCTACTTCGAAGATCGACGTTCAGTGCCACCCCCTTCACCCGCTAAAAATGGAGAAACACTCATTCAGTTGCCGGCAAGCGTTTGGGCAAAGGTTTTATTGCTTAATGAAATGCTCAGGCAGGGGATTACGCCTGCAGAGCTCGCCCGCCGACTGGGCACACGGCCCCAAGACGTAAATCGTATCGTTAATCTTGGCCATGCCACCAAAATCGATACCATAGACGCAGCATTGGCCAGCCTTGGGCGCGAACTGCAAATCGCACTTAAGTAGGTGGGGGGTGCGCAGGCGTCCAGAACTGAAGTGTTCAGGGGGGCCATCTTACGGCGCTAATAGCACTAGATAACAAACCATGACGCCACTGTTCAATTGCGATGGGGTGTGGTGTCCTGTTGCGCCACACACGGGCTACTGCACCATTTGCTCTTGGCAGTCAGAAGTTATAGACTCGCCAAAGCCACAGGCAGGCTTATACATCATGGGTTTGCATGCCCTGATTGCGCTGGCTGGCATGCAAGCCATTGCAAAGTGACCGTGCAAAAAGAAGCGGCCTTGCGAGAAAACCCGCAAGGCCGTAAATACTATGGTCGGGGCGAAAGGATTCGAACCTTCGACCCTCTGGTCCCAAACCAGATGCGCTACCAGGCTGCGCTACGCCCCGACTGAACAAGCCAAACAATATAACACAAAAAATCTACCTGTGTGTGGCAGGCCACGCAATATCTTTAAGCAACATGCATTTCTTTTTGTTGCCCCTCACTGTCGGCGTAACGCTCGACCAGCACTTTTGCTATGCGGCGACCCTCGCGCTCCAGTACTTCGAAGCGAAACTCACCGCGGGCTGTCGACAGTGTAATGGTTTCGTGCTCTTCGGGTAAGCGGCCGAAGCGCTGCAGCAAGTAGCCCGCCACCGTGCTGTAGTCGTCGTTATCGGTGTCGAGCAACAGCCCCTCAACCTGCAAGGTCTGCTCAAAATGATGCATGTCGGTGGCACCGTCGACAATCCAGCGATACTCTTTGTCGACAATGATGTCAGGGGTTTCGTCTTCGTCAGGAAAGTCGCCCGCAATTGCCTCAAAAATATCGATGGGCGTAACCAGCCCTTCGACAGCTCCAAACTCGTCGATCACCAGCACCAACTGGCCCCGGGCTGACTTCAAGATTTCCATAAGATCGAGAATGCGCACGGTTTCATGCACATGGATGGGAGGCCGCAACGAAGTTTCGCGCAAGTGCCCATGAATCAAAATGTCGGCAATGATGTCCTTGGCACGGCCAATACCAACCATTTCGTCGAGTGAGCCCCGGCACACTGGGAAAAACCCGTGCGGTGTTTCGCTGACTTCGCGGCGAATGTCTTCAGGCGAGTCGTTAAGGTCAATCCAGCTGATATCGGTACGCGGCGTCATAATAGAGTGCACGTTTCGGTCGGCCAGCTTGAGCACACCGCTGACCATATTGCGCTCTTCTCTGCCAAACGGGCCATCGGCAGCCAGCAGGGCCTCGCCCGAAGTCGCTTCTTCGTCGTTGATGGGGCGCTTGCCCAGCATGCGCAAAATACCTTCGGCCGTGCGCTCACGCATGGGGCGCAGGGTTTCGAGGTGGCGCATGTTGCGACGTGCTATCTGGTTAAGGGTTTCGATCGCCACAGAGAAGCCGATGGCGGCATACAGGTAGCCCTTAGGCACTTTGAACCCAAAGCCTTCGGCCACCAGGGCAAAACCTATCATGAGCAAAAAGCCCAGGCACAGTATGACGACCGTAGGGTGGGCGTTGACAAAGCGTGTCAGAGGTTTGGACGCAACCAGCATAATGCCGATGGCGATAATGACCGCCGCCATCATGATGGCCAGATGGTCGACCATACCGACGGCGGTAATGACGGCGTCTAGCGAAAACACCGCATCTAACACGACGATTTGGGTGACAACAACCCAAAACGAGGCATACATGCGCGAACCCGACTGGTCATGGGACACGCCCTCGACCCGTTCGTGCATTTCCATGGTTGCCTTCATGACCAGGAAGAACCCGCCGATAATCAATATAAGATCACGACCGGAAAGCGCGAGCGGCCCCAGTGTAATGAGTGGTGCAGTAAGCTTGAACAGCCAGGAAATGCCCGAAAGCAACGCCAGTCGCATGATAAGCGCCAGGCTCAGGCCGATGACCCGGGCGCGGTCTCGCTGCGCGGGTGGCAGTTTGTCTGCCAGAATCGCAATAAAAATAAGGTTGTCGATGCCCAGGACAATTTCCAGGACAACAAGCGTGATTAAACCGACCCAAGCGGCCGGGTCTAAAAGCAATTCCATTAGTATTCTCGTTGCTGGCGGGCCAGCATCTGGGAGGGTGGGGGTTTAGCGGAGGCAGGAACGGGGGTCATGTGACCACCCGCAGCGCCGGCAAGGTGTAAGCCCGGCGGTTATAGACCCAGTTAGGCCACAATACATGCGCCAGCGCCTCACGGGCAAGGGCAGGGTCGACAGTTACCGGATCGTAGATGTCAGGCGCTGTGTACTGGTATTGGGTAGCGTCGCGGTGGGGCTCGAGCACGACAAACTGGTGGTTTTTAAGGTAGCCATAATTTTCTTTGTACTGCATCATGGCCCGGCCGCCTTTATCGGCTTGTGTAAGGTCGTGACCTATCATGGGGTGTTCGCCCTGCAGGCCCATAAGTGAAAGCAGGGTAACGGGCAGGTCTATCTGGCTGACAATGCGGTCGTCACTGCGCACCGGTGTGTCAGCCCCGACGATGAGTGCAGGGATATGAAAGTGCCGCACAGGGATGCGAGTGGCACCCGATGCCCGTGAATCATGGTCAGCTACCAACAAAAATACGGTGTTTTCCCAGTAGTCGCTCTGGCGGGCCCGGTCAAAGAACTGGCCTATGGCCCAGTCGGCGTAACGCACGGTATTTTGCACGGTGCGCGGGTCGCCATCGGGCGGAATACGGCCGTCGGGGTATTCCCAGGGCGAATGATTGCTCACCGAAAACGCCAGCGTGAAATGGGGCTGATCAGAGGGCTGAGAAAGCAGACCATGCAGCTGACTGAACATATCTTCGTCGCTGGCACCCCAGGTGCCAACGAAAGCGGGGCTGGTAAAGCTGGGCAAGTCGTACACCTTGTCGAACCCGTTGCCCAGAAAGAAGTTTTTCATGTTGTCAAAATGCGCTTCGCCACCGTATAGAAAGCGTGACGTATAGCCATGGCCTTTAAGCAGCTGCGCCATGGTAAAGAACTTACTCTGTGCCCCAGAAAGACGCAGTGCCGCATCAGAAATAGTGGGCGGAAACCCGGCCGACAAGGCCTCAAGGCCTCGCACTGACCGTGTGCCGGTGGCGTAGGCGCGCGTAAAATTCCAGGCGCCTTGTGCCAGGCGATCAATGCAGGGCGTAAGGTTTGCGCCACCCAGATTGCCCACATACTGCGCGCCCAGGCTTTCTTCCACAATAATGACCACATTGAGCGGACGTGCGCGCACGCACGATGGCTGCTGCTGGTGCAGTGTGGGAATGTCTTGCGTGCCTGTCTTTATACCCGCGCAAGCCCTAACGATGTCGTTCATTTCGTCTTCGGGAAGATGGCCATACACTTTGGTGGCTGAGCGTTCGTTTTTCATGCCATAAATGGCATAGGCGACGCTGTAGAGCGAGTTGAGAGGCAGGGTGTTAAGCATGCTGTCGCCGCAATAGGCTACGGTCGACGGGTTGATGGGGCGGTGTTTGAGCGTGCCTCGAATCGCCAGAAACACAACCGCAGCGCTGGCCAGCGTGAACAGGGCGTCGTTCCACCAAGGCAGTTGGGTGTCGGGGATTGCGTCAGCAAAGAGTTTCCAGCCTATGCCTATCATGATGGCAAGTACCAGCACACCGCCCAGAAGCGTGGCTTTGTAACCTTTCCATAGCATGCCGAATACTTCGCGCGGGTGCTTCAGGTAGTCAACATACAGGCGGTTGGGGCGGGTGTCGTATTCGTCGATGAACTGCGGCGTGGAAACTTCGAGCAACACCAGCAGCGCCCAGGCAAAAATAAACCAGCCTTGCACGATATGAATGGCGAGGATGGAGTCGCCTATCCAGGGTGAGACCATGAGGGGGACACCAGCGATAATGGCGATGATGTTGGCGTCAATGCGCACGCCGCCACGCAAGATAGGCCAGAAGCCACCCGCCGGCTTGGCACGCTGCCACTGCCAGAGCGTCAGAAGGCAACGGCTTAAGGTAAGAAGAATAAAGCTAGAAACGATAAATACGAATGTCAGGTCGCGCATAGCGGCACATGGGAAATGCAGACCGATCAGTGTAAAGCCTTTCGGAGAATTTTGCGTTATGTTTCAACCTTGAGGCGTCGCATCGCATGGCGCTTGACGAATAATTATGCTCACTGTTAGCATAATTAAAAATGTGTTCGGGTCGCGGTGGTATTGCGGCTTGGCCCTGCATTATTCTTTTTGACCTTACAGGTAACCGCGATGAATTCGAACAAATATTGTCTCCGGCTGCTGGGTGCGGCCGCCATGCTTGCCGTCAGTCTGTCGGCCAACGCGCGCGATGTCATACGCATTGGCGAGCTCAACAGCTACAAAACCCAACCCGCCTTTCTTGAACCCTATAAAAAGGGCATGGATCTGGCCATCGAGCAGATCAATGCGGCGGGTGGGGTCAACGGAAAACAGCTTGAGCTTATTACCCGCGATGACAACTCCAACCCCGGCGATGCCGTCAGGGCGGCGCAAGAACTGTTAACCCGTGATAAGGCCGATGTGCTCACAGGCACGTTTTTGTCGCACATAGGCTTGGCCGTGGCTGATTTTGCCCGGCACAAGCAGCGTTTCTTTCTTGCCAGCGAACCGCTCACAGATAAAATCGTCTGGGCCGACGGCAATCGCTACACCTATCGTTTGCGCAACTCCACCTATATGCAGGTGGCCATGCTAATCCCTGCAGCCGTTCAAATGAACAAAAAGCGCTGGGCCATTGTGTACCCCAATTACGAGTACGGTCAGTCGGCAGTGGCAACTTTCAAGAAACTGCTCAAAGAGGCCCAGCCTGATGTCGAGTTCGTGGTCGAGCAGGCGGCGCCGCTGGGCAAAATTGACGCGGGCAGCGTGGTGCAGGCACTTGCTGACGCCAAGCCAGACGCCATGTTCAACGTATTGTTCGCTACCGATCTGGCCAAGTTCGTGCGGGCAGGAACGCAGCGCAAGTTTTTTGACGGTCTGTCGGTGGTCAGCATGCTTACGGGCGAGCCCGAATACCTTGACACGCTGGGTGCCGAAACCCCAGTGGGTTGGGTAGTCACGGGCTACCCGTGGTATGCCATTGACACGCCTGAACACAATGCCTTTCTCAAGGCCTATCAGGCCCGGTTCAATGATTACCCACGTCTTGGTACCGTGGTCGGGTACAACACCATACTTTCGCTGGCAGCAGGCATACGCAAGGCAGGCTCTACCGACACCGAGGCCATGATCAAGGCATTCAGCAATCTTAAGGTCGACACGCCATTTGGTCCCATTGTTTATCGTGGCATCGATCATCAGTCGACCATGGGCGCTTATGTGGGCAAGCTGGCCATCAAGGACGGCAAAGGCATTATGGTCGACTTTAGTTATGTAGATGGTGCCAGTGTGCAGCCCACCGATGAACAAGTCAGGCAGTGGCGCAAGGCGGCGTCAGACTAAATCGCATGACGCCGCTTTGGCCCTGGTGGCCAACGCATTGTCGGATTAACCACCCATGAACCTCACCGGCTTTTTTGTCCAGTTTTTAAATGGTCTGGCAGAGGCTTCCTCGCTGTTTCTCGTGGCGGTGGGGCTGTCGCTAATCTTTGGCGTCAGCCGCATCGTCAATTTTGCGCACGGGTCCATGTACATGCTTGGCCTGTATGTCGCCTACAGCATGGTGCAGTACTTTGGTTCGGGCCCATTGGGCTTTTGGGGCGGTTTATTGCTGGCCGCGCTGCTGGTCGGTTTGCTTGGCGTGCTGGCCGAGATCATTGTTTTGCGGCGCATTTACCGTGCCCCCGAAATGTTTCAGTTACTCGCCACGTTTGCGCTGGTGCTCATACTTAATGATCTGGCATCGTGGATATGGGGGCCGGATGACCTGCTGGGCCCGCTTGCCCCGGGCCTGGACGGCGCACTGCGAATTTTTGGGCGCTATCTTCCCGTTTATGATCTGGTGCTAATCGCTATTGGCCCGCTGGTGCTGCTGGCGCTGTGGTTGTTATTGACGCAAACCCGTTGGGGCAGGCTGGTGCGTGCCGCCACCCAAGACCGTGAAATGCTCGGGGCACTTGGGGTAAATCAGGCCTGGTTGTTTACCGGCGTCTTCGGCCTGGGTGCGTTTTTAGCAGGTTTAGGCGGGGCGCTGCAATTGCCGCGCCAGCCTGCCAGTCTCATGCTCGATCTCAGCATTATTGGTGATGCATTTGTCGTGGTGGTGGTGGGCGGCATGGGCTCAATACCGGGGGCGTTTGTGGCGGCGTTCATCATCGCCGAGCTCAAAGCCTTGTGCATTGCGTTGGGCGTGGTGGAGCTTGGCGGGCTGACCTTTGCCTTTCCCAAACTTACGCTGGTGGTCGAATTTATTTTTATGGCCCTTGTGCTGGTGTTCCGCCCCTGGGGTCTGTTTGGCAAGCCACAGGCTGCCGTACGTCCCATGGGTGAGGCATTGGCCCCTCTGCGCGCAGGGGGGCGCGGGTTTCGCGCCCTGATGATGGGGGTTGTGGTGCTGTGTGCCGCGTTGCCGATCTGGGCCGACACGCTGCCTTATGCCTTGGTGTTGACCCAAGACGTATTGGTTGCCGTGTTGTTCGCGGTAAGTTTGCATTTCATGATGGGCTTGGGCGGCATGCCTTCGTTCGGGCATGCTGCTTATTTTGGTATCGGCGCCTATGCTGCGGCACTGGTGTTTAAATCAGTGGGCCTGGGCATGGTGGCCTCGCTGCTGGCCGCACCTGTGGCCGCCGCCGTGGCTGCCGTGTTTTTTGGGTGGTTTTGCGTACGGCTGACCGGTGTTTACCTGGCCATGCTGACACTGGCGTTTGCCCAGATTATTTGGTCCATCGTGTACCAATGGGATGCCGTCACCGGCGGCTCCAATGGCATTTTTGGGGTTTGGCCTGATGACTGGCTGTCAGGGTCTGCGTATTTTTACCTTACGCTCGTGCTGGTGGTGGCGGCAGTCGCTGCTGTGCGGCATACCGCATTCTCACCCTTCGGGCTGGCGCTGCGGGCCACACGCGATTCCGTATTGCGGGCCGACGCCATAGGTATAGACGTCAAGCGCGTGCAGTGGCTGGCCTTTGTGGTGGCGGGCACGCTGGCAGGGTTGGCCGGCGCGCTGTATGCGTTTGCGAAAGGCGGTACGTCGCCTGAAGTCATTACCGTGGGCAAGTCGGTAGACGGGCTGGTCATGGTACTGCTTGGTGGCATACATGCGCTGTCGGGCCCCATACTTGGGGCCACTGCCTTTACCGTGCTGCAAGACTATGTCATTGGCATCACAGAATATTGGCGCGCCTTGTTCGGCCTGGTCATTTTGCTGTGCGTTATGTTTTTTCCGGGCGGCATTGCCGGTGCAGCAGGCGTATTTGCCAGACGTTCAGAGAGGCAAACATGAGTCTGCTTAAGGTCAAGCATGTGTCACGCCATTTTGGCGGTAACCGCGCAGTCGACGACGTCAGCTTTGAACTCAAGTCGGGTGAACTGCTGGCCCTCATCGGCCCCAATGGCGCAGGCAAGTCTACACTTTTCAATATGCTGGGCGGGCAACTGCCGGCGACATCAGGTTCTGTGCTGTTTGATGGCAAAGAACTGCTGGGTTTACCATCGCATCGTATTGCACATCTGGGCATAGGCCGCAGTTTTCAGATTGCCGCCACCTTTGCCTCATTGACTGTCGTCGAGAACGTACAGGCCGCCTTGCTGTCCGCACGCCGCCAGATATGGTCGTTCTGGAAACAGGCGCGTTCCCTGCATGCTGACGATGCCATGAGTCTGCTGGAACAGGTCGGGATGCATGAGCAGGCATTCCGCCCATGCAGTGAGCTGGCCTATGGCGACGTCAAGCGGGTTGAGCTTGCCATGAGCCTGGCGGGTGAGCCCCGTCTGCTGCTGATGGACGAGCCCACAGCAGGCATGGCACCGTCAGAGCGTGTCTCGTTGATCAAACTGGTACGCAGTCTGGTTGAAGAGAGAGAAATGGCTGTGCTGTTTACCGAGCACAGTATGGATGTCGTGTTTGGCTACGCTGACCGCATTATTGTGCTGGCTCGCGGCAAGTTGATTGCCGAGGGGCAGGCAGACTACATCCGTGCCCACCCTGAGGTGCAAAGCGTTTACTTTGGCAAGGGGCGCACGTTTGATACGGGCGGCGACGCGAATTTTCCAGAAGAAGGCGAGCCAGCGGTTGGTACGCAATTGCCAGAAGAAAGCGAGTCGGCGCGTGACGTGCGGCCGGTGGTGGTGCCGACCCCGCAACCCGGGCAAGACACACCGCTGTTGGCAGTGCAGGGCCTGAACGCCTGGTATGGTGCAGCGCAAATTCTTCATGATGTGTCGTTTAATGTTGGCCGGGGCGAAGTGCTGGCGCTGGTCGGTCGCAATGGGGCCGGAAAGTCCACAACCTTAAAGGCCTTGATGGGTTTGGTGGCGGATCGCCGCGGTGATATCCAGTTTATGGGAAAGTCGCTGGTGCATTGCAAGCCTTTTGAGGCGGCGCGGCGCGGGTTGGGCTATGTGCCTGAAGATCGGCGCATCTTTACTGGGCTGACGGTGCAAGAAAACCTCATGGCGGGTCAACAGCCGCCCAGGGTTTGGCCTGACGGCGCATCGGTACCGTACTGGTCACTGGATGAGGTTTTTGCGCTGTTCCCGGCGCTGGCTTCCATGCGTGGTCGGCAGGCCGGCATGATGAGCGGTGGCGAGCAGCAAATGCTGACCGTCGCACGCACACTCATGGGCAACCCTTATTTACTGTTGCTTGATGAGCCCTCAGAAGGGGTTGCGCCGATTATTGTTGAGCATATGGTTGAGATGATTCTGATGCTAAAGCAAAAGGGCACAAGTCTGCTGCTGTGCGAACAAAATCTGCACTTTGCTGCGCTGGTGGCTGACAGGGCTTGTGTGCTGGAAAAAGGTTTGGTGCGTTATGCCGGGCCCATGCAGGCGCTGGCGCAAGACCACGATTTGCGCCAGCAATACCTTTCACTTTGACGCGGTGCGTGAAACGCTTCGTCGTTCAGATCGAAACACACCGGGCTAGCCCGTAAAGAAAGTGCCGTGTTAATGCGGTCAGCAAGATGCTATTTAAGCGAAGCAGGAGCGGTTTGTTGTCGTGCCTGGACCGCTGCGGACATCTCCACATTTATGGCGCAGAGATGTCATCCTGGTTGCCACGGCAGTGCATCAAAATGGAAACTGCAGATCGGGCTGCAGCGTTGAAAGAGCCTGACGGTATTCATGCTTGATGCGGTCCACCGCCTCTTGCGTGTCGCCCTCAAAGCGCAGCACGATAATAGGCGTGGTGTTTGAGGCACGCGCCAGCCCAAAACCGTCACGGTACTCGGCGCGTACGCCGTCTATGGTGCTAAGGCTGGTCGCACTCGGAAACTTGCCTTCTTGCTGCAACCTGGCAATCAACGGGTGAGCCTGCCCTTCGGGCATCTCCAGTTTAATTTCTGGTGTGGACACGTCTTTGGGCAAGGCTTCAAGCACAGCACTTGCAATATCGTGTCTTGAAAGTATTTCGAGTAGGCGCGCACCCGCATACAGCCCATCATCAAACCCGAACCAGCGCTCTTTGAAGAAAATATGGCCGCTCATTTCGCCTGCCAACGGCGCGCCGGTTTCTTTGAGTTTGGCCTTGATCAGTGAATGCCCGGTCTGCCACATAATGGGTTTTCCGCCTGCGTTTCTGATCGCCCGTGATACATGGCGGCTGCATTTCACGTCATAAATAATAGAAGCACCAGGCGCGCGTGCCAGTACGTCTTTCGCAAAAAGAATAAGCTGCCGGTCAGGCCAGATGATCTCGCCTGAGCGTGTTACCACGCCTAGTCGGTCAGCGTCGCCGTCAAAGGCAAGGCCCAGCTCGCAGTCGGTTTGCTGTACGTGCCGGATAAGGTCTTTAAGGTTGTTGGGGTCAGCCGGATCGGGGTGATGGTTGGGGAAAGTGCCATCCACTTCGCAGTACAGCTCGTCAACCGTGCAGCCCAGCGCCTGGTAAAGGCGTGCTGCAAATTTGCTGCCCACGCCATTGCCGCAGTCGATGGCCACCTTCATGGGGCGCGCCAGAATGACGCTGTCTTTAATGTACTGAATATATTCTTCAGAAAGATCAGTTTGCTGACGCGTACCAGGGGTAACGTCGTCTAGCGGCTCGAGATTGCTCATGATGCGGGCAAGTTCAGTAATGGCTTCGCCGTGCAGCGTAACGCCGCCCATCATGATTTTGAACCCGTTGTAGTCGGGCGGGTTATGGCTGCCGGTAATGGCCACGCCCGAGCCGGTGTTTTTGCGGTGCGCCCCAAAATACACCAGAGGTGTGTGCACCATGCCCAGGTCGATGGTATCTATGCCGCCTTTTAAAATTCCCTCCTGCAAGGCCTGTGACAGTTCGGGGCTGCTGAGGCGTCCGTCATAACCTACGACCAGCCCATGTATACCTTGTGCACGAGCCTGCTGGGCAAGGGCCAGCCCAAGCTGATAAGCAAAGCTGGCATTGAGCTGCCCGGGAACCTTACCGCGAATATCGTAAGCCTTGAAAACCGTACTGGTTGTCCAGGGCTGGGCTGGCGCGCCGTCATGAAAAGTGGAAGACGGAGTGGAAGTCGTCACGACATGTCCTTGTAAAGAGGTTGGCATACTGCATGATATCTCGTATTACCTCTGAAAATGTCAGCTTATACACACGCTGGGCCGCCCATCACTTCTGGCCTAAAATAGGGAATTGGATGTGTTTACTGGAAATCGCAGAATGAGTCAGATCGACGAGTTAGTTCAGATGCTGGGGCAGCCATATGTGCTGGTGGGGGCAGAAGCCGAGTCTTATGTCACCGATTGGCGCGGGCGATATCAGGGTGCGGCCCTGGCTGTCGTCAAGCCTGGCTCGACCGAAGAAGTAGCCGAGGTGGTTCGCTGGTGCGTGGCGCATAAAGTGCCCATGGTGCCGCAAGGCGGCAATACTGGCCTGTGCGGCGGTGCCACCCCCGACGACAAAGGCAATGCAGTCGTTATTTCGCTGCAGCGGCTTAACGCCATTCGTGGTGTTGACACCGATAATGACACTATGGTCGTCGAGGCTGGGTGTATTCTGCAGGCCGTCCAGCAGGCAGCCCGCGATGTAGACCGCCTGTTTCCGCTTAGCCTGGCAGCAGAAGGCAGCTGCACCATAGGTGGCAATCTGGCTACAAACGCCGGGGGCACACAAGTGCTGCGCTATGGCAATACCCGAGAGCTAGTTCTGGGCGTCGAAGTGGTGACGGCCGATGGCGACATATGGCATGGGTTGCGCGGCCTGCGCAAAGACAATACCGGTTACGACCTGCGCGATCTGTACATCGGCAGTGAGGGCACGCTGGGCATTATTACGGCAGCCACGGTCAAGCTGTATCCGCTTCCGGTCGCACAATGCACCGCACTGCTGGCCCTGGCCTCGGTCGAAGACGCTGTCACCGTACTTTCTGCTGCACAAAAAGGCTTTGGCGCCTCGCTCACCGGTTTTGAGTTAATCGCTGGCAATTGCCTGAAAGGCGTGGTTTCCTGCTACCCCGAGCAACGTATTCCATTTGAAGGCGCGTCGGCCGGCTTGCCCTGGTATGCCTTGCTCGAGCTTTCCGACAGCGAAAGCGCAGAGCATGCCCGCGAGCGATTCGAAACCGTTGTCGGAGCAACCATAGAGGCTGGCTTGGTACAAGATGCGGTCATTGCAGAAAGCATTACGCAAAGCAAGGCCTTGTGGCATTTGCGTGAAAGCATTCCGCTGGCAGAAAAGGCGTTTGGCAAAAGCATCAAGCACGACGTTTCCATTCCGGTGTCGCGCATGGCTGAGTTTGTTCGCGTTACCAATGCGGCGCTGCAAGCGCATTTTCCGGGCATTGAACACGTTATCTTTGGTCATCTGGGCGATGGCAACTTGCACTACAACGTTGCACGTGGCCAGGCTTACAGTGAAGAAGAACTGCTGGAGCGCCAGTACGAGATCTACGAACTGGTGCACGAAAGCGTACACCAGTTTAGCGGGTCGATCAGTGCCGAGCACGGGGTAGGGCAGCTTAAGCGCGACGCCTTGCCTCGCTATAAAGACCCCATCGAAATGGCGCTTATGCGTCGGATCAAAGACGTGCTTGATCCGCATGGCCTCATGAACCCCGGCAAAGTACTTGTCACAGCTAGCTAGCCAGTTAATGGCCAGGGCCTGGTGGCCCTGGCCGTTTGTTAAGGCCGCGCGGGCGGCTTACTGGGCGACAGGAAGCACGGTTCCGCTGCATTCGCCCAGGCTGATGGTGGGGTAGCCAGGCTTGCTGCACTGTGCGCGCAAAATGATCTCATCTTGATCTTCCAGAAATACGCGCTCTTCACCCCATGGTAGCTTTATAGGGTTTTTGCCGCCGGCGTTCAGTTCCAGCAACGAACCCTCTGCGCCTTTTTCGGGGCCCGAGAGCGTGCCGGTACCGAGCAAATCACCGGGTTGCAGATTGCAGCCGTTCACGGTGTGATGTGCAATCAGCTGGCTAATGCTCCAGTAAGCAGCGTCTTTAAAATTGCTGCGTGCCAGTGAAGCGGGCTCGGCTTGCTGGGCACGCGAGGCCTGCGTCGTTAGCAGCACTTCCAGTTCAATGTCGAAGGCACCGGCATCCTGATTGGCCTGAGAGTTCAGATAAGGCAGCGGCTGAGGTTCGGCATCGCCACGCACAAATGGGGCGCGAAACGGCGCGAGTGCCTCAAGGGTGACGATCCAGGGTGAAATGGTGGTGGCAAAGTTTTTAGCCAGAAACGGGCCCAGAGGCTGGTATTCCCACGCCTGAAGGTCACGGGCCGACCAGTCGTTCAACACGCACACGCCAAATACATGGCCCTCGGCCTGGTCTATGGGTATGCGCTTGCCTTGCTGGTTACCCTCACCAACAAAAATACCCAGCTCAAGCTCGAAATCCAGCCGCTTGCATGCCTCGAAGCCGGGCTCTGCGCCTTCCGAAGCAGGGCGCGTCTGGCCCATGGGACGCGCGAAGTGCTGGCCTGAAACCCCAATGCTGGATGCTCTGCCATGATAGCCAATGGGCACCCACTTATAGTTGGGCAGCAAGGGATTGTCTGGCCTGAACTGCTTGCCCACTGCCGTGGCGTGGTGCAGAGAGATGTAAAAGTCTGTGTAATCGCCAATGCGAGCCGGCACGGCCATTTCGGCATGGCTCATAGGGGTAAGCAGTGGCTCAAGCTGACTTTGCAGGGGCGAGCCGCTGCGCAGCGCACGAGAAAGCCCAAGACGCAGCGCCGACCAGTGTTTTTGCCCCAATGCCATCAGGCCATTGAGTGTGTTGCTGCGGCAGGCGTCCAGTGCCTGCCCCGCTTCATCAGCAAAAGGGCGCAGACCCGCAAGCACGGCAAGATCAATAACCTGGTCGCCAATGGCAACGCCGGGCCGGAAGTTGCGCGAACCCGCCTGAGCGCGAAAAACGCCGAAAGGAAGATTCTGTATTGGGAAACCATTGTTTTGTTCGTTGGCAGAAGTAACCCAGCTTTGCAGCGCAGGGTCATGTGTTTCGTTCAGATAAGACATCGGCAATCCAGCGAAGAGTGAGTCGGTTGTCGGCCCGGTCGTGACAGAGATCAGGGCCGGTCGGGGTTGAAATGCTTCGTGAACCCGCCCCAGACATCGTCGTAGCCTGCCTGCAAGGTGGCGGCTGCGAGTGCTGCCGCGGCGGGTCGGATGACGCGGCGTGTTTCAAACATGAATGCCATCGTATCCCGGATGTAGTCGGGCTTGCCAGTGTCGGCGGTGCTGGCTTTCTCAAAGGTTGTGGCGTCGGGGCCATGCGCCGACATGCAGTTATGCAGACTGGCGCCGCCTGGCACAAAACCCTCGGCCTTGGCATCATAGACGCCCTGAATCAGCCCCATGAATTCGCTGGCATAGTTGCGATGAAACCATGGGGGCCTGAACGTGTTTTCCATGACCAGCACACGCGGCGGAAAAATCGCAAAATCTACGTTGGCGGCGCCCGGCGTGTCGGAGGGCGAGGTTAATACAGTAAAAATGCAGGGGTCAGGGTGGTCGTAGCTGATTGAACCCATGGCATTGAAACGGCGCAAATCATACTTGCAGGGGGCGTAGTTGCCATGCCAGGCTACGACGTCAAACGGTGAATGTTCCAGCGTGGTGCGCCAGAAGCCGCCCGTAAACTTGGCAATCAGTTCGCAGGGGCCTTCGATGTCTTCATACCAGGCCACGGGTATCTGAAAATCACGCACATTGGCCAGGCCGTTGGACCCAATGGGCCCAAGCTCAGGCAGACGCAGGTGGGCGCCAAAGTTTTCCAGCATATAACCTCGCGCCTGGCCGTCCGGCAGCTCGACGCGAAATCGCACCCCGCGCGGAATAATAGCAATCTCGCAAGGCTCAACATCAAGCAGGCCCATCTCAGTGACAAGGCGCAAACGGCCTTGCTGCGGCACCACCAGCATTTCGGCATCGGCATTGTAAAAGGCGCGCTGTGTCATGGACTGGTTCGCGGCATAAAGCTGTATGCCAATGCCTGCCTGCTCTTCGCTGTGGCCATTACCTGCCCAGGTATGCATGCCGCTGACAAAGTCTGTCGGGGCGTCAGGCATAGGCAGCGGATTCCAGCGCAAGCGGTTAGGGGTTACTGGCCCCGATCCAAAGCTTGCCGTCCACGAAGGTGCAATATTGCAGGCCTCGAACGCACCCTGCTGGGCCGAGGGCCGTATGCGATAAAGCCATGAGCGCCTGTTTTCAGCGCGTGACATGGTAAAGGCTGTGCCAGTGAGTTGCTCGGCGTAAAGTCCATAGGAACAGACTTGCGGCGAGTTTCGGCCGACTGGCAGAGCACCAGGCAACGCTTCGGTAGCGCAATGGTTGCCAAACCCGCTCTGGTAATCAAGTGTGGTCATCGTGGTTTTCCTTGGGGCTGCCGCTTCTGCTTACTTGCTGCCGTTTGTTGCTTTCTGACGTGGCGATTGACGTTGAACAAGCAGGCATTGGCCGTTGATACACCTGGCTTGCAAAAGATTTCGCTGCATTGCGCAAGGTGTTTGATGCCTAAAACTATAGTTTAATGTTTGTTTATGTGCAACGTGTTCGTTATAGACGAATGTTAAATGCGCGACAATCAGAACTCACAAGACAATAGGGAATGGCACAGCGATCGGGAGTCACACGCCAACCAGTAATCGTACAGCGATTAATTTTTGCCTTTGCACAGCAAAGTCATAAGTTTGGATTTAGGCGTGCAGTCGGGGTGGGCGGGGGTAAAGGCTATCGGCGTTGACAGGTTGGACAGTAATAGGTGGCCCGCTGCCCCTGAATAATGCGGCGTATGGGCGTTTCGCAGATGGGGCAGGGCTTGCCAGCGTGGTCGTAAACTGCTGCGTGCAGGCTGAAGTAGGCACCCGCTTCGCCCGTGGCGTTTACGTAGTCGCGCAGCGTGCTGCCGCCCGACTCCAGTGCTTGTGTCAAAGTTTGGCGTATGGCCACCGCAAGGGTTTCGCAGCGTGCCAGCGAAAGTGAGCCCGACTGTGCTTTAGGGTTGATGCGCGCCTTGAACAACGCCTCAGAGGCATAAATGTTGCCAACGCCCACCACAATATGGCCCGCGAGCAGGGCTTGTTTTATGGCCTGGGTTTTGCCCTTTAAGCCTTGATGCAGAAGCTTGCCGGTAAAGCCGGGGTCAAAAGGTTCTATGCCCAGTTTGGCCAGCAGGGGGTGGCTTTCTAGCGGGCCATCAGCCAGGTCATGCCACAATACAGCACCAAAACGACGCGGGTCATGCAGCAAGAAACGGGCATCGCCGAATACCCACTCGACATGATCATGCTTGAGTCGAGGTTGATCAAGCGGGGCGCGCCTGATTGACCCCGACATGCCGAGATGCACGATTTGCGTGCCGTGGGCGAAGTTTAAAAGCAGGTATTTGCCGCGACGTTCACAACTCACTACCTGATGTCCGGTGATCGTGGCCTCCATGTCGGCAGGAATGGGCCAGCGCATGCGTGACTCGTAAACGCTGAAGCGTTCGAGCACGCGACCAGTCATTATCGTAGCGATTCCGCGACGTGTTGTTTCAACTTCTGGTAGTTCTGGCATAAGGGGGTGATAACATCGTGTTCCGACTATGTAATTTTGCTATCTGACGCTAACCATGGCTCAGCGACGACGGTTTTTCTGAATGAAATTTTCAAATCCTCTGCTGTACGCGGTATGCCTGTCTGCTGTTTTTCATTGGCCGGCGGCTGCACAGCCCACGTCAGACGACAAGCTAGAACAGGTTGAGCAGATCCGGCTGCACGCTGGTGAGTTGCCTTCGGTCACGCTCACGCCCGACCTATTGTATCGTCTGCTGGCAGCCGAACTCGCCGCGTCCCAAGGCCAGTATGACCTGGCAGGGCAGACGCTGCTTGATCTTGCTATCGAAACCTCTGACCCGAGGCTGGCCAAGCGGGCGTTTCAGTTTGCCATGATTGATCGAAATCTGGCGCGCGCTTTAGCAGCTGCGCGCCAGTGGGCACTGCTTGCACCCAAAGACCCCGAGGCTGTTGCATCGTCGCTGGCCCTTGCTGCTTCCAGCGGCCAGACTGCGGGGTTGGCCAATGCGCTCTGGCAGCGCATCGATAAAGCCGAAGACAAAGACCGTGCTGTGGCGCAGGCGTCTGCCATAATCGGCAAAATGCCCGACAAGCGGTTGGCCCTGGAAGTGCTTGAAAAAGCGTTGCATCCATCGGTCATGGGTATGCCCTCAGCCCATCTGGCGTTGTCGGATGCCGCCTGGGCTGCCTCCGACCCAGATCGCGCCCTGAAAGAGGCGCGCAAAGCCCAAGAACTTGATCCTGATTCAGGGCTCGCCGCTCAGCGTATTCTTGAATATGGCTTGCAGGCTGACCCAGAGTTAGCGCTTAAAGAAACGCGCGAATTTGTGCAAACTCATCCTGACTCCCGCGATGTGCAGCTACTGTTCGTCAATCGCCTGGTAGAACGGCGCGAGTTTGATGAGGCCTTGCGGCAGGTGGCAATTATGCGCCGCAATGCACCAGAAGACTTTGATCTGCTGTACACCGAGGCCGAAGTTAATATTCGCGCGGCCCACTACGATCAGGCTCGCAAGCTGCTCGAAGAATACATTGCGGTGCAGAACCAGCGTCGCTTGTCCATACGGGACAAGGCCAGCAATGCAATGTCTGATGCCTCCGACGCGCGCCTGCTGCTGGTGCAGATCGCCGAGCGCCAAAATAACCTCAAAGAGGCCATTGCACAGCTTGAGCTAATCGACGACCCGTCGCTCAGGTTTCAGGCACAGGTGCACAAAGCGGTTTTACAGGCGCGTATGGGTAGCCTTGATGAAGCGCGCCGCAGCCTTGACCGGCTACACCCCCGCGACACACATGAACGCTCAGTGCTGGCATTGACACTGGCCTCTATTTACCGTGAGGCAGGCCGAACCGACACCGCCGTCGAAGTGCTCGTCAAGGCCGACAAAGAAATTCCTGATTCCACCGAAATCAAATACGACCTGGCCATGCTCTATGAAAGACAGGGTCGTATGGAAGACTTCGAAACGTTAATGAGGCGCGTCATTGAGCTTGATCCCAATAATGCCAATGCGTATAACTCGTTGGGCTACACCTACGCCGACCAGAACCGCAAGCTCGATGAGGCGCAAGATTTGCTAGAACGCGCGCTCGACCTTGATCCAGACAATCCGTTCATACTTGATAGCGTAGGCTGGTATTTTTATCGCACCGGCGATTACGAGGCCGCCATCGAATACCTTAAGCGCTCACTCAGCCAAATGGATTCAATCGAAGTGGTGGCTCATCTGGGTGAAGTGCTGTGGGTCAGCGGGCGTCGCGACGAGGCCATGAAAGTATGGAGCAAGGCGGCTTCGACCGCGTCTGACAATGAAGTATTGCAAGAAACGCTGAAGCGCCTGGGGGTTAAGCTTAAATGATCACACGCTTAACGGTACGCCTCGGCCTCCATGGCGAGGCCGGTTTAGATGACCAACGCCTGGCGCCCGGGGCGTCTCTAAAATCTGGCAAAGTCTCTTCAGCCATCTGGCCCAGCTTCTTTAGCGGGCAGGGGTTCAGAGGGCGTCGTGCCTGGCTTTGCGCCGGCGCCGCTGCATTGTTGCTCAGTGCCTGCGCCACACCACAAAAAATAAGTGGGCTTGGTGAAGGCCCCGCATTTGAACGAGCCGGGCGTTTCGCCCTCAATGTCAGTAATGCCAACGGCCAGCGTGAAGCCCTTCAGGGCGGTTTTGCCTGGCGCGATACCGGGCGCCTGCTTGTGCTCGATCTTGCAAACCCGTTGGGCAGCATTCTGGCGCGTATCGACGTGAGTCCGTCCAGCGCCACCCTTACGCGCAGCGATGGGCGAATTGAGCAGGCCCCAAACCCCGACGCCTTGGTCGAAGAGGTATTGGGCAGCCCCATGCCGGTCAGGGGCTTGCGTGGCTGGCTTCAGGGCCAGGTCGGTGACTCGGCCGTCAGCGAGCTCAAGAAAGATGAAGAAGGCCATATCAGCGGTTTTACGCAAGATGGCTGGCGTGTGCGGCTGTCACGTTATGACGCTGAAGGCCCGAGGCTGTTGCAAATGAATCGTAGCGATACCAGCCGCGATATCAGTGTGCGGCTGGTTGTCGACGAAAGCTGAGCGTGCGGGCATGGAACTGCACGATGTGCCGGCACCGGCAAAGATAAACCTGTTTCTGCATGTCACTGGCCGCCGCAGCGATGGCTACCATTTGCTGCAGACGGCATTTCGCTTTATTGGCGTGTACGACACGCTCTCGTTTGATACGCGGCGCGACGGGCAGGTTGTGCGTGAGGGCGAGGGGCTGTCGGGGCTGGCTGCCGAAGACGATCTGGTTGTCCGCGCTGCGCGTACGCTGCAGCGTGCCACCGGAACGCACCAGGGCGTACAGATCCGCTATACCAAACGCATCCCCTCGGGTGCTGGCCTTGGCGGGGGGTCCAGTGACGCCGCCTCCACGCTTATTGCGCTTAACCGCCTATGGGGCACCGGGCTAGACCGTCAGCAGTTGATGGCGCTGGGCAGTACGTTGGGGGCTGATGTGCCCGTATTCATCTATGGCCAGCCGGCATTTGCGACGGGCATCGGTGATGTTTTCGCGCCACTGTCGTTGCCTGACAACGCTTATGTTGTGGTTCAACCGCCGCAAACTGTCTCCACGGCAAGTGTATTTTCGTCACCCGATTTGACAAGAGATTCAGCTTGCGTCAAAATGCTGTTCTTTACTGAATGGCTTAACAAAAACGAGCCGCTTAACGGTTACCGTGAAGGCGGGTTTTTTGGTCGTAATGACCTAGAGCCAGTTGTTTTTGCAAAGTATCCGCAGATACAGGCTGCCGCAAGGTGGTTGGGTCAGCAGGGTGTTAATGCAAGAATGAGCGGGTCAGGTGCGTGTCTGTTTGTCGAGTTTGTAACCATCGCACAAGCAGCAACGTTTCAGGCCCGAATTTTTGGTAATATAGACAGCCGCGAAAGCGGCAACGTAGCGGTAATCCGTAACGCTTGGGTTTGCCCAGGTTTACATGATCACCCTCTACGGCACTGGATTAGCAGTTAGAATTGGGGAATCGCCAAGCTGGTTAAGGCACAGGGTTTTGATCCCTGCATGCGAAGGTTCGAATCCTTCTTCCCCAGCCACTTTCCAAGCCTTTTGGCTTGCTGTTAACTACAAGCTGTTGAGTCGGCCCTCAAGGTGCTGTTCAACAGCTTTGTTGTTTAACGCAACGCATCGACCATCCGCCATGTCAAACGACCGCTTCATGATTTTTACCGGCACTGCTAACACTCGCTTAGCTGTCGATGTAGCAAATCACCTCGACATGTCGCTCGGGAAAATGACAGTAGGTCGTTTTTCAGACGGCGAAGTAATGGTGGAGGTCAATCAGAACGTTCGCGGCAAAGACGTGTTCGTCCTTCAACCCACGTGTGCTCCCACCAATGACAACCTCATGGAAGTCATGGTCATGGTTGACGCACTGCGCCGGGCATCTGCAGGCCGAATCACCGCCGCCATCCCCTATTTTGGTTACGCCCGTCAAGATCGCCGTCCTCGTTCGGCCCGTGTCGCCATCTCGGCCAAGATCGTGGCCAACATGCTGCAGGTCGTGGGCGTTGACCGCGTCATGACCATGGATCTTCACGCTGACCAGATCCAGGGCTTCTTCGATATCCCTGTTGATAACGTTTATGCCGGCCCAATCTTGCTGGGCGATATCTGGCGCCGTAACTACCGTGATCTCGTGGTGGTGTCGCCTGATATCGGCGGTGTTGTGCGTGCACGCGCACTAGCCAAGCAGCTTGAGGCTGATCTGGCCATTATCGACAAACGTCGTCCGCGCGCCAATGTGTCTGAAGTCATGAATATCATCGGCGACATTGATGGCCGTACCTGTATCATCATGGACGACATGGTTGATACCGCAGGCACTCTGTGCAAGGCCGCGCAAGCGCTCAAAGAGCGTGGGGCCGTCTCTGTGTATGCCTATTGCACGCACCCTGTACTGTCAGGCGGAGCCGTTCAGCGCATACTTGAGTCAGAACTTGACGAGCTGGTTGTCACCGACACCATACCGCTGTCAGAGGCCGCGCGTCAGTGCAGCAAAATCCGCCAGCTGTCCTGTGCGTCACTTTTGGGCGAGACCATGCTTCGCATATCCAACGCCGAGTCGGTCAGCTCACTGTTCGTCGAATAAACCTGTTTTCGCCATCTGCTGGTCGCGGCAGATGGCAATCTTGCGCAGCCTAAGGCTGCGTTCTACCAACAAGGCTATCTGCCTTCTGTTATTTGGAGTTTTTCCATGCAATTTAATGCCACTTCGCGCAGCGTCAAGGGTACGAGTGCGAGCCGCCGCCTACGCCGCGCTGGCCGTGTGCCGGGTATTGTCTACGGTGGTAAAGACGACGCCATCAGCGTCGAATTCGACCACAACGAAATCTTCCACGCTCTGCGCAAAGAAGAGTTCCACGCTTCCATTCTCGACATGAAACTTGACGGTAAAGGTAAAGGCCAGCCCGTGCTGCTGCGCGCCGTTCAATGGCACCCTTACAAGGCGTTGGTGCTGCATGTTGACTTCCAGCGTGTCGATGCTAAACAAACCCTCACCACTAAAGTGCCCCTGCACTTCATCAACGGTGATCTCTCGCCTGCCGTCAAGCTTGAAGCCCAGATCATCAGCCAGGTGCTGACCGAGCTCGAGATCACTTGCCTGCCCTCCGATCTGCCCCAGTCCATTCAGGTTGATCTTGCTAACATGCCTGCTGGTGGCAATATTTACCTGTCAGACTTGGTGCTGCCTGAAGGCGTTACGCATACCGTTCACGGTGCGGAAGACGACCTGGTCATTGCTGCTGCATTGGCCAAGAAAGGCGCCGGTACTGCCGCTGCTGATGGCGAAGAGGCCGAAGGCGAAGCTGGCGAAAACAGCGCCGAGTAAGCTGTTGTCGCCGGGCCAGGCGCTGTTTCTTCGGGGCCAGCGCCTGTCTTTCAAAACCCCTGTCAGGCCATTGCGGCCAACAGGGGTTTTTTGTGTAGACTCTGACTATGACCACGCAAGCCATACGTCTTATCATTGGCCTGGGCAACCCCGGGCCCGAGTACGAAGTTACCCGACATAACGCGGGTTTCTGGCTGGCCGATCACCTGGCCGATGATCTCAAGGCTTCGTTCTCGCTTGAGAAAGCTTTTTCCGCCTGGGTTGCTAAAGCAAGGTTCGATGGCGAAGCCGTGATTCTTTCTAAACCGACCACCTTCATGAATAAGTCGGGTCAGGCAGCCGGTGCCTTAATGCGGTTTTACAAACTGGCACCTGAACAGGTGCTTGTGCTGCACGACGAACTTGATTTGATGCCCGGGCAAGCCAAGCTCAAGCGCGGGGGAGGGCATGCTGGCCATAATGGCTTGCGTGATATTCAGTCCGCCTTCGGCAGCAGTGATTTCTGGCGCTTGCGCTTAGGCATCGGGCATCCGCGTTCGCTAGGGCTCAATCAGCAAGTTGTCAATTTTGTACTTGGCGCGCCACGCCGCGAAGAGCAAACTGAAATCGAAAAAGTAATTGATCGTTGTCGGGCTGTGTTACCCGCGCTGCTACGAGGTGAGTTTGTTCAGGCGACCAATCAATTGCATGAGGGTAATCGTGGTTGACCGGGCAGGTCTGGCAGCCTGTATGATTTGCCCGTCTCTGAGTACTATTGCAGCGCCGTCCTGGCGGTATGCCGACTCTGTCAGGGGGCTAGCATGACTGTAGATTCACCCGTATTGGTTAAAACGCCCACGCCGCGGTTTCGCGATGAATTCGCCGATTTCGCTCGATTTGTGGTGCGGCCAAGCTTCACTCCCCGCCTGCCTCCCCGTGAAATCGAAAATGGGTGGATACAAGACTGGTTTCCTTCCGTCCCGCTCGTGGGCCTATTCAAATGGGCCCTGTTTCTATGGGTAGTCAACCTGATCCTGTTCGGGCCTATAGCTGTGTGGGCGGCCACTTCCAGCGGTGCGACCCACAGGCTGGACGTTTACAATATGCCCTGGTTGCAGGCATTGATCTGGGCTCCCATCGTCGAAGAGCTGGTTTTTCGCTATGGCATGCGGCGCCCAGCCTACGCGTGGTGGCTGGCTCCCATTGCTACGGTGGCAATGCTGCTGGGGCCGAAGTGGCCTGGTATCCTGTTGATTGCCGCCGTACTCGTAATGTGCTGGGCTCCGTATTTATCAGGAGCCAAATGGGCCAGACGCTCAACGCCCTGGCGCTGGCGGCTATATTATCGGCGCGCCTTTCCGGTGGTGTTTCATCTGGCATCGCTTTTGTTTGCCGCCGTGCATCTTTACAACTTCAAGCTTCATCATACGGCGTGGTGGTTGTTGCCGCTGCTGGTATTGCCGCAGTGGCTGACCGGCCTGGTGCTGGGTTGGCAGCGATGCCGGCGAGGCATAGGCGCGTCCATGCTGCTGCACTGTATTTTTAATTCTGGTCCGCTACTGGTCGTATGGATATTGCTGCAAGTTGCGGGAGACGCGCTGACCTAAGGGTTCCAGCAAGTGTCTTGCCGTTGTTCGGGGCAGCATAGCCTGCTGCCGTGCTCGCGGCAAATCTGCCAGCGAACTACTACAATAGCTTCTTTTCGAAATATTCTTTATTTTTCAGGATACTCATGGCTCTGCAATGTGGCATCGTTGGCTTGCCCAACGTCGGGAAATCTACGCTCTTTAACGCCCTGACCAAGGCTGGCATTGCCGCCGAGAACTACCCCTTTTGCACTATCGAGCCTAACGTTGGCGTCGTTGAGGTGCCCGATGCGCGTTTGACGGCACTTGCCGAAATCGTCAAGCCTGAGCGCATTCTGCCCGCCGTGGTCGAATTCGTTGACATCGCTGGTCTGGTTGCCGGTGCGTCCAAAGGTGAGGGCCTGGGTAACCAGTTTCTGGCCAACATCCGTGAAACCGATGCCATTGTGCACGTCGTACGCTGCTTTGAAGACGAGAACGTCATTCACGTGGCCGGTCGTGTAAACCCAGTGTCTGATATTGAAGTTATCAATACCGAGTTGGCCCTGGCTGATCTGGCCACGGCTGAAAAGGCATTGCACCGCAATCAGAAAACCGCGCGTGCGGGTGATAAAGAGGGCATCAAGATTGTTGCCATCCTTGAAAAAATCATTCCGGTACTTAACGAGGCACGCCCGGTGCGCTCGCTGGACCTCGACGACGACGACAAAGCGCTTATCAAACAGTTTTGCTTTATCACTGCAAAACGCAGCATGTATGTCGCCAACGTGCGTGAAGATGGGTTCGAAAACAACCCCCACCTCGATGCAGTGCGTAAGTACGCAGAGGCTGAAAATGCACCCGTAGTTGCCGTATGTGCTGCCGTCGAAGCCGAGATCGCCGAGCTTGATGACGAGGACAAACTCGAATTTCTGCAAGACATGGGCATGGAAGAGCCTGGCCTGAACCGCGTTATTCGTGCGGCCTACTCGCTGCTCGGTTTACAAACATACTTTACGGCAGGTGTAAAAGAAGTGCGCGCCTGGACCATCCGCATTGGCGACACTGCACCCAATGCCGCCGGCGTCATCCACACCGACTTTGAACGTGGTTTCATCCGTGCGCAAACCATTGCTTATGACGACTTTATTGCCTGCAAAGGCGAGCAGGGCGCCAAAGAGGCCGGCAAGATGCGTGCAGAAGGCAAAGAGTATGTGGTTAAAGATGGCGACGTGCTGAATTTTTTGTTTAACGTCTGACCTGTGGGGCTTGTTGCCCCTTTGTGTGCGGTTCCATTGTCGTTTGCCTTTGCCAAGGATGGGAGACTGAGAATCGGGTAATCAATGAGTAAATGGGGTGATTTTTAATTTTATTACTCGTCTTTTTATGAAGACTCATACGTATCTTCCTTCCGGTCAGCTTTATCAGCCCTGCAAAGCCGACCTGTGCTAGGTTCAAGAAAAGGGCAGTCAAAGTCATGGCACTCAGGCGCCCACGCTGCGCTCACTGGGCGAGTGTCTGGGCAAGTAAAAGTGCTGCGCCGTGCAGTCGCCCGAAACCCTCAAGGGTCTGAGCCAGGTCGCGGTGATAGAGTCAACCGAATCATCCAATCGCCTGCAAGGCGTCGTTGTCGCGCCCTCACTTCGCCGACATGGACACCGAAATAACCACTCTCGAAAACCGCCGCCCCAAGACCTGCGCCCTCAAGCAGGCCGTGACGCAGGAACTGCTGGCAGGCAGAGCGCAATTAATACGTGTCGCTGGCGAAGCGTGGTGGTTGCAAGCCGTACTTCGATCATCATGTCTTCAAGATCGTCGAGACTCTTGATAAAATTCCGTTCACATTCAAGACAGCGAAAACTGAGTAATACGAAATCGCCGCTACCTAGATAGCGGCATGGAGCGATCTGCTGCGTGGCAAAGGAGCTGTCTCCGATGAGATGATCGTGCATGAGGTGCTGCACAAATGGCACGAAGAGACGCAGGGGATACCTGAAGATCGCTGGCGAAGGCTGTTAATTGGATGCGAGAAAAGGTTTCGCTTCCAAAGGAATGACGGTGCTATGACTGACAAACCAATCTCCTTGATCCCCGTCCCGCAAGGCTATGCAGATTGGCTAGTCGATTTAAAGGGTCGCATTCATACCGCGCAGCAGCGGGCGGCGCTGGCGGCCAATCGGGAGCTGGTGGGGCTTTACTGGCAGATCGGTCGCGACATCCTGGAGCGGCAGGCAGAGCAGGGCTGGGGCGCAAAGGTGATCGAGCGGCTGTCGCATGACCTGCGTACCGCCTTCCCGGAAATGAAGGGTTTTTCACCGCGAAACCTCAAGTATATGCGGGCGTTTGCCGAAGCCTGGCCGGACGAATCATTTGTGCAAGAGGTGCTTGCACAATTGCCCTGGTATCACCAGTTGGCCTTGCTGGACAAACTGCCTGGCCCGCAAACTCGTAAGTGGTATGCGGCCAAGGCCATCGAGCACAACTGGTCGCGCAACGTGCTGGTGATGCAGATCGAGTCCCGGCTGTTGGAGCGCAACGGCCAGGCAGTCACCAACTTCCCGACTACGTTGCCTGCGCCGCAATCTGATTTGGCTCGTGAGTCGATCAAGGATCCGTACCGTTTTGATTTTCTCGGTCTGACCGACGAGGCACAGGAAAGGGAGATCGAGGGTGCGCTGATCAGGCACGTTACCGAATTTTTGTTGGAGCTCGGCGCAGGTTTCGCTTTCGTGGGGCGACAGGTGTTGCTGAACGTGGGTCGTGACGAGTTCTTCATCGACTTGCTGTTTTACCACCTCAAGCTGCGCTGCTATGTGGTGATCGAGCTGAAGGGTGGAAAGTTCAAGCCTGAGCACTTGGGACAACTGAGCTTCTACCTGACGGCGGTGGACACGCAAATAAAGCGCCCAGACGACAGCCCCACCATCGGCCTGTTGTTATGCAAAGGCAAAAACAAGGTGGTGGCTGAATACGCGCTGCGCAATAACGCTCAGCCACTAGGTGTGGCTGAGTACCAATTGGTCGAGTCGCTTCCCGCCGAACTGCAGACCAGCTTGCCTAGTATTGAGCAGATCGAAAGAGAGCTGGGTAACTCCATGAGCAAGGGTGCCGAGGAATGATGCGCTGGGCCTGCGCTACGGCGTCACCGGCACGCCGGAATAGTTCTTGATGCAGTGGAAAGGCCAGCAACTAACTGCTGCAGCGGCGGCGCCTTTCCATATTTTTCGGCCGTTCATGTAATTGCGTCGCGTCATTTTCTTGCACATGGTCACTTGTAGGGAATTAATTTCTACAAACAAGGGTTTTGCGTGTAAACAAGACAATAATTTTTTAAGCTTAAAGAATTAAAATAGTGATATTGCCATTCAAGACGCTGTTATAAAACTCATGAAAAATTTCTCTCAGCTTTTTACCAAACACCCGAGCTCTGTCGGTGAATCCTACCTGCAACACATGAAGGTGTCGTTTTCTTTCGCGCTGACCATGCTGGGTAGTGGTGCGGCCGCCATCGTTCATGGTGTTTTGCCTTTTTGCTTTGTGAAAACTGGCAGTACGAATATCACCAATTTGTACAAAAGAATGGTCGCGCATCGTGACAGCCGTGTAGGTTAGTTATTGCCAGCCTTACAGTGGATGTTGCACTGATCACCCACGTTACGTGCACCATTGAGACGATATTGTGCAGCGGCTTTATGAAGAAGCGCTAGGACGCTTCTTCTCACTGTCGCTCAGTGCGGGCGACGTTAACAGAAGGCAAGGTATGATGGTTATCGCCTTCGCATAGCGTTGGCGCTTATGACAGCCACCACGTATTTGATGCGTTTGGCGCGCCAGATATCTTCGGCCTCAAAGTCAGCGGGCTGTCAAAAAAAAACTATCTGATCAAAAGGCTTTCCTGTCATGAGCGACCTCCACAACCGTATTTCTGCCAGTTTCGATGCGCAGGGCTTGATGGCCACACTGGGCGCACAGCTTGTCCTGGTCGAAGAGGGTGAGGTGCAGATCGCATTACCGTTTTCGAAGGGGCTTTCGCAGCAACATGGTTACGTTCATGCGGGTGCGATTACCAGTGTGGTGGACAGCGCCTGCGGGTATGCCGCATTGAGCATGGCGCCACCCGGGTACGAGGTGGTTACCGCCGAGTTCAAAATAAATTTCATGCGGCCCGCCATGGGTGACCGGTTTGTCGCCATTGGCAAAGTAATCAATGCAGGCAAACTGCTCACCGTTTGTGCTGGAGAAGTCCATGCCTATTCTGGCTCTACGGTTAAAGTAATCGCAGCCATGCAAGCGACCATTGTGAATGTGCATCGTTGAACAACAAAACGGTCAAACGAAAAGCTTGTTCAAACACCAGCCAAAGAGATAAAGACCAGATAAGCGTGCTCTTATAGAGCGTAAACGCGGGTGCAGTGACTCGGAATTCGTTTCTGGACGGCCTGTTGAGCCCTATATATCTGCTAGCTATTTATAAACCCTTATTCAATAATGGCTTCACAAGCATTCAGGCCTAAAATAGTCCACAATAAACGTTTTTCGTTTTGACTAGCCTGGATCCATCAATGACTCGTATTGTCCTGTTTGAAAACATCCACCCCAGCGCCAAAGAAGTCTTCAACGCCGCCGGTTTTGACAACGTCGTAACGCATGCTTCTGCACTGTCTTCCGAGCAATTGCGTGAAGCGGTTCGCGGCGCACATGTGTTGGGTATTCGTTCCCGCACGCAGCTTGACGCGGCTGTGCTCGCCGAAGCTACTGACTTGCGTGTTGTAGGGTGTTTCTGCATCGGGACCAATCAGGTCGATCTTGAATCCGCCATGTTGCGTGGCGTGCCGGTTTTTAATGCGCCATTTTCCAATACCCGTTCGGTCGCCGAATTGGTGCTGGGTGAAGCCATTTTGCTGTTGCGCCGCATCCCTGAAAAAAACGACCGTGTACATCAGGGCTTCTGGGACAAAACTGCAGACGGTGCCTTCGAAGCGCGCGGTAAAACCTTGGGTATCATCGGGTACGGCAATATTGGTTCACAAGTGGGCACACTCGCCGAAGCCGCGGGCATGCGCGTTATTTTTCATGACGTCGAAGCCAAACTGCCCCTGGGCAACGCACGTGCCACAACCTCACTCAAAAAATTCCTGGCTCAGGCCGATGTGGTGACGCTGCATGTGCCGGGTGGTAAAGCCACTGAAAACATCATGGATGCAGAAGCCATCGCCTCCATGAAGAAAGGCGCTATCCTTATCAACGCCTCGCGAGGTTCGGTGGTCGACATTGACGCACTCAATAACGCGCTAGATTCCGGCCATCTGTCAGGGGCCGCCATAGACGTGTTCCCCGTCGAACCCAAAAGCCGTGACGAAGCCCTTAAAAGCCCATTAATCGGCAAGCGCAACGTCATCCTTACCCCGCACATTGGCGGCAGCACGCAAGAGTCCCAAGAAAACATCGGCCGCGAAGTCGCCGAAAAACTTTGCCATTTTCTGCTCAGCGGCACCACAAAAGGCGCTGTCAACTTCCCCGAAATCTCATACCAGCCCACCATGGGAACCGCCCGTATCCTGCACGTTCACCGCAACCTGCCAGGCGCCATGGGTACCCTCAGCAACCTGATGGCCGAGCACGGGCTCAACATTCTCAGCCAGCAACTGCAGACCAAAGGCCAAATCGGTTACGTCATCTCCGACGTCGAAGGCAAGGTTGACGACACCGTTGTCTCAGTGCTTAGAGCGCACCCGATCACCGTGCGTTGCAATATCGTTTAATCTGGCGAGCGGCAAATATGCCGCTCCGTTAGTTTTGTAGGTTCGTGCTCAACAAGGTACTGGCGTCGCAATAGTGGCGTCAGAACTTGATCATTGTGCGCCTACAGAAGCCAGCGGCGCGAGTGCCCCGTAAAAATCGTACGATCGGGCACCCGCCGCAACTAAACTGTTACGCGCTCCGAAAAGCTCATTGCAGTTACCTTTTAAGGAAGTTGCCCCTGCGCCTAAGTACAAGCGCTCCGGGCCCGACCCGCTTCTGTTGTCAGACAGAGGGGTGCTCATGAAAAAGATCGTGCAACAGCCCGCTACACAGCCATAAATATCGTCCGACATCAACTTGACTCGACTCGACTCGCAAGCGTCAACACCAACACCAACACTAACCTGGCCTTGTGGCTGACGCTGAGCATAGCGAAGATCACCACATACTAAGTAATAAAAATCTGCAAAGCGCCGCGGACCAGTGCCCTGAGCGCCATTTGAGCGTGCCGTCAGGAAGGTCTTGGATCAGGGGCCTGAGAGGGCGTGCTGTCTGAGTCCAAAACAGTCCGGGGGACTGTTTTGGACGAGTTCACGCCCGTCCCCTGAGACAGGGCCTTCCTGACGGGCAGCCCCGCAGGGGCCGCGCGATTTGGCGCTCAGGGCACTGGTCCGCGGCGCGACTGAAGAACCCAACCGCTGCGGCTCTGCAAAGAGCACACGATTTAGTGCAAAGGGCGCAGGCTACACGCCCTAGCTCGCGCGCGAATTAAGAAACCAACCGCTGCAGGCGCCCAGCAAAGACCATACGATTTAATGCTCAGGGCACAGGGCACTGGCCCGCGCGCGAATTAAGAAACCAAATATGGCAGCCTCACAAGAAAGAGCGCCCACAAAAAAAGCGCCACCAAAAGGCAGCGCCATAAAACCTCATCATCAAGCCCTCAGCCAGCCGAAAAACCAACCCTACTTGGTAACCCCACGCCGAGCCTCAAAAACCACAGGCACCTCAAACGTTGCCGGCGTAACCAACACATCAGCCAGCGTAAACCCATCAAGATGCTGCAAAAACGCCACCAGAGCCCCGTCAAGAATCGACCGCACCCCACAGCGCCCCGTCAGACTGCACTGGTTTGCATCCGTATAACACTCAACCAGTGCAAGATCATTTTCAGTGTCGCGCACCACCGCACCCAGATTAATTTGCTCAGCGGGCATGGCAAGCCGCATACCGCCATTCTTGCCCCGCACCGTTTCCAGCCACCCCCGCTGAGCCAACCTATGCGTAATCTTCATCAAATGCGGCTCTGAAATACCATAGGCCCGAGCAATCTCGGCAATGGTACACAACCGGTCGGGGCGCTCGCCCACATACATGAGCAGGCGCATCGCATAATCCGTCATCATGGTCAGCCGCATATTGACACCTTAGAGAGCTGCATAATTGCTACTACTTGGCCGCCTTGGCCTTGAGCACCGCATCAGGCCGCGGGCGGATCAACATAGGCACGAACCGCCACAAATAAAGACCCATGCATACGATCCAGCATGCGGCAGAAGCATGCAACAGCATCAGCGTGACGCTTGATGGCCACAAAGCCGCCAGACGCAGCGCCACGGCCGCAATCATCAGGTAATAACTGAGCAGCATGCTGGCATCAAGCGCCAACGGCCTGCCAAGATGGCCCAACGCCGTGCGTGTAAGCATGCCAATAATCAGAATGCAGAACCCGCCCATGCCGATAATATGTACATGTGTTGCGCTTCGGCCCAACGGGCTACTGGCGCCAATACCCGCCATGTGCGCGGCTGCACATATCAGACCGATACCGATCATTGCGTAGCCCAGGTACAGAATCCATAACATAGGCTTGTGCAGCACTGAAAACGGCTTCCAGTGAGCAAGCTGCCACAGACTGATCAAACCCGTAATAGCAAGCGACAGCGCCATGGCCCAGCTCAGGCCCACCAAACTGAACACAATAGCCGCCACACCAAAACCCAGTTGGTATTTGCCGCTGCCAACCAGCATGGGCAGCTTCAGCTCAGGCACCATGCGCATGGAGAAGAAGGGAATAACCCGGCGTGCAATCAATAGGGCGACCACAGCCATGGCGATCAAGCCTTGATTAAAGTGCTCGATGAGAAGAACATAATCGCCATTTTTTGCTGCCGAAAGATACAGCACATTGGCCACGCCCAAGCCGAGCACCAGCAGAGGCAGGCCATAGTTGCGACGGCTTTTGCCTTTGATGACCACCCTTAGCAGGCTGAGTGCACTGATAAGGAAAAAGGCAGACTCACTGATCACACCCACCGTGAAGGCCGTATCGCCGCCGGTCAGGTAGGCAATGCGTGCGATCAGCCAAAGAATGCACACCAGACCCAGCGGGGCGCCTTTCAGCGGGTTGAAACCCGTCCAGGTTGCACTGGCAGTAAGCAAAAAACCCAGTGCAATCGTAACGATAAAGCCCCACAGCATTTCGTGGGCGTGCCACGCAACGCCCCACATTGGTGCAGGGATCAGTTGTGGCGCGAAAATCCAGATTGCGATGGAAACGAGCGCCCAGACAACACCCGCAATATAAAGCGGGCGAAAACCGAGGCTGAGGAAGGTGGTCAGGTCGGGCCGCGCCACACCAGCTTGGCGCTCCTGGGGGTGGATGAGTTCAGCCATTATGAAGATCCTTGGGCATGCTGTCAGGGTTGTTATTCATTTGATAGCCAAACCACAGGCTGCGGGCAATACGATGCGCGGCCTCTTCGGCGCGCTCGGCAAACAGCCGATTTGGCAAGGTTTCTGTGGTGTCATGAAAAAGCTGAAGCCAGCGTACAAACATGTCGGCGTCGAGGCCGGGCAAGGCTACATGCTTGGGCATGGGGGCACCGCTATACGTGCCACTGCCGATCAGTACTGACGACCAGAACCGCACCATGATTGTCAGGTGAGTGTCCCAGTCGTGGATGGCGTCGTTGAAAACAGGGCCTATGAGGGGGTCAGCGCGAACTTTGTCGTAAAACGAGTAAACAAGCGTAGTGATTTCTGCTTCGGTGCAGAGTTCGGATCGGGACATCGAGAAGCTTCCGGGTAGCCTAGAAATAGTGGGGACAAGATGTTTTCGAGTGAAAACGGCTTTAAAGATTCATTTTATATATATCTTATAGAAAGCCGTCTTCACCGTCAATGGTAGCCTGTAAGAAATACGCGTGAAAGCAGAGCTTGCGTCGCCCAGTTGGCCGTCATACTATTTTCTTTTTATTCCATCAAGCAGGAGTACGCCATGTCTGTAGCCATCAGGGCGCTGACCGATACCTTTGCGGTCGCCCCGCAATTAGGGCCAGACGATATGCCCGACGTCGCCAATGCAGGTTTCAGAAGCGTAATTATCAATCGGCCCGACCTTGAAGGCGGGCCCGACCAGCCGCTGTCAGCTGACGTGATAAAGGCCGCGCAGGCCGCAGGCCTGCAAATTGAGTATCAGCCTGTTGTAAGCGGTGCCATGACGTATGATGATGTCGAGTGCTTTGCCAAGTTGCTCAAGCAGCTTCCCGAGCCTGTGCTGGCGTATTGCCGTTCGGGGGCACGCTGCACTGCGTTGTTTGAAGCCGCGCGGCAAATCAATGCAAACAAGTCATAATAAGCAAATTGTCTGATGCATATCAGCACAGGTGTATATACCAAGTGTTATTAATTACACTTGACGTTAATCTTTGGGGCCAAGCAACACATGGGGACTACAAGCATGTTCAAAAGAATTTTAATTCCGACTGATGGTTCTGCACTGTCAGCACAAGCAGCTAACAAAGGCGTCTCCTTCGCCCGTGAAACGGGCGCCGAAGTCGTGGCTGTGTACGTTACCCAACCGTTCGCCGCAACGGTCGGTTTCGATGGCATGGCAGCCGCCTATGCCATTACTGACGAAGACTACGATAAAACGGCCCAGCAACAGGCGCAAAAATACCTCCAGTCTGTGCTTGATCGGGCTGAGACGGCAGGCGTCAAGGCCACAGGCAAGGCCGTGTCCAACTTTAACGTAGCAGATGGCATTGTGCAGACAGCCACCGAAGAAGATTGCGATCTGATCTTTATCGGCAGTCACGGTCGCAGCGGTCTTTCGCGTTTGCTACTGGGCAGTGTCACCATTAAGGTGCTCAGCCTGGCCAAGACGGCGGTACTGGTTTACCGGGTGAAAGAGTCCTCCTGATCGGGCACTAACCTGCTGCAAAAAAAGCCACCGTGTAAATCGGTGGCTTTTTTTTGCAGGCTTGCTGCGTGTCAGGCAGTGCCCACGCCGCCGGGCTCAAGCCCCGCAAGAGGCCAGCCCGGCGGTATGCAGGTTATTGAAATAACGCCGTAGCCTTCAGCATGGTTTCCCAGATGCCCCAAACCAGCGGTATGCCTACATAAAGCCAAAACATTGCTACCAATGCAGGTGGGCTTGTAGTTGTTTGTGTTGTCATGAATATGCTCCTTTATTCGGCAGCCAGGATGGGCTTGAGGCTGGGTTGTTCTTCGCCCATGTGATGGTGGGCGGCTACCGGGCGTACCATCATGTTGCAGAGAAACCCGATAATCAGTAGCCCAGCCATGATGTACATAGTGGTGGTATAGGCTTGTGCGGGCGGTACCCCACTATCTACCTGATATTGGCGAATGTAATTTACCAGCACCGGGCCAAAAACACCTGCTGCCGACCATGCTGTCAGCAGACGGCCGTGGATGCCGCCTACAAAACGGGTGCCAAACAGATCGGCCAGATAGGCCGGCACTGTCGAAAACCCGCCGCCGTACATCGATATGATGATGGCGTAGAACAATACAAACAGTGCCACATTACCTGCCGACCCCATGCCTGGCACCATAAAGTAAAGCGCTGCGCCCAAGACGAAAAAAATGTAATAGGTGTTTTTGCGGCCCACGTAGTCAGAAACCGATGCCCAGAAAAAACGCCCCAGCATGTTGGCCAATGACAGTACACCCACAAAGCCTGCGGCAGCAGCCGGCGTAATGCCGCCCTTAAAACTCTCCTGGATCATGACTGAGGCCTGACCCAACACACCTATGCCAGCGGTTACGTTCAGGCATAGTGCCCACCAGATCAGCCAGAACTGAGGCGTTCTCAGGGCCTGGTCAATATGAACATGATTGCGTGTGATCATCGCATTCTGTGTGACCGGAGGCGTCCAGCCTTCAGGCTTCCAGTTAGCGGCAGGAATGCGCACGGCCAGCGAACCGATGGTCATGGAAATAAAATACAGCACGCCCATCACGACGAACGTTTGGGCCACGCCTACCGATGTGGACGACTGAAAATGGTTCATCATGGCGACCGACAGGGGTGAGGCAATAAATGCTCCGCCTCCGAACCCCATGATCGCCATGCCCGTTGCCATGCCTCGCCGGTCAGGAAACCATTTGATCAGCGTAGAAACAGGCGATACATAGCCTATGCCCAAGCCTATACCGCCCAGCACACCGTACCCTAGATAAACCAGCCATATCTGATGCAATGAAATGCCGACTGCCGAGACCAGAAAGCCGCCGCCGAAGCAGCATGCGGCCACAAACATGGCCTTGCGCGGTCCGACTTCCTCCAGCCACTTGCCGGCAAATGCCGCAGACAGCCCGAGAAAAACGATGGCAATGCTGAAGATCCAGCCCAGTGTCGGCAAATCCCAGTCGCCCGGCGCAGACTCCGAGATACCGACAAGGCGTGTCATGGGACCATTGAATACTGAAAATGCGTAGGCCTGGCCAATGCATAGGTGTACAGCGAGTGCAGCGGGTGGGATCATCCATCGGTTAAAGCCAGGAGGCGCAGTTATGCGTTCCTTGCTGAAAAAACCTGCTGTGCGATCTGTGCTCATGTTGTCTCCTTGTTGCTGAGGGGGCAGCGTTTATTAATACAGAGTGCAGAAAAAGTGGTGGTGCAACTAAAAACTCAGTGGGTTGATGTTTGTTTGGGGGTTAATCTCTCCCTGTTCTTGAGCAGTGACTCGAGTACGATTGCGTCCAGGCCCGCCTCCTCCGACTGGCCGTCAGGTCTGGCCTTGATGAACGCCAGCATGGCAATGCGCATGCGGGGTTCCCAGAATTTGTGAATATGATTGGCGATGCCTTCAATGGCTTCGTCATGGCGGGGCATTGCTTCGAAGAATGCGCCGATGCGGTTGGCCAGACGGATAAGATGGTCGATATTGTTCATGTCGTACTCCCATGACTGATCAGGAATTCTGGGTGGCTGTAAACGGTAAACGCGTTGCCGCGGGCAAAGCCTGCAAGCATGACGTTAAGGTCGTTGGCCAGGGCACAGGCATAGGTGGTGGGTGCTGATACGGCAATTAGCGCAGACATTCCCATGGCGGCAGCCTTTTGCACCATTTCAAAGCTTGCGCGGCTTGATATCACGGCAAACCCTGAGGCAGGGTCGATCGCCTCGCGTAATAGGTGACCGATAAGCTTGTCCAGGGCATTGTGTCGGCCTACATCTTCCCTCACATAAAGCAACTGCCCGTCGAGCGATGCCCAGCCGGCGGCGTGTGTGGCACCCGTTTCCTGATGCAGAGGCTGTTGCGCGCGAAGTTGCGCCACAGCATCAAGAATGGCGCGGGTGGATACCCATTCGTGCCGGGCTTGTACGGCCGGTAGTACGCGCCGGACCTCGCCCAGGCTTTCCACACCGCACAGCCCGCAACCCGTGCGGCCGGCAAGGTTTCGGCGCCGCATTTTCAGTTTGTGCAAGCAGGCACTGGCTATTTGCGCCTGAATAACAATGCCTTCAGGGCGTTCGGAGAGTTCGATGTCATACAGATCATCGGCGCTGTGGATAATGCCTTCGGTCAGTGAAAACCCCAGAGCAAAGTCTTCGAGGTCAGTTGGCGTAGCCAGAAGCGTGGCATGGCTGATGCCATTGAACTCAAGAGCGACCGCAACTTCCCGGGCTAGTCTGTCATCTTCCAGATGGAATTTATTTTGCTCCGCCGAGCCTATGCGTACTACCACCGCAGATTCGCTGCCTTCATAGCAGGCGATTTCAGCGGGGTAGGCGCAGGGTAGGGGTTCAGGCATAGGTGTCATGTTTTGCTCAGGTTTCCAGTGCGCCACTCAGTTTTCTGAGGCAAGCGCGGGGGTTGCCCGTACGCCAGTTGCAGACTGATGCGGCTGTGCGGCAGACGCATCTACAGTCACCTTTTCTTTCTGTTTTGCCGGCCTTACCGTCGGCCCCGATGGAGCGCTGGCAGCGGTCTCGCCTTCACGCGTACGCTGTTCAAGCAGTCTGGCCTGAACATCGCTAAAGCGTGACCATTGAGCCTGCCACGCCGAAGGCTCTGTAACTCGGCGGGCCTGCACGGCCGTAACCTTGTATTCGGGGCAATCAGTTGCCCAGTCTGTGCTGTCGGTTGTGACGACGTTGGCACCGGATTCGGGAAAATGAAAAGTGGTGTACAGAACGCCAGGCTGTACTCGGTCGGTAACATCCGCCCGTAATACGGTTTCACCTGCGCGGCTGGCTATCGCCACCATGTCGCCCGACTGAATGCCTCGGTCTTCGGCATCGTGGGGATGCATCTCTAGCAGATCTTCGTCGTGCCAGACCACGTTGGCAGTGCGCCGCGTTTGCGCGCCCACATTGTATTGCGTGAGGGTGCGGCCTGTTGTGAGCAGCAGCGGAAACTTTCGTGTGCTGCGTTCATCGCTGGGCACATACTTGGTGATCATGAAACGCCCCTTGCCGCGCACGAAGGTGTCAACGTGCATGATGGGCGTGCCATCAGGCGCTTCTTCGTTGCACGGCCATTGCACGCTTCCGCCCAAGGCCTCGATTTTGTTGAACGACACGCCGGCAAAGGTAGGTGTCAGGCGGGCGATCTCATCCATAATTTGAGAAGGATGGGTGTACTGCATGGGGTAGCCCAAGGCATTGGACAGTGCGCAGGTGGCCTCCCAGTCGGCCAGCTCACCCATGGGCTCCATCACCTTACGTACGCGTGAAATACGACGCTCGGCATTGGTGAAGGTGCCGTCTTTCTCAAGAAATGAAGAGCCTGGCAGAAATACATGTGCATACTTTGCGGTTTCGTTCAGGAAGATGTCCTGAACGATGACGCACTCCATGGCAGCCAGCGCTGCGGCCACATGCTGCGTGTTGGGGTCAGACTGGACGATGTCTTCGCCCTGGCAATAAAGCCCCTTGAAAGACCCACTGATTGCCGCATCAAACATATTGGGAAGACGTAGGCCCGGCTCGGCCTGAAGGATGACGCCCCAGTCTTGCTCAAATTGATGGCGAACAGCGTCGTCAGACACGTGGCGATAGCCCGGCAGCTCATGCGGAAAGGACCCCATGTCGCACGAACCCTGAACGTTGTTCTGTCCGCGCAACGGGTTGACACCCACGCCTTCACGCCCATAGTTGCCGGTTGCCATGGCTAGGTTGGCGATGGCCATGACGGTTGTTGAACCCTGGCTGTGCTCGGTAACGCCAAGGCCATAGTAAATAGCGCCGTTGCCGTGGGTGGCGAACAAGCGTGCGGCCCCACGTACGTCTGCGGCAGGTACGCCAGTTTCACTCTCCATGGCTTCGGGCGAGTACTCGGGGCGTGCCACGAATTCACGCCAATGCTCAAAGGCTTCCGCCTCACAGCGCTCGGCAACAAAGGCTTCGTCGACCAACCCTTCGGTAGCAATGACGTGAGCCATGCTGGTGAGCAGTGCAGTGTTAGTGCCAGGTCGTACCGGAAGATGAAAGTCTGCTTTGACGTGGGGTGCCTGCACCAGCTCGATGCGGCGCGGGTCAATAACAATGAGTTTTGCGCCTTCGCGCAGGCGTCGCTTCAGGCGCGAAGCAAACACAGGGTGCGCTGCACTGGGGTTGGCCCCCATCAAAATGACCACGTCGGTATGCATGACCGAGTCAAAGGTTTGTGTGCCGGCTGATTCGCCTATGGTTGTCTTGAGCCCGTAGCCGGTTGGCGAATGGCACACACGAGCGCAGGTGTCGACGTTATTGGTGCCAAAGGCGGCGCGTACCAATTTCTGTACTAGATAGGTTTCTTCGTTGGTGCAACGCGAAGAGGTAATGCCGCCGACCGAGTCTCGCCCATACTTGCTCTGGATGCGGCGAATCTCTGAGGCAGCGTACTGGATAGCCTCGTCCCAACTGACTTCGCGCCAGGGTTCAGAAATGTGGCTACGTATCATGGGTTTGGTCATGCGGTCTTTGTGGGTGGCGTAGCCCCAGGCGAACCGGCCTTTGACACATGAGTGGCCGCGGTTGGCCTTGCCATCTTTCCAGGGCACCATGCGTACGACTTCCTGGCCCTTCATGTCGACCTTGAAGGCGCAGCCTACGCCGCAATACGCGCAAGTGGTAATGACAGAATGTTCGCCAAGGCCTTTTTCTATGACAGAGTTTTCCATGAGCGAAGAGGTGGGGCAGGCCTGTACACAGGCGCCGCACGATACGCACTCGCTGCCCAGAAACCCATCGTTCTGGCCTGCTGTAATGCGTGATGCAAAGCCGCGGCCATCCACCGTTAGCGCAAACGTGCCTTGCACTTCGTCGCAGGCCCGCACGCAGCGGCTGCAGACAATACACTTTGCGGGGTCATAGGTAAAGTAAGGGCTGGAGGTGTCTTGGGTATCGTCCAGGTGGTTGGCACCTTCAAAGCCATAGCGCACATTGCGCAAACCAACTACTCCGGCCATGTCCTGTAGCTCGCAATCACCGTTGGCCGGGCATGTCAGGCAATCTAGGGGGTGGTCGGAAATATACAGCTCCATCACACCACGCCGCAGTTCATGCAGTTTTTTGTTTTCGGTATGAATCACCATGCCAGCTTCGACCGGCGTGGTGCAGGAGGCCGGATAGCCCCGGCGTCCTTCTATCTGCACCAGACACAGCCGGCATGAGCCAAATGCTTCAAGGTTGTCAGAGGCGCACAGCTTGGGTATGTTGATGCCGGCTTCTGCAGCGGCGCGCATGACTGAACTACCTTCAGGCACATCGATGGCAATGCCATCCACAGTAATGCTTACATAAGTGGTTTGTGTTGATGCCGGGGTGCCAAAATCACGGTCACGTCGGGCGATGGTCTCAAGCATGGTGGCCTCCGTCAGGCGATCTGTGTGCCGGCAGCCTCGGATGAGGGCAGGCCGAAATCTTCTGGAAAAAACTCCAGAGCGGAAAGTACTGGGTATGGCGTCATGCCCCCCAGGGCGCAGAGTGAACCCGCCATCATGGTGTCGCATAGGTCACGCAGCAAGACCACCTGGGCTTCGCGCTGATCGTTGTCACGAATCTTCTGAATGACTTCTGTGCCGCGTATCGAGCCAATGCGACAGGGAGTGCATTTGCCGCAAGATTCTATGGCACAAAAATCCATGGCATATTGCGCCATTTTGGCCATGTCTACCGTGTCGTCAAACGCCACGATGCCGCCATGACCAATCATGGCCGACAGCTTGATATAGGTTTCATAATCAAGCGGGGCGTCCCATTTTGAAGGGGGCAGGTAGGCGCCAAGTGGCCCTCCAACCTGCACGGCGCGCAATGGCCGGCCGCTGGCACTGCCTGCGCCATAGTCATACAGCAACTCCTTCAGGCTAACGCCAAAGGCTTTTTCTACAAGGCCGCCATGCCGAATATTGCCGGCCAGCTGGAAGGCCAGCGTACCGGTTGAGCGGCCCATGCCGTAATCTTGATAGAACGCCGCGCCACGGGCCAGAATAATGGGCACTGAAGCCAGCGATACGACGTTGTTGATGACGGTTGGTTTGCCGAAAAGGCCTTTTATGGCCGGCAGTGGCGGTTTGGCGCGCACCAGGCCGCGTTTGCCTTCGAGGCTTTCCAGCATCGATGTTTCTTCACCGCAGATATAGGCGCCTGCGCCCACCCGCACTTCCATGTCGAAGGCGCGGCCGCTGCCACGTACATTCTGGCCCAGCCATCCTGCTGTGCGCGCCCGCCGTATGGCCTCTTCAAGTGTCTCGATGGCGTATGGGTATTCAGAGCGAAGATACACATAACCATAGTTGGCCTGCACGGCCAGTCCTGCGATGATCATGCCTTCGATCAGTGTATAGGGGTCGCCTTCCATCAACATACGATCTGAAAACGTGCCCGAGTCACCTTCGTCGGCATTGCAGGCAATGTATTTTTGTTCAGAGGTGGTTTCGAGTACGGTTTTCCATTTAATGCCTGTGGGGAAGGCTGCACCGCCGCGTCCACGCAGGCCTGATGCGGTTACCTCCTCGACAATGGCTGACGGTGTCATCGTCAATGCCTTGTTCAGGCCAACGAAGCCGCCATGTGCCTGGTAATCGTCCAGCGACAAGGGGTCGGTGATGCCAATACGTGCAAAGGTAAGACGTTCCTGGTTTTTTAACCACGGGATCTCATCGGTCAGGCCTTTCCAGAGCGCATGCGGTTGGCCTTGCAGAAAGCCGGCGCTGAACAAGCCTGGTACGTCGTCGGGTTCGATGGGCCCGTAGGCAATGCGTCCGGACGGTGTTTCAACTTCGACCAGTGTTTCCAGCCACAGCATGCCGCGAGAGCCGTTGCGTATCAGTTCAATGTCGGCGTGCTGACGTGTCGCTTCCTGAGCAATGGCCTCGGCCACCGCATTGGCACCGACGGCAATGGCCGCAGTGTCGCGCGGAACAAAGACTTTTATGGTTTTGCTCATGCCTGATACCCCTCTTCCTGAAGCAGGCGATCCAGTTTCTCCGGCGTGACCCGGGCGTGCGGCTGGCCATTAATCATGATGGCGGGCGACTGAGCACAAAGGCCAAGGCAATAAACGGGTTCGAGTGTTACGGCCTGGTTTGATGAGTTTTCGTGAAAATCGCAGCCCAGGCGCTGCATGGCGTGGGCAGCAAGTTGTTCGCCGCCCATGGCTTGGCATGATTCAGCACGGCACATTTGCAGTACGACAGGCGCAGCGGGTGTCTGCCGAAAATGCGGGTAGAAGCTGATGACGCCATGTACTTCTGCCCTTGATAGCTGCAGGGCTTCGGCCAGCACCGGCACGGCGCTGGCCGGTATACAGCCCAAGGCATGCTGAACCGCATGGAGTATGGGCAGCAAGTTGCCGTTTTGGCCTTGGTAATGCGCTATGGCCTGGCGTGTCGCGGTATGTACGCTTTCGTCCGAGGGGATGAACTCGTCTGAAGCCGAGGGCGTATGCATGGTTTCTTCCTCCGACAGCCTTAGGTAGCCAAGGCTGGGTTGTCTCTAATATGTTTTTGATTGCATATATGTTTTTTTATGCTTTGAGGTAATCTACACACTTAAGTCATAAGCTTCAATAAGAAAAAATTGACATATAAGAAGTTTTTTAATAGGCAATAAAAAACATATAAGAGAGGCATGGAGACGCATGAGCTATAAATTCAAGGCACGGCTACGGTCAGAATGGGTGCTGGAAAACCCATCGGGAAACGAGCTTGCACTGAGCGAAGTTTTGCGGCTGCTGGCCGCCATCGATGCCACCGGGCATATTGCCGGCGCCTGTAAAGCCTGTGGGCTTTCTTACCGACACGCCTGGGGTGTTGTGCGTAACGCCGAGAAGGAGTTTGGTGCTGCACTCATCGACACCTCGCGTCGTCAGGGCTCACGCGTTACGGCGTTCGGGCAGCACCTGTTGTGGGCAAACCGGCGTGTTGATGCCAGGCTCATGCCCACACTTGAAAGTATGGCGTCAGAGTTGCAAGAAGAGCTCGACCGCCTGTATCCCGCAAGCCAGCCCAGGCTGCGTCTGCATGCCAGTCATGGGTTTGCGGTAGAAGGCCTGATGCAACTGGCCAATGGCCTCGATATTTCGCCCGTCGAATTGCGCTACCGCACCGCCATTGAGGCGCTGGCATCGCTTGATCGATCAGAATGCGACCTGGCCGGTTTTCAGGTGCCCTTGGGTGAGTTTGAACAGCCTATTCTTGAGCGCTACAGGCAGTGGCTCAAGCCTGATCGACATGTGCTCATTCACCTGGCGGTGCGCAACACCGGCATGATCGTCAAGCCTGAAAACCCCAAACACATTGAGTCGGTCGCCGACCTGGTTAATGATGATGTCCGCTTTGTGAACCGCCAGATCGGGTCAAGCACGCGTTATCTGGTTGAACTGATGCTGCAGGAGCTCAATATCGACACCAGCAAGGTGCAAGGTTTTGACACCAGTGAGTTTACCCATATGGCGATTGCGGCACATATCGCGAGCGGCATGGCCGATGTGGGCATTGGCGTGGAAACGGCCGCCTGGCGGTGCGGCCTGACGTTTATTCCGCTGGTTCACGAACGTTATTTTTTTGCTGTTCATCGTGACTCGCTCGATACGCCGCAAATGCAGCGTTTGCTCAATCTGATGAATGGTGAGCAGTACCAGGCCTATGTTTCCGAGTTGGTGGGTTATGACGCGGCCTGTATGGGGCAGGTGCAGACCTTAACGTCAGCATTTGGAGAACAGGGCGTGCAGGCACTCACGGGGCGCGCTGGCGCGCTATGATATCAATATGAGCAAAGTTATCTTTCATTCGGATTCGCGCCCCGTCCCAGGGGTCAGGCCGGTTGCCGCACAGACCGTCGGTGGTGCAGTGCTGGACACGAGGTCGAGGCCTTTGCGTGACCTGCGCATATCGGTTACCGACCGCTGTAACTTTCGATGTACGTATTGCATGCCACGTGAAGTGTTTGGCAGCGATTATCAGTTTATGCCGCACGCCGAGCTGCTCAGCTTTGAAGAAATTGCTCGCGTGGCAGAAGCCGGCACTAGACTCGGTTTGCGTAAAATTCGCCTTACCGGCGGCGAGCCCTTGTTGCGTAAAAACATCGAGGTGCTGATCGCCATGCTGGCAGCCTTGCGCACGCCCGAGGGCAACCCGCTTGAGCTTACCCTTACCACCAACGGCACCTTGCTCGAAAAAAAGGCGGCAGCCCTTAAAGAGGCGGGGCTAGGGCGAGTTACGGTCAGCCTTGATGCGCTCGATGAACGCCTTTTTGAGCGTATGAGTGACAGCAAGGTCAGTGTAAAAACCGTGTTGCGCGGCATCGATGAAGCTGCGCGTGTCGGGCTGGCACCCGTCAAGGTCAACATGGTAGTGCGCAAGGGCATGAACGATGATCAGATTCTTCCCATGGCCCAACACTTTCGCCATAGCGGGCATATTCTGCGGTTTATCGAGTTCATGGATGTCGGGTCGACCAATGGCTGGAACCTGAAAGAGGTGGTCACGGGTGCCGAGATCAGGCAACTTATTGCTCAGCAGTTCCCTTTGCAGCCTGTCACCTCTGATTACCGTGGTGAAGTGGCTGCGCGCTGGCGCTATGAAGATGGCGCGGGCGAGGTCGGGGTCATCACTAGTGTCTCTCAGCCCTTTTGCGGCGACTGTACACGCGCACGCCTGTCGCCCGAAGGGCAGGTGTTTCTCTGTTTGTTTGCCAGCCAGGGCCATGACGTGCGCGCACTGGTGCGCAGCGGTGCCAGCATAGACCAGCTTGCGGCGCGATGGGCCGAGATCTGGTCGGGTCGTGACGACCATTACTCTGAAATTCGCGGAAAACAGACGGCAGCGGCGCGCAAGATCGAGATGAGTTACATCGGCGGATAAACGGCGCACGAGGCATGATACCGCGCGAACATCTCACGGGCCTTATTCTTGCAGGAGGGCGGGCTAGCCGCATGCAGCCGACTGTTGCAGGGTCAGCCCCGTCAGGGCGACTCGTACGCCACGGTCCGCGTGGAGGGCTGTCACCAGAGATGCCGGCAGCCAATAGCGGCATTGTGCCCATAGAAAAAGGCCTGGCTTTGTTGCACGATGAGCCGTTGGTGGCTCACGCCCGGCGTTTTCTCCAAGGGCAGGTCAGCCGCGTGGTGATCAGCGCCAATCGCAGCGTTGATGCGTTTGCGCGCTATGGAGAAGTAATTACTGACGATGCCGAGATAGGGCCAGATGCAGGGCCGTTGGCGGGTATCTACAGTGCGCTGGTGCGCATTGACACGCCTTGGTTGGTCGTTACGCCTGTTGACGTAATTAACCCGCCTGAAGACCTTGTGCCGCGTCTTGCCGATGCCATTGCCCGCAAGGTGGCTCAAGCCGCTTACGCGACCACGACCCGTTCGCACCCCTTATGCATGATGGTGCACGCGGATCTGGCGCCTAGTTTGCGTAGTTACTTGCTGGGGGGGGACCGTAAGGTAATGTTGTGGCTGGAACGCATAGGCGCTGTGTCGGCGCCTTTCGATATGGGCGAGCATGCATTCGCCAATATCAATACCCTGGCAGATTTGCAGCACGCTCAAATTAGAGGGGCGGCAGACACTGTTTAAGCGCCTGCCGCCCCTTTTTTTCTACCGAGCCGACAAACGGCTTAGAAAAACGCCTGAAGTCCTGTCTGGGCGCGACCCAGAATCAGTGCATGCACGTCGTGTGTGCCTTCATAGGTATTGACGACTTCAAGGTTGACCAGATGACGGGCAACGCCGAATTCATCCGAGATGCCATTGCCACCCAGCATGTCGCGCGCCATACGAGCGATATCCAGTGACTTGCCGCACGAGTTGCGCTTCATGATGGAGGTGATCTCGACGGCGGCAATGCCTTCGTCTTTCATGCGACCCAGGCGCAGGCAGCCTTGCAGACCCAGGGTAATTTCCGTCTGCATGTCAGCCAGTTTTTTCTGGATAAGCTGGTTTGCCGCCAGAGGGCGACCAAACTGCTTGCGATCCATGGTGTACTGGCGGGCGGTATGCCAGCAAGACTCGGCGGCACCCAGTGCACCCCATGCGATCCCGTAGCGAGCGGAGTTCAGGCAGGTGAAGGGGCCACGCAGGCCGCTGACACCCGGCATCATCTGTTCGGCACCGACCTCGACGCTGTCCATAACGACTTCACCGGTGATCGACGAACGCAGGCCGACCTTGCCATGAATGACCGGCGCAGACAGGCCCTTCATGCCTTTTTCAAGTATGAAGCCGCGGATTTTGCCGTCATCATCGCCGCCCACCACTTTGGCCCACACCACGAACACGTCGGCGATGGGTGAGTTGGTGATCCACATTTTGGCGCCAGAGATGGTATAGCCATCGGCCGTTTTGACGGCGCGGGTTTCCATGCTGCCTGGGTCGGAGCCATGGTTGGGCTCGGTCAGGCCGAAACAGCCAATCCATTCACCGCGGGCCAGCTTGGGCAGATACTTCTGCTTTTGCTCTTCACTGCCAAACTCGTTGATAGGCACCATCACCAGCGATGACTGCACACTCATCATGGAGCGGTAGCCTGAGTCAATGCGCTCGACTTCGCGGGCGATAAGGCCGTAGCTGACGTAGTTCATGCCAGCGCCGCCGTACTCTTCAGGAATGGTGGCGCCCAGCAGGCCAAGTTCACCCATCTCAGAAAAAATGGCCGGGTCGGTTTTTTCGTGGCGGAAGGCTTCGAGCACGCGCGGCGCCAGCTTGTCTTGCGAGTAGGCTTGCGCTGCGTCACGCACCATGCGTTCTTCTTCGGTAAGCTGGCTGTCCAGCAAGAGTGGGTCTTCCCAGTGGAATGAAGGGTTGGACGACATTTTAATACCTCGTATCAGATGAATTTAATGTCAATCGCCTGATGGCGATTGATAGTGATGGTTTGTGCTGCCGACTGAGTGGTGCGTGCAGCCGCGACGGAGTTACATTAGGCGAAGGTGCTTGCATGACACTACACCTCGCCGTTTTACTGGGTACGATATCTGGCTGCGCTTGCACCGTCGGTTTCAACGCCTTTAGCGTGCCGCCTGTGCCTTCTCGCGAATTTTCTGCAGCGTAGTAGTTGGGGTAATGGCCTCGGGGTCGATCAGGCAATGCAGGATGGCGGGCTTGCCACTGGCTACGGCGCGTTCAAACGCTGGTGCAAACTGCTCGGTGGTTTCGACACGCTCGCCGTGGCCGCCAAATGCCTGGGCGTAGGCAGCAAAATCGGGGTTTTCGAGTGTGGTGGCCGAGATGCGTGCGGGGTAATGGAGCTCTTGATGCATGCGAATAGTGCCAAACATGCCGTTGTCGAAAATAAGCACAACAATGGGCAGGTTGTATTGTACGGCGGTGGCGAATTCTTGCCCGTGCATCATGAAGCAGCCGTCACCGGCAAAGCATATAACCGTGCGTGAAGGATGGATGCGCTTGGCCCCCACGGCCGCAGGCAGGCCGTAGCCCATGGAGCCCGAGGTTGGCGCTAGCTGTGTGCCGTAGCGCTTGAAGGGATGAAAGCGGTGCAGCCAGGTGGCATAGTTGCCGGCGCCATTGCACATAATGCTGTCGTCGGGCAGGGCAGAGGCCAAGTAGGCCATAACCTTGCCAACCTGCAGAGCGCCGGGGTGTGTAATGGTGCTGGGGTCGCTCCAGGCCTCATAGCTTGACCGCAAGCGGGTCAGATCGTTTGCCCATGCAGGTGTTCCGGCTGGTTTCAGGGCAGACACCGCTTGGGCGAATGCGCTGGGCGACACATTAATACCCAGTGTGGCGCGGTAAACGCGGTTTAACTCGCCGGCGTCAGGGTAAACATGCACCAGCTTTTGCTTGGGAACAGGAATGTCGAAAAGCGTGTAGCTCTGGCTGGCGATTTCTGACATGCGCCCGCCTACCAGCAGCACCAGGTCGGCATCACGTATGTACTGCATAAGCTCGGGGTTGCTGCCCAGCCCGACATCGCCCGTGAAGCTTGGGTGATCAACCGGAAACAGCATTTGACGACGAAACTGTACAGCAACAGGCAATTGATAACGGCTGGCAAACTGGGCGAATTCGTCGACGGCGTTTTGGTCCCAACGCGTGCCGCCAAGAATGGCAATAGGCTTGCGGGCGTTGGCTAGCAAACCCTGCAGGTCGTCAAGTTGCGCTGTCGTTGGTGCGCTTTCTATAACTTGGTAACGGGGTGCATCGGCTACCTGGGCGGTTTCCACCAGCATATCTTCAGGCAGCGCGATAACGACGGGGCCTGGGCGGCCAGAGGTGGCGACATGAAAGGCCCGGGATATCAGCTCGGGTATGCGTTCAACCTGGTCGATTTCGGTAACCCATTTGGCCTGGGTACCGAAAACGGCGCGGTAATCCATTTCTTGAAAGGCTTCGCGCTCACGCATGCCGCGTTCAATCTGGCCGACAAACAGAATAAGGGGTGTTGAATCTTGCTGGGCGATATGTATGCCTGCCAGCGCATTAGAGGCACCAGGCGCACGTGTAACCATGCAGATGCCGGGTTTGCCTGTGAGCTTGCCATAGGCATCAGCCATCATGGCTGCGCCGCCTTCCTGGCGACATACTGTGACCTCGATGGAGGCGTCATACAAACCATCGAGCACCGCGAGGTAACTTTCACCAGGCACGCAGAATACGTGCTCGGCCCCGTGGGCGACGAGTTGGTCGACGAGAATGTGGCCGCCAATGCGGGCCTGCAGAGTAGAGCTGGATTCAGTTGTCATGGTAAGCAAGGATAATGTGCGTTGGGCGCACAACGCAATTGATAAAATTGCACAATGTCTTGCGTATTAGGCAAGACATTGGCGTGACGTACAGATCTGGTGTGGCTCGCCATCCAGCACCAGGTATCGACCTTGGGCATCCAAACGCTGACGCGCGGTGTCTCGAGCCCCTTGCACACGATGCCTGGCATCGGGTTACTGGTTTTCAGGGCGCGAAATCCTCGCGTTGCTTGCAATAGTTTGCCAGATTTCTGGCTTCGGAGACGGATATGAGAAATGGGGTGCCCAATCTTGGGGCGTTGCAGGCGTTCGAAGCGACTGCGCGGCTGGGATCTTTTTCGCGCGCTGCCGAGGAGCTGGCGTTGACGCATAGCGCCGTATACCGTCAAGTGACTGGGCTGGAGGAGCGTCTGGGGGTGCAGTTGTTAACGCGTATCCGGCGCCGCGTGGGTCTGACGGATGCTGGCGCAGAATACGCTGCCCGTGTTCGCCATCACCTGGAGCAACTGGAAAAAGACACATTTGGGTTGATTTCTCGCTCAGGCATGGGGCGTAGCCTGCATATTGCTGTCCTGCCCACCCTGGCGACGACCTGGTTGGTGCCCCGATTGGCTCAGTTTCATCGCCTGCATGGTGATATTGCGGTAAGCCTGTCCTCCCGCACTTTGCCGTTTCAGTTCAAAGATCACCCTGTGGATGCCGCCATTTACCATGCTGAACAATTATGGCCACAGACGCGAGGCATCAAACTCTTTGATGAAGAGGCGCTGGTGCCTGTGTGCATGCCCCAGCTGCTTAAAGGGCGTGAGACTGTTGACAGCGACATGTCGGGTCTTACCCATCTGCATATGCTTTCTCGTCCTGATGCCTGGCGATACTGGTATGACGCACAGGGGCGCGAATACCAGCCTTCCATTAGTGCCGGGCCGCGCTATGAACTGTTTTCCATGGTTATTGCGGCCGTCAAAGCAGGTATGGGCGTGGGCCTGGTGCCACGCTTTCTGGCGCAACCTGAGCTGGATGCCGGCACGCTGGTCGCGCCGGTTGAGGGTGTGCTAAAAGTGCCGGAAGCCTATTTTTTCAGTTATCCAGTGGATCGCGATCGCTCTGAAGCGCTCAACATGTTTGAATCATGGGTGCAGGGGCTGGCGCAGTAAATTGAGTGAAAGACAAAGACAAAGACAAAAAAACGGAAAGGCAAAAGTAAGGGGTGAGGCAAAAGTAAGGGGTGAGGCGGCTAGGGGTAAGAAACAGAGAACAGGGAGCCAGAGACACAGACGGCCAGAGACAGACGGAGACAGACGGGAATAGACGGGATAGACGGGAATAGACGGGAATAGACTGGAATAGACTGGAATAGACGGGGATAGACTGGAATAGACTGGAATAGACGGGGATAGACGGGGATAGATGGGGATAGATGGGGATAGACGGGGATAGACGGGGACAGACGGGTATAGACAGGGATAGGCAGGGGATAGCAGAAGACAGTCAGAGACAGCCAGAGGCCCGAGGGTGGGCGAAGGGATGAGAAGCAAGAAATAAAGGGCGAGACACATGCAGGCAAGGCGAGAAAACACACGATTGGGCTTTTATGCGGTGACCGGGCGCCGCAGCACGGTAGCGCGTGCGCTGGCAGGGCTGATGCTTGCCCTCTTGCTTCCCGCTGCGTGGGCGGCGTCGCCGGCCTCACCCTCACCCGCTGTGGTGTCGCCAACTGCAGTGTCGCCAACTACGGTGTTCAAAGAAGACATCAACCCTGAGTCTGCTACAGCCGTATCCCAGCGGACATTGGTCAGGGCAGCGCATTACATGGCCAGCAGCGCCAATCCACTTGCCACGCGGGCTGGTGCCGACATGCTGGCAGCGGGCGGTAATGCCGTGGATGCCACTATCGCCATGCAAATGGTGCTTGCACTGGTAGAGCCTCAGTCTTCCGGGCTGGGGGGCGGCGCCTTTCTGGTCATGTATGACCCTGCAAAGGGCATGCTTGCATACGATGGTCGCGAGACGGCACCATTGGCGGCGCGCAACGACCGATTTGTCAAAGACGGCAAGCCACTGCCATTTTGGGACGCGGTAAATAGCGGAAAATCTGTCGGAGTACCTGGGGTGCTGGCCATGCTGGCCATGGTTCATGCGCAGCACGGTCAGCTTCAATGGTCACAGCTTTTCACGCCGGCCATTGCACTGGCTGAGCAGGGTTTTGAGGTGTCTCCGCGCCTGCATGCCTTGCTCAAAGAAAATGAGTATTTGCCGCAGCAACCGGCTGCGGCAGCGTATTTTTATGATGATCAGGGCCAGCCGTGGCCTGCAGGGCATCGCCTGAAAAACCCCGCACTGGCACGCAGCCTGCGCCTGATCGCTCAAGATGGCGTATCGGCATTTTATCAGGGCGACATCGCGCACGATATCGTTGAGGCAGTGAGGGGCCATGCTATGCCCGGCGACCTGACGCTTGCTGATCTGGCTGCCTACAAGGCTAAAGAGCGCGAGCCTTTGTGCATGCCTTACAAGGCCTATCAGTTGTGCGGCATGCCACCGCCCAGCTCGGGGCCGCTGGCGATTATGCAGATGCTGGGCATACTCGCTCATACTGATATCGCGGCCATGGCGCCAGACAGCCTGTCGTCCGTACATTTATTTTCTGAGGCGGGTAAGCTGGCCTTTGCCGACCGCGATGTTTATGTGGCCGACCCTGATTTTGTTCATGTGCCAGTACAGGCCATGCTAAATCCAAAATATCTTGCCTTGCGGGCGGGCTTGATCGATAAACAACAAAGCATGGGGCGTGCGCCACCGGGTGACCCGGCCAATATGCTGGCGGTCAGAGGGCAAGACAACTCACCGGAGCTGCCGTCCACCAGCCACATGGTGGCGGTTGACGCTGATGGTGGGGTGGTTTCCATGACCAGTTCAATAGAAACCGCGTTCGGTAGCAAAATCTTTGTTGATGGCTTTTTGCTTAACAACGAACTGACAGACTTCTCGCTCAGCGGTGTAGACGATGAGGGCAAGCCTGTGGCCAATCGGGTTGAACCGGGCAAGCGCCCGCGCAGCTCCATGGCGCCCATGATTGTGCTCAAGGACGGTAAACCCTACATGGCGATCGGATCACCCGGAGGGGCTGCCATTATCAACTTTGTGGCAAAGACCTTGCTGGGTGTACTCGATTGGGGGCTGAACATTCAGCAGGCCATTGCCCTGCCCAATCGAGGCAGCCGCAATCGGTTTACCGAGGTCGAGAAAGACACGGCCCTACATGTATTGGTAGCACCGCTGCGTGCAATGGGCCATGAGGTGCGCGAAATTGCATTTCCAAGCGGGCTTCAGGGCGTGGTGATTACGCCCCAGGGTCTGGAAGGTGGGTCTGACCCTCGACGCGAAGGCGTATCGATGGGTGACCCGCCGGGTTAGCGGAAAACGACAGTACGCTGGCCGTTGAGCAAAATGCGGTGTTCCACGTGCCAGCGCACGGCGCGCGACAGCACGCGCGATTCTATGGTGCTGCCCACACGGGTAAGGTCGGTTGAGCTCATGGCGTGGTGCACACGCTCAATGTCTTGCTCAATAATTGGCCCTTCGTCAAGTGCTGCCGTAACGTAGTGGGCGGTGGCGCCAATAATTTTGACGCCGCGCGCATGCGCCTGGTGATAAGGCTTGGCACCTTTGAAACTGGGCAAAAAGCTGTGATGAATATTAATGGCCCTGCCAGACAGCGCGCGACACATGTTGTCGGACAAAATCTGCATATAACGCGCCAGCACGACAACGTTTACATTTTCTTTGGCGACCAGGTCAAGAACCTGTTGCTCTTGCTCTGCACGGTTTTCGGCGCTGACAGGCAACAAATGAAAAGGTATGCCATAGGATTCAGCCATGCCTTTGAAATCAGGATGATTGGACACGACGCCCGCCACTTCTACTGGCAGTTCGCCGCTATTGGCCCTAAAGAGCAGGTCGTTCAGGCAGTGGCCTTGTCTGCTTACCAAAAGCAGCAGGCGCGCCTTGCGCTGGGCGTCATTGATCTGCGCGTCCATATCGAATTTGTGGGCCACTGATGCAAACGAGGCATGAAGCTCGTCGACGGGTGTGGCAATGGGCAGCGCAAAATGTACACGCAAGAAGAACCGCTCGGTTTCGAGATCGCCAAACTGCTGGGCATCAATAATGTTGCCATGCAGGCCCAGTAGCCAGCCGGTTACGTTGTGAACTATGCCAATGCGGTCAGGGCACGAAAGCGTAAGAATGTAGTCGTTCATGTGTAGTGTTAAGCAGTAAGTTACAGCGTGGCCAGCGCTGAGCGAGCGATCGCCAGGCAGGCTGTTAAGCCGGGAGATTCTATCCCGAACAGATTAATCAGGTTGCTCACGCCGTGGGTTGCCGGCCCTGCGATCACAAAATCAGCTGCAGGCTGACCTGCGCCAACGATTTTTGGGCGTATGCCGGTATAGCCGGGGCTAAGTGCGCCATCGGGCAGGTCGGGCCAGTAGCGGCGCACGGCTTCGTAGAAACTGTCGCCCCGGTGAGGGTCTATATCGTAGTTTTCATGGTCGACCCATTGCGTGTCGGGCCCAAATTTGGCCTGGCCGCCAAGATCTAACGTTAGGTGTACGCCCAGGCCTGCTTCGTCAGGCATGGGGTAGATGAGACGGCTAAAGGGTGCCCGCCCTGACAGCGTAAAGTAACTGCCTTTGCAGTAATACGTGGGGGGTATGTGTGCAACAGGCTGCCCATGCAGTGCGTGCGCTGTGGCTGGCGCCGACAGACCCGTCGCATTGATGACGGTATTGGCGCTGAGCGTCATGGCCGAGGCGCTGTCAGCGGCGTTGTCACCAAAGGTTAATACGAATTCGCCCGTATCGTTAATATGCCCGTCGCGAAACACAGTATGAAAAACGCATTGCGCACCGTGGTTTTCGGCATCTCCCTGCAGCGCCAGCATCAGCCCATGGCTGTCGATGATGCCTGTTGAGGGTGAGACCAGTGCCCCGTCACAGCTAAGCGCAGGTTCGAGTTCGCGCGCCTGCGCACCGGTAATCTGGTACAGATCGTCTACGCCATTGCGTCGTGCCTGCTCGGCAATCTGCTTTAGTTGTGCGGTTTGCCCGGGCGTGGCCGCCACGATAAGTTTGCCTGTGCGTTTGTGCGGTATGCCGCGCTCAGCGCAATAGGCGTACAGCAGTTGCTTGCCTTCCACGCACAGTTTTGCCTTGAGGCTGCCCGCAGGGTAATAAATACCGGCGTGTATGACTTCTGAGTTGCGTGAACTGGTGCCGGTGCCAATGCTTGAGTCTGCCTCGGTAACTAGCACCTCACGGCCTGCAAGGGCGAGTTCACGCGCAATAGCCAGGCCGACAACGCCAGCTCCGAGCACCACGCAGTCTAGATCTGCTGCCATTGTTTCTCGTACATAGATAAGTTGAAAGCCGCGTCAGAGATCGGACAGCGGCTCGGTAGAAGGGGTAAGGTCAAAGTCGCCTGCGTGGTACACCAAAGGCTGACTGAAGCTGCGATCACAGCTTTCTACCTGACCGATGAACACCACATGGTCGCCCGCTTCATGGTGGGTCAGATTATGGCATTCGAACCAGGCTGCCGTGTCGTTATCGGCCAGCATCAAGGTGCCGCCGGGCGCACGTGCAAGCGCCACATCGTTAAAGCGGCCGCTTTGGGGGCCGCTGGCAAAGCGTTTGGCCAGATGCAATTGTGAGGCTGCCAGCACATGAATCACATAGCGCTCAGCATGCAGAAAATAGGGCAATGCAGACGCTTTGCGTGACAGCGACCAGAGCACCAGGGGTGGGTCAAGCGACACCGAGTTGAACGAGCTAATGGTGAGGCCCACAGGCTCGTTTCCGGCATTGCCGGGGTGTTCAGCGGTAATGACGGTGACACCTGTAGCGAAACGGCCCAAGGCAGATCGGAAAAAGGCGGAGTCAAAAATAGGGGGCGTAGCGGCCATGAGCGGGTGGCCGGTTAGGGCGCGAGACGCCGCAGCGCCCAATGTGTGTTTTCGCGTTGGAACACCAGACGATCGTGCAAGCGCGACGGCCGACCTTGCCAGAACTCAAAGTAACTGGGCGACAGACGATAACCACCCCAATGCTCGGGGCGTGCAGGGTTATCGCCAAGCGATGCCGTGAGCGCAGCGGTGCGTGCTTCGAGTTCGTCGCGGCTGATGGGCTGGCTTTGGGGTGAAACCCAGGCGCCTATGCGTGACTCGAGCGGACGACTTTTAAAATACTGGTCAGACTCGGCTGCCGGTATTTTTTCGATGACGCCTTCAATGCGTACCTGGCGTTCGAGGGCTGGCCAGAAAAACAGCAGGCTGGCGTTGGGGTTGTTTGCTAGCTCATGGCCTTTGCGTGAGAGGTAATTGGTAAAGAACACCATGCCTTGTGCATCAAACCCTTTGAGCAGCACAATGCGTGCAGATGGCCTGCCTTCTGGGGTTGCAGTGGCCAGCGTCATGGCAGTGGCCTCAGTGACGTTGGCCTTTAACGCTTCGTCCAGCCATAGGGAAAACTGGTCAAAGGGGTTTGCGGCCAGAGAAGATTCGAGCAATTCGAATTTTTCGTATTTGTGGCGAATATCGGCAACTGACATGGTAAATGTACGCAGAATGGTGAACCCCTAGTTTAGCAAGCCACGACGGTCTGCAGGGATCAGTGTTGCTGTAAGTGTCGAACAAGGGCTTGCAGGCGTTTATCCTGGATATTGCACTGCCTGAGCGCGTTGGCGGTTTCGAGTACGTATTCTACGCAGGGCCCATAGCTTCCATGGGCGTTGCGCACAATTTGTGCCAGGTGATCGGTAGACAAACCGCGCACGTAGGCGTCTGTATGGCGATTAATGGCAAAAACTAGCGCTGTGATCGTGCCCTGTTCAGTGCGGCAGTTGATCCACCGTGGCAGATATGCGCCGCTGGGCATTTCGCGCTTCCACAAGGCCTCCATAGAAGCAGGCACCTGGTGTGCAGGTATGCGAAAGGCCATACCACGGCATGAACCGCCAGTGTCAAGACCGAACACCAGGCCAGGGCGGTCAGGTGTTCCGCGGTTTACGCGTGACCACAGGCATAGCGCACGGTGGTAGCCATGCAGCAGTGCCAGCCGTTTTTCGGTGTAGTCGAACTCTGGCCGCCAGATCAGCGAACCATAGCCGTATACCCACACGTCTTGGTCGGGTTGCCACCGGGCCATGGCACTTTGTAGTGACGCAAGGCGTTCGGCCTCGGTAAGAAGACGAAAATTACTGGGCGCTGGTGCAGACGCCAGTGCGGGTTCGGGAGCAAAAACGGTATTCACGACAAGAGGGCTCCGTAGATTAACCACTTGCCTGCGTCTGACCCAATTTGCGGGCGGCCGCTGGCAAGGCCTGATGCGGGCATATGCAGTGACAGCCCGGGCTGTGATGATGAGGTCTCACCCGAGGCGCGTCTGGCATCATCACTTACTTGCTACTTCAATATTCTAAGGCACTCCTATATGCTCTGGGGTTGTTTGCTTCTACAAAGACGGGGCCCGTGTACACTTTATGCACCCAAAGCGCAGTGTATTTAGCTGCTCGCCGTAGTCTTGGCTGCCTAGTTGGGTGGCCAGCTATCGGAACAGGCCTATTTGGCTTTTATGAAACACTTCTTCAGGCACCATGACAGACGCGACCAATATTGATTTGCAACGCCGCTTCGCTGGCCTTGAACGGTTATACGGGGTAGACGGGCTGTCGCGGCTGCAGGGCGCGCATGTGCTGGTGGCTGGCATTGGTGGCGTGGGGTCGTGGTGCGCCGAGGCGTTGGCGCGTTCAGGGGTGGGGGCGATTAGCCTGGTCGACCTTGATCATGTTGCCGAGTCTAATATCAACCGGCAGCTGCATGCGTTGACCGAAACAGTTGGTCAGGCCAAGGTGGTGGCGATGGGGCAGCGGGTGCACGGCATTAACCCGGCGTGCAGGCTCAATATGATCGATGACTTCATAAGCCCTGAAAACGTCTCGGCAATTATCGCGGCAGACGTAGACCTGGTCGTTGATTGCACCGATCAGGCAGCCGCCAAGATCGCCATGATACTGGAATGCCGCACTCGCAAACTGCCTGTCGTGGTGTGTGGGGGCGCGGGCGGCAAAACTGACCCACTGGCGTTGAGGGCTGGCGACTTGTCGGCGGCCGTAAACGATGCCTTACTGTCAAAATTGCGCAACACGTTACGCCGTCTGCATCGATTTCCCCGAGCTGCCAGTCAGGCTGGCAAGGTCAAACACCGCGTTCCCAAAATGGGGGTGAGGGTTTTATGGTTTGATCAGCCTGCAATACTGCCGACGGCCTGGATGCAAGACATGAACGCTTCCGTGTCAGGCGACAAGGCTTCCAGCCAGGAAAATGACCTTAATGTGCCAGTACCCGAATATTTGGCACATGAAGCGGCAAGTCAGACGGAAAACCAGATAGCCAGCGCGCAGGCGCGCCTTGAGCTTGGTGAGTTGCCTGCTCTGGCACCTCAGGCAACTGCATTGCAGGGCCTTTCGTGCGCGGGCTACGGTTCGGCCGTTACGGTTACCGCACCCATGGGCATGGCTGCCGCCAGTGAGGCCATACATCACTTATTGCATGGCCGGTTCAAATAAAAACAACGATGGAGATAACCTATGTATCACGATGATTCATGGCTGGAGTGGCCGTTTTTTGACGACACCCATCGCCAACTGGCTAAAGCGTTAAATCAGTGGTGTGTCGATAATCTGGGTGAGGTTGATCATACTGACGTCAATCAGGCATGCAAAGACTTGGTGTCGCAACTGGGCAAGGCGGGTTGGCTCAGGTATTGCATTCCATCAGGTGATGCTGATGAAGTCTTAAGCCTGGGGGGTATTTATCCCCAGATTGACTCTCGCTCCGTGTGTATTTTGCGTGAAACATTAGGGCGCTATGATGCGCTGGCCGATTTTGCCTTCGCCATGCAGGGGTTGGGGTCGGGTGCCATTACGCTGGCAGGCAGTGAAGCCATCAGGCAGCGTTATCTTCCCCGCGTCGCGACGGGTGAGGCCATTGCCGCATTTGCGCTTTCCGAGCCTGACGCGGGCTCCGATGTGGCGGCCCTAACCTGCTCGGCCTCGCGAGACGGTGACGCGTTTGTGCTGAATGGCAGAAAAACCTGGATCTCAAATGGCGGTATCGCCGACTTCTATTGTGTTTTTGTGCGTACTGAGGTCGATGCAGGCTCGCGCGGCATCAGCGCTTTTGTTGTCGATGCAGATACGCCAGGCCTGAGTGTGGAGTCGCAGATTAACGTCATGTCACCCCATCCGCTGGCGACGCTGCGTTTTGATGGTTGTCGTGTGCCCGCCGGTCAAATGCTGGGCGAGCCAGGGCAGGGCTTTAAGCTGGCCATGCGCACGCTGGATATTTTCCGTTGCTCTGTGGCGGCTGCCGCCCTGGGTTTTGCTCGTCGCGCGCTGTCCGAGGGTCTGGCCAGGGCCAGCAGCAGAAAAATGTTTGGCCAGACGCTGGCAGACTTCCAGCTAACGCAGGCTGCTTTTGGCGATATTGCCACAGCCATTGATCAAAGTGCGCTGTTGACCTACCGCGCAGCCTGGACACGTGACGTGGTTGGCCGCTCGACCACGGCAGAAACCGCCATGGCTAAGATGGCGTCAACAGAGTCTGCCCAGTGGGTGATAGACCGTGTGCTGCAGATGTTTGGCGGGCAGGGGCTGGTGAGCAATACGCCGGTTGAAAGGCTTTATCGCGATATTCGAGCCTTGCGTATTTATGAAGGTGCAACCGAGGTTCAAAAACTGATCATTGCGCGCGAACTGCTGAAAGCAACAAAATAGCCGATTGTTGCGGCAGCTTGGGTCAGAATCAAGTTCGTACCCCGCCACGTACATACAGCAAAAGACTTACTGGCCACATTCAGCAGACCATCAAGTACGTACCCGGCGATGCACATACAGAAAAAGACCTGCTGGTTACATTCAGCAGGCCATCAGGTTCGCACCCGATCCCGCACATACAGCAATAGGCCTACTGGCCACATCAGGCAGACCAGCAAGTGCGGCGCAAAGCCTTTCAGTGACCAGCCGTCGGGCTGTTCCTGGTGGTTATCGCGCATGTGCAAAGAAAATCTGGTGTAGCGTGCAGCCGCCATCAGAAACGCCTGGGGACGATAACGAAACCAGGGCAGGCACTCGACGACGGTATCTCTGGCCAGCAGCCACAGCCCCAGTGCGTGTTGCTGGCTGTTACGGCCCTGATGCGACAGCGAATCGGGGCTGTCGTAATACACCCGGAACACCTGATTTACGAAACGGGTAAGGTAGCCAGCACGTGCAATGGCTCGCCAGACCAGGCTTTCAGGCACAAAGCCGGCGATTTCTTCCGGAAACGGAAACTGGCGCAACACGTCAGTGCGAAGACAGCCGAATTTTTCCCCCCTGACCCTGTACTTGAAAGTCATGTCGAGTGAAGTGGCGTCAAACACATCGCTGGGATACATGTCTCCCACAATACGTCCATCGGGACGGGCACAGAGGCCGGTAATGGCGACGTAATGCTCTCGTTCATTTAGCGGGATTTCGTTCCACGCACTGGCCATGCTGTACAGCGCGTTGGCGTCGAGGCTGTCGTCGCTGTCTATGGCCACGACCAGCTCACCGCTGGCTTTCTGCACACCACGGTTAAAGGCAGTTTTTTTGTGCTGGTTGTTTTGCCACATATAGTGGATGGGGAAACTGGCTTCTTGCTGCCAGCCCATAACCATAGTGCGTGTATCGTCGGTGGAACCGTCATCAACGATTACCCATTCAAAGTCTTGAAACGATTGGTCGCGCAGCGACTGGTACAGACGCTCCAGCGTGTGCGCACGATTATATGTGGGGGTTACGACCGTAAAAAGATGGCGCCAGATAGACATAGAATTTTCTTTTATGTGCAGCTATGCCGTGATGATAGGCGAAAAAAAACCCGCAGTTTGGAGTTCTGCGGATTTCTTGCCAACCTTACAACAGGATACAAGCAAAACTGACGTATTCAACGTGAATGTGCCAATTTTTGGTCTTTAGACTGTTTGTACTAGAGACCATACAGTATTGCCTGGTACGACCTGATCACGCTTGGGGGGCTAGCCCCCCATTGCACTGGCAAAGTACCAGAGCGTTGTCGTGATTAGGCGCGCTTGACCTTTTCAAGCATTTTGAACACGCCTTTGGGCGAGCGCACAAAAAGACGCTTGAAAGCCTTGCCCAGGCAACGGCGTTCAAGGGTGTTGCGACGGTTGCGTTTGATTTCTGCCATGATAATTCTCCGGTCTTTGCATGAAAGGCCAGGCTGGCGTGCAAGGCCCATAAATTCAGTTAACCCAACATTCTACCTCAGAACTGTGTTGGGCCACAAAAAGTCAAGCTTAAACGGTACAGGTGGGCCCAAGTTGATGCGGCATCAAGGTAATCGGTGAGCATTGCCAAAAGAGCGATTATCATAGCGATATGAGTTCACAGATACGCATCTTTGGCGCCCGCCAGAACAACCTTAAAAACCTCGACGTCTCCATCACAACCGGCGAGCTGCTGGTCGTTACTGGTGTGTCAGGCTCGGGTAAGAGTTCACTGGCTTTCGACACCCTGTACGCCGAGGGTCAACGCCGCTACGTCGAAACCTTCTCGCCCTATGCGAGACAGTTTCTCGATCGTATGGATAAACCCCAGGTCGAGCGCATCGAGGGCATTTTGCCCGCTATTGCCATAGACCAGGTCAACCCGGTGCGTAATTCACGCAGCACCGTGGGCACCATGACCGAGCTTAATGATCATTTCAAGCTGCTGTTTGCACGCCTGGGGCGGTTGTACTGTCGTTGCTGTGGCACGCAGGTGCGGCGTGACAACCCACAATCCATCTGTCAGCAACTGGCGGTTCTCAGTCAGCCTGACGACCCACGGCTTGTCATTACCTTTCCGGTGGTCATTCCTGCCAACTACACCGAAGACGAGGTACGCGGGTTTCTCGATCAGCAGGGCTATACCAGGGTTCATCACGAAGAAACCCGCCTGTACACACCGCCTGTGCCCAAAAAGGCCAAAGGCAAGCGTGCCAAGCCCAAGCCTGAGCAACGCCGGGTACTGCATGTGGTGCAAGACCGATTCCGCTACGGCTCTGCTGAGGCAGAGCGCGTCATGGAGGCGCTTGACGCTGCACTAAAACAGGGTGACGGGCACATTGCCGTGCATGCCATGCCTGAATCGGGAGACGAAGCGGCTCAAGAAACCGTATGGCGTTTCAGTAGTCGTTTGCATTGCGCGCAGTGCGATATTGAATACACTCCGCCATTACCCAGCACGTTTTCGTTTAATTCGCCTCTGGGGGCGTGTGAGTCGTGTCGCGGTTTTGGTCGTGTCATGGGCATTGATTACGGGCTGGTCGTGCCTGATGAAACTAAAACCCTGCGTGAGGGCGCGGTCAAGCCATGGCAGACTAATAGCTACAAAGAGTGCCAGGCCGAGCTGGAGCGCTACGCCCCCGCCGCCAAGGTGCGTCTTGACACCCCCTGGAAAGATCTCGACGACGACGAGAAACGCTGGGTTATTGACGGTACCCCCGACTGGAAGGGCGGCCAACAGGCCTGGAAAACGCAATGGTATGGGGCGCAGCGTTTTTTTGACTGGCTCGAATCACGCGCCTACAAAATGCATGTGCGTGTGCTTTTGTCCAAATACCGCAGCTACACACCCTGCCCGACCTGCAATGGTTCGAGGCTCAAGCCCGATGCAACGCTGTGGCGCGTGGGCGATGGGGTGCACCGCGAGCAAGACGATGCCTATCCGCGTTTTATGCCAGTGCATGCCGCCTGGACGCGCGAGCAACTCAACGCCTTGCCCGGGCTATGTATTCATGACCTCATGCGCCTGCCTATACAGCGTGTGCGCGATTATTTCGTCGATATCAGCTTTGGGGCTGATATTGACGCAGCCATTGATTTGCTGCTTTCCGAGGTACGCACTCGCCTGAAGTTTTTGTGCGATGTGGGGCTGGGTTATCTATCGCTTGACCGCCAAAGCCGCACCCTGTCGGGCGGTGAAGTGCAGCGCATTAACCTGACCACAGCGCTGGGCACGTCGTTGGTTAATACGCTTTTTGTACTGGATGAACCCTCCATTGGTCTGCACCCGCGCGACATGCATAGGGTGGTTGAGGTCATGCACCGACTGCGGGCCAACGGTAATACCCTGGTCGTGGTAGAACACGACCCGCAGGTAATGATTGCTGCCGACCGCATTATGGATATGGGCCCCGGGCCGGGTGAGCGGGGGGGCAACATCGTATTTGATGGCACACCTGCGCAGTTGCGCAATGCTGATACGCTGACCGGCAACTATCTGGGTGGCCGTCTTCGGGTCGAGGCCCCGCGGCCCATGCCCGTAGCGCCCAATACACCCAGACTTATTCTGGAAGGTGCGCGCGCCAACAACCTCAAAAATGTATCGGTGTCGATTCCGCTGGGTCGCCTGGTGTGTGTAACCGGCGTGTCGGGCTCAGGCAAATCTACGCTAATCCAAGATGTACTCTACCCGGCCATACTCAAACAACACGGCAAACCGACCGAAGCGCCGGGCGAGTTTGATCGCCTGCTTGGCGTAGAGATGCTGGCCGATGTCGTTATGGTCGATCAAACGCCTATTGGCAAGACGGCGCGTTCCAACCCGGCCAGCTACGTTGGCGCATTCGACTCTGTGCGCAAACTGTTTGCACAGGCGCCGATGTCCCGCGAGCGCGGCTATACCGCCGGTACGTTCAGCTTTAATACTGGCGATGGGCGTTGCCCCACCTGCGGTGGCACGGGCTTTGAGCACGTCGAAATGCAGTTTTTGTCTGATGTTTACCTGCGCTGCCCTGACTGCGACGGCAAGCGTTTCAGGCCCGAAGTGCTGGAAGTGCAGGTTGAACACCTCGGGCGCACCGCGTCCATTGATCAGGTGCTTGAAATGACGGTGTCAGAGGCCCTGTCGTTTTTCAGCGGCCTGCGTGACGTGCAGTGGGCGCTTGCGCCGCTTGCCGATGTCGGCCTCGAATACCTGCGCCTGGGTCAACCCGTGCCCACCTTGTCGGGGGGTGAAGCGCAGCGGCTAAAACTGGCCGGCCATTTGGCGGCTGCCTCCCGCAGCGGCATCTCGTCGGCCAGGGTGGCAAAGAAGGGCAGCCTGTTCTTGTTTGATGAGCCTACCACCGGGCTGCATTTTGATGATGTGGCAAAGCTGATGCAGGCTTTCCGCAAGCTGCTAGCCGCCGGGCATTCATTGTTGATCATTGAGCATAATCTGGATGTCATCCGTGCGGCTGACTGGCTCATAGATCTGGGGCCTGAGGGGGGTGACGCCGGGGGCGAAGTGGTGGGCGTAGGTACGCCAGACGACCTGGCCGCCAATGCCGCGTCGCATACCGGCCAGGCGCTTGCTGATTACACCTCAGCCATTGTGTATGAAGACCGTTCGCAGGCGGCGCGTCTGCTTGCCGAGCCTGAGCGCCAGTATGGGGCCGAAGCAGGCACCCCACTGCAAACCGCGCTGGGGCGTCGTCGCGACAACCACAGCATAGATATTCTCAATGCGCGTGAGCACAATCTGAAAGGCATTAACGTCAGCATTCCGCGTGACACCTTTACCGTCATTACAGGTGTTTCAGGCTCGGGTAAGTCGACGCTGGCCTTTGATATTTTGTTTAACGAAGGGCAGCGCCGTTATCTTGAATCATTAAACGCCTATGCGCGGGCCATTGTGCAGCCAGCAGGCAAGCCTGATGTTGACGCCATTTACGGTATTCCGCCTACGGTGGCCATTGAGCAGCGCACCAGTCGTGGTGGGCGCAAGTCAACGGTGGCCACCATGACAGAAATCCACCATTTTCTGCGTCTGCTTTATGTAAAACTGGGCACCCAGATGTGTCCTACCTGCCATGTTCCTGTCGAACCGCAAAAGCCGGAACAAATCGTGGCGCAGATTATGCGCGATTATAAAGGCAGGCATATTGGTGTGCTCGCGCCGTTGGTGGTTGCCCGTAAAGGGTATTACACCGATCTGGCCAAATGGGCCGCAGGCAAGGGTTATACCCATTTGCGCGTTGATGGTGAGTTTATTGCCGTCGCGCCATGGCCCCGTCTTGATCGTTATAAAGAACATACGATAGAGCTTCCTGTAGCCGATCTGCTGGTCGACTCAAATGACGAACTAGGCCTGCGCACGGCGATTCGCAGTGCGCTTGAGCACGGGCATGGCACCATGGGCATACTGGTTGACCTTACTGACAATCACACTTTATCGCTGGAGCTACGCCGTGAAGCAGGCCTGGGCGTATCAGCGCAGTATCACCAGTTTTCAGTCAAGCGTGCGTGTCCGTGTTGTGGCACAAGCTTTCCTGAGCCTGATCCACGCATGTTTTCATACAACTCCAAACATGGTTGGTGCACGAGCTGTTTCGGTACAGGGCTGCAGCTTTCAGGGTTTGATGAGGAACAGACGGGTGAAGAAAGTGCGTGGAATGCCGGTTATGAAGGGCAGACTGAGCCGTGCCGGGCCTGTCACGGCGAGCGCCTCAATCCGGTTTCGCGGGCCTTTTTATGGCGTGACCGCTCTATAGCCCAGCTGGCATCCATGCCTGTCTCTGATGCACAGTCTTTCTTTACCGGCCTGGTGGCGCGTGGTCGCGAGGCCGAAATTGCCCGCGATATTCTGACCGAGGTGCAGGGGCGACTTAATTTCATGCAAGAAGTTGGCTTGGGCTATCTGGCGCTGGACCGCGCCGCACCCACGCTGTCGGGCGGTGAGGCGCAACGAATCCGCCTGGCGGCACAGTTGGGTTCCAATCTTCAGGGCGTGTGTTACGTGCTGGACGAGCCAACCATCGGTCTGCATGCGCGTGACAACCAAATTCTTCTGAACGCGCTGGCTACGCTCGAGCGTAATGGCAATACGCTGGTGGTGGTTGAGCACGATGAAGACACCATACGGCGAGCCTCCCACATTATTGATATAGGCCCGGGTGCCGGTGTGCGTGGCGGCATGGTGGTAGCGCAGGGTACAGCGCAAGATCTTATGGACAACCCGGCGTCAGTGACCGGCCGCTTTCTGAAACATCCATTGCAGCACCCCATGAATGGCCGACGCACTGTCGACAAGGAAACCCCGGTTATCGAAGTGCTGGGTGCTCATATGCATAATCTGCATAACGTCAACGCACGTATCCCGGTTGGTCGTCTCAGTGTTATCACAGGCGTTTCAGGCTCGGGCAAATCTACGCTGGCGCGTGAAGTATTGCTCGACAATATTGCGTTGGCAGTGTCGCAACGTAAGGTGCCTGTCTGGAAGGGATGCGTTGAGGTTAAAGGCTGGGAGCAGGTTGATCGTGTGCTAGAGGTCGACCAGACACCCATCGGCAAAACGCCCCGCTCTTGTCCTGCCACCTATGTCGGCTTTTGGGATGATGTGCGCAAGCTCTTTGCCGGTACGCGTGAAGCGCGCGTGCGAGGCTGGTCGGCGACGCGCTTTTCCTTTAACACGGGCGATGGCCGTTGCCCGGTGTGTGAAGGACAGGGCATGCGCACCATAGAAATGAGTTTTCTGCCCGACGTCAAAGTGCTGTGCGATGCATGCCACGGTGAACGCTTTAGCCGCGACACGCTTAACGTTACATGGCGTGAAAAAAGCGCGGGCGAAGTGCTTAAAATGGAAGTGGATGAAGCCGTCGGCTTTTTCAGTGCCCATTCAAGAATTTCACGTATTTTGCAGCTGATGCAAGATGTAGGCTTGGGGTATCTGACACTGGGCCAGCCTTCGCCCACTCTATCGGGGGGTGAGGCGCAGCGCATCAAGCTGGTCACAGAGCTGGCCAAAGCGCGCATGGATGAAGGGGTGGTCAAGACCGGGCGCGCGTCGCGCCTGCCGCACACCTTGTACGTGCTGGATGAACCTACGGTTGGGCTCTCTGGCGCCGATGTCGAAAAGTTGATCAACGTACTGCACCGTTTGGTCGAGGCCGGCAACACCGTAGTGGTTATTGAGCACAATCTTGACATTATTGCCGAGGCCGATTGGGTGGTCGATTTGGGCCCTGAAGGCGGCACAGGCGGTGGCCACCTGGTTGTGCAGGGTACCCCCGAGGATGTTATTGCCCGAAGCCCGGTATCACATACGGGCGAGGCACTGGTCCGGTTTCTTAAAGCCGGCCAGCAGGCGAACGAGGTAAAGCCAGATGCTGTGCCGCTTTGAAAATCGCCTTGAGGGTAAGGCGCTCGAGCTAAAGCAATTTAGCCATCGCATTGCAGTTACGTCGGCGTCGGGGCTTGATGCCGCATTTCGCGATATTGCCGATGCGCAGGCACGTGGCTGTTGGGTCGCGCTATTGCTTGACTATGAACTGGGTGAGTGGCTGGAGCCCGGCAGCATGTGTGGCGTGGCTGGCGACCCCTTGTCTGGGGTCAGCAACAAGCCCAGGCTGACGGCATTGGTGTACCAGGAAGCCGAACCTGTTCCAGTATGGCAGGGGCTTGGTTCGGCAGCGATTGCCAACAGCATGCCTGAACATGCCAGGGCAGGCTCTGGCGCGCTAAAGACAGCGGGTATACATACGCGGCTCGCGGCATCTGCTCAGGCCACTGCAGGGGCAGCAGCAGAGGCTAATGTAATGGCTACTGAAAAGGCCACTGCAGAGGCTGCGGATCAGGTTACAGCTCAGCCCACAGCTAACACTGTAGCTCAGCCTTTAGCTCCGGCGGCTGCGCTGCCTGCAGCGCACATGCAGGCGTCGCTGCTGTCAGCGACGGCGTTAATGCCGCGAAGCCGTTATCTTGACCATATCGAGGCGTTGCGGGGCAGTATCGCCCGCGGTGAGATCTATCAGGCCAACTACACGTTTCCTATTGCCATTGAAACCTGCCTGTCGCCACAGACGCTGTACCGCGAGATTGCCAGTCGTCATCCCTGCGCGCATGCCGCCTATGTTGAAGATGAGGGGCGTACCCTGTTGTCGTTTTCCCCCGAGCTGTTTTTTGCACGCAGCGGATCAACCCTCACGGTGCGGCCCATGAAGGGCACCGCCCCGCGTTTTGCCGACCCAGAACAAGATCATCAGTCTGGTCAGCAACTGCTGCACAGCGAGAAGAACCGGGCCGAGAACTTGATGATTGTCGATCTGTTGCGTAATGACCTGGGCCGCGTGGCCACACCGGGCACGGTTAAGGTTGACGCTTTGTTCACACTCGAGCAATACCCTTCGGTCTGGACACTGACGTCAACGGTGACGGCGCAGGCGCCCGATGCTTCGCTAGAGACCTTGTTGCGGGCACTGTTTCCATGCGGTTCAATCACTGGCGCACCCAAAATTGCCGCCATGAAAAAAATACGCGAACGCGAGATGGCAGAGCGCGGTATTTATTGCGGCAGCATAGGCTGGTTGGCGCCCAACGGTGACTGTTCGCTTAACGTTGCCATACGCACCATTACCATGCAAGGCGACGCGCCGGAAGACGGGCAGGCTGGCTTGTCAGACCATACAAAAAGCCGTGCAAACCAAAGCCACAGCGCAGACGTACCTGGCAGTCAGGCAGACCAAGACCAAAACGCAGAATTGCCTGATCGACAGGCAAGCCAAAGTCATAATGCAGAAGTGCCTGATCGACAGACAAGCCAAGGCCATTACGCAGAAGTGCCCGGCAGTCAGTCAGACCATCGTGCGGCGCAAAACGTGTCATTGGGCGGTGTGCATCATTTCGCCGCGCCGCGTTTTCATGGGGTGTTTGGGGTTGGAGGGGGTATCGTCTATGACTCCGAACCTGAGCTGGAGTGGCAGGAATGCCTTTGGAAGGCCCGTATTTTGGGATCGCCGCCTGGGTTTGTTGATGAAGTGCCCATTGCAGAGCAGCCACCAAGTACCGTAAGTGGCACGCAAAGGCCGTCAGAGGTGGGTATGTCTTCGCGATCATCACAGTGGTCTTTTGAAAGTCGGGCCGACGCAAAGCGTCAATCATGACAGCGATCACAAAAATAGCCACCAGGCATGGCTCAGACGACGCCCAAGTGCAGTTGATCGAAACCATGCGTGTTGAGCCGGGCCACAGAATCGAACTGCTGGCAGGCCATATGCGCCGGCTGCAAGCCTCAGCCCAGGCATTGGGTTACCCCTGGCATGGCCAACAGATTACACAGGCCATACAGCAGGCTTTGGCAGATGTAGATGCACACGGCACGTTTCGTCTGCGCCTGCTGCTCAATAATCGCGGCAGGTGTTCGCTGGAAAGTACGGTCTTGCCGCCCACCCCAGAGCCCGTAAAACTGAAGCTGGCGCCTGAGCCGCTTTTGGCCGATGCGTTCTGGCTGGTGCACAAAACCACACGCCGTCATTGGTACGAGCCCGCACAAACCTGGCTTTCAGCGCACGCTGAGTACTTTGATGTGGTGTATTGCACTGAGCAGGGGCAGGTTTGCGAAGGCAGCCGCAGCAACCTCTATGTGCAGGATGATGCGGGCGTTTGGTTAACGCCGCCCATCTCTGCAGGCCTGTTGCCGGGCGTGATGCGCCAGGCGTTACTTGACCAAGGCATAGTGCGTGAAGCGCTCGTGCCCCGCCAGATGCTGATCGAGGCCCGGGCTGTGCGCGTTTCAAATGCCTTGCGCGGTTGGCTGGATGCCTTGATCGACTTTGACTGATCCAATCTTAGGGCCTGTAATCAACATGAACGGGCGTTGGCGCAGGCCATACGCCCGGGCGTGAGGGCAATCGCGTCGGGGCAGAGGCGTTTAGCGTTAATGCAGCGTGCGCGGGCGGTAGGGGTCAAAGGGGCCAGCCCCTTCTGTGCCGTCATCAGGCCCGGTGTCGTCGTCGGCATCATCTTGTTCGTCATCATCATCGTCATCGGGCAGCAGGCCTTCGTCCTGAACGACAAAGGGCAAAATCTCGGCCAGCGTGTCTGTCCAGGCGACTTCCTCGCCCGACTGGTCGACTTTGATGAAGCGGACCGGGTCAAGATCTGAAAGCTGTATGGCCCACAGACACTCGCAATCGTAGACATCACCGTCTTCGATATCCATGCCGCCCTTGTTGCCAAGCAAACGGGCGCCTTTGCCCCCAATTTGCACTACGGTAATGTCTTCTGGGTCTTCTTCGATGTCTAGCGGCACGGCGAAGATTACCCATTCGAAGCCGGTTTCTTCTGCGTCCATAAGTTCGGCCAGCACGGGTTTGCCCATGTAGGCGGAGAGCGCGTCGGCAGTGTTGCCGAGCAGGTCGAGTTCGTCAGAGGTAAATACAAGCGGAGGAAGCTGGCTGTCGGTCATGATTGCGTGCCCGGATGGCCCGAAGGTTAACAATCGGCTATTTTAGTGCATGGTCGCCTGCTCTAGCGCGGTGACCACTGATAACGCCTACAATCAAGCCTTTCATTTCAACGCTTTACTTCTTTTCCGGTGGTCATGGCTCAATACGTATATACGATGAATCGCGTCGGCAAAATTGTGCCCCCAAAGCGGCATATTCTGCGCGACATTTCACTGTCGTTTTTCCCGGGCGCCAAAATCGGCGTGCTCGGCCTTAACGGCTCGGGTAAATCGACGCTGCTCAAGATTATGGCGGGTGTAGACACAGAGATCGAGGGCGAGGCTATTCCTATGGCGGGCCTCAAGATCGGCTATCTGCCCCAGGAGCCGCAGCTCAATCCCGAGCACACGGTGCGTCAGTCGGTCGAAGAAGGTCTGGGCGAGCTGTTCAGCGCCCGCAAGCGCCTTGATGAGGTGTATGCCGCCTATGCCGATCCCGATGCTGATTTTGACAAGCTTGCTGCCGAGCAGGCTGATCTTGAGGCAGTTATTGCGGCGGCGGCCTCCAGTGGCGCTGACGATATCGAGCATCAGATGGAAATTGCTGCCGACGCATTGCGACTTGCGCCTTGGGACGCCATTGTAGGCAAGCTGTCAGGAGGCGAAAAACGGCGCGTGGCGCTTTGCCGCCTGCTGCTCTCCAAGCCTGACATGCTTCTGCTCGACGAACCCACCAACCACCTTGATGCCGAAAGCGTAGAGTGGCTTGAAGTGTTCTTGCGCAAGTTTCCTGGCACTGTGGTTGCGGTTACTCACGATCGGTATTTTCTCGATAACGCCGCTGAATGGATACTCGAACTTGACCGCGGCCACGGCATTCCCTGGAAGGGCAATTACACGTCCTGGCTCGAACAGAAAGATGACCGCCTCAAGCAAGAAGAAGCGTCTGAATCCGCACGCCAGCGCACGATCCAGAAAGAACTTGAGTGGGTGCGACAAAACCCCAAGGGTCGTCAGGCCAAGGCCAAGGCGCGCCTGTCGCGGTTCGAAGAGCTTTCATCACACGAATACCAGAAACGCAACGAAACCCAGGAAATTTTCATTCCGGTGGCCGAGCGGTTGGGTAATGAGGTGGTCGAGTTTGAGAACGTCAGCAAGGGCTATGGCGACCGTCTGCTTATAGACAACCTTAGCTTCAAGGTGCCACCGGGCGCCATTGTCGGCATTATCGGCCCTAACGGCGCCGGTAAATCAACGCTGTTTCGCATGATTGCCGGCCAAGAGCAGCCTGACTCCGGCACGGTAAAAATCGGCCAGACGGTTAAGGTTGCGTTTGTCGATCAGTCGCGCGACTCGTTGCCTGACGACAAAACCGTGTTTGAAACCATTGCCGATGGTGCTGATCTGCTGACGGTTGGCCGTTTCGAAATGCCATCGCGTGCCTACCTGGGTCGCTTCAACTTCAAAGGCGGCGACCAGAACAAAGTTGTGGGCAAGCTGTCGGGGGGTGAGCGTGGGCGTCTGCATCTGGCCAAAACATTGATTACCGGCGGCAATCTGCTGTTGCTTGACGAACCTTCCAACGATCTTGACGTTGAAACGTTAAGGGCACTTGAAGATGCTCTGCTTGAGTTTGCCGGTTGTGTCATGGTTATCAGCCACGACAGATGGTTTCTGGATCGCATTGCCACGCATATACTGGCCTTTGAAGGTGATTCTGAGGTCGTTTTCTTCGATGGTAACTACCAAGAGTACGAAGAAGACAAAAAGCGTCGCCTTGGCGAAGAGGGGGCCAAACCCCGTCGCCTGCGCTACAAGGCGCTTAAGTAACGCAGCAAGACAGCAAAGCTGTAAAGCTATGAAGCAGTAATGCAGTAATGCAGTAATGCAGTAGAGGCAAGCGGCACACGCCGCCGCTTGCCTCATAAGTTCGCTAGCAGACCAGACAGCCATTAAGGTGCGCCCGCCCCCTGCGGTGTATTACACGGGCAGCGCGCTCAGCCCTGAGCGACTGCAAGGAGTCGACACATGCCTATTCTCAGTACCCATAACTCTGTGTTGCTAATTGTTGATATGCAGACGGGCCTGCTCCCGGCAATTCCTGATCATCAGCCTTTGGTAGAGCGTGCCGAGCGTCTTGCGCAGGCGGCAAAATTGCTAAATGTGCCGGTTATTGCCACCGAGCATTACGCCCAGAAAATCGGGCCCACCAGCCCCCTGTTGCAGGCGCACGTGGATCATGTCATTCATAAGACTCATTTTGATGGCACGCGCGAGAAGCATTTTCTTGCCGAGTTTCCACGACGCCGTCCGCGCGTGTTGTTAATTGGCACTGAGGCCCATGTGTGCGTGTTACAAACCGGCCTGGGCCTGGCCCGGCAGGGTTTCTCGCCTGTGCTGGTGGCTGACTGCGCGGGTTCGCGGCGTAACGCTGACCATGCCATGGCTTGCACCCGCTGGAATCAGCATGGTCTTGAACAAGTTACGGCCGAAATGGCCATGTTTGAATGGGTGGATACCCCTGAACACCCCCGTTTTCGTGAGGTACTTGCATTGATCAAAGCCGGGTGAGTGGTGTCTGAAACAACTGTTGCGTACGCTCACAAGCGTATCAACCTTTAGTTTGCGAGATGCGAGAAACATCGAGTAATGTAAAAGCATCATCGTAGCAATTGGAGGTATTAGATGACATTCACCACTCTTGCCAAGCTGAGCGCAACAGGCATACTCGCCGTCGCTATGGCTGGCTGCTCTTCATGGGATTCCATGAGCCATCGTCAGAAAAGCACTGTCACGGGTGCAGGTTTGGGCGGTGTTGCCGGAGCGGTTATAACGGGCGGTGGCGTACTGGGTACAGTAGGTGGTGCTGCTATTGGTGGCGTCATCGGTGATCAGGTAGGCAAACACCGCTGATCACAGCAGCCGTCTGTACGACTGTTCAGGTTGTAAAGTCGGCAATGCGTTAATAGTTGAACACCCCGACGGGAGCTTTCCCGGGCGGGGTGTTTTTGTTTATCGTTAGCCCCACTGTGGTGTGTTGCTAAATTGCCTACCGTTGCGATTGAAACTGTTGGACGTGGCTGAGGAATCGCTCGAGCGCGGGGGTTGAGACGTTTCTGGCTGTTGCCAGCACGATGCCAGACTCTGTTTTGGCATTATGAATTTTTCGGAAAATAACACCTGGCGGCCTGGACGCAGTGTATGTGCTGGGCACGATCGAAATGCCCAGGCCTGCAGCCACCAGCGCGAGCGTCGTGCTGTTTTCACGCACCTGCTGCACAATGCGCGGTGAATATCCCGCCAGTGTCGTAAGCGTTGTGATGTGGTCGAATAGACCGCAGCCTAGCGCTTGCGGGAACAGAATGAAGTCTTCATGGGCAAGGTCGACCATGCGAATTTCCAGCGTGGGATCCGAAAAATTATGGTCGCTGGCCATCGCCAGCATCAACTCATCATTCCAGAGCGGTTCTACCAAAATTGCTGGAGGTGCGCGAAAGTTTAGTGAAGGCCTGAGAAACCCGATATCGATCTGCGCTGCGTCAAGCGCCTGTAATTGTTCCCCAGTGGACAGATGCAGCAGGTCCATTTCCACGGCGGGGTAGGCCTTACGAAAACATTGAATCAAACGTGGGAACTGTTCGAAAATTGGTACAGACGCGGTGAACGCGATACGCAATTTTCCTGCCCGCCCATCCAGTGTTAGTGTGCACTGCTCACGAGCCTCAGCAAACTGCTCCAGGATTGCTGTTGACCTCTCCAGAAATAATTCTCCCGCGACGGTAAGTTTGACTGAACGTCTTGTACGGTCGAATAACTGGACGCCCAGGTCTTCCTCGAGCAGTTTGATTTGCTGGCTCAGAGGGGGCTGACTGATATGCAGCCGCTCGGCAGCTCTGCTGAAGCTGAGCTCTTGGGCGACGGCGACAAAGTAATTGAGCTGCCTGAAATCCATCTCTTAGTCGATTTTCGTATTAATGTGAGAGCCAATTAGTATTGGACCATATAACTGCGGTCGGCCAGAATGTTCTCGTCATAAGTCAATTACTGGAGACAACATAATGAAAACCTTACTATCGCGTACAGCGATTCTGTTGATGGGCAGTGTTCTGGCTATGGGTTCTGCTCTGGCTGCTGATTTTCCTGATCAGCCTATTAATATCGTGGTTCCGTATTCGCCGGGTGGTGGTGTCGATATCGTGACGCGGCTGGTCACCAAGAAAATGGCGCAAGAGCTGGGCCAACCGATAATTGTTGATAATCGTCCGGGTGCAGCGACCAATATCGGCATGGCCTACGTTGCCCGTGCGAAACCGGATGGCTATACACTTTATACCGCATCCAATACCTTTACCACCAACAAGGCACTGTATTCGGATCTCACATTTGACCCTGCCGCTGACTTTACGCCGGTAGGCAAAATAGGTGAGGCTCCTTTAGTTGTCGTGGTAAAAGCCGATTCCAAACTCAAGACATTGAAAGACCTTGTGACTTATGGCCAGCAACATAAGGGCGCACTGACATTTGGTACGGCCGGGGTGGGTAGTTCAGGCCATATGGCGAGCGAACTCCTGTTGCGTGCCGGGCATTTTCAGGCATTGCATGTGCCCTATAAGGGCGGTGCGCCAGCCATCACAGATCTTTTGGGCGGTCGGCTTGATTTCATGTCCATTAACCCGCTTGAGGTAGTTTCGCACATACAGGCAGGTACGTTGCGCGCGTTGGCTGTGCTCAATGAAAAAGGGACGCCTTTGTTGCCCGATCTTAAAACCGCGCAGGCGTTAGGTTTTCCTGATCTCAATGCCACCGTATGGTGGGGCATTGTGACGCCAGCGGGGACGCCAGAGGCCGTGGTGACCCGGCTGAATCAGGCGCTAAATGCGGCGCTGGACGATAAAGAGGTTAAGGACAGTCTGGCTAGGCTCGGCGCCAGCCCATTGCCCGGTACGCCCGTTGATTTCAAAGATTTTCTCGGCAAAGAAACCGCTGAACTCGCTTCAGTGATCAAGGCGGCCAATATAAAGGCCAACTGAATATAGGCCAACTTAGCGTATGACGGGTTCGACTTCCCGGGCGCGTTCCCGGGAGGTTGTGCCGCGCCGAATACCTTCTTTCTCTCGAAGTTGCAGGTCACGAAAATGAGTAAAAAAAATGCGTTGATTATCAGTGCCCACTCTGCCGATTTTGTCTGGCGCGCCGGTGGGACGATTGCTCTGTATGCAGAGCGTGGCTGGAATGTGCATGTTTTGTGTCTGTCTTATGGCGAACGCGGCGAGTCGGCCAAGCTATGGAAACAGCAGGGCATGACCCTGAAACACGCAAAGCACTTGCGCCAGAAAGAGTCACAGCAGGCGGCAGACATACTGGGTGCGACGATTTCATTTATGGATTGCGGTGACTATCCTTTGCGCGTCTCAGACGACATGTTGTTCAAGATTGTTGATGTTTATCGCAGCTTGCAGCCAGAATTTGTCCTGACACATTCATTCAAGGATCCCTATAATTTTGATCATCCTTTGGCCAATCATCTTGCGCTGGAAGCCAGAATTATTGCGCAGGCGCACGGTCACAACCCTGGGGAAACGATTCTTGGCGCCCCTCCCGTGTTTTTATTTGAACCTCATCAACCCGAGCAGTGCGAATGGAAGCCTGAAACCCTTCTTGATATTTCTTCAGTTTGGGAAAGAAAGTACGCTGCCTTCCAGATCATGGGTGCGCAGGAGCATCTGTGGGAGTATTACACGCGCGTTGCCTTGCAGCGTGGTGTACAGGCAGCTCGTAATTCTGGCAGAAAAATAAAATATGCGGAGGCGTATCAGTGTGTCTACCCGCGCGTGACGGACGACCTGCTGTGAAGGCATGCTTGTACATTAACGTGGTGTCTGCACCCCGCTCAAGGAGCAAAGCGTGATTAATCATAATTACCAAAGAGTGACCTCGGCGCAGGTAGCTGTTGCAGCAGGCATACCTGCCTCAATTATTTCAGACGTGTCCGGGCGTCGAGGCGCGCTGGATGGTCGAATCAGAACGATGGTGCCTGGCTCCCGACTCTGCGGCCCGGCTTTAACCGTCGAGGTCAGGCCGGGTGATAACCTGATGATTCATGCTGCGCTCGTGCTTGCGCAAGCCGGTGACGTGCTCGTCATAGACGGCAAGGGTTGCATGACTAGTGCATTGATGGGCGAGCTTATGTGTGCTCACGCTCAAGCCGCTGGAATCGCCGGGGTGGTGATCGATGGTGCGGTGCGCGATGTGGCCGAGCTCAGGGTGGGTGACTTGCCGGTTTTTGCGTGTGGAAGCAGCCCCAATGGGCCTACTCGCGGGTTAGCGGGCCGTATCGGCTATCCAGTCTCTCTCGGAGGCGTGTCGATCACGCCGGGCGATCTGATTCTGGGCGATGATGATGGCGTAGTGGCTTCACCAAGGGAAGGTCTCGATCAGATATTGTCATTGGCATCCCTGAAAATTGCAGCTGAAGCGCAGCGACGTCAAGATATTGATGAAGGCCGCCTGGTGTATGGCTGGCTTGAGGGTGCGCTGAAAGACGTTGGTGCATTGTCGCAACAGGGTAGCCTTAAGGCTTTGGTTTCTGAGTTTTCCGGCTCGCGTGACAGTGCGAGGCACTGAGGTCAGGATGGCACCGTACTGGGTGTGCACGAACGCTGCAATCTCCATTTGGCTCTGTTTGGCGAGCTGATCGTTAAGCGGACTGGTTCTCGGCTATGGCTGATAGCCTATCGTTGCAAGGCGAACACAAGGGCACACTCCTGACATAACTAATAGACTCGCAAAGCGTATCCGTTTCGGGTATCTTTTAAAGAAATGCGAGATATAAATGCCCTGATGCGTCAGAGCTCTGCACGGTGGCAGGCGGGCGAGAAACCGCCCGATGCCGCTTTGTGCAAGGCAGTTTATGAACTGGAAGAGGGTCTGCTTGTTGTGGGCCTAGGCGTTTTATTGGAGGTATGTTGTGGCTACGCGCTGTGATGAGCGTTAGCGCAGACAGGTTCAATTCGGTGCCAAAGTCACCATAAAAACAAAATGCCCGCTTGCGCGGGCATTTTGATTGAGGGTAGAGCAGGCTGGCCCCACCATTGGCACGGCTATCGTTCGAGCTGGGGCATCTCTATCTTTACCTCGAGAATCTCGAGGGAATCTTGCCGGTCGAGGTTGACCTTGATATCGTCCGGGTTGATCTTTACATAGCGCGAGATGACTTCGACCAGTTCTTTCTGAAGCCTTGGAAGATAGTCAGGCGTGATGCCATCACCCCGCTCATTGATCAAGATGAGTTGAAGACGGTCACGGGCGACGCTGGCGGAGGTCTTCTTTTGGCCGCGAAAAAAATCTAGCAAAGACATACTTATTTCCCCCCGAACAGGCGCTTGAACAGCCCGGGTTTTGCGTACTCAATGTAGCGCATGGGCTTTTCTTCGCCCAGATAGCGCGAAATGGCATCCTGGTAGGCCAAGGCCACTTCGCTCTCGCGCAGATGGATGGCGGGAATGCCCTGATTGGACGCCTGCAGCACAGATTCAGACTCGGGAATGACGCCGAGCAGTTTGATGCGCAGGATGTCTTCAATGTCTTTCAGTGACAGCATTTCACCCTCGGCAACGCGTTTGGCGTTATAGCGCGTAAGCAGAAGGAATTCTTTGATGGGTTCGTCGCCCTTTTCGGCGCGACGTGACTTGGCGGCCAGTATTCCCAGAATACGGTCAGAGTCGCGCACCGATGATACTTCGGGGTTGGTTACGACCAGTGCATCATCAGCAAAATAAGAAGCCATGAGTGCACCGGTTTCGATACCGGCGGGCGAGTCGCAGACAATGAACTCGAAGCCCATTTCGCCAAGCTCTTTGAGGGCTTTTTCAACGCCCTCCTTGGTGAGTGCATCTTTGTCTCGCGTTTGTGACGCAGGCAGGATAAACAGATTTTCAAGCTGTTTGTCGCGGATCAGTGCCTGGTTAAGCGTTGCCTCACCCTGAATAACGTTGACGAAGTCGTACACGACACGCCGCTCGCAACCCATGATGAGGTCGAGATTGCGCAGGCCGACGTCAAAGTCAATGACCACGGTTTTGTGGCCACGCATAGCCAACCCTGCAGAAAAACTTGCGCTGGTGGTTGTTTTGCCCACCCCGCCTTTTCCGGAAGTCACCACAACAATTCGCGCCATGACGGTAGAGTTCCTTATTGGTTTAGATAAATCACGTAATCGTAATGCATAACCTAGACGATACCGCCAAGGTTTGCATTAATTTAAAGAATTCTGGCAACAAGATAGATTCTGTTACTTGCCCAGAGCCTTGATATGCATTGCATCATCCTCGTCAAGCTGAATGATGGCCGGCTGGTTTTTCAGTGTATCGTCCAGCCTGGTTTCGATCACCCTGTACACGCCGGCAATGGCCAGAAGTTCAGGGTCAAGCTGGGTGGTGAAGATGCGTGCACGAGTATCACCGCGTGCACCGGCCATCGCCTTGCCGCGCAGAGGCCCGTACACATGGATATTGCCATCGGCAATAACTTCGGCCCCCTGGCTGACAACCCCGATAACGATGAGGTCAGTGTTGCGGGCGTAAATGCGCTGGCCTGAGCGCAGCGGACGATTGATCACCATAGCTGCCGGAGCAATTTCAGGCAGTGACATGTGCTGGAGTGGTTCTGTCGGGCTGTCTCCGGGTGCGTCATCTGGGGCGGGCGAGACGCTAGCCTCTGGGCCTGACACGGGTTTTTTGGGAGCTGCCTGTTTGGGCTTGCTTTGCCCTGCAGGCGGCGGCGCGACTACCGGAACCTCGGAGTCAGGCGCTGGCGTACTTGCAGGCCGTGGCACTGGGTTGGCCAGATCTACAACGGTCAGCCCCGCTTGCTGCGCGGCCTCGAGATTGTCGCCGGTGGCCACCACACCAACAGCATGCAGGTTGTGCGATTGTAAAGCCTGCAGCAGGGCGCTCCAGTTTAAGCGTTGTTCAACCGCAGTGGAATCAATTACAACCGGCTCATGTTCGAAGAAAGTACCTGCGTCACGCATGCGTCGATCAAGTGCTTCGACGAGCGCGTCAGTGTCGTGACTGTTTAGCACGACACGTACGGCATATAGGGTGGCACTTTTAAAATCTAGCGCCGGCTGGCCTTTACGTTTTCTGGTAGATTCGCTCACTGCCTTCTCGTGAATAGATTGTCAGAATATTCCTGCACGCTCATTTTTTTTGTGCCCAGGAGTCTTTAAGCGTTACCGCCCGGTTAAGAACGGGTTTTTGTGCGGTTGAGTCATTGCGATCAGCTACAAAATAGCCAAGACGCTCAAACTGCAACGGCATTTCGTCAGTTGTGGACGTGCCCGGTTCGATCCATGCCTGAATGACCTGACAGGAGTCAGGGTTGAGCGCCAGCAGAAAATCTTTGTCGCCAGTATCGGGGTGGGGCTCGGAAAACAGACGGTCATAAAGCCGGATTTCAGCCTGTACCGCATGGGCCGCACTGACCCAGGTAATGTTGCCTTTGACCTTGACCGAATCTGAACCGGGGGTACCGCTTTTGGTATCGGGCAGGTATTCGGCATGCACCTCGGTGATTTCGCCGTTTTCGTTCTTGACGCAACCTGTGCATCGCACAATGTACCCGTATTTGAGCCTGACCATGTTACCGGGAAAGAGTCTGAAGTATTTTTTGGGCGGCTCTTCTTGGAAATCTTCACGCTCGATCCAGAGTTCGCGCGAAAGTGGGAACTCACGTCGGCCAGCAGCCGGGTCGTGCGGATTGCGCGGCGCATTGCAGAGCTCGGTCTGGCCTTCGGGGTAATTGGTGATAATCAGTTTCAATGGATCTAGAACGGCTACTGAGCGCAGCGCGATCGGATCGAGGTCGTCACGCAGAGCCTGCTCGAGAATGCTGTAGTCAATGCGCGAGTCTGCCTTGGAGACCCCCAGCCGCTCGCAGAACAGTCGAATGGAGGCGGGCGTGTAGCCGCGTCGTCGCAGGCCGGCCAGCGTTGGCATGCGGGGATCGTCCCAACCCTGGACGTGACCTTCGCGCACCAGTTGCAGTAATTTACGCTTGCTGGTCACAACATAGCTGAGATGCAGACGCGCAAACTCGTACTGCCGCGGCAGCGGCTCGGCCAGCTGGCCGAGTTCGACCAGACGGTCGAGTATCCAGTCGTAGAAGGGGCGCTGGTCTTCGAACTCGAGTGTGCAAATACTGTGCGTGATGCGTTCAAGCGCGTCTTCTACGGGGTGTGCCCAGGAATACATGGGGTAAATGCACCAGGCGTCGCCCGTGCGGTGATGCGGTACATGCCGTATGCGGTACATAACCGGATCACGCATATTCATATTGGGCGAACCCATATCGATGCGTGCACGCAGGCACATGCTGCCATCAGGATGTTTGCCGTCGCGCATTTCGCTTAGCAGTCGCAGAGACTCTTGGGCGGGACGATCACGCCAGGGCGAATTGCTGCCTTTTTGGGTGAGCGTGCCCCGATTTGCCCGGATTTCATCGGCGCTTTGCTCGTCGACGTAGGCATAGCCTGCTTGCACCAGGGCCTGGGCGAACGTGAACATGTACTGGAAGTAATCGCTGGCGAAGTAACAATTGTCTTCGTCGCGAAATTTCCAGTCAAAGCCCAGCCACTCGACCATCTCGATGATGGCTTTGACGTACTCGTCTTCTTCTTTTTCAGGGTTGGTGTCATCAAACCGCAGATGGCAGGCACCCTGGTAGTCAGTAGCCAGGCCAAAGTTTAGGCAGATGCTTTTGGCATGGCCTATATGCAGATAACCGTTGGGCTCAGGCGGAAAGCGTGTGCGTATGCGCGCCGTGTCGAGCGGGGCCTGCTCATGGACGGCTGCTGGCCCTGGCTTGCCAGCCCAGCGTTTGTCTTGGTAGCGACCTTGCGCCAGATCGTTGTCGATAATGGTGCGCAGGAAATTGGAGGTTGGAGCTGGAATGGACGAGGTTGTCATAAAAAAACACTAAACAGGAAACACCGGCACAGGAAACACTGGCGAAGTAAGCATTTTGCCATGTTCCCGAAATTTTGCTGCTTGAGCGGGTTTACAAATGGCCAACTCGCTCTAAACTAGCGGACATTATGACGTACTCGACCCTTTGGTTGTCACAAATCCAGTTTTTTTCCAGTCTGGGTTTCATGCTGATGTTTCTTGCGCTGGAGCTCGGGCTTGCCTGGATGCTGGCTTATTTTCGCGTTCGCAGCCTGCTGGCCTCTCCTGCGCCATATATCGGTGCGTATCGATTCTGGGTACGTATTTTCGCCCTGGCCTTCATTCTCAGCTTCGCCGCCAGCCTGCCGGTGCTCATTCAGCTTGGCAGTCTATGGCCTGGTCTAATGGGAAAAATCGGCGATGTAGCTGGGCCACTTCTGGCAGCCGGCATTCTGTCGGTTTTTGTCTTTAAATCATGTTTTCTCGGGGCCATGCTGTTTGGTGAGCGTCGGCTTGTTCCAAAAATGCATGCCCTGGTGGTCTGTATGGTGGCGCTTGGGGCAACAATTATGGCATTTTGGCTGCTGGTGCTGGTGTCGTGGGCCCACGTTCCGGTTGGGGCCGAACTGGTTAATGATTCTTACCGTGTCACTGACTGGCTTAGCGTGGTCTTCAACCCGGCGTTGCCTTGGTACGCGGCGCTTTTTCTGCTGGCCAGTGCGTTGATATCTGCCTTTCTGGTCATGGGGGTAATCGCCGCCCAAGCACTGCGTCGCCCCTGCGACGAAAGCAGCCAGGTCACGTTTCGCTTCGCGGCCAAGGTTGCAGCTGTGTGTGTTGTGCTCCAGGTCTTGGCCGTAGCGGGAGCAGTTCAGGTAACCGCCCACTACCAGCCCGCCAAGGCGGCTGCCACAGCTGCCTACTGGCATAGCGGCGCTGATGCCGACATTGTGCTGTTTGCCTGGCCAGACACTGAACATGCTGTCAATCGCTCGGCCTGGGTATGGCCAGGTACTGGCGATTTCTGGCTAGGTCGCGATGCGCAAGGGCGGTTGCGAGGTCTCGATCAGTTTGGCGGCATGTCGCCGCCGGTGGCAGCCACATTTTGGTCGTTTCGTCTGGCCGGGCTGGTTGGCTTGCTGATGGCGTTGGTGGCCTGGGTAACGCTATGGCGCGCCCGCCGGGTCGGCTACGACGCCAGTGCGCTGTCGCGCGTGTGGCGCCGGGTTTTGGTGGGCATGGGCTGTTCTGGCTGGGCCATGCTGATCGCGGGTCTTGTGTATGTGCTGCTGGGGGCCTACCCTTATGCGGTCAATGGCACCATCACCATTAGCGAGATCGCAGGCGATACCTCATTTGCCGTTCTGGCCCTTTCTTATGCCGCGTATATGTTGTTTTACGGGCTGTTTATTGTTGGGTTTTTCGCCATGCTGCGCCATGTGTCGCGCTATGGGGTAGTGCCAGTGGCCCGACGCAGGGGGCGGGCATGATCGATGCGCTGGCCATGTCTATGGGCTTTGGGGTCGAAGAACCTGATTTCTGGATGCCGCTGGTATTTTTTGCACTGTTTTACGCCATTATTGTTGCGGCAGCGGTGCTCGATGGCTTTGATATCGGAGTGGGGTGTCTGGTTCTTTTTGCGCCGACCAGCTTGCGGCCTCGCATGCTGGGTTTGCTCAGTCCCTGGCGCGATGCCAATGAGTTCTGGCTTTTTCTTGGGCTTGGTCTCTTTTTGGCGGCGTTTCCTGGTGCCTGGGGGCCCGTCATGGGGCAGCTCTACGCGCCGCTCTGCGCGCTGGCACTGGGCACGCTGTTGCGCTCTGTCTGCTTTGAAATGCGCATGCGAGCATCTCAGCCTTTGCAATCACGCTGGCTTATTGGTTTTGCATTGGGCTCGTTGCTGACAGCCTTGTCCCATGGCTTTTTGCTTGGAAAAATCGTGGTGTCGTACCGCGCAGGCGATACTTACGTGGGGTTTTCCACCTTTGTAAGCCTTTGCGCGTTGTCCGCTTACTGCCTGCTCGGTGCGAGCTGGCTCATGATGCGGGTGGGTGGCGAGCTGCGCGCCCGGGCGGCGTCGTGGGGGCGCAGGGCAGTGCGCTGGACGGCTGCTGGCGCCGTAGGTGTGACGGTGGTGCTGGCGTTCGCGAACCCGGGTGTCTTTCTCAAATGGAGCGACGGCCTCGATGGCATGATCGTGATGGCGTTGTGGGCCATACTGCTGGCCAGTTTTGTGACAATCGAGATGTGCCTGCAGCGAGCCATGCACAGCAGTTACCGCAACACGGCACTTCCGTTTACATTGACGGTGCTGGTTTTCATGGTGCTGCTAGGGGGCCTGGGCTACAGCTTTTTCCCCTATCTGGTGCTTGATAACATCACCATCTGGGACGCAGCGGCATCCGTCGAGTCATTGCGACTGGTACTGGCGGCAAGTGTCATCGCACTGCCTGTGGCGTTTATTTTCAATTTATGGGTGTACTGGCACATGTTTGGCCTGTCGATCGCCCCTGAGCCCCCAGCGTTTCATCCGCAGGCACTTACGTCGGCTTCAAAGGAAGCCTGATAACGATCTGCAGTCCTCCAGAAGAGGCCTGCCCCAACGTTAACGTGCCTTGGTGCGCGCGCGCGATGGTGTCTGCCAGCGCGAGGCCCAAGCCGACCGAGCCGGTGCGGGTGCGTGCTTCATCCAGCCTCGAAAAAGGGCGTAGCGCTTCGGCACGACGCTCGGGGCTAATGCCCGGCCCGTGATCAGTCACCGTAATCACAGCAAACCCGTCGCTTTCATCCAGCGTAAGCTCTACAGGCGGGGCTCCGTGGTTTAGTGCATTTGAGATCAGGTTATCGAGCAGTCTTCCCAGAGATAGCGCGTCAGCGTTTACGTGCAGCGCTTGCGCTGGCTGACTGGTGAGGCTGACCGGGCTACCGGCACTTTCCCAGGCCATGACCTGTTCTTCCAGCCAGGCATTAAGAAGCATTGGCGAAAAATGATACGACCCTGGGTCTGAGCCGCGCACAAAGCCGATGAACTGATCCACCATGCGTTGCATGTCCTGCACATCTTTACGCATGCCCTCCTGAAAGGTGGGGTCATTAACCATTTCAATACGCAACCACATGCGTGAGAGCGGGCCTTTCAGGTCGTGCGGCAGCCCCGCGAGCAGTGTGCGCTGCACGGCGCTGTTCTCGGCCAGTGTGTCTTGCATGGCGTTGAAACGCTCAGCCAGTACACGGGTTTCGCGCGGGCCTGACGGGATAACGCGCTGGGGTTGACCTGCGGCGAACTTATCGGCCGCACTGGCCAAACGCGTAAGTGGTCGGGTAATGTGCCATGAAAAGGCGGCGGCCATCAGAAGCAGCAGGCCCATGCCCGTGAGCCATATGACGATTACAGGCGTTCCCACCGGAGGCGCAACGCGGTCAAGCGGAATGACCAGCCATTCACGTTCTGAATTGCTGATGTCGGCATTGGCACCATTATCGGAGAGCAGCGAAATGTATAAACGGGGCTCTGGGCCGCGCGACAATGCAACCCGGGTGTTGCCCTCAAGCCGTTCGTTCAGTTCCTGTACAAACAGACGCAGGCTTTCGCGAATGTCTTTGGTAACCGGAGGTGGGGGCGGTCGGGTGTGATGATGTGGTCGCAGCCCTGAAACGCTTGCGTTTGACGGCAGGCTGCGCGACCAAAGCCGCCACTCATTGCGTGAAGCGTGTTTTACGAAGTCGGCACGCTGCTCGGCTGGGATGGCGGCCAATGAGGCCTGAAGCGTGCGTATGGTCGTTGCTGTCAGCTCGGCGGCTACGTCGGCCGTAAACTTTTTTCGATAGTATGAAACGGTCGTAAAAGTAGCGGCCTGTACCAGCAAAATGGTGCCCAGCGTCAACAGCACCATGCGTGCCGATAGCGAACGAGGCAAAGGTAATCGGCGCATTAAGGTGAAAACCGGTAGCCAACACCCCAAACGGTCTGGATCCAGCGCGGTTGCTTGGGGTCTTCTTCGATGGCGCGGCGCAGACGAAGCACGGCAATGTCGATTGCGCGATCATTGCGTATGCCTTCGTCATCGTCACGGGCCAGTGCCAGCAGCCTTTCGCGAGAAAGCGGTTTGCCCGGGTTGCTGACCAGCGCTTCCAGCAGGTTTACTTCGCCCCCAGTCAGTTTGATGACTTCTGTGTCTTTCATAAGCTGGCGGGTGACCGGGTCGAATACAAAAGGCCCGAACGAAACTGGCTTGTCTTTATTGAGGGCAGAAGCCCCTTTTTTGCGCCTGAGCACGGCCTCAATACGGGCCAGCAGTTCGCGCGGATCAAAAGGTTTGCCCAGGTAATCGTCTGCGCCCGCCTCAAGCCCGATGACGCGGTCTACGGTTTCATCTCGCGCAGTCAGTAAAATAACGGGAATGTCTTCACCTTGCTGACGCAGGCGGCGGCAGGCTTCGGCGCCGTCACCACCGGGCATCATGCGATCCAGCACGATAAGATCGGGCGAATAACGCTGAATGCGCTCGACCAGATCGCCCGCGTCGGCCGCTAGCAAGGTATCGTAATGGTGCCGGTTCAGATAATCTGCCAGCAACTGGCGCAAGGCCGGGTCGTCATCGACGACAAGCACTTTGACAAGAGGTGTTTCCATAGTATGCAGTGTGCCGTGTGTAGCATGGACGCGCAAGCTACTGGAAATGAATTGAAATACATAAATACAGTGCACGATGATGATTTGTTTTTCTGAGCCAGTTTCACCATGATCCAGCGCAGCGTACAGTCTGTAAGAACTCAGCTTGCGGGCTACTCGTGGCTGACCGACATGCCTGCCATGCTTTGCTGGGCAGCGGTGGTAGGCGTGTTTGGCGCGTTTGCCACCATTGCCTTTCACCAGGGTATGGACTTGGTTCAGCACATGGCAACTGGCAAGAGAGGTTCTATTGTCGGCATGATCACCAGCTTGCCCTGGTATGGGCGGCTTCTGCTTCCAGTCGCAGGCGGGGTGATGGCGGGTTTGTTGCTCTGGGCCGCCTCAAAACTGAAAGGCGGCGCCAACGCTGACTACATGGAGGCCGTTGCAATTGGCGATGGCCGCCTGTCAACGCGGCAGGGCTTGCTGCGTTCACTGTCATCCCTTTTTTCAGTGTCATCAGGAGGTTCGTTGGGTCGGGAGGGCGCCATGGTGCACCTGGCGTCGCTGTGTGCGTCGGTGCTTGGCCGTCTTATTTATTTCAGTACAGCGCGATTGCGATTGCTGGTGGCCTGCGGTGCGGCAGCCGGTGTGGCATCGGCCTATGGTGCGCCTTTGGCGGGTGCGCTGTTTGTAGCCGAAATCGTGCTCGGGTCGATGTCAATGCGTTCATCTGGGCCGTTGCTGGTGGCCGCTGCGTCCGCCAACATCGTTATGCGCATGACCGGGCATTACCAGACTACGTACGCCATGACGGATATCCCGCAAATTCCGGGCCTTGAGGTATTGCCTTTTGTTGCCCTGGGCGTGCTGGCCGGTTTTGGTGCGCCTTTGTTCCTGAAATTTATCGACCTTACCCGCCAACTGTTCCGGCGAACCAAGCTGCCGCTGCCCTTACGGTTGGGGTTGGGAGGGGCTCTGGTTGGCGTATTGCTGATGTTCTTGCCCCCGGTTGCCGGCAATGGCTACAGCGTGGTGTACTCGTTCCTGCATACCTCATGGGCCTGGCAGGCTGTTGTTGTCATACTGGTGTGCAAGGTGCTCGCCACGGCCATTACGGTGGGCTCAGGGGCCGTTGGGGGTGTGTTTACGCCCGCCCTGTTTGTGGGTGGGGCTCTGGGCACGCTGTTCGGGCTAATCATGGCGGCGCTGTGGCCAGGTATGCAAGCGCCCGTATACATGTATGCGCTCGTCGGCATGGGCAGCTTTCTGGGCGCGGCCACCAGTGCGCCGTTGATGGCCATATTAATGATTTTTGAAATGACCCTCAGCTACCAGATCGTGTTGCCTTTGATGCTGGCGGCCGTGGTGGCGTATTTTGTATCACGTGCAATGGCCGAGGTGGCAATGTATGACGTTACGGTCGTGCGTGAGCGTGATGCTTTACTGCGTCATCGCCTGCGTTACACCATGATCAGCGATCTGGTACGGCCTGCCGACACGGTTGTGGCCGCCAGTGCCCCGATCAAAGATGCGCTGCAAATGTTTCTTGATTACCCTGTAAGGTATTTGTATGTGGTTGATGACGACAATATTTTCCAGGGTGTCATTGCGCAGCAAGACCTGACCAGTTTATTGTTAAGCCAGAGTGACTTGGGTCAAAAGCGGGCTGGCGATGTGCTGCGTCGTGATGTTGTCAAAACTCTACACGCCAGTATGTCGCTGGATCAGGCCCAAGAGTACTTTGTGCAGTTTCGTGGTGAGCGCTTGCCGGTGGTTACAAACGAAGAGCGTCCGGCGCTTTTGGGTGTGGTATACAAGTCTGCGGTGCTTGAGAAATACAGCGCCCTAAAGCGATCACTCGATGCAAGCGCAGAAGCCATGCTTGATCATCCGCCTGAGCGCAGGTCTCGTTCCTCAGATCAAGAGTAATCAAGGCAACCGCATCATAAGGGCGCAAGGCTCCTTGGCCCACGGTACTGTAGTACCTGGCTACAGGCCGCAGCGCCTCTTGCTTTCCCTCTTTCCAAGCGCGGGCCGCGACTGTAGCGAGCTTCAATTACATTGTTTTTTGTTATGCATTTTTTTCGTCAAGGTTTGTCTATGGTTTTGTTGCTTGCGTTGGCGCTCGCCGCGCCAGTGCGGGCGCAGGCAAACGGTGCAACGCCGCCGCCATGGCGGGCGTTGGGCGGAGTGAGAGCGTACTCGGTACCCGAACGGGCTCCTATAAAAGCCATGCCGCTGGACGGGGCAGAAGACATGTCCGGCAGCAATGCTTCGCCCGATGACGGCGAATTCGACTTGGGGCCGGGCTATGTTCCCAATCGTTATGCATGGCAGGCCAGCAGTCATCCAGAGCCCCGGCGCGCACGTGTTTCCGATACATCCCCAGGCTTGCGCGGGGCTCCGGCCTGGAGGTCGGGCAAAGTCCATAGGCGAGCGCTTGCCGCTGACCGGCCCTGGGCGATGGGCACCAGTTCATGGCAGTACAAGGGAGAGCAGGGCCTGCGAGTTTCTCTGGGAAACCGTGCCATTGCGGCACCCGCATGGGCTCGCGGGGCGAGTCTGGGTGGCATCACCGTGGCCAGGAAAGCAGGGCAAGTCAGCTCCGACGACGTGTGGGCATATTCGGTTTCGCTGGGAGCCATAGACCAAGCGCCCAATATTAAAGAGGGCGATCTCGATTATGGTGAACGTGCGGCCCATGTGCTGTTCAGTTATGGGCTATTACCCGACCTGACCATGGAGTCCCAGCTCGAAGTCGCGCCTCACATGGTCACAACAGGTCTTGGTGGTGAGTATAAAACGCAGTGGGGTGCGTGGACGGCTGGCGTGGCACAAGCCAGCCACAGCCTGTACAAAGGTTGGCGTTATCAGGCCGGTTATGCGGTAGACGTGGCTGAAGATCTTTCCCTGTCGTGGATGAACGAACAGTACTCTGCCGGGTTTGTAGATCTTAGTACCTATTCGGGTGGCCCGGCAGCCGTCGGAGCAAATCGCCACAGATGGTCGGCGACCGTGCCAACCCGGCGCTGGGGCGACATCAGCGGCACGTTTGAGCGGCTCAGCCCCACTTCGGGTGATTCCAGCAGCCTTTTTGGCTTGACCCAGCAGTTCTGGTACAGCCCCAATCTGCGCGTCGGCATCAGCACCCGGCGCGAATTGCGTACCGGAGACTATGATGTAGGGGTCCGGCTTTCTGTGTCGATTTTTTAATTGTTATTTTTGCGCATGCCTTTATCTTCCCTCGAAACCCTGCAGCAAGTATTCGGCTACGAAGCGTTTCGTGGTGAGCAGCAGGCCATTATCGACCATGTTGTCGATGGCGGTGACGCACTGGTACTGATGCCTACCGGGGGCGGCAAGTCACTGTGTTATCAGATACCGGCACTGGTCAGGCCTGGCACTGGCATTGTTATTTCGCCATTGATCGCACTTATGCAGGATCAGGTCGATGCCCTGACCGAGCTGGGCGTACGGGCGGCTTATCTTAATTCGTCGCAAGACTGGCGCGAGGCGCGTGAGGTTGAGCGCGCCTTTGTCGCTGGTGAACTTGATTTGCTGTATGTCGCACCCGAGCGCCTGTTGACTGACCGGTGCATGGACATGCTGTCACAGGGGCGTATCGCGCTGTTTGCCATTGACGAGGCGCATTGTGTGTCGCAATGGGGGCACGATTTCAGGCCCGAGTACCTTGGCCTGTCTGTGTTGCACGAAAAGTGGCCAGGTATTCCGCGGCTGGCGCTTACCGCCACCGCAACGTCCGCCACCCGAAGCGAGATTGCCGAGCGACTCGACCTGAACGGCGCTCCGCACTTTGTAGCCAGCTTTGATCGCCCCAATATCCGTTATCGCATCATTGAAAAAAATGAGGTCCGTCGGCAATTACTGGCATTCATTCAGGCAGAGCACGAGGGCGATTGCGGCATTGTTTATTGTTTGTCGAGGGCACGCGTCGAAGAAACGGCCAACTACCTGTGCGAGCACGGCATCCCGGCATTGCCTTACCATGCTGGTCTCAGCCAGGCAGTGCGCGCTGACAACCAGTCGCGGTTTCTGCGTGAAGAGGGGCGGGTTATGGTGGCCACCATTGCGTTTGGTATGGGGGTTAACAAGCCCGATGTGCGCTTCGTGGCACATATTGACTTGCCCAAGTCTGTCGAAGGGTATTACCAGGAAACGGGTCGTGCTGGGCGTGATAGCCTGCCGGCAACGGCCTGGCTGGCGTATGGTCTGCAAGATGTGGTGCAGCAACGGCGCATGATCAGTGAGTCTGCCGGTGATGAGTCTTTCAAGCGCCGTCTGGGGGCGCAGCTCGATGCCATGTTGGGTTTGTGCGAAACCGTGTCATGCCGGCGGCAGCGGCTGCTGGCTTATTTTGATCAGGCCATACAGCCTTGTGGCAATTGTGATACCTGCCTGGAGCCACCAGAAGCCTGGGACGGAACCGTTGCTGCGCAGAAGATACTTTCGGCAGTCTACCGTCTGTGGCGCGAGCGGGGGCAGCGCTTTGGCGCTGGCCATCTCATTGATATATTGCGCGGCAAGCCCACTGACCGCATCAAAGAATATGGGCATGACACCTTGTCTGTTTTCGGCGTAGGCGCTGACCTGTCTGAAAATGCCTGGCGTGGCGTGTTGCGCCAGTTGCTGGCCAACAGCTTTCTGGCTGTCGACCATGAGGGATACGGAACACTCACGCTTACAGAAAGCAGTCGGGCTGTGCTGAAAGGCGAGCATACGCTCATGCTGCGACGCGAATCAGAAAAAAAATCACGCAGCTCTCGGTCTACAGGCGGGCGTAGCAAAGAATCGGCCGTGCTGCTGCCGCCCGAGGCACAGCAGCGATTTGAGCTTCTGCGTACGTGGCGCGCCGAGGTTGCACGCAACCACGGCGTTCCGGCCTACGTGATCTTTCATGATGCCACGCTGCGTGAAGTGGCCCTTGAAAGCCCCCAAACCCTGGACGATCTTGACGGTATAACTGGAATCGGCGTGCGCAAGCGCGAAGCTTACGGTGAAGAGCTGCTGCGTTGCGTAGCGGGGCTTCCCGTGCTGTAGTGGCGGTGGGTAATTTAAGTGAATAACTCGGGCGTGCCGCCAGGGCCTGCAGGTGGCGTAAGGCCCAGATGGCGCCAGGTGGTCATGGTCGCTACACGGCCCCGCGGGGTGCGCTGCAGATAGCCGTGCTGAATCAGGTAAGGCTCGATCACATCTTCGATAGTGTCGCGCTCTTCGCCAATGGCAGCTGCAAGGCTGTCAACACCTACCGGGCCACCGTCAAATTTGTGAATAATGGCTTCAAGCAGCTTGCGATCCATCAGGTCTAACCCTTGTGGGTCGACCTCAAGCATGGCAAGGGCGGCGTTGGCCACTTGGGCATCTATGTGGCCTTCGGCCCTGACCTCGGCGTAATCACGCACGCGTCTGAGCAGGCGGTTGGCAATGCGAGGCGTACCGCGCGCACGGCGTGCGATTTCAACCGCACCTTCTGGCGAAGTATGTGCATTGAGCAACTTGGCGCTGCGCGTGACGATATGGGTGAGGTCTTCAGCATTGTAGAACTCGAGCCGCGAGACAATGCCAAAACGGTCGCGCAGCGGGTTGGTAAGCATGCCGGCGCGTGTGGTGGCACCCACAAGGGTAAACGGCTGCAGATCGATTTTTACACTGCGAGCTGCCGGCCCTTCACCAATAAGAATATCTATTTGAAAGTCTTCGAGTGCCGGGTAAAGTATTTCTTCGACGACCGGCGACAGGCGGTGGATTTCGTCAATAAACAGCACATCGTTTTTTTCGAGGTTGGTGAGCAGGGCGGCAAGATCGCCCGGACGCTCAAGCACCGGGCCTGAAGTTTGCCGCATCTGCACACCCATTTCGTGCGCCACAATATGGGCAAGCGTGGTTTTACCCAGACCAGGGGGGCCAAAAAGCAGAACATGATCAAGAGACTCCCCACGATTGCGGGCAGCCTGAATGAAAATTTCGAGTTGCTCGCGTACGCGATGCTGGCCGATGTATTCGCTGAGCGATCGCGGACGCAGGGCGCGCTCGATCGACTCTTCATTGGGAGAAGCGCTGTGCGGGGTGACAATGCGCTCTGGGGCCGGAGCGCTGGAGAGCGAGTCAGAATGTATGGCCATGGGGTATGTGCTGAGTATATTTACAGTGCAATGGTAACCGATGCGTAGACGCTGTGCGGACAATCATATGGTGACGCATAATTGCACGGCAAGCAGCAAGCAGCAAGCAGCAAGCAGCAAGCAGCAATTCGCAAGCAACAGGCGACAGCCGACAGCCGACAGGCGACGAGGCGACAGCAGCAATTCGCAAGCAACAGGCGACAGCCGACAGGCGACGAGGCGACAGCAGCACGCGGAAGGCTGCCTGCAAGTAGATAGCAGGCAGTGGGTAGGATTAGATAGCGTCAAATAACGGACAGTGCGCGGCGGGCGGAAAGCAGTAAGTGGTCAACATGCGACGGGTGGCGGGCGATAAGCGGCAAACTGAAAACAAAACACGCAACAAGTTGCGCCCGGCAGGTAACATGTAGCAAGCAATAAGCAATAAGCAATAAGCAATAAGCAATAAGCAATAAGCAACAAGCAATAAGCAACAAGCAACAAGCCGTGATCTACGCCCTGCATGCTCGACGTGTCTTTCCCGTTTATTTCAGAAATCCTCTTTTAAGAATACCCATGACTGCCACTCTCCCTTCTTATGAAGATGTCCTTAAAGCCGCCGCCCGTCTTGAAGGGGTTGCCCATCGCACGCCTGTATTGCGCTCAAGCACGCTGGATACTCGGCTGGGTGCCCAGGTTTTTTTCAAATGTGAAAATTTTCAGCGCATCGGCGCATTTAAGTTTCGCGGTGGTTACAACGCTATTGCTGCATTAAGTGAAGCACAGCGCCGTCGGGGCGTGGTGGCGTTTTCGTCTGGCAATCATGCCCAGGCGGTCGCGCTAGCCGCAAAGCTGCTGGGTGCGCCAGCTACTATTGTTATGCCCGCCGATGCACCGCGCGCCAAGAAAAATGCGACACAAGAATACGGCGCTCGTGTGATCGAGTACGACCGTGCCACGCAAGACCGTGAACAGGTAGCCCGTCAGTTTGTCGAACGTGATGGCCTCAGCCTGATTCCGCCTTTTGACTACGCGGATGTCATTGCCGGGCAGGGCACGGCCGTCAAAGAATTGCTGGAAGAAGCAGGCGGCCTTGATGCACTGTTTGTGCCAGTGGGGGGCGGTGGCCTGATTTCTGGATCGGCCCTGTCGGCCCATGCGATCAGCCCCGATTGCCAGATATTTGGTGTCGAGCCCCAGGCGGGTAATGATGCGCAGCAGTCATTTCGCAGCGGCGCCATCGTGCGTATTGCACAGCCCAGCTCCATTGCCGACGGTGCGCTTACGCAGGCTCTCGGTCAGCTTACCTTTCCGCTCATCCAACGCCATGTCAAAGACATACTCACGGTGACCGATGCCCAGCTTGTACAGGCCATGCAGTTTTTTGCGGAACGCATGAAAATCGTGGTCGAACCCACCGGCTGCCTGGGTGCGGCGGCCGTCATGAATGAAGCCGTGCCGCTGAAAGGCATGAGAGTGGGTGTATTGCTAAGCGGTGGCAATGTTGACCTTGCCAGCTATGGCGCTCAACTCGCGGCAAGTGATCGCCTGCCGCCCACCTGAAAGAGCCTTGTCAGCCTGTGTTGTGGCGCGTAAAGCACGGCGATATCCATGGCGTCAATCTCTCGCGGTAACCAACAACCAGTTGTCGGCCCGATCGGGTTCTGTGGTCTCACAACGTAGCCGTAGCGTGTTGCGGCGTTGTGCTAGCACGGCCCCGTCGCCTAAGAAGCGGGACCCCGCACCTTACAGGCGCGAGAATGAACAGAAGCGAAGTTCCGCACTTTATGCGCACGTCAGTGGCCAGCAACGGGATTTCGCCTCTTTTATGCGCGCGATAGTGACTTGAGCGCCAGCCTGATACCTTCGGCCACCTCGACGTTTTCGGGCAACTTCTTGAGTGCCGCCTGCGACTCGCTGGACGAATACCCTAATGACAAGAGCGCATTCATAATATCGTCGCGTCCGTTGCTCAGCGTGCCAGGCACATGCGGCAGGTCGGCACCCAATTTGCCTCGCAGCTCGAGCAACAAGCGCTCGGCTGTTTTCTTGCCGATGCCGGGAACCCGCGTCAAACGGCCCGTTTCCTGCTGTGTAATGGCAGCGCCCAATTCGTCGACCGTCATGCCCGACAGCACAGAAAGTGCCGTGCGCGCGCCGATGCCGGTAACCTTGATCAGCGCCCGAAAGGCACTACGCTCTTTGGCGGACAGAAACCCGTACAGCGTGTGAGCGTCTTCGCGCACGGCCAGGTGGGTATACAACGTTATGGTTGATCCAGTTTCAGGCAGGTCATACAGCGTGCTCATGGGAACATCAATCTCGTAGCCCACGCCGCCCACGTCTATGCAAACAATAGGCGGTAGTTTTTCAATCAGTTTTCCGGTAATGCGTCCGATCATTTAGATGCTCCACAACTCACCGCCCAATCAGGCCCGGTGATAAAACGCACGCTGCCCTGGGGCTGCTCTGCAAAATTGACGATGCGCCTGACCACACGGTACGTGTTTATAGACGTAACCCTGCGAGGCCGTGTTTTACTGGAGGCCAAGGCTCTCCCGAACTAGGGTGAAGTCTAGCCGATCAAGCGCCCGCCACGCATTCGGCTGTGCGAGCCGGTCGAGAGCTGCCCGGTTTGCTGCAGCCTGGTGGACAGCGGGTGGAAATGCGCGTGACAAATAGCGCAGGCCAGTGCATCGGCCGAGTCGGATGCGGGTACGCCGTTCAGCCCGAGCAAGTGCTGCACCATTTTCTGCACCTGCTCTTTTGCCGCGTGTCCGTTGCCGACTACTGATTTTTTAACCTGTAACGCCGTGTATTCATGTACTTCAAGCAAGCTGTCAGCCAGCGCACATATGGCTGCTCCCCGAGCCTGACCCAGCAAAAGGGTTGAGGATGGGTTTGCGTTGACGAACACCTTCTCAATTACCGACACGTCAGGGCGGGTGGATTGCACGATTTCGCGGATATTGTCGAGAATAACCTTGAGCCGGCCCGCCAGTGGCTGATCAGCAGGCACCACTATGGTGCCGCTGGTGACATACTGCAGCCGTTGGCCCTGGGCATCGATGACCCCAAAGCCGGTGCGGCGCAGGCCCGGATCGATGCCCAGTATCCGCATTAGTGGCGGAAGTGGCGTATGCCGGTGAATACCATGGCAATACCCCGCTCGTTGGCCGCGGCAATTACTTCGTCGTCGCGAATGCTGCCACCCGGTTGCACGACGCAACTTGCGCCCGCATCGACCACCACATCAAGGCCGTCGCGAAACGGGAAGAAAGCGTCAGACGCCACGGCGGAACCTGCCAGCGACAGGCCAGCGTTTTCAGCCTTGATCGAGGCAATACGGGCCGAGTCGATACGGCTCATTTGCCCGGCGCCCACGCCCAGCGTCATGCCGTTGCCGACAAACACGATGGCATTAGACTTAACGTACTTAGCCACGCGCCAGGCAAACCGCAGGTCGAGCATTTGCTGTTCTGTGGGTGCTAACTCGGTTACCACCTTGAAGTCTTCGCTGCCCATCTGATGGATATCGGGATCTTGCACCAGCCAGCCACCACCTACGCGTTTGATGTCGAAGGCATTCTGGGCATTGCCCTGAGGTATTTCGAGTACACGTACGTTCTTCTTGGCGGCAAACACAGCCAACGCCTCGGATGAGTAGCCGGGAGCAAGCAGTACCTCGACAAACTGGTTACTGATGGCCTGAGCTGTGGCTTCGTCGACAGGGCGGTTGAAAGCGATAATGCCACCGAAGGCAGAGGTAGGGTCTGTCTTGAATGCCTGTTGATAGGCGAGCAGGGGTGTATCGCCGATGGCGACGCCGCAGGGGTTGGCATGCTTGACAATTACGCAGGCGCTGCCCTGAAAGCTGCGGGCGCATTCCCATGCCGCATCGGCATCAGCAATGTTGTTATAAGAAAGCTCTTTGCCCTGCAGCTGGCGATAGCTGCCAAGCAAGCCAGGCTTGACTGGCTGGTCTACGTAAAAGGCGGCAGCCTGGTGTGGGTTTTCACCATAACGCAGTTCTTGCTGCTGCTTGACCTGTACCGTAAGCGTGCGCGGCCAGGTTGAGCGGGCAGGCGCTTCGGCTTGAGCAGGCTCGGCGGTGGCCAGGCTGCTGAGATACGCCGCGATGGCACCGTCATAGGCGGCGGTGTGGGCATAGACCTTGGTTGCGAGTTCAAGACGCAGGGCATAGGAAGGCTGACCTGTCGGGCCGTCAATGTCGGCCAGTACGCGTGAGTAATCAGCAGGGTCGATGACGACGGTAACGCCACCAGCAGGGGTTCCATGATTTTTGGCCGCCGCACGCAGCATGGCTGGGCCCCCGATATCGATATTTTCGACGGCGTCGCCAAACGTGCAATCAGGTTTGGCAATGGTTTCGCGAAATGGATACAGGTTGACAACCAGTAGGTCAATAGGAGCAATGCCTTGCTCGTCAAGGGTTGTCATGTGGGTCGGATCATCACGACGGGCCAGCAGGCCACCATGAATTTTTGGGTGCAGCGTTTTGACGCGGCCATCAAGAATTTCTGGTGAACCCGTATGGGTGGCCACTTCTGTGACATCAAGGCCGGCCTCGGCCAGTTGGCGGGCGGTGCCACCTGTTGACAGTAGCCGGACGCCGCGTTGCGCTAGGGCTTGGGCGAACTCGACGATACCGGTTTTATCGGAAACCGAAAGCAGGGCAGTCTGGATTTTCATGGGATAGTGAGTGTTGTGAGGAACAGGTCAGGGCTGGATATTGTGTGTCAGCAGTTTCTTGCGTAAGGTACCGCGCGTAATGCCCAGTATCTCGGCGGCTTTTGATTGATTGCCGTGCGCTTGTTCAAGGGCTATCTGCAGTACCGGTCGTTCGACACAGTTAACGACCATGGCGAGCATGTCGTGAGGCTGAGAGTCGCCCAGATCAGCGAGATATCGCTTTAGCTGGTCGCGTACACATTGTTCCAGGGGGTTGATTTGGCTCATTGGTTTTAAGGCTGTAACGTTCTTGCGTTGGAAGGCTGGGGCTTTCAGGCCGCCCCCGTTCTCATCGGTATGACAGGCATGGTGGGTGGGTGACGGTCAAACCATTGTTCTAGGGCGCGGGTTTGTTCGCGTGTACTGTTTATTTGGTTGATCAGCGGCAAGAAATCTTGCGCGTCCGGCATGCCGGACAAATACCAGCCTATATGCTTGCGGGCAGACCGCACGCCGGTAAATTCGCCGTAAAACCGGTAATGCTCTTCTAGGTGGTCCAACAGAAAAATGCGCAGCTCGCCAAAAGACGGTGAAGGCAAATACGCGCCAGTGGCGAGATAATGACTGATCTCGCGGAATATCCAGGGTCTCCCCTGAGCGGCGCGACCGACCATGACGGCGTCGGCGCCAGTGTAGTCTAGTACATATTTGGCTTTTTCGGGGCTGTCGATATCGCCATTTGCAATAACTGGAATATCAACGGCCTGTTTTACAGCTTTAATGGTGTCGTACTCTGCGTGGCCTTGGTACAGGTCGCAGCGGGTGCGGCCATGCAGCGTAATGGCTGCAATGCCTGTGTCTTGTGCCAGGCGCGCAATGCGCAACGCGTTGCGCGAGGTGTGATCCCACCCTGTACGGGTTTTAAGGGTTACCGGCACATCGCGTGTTGCGCAGGCATCAACGACGCTGCGCAGTATTTCAGCCACGCGCTGCTCATCGCGCAGCAAGGCTGAACCCGACGCTACATTGCATACCTTTTTTACGGGGCAGCCCATATTTATATCGATAATGCAGGCCCCTTTGTCGATATTGAACAGCGCCGCCTCTGCCATCATGGCAGGGTCAGATCCGGCGATTTGTACCGCAATGGGGTCGATCTCGCCGTCGTGGTTTAGCCTGCGTGATGTCTTGACGCTGTCCCAGAGCCTGGGGTTGCTTGCCGCCATTTCAGACACGGCATAACCCGCCCCCAGCGCCTTGCAGAGCTTGCGGTAGGGACGATCGGTAACACCCGCCATGGGTGCGACGAAAACAGGGTTGGGAAGAGACCAGGGGCCGATGCGCATGGGGGGATTTTACCCCCCTCGAACTGAAGACGCAGATCGAGCCGAGCTTGAGCGCTAAATACGCAGGCCTTGCAGCAGTTGCCGCGCTAGTGGTGCGCGTAGCGGCGGCAGTAGATCAAGAGCCAATAAGGCCAGGCCACAGGCATGTTCGATCAAGGGGTTTCCGGTGGCAAAGATTCGCGGAAGAACGTCGGTAACGCCAGCCGTTAACCAGCGGTCGGGGCGCCGGGATTTGGCAAATTGGGCCAGACTGGGCTGCGGGTCAGAACCAGGAAAGGCCAGCCAGGGCGTGAGGGCCTGGCTCAGTTGCGCGGCGTCACGCAGCCCAAGATTGAGTCCTTGTCCTGCGACGGGGTGCAAGGTCTGTGCGGCATTGCCAATGGCCACTGTGCGCGGGTTTATCAGCGATGGGCCTGCGTGCATGCTCAATGGAAATATATGGCGTTCGCCGATACAGCGCAGCGTGCCCAGACGGTTGCCAAACATGGACTGCAGCGCCTGTTCGAATTCGGCTTGCTGCAGTTGCAGCAGACGATTGGCCTCAGCCGGGGGGCTGCACCACACGACACCGTAGATGTCGTCGCCCTGTGGGTGTGGCAGAAACGCCAAGGGACCATGGGCCGTAAAACGCTCGAAAGCCCAGCCTGATCGGGGGCGAGAGGCACGAACCATGGCCAGCAGCGCGTTTTGCCCGTACTGCCGTTCTATGCCTTGCGGACGGGCACCGTCTGATTGCACGGCAAGCGCACTGCGTACCGGCTGGCCATCCAGGATGAACTCAGCGCAACCGATCCCGTGGGAGGGCGAAGGCGAGCCTTCAAGCCGGGTAATGCCGCTGCGTTCCAGTGCCTGGTGCAGGCTGGCCAGTACGGCGTCATACCCCACCACACTTCCCAGCTGCGCAACGCCGAGTTCTTCGTGGCGGATTAGTGTACGACCCAGGCGACCCCGCTGGGATACATGCACGGTCGTAATGTCGGCGGCCGCATCTGGCCACGCTCCCAGGTGTTCCAGCAGGACACGGCTTCCGTGGTTTAGTGCCAGCGTGCGCGGGTCAGCCTCCTGGCAATGGTCTTTGCCGACAGGCGTGAAACGGCGCCCCATTAGCGCAATGCGCTCGGGTCTTTCGGTGCGTAGGGCAAGAAGCAGGGCCAGCGTGCTGCCTACAGGCCCCGCGCCGCTGATGGCGATGTCATAGGGTGGCGTGTTCATGATTGCTTGGGGTTAGGTCAGAGTGACTACAATGCAGGCTTTCCGGTAGTGGGCATGGCTTTGTCGTCATGCTCCAACACGAGGTTCTGCATGACGCAATTTACCACTCCCGCGCGGCCACGACGAAAAGTGACGGCGGCATGGCTGGCCGCCTTGTTTGGCGTGCTGGGTATTCACTGGTGGTATATGGGTCGGCGCCACGCATGGGCAGTCACCCTATTTGGTGTGCTTATGCTGGCGCTCTCACGTTTTTATCCGTTGTGGTGGGACAGCCCGCCATTTCTGATTCTCATCATTCCCATTACCGCAGGGTTCATTGAATCGCTGATCTTTGCCTTGAAACCCGACGCATGGTTCGACGCCCGTTACAACCCCGGTTTGGGTGAAGTGAACCACACGGGTTGGAGTGCGGTGTTTGTAGCCATCTTTTCAACCTTTGTCGGCAGCATGGCGCTTATGTTTGGCATCGCGCTAATTGTCTTGCACGTATATACGGCAATGGGCTGGCTTGAAGGCTTGAATCTTTAGGCGTCAAGTCTGCAGCACGTGTTTGGAAAATTCGTGTTTCAGAAAAGCAAGTGAAGTGTTTGTAAATGATGGCGACACATACATGCGTGGCAATGCCGCAACGCAGGCACTGTCTTTTTTTGAGCGTCATCTCTGATCTTTATCTCCTAGGGTTGTCCCCAGGGGCGTTTAGCCACTACAATGCAGTGTGTTCAATTATAGGAGCTGTGCGGTGAATTCAGACCCCGGCGATAGTTGTCGATCTTGCATCGTCACCACTTTCACCAGGCGCGTGTAAACGTAAGGCTACTCACCCTGTAACAGCCCCTCGTTCCACGCCTGGTTTTTCAAGGGCGTGGAAGTTATCCGAATACGGTCGTATTCAAACTCCCCGTCATTTTCAAAATGAAGTCTGCTCATAAGGCAGATCCGTGCCTCGCCTTTAGCGTCGCGCACCCAAGACAATGGGGGGTTCCATGCGTCTCTTCAATCTTTATCTTCGCCGTGCCGGCGTTCAATCGGCGCCGGCTCTTGTGCCCAGTGCAGTATCGCGCTTTACCGTAGTTTGCCCCCGGCACGCCCTGCCCACTATCAGGCGTCAGATTTACCATGATTTCCAGGCCGCTGGCTTGCGGGTATCGGGTTTACAGGTCGATCACGCCCACCAGCACGACATGGCCCGCGCCTGTGTAACCGTGGCATGTCCTCCAGAAATGCGCGCCGTGCTTATGTCGCGGGCTCGCGAACTCAGTTCGTTTCCGGGCGTACAACAAATTCACTGGGGCGACAAGCGCAAGCAGCATGCATTAAACTAGTTTGGTCTACGGTTTACCGGATCTTGCCCGCATGTTTCTTCTTGATTGGCTAACGCCCTGGGAATTCTCCCCGACACTGGTTGTGGCCTTTATTGTCGGTGGCTGGCTGTTTGTGCGCGGCACGCGTGTGCATCGCGTGGGCAAGGTTCGTCAGGCCATGTTCTGGATCGGCCTGATTTTCCTCTATTTGTCTCTGCACACCCGTGCTGACTATTACGCTGAACGCATGTTTTTCATACATCGCGTTCAGCACTTGGTGCTGCACCATCTTGGCCCGCTGCTGGTCATGGGGGCCTACCCCGGTCAGGTATTGCGTGCCGGCCTCGGCATGCGATGGCGCCAGTATCTGCTGCAGTTCCGGGCTACCGTACCGGGGCGGGCTCTCGAAGCCACACTCACCAATAAATATTTTGTGCCGCTGCTTTTTGTAGTGCTGGTGCTGGGCTTTCTGATTCCCACGGTGCAGTTCTACTCCATGCTCGACTGGCGACTTTATCGTTTAATGAACTGGTCTGTGGTCATCAGCGGGTTTATGTACTGGAACCTCATTCTCGACCGCCGTCCCAGCCCGCCAGCAGCGCTCTCCCCGGGTGGGCGGGTCATATCGCCCGTAATTACCATGGTGCCTCAAATGGTGACGGGCGCCATTATTACCTTTACCGAGCACGATCTGTATCCGGTGTTCGACCTGTGCGGGCGAGCCATTCCGGGTATGACGGCGGTAACCGATCAGGCCATAGGTGGCCTGACCATGTGGGTGTTGGCTGGCTTTGTCGAGGTTTTCGGGCTGCTGTTCGCACTGTCAACGCTTATGCGTCTGTCCGGAAAAGGGCGCCTCCCCGAACGAAAACGCACGCGCCGCGACGGTCGAGCCAAGGTGGCGCCGGTATCTTGAGGTAGCCACGTATCCATGTGCGAGCAAACAGTATTTACGACCCATGTTGCCACCCGGCTTGTCAGCGCCAGCCTGGCCCTGCTCATGTGTTGTGCCGGGCCGGTTCGGGCACAGCCCATGGGCATTCCCAGCATGGGCGTTGCCTCGGCTGCAGAGCTTTCGCCTGAGGTCGAGCGCACGCTGGGCGACGCCATTATGGAGCAGGGTCGGCGTGACCCAACCTATATCACTGACCCAGACGTAAACCAGTATCTCACCAAGCTGGGGCGCAAACTGGCGGCAAATGCGCCGTCGGGCATAGGTCAAACCATTACCGTGTTTGCCGTACGCGATCCGCAGGTCAACGCGTTTGCTTTGCCCGGTGGTTATATCGGTATCAATACCGGGCTTATGGTGACGGCTAAAAACGAATCCGAACTGGCATCTGTTATTGCACATGAAATCGGCCATGTTGGGCAGCGACACATTGCACGTGGCATGACGCAAAGTGCACAGAGCAATCACCTGATGCTGGCGGCGCTCGCGGGTGCTTTGCTGGCGGCATTGTCGGGCAGTGGAGATCTGGCCATGGGGGTTGCTGCCTTCGGGCAGGCGGCAGCCGTTGATCGGCAGCTCGGGTTTTCACGTCAGGCCGAACAAGAGGCAGATCGAGTTGGCTTCGACATGCTCCGCAAAGCGGGGTTTGACCCACAAGGCATGGTGGAAATGTTCAATCAGCTGAGCAACGCATCACGGCTAAACGAAGGCAGGGGCGGTAACGTATACACCAGTACCCACCCGCTAACCCTACAGCGCATGTCTGACATACAAAACCGTTTGCGCGAAATGCCGCCGGTGGCTCACAAAGACTCCAATACATTTTGGTATGTCAGGGCAAAGATGCTGGTGCTTCAGGCTCGGGGTGGGCAAGCGCAGCGCAGTGCCCGCGAATCACTTGAGCGCAGCGCTCAAAGCGCGAAGGGTGTCGAGCAGTCAGCTGCCTGGTACGGCCTGGCCCTTGAGGCCTGGCAAAAAAAAGACGCGACAAGGGCGGGGCAGTTGCTGCAGAAAGCACGCGAAGGCGGGCATGAAGGTCCAGAGATTGCGAGTCTTGGTGTGGCCCTCGCACTCAGTGCGGGCGATGCCGCGCAGGCTTTGCTAGAAGCAGAGGCTGCCTGGCGCAAATGGCCTTCCAGTCAGGGGCTGGCGCTGGCACGGGTTGAAGCCATGCAGAAAGCAGGGCACGATCGTGATGCCGTGGCTTTATTGCAGATACTTGAAAAAAAATGGCCCGATCTGTCTTTGTTGTACAAGTTGCAGGCGCAGTCTTATGAGCGCATAGGCCAGCAGGTAGAGGCTCGGCGCAGTATGTCGGTTTTTTACGAGCTGACGGGTGCGCTGCCAGCAGCCGTCGAGCAGTTGCGCCAGGCTCGAGCCATGACCAAAGACTTCTATACGCAGTCAGAACTGGACGCCCGCATACGTATGCTTAAAGATAGGCTCGAGGCCGACCGGCAATTGCTCGAACGATTCAAGTCTTAATTGGCAAGACCGCCAAGTTAACGCGTCACTGTTGTCCTGTGCGCCAGCGCGCTAGCCATGCCTGCCAGAAGCAACCAACATTAATGCCAATAGCGAACCTGAATCATACATACGCACCCTTCAGGAGCGTGTCTCAAAAAAACGTGCAAGCCTGATTGGTAGCCAGTTGATGTTTGCCGGAAACCGCCCTGTTACAAAACCCACATGGCCGCCTTCTGAAGGTTGGTGCAGCAGCACCGAAGACGAACAGATTTTTGACCCTGGCAATGATGCCTCAGGTACAAACGGGTCGTTGCGTGCATTTAGCAGCAACGTGGGCGTGGCAATGCTATGCAGCAAGGGTTTGCTGGAGGCGCGTGTCCAGTAGTCAAGCGCATTTTTGTAGCCATGCATGGGGGCCGTGTACAGATCGTCGAACTCGTGCAGCGTGCGGGCCTGGTTGATACGGAATATGTCGACATTGCCCGGAAAGCGCTTGGCTTTTTCGCGCACCTTCACCTTCATGGTTTGCAGGAAATGGCGGCAGTAAACCCATTTACCCAACTGCGATTCTGAAAGTTGTCGGCCGCTGGCGACCAGGTCTAGCGGTACCGACACTGCCGCAGCAGCTTCCAGAGCCGGCGAGGCTTCTGCCTGTTCGCCCAGGTATTTGACCAGGGCGTTGCCACCTAATGATACGCCGACGGCATGCCAGTGGGCGTGTGGTACGCGCTGACGCACGGCATCAAGCATAAACCCGATTTCGGCCGAGTCGCCCGAGTGATAGGCGCGGGCCATTCGGTTGGGAAAGCCTGAACAACCCCGAAAATGCGCAATGGCAACCACCCAGCCGCGTGCCCGGAAATGCTGTGCGATGGCCTGGGCATAATGGCTGCGGCTGCTGCCTTCAAGCCCGTGAAACAGGATAAGGGCCGATGCATCTTGTGCTGCTGAAAGTGCCGGCCGGTCTTCGGGTTGCAGCCAGCGGTGGGCGGCAGTATGGCCTAATTGCGGATCAGGTACGCTGGCCTGCCCCCCTGCAAGCTTGTCAGGAAAAAGCCCGGGAGCCGTCCAGTCAATATCGACGAAGTCGCCGTCAGGCGTGTCGATGCGTTCGCGCACAAATGAAATACGATGATAGCGCGCTGTCAGGGCGCCATATATCGTCTGCAGATGGCCTCCGGGAAGCCAGGCAGGGGTGGGACAAGAAGAGGTATCAATCTGCGCAGTCACGAACCGCCCTAATGCAATGTGTCGGGGTGGTCTTGGAGGTCAAACAGGCCAGCCTCCCCCGGTGCGTGCGACGCATGGTGCAATACCATCTTCCAGCCTTTGCGGCCTTTCTGGAATATGTTGGTGACGTAGCAATGCGCTGAGCGCTGGCCTTGCGCGGTGCTGATCTGAATATGCTCAATCAAAACATGCACTGAGGTCATGACGCTAGTAATGATCATGGGCCTCAAGGGTTTGATGTGTACCGGACCGGTGGCAAAAATTTGCTGCCAGGCCGTATGCATGGCGCCGTGGCCCACGGTGCGCATGCCTCCCGGGTGTATACAGACGACGTCTTCATCATCGGCCCATACGCTCATCATCAGCGTAAGATCGGCTTGGCTGAGTGCATCGTAAAAGGCTTGTTCGGCTTCTTGAGGTGTGGTGAACATAGGCGAAGAGTTAGGGCAAGGGGTGCGGGTAACCCGCGTCAGGCCGGTTGCGGCAGGTTAATGCCCGAGTACTTTTTCGCCGTCTTTCAGTTGATACTTGGCGCCGCAATACGGGCACAGTGTCTGGCCTGTTTTGACAACCTCAATGTAGACACGCGGGTGCATGCTCCAGAGCGGGGCGTGCGGACCGGGACAGTACAGCGGCAGATCTTTGGCTTCGACGTAGATGATTTCGTCTTTGGGAACTGAGGGTGATGAAGCACTGCTCATGGGGGATCCTGGAGAAAACGGGATAGGGAAACGGGGTGGGGCAAAGCCTAAACCTTGGTAAGCCAATGATGATACTTGGCGTTTTTGCCATTAACGACATCAAAGAAGGCTTTTTGAATTTTTTCGGTGACTGGCCCACGACTGCCATTGCCAATAATGCGCCCATCGATATCGCGGATGGGCGTAACCTCGGCGGCGGTGCCGGTGAAGAAGGCTTCATCGGCAATATAGAGGTCGTCGCGGGTGAGACGGCGGCTTTGTACGCTGAGGCCCAGGTCGGCCGCCAGCGCGTGTATGGACGCACGCGTGATGCCAGTGAGTGCGCAGGAAATTTCGGGCTCGAACACCACGCCGTCGCGCACAATGAACAGGTTTTCGCCTGAGCCTTCAGCGACGAACCCGCTGGTGTCAAGCAGTATGGCTTCGTCGTAGCCGTGGTCCAGGGCTTCGGCGTTGGCGAGTATGGAGGTGGCGTATGTGCTGGCGACCTTGGCACGCGGCATGGTGGCATTGACGTGCTGTTTGGCAAACGACGAAATTTTGACGCGTATGCCCTGAGCCAAAGCCTCTTCACCCAGATAGGCGCCCCAGGGCCAGGCGGCGATAGCCACGTGCACTTTGGCACCTTTGGGCGATACGCCCATTTTTTCAGAGCCGTAGAACACCAGCGGACGGATGTAGCACGACTCAAGCTTGTTTTGACGTACGACCTCAAGTTGCGCCTGGTTGATCGCGTCTTGGTCGTATGGGATATCGATTTGATAGATATGGCAGGAGCTGAACAAGCGCCGCGTATGATCTTGCAGGCGGAAGATGGCCGTGCCGATGTCTGTGTTATACGCCCGCACACCCTCGAAGACGGAAAGGCCATAATGCAGGGAGTGGGTAAGGACGTGGGTGGTGGCTTCGCGCCACGGCACGAGTTTGCCGTCATACCAGATGATACCGTCGCGGTCAGACATGGACATAGAGCTCTCCCGAAGATGAGGCTTGATTGTACCAAGCGCAGGGACCTTACAATAGCCGCTTTTCTTGAGTGGGTTGTGTAGCGATGCAACTGTCGCGTTTTGTTTCGTGGTGGCCTGATTCTCCCCGGCGTCACAGCTTCGGCCATGGCTTGTCAGATGTACTGACTGCCTTGGTGGCCGTCGGTACCTGGGGCTTTGTCACGGGCATTGCCATGGTGAAGTCCGGGCTGACAGAAAGCATGGCCACCCTAATGACTGTCCTGGTGTACGCCGGCTCTGCGCAACTGACCTCGTTGCCGCTGATCGCCTCGTCTGAGCCATTGTGGCTTATCTTTCTTGCCGCCACAGTCGTCAATGTCCGTTTCATTATTTTCGGAGCGGCATTGCAGCCTTATTTCCGACATATGTCCTGGGGCAAGCGGTTGGGCCTGGGGTATATTTCCAGCGATATTTCGTTTGTGGTGTTTATGGCGCGCTATGGTGATAGCATCGCGCGTGGCACCCGAGAGCAATTGTGGTACTACCTGGGCATTGTTATTCCGGGCTGGTTGACCTGGAATCTGTCGTCAATGCTGGGTATTTACCTGGGCGGTTTCGTGCCCGAGGCCTGGTCACTTGACTTTGCAGCCGTGCTGGCTCTGCTGGCCATCATCATTCCGCTCGTCAAGACGCGACCCATGGTGATGTGTCTGTTGGTAGCGGGTTTTATCGCCTGGGTGGGGCAACCGTTACCGCTGCGGTTGGGGCTGGCGGGCGCAGTCGTTGGTGGGGTTGTTGCAGGCGTGTTTTCTGATTATCTAGTTCATCGTAAACAGAGGTCGGCATGATGGGTGCTTCTGACTACGATCTATATGTACTTGGGGCTATCGGCGTACTTACGCTGTGCAGCGTCATTACACGCACGGTGTACTTTCTGTTTGGCGACCGCGTGACGCTGTCGGATGGCGTACGCAGGGCTTTGCGCTATGCCCCAACGGCGGCGCTTATTGGTATTGTTGTGCCCGAAATCATGCCATGGCAGGCGGGTGTCGGGCCCGAATTCGACATTAGGCTACTTGCCGCTGTGGTGGCGGTGCTTGTGTTTTTGCGTACCCGCAGCACCGTGCTGGTTATTGTGAGTGGCATGGTCGCGCTTTGGGTTTTGCAGATGGTGGTGGGCTTGTTTTAAAATTTAGCAGCCCATTATGTTGCATTTACACAACATAATGGCATAATAAGTGCTGCTACCATCTTGCGAATACGTCATAAATATGTCAGGAAGTGCCTGCGGAGGGTAAAATAACCCGGTTACCCGCGCCACGCGCTGGATACTCCCGCGTTGGCCATAATCCATTTTCAATGACAAATACCATACAAACTCCTACCGATACACCAACTACTACGTTTGCCGACTTTGGCTTGCACCCCAGTATCTTGCAGGCTGTTTCCGAAACCGGCTATACCATTCCTACACCCATTCAGGCCCAGGCCATTCCAAAAGTCATCGACGGGCTCGATGTTATGGGTGCGGCGCAAACCGGAACGGGTAAAACGGCAGCCTTTACGCTTCCCATTTTGCACAGGTTAATGCATTTTGCCAGTGCCAGTGCGTCGCCTGCGCGGCACCCGGTTCGGGCGTTAATACTCACGCCTACCCGCGAACTGGCAGACCAGGTTGCCGAAAGCGTGGCCACCTACAGCAAACACACGCCATTGCGCTCTACGGTTGTGTTTGGTGGTGTTGATATCGGGCCGCAGCGCGATGCATTGCGTCGGGGGTGTGAGGTGTTAATCGCTACGCCAGGTCGTCTTCTTGATCACGTTGAGCAAAAAAACGTCAATTTGAGCCAGGTGGGTATTCTGGTTCTTGACGAAGCAGACCGCATGCTCGACATGGGCTTTATGCCGGATCTTGACCGCATTGTGCGTTTGTTGCCAACAAAGCGCCAGGGCCTGCTGTTCTCGGCCACATTCAGCAACGAGATCCGCAAACTGGGTCGTACGTTGCTCAATAATCCCGTCGAGATCGAAGTCGCCGCACGCAATGCAACCGCCGATACTGTCACGCAAATTGCTTATCCTCTGGCTGGCAGCCAGAAGCGTGCCGCTGTGGTACACCTTGTAAAGTCGCGTGGCTTCAACCAGGTAATTGTGTTTTCAAATACCAAGATCGGTACGGGCCGCCTCGCCCGCGAACTTGTGCGCGATGGCGTAAAAGCCGAGTCCATACACGGCGACAAAAGCCAGCGTGACCGTATGAAAGCGCTTGAGGCCTTCAAGGCCGGTGAGCTCGAAGTGCTGGTTGCCACAGATGTTGCCGCCCGCGGGCTGGACGTGGCGGGTGTGCCATGCGTCATCAATTACGATTTGCCCTACAACGCTGAAGATTACGTGCACCGTATAGGCCGTACGGGCCGTGCCGGAAACTCGGGTGAGGCCATTGCCTTTTTTGCGCCTGAAGAAGAGCGCTACTTGCTCGACATCGAAAAGCTGATCAAAACCACCATACCGCGTGGCAATTTGGTGCTTCCCAGCGTTGCACGCACGCCGCGACCAATTGGCCGCGAGCGTCACCATCAGAGTTCTGGCGCATCAACACAGCCGGCAGATGACTTTTTCTCCCGGCCTTATGTACCATCGGTGCCAGCAGCGGCTGCCGCCGAAACAGCAAGATCCCGGTCTTCCAATGGTAATGGCAAGAAATCAGTGGGCCTTTTACTAGGTGGTGGCCGATAGCAACGCCCTTAGTGGTCCAGGCCCCTGTTCTAAGGCAGGGGCTTTTTCATCAAAACGCTCGATCAGGCGCTCAAGGTGGCTGATGTGTGGCAACATCGCACCAAAAAATACATTGCCTCTCGAGCTCTGCATCAGTATCGTAGGAAAGTTTTCGACGTCCTCGTCATCGAGGAGTTCAGGGCTTTCTTCAATGTCTATCCAGGCAAAGGTGTGTTGTGGCCAGCGCGTGGCCAATGCGTCAAAGGATGGCCGATACTCGGTGCACGACCTGCACCATTGTGCGCAATAGCAAGCCACGATCAGACCACTGCTGGTCTCGAGTCGCGCGAGCAGCGCGTCGGCATTAAATTGCGGATCAAATACTGACATAAAGACAAATACCACCCGGTTTGATTATGATTGCTGTGTTGCATACGAAGGCTAATTGATGAGTGAATCTGAAATCGTCTCTCGAGACCCACGCCATGCCCCCACAGGGGTAGAGGCCGTCATTGTTGCGTTCAAGCGGGCTTTTTTAACCCAGTGCCATCCCAAGATGCTGGGCGCACTGCTGTTGCCCTTCGTCGTCGCCCTGCTTGGGGCCATTATATTGCTTTGGGCATTCTGGTCGCCGCTTACAAACTGGCTTGTTGCTGAAACGGCCAATTGGGACATGGTTAATTACGTTGACCAGTGGTTGGTCGGCATTGGTCTGTTCTCGATAAAAGTTTATATGGTCTCCATCATGGCGGCAGGCATTTTGCTACCCATGTCGGGCATACTTGGCCTCATCATCGCGGCTGTCGTGGTTATGCCGCTGGTACTCAAGCACATAGAAAAACGCGAGTACATCGGGCTCAAGCGCCAGGGGCAAATGCCTACTGCGGTCAGTGGATGGAATGCCATCTGGGTTGGGCTGTTGTTTGTTGTAGGCTGGTTGTTGACCATGCCGCTGTGGCTGGTGCCGCCGCTGGCGGTGCTGCTGCCAATCTTCTGGTGGGCGTTTGCCTTTACCCGCATGCTTAGTGTCGACGCCATCGTTGAGCACGCCAGCAGCGAAGAGCGACGTCTTATCTGGAAGCGCCACAAACGGCAGTTATGGCTTATTGGTGGCGTGCTTGCGCTTATTAATCTTTTCCCGCCAGCGTGGTTGGTGTTGCCGGTATTTTCCGCCCTGGTCTTCGCACATTTCAGCCTCGAAGCTTTGCGCCAGTTGCGCGCGCAACGAGTTATTGATGTCTGATCCCTTCATAGCAGGTTCTGCGATATGAGCTCTACTGATCTCCGCAAAGTGCGGCTAATTATCATCGGCGACGAAATTCTCTCCGGTCGGCGCCAGGACAAGCATTTTTCTACACTGGTGCAGTTGTTGTCCCAGCGCGGCATGCATCTGGGTGGTGCCGAGTTTATCTCCGATGAGCGAGCCACTATCGTGACCACGCTGAAGCGCAGCTTCGCCAGTGGCGATATTGTATTTTCGTGTGGTGGCATAGGTGCCACGCCTGACGATCAAACGCGTCAAGCGGCCGCCGAAGCGCTCGGGCTGCCTCTCGCGCTGCACCCTGATGCAGAGCGCCTCATCGCCGAGCGGTGTGCTGACAGCGCCCGTAAGGGGCAGGGCAGTGCCGACATGTTGTTGCCCGAAAACCAGCAACGCCTGCAAATGGGGGTGTTTCCTGTCGGTGCCGAGATTGTGCCCAACCCTTATAACAAGATTCCCGGCTTTTTTATCAAAGACCATACCTTTATGCCCGGTTTTCCGGTCATGGCCTGGCCCATGATGGAATGGACTCTCGACACCCGCTATGCCAACCAGCACCATCAGGTATCACGTGTAGAGCATTCGTTTCTGGCCTTCAGGCTACCTGAATCCCGCATTACACCAGCACTCGAAGAGCTTGAGCGTCGCTGGCCGGGTGTCAAGGCATTCAGCCTGCCCAGCATGGGCGATGGCGGGCATCCTCACATTGATCTGGGTGTAAAGGGTGAACCCGTTGCTGCCGCCGAGGCCTTGGCGTATTTACGGGAAGAGGTTTTACGGGTTGGTGGGCAGCTAAATCCTCCCGAAAAATAATGCTTGCTAATCCTGTTGAAAATTTCATAATATGGAATTGTTGCGCCGCATCACAATAAGCACAAAACCATGCCACGAACTACTTTACTAAGCGCTACCGCCAACGGGCTCGCGCCCGTTACTGATCTTCACATCACCATTCAGGTGCTTGAGCGCGCTATGCTGCTGCTCGATGTACTAGCCACGCGCCCTGACCCCATGGCTCTGAAAGATCTGGCGGCGGCCACGGGGCTGCACACGTCCACGACACACCGCATACTTAACGATCTGGTTGTGGGCCGTTATGTGGAGCGGGTAGATAGTGGTATGTATCAGCTGGGCATGCGACTGCTCGAACTGGGTTCTTTGGTAAAGGGCCGGCTTAATGTTCGTGAAGTGGCCATTGAGCACATGCGCGAATTGCACAAACTTACCGGCCAAACCGTCAACCTGTCGCTGCAGCAAGGCGACGAAATCGTTTATATCGAGCGCTCCTGGAGCGAGCGGTCGGGCATGCAAGTGGTGCGCGCCATCGGAGGCAGGGCACCTCTGCACCTTACGTCTACCGGTAAGCTTTTTCTGTCGGTGGTAGATCCCCGTCTGGTACGTGCCTACGCTACGCGTACAGGCCTGGCGGGCACGACGCGCAACAGCATCACACAGCTTGATCAACTCGAGCGCGACCTGGCGCTGGTAAGGCGTCACGGCTATTCACGCGATAACGAAGAGCTTGAACTAGGCGTGCGGTGTATTGCAGCGGGGGTCTATGACGACTCCGGCAAGTTGCAGGCCGGTTTGTCGCTTTCTGCTCCTGCCGAGCGTATGCGCGATGAATGGATACCCATATTGCTGCGTACAGCAGCCGCCATTTCCGAATCGCTGGGCTATGAGGCTGAGCAATAGCTATAAGCTAGGGGCAAGTGACTGCTGCATTGCCGCGCTGCCTGAGGGCCATGGGCGATCAATGAGGGCAACTCATTGCTTTAGCTTTTCATCAGATCTACTCGCTGCGTTGCTGCGATATTATTTTTTCATATAGTCCCTGCTGGTGTGTCGCAGCTCCCGGCTCGGGCAGGCATGCGTTTCTAAAATGCGACCTTGATCAGAGTGATCGGCAAGGCCATCGTCTTTTTTGGGCGACTAGCAAAGGCCTGCTATCAGGTAACCCGGTGCAGTGTTAAATACTCATTACAAAATCTTCAAGGCCGGATCACATCAAGCTTATCTGCAGGGTTTCGCCTCAAGCGGGGGGGGGGTTACGCTTGTTGGGTGGTACCAACAGGTATTTATTGCAATGCAGCATTTTTTCTTGACTTCGTTGTTTATTAAGGTAAACTTCTAATTGTGCATTGCAGCATCGAAGGTTTCTCAACACAGTTGTTAGGTGATTTGCTGGGCCTTCTTTATTTTTAAGCTTGAACTCTGTTCAACCATTTTGAATCCGCTTAGATAGCGGTTCCACCATAAGGAAATACCATGAGCGCGATCCCCCAACACGTAGCAGCCAGCCAGAAAGCAGTTCTTGATAACATGCTTGCAGTCCAAGGCACGCTTTTCGCTGGTTTCGAAAAACTTATCGATCTTAACCTCAAGGTCGTGAAAGCCACGCTTGACGAAGTTGCCGAAAAATCGCAGCAAGTCGTTCAGATCAAAGACGCACAAGACGCTGTTGCGTTTACGTCGGGCCTGGTTCAGCCTAACGCTGAAAAATCCTTGGCTTACAGCAAGCACGTTTACGACATTCTGTCGGGTGTGCAGGTTGATCTGTCCAAGCTGACCGAAGGTCAAATCGCCCAGGGCCAGCAGCAGGTTACCGAAGCCATTGATCAAATCGCCAAGAATGCCCCTACCGGCTCCGAAGGTGCTGTTGCACTGATGAAGTCGTCGGTGGCTACTGCCAACAACGCCTATGAGTCAGTCAGCAAGGCTGTACGCCAGGCTTCTGATGCAGCTGAGTCCAACATCAACGCAGCTACTGACGCTACGTTCAAAGCTGCTGCTGACGCCGCTGAAGCTGCTGCCAAAGCTGCTCCACGCGCTGCTGCTCGCAAGGCCTAATTAGGTTTTGTAGTCAGGCCAGTCTTTTTAGGGCTGGTTTGGGTTACAGCTAAAAGCCCACGGTTTATAAAACCGTGGGCTTTTTTGCATGCGCCCAGTATGAACTGACCCTGCAGAGGTGACGAGAAACTAGACACAACGCTACGAGAGAATGTTTAACGTCGTGTCCAGATTAAACCTTCTTCACCCGAGAGGTTGGGTCAGTGTCTAGTTTCTGGGGGTAGTTCGGCATGGGCGCACTTTTGGAGGTGAAAACCCTCCCGTAAGTTGATCGCAGCGAACGAAGTGAAGTGCAAGGCTCTACCTAAGTGCATTAACGCATTGTTGTACCAGTGCCGGGCCTTGATAGATAAGCCCGGTGTAAAGCTGCACGGCATTAGCACCTGCCGCGATTTTCTCCTGAGCCTGGCGGCCCGTGGCTATGCCGCCTACACCGATAATTGGGTAGCCGGCACCAAGTTGTTCGCGCAATCGGCTGATGACGGCCAACGATAGTGCATGAACGGGTGGCCCTGATAGCCCCCCTGCCTCGTTGGCGTAGGGCAGGCCTTGCACCGCGTCGCGAGCCAGCGTGGTATTAGTGGCGATGACGCCATCTATGCCATGCTGGGGCAGCAGGTTGGCGATGACATCAATTTCTTCGGTTGTTAGGTCGGGTGCGATCTTTATGGCCAGGGGTACGCGCCGCCCGTATTGATCTTCGAGCATTTTGCGTTTTTCTTGCAGGGGGGACAGCAATGCTGAAAGTGCGTCTCGTCCCTGGAGATTGCGCAAGTTGGCGGTGTTGGGTGATGAAATATTAACGGTGATGTAATCGGCGTGTGCATATACGCCTTCTAGCCCCAGCAGGTAGTCATCGACAGCATTATCGATCGGGGTGGCAGCATTTTTGCCAATATTGAGGCCGAGAATGCCGCCCTGGCTGCGCCATTGGCTTTTGCGTACATTGGCAATAAAGGCGTCAAGCCCGTGGTTGTTGAAGCCCATGCGGTTGATCAGGCACTGTGCCCGCGGTAGCCTGAACATGCGGGGGCGCGGGTTGCCAGGTTGTGCTTTTGGAGTAACTGTACCGACCTCGACAAAGCCAAAGCCCAGATTACCCAGTGCATCAATGTGCGCGCCGTTTTTATCAAGCCCGGCAGCCAGGCCTACGGGATTACGCAACGATAACCCCATTAGTGTGCAGGGCAGTTGGGGATGGGCGGCCAGCAAGCCGCGGGTCAGGCTGCAGTCGTAGGCTTTTTGCAGAGCTGATAGCGTAAGGTCGTGCGCCTTTTCTGCGTCCATGGAGAACAGCGCGGCGCGGGCCAGCGGATAACTATTAAATAAAAATGACATGCCTGAGGATACGGTAGGTTTAGTTTTTGTCGGCATCTTGCCAGCGGCCGTCATACAGCAATTGATAGGGCTGGAAGCGGGACTTGTACATCATTTTACGGCTTTGCTGTATCCAGTACCCCAGATAGAGCCATGGCAGACCCATGGCACGGCAACGGTCTATCTGCCAGAGTATGCCGTAGGTGCCTAGGCTGCCGGCAGCCTCAGGATCAAAAAAAGTGTACACCGACGACAGACCGGTATCGAGAATATCGACAATGGACACCATTTTTAGCTCGCCGGTGGGCTGACGAAACTCGATCAGGCGTGAGCTGACGCGACTGGTGAGTAAAAACTGCGTGTATTGGGCTCGACTGTCTTCATCCATGCCAGCGCCAGCATGACGTGCATGCTGGTAGTGTTCATAAAGTGCAAAATGTTCGTCATTCCAGTGCAGGGGCAAGTCGCGTGGCACCAGGTCGCTATGGTGGTTCCAGGACTTGCGTTGATTGCGTTTGGGATGAAAACGGGCAACATCAATGCGGACGGGTACGCACGCGTTGCAATGGTCGCAGTGCGGCCGATACGTGAACAGCCCGCTACGCCTGAACCCTTGTTCGACAAGTTTTGAGTACAGCTCGGCGTTAATAAGGTGTGTAGGCGCGGCCACCTGGGAGCGCGCTTCACGGCCCGGAATATAGCTGCAAGGGTAAACAGCCGTGGCATAAAACTGCAAGGTTTGCAGGCCCGGTTCGTTTAGTGTGGTCATGGCAGGCGCTCGGTTGTGCGTGGCTGATACAGCTGATTATGAGGTAGTTTGGCTCAGTGGCGCAAGCTCGCCAGAGTACAACAGCTGACCAGGCTTCCAGTCGGGAGACGGCTGGCTAAGTGCATGGGTAAGTAGCGCAAGAAATTGTCGTCGTGGTATGGGCCCTGCCCCAAGGCTTGCCAAATGCCGGGTCTGTTGCTGGCAGTCGATGTGCCTGATGCCCTGGGCCAACAGAAAACGCGTTAAATAGGCAAGTGCCAGCTTACTGGCATCGCTGACGTGGCTAAACATAGACTCGCCAAAAAAGAAGCGCCCCAGGCAAACGCCATAAAGGCCGCCGGCTAGTTTGCCGTCGATCCAGGTTTCAACACTATGTACGGCTCCCGCCTGATGCCAGGCGTAATAGGCCTGCTGAACATCGAGCGAGATCCAGGTGGCGCGTTGTGTGCCACGCGGGCCTGCGCAGGCCGCAATAACGCCCGGAAACGCCACATCTGTTGTAATGCGTACCCGAGCGTTTAAGGTGAGCTCCGTCTGGGCCATACTTTTTAGTTTTTTTGATAATGACCGCGAGACCTTGAAATGGTCACAGGCCAGCACCATGCGCGGGTCAGGGCTCCACCACAATATTGGGTCACCTTCGTTGTACCAGGGGAAAATGCCCTTGCTATAGGCTTCAGTAAGCCGGGGTACAGACAGGTCTGCGCCCGCCGCCAGAAGCCCTTCGGGCATCGCCAGGCCCGGATCAGGGAAAGGCATATGGTCATCAAGCCAGGTAAGACCAGTCACAACTGCTCCAGACTACTTTGGATACGGATCGGGAATCTCATAATAGCGTATAGGGAATGTGCCCGATTTGCGATCAGCCACGTAATGCTCGAGCGTTGATTTTATGGTGCGAAACGCCAGCTCGTCCCAGGGTATTTCATCTTCTCGAAAAAAACGTGCCTCAAGGCTTTCGGGCCCAGGGTAAAGGTCTTCACTGAGTACGTTGGCAAAGTAAAAAAAGTGCACCTGCTCGGCATGCGGTACATCAATAATCGTATATAAAGGCCCGAGCTCTATTTGTGCGCCTGCTTCTTCCTGGGTTTCGCGCATGGCGCCTTGTGCCGTGGTTTCGCCCAGCTCCATGAAGCCGGCCGGCAGCGTCCATTTGTTGTAGCGCGGCTCGATGGCGCGCCGGCACAGCAGGATTTTGTCGCCCCACACGGGCAGCACCCCCACCACATTGCGGGGGTTTTGGTAATGAACGGCCCCGCAATGCTCGCAGACATCGCGTTCGCGGTTGTCGTCGGGAGGAATAAGCCGGGTAAGCCGTTCTCCGCACTGGCTGCAAAATTGTTGTGCGCGTGGCGCTGGAAAATAAAGTGTTGGGGCGTGCGGTGTCATGTCTGCAGATTTTACTCAAGGCGCCGAGATCATGGTTGTGGGGCAAGACGCAAACAATACGGCATGTCTTGGGCTATGGTTAAGGTTGTGGGTTGCGCTGAAAACCCAGTGTGGCGGCAATGTCTGCGTTTGGGCAGCGTTGCAGCAGGGTTTCGCCAGATTGCGCGTCGCCATGAAAGCTGTTGGTAACGACAAAGGGGCCTGTGGCGTCGGGTGTGCGCTCCAGGCGATCAAGCAGCGAGATATTGTCTTCTGTGATCAGCAAGGTTAATACCGCTTCCAGATCGCGTCCGCTGATCACGCCTGGGCCGTGTTCGGTTTGAGCAAACAGGCTGCCCTCATCGGCAAGCAACCATTGGCGCACATGAGTGACCTGAAGGCCGTTATGGGTAGTTAGCTGCAGCGTGCCTTGCGTGTCGGTGGTGGTATGCAAAATATAGGGGGCCGTGTCGAGCCGCACAAAGACCCTCTGTGGACCATTTTGGAAATACCAGCGGCCTTGCGCGTCACCTTCGTAGTTTTTGTTGATGAAATTGAGAATGGTGTGACTGGAAATGGGCTCACCAGGGCTCGGTAAGAGGCTGCGGTCGGCAAGATGCGCCAGCGCGTCGGCATTGGGGTGCAGACGCCATTTTCCCTGATGGGTTAGCGACAGCCAGCCAAACACATGAGGCACATCGGGCCATCGTGCCATGGCGGCCAGAACTTGTTCATCCACAGATAACCTCTCTTTAGCTCAGTGTATCAAGTATAGAAGAGTTGCCCGGCCGCAAGAAAAAATTGTAGGAAATGGGCTGAAACGGGGTGTGTGAGCAGCATATAAACGGCTTTCAGCTTATGGTAAACCCTAGATTGTTCCCCAAAAGCGGTGTTCTCGTTGACATGAGTTATAGTGCAAATTAATATTTGGTCCGGTTGGTCAGACCATAAAAATCGGGTTGCGCCGTGTTTATCGCGATCAGGTATTTTGCAGGCCAAAGGGTTGTTTTAGATACCCACCGCTATTAAATTCCAGGCATTTCAGTCTGACGTCAATCCCAAGGAGACTTTTTTGAACTGCTCCATATCCAGCAACGGAACCTTCCGTTCCTGCGCGTCCACCTTCATATCGGAGGTGACATGTCTTTAAGTATTCTTGCGCTGCTCGCGTTTTCTCCAATACTGCTGGCCGCTGTTTTGCTGGTTGCACTGCGCTGGCCAGCCTCGCGTGCCATGCCGTTGGTATACCTGCTTTCGGTGCTGGTAGCGCTTTATGCCTGGGACATGAGCCTGAACCGGGTTATTGCCTCCACGCTTCAAGGTCTGATCGTCACTGCGGGTGTGCTGTGGATTATCTACGGTGCCATTCTGGTGCTGAACACGCTCAAGTACTCAGGCGGCATGACGGCCATACGCTCTGGCTTCATCGCGCTTAGCCCTGATCGCCGCATTCAGGCCATCATTATTGCCTGGCTTTTTGGTTGCTTTATTGAAGGCGCCTCGGGCTTTGGTACACCTGCTGCCATTGTTGCGCCGTTATTGGTAGGCCTGGGCTTTCCGGCCATGGCGGCCGTCATGCTGGGCATGATGGTGCAAAGTACGCCGGTATCGTTTGGTGCTGTGGGTACACCGATGATCATCGGTATCAACAGTGGGCTTGATACCGCAAGTATTACCGAGCGTCTGGTTGCGGTGGGTAGCAACTGGCCCGAGTACTTCCGCCTGATCGTATCTGAAGTGGCTATTATTCATGCCATTACAGGCACGATCATGCCCGTGTTAATGGTGCTTATGCTTACCCGGTTCTTTGGTAAAGAAAAGCGCTGGCGCGATGCCTTCCCCGCTATTCCATTCGCTATTTTTGCGGGCTTCTGCTTTACCATTCCTTATATGCTTACGGGTATCATTTTGGGCCCGGAGTTTCCGTCTATGCTGGGCGGTCTGGTCGGCCTGTCGATAGTTACCATCGCGGCAAAAAAAGGTTTTCTTGTACCCAAAACTACTTGGGACTTTGCCGACGCCAAAGACTGGCCTTCCGAGTGGCTGGGTACGGTTGAAATCAAGATTGAAGACATGACTAACCGGGCCATGAGCGGTGTTAGGGCCTGGATGCCTTATGTGCTCGTGGCGTTGCTTCTGATCATCAGCCGCACCGTGCCGGTTGTTGGCAGTGCCATGAAGTCTGTGGTGATCGCATTCAAAAACATCATGGGCGAGGCTGGAGTCAGTGGTGACTTTATGCCGTTGTATCTGCCGGGTGGCATTCTGGTTATTGCCGTGCTGGCTACGTACTTTATCCATCACATGAAGCCACGTGAGCTTGGTGCTGCGTTTTCAGAGTCAACCAAGGTGTTGCTGGGGGCCGGCTTTGTGCTGATCTTTACCATTCCCATGGTGCGTATTCTGATCAACTCGGGTGTTAACGCCAGTGGTCTGGCCAGCATGCCTATTGTCATGGCGCAGTGGATGGCTGATACCGTGGGCCAGGTTTACCCGGCTTTTGCTCCTACCGTAGGTGCGTTGGGTGCGTTCATTGCAGGGTCGAATACTGTCAGCAATATGATGCTCAGTCAGTTCCAGTTTGGTGTGGCCGAACATCTTGCCGTTTCCAGTGCATTGATTGTTGCCGTACAGGCCGTTGGTGCAGCAGCGGGTAATATGGTTGCCATTCATAATGTCGTCGCGGCATCGGCCACGGTAGGCTTTCTGGGTCGCGAAGGTGCAGTGCTGCGCAAAACCATCTGGCCAACGTTGTATTACTTAGTCATTGTGGGTTTGATCGCCATGATTGGGGTGCATGTCTTGGGTATTACTGATCCGCTCATGGCAAAGTAAGTACTATCGGCTTACACAAGAAAAAGACGATCCTGGCGCCATGTGGCTGCCATGGTCTGCTTAAAAAGGCTGGGTTCTTAACACAGAACCCAGCCTTTTTCTCGTTGCGCCCGGTGTTCGCTGCTCCTAAGAGGTTGGGCGCAGCGAACGTATTGAAGCACAATTAAATGAGGGTGACCGAGTGTGGGAAGGAAGCGTCGAGTACAAGCTGCGAGCCGCTGGGCAAGAGTCGGATAGAAAGTGCTGCCAAGCAGGGCGATCAGGCCGATAACCGCGAAGCTCTTGTGATCAAGGCGGCGTGGCTTACACCCGGCCAGTCTGCAAGGTGAGCGGTGTGGTAATCAGGTTTGCAGCCGCATTCCATTCGTGTTGGTAAAGCGAAATCTAAAAAAGAACTCAAAGATAGGCTTGGCAACAGATCAAGAGGGGCTCAGTGCCGCAGGAGGTTGCGGCGCTGATGACGTGAGGCCAATGCGCTGGTTAAATTTGCCCCTGCTGGGCCGCGTTGTGGCGTTGGTACAGGGTGCGCACATAGCCCAGATGAAGCTCCGCAGCCTGGCGAGCGCCTTCGGTATCTCGGTGCATGATGCTGTCGAAAATGGCCTGATGCTGGTCAAGCAACTGTAGCTCGACATTGTGATCGTAGTTGACCAGTCTGTGAGCGCTGCGCATGGATTCTTGCAGCAAGCCGTGCAGGCCATTCATGACATGAATGATGGCAAAGTTGTGTGTAGCCTGGGCGATCGACATATGAAAGCGTGCGTCGAGGCTTGCAATGGTGCCGTGCTCAGGGCGCAGGGTGTGGTCGCGCAGTGCCTCGAATGCCTGACGTATATTGTCAAGATCGCTTTCGGTGGCGCGTTGGGTTGCAAGTTCGGTGGCGCGTGACTCAAGCGCAAGGCGCAGCTCAAGCACGTCAATACAGGCGCTTGGGCGCTGCAACACCAACTCGGTAAGTGGGTTGGACACCATCTGGGTGGTGAGGTTTGCAACAACAAACCCACCGCGACCTTCAGAGGCAATATAGTGGTCGGCTTCTAGTCGCACCAGCGCTTCGCGCAGAGATGCCCGCGAAACACTGAGGCGCGCGGCAAGTTCGCGCTCTGCTGGCAATCGATCACCTGGGCTTAACTCGCCTTTCGCGATAAGCGCCTTGATCTGGTCTGAAACCACGTCGGATAGCCGGACGCGAGTATAGGACTGCACAGGTTCAAACGCCATATGACACGCCTGCCTTGGCTCTGGGGGTACCGCTATAAGTATGGAGGCGCGACTCGGAATCGAACCGGGGTACACGGATTTGCAATCCGCTGCATAACCACTCTGCCATCGCGCCGCAGACAAGAAATATTGGAAAGGGAAGCGCAGCGGCTTCCCTTATTTGGGCTTTGGCCCGAGCAAACTGCCCATCGAGCCAAGAGCATGATTCTACACTATTCCAGCATCGTCTGCTTGCAGATGGATACCTGTGGGTTACGCCAGCGAGGTTCTCTGCAGACAAGGGTTTGTTAAATGCGCTATGCGGATGTCGGCATGAACGGTACAAGACCGAGTTTAGCTGTGGTTGACGGTAAGGCGCGTGCTGCCATGCGGGGAGGCAGCCGGGCGCTTCACGAGGTTGACCGTGCGCATTGCATTGTATGTGTGATGCGCAGGAGCGCGAGCGTGCCGCGCGCAGCAGACGGGGCTTAATCGATTGTTGGAAGTGTTGGCGCCACGTCGCGCCATTGGCCCGGCAATAAACCTGCCAAAGCCCAAGTCCCCACTTGTGCCCGCACAAGCCTTAGGGTTGGCAGACCGACAGCGGCGGTCATGCGTCGCACCTGGCGGTTGCGCCCTTCATGGATCACCAGAGTTATCCATGTGGTGGGAATGCTTTTGCGAAAACGCACGGGTGGGGTACGCGGCCAGAGGTCGGGCGGTGGGATGATCTGGGCCTCACTGGCTGTGGCAAGGCCGTCTTTAAGTATGACGCCGTCGCGCAATTGTTGCAATTGCGTGTTGGATGGCTCGCCTTCTATCTGCACCCAGTAGGTTTTGGCGATTTTGTACTTGGGGTCAGCAATGCGTGCCTGGAGTCGGCCATCATTGGTAAGCAGCAGCAGGCCTTCGCTGTCACGATCCAGCCTTCCGGCAGGGTAGACGTCGGGCACATTGACAAAGTCTTTCAGTGTGGCGCGGCCCTGTTCATCGGAAAATTGCGGCAATACATCGTACGGTTTGTTCAGCACGATGAGTCGTGGCTGCTCAGGTGGGGGCTTGACCGTGCGAGCTGCATGCGGGGTGCCCGGTCGAAGTCGGCGTAGTGGGTAAGCAGGAGCAGGCATGGGGCCGTCCGATAAGGTGGCTAGCGAAACACGCTTGAGCGAAATTGTGGCAGTAATGATGGGAGTTTACAGGTATCAATCTCATTGGCTATCAATATATAAAAATATATACTATAATAATATAAATTGAATGTCGAGTTACCTACTATGAGTCAGGGCCCAACAACACTTTCTCCCGATCAACTGCGCGCACACGCCAGCGAGGCGTGTGCGCTGCTAAAAACACTGGCTAATGAGGATCGTCTTCTGTTGCTGTGCCAGTTAAGCGTGGCACCGCAGAACGTCAGCGAACTTGAGTCTGCGCTGGGTATCCGCCAACCAACACTGTCGCAGCAATTGGCTGTCTTGCGGCAAGAAGGCGTGGTCGCCACCGAAAAGCGCGGCAAGTACGTTTATTACCACTTGGCCAGCGACGAAGTTGTCCAGATCATGCGCACGCTTTGGGGCATTTATTGCGCCCCGTGACTGTCGCCCGTATTTGTTCGTCGCTAACTTTGCTGTTCCCGTCGATGATAAAGGAGTCTCCATGACGACACACTACAAGGATCTAACGCAGGAAGTAAAAGGCAATCTGGCTGCATTGCATAAAACGGTGCCACAAGTTATGAAAGGCTTTGGCGAACTGGGCAAGGCGGCCCTGGCCCCTGGTGCGCTAGACGCTAAAACCAAAGAGCTGATTGCACTTGCGATCGGCGTGGCAGCACGCTGCGACGGTTGTATTGGATTCCACACGCAGGCGTTGGTGCGCCTGGAGGCAACGCGTGAAGAAGTATTTGAAGCGTTAGGCGTTGCTGTTTACATGGGTGGCGGTCCAGCCACGATGTATGCCTCGAACGCCGCTGCGGCATTTGAAGAGTTTTCTGAAGAAACAGCCCTCATTGGAGATCGTTGATATGACACCAACTGATTACGTAACCACCGTATTCGATGGCAAGAGCAACCCAGAGAAAGTTACCGTAACCTTTACCATGGCGCTTAATGCGGTGCTCAAGGGGTATAGCAGCACTGTTATTCTTATGGTCGAGGCCGTTGAACTCGGCAAGCCCGGTGCGATGAAGGGCATGAATATAGGCGCGCCGTTTGAGCCAGTTCAAGACTTGCTCGAAAAGTATCTGGAAAAGGGCGGGCAGGTTGCCATTTGTGGCGCGTGCATGATTCACAATGGCATGAACGCCGAGCAGATGGACCCCAGGTATCCCGTGATCACAGCGCCTGATGTGATTGACCTGTTGATGGGAGCCAAGGGGTCATTACAGGTTACCTGAGCGCCCTTGCGTGAGGTTGCCTGAGACCCCGATAGCGGGCAGGCACATGCTTGCCCGCAGCCCCGGTCTGGCGTCGGAAAACTCTAACCAGCCTTGGTGCAAGGCCATGATGGCCCGTACACTTGCTAAACCTAGGCCGTGGCCAGAAACACTGGCGTCAAGGCGATAAAAGCGGGTGCCCACGCGATCAAATTCAGTGGCGGGTATGCCGGGGCCGTCATCGCTGATGGCAACCCGGGCGCAACCCATATTGTCAACAAACACCCCAATGGTGACGCCAGTGCGGGCATGCTTAAGCCCGTTCTCAATCAGGTTTGCGCAGGCGCTGGCCAGCAGGTCGGCATCGCCAGGCACCCAGATCGGTGCGCATGGCTTGAGCTCCAGGGTTTTTCCCTCTTCTTCTGCCACGGCCGAATACATCTCAAACACATCTTCCACAATGACATCCAGTCGTCGTGAGCGAAACGTCTGACGCCGCACGCCTGCTTCGATTTCGGCAAGCTGCAGCATTTTTCCAAACAGCACGTTCAGTGACTCGATTTCTTCCATTGCGGCGGCAGCTGCCTGGCGCATTTCATCGGGGCTAGTGCCAGGTTGCAATGCCAGGCGAAGGCGACCCGTGACGCGTGTAAGCGGCGTACGCAGGTTATGTGCAATAGTGTCTGAAACATGCCGAACGCCATTCATCAATGCTTCGATTCTGTCGAGCATGGTGTTGATGTCTTGATTAAGCAACGTAAATTCGTCTTCAGCATGTGAAATAGGAATGCGTTGTGACAACTGGCCCGCACTGACCTTTTTCGTAATCTGCCGTATGGTTCCTACCCGGTACTCCAGTTCGCGCCTGAATATATAGGCCCCGAGCATGACGAGTACCATGGCCAGCACAATGGCCGCCGCAATGCCTTGCAGAATGAGGGTAGTAACGTTGTCGATTTCGCTTAGATCTTGCCCCACAAACAATATGGATCCATCAGCCAGGTGATAGGCAATAAAGTGGCCTGGCTGTCGCCGACCGTTTCTGAAGATATCGCCTTGGAAAAGGCCAAGATAAGTAGGCTGTGAAGTAGGGAGCGCGTCGATATTACCGGCCAGCTTGTGGTACTGCGCGTCAACCAGCAAATAAGCTTGGCGTTCTGAGTCGATGCGATCTGAGACGATTAGGTTGATGGCCTTGATCAGGCCTTCGCGCCCCTGATCTTCGTAAACGATTGCCATACGTTGTGCCGTAGCGGTTATCTGCTGATATCGCTGTGTGTGCAATGCGCCCATCACCTGAAAATAAATAAAGGCGAGCAGAATAAGGGTGGTCAGTATCGCCAGCAGGCCGTAGTTAAAGGTTAGCCGAAACGAAATAGAATTCCACAGGCGTGCGTAAATGCGTTTGAGCGGCCTGATCATTGTTGCTGGGTGGGTGTGGGCTGTTCGTCTGGGAGCCGGTCTGAAAGCATATAGCCCGCACCGCGCACTGTGTGGATCATGGGCGTGTCAAAATCACCATCGATTTTGCGACGCAGTCGGCTTACCTGGACGTCAATAACATTAGACTGAGGGTCAAATCGATAATCCCATACGGCTTCCAGCAGCATGGTGCGGGTTACCACGCTGTGTGCATTGAGCATTAGGTGTGTCAAAAGCCTGAATTCGCGTGGCTGCAGCGCAATAACGCGGCCTGCGCGACTGGTCTCTCGGGTAGCCAGATTGGCGGTCAATTCGCCCACACGCAATTCGCGAACATTGTCGTCTGCCTGCGATCGTCTTATGAGCGCCTTCAGGCGGGCTACAAGTTCGGAAAATGAAAATGGCTTGACGAGGTAGTCATCGCCGCCGGCTTCCAGCCCGCTGATGCGATCATCAATGGCTGAGAGTGCACTGAGCACCAGTACAGGGGTTTTTTTGCCCAGAGCGCGCAGGGTTGAAAGAATGGCCAGCCCGTCAATGTCGCCCGGTAGCATGCGGTCAAGAATAATGGCGTCCCAGTTAGACCGCGTGGCGGCATCGAGGCCTGACCTGCCATCATGACAGGCCACGGCGACATGGCCCAGCTCGCGCAGGCCGTTGACGATGTAACGCGCGTTTTCGCGGTCATCTTCGATGATGAGACAGTGCCACATGGTTATGTTCCGGTTTCGCCTGCGTAAGGGCGAGATATAAGCTTGCAGGGCAGTGTGGGCAGCATCGGCAAAGCCGTGAAGCGCCGTCTGCACAGGCGCACGATAACACTCTGGCCCGGCTCTATTTTAAGCTGGCATGCAGGCAATGTACGCTAGTTGCACTAAGGCCGGGTAAATAGCATGCCTGTGGCGGTTGCAGCAAGCGGAGTTGCTCGTAGCTTATCAAGGGAAAATGCCACAGTTCAAAGGTAAACGCCATAGTATCAAAAACGAAAATTTACTCAGATGAAGCGCCTGCACCAAAAGCAGGCATGCGATGACCCACCCTATGGCAATTGTTGGGGGAAGAGCAGGCAGCACCGTAATGGTCAAGTATATTGTCGCGGCACGGCTGGCCCGCGAAGCCCATTCACGGTGGCGTGTTAATGCTATCTTAGTGCCCATTGTTAACTGATTTACCGCTTGGTCCTCCTTAGTGAGTACGTGGTATGCGAGGAGTGGCTGATGAGCCAGGGTGTGTCGTTGGGGCCGTTGTCCCTACCTTTCGGTGTGCTGCTGCTGGTCGTGTCAGCGATTTTGGCCCTGTTGCTCGCTCGCCGCATTGCGGGTAATGCGCGTGCCCAGGTAGAAGGGCTGCTTTACCGTGGCCTGCTGCTGGGGCTGTTTGCGTCCAGGCTGGCGTTTGTGGTGCAGTACTTTGACGCTTATAGCCGCCATCCATTAACCATGCTGGACATTCGCGATGGTGGGTGGCAGCCGTGGGCAGGGCTGGTCGCGGTCTGGGTGTACGTAATGTGGCTGGCCTGGCGAGCCAAACCTCTGCGCAAGGCCATGCTGGCTGGTGTAATGACGTTTACCGTGGTGTGGCTGGCTGGCACCTTGCTGGTCGGTGTTGAGCGGCAACAAGTAAGAACGTTGCCTGCATTTTCGGCGTCCTTAATGGGTGGCGGGCAGGTTGCGCTGCAAAGCTATGCCGGCAAGCCCACGGTCATTAACTTATGGGCCAGCTGGTGCCCGCCGTGCCGACGTGAAATGCCTGTTTTTGAGCAGGTTCAGAAAGAGCGGCCAGAGATCAATATTGTTATGCTCAATCAGGGTGAGTCGGCAGAGCAGGTGCAGCAGTTTCTACAAGCCAATAAACTGGATTTGCGTGAAGTGCTGCTAGACGCAGGAGGTGATGTTGCCAAAAGGTTTGAGCAGCGCGGCCTGCCCGCCACCTTGTTTTTTGACGCCAATGGGCGGCTGATGGATATGCGTCTGGGTGAATTATCGTACGCAACCTTAACGCATCGCATAAACGCCCTTACACCATAAGCTTGCCTTGTTCCCGAGATCAAAATAAAAAACCGCAGGGTTCGGCACCTTGCCGCGATTAATGTCCGAGCTGAAACTGATGTTCGCCGCCAGTCTGTAGGCTGGTCACCAGCCAGGCGTGCAGATTCGGTATTATTATGCAGGCGGCTTTGCCGAACAGTACTATCGTCGTATTGCCCTCAGGCGTGTGCTTTGAGGTTACACGGAGCACCCCGATGAGCGCGTTGCGCGTTTTCCTTATACGTACCAACCAGCCCATGCTTGAGCTGGAAAGCCCGCCTCACGTACCGCCAGAAGATGGTTTTATCTGGCTGGCCGTGGAGCGCGAGCAGGTTCGCCAGCATATGGAAGATCTGCAGGTCACATTGCACCAGTTGACGGGCCTGCGCTTGCTTGATCTGCATGTTTCTGATTTGCTCAATACGCATTTGCCGTCGCGGTTTGATTACACGTCCGGCTATAACCAACTGGTATTCCGGCGTCTTGCCGATGCTGTGCCTGTGTCGGCGCCTACAGGTCAAACGGACGCCAAGGTGCCCAAAGCTAAAATACATGCTGTTGCGCCGCTTGTTACCGGAAAGGCTCAGACCGAGCCGGTGGGCTTTGTAGCATTTGATAGGGTGCTGCTGAGCATACATCCAGATCATTGCACGGTCGTAGATACGTTTGTGCAGCGTCTGAGCCTGCTGGCTCCTGTCAATGACGGGCGCTCCGCAGCGGCGCAGCCAGGTAGTATGTCGCGCCTGCCTCTATCACCCGCCGATCTCATGCTGCGGATAATCAGTCTAATGGTCGATGCCTATCTCGATTTGCGCAAAACCATGAGCCAGCAACTTGATCATTGGCAATACCGCCTGCTGCAGGCAGATACACGATTTGATGACTGGGACAGCCTGCTCAAGGCCAGACAGGCGTTGCACCATCTGGATGATCTTTGTGATGACCAGCATGTAGCGCTCAGCGACTGGATGGACATGCTCGAACAATGGCCAGAGGCTAGTACTGAGCAGGAAAGGCGTGAGCGCGAGTTACTCATGGTGCGTACACGTGATGTGTTGGAGCATATTGAGCGGGTGGTGCATCATATCCGCCAGCTTGAGCGTAATGCCGAGACAGCCGTGCAAATCCATTTCAATATCCAGAGTAACCGAGCCAACGACGTGATGCGTACACTAACTGCCATCACGGCGGTGTTCTTGCCACTTAATCTCATCGCGGGTGTCTTTGGCATGAATTTCGTTGCCATACCCTGGTTGCAATCCCCGTTGGGGTTCTGGGGCACGATGACGGTCATGCTGATGATAGCGGTCGGTCTGCTGCTCTATTTTTCGCGCAAGCAGTATTTTTCAGATGACAAACAAGAGCGTAAACGTTAACAGCAGTCAGATGCCGGGCATGTGTGCAAAAGCCACGGTCTAAAAAGCCGAGGAGTGCGTCCACACATACAGTGATACAGACGATAACAACATAGGGAGACAAGAAATGTTGCCCGGCTGGCTTGTGCTGGTGTCCTTGGTGTATGCCGCATTGCTCTTTGCGGTTGCCTGGGTAGGCGACAGGTATCCTCTATACCCTCAACGACCCTGGCTGCGGCCTGCGGTCTATAGCCTGGCGCTGGCGGTGTATTGTTCGTCATGGACGTTTTACGGCGCCGTGGGTTCGGCCGTGCACTTTGGCATCGGTTATCTGCCTATTTATCTTGGCCCTCTGCTTTTACTGCTGTTTGGCTGGCGCATTATTGAGCGGCTTGCACTGATAGCCCAGTCGCAGAACACAGTATCCATTGCTGACTTTATCGCCTCGCGCTATGGACGTTCACAGCGCCTGGCGGCACTGGTGTCAGTGATCGCCATTGTGGCTGCCATTCCGTATCTGGCTCTTCAGTACAAAGCGGTGGCGATCAGCCTGGGCGTGCTGGGCGGCTCAGGCATGATCTACACCACGTTTGGCGACCCCGCGCTCTATGTGGCGGCACTGATGGCCATATTTTCCATACTGTTCGGAACGCGGCAGGTTGACGCGACCGAACACCGCCCTGGCCTGATGCTGGCCGTGGCGTTTGAGTCGCTGGTCAAGCTTATCGCGCTGGTCGTGGTTGGGCTGTCTGCGGTGCGCTGGTTCTCGGTGTCAGGGTTGAACGTCGTCGGGGCAGCCCAATCGTTAATTGAAAATACGCCACCGGTTGGCTTCGTCAGCCAGACCTTGCTGGCTTTTGCTGCCGTGATCTGCCTGCCGCGGCAATTCCATGTGGCGATTGTTGAGTGCGGCAACGTGGCTGACATACGGCGGGCACGTTGGATGTTTGGTGGTTATCTCATCATCGTGAGTCTGATGGTGCTGCCGATTGCCAGCGCGGGTGTGGCCTTGTTTGGCCGTGGTGGTGATGTCGCAGCTGACAGCTTTGTACTGGCGGTGCCGCTGGTGCAGAATCAGACTACGCTGGCCGTCATGGCCTACATTGGGGGCTTCTCGGCAGCCACAGGCATGGCCATTGTGGTCAGTGTGGCACTGGCTACCATGGTTAGCAATGACTTGGTCATGCCCTTGCTGTTGCGGCGTGGCTGGGGCGGGGCACAGCGTCGTAACGTGGCCTCTCTGGTGCTGTGGATACGACGGGCTGCCATTGTAGGTATAGCGGCCATGGCCTACGGCTATTATCGTGCCAGCGGCTCCGATACGGCGTTGGCTTCGTTTGGCCTTATGGCCTTTGCCGCCGTGGCACAGTTTGGGCCAGGTCTGATCGGGGGCTTGTACTGGCGCGGTGCGAGTCGTAAAGGGGTTGAAGCCGGTATGCTCATCGGCTTTGCCGTGTGGGTTTATACCCTGCTTTTGCCCACCCTCACCGACGCAGGCTGGATGGGCAGCGACTGGCTCACCCAGGGGCTGTTCGGCCTGCAGTGGTTGCGCCCTCACCAGCTGTTTGGCGTCGATGGTTGGGACCCACTCACTCACGGTACCTTCTGGTCATTATTGTTCAATGTGGCGACCATGATGTTGGTGTCGGCACATTGGCGCCCAAGTTTGGGTGAGCGACTGCGCGCGCAGCCTTTTCTCGAACCTTATGCTGCCCGGCGCAGTCTTGACTCTGGCCACTGGCGTGGCAGCTTGCTGGTGAGCGATCTACTGGCCCTGGCGGCGCGTATCGTGGGCGAAAAAACGGCCCGACGGGCATTTGAAGATCGCGCCGCTCAGGCAAATGAGGCGCTGTCAGCAGACTTGCGTGCCGATATGGAATGGGTGCATTTTACCGAACTGCTGCTGGCGGCTGCGATAGGGGCTGCGTCGGCGCGCCTTGTTCTGACCAGCGCCCTCGAAGGGTCGGGTGTCGAGGTGGCAGCTGTCGTGGCCATACTCGATGAGGCCGGACATGAGCTGCGGTTCAATCGCGATATTTTATTGACGACACTCGAGAACATTGATCAGGGCGTCAGTGTGGTGGATGCCGATATGCGACTGGTGGCATGGAACAGTCGTTATCGGCAATTGTTTCAGTATCCCGTCGACATGCTGTATGTGGGCCGCCCTGTTGCGGATTTGATCCGCTTCAATGCTGAGCGGGGCGAGCTCGGTCACATTGAGAGCCTGGATGTTGATAATGAAATCGACAAGCGCATTTCGTATATGCGGGCGGGATCACGCTATGTATATGAACGCCGACTGGGCGCCGATCAGGTTATTGAGCTGCGCGGGCGTCCCCTGCCAGGCGGTGGTTATGTCACCAGTTATACCGATGTCACCGAGTACAAGCGGGTAGAGGGCGAACTGCGCCTTATCAACGAAACACTGGAGCAGCGCGTAACAGCACGTACCCACGAAGCCGAAGTGGCGCAGGAGTCGCGTTCACGCTTTCTTACGGCCATCAGCCATGATGTGCTTCAGCCTATTAATGCAGCGCGCCTGTTCGCCTCGGCCATGAGGGAGACGGTGCAGGCTGATGAACAGCATCATCTGGCCGAGCGCGTGGATACCTCGTTGCGCGCCGCTGAAGAGCTGCTTGACGGGCTGCTGGATGTTTCACGGCTTGATGCCGGAGCATTGCGGCCTGACGTGACCGTGTTTGACGCGTCTGTATTGCTGCAGCAACTGGCTGATCAGTACGCCCCCATGGCTCTTGGCCGTGGACTGGACCTACGCTTGCATGCTCGCCCGGTCTTTGTACGCAGCGACCGCCGTCTGCTCAGGCGGGTTCTGCAGAATTTTCTGGCTAATGCGCTGCGCTATACACGGTCGGGGCGCATTATTCTGTCGGCCCGCAAACGCGGGGATCAGGTCGTTTTGCAGGTTTGGGACACGGGGCCCGGCATTCCGCCCAATCATTTGCAACAGATTTATGAAGAGTTTCACCGTTTTGAGCAGCCCTTTGACTGGGATGGCCGCGGGTTGGGGTTGGGCTTGTCCATATGCCAGAGAATATCCACACTGCTCGGACATACGCTGGGCGCGCGCTCTCAGGTAGGACGGGGCAGTATGTTTTCCATTGCCGTTCCCCGCGCAGAAGCCCCTGCCGTGCTAATGCCTCCGCTTGAGCGGAGCAAGCGGCGAGACGTCTCACTAGACGGGCTGCGTGTTCTGTGTGTTGACAACGATTCAGACATTCTGGCGGGCATGCAGGCTTTGCTGCAACGCTGGCGGGCAGAGGTAATATGCGCGACCACGATAGACGAGGCGCTGGCGCTTATGGCCGAGAACCCGCAGGTTCTATTGGTTGACTACCACCTTCATGACCGTCTGGACGGGCTGGATGGCCTGGACGCTTTGCGGGAACTGGCACCCGGCGTGCCAGGCGCGTTGCTCACCGCCGATGGCAGTGATAGTCTGAAGCAGGCTGCACGTGCTCGAGGGTATCGGGTTTTAACCAAACCAGTTCGGCCGGCTTCCTTACGTGCGTTTCTTGCTGCACACGGCAAACGTTCTTGATGTCAGCGGCCTGCCCGCAGGGCGGGGCGGGATATCAATATGGTTTGCCGCTTAATCCTGGATAGCGGTGTCGTCAGGAATGCCGAGGCGCGAGGCAATAAGCACAGCCTGTGTGCGGTTGGAGGCGCCCAGCTTGCGCATGACGTGTGTCATGTGCGCCTTGATGGTGGCCTCGGAGACATTTAGGTCGTAGGCAATTTGTTTGTTGAGTTGCCCCGAACTGACCATTTGGAGCACCTTGAACTGCTGCGGCGTAAGATCGCGCAGACGGTCGGCGATGGCCATTTCGTCGTCATCGGCGCCGGGGCCGTTTTCAATGCCAACGGGTGCCCACGGAAAACCTTCCAAAATTTGTTGCAAGGCCGCGCCAAGCTGACGGGCATCGGACGATTTTGGAATAAAACCCATGGCGCCATGATCAAGTGCACGGCGCATGATAATGGGTTCTTCATGTGCCGAAATAATGACAATGGGCAGTTGCGGATGCAAAGCCCTCAAGTGGATGAGCGCGCTAAAGCCCCGGGCGCCGGGCATGTCCAGATCCAGCAAGAGCAGGTCGGCGTCGGGATAGCGCTCGACCAGTTGGTACAAACTATCAAACTGGTCGGCTTCATGGATAATTGTCTGCGGAAATGTGCGCGACACCACGCCCCGCAACGCTTCGCGAAACAAGGGGTGGTCATCGGCAATCAGCAGTTCTGTCATGGACGGTTATGAAAAAACATGGCGTTCGGCAAGCAACTGATCAACCACAGATGGGTCGGCCAGCGTGCTGGTGTCACCCAATTGCTCAGGGGCATTCTCTGCAATTTTACGCAAAATACGGCGCATGATTTTGCCCGACCTGGTTTTGGGTAAAGAGGGCGCCCATTGCAGGTGATCGGGTGTAGCAATGGGGCCGATCTCCTTGCGTATGAACGCGACCAGTTCCTTGCGTAATTCTTCGCTGGGCTCTTCGCCGGTTACCAGGGTGACGTACATGTAAATGCCCTGGCCTTTGATCTCGTGCCCAAACCCCACTGCGGCGGCTTCGGCAACCTTGGGGTGCGCCACCAGCGCGCTTTCCAACTCTGCAGTACCAATGCGGTGGCCGCTGACGTTGATGACATCATCGACCCGCCCGGTGATCCAGTAGTACCCGTCGTCATCACGACGGCAACCGTCGCCTGTAAAGTAAGAGCCTGGATACGTGCTGAAGTAGGTTTCGATAAACCGGGCATGATCGCCGTAAAGCGTGCGGGCCTGGCCAGGCCATGAGTCGGTGATGATCAGGTTGCCCTGGCCCGGGCCTTCGATGATCTCGCCATTGCTGTCGACCAGCGCAGGACGAACACCAAAGAAGGGTACGGTCGCTGCACCGGGCTTGGTGTCGATGGCGCCGGGTAGTGGTGCAATAAGAATGCCGCCATTTTCCGTTTGCCACCAGGTGTCTACGATAGGCAGGCGACTATCGCCCACGACGTCGTGATACCAGCGCCATGCTTCGGGGTTAATGGGCTCGCCCACTGTGCCCAGCAGGCGTAATGACTTGCGGGAAGTGGCCTTCACGGGCTCGGCGCCCTCCCGCATGAGTGAGCGAATGGCGGTGGGTGCGGTATAAAAAATGGTGACCTGGTGCCTGTCGACTACGCGCCAGAAGCGCGATACATCAGGGTAGGTTGGCACACCTTCGAAGATGAGGCTTGTGGCGCCATTGAGCAGCGGGCCGTACACAATATAGCTGTGGCCGGTAATCCAGCCTATGTCGGCCGTGCACCAGAACACGTCTTCTTCGCGCAGATCAAACACCGCCTCATGCGTGTAGCCTGCATAAACCAGATAGCCTCCCGTTGTGTGCACCACGCCCTTGGGTTTGCCGGTACTGCCTGAGGTGTACAAAATAAACAGAGGGTCTTCGGCATTCATGCGCTCAGGTTCGCATACGTCAGGCTGGCCTTCCGTAGCTTTATCCAGCCACAGATCACGGCCTTCTTGCATGGGAACTTCCGCGCCGGTGTGACGCAGCACAAAAACGGTTTCTACACAGTCGGTGCCGGGCAATTCAAGCGCCGCATCTACATTGGTCTTCAGCGAAACGGCCCGCCCGCCGCGCATGCCTTCGTCGGCGGTAATGACGACTTTGGCACCGCAGTCGCGGATACGATCGGCCAGCGAAGTTGGCGAAAAACCGCCAAACACCACATTGTGGACGGCTCCAATGCGTGCGCAGGCCAGCAATGCCACGGCAGCGTCCACGACCATGGGCAGATAGACGTTGACGCGGTCGCCCTTGCCTACGCCAGCTGTACGCAGGGCATTGCCAAGGCGGCATACGCGCTGGTGCAGTTCGCGGTATGTGACGCGCTGTGCGGGGGCGTCAGGATTGTCTGATTCCCAGATAATCGCGGCTTTGTCGCCGCGTGCTTCCAGGTGGCGGTCCAGACAATTTACCGAAGCGTTAAGTTCGCCATCTTCATACCAGCGAATGCGGAAATCGTCAGCGGCAAAACTTACGTCACGAATTTGCGTGGGTTCGCGATACCACTCAAGGCGGCTGGCTGCCTTTTTCCAGAAACCTTCGGGGTCTTGCAGAGACTCCTGGTATTGCTGATGGTATTGCTCGGCAGTGATGGTGTTCGGGCCGGCAAAGCCAGTGGGTACTGGGTACAGTTCGCGTGCTTCAGTCATGATGGTTTACCTCGTTTCTGATGTTGCGCCGGCGATGCGTAGGGCGTATCGCTGGCTGGCAGTTGTGTGGATGCTACCCGCTTGCGCGGGGTGCGCTACAGACGGCAGGCGGAGCGAGTTTCGCCTGCACGTCCTGCGCTATCAGTGAGCGACGGCCGTTGTCGCGCCCAGGCCTGTTTCGCTACGCACTCTCAGCGCATCGAAAGCCTGGCGTTCTTTTACCGCTTGCTTGCTATTGTCCAACACTGAGAACAGCCAGATGGCAATAAATGCTAGGGGTATGGAGAAAATGCCTGGGTTGGGGAAGGGTACGATAGATTCTGCAAAACCGAAGACGTCTACCCATACCGTTTTGCTCAGTACAACCCAGATTGTTGCCGAGGCCAGCCCCAGGAAGCCGCCAATGGTAGCACCGCGTGTGGTGCAGCCGCGCCATGCGATCGACAGTACCAACACCGGGAAGTTGGCGCTGGCGGCGATGGCAAAGGCTAGGCCCACCATAAAGGCGACGTTCTGGTTTTCAAAGATAATACCCAGCAAAATGGCCAGCACACCCAGTACGACTGTGGACAAACGTGAAATACGCATTTGCTGTGCTTCGGTGGCCCGGCCTCGTGCAAACACGTTGGCGTACAGGTCATGTGAGATGGCTGCAGCGCCCGCCAGTGCCAGCCCCGATACCACGGCCACAATGGTGGCAAAGGTAACGGCTGCCAGAAAGCCCAGCAGCAGGCTGCCACCCACGGCATTCGACAGGTGTACGGCAACCATGTTGGTGCCGCCGATCAGGCCGTTGATAATGTCTATCGTGCCATCAGGACCCGCCGTGAAATACTCGGGGTGACGCACCAGCAGTGCGACGGCGCCAAAGCCGATGATAAAAGTCAGCAGGTAAAAATAACCAATGAACGAGCTGGCATAAATGACCGACTTGCGGGCTTCCTGTGCATTGGGCACGGTAAAAAAGCGCATCAAAATATGCGGCAGACCTGCTGTGCCGAATGCCAGGCCAATACCCAGTGACAGCGCGTTCAGAGGGTTGCTGCTGACTTGCGAGCCCGGCGCCATAATGCTCAGGCCAGACGGGTGGACCCGTACCGCTTCTGCCAGCATGGCGTCGGGGCTGAACTTGAACAGCGCCAGCACCAAAAATGCCATCAGTGTCGCGCCAAACAGCATGAGCACGGCCTTGATGATCTGCACCCATGTGGTCGCTGTCATGCCGCCAAACGTTACATAAATCATCATCAGCGAACCGACAATAATTACCGCCACGTTGTAATTCAGGCCGAACAGCAGCACGATAAGCTTGCCTGCGCCCACCATTTGAGCGATCAGATACAAAGCAATAATGAGCAGCGAGGCGCTGGCCGCCAGCACGCGCATGGGCGTCTGCGACAGACGATACGACGTTACGTCGGCGAAATTGAAACGGCCCAGGTTGCGCAGGCGTTCAGCGATCAAAAACATAACAACCGGCCAGCCAAACAGGAAGCCGACGGCGTAGATCATGCCGTCAAATCCGCTGACGTACACCATGCCGGCAATGCCTAAAAACGAGGCCGCCGACAGGTAATCGCCGGCGATGGCCAGGCCATTCTGAAAGCCCGTGATGCCGCCGCCAGCCGTGTAAAAGTCAGAAGTAGTGTGCGTGCGGCGCGCAGCCCAGAACGTCAGCACCATGGTGCCCGCGATAAACGTAAGAAACATGGCGATGGCGGGGATGTTTGCCCCGCCAGTCGCTGCCATGGCCGGAGACATGGTCATGGCCATGAGCAGCAGGCTCTTGAGTAGTGTGTTCATGACACTTTCCTCACAATGGTTTTCAGAAGCGGGTCAAACCTTTTGTTGGAAAAGTGCACATACAGGGCCACGAGAATAATGGCGCTGATGGTGATAAAGGTTCCTGTAAGAATGCCAACACTGATGGTTGCGCCAGCCCCGATGGGGCGGGCGAATAACTCGGGGTTAAACGCTAGGGTGAGGATGAAACCTGAGTAAATGACGAGTGTCGTCACGAAAAACGCCAAGCTCACGCGTCCGCGTGTCCTGATCAGTTCTTGGTATTCGGGCAATTGCATAACCGCCTGCACCATGCGGTCATTTTCGCTGGATGGCATGTTTGTCTCCGGTGTTTTTGTTTAACGTATTCCCTTTCAACGTGTGCCAATAACCAACAAGCTGAAGTGTGGTCATTACGGGCTGCGAAGCCTGATTTTTGGACGTTGACGGGGTGTAGACAAATATAGACATGAAGCGTCGCGGCGAACAGACGACTTTGGTCGTAGGCGGCAACCCTCAGGCGGCGGCAGTAATGACTGCTCGTACGTCGATAGTGCGGGCGAAGAGGCCAGAATTAAAAGCGGGCGCGACCATAAAATCGGGGAAATTAACGCCGCTTATGAACCGGCTCGCCTGTGTGCTGACTCAGCTGTGAACTTCAGGTGGCGCTTTGTAACGTCCCTGGGTTGCCCGGTAATGTCACCGAGGAACGGGGCGCAAAGCTGGATACGGAATCAAGATAACTGCAGAAGTGAGCTGGCTGTTCAGGCTGGTTGCTGCATGCATGACGCAAAACTGGGCATCTGTGTAGCCAGATCGTCGACGATTGCGGCGTCGATATGGGGTAGGGCGTCAATTTCGGCCAGTACGGTGGTCTGGCCGAAACGCTCGATGGCTTGGCGATTGCTGGCAGAGCGTGCCCCGCACATGATCACGCCCAGTACGGGTGTCTGGCGCTGACGCAGCGCGTGCAGGCTGAGCAGCGTGTGGTTAATGGTGCCCAGCCCGCTGCGTGCGACCAGCAATACCGGCAGGTTCAGCAAAGCCGGAAGATCGATCATCATAAGGGTTTCATTTATCGGCACGTACAACCCGCCCGCGCCTTCAACCACCAGGGGGGCGCGGGTTAGAGGTAGACGCAGGCCGGATGTGTCGGGCATTGTGTTTTCAAGTAGTCCAGCTGCCCAGGGCGACAGCGCTGCCTGCAGTATGCATGCCGGAGGGTGTAGCTGGTCGGGACGACGTCGGGCCAGCATGGCGACGGTCTCGGTGTCGCCAGGTTCTTGCGCAACCCCTGTTTGCAGCGGTTTCCAGTAGTCGGCATCCCATGCTCGCGCAAGTATTGCCGAGACCAGTGTTTTGCCAATGCCTGTGTCCGTGCCTGCAATGAAAACGCCTTTTGTCATGGTTTTTTCCATATTCCGTAAGCGACCTGGTAAGTGGATGTTGCACCTGATCGGTCAAATTGCTTCAGTACCTGGCGAAGCTGCCGAGTGCTCAGTGGTATGTGCCCCGGTGCTGGCGTCGTTGCGCCTATGTGCTTTAGGTCGCGCAGAAAAGCGAGCCCGTTTTCATGTTGGTATACATACGGCTCGCTGTGTACACCCCCGCACATGTCCGTCAGGTTCGCGCCAATGACGTGGCTGGTGGGGTAAGAAGGTGTGGCGGGTGTTAAGCCCAGGGCTTTGTGCGCAGTGCGCCATTCATGAAAGGTTTCTTGTGCCAGTGTGGCCACGACCAAGTATCCGCCGGGTTTCAACAGCCCGCTGAGCCTAGCTAGGCCGGTATTCAGGTCGGTAAACCATTGCACGGCCAGACTGGAGCACACGAGGTTATAGCCCCCTTCCAGGTTATCGGGGTGCTCGCCGTCGACCACTTGAAAGCGCGCCGTGCCCGGTAGCGCAGGGCCAGACTGTGCAACAGCCAGCATTTGCGGTGAAATATCGGTAATGGTCCAGTCAGCCGTGCGCAGTCGTTGCGCCAGAGCCTGTGTAAGCAGACCTGTGCCGCAGCCGATTTCCAGCACCTTCGGCCGGGTAGGCCGGGGTAGATCTGTAATCATCTGGGCCAGCTGCACGGCGACTTCTCGCTGCACGTGAGCATGCGCGTCATAGTGCTGTGCGGCTGCGCCGAATCGTGTGGCGATCGTGGCAACAGGCGGGCGGCCAGGCGTATGAGTAGGGCGCGGGTTGTTCATGGTCTGTCTTCCATGAAGTCAGTAGAGTCGGTGATGTGGGCCGATCACAGCGGTAACAAACTCATCGATATGACGTGCGCACCATTCAGGATGAGATGCGGGCAGCATGTGGCCGGCTTCGTCGTGCCAGAACACGCGCGCATGGCGTGAACCGGCAAAGCTGGCGCGTGTCATGGCGGGCGAAACAACGGTGTCGCATCGGCCTGCAAGAACCAGTAAGGGCAGAGCGCTTGCTGCTATGGCCTGACGGCCATCAGCATGGCGCAGCAGCTTAAGGTCGTGCAGCAACGGCTCTGGGTGTGGTGACGCGGGTGGCATGTCAAGATCGCAACGTGTCCTGAACGCCTGCACCACGTCGTGGGTATGCGTAGGAAGTCGCGACAGCATGCGGTCTACAAGTCGGTTGGGAACGCCGTCTTCATAGTCGGGCGCAGCGCAGAAACGTGTGAACCCATTGATGGCGACCAGGCCCACGCAATCAGGGGGCAGGTAGCTTAGCGCTTGCAGAAAGCCCAACGAATGGCCTACTACGATGACGGGCCCCTGGTGTTCCGCGTGCCTGGCGTCACCAAAATACCCGGCATCGGACGCAGTCTGGGGCCAGGCAGGCAGGGCCACGCGCAGCGCCGACCACATCGAGCGGTCAAGCGCCCACCCATGGGCGAACAGCAGGGTGGGCCTGGGCGCATCGCTTGGCGGCTTAGTCATGAGAAGCGGTTCTGTTGCCAAGGCCAAGGTGGGAAGACAGCGCGTTAATCAGCCGGTCAAGATCGTCGCGGACATGAAGGGCGCTGAGAGCAATACGTAGCCGACTGGTATTGGGGGGTACGGTGGGCGGCCGGATGGCGCTTGCCAGCATGCCTTCGCGCTCAAGCGCCGATGCCAGGGCCATAGCCTGGCCTGAATCTCCAATGATGGCGGGCACGATATGCGTGGACGAGGCACCGGTGTTCAGGCCCAGCCGTGCCAACCCGGCTCGCAGGTAGCACGCAGAGTCGGCAAGCTGTGCCCGTTCGGCCTGCATGGTGGGAACCAGATCAAGCGCGGCATCGATAGCCCCCAGCACGGTGGGAGGCAGGGCCGTGGTGTAGATAAACCCTGAGCAGGTGTTTAGCAGGTAATCACACAATGCGCGTGACCCGGCCACGTAAGCACCAAAGCTACCCAGCGCCTTGCTGAAAGTGCCCATAGCCAGATCAACGCCGCCCGGCGCCAGCCCCGAAAGTCCCATGCCGTGGGGCCCGAGTACGCCAGTGGCGTGTGCTTCATCGAGGTAGACAAACGCACCATGGCGTTGCGCCAGATGCGCCAGACTGACGACGTCGGTTTGGTCGCCGTCCATGCTAAAGACACTTTCGGTAATGATGAAAGCCGTTTCAGACCGGTTTGCATGCTTGCTCAGCAGGTGTTCAAGATGATCGAGATCGTTGTGGCGAAAGCGGATCTGCCTGGCACCGGCCGCCATGCAGCCATGGTGCAAACTGGCGTGATTGAGCCTGTCGGTGAAAACGCGTGGCTGGCCGTGCTTGCCTGCGGCAGCCAGAATGGCGGGCAAGACGGAAGCATTGGCCTGCCATCCCGATGCAAACAGCAAAGCGGCCTCAGTACCTTTTAAATGTGCCAGCTTGGCCTCTACGCGTTCGTGCAGGGTAAGGTTGCCGCAGACCAGACGGGATGCCTGTGCACCAGCACCGTAGTGGCTGGCCCACTGTTGAGCCCGCTCAATAAGCGCAGGGTGCTGAGACAAGCCCAGGTAATCATTGCTGGAAAAGTTGACCATGCTGCGATCGCCGACCATGATGCGGCCACGGGCTGCCGGCGTGATACTGCGCAGATGGCGGCGAACGTGTAGCTGTTGTGCGCGTTGAAGTTCAGACAGGAAGACGGTATCGAGCTTGGACATGCTTGCTCTATGGTGGCGATGAAAGTGCTGGCGCGAGGTGCTGTGCATTGCCCCGTCAGCAAAAAGGAGGGGTAATTATAATGACACCCATTATGTTTTCTATATGCTCCGCCACTTCAATGCCCTGCAGGGTGGCAGCATTTTTTTCTACTCATCATGAACTCTTCTTCAACACCCGCCTGGTTTACGCAAGGTCTTGGCCATATCTGGCTTCCCTATGCACAAATGAAAACAATGGCAGCGCCGCTGCCGGTCGTTCGCACGTATGGCAGCCGGCTCGTACTTGCCGATGGGCGAGAGCTTGTAGATGGTGTGGCCTCATGGTGGACCGCCTGCCACGGTTACAACCACCCGCGCATTGCCCAGGCATTGAGACAGCAGCTTGATACCCTGCCACACGTCATGTTTGGCGGTCTGGCCCATGAGCCGGCATTTGAGCTGGCCCGTCGGCTGACGGAGTTGTTGGGGCCAGGCCTGGACCGGGTTTTTTACAGTGATTCTGGCTCGGTGGCTGTAGAAGTGGCCATGAAAATGGCGGTGCAATACTGGCTTAATCAGGGCGAACGTGGTCGCAGTCACTTTCTTGTGTTCAAGGGCGGCTATCATGGCGATACGTTTGGCACCATGGCGGTGTGTGATCCAGAGGAAGGCATGCATACCTTGTTTCAAGGTTTGCTGGCGCAGCATCACTGCGCTGACCTGCCGCGTGACGACGACTCTTTTGCCGGGCTTGACGCGTTTCTTGCGCAAAACAGCCACCAGTTTGCAGGCATACTGGTCGAACCTCTGGTGCAGGGGGCCGGTGGCATGCTGTTGCATGAACCCCAGGTGTTGCGTCGTTTGCGCACTCTGGCTGATCGGTATCAGTTGCCTCTGATTTTTGATGAGATCTTTACCGGCTTCGGGCGCACCGGCTCCATGTTTGCCTTTGAACAGGCGGGTGTGCGGCCTGACATCATCACGCTTTCCAAGGCGTTGACGGGCGGAACACTGCCATTGGCCGCCACGGTGGCCAGCAGTCATATTTTTAATGCCTTCTGGTCTGACGACACTGCTCATGCCTTGATGCATGGGCCTACGTTTATGGCAAACGCGATGGCGTGTACGACGGCACTGGCATCGCTCGACTTGTTCGAAGCCGAGCCCCGCCTTGAACAGGCCGCTGCCGTGTCGCGCGCTCTGGTGGCAGGGCTGGCGCCCTGCAAAGATCTCGATTGGGTGCGAGACGTAAGGGTGCTGGGCGCCATTGGGGTGGTAGAACTGAAGCAGCTTGCAGACAAAGAACGGTTGCGGCAGCGATTTGTTCAGGCCGGCGTGTGGGTTCGCCCCTTTGGTACAACGGTTTATCTGACGCCCGCGCTCAATATCAGCATTGAAGATCTGCACACCCTGACTGAGGCAGTGGTGGGTGTTTTGCGTGCAGAGCGCCCGTAATTTTGTTGTTCAAATCAGACAATTCTGCCGGTTAAATTAAGCCCTAGGGTAAACCCTAGCCTTTATCTAGGGTTTACCCTATAATGGATACATTGATAACGAATTCAGCAAAAAGGGTTCTGAGATGGCAAACATTGCATACGACAAATTAGCTGCGGTTGGTGGCGCTTCCGTCGGCATGGTAACGCCTGGGGCCGTTGTAAATCCAGTTGGTAGCCGCCTTGCACACATGGCGAAGGCCTTTGTGGTGGCGGTTAACAAAACTGACCGCGCTGCGGCACGCTATATGGGCGAGCTGGCGCTGGCTCGCAACGGCTCGCGTTACTCGCACGCGTAATTAATCGCAACACCGCGCTGCCCACATGGGCGGCGTAGCGTTTGAAGGCTCCCTTTCTGGGGGCCTTTTCTTTTTCAACCTCATGTCTTAAAGTTTTTGCTTTGCGCGACCTGGGCCAAGCCCATCAGTCGCGTGTTCCTTTATTCATTGCTACGCCAGACTATTTTTCTGGTGGTGGCACAAAGGGGTTATCGGTGTTTCGCCTATGCTGGCTGGCTGCCTATGTGGGGTCGGTGCTGCTCGCCAATATATTTCTCGACCATTTTCTGCCATTGCCGGGTTTCGGTCTTCTCAGTTTGGGGTCGGTGTTTTTTGCTGCCGTATTCACCCTGCGAGACCGTCTGCACGGCTATGGTCTATCAACCGTGTTGCTGGGCATAGGCTTGGCCGTTGCCGTCAACACCGCAAGCGGTATCGTTCTGGGGCTTAATCCCCGACTGCTCATGGCCTCGTTTGCCTCGATTATGCTGAGCGAACTGGCTGATACCGCTATATTTCAGCGCTTGCGTACACACGGTTGGCATACGCGTGTGCTGGCCAGCAACGCCGTAAGTGTTCCACTTGATAGCCTCGCGTTCACGCTGCTGGCATTTGCCGGCGCGATGACTACGTTTGCCATGGCACAAATTGTTTTTGCAGACGTTCTGGGCAAGTATGTCATTGCCGCCGCCATTGCCTGGTTGCCGTTTTTGTCTATGCGCGAGCGTGCAAGTGCAAGCGTCGCAGCCGCTGGCGGGCCGGTACCGGCGGTAAAAACCGCCTGCGGCACGTATTGAGCACGACCGTACAGCGGCTATTCGTATCTGTAACCTTCGTTGAACACGCCCCCATGCACACCCCTGACCACACTGACGTTCCGGTTGCGGGCGCAAGCTACCGCTGCCCCGAAACCGGCGCCATACTTAAAACCATTACCAACCCCAATCCGGGCATGCACACTCTGCAGGAGCATGTAATCCAATTGCCTGAGCTGTGCCCGGCCTCAGGTAACCCAGGTCCTGGTTCATTTCTGCGCATACGCTATCGCAGCCGTAGTCATTTTCTTGAAGTGTTTTCGCTTGACGTCTATGTGCGCGCGTTCATCGGCCACCCTGTGGTGAGAGATGTCGAAATGCTGACTCAGGTGGTTGCCCGCGACGGCATGCGAGCCCTGGGGCACAAAGTTAAAGTACAGGGCTGTTTTGTGCTGCCGACCCTTAACCAAACAGTACGCACAGCTGTTATTGCACGGCCTGATGTGCCGATCGTACGGCCCAAGCGCGAGTAGTGTGTTGATACCAGTTTGTCATGAAACAGCCGCAGCTGGTCGAGCAATAAGGTCACATGACGCAAGGCTACCCTAATAGGTTCTTGCTGAACGTAGAGCATTTTGTGCCAAATGGTGTCAGGCATGCTTGAGAGCTAACCGCCCGCCATATGTTTAGACGCGTTTTTAACGCCGCTTCCAAATGCGAGTATGCTGGGGTGTACGGTTTTAGCACAAAATAGTCATTTTTGGAGACCCAATATGGCCTGCATATCAGCAAGCAGTCAACAGTGTTTTCCCGTTTTTGGCCGCGGCCATCACTAGCCAGTGTGTGGGGGCTGCATGCAGTCGGCGTTGTCGCAGTAATGATGGTCGTCGCAGGCCGACGTTTGGTTGCTTATGAAAATCGCGCCATTTGTTTTGCTTACACGTCGCTCAGCTTCTTCACCCTGGAATGACAAAACACCCGTCAGAAATGAACTCTTTGGTGCAGAACGGCTTCAGCAGCACGCGCAGGGGCTTGCCACAGCGCAGAAGATAACGCTGCGTCCGCTTCGTGTGCTTTCTCTACCTAAACGGTTGGACGAGAATGCCGCTGTTCTGCTCACCGCCTATCGTGCGAGTGCGGCGGAGCTTGAGAGCGGAAATAGTGTTGAACCTGCGGCAGAGTGGCTGCTCGACAATTATCACGTGGTCGAAGAGCAAGTTCGCCAGATCCGCAGAGATTTGCCTCCCGGTTTTTATCGCCAATTGCCCAAACTGGCTAGCGGGCCGTTTGAAGGGTATCCGCGAGTACTGGGTATTGCCTGGGCGTTTGTCGCGCACACCGACAGCAATTTTGATCCGAATGTCATGGCCAGCTTCATTGCCGCCTACCAGACAGTGCAGCCGCTCACCATTGGCGAATTATGGGCAATTGCCATTACGCTTCGTATCGTGCTTGTCGAGAATCTGCGTCGTCTGGCCGATGAACTGGGGACAGCGCGCAAAGCCAGGATAGAGGCCGACGAACTGGCCAACCGTCTGCTTAAGTCTGTGGAGGAGAGCCCTGCGCCCGACATCAAGGCGCTTACGCGTGACTATGGCGTGTTGTCCGAGATGTTTGCCGCGCAACTCGCCAAGCGACTGCGTAATTTAGATCCAGATAAAACGCCTGCGCTCGATTGGCTCGAACAGCATCTGGCGCTGCAGGGCAGTTCTGTTGATACTGTGGTGCAGAAAGCGCTGCAGCGGCAGGGGGCCTCCAATGTCAGTGTGCGCAACGTCATCACCAGCATGCGTCTGATCTCTGACATAGACTGGGCCGATTGGTTTGAAAGTGTGAGTCTGGTTGACGAAAAACTTCGCAAGGGCAGTGCCTTTGCGGACATGGATTTCGCTACGCGCGATCGGTATCGGAAATCAATAGAACAGCTTGCTCACGGCTCGGGCGTCAGCGAGATTGACGTTGCGCAGGCTGTGCTGGACGCGGCAGGCGCAGACGCGACTATAGATACCCCTGCTAAAGAACGAGAACGTCGCGCCGACCCGGGCTATTACCTTATTGCCGGAGGCCGTGCCGCGCTGGAGGCCACGCTTGCTTATGCACCAGACTGGCGTCTGCGCGTTAGTCGATTCACAATTCGCTGTGGAATAACGGGATATTTAGGCGCGATTCTTGGGGCTAGTGCACTGTTCACCGGCCTCGTCGTATGGATGTGGAGCGAGTCTGACATTTCTCAGGGCGAGCTGTGGTTTTTTCTTGCGTTAGGGTTTATTCCGCTTACAGAGTTTGTTACGGCAGTGGTGAATCGTTTGGTGACCTTGAGCGTCGGAGCGGCAGTGTTGCCAGGACTTGATTTGACGCGGGGCGTGCCCGAACAGTTTCGTACCCTGGTCGCTGTGCCGACAATGCTTAGCAGTAAGGCAGATCTGCTGGCAGATATCGAAAATCTTGAGGTGCATTACCTGTCAGGTAGCGGTGGTGACTTGACGTTCGCCTTGTTGACGGACGGCGTAGACGCCGACACGTCAACGATACCGATCGACGCCAAGATTCTTGCAGCGGGCGTAGCAGCCATAACGACGTTGAATCAGAAATATGGTCCAGGTCCCGCAGGAAGCCGATTTCTTCTGCTGCATCGCACGCGTCGCTATAATCCTGGCGAAGGGAAATGGATGGGGTGGGAGCGTAAGCGCGGCAAGCTGCATGAGCTGAACCGGCTGTTACGCGGTGCAGTCGACACGACCTATGAGCCTGTTGCCGGGTTGTCACAGCAGATGCCCGCTGGCGTGCGGTATGTGTTAACGCTTGATTCCGACACGCGCTTGCCGCGTGATGCTGCCCAAAGGCTGGTCGGGAAAATGGCGCACCCTCTGAACTGGCCTATCGTTGAGGCAGCCGCACACGATCCGGCACTCAAGCGTGTGGTTCACGGCCATGCCATTCTTCAGCCTCGTGTGACGCCTTCTCTTCCCATGCGCAGGGAGGGCTCTGCATATCAACGTCTGTACTCCAGCCCGGCGGGCCTAGACCCCTACGCAGCCGCCGTATCTGATGTGTACCAAGATCTTTTCGGTGAAGGATCGTACACCGGCAAGGGTATTTACGATATTGACGCGTTTGAGTTGGCGTTGGCCGGGCGTGTACCTGACAACACCATGCTCAGTCATGATCTGTTCGAGGGTGTTTTTGCGCGCGCGGGTCTGGCCTCAGATATAGAAGTGGTTGAAGCGTTTCCGAGCCGTTACGACGTGGCGTCCAAACGCCTGCATCGCTGGACGCGCGGCGACTGGCAATTGCTGCCATGGCTGTTTGTGCGACATGATGGCGGCTATGCTGTACCAGCAGTAGGCCGCGGAAAAATGTTCGATAATCTGCGGCGCTCCACACGGGCGGCAATGACGTTTCTCGCACTGGGCGCGGCATGGTTGCTGCCACTGTCGAGCGCATTCCTGGCTACGCTTCTGATCCTCTTGTACATGCTCATCCCAGCCTTGATGCCCACGTTTTTCTCGGTGTTTTCGCGCCGCGGCGGTATTCTGTTGCGCAATCGCCTGCTGGTTTTTGGCAATGATCTTGCGCTGGCCTGTGAACAGGTCTTGCTGTCGCTGATCTTGCTGCCTGACACGGCTTGGAAGATGAGCGACGCCATTACTCGCACTTTGTGGCGTACGTTTGTTACGCACCGCCATATGCTTGAATGGACGACGGCGGCCCAGTCCGCCGGAAGCGTGCGACTGGATCTGGCCGGTTTCTATCGTTGGATGGGGCCCAGCCTTGTCATTGTTCTGGTTATGAGCCTTGGAGTGCTGGTGCTTGAGCCTATGTCGTGGCCGCTGGTACTGACGTTTACGCTGTTGTGGCTGGCTGCACCAGCGTGCGCATGGTGGGTGAGTCGTCCCCGTTCCCTGGCGCCGCAACTGGTCTTGCAAGCAACAACCACTGCTTCATTGCGTCGTACAGCACGACGCACATGGCGTTATTTTGAGGTGTTCGTCACGGCGGAAGACTGTTGGCTACCGCCCGATAACTTCCAGGAAACTCCCAAGCCCGAGCTCGCGCGCCGTACGTCACCCACCAATATGGGCATGTATTTGCTTTCTGCTGTAGCGGCCCGCGATCTTGGCTGGACAGGCACCGCACGCACGGTTGGGCGGCTGGAGGCCACGCTGGGTACCATGCTGAAACTCCAGCGCTATAACGGGCATTTTTTCAACTGGTACGCCACGGATGATATGCATGTATTGGACCCGGCTTATGTGTCGTCGGTCGACAGCGGCAACCTGGCGGGCCATCTGATTACACTGGCCAATGCATGCGAGGAGTGGGTCGGTAACGTGACTGCACCGTATGCCCGCGTCGGGCTGGTCGATAATCTTGGGCTGGCGCGTGATGCCTTGTCAAAGCTTCCCGGTGCCGGTGGCGCCAGGCTGCAGCAGCTCGAAGCGGCACTGGAAGAGTTAGACCTACAGCTGAGTGGCTCGCTTCCCTTGCCATCATTGCTGCCTATGCTTGGTCGCCTGTGTGATAAAGCCGTCCGCACGGCGCAAGCGTTTGTGCCTGCCGTTGCAGACGACGATTCCGTCGATCTGCTGTACTGGATTATGGCATTGCAACTAGCAGTGCGAGAACACGAGAGTGACATGGAAGCGGCGAGTGATACAGCGGCGCTGGACTCTCGATTGAAAGCCATAGCGAAAACTGCGCGTGCAATGGCTGTTGAGATGGATTTCTCATTTTTGCTCGAACCGGACCGTAAGCTACTGTCTATTGGCTATTCGCTGGCAGACAATAGCCTGGACGCCAGCTGCTACGATTTGCTGGCCTCAGAGTGTAGGCTTGCCAGCTTTTTTGCTATTGCCAAAGGCGATGTGCCCTCTAAACATTGGCTGCGTTTGGGTCGCACTGCGACGCCGGTAGGCCGTGGGTCGGCGCTTATATCCTGGTCGGGGTCTATGTTTGAGTACCTCATGCCATCACTCATCATGCGTGCTCCCATTGGCAGCCTGCTTGAGCAGACTAGCCGGCTTGTCGTGCAGCGCCAGCAAGACTATGGTGTGTTGCTGGGCATACCTTGGGGAATTTCAGAGTCTGCGTTCAATGCGCGCGATATTGAATTCACTTATCAGTACTTCAATTTTGGGGTGCCGGGGCTTGGTCTGAAACGCGGCTTGTCTCAGGATAAAGTTGTCGCCCCTTACGCCACAGGGCTGGCCGCCATGGTTGACCCGGAAAACGCCCGCAAAAACTACAAGCGGCTCGCCAACGAGGGCGCGTTGGGACGTTATGGTTTTCATGAGGCGCTTGACTATACCCGGTCGCGCCTGAGTGAGGATCAGACCGTGGCGATTGTGCGCAGCTTCATGGCGCACCATCAAGGCATGACGGTTGTGGCCCTCGCAAATGCCTTGCTTGATGGTCAGATGCGCAAGCGATTTCATCGCGAGCCTATGGTTCGGGCTTGCGAGCTGCTGCTGCAAGAGCGCGTGCCGCGCGATGTCGCGGTTGCGCACCCCAGAGCCGAAGAAGTAAAAGCTTCTGTTGCACCGACTGATGTTGGCGCTGTGATTACGCGACGCTTTGATCGCCTGCCTGCGGGGCCGCCACCTGTTCATATGCTCTCCAACGGACGCTACACAGTTATGCTGACCACCGCAGGTGGTGGATTCAGCCGCTGGGGAGATGTTGCCATTACGCGCTGGCGTCCGGACCCAACCCGGGATCACTGGGGCTCATTTATTTTCATGCGCGACATGCAACGTGGCACGGTCTGGTCGTCTGCGCCTAACCCCGACATGATCGGCACGGTGCGCATGCAGATCGACTTTACGGAAGACAAAGCCGACTTCATGCATCGTGACGGCTCACTCGCCACATCGACTCAAATTGTGGTGTCAGGCGAAAATGACGGAGAAGTGAGGCGCGTGTCGCTGGTCAACAGCGGGCGCAGGCCGCGCGACGTGGAGCTCACCTCATACTCAGAGTTGGCGCTGGCGCCGCCTGCAGCCGACAACGCTCATCCAGCCTTTTCAAAAATGTTCGTGGTGACCGAGTACCTGACTGAGTTTGGCGCGTTGGTCGCGACCCGCCGTCCACGCACACCTGATGAGCCTAGCGTGTGGGCCGCCCATTTTGCGGTGGTGGAAGGCGACATCATCGCGCCCATACAGTACGAGACAGACCGGGCGCGCTTTCTCGACCGGTGTGACTACGGCGTCGCACCGAACAAAATTATCAGCGGTCAAGCCTTGTCGGATACAGTTGGTACCGTGCTAGATCCCGTGTTTTCGCTGCGCTATTGCGTACGTGTCAAGCCAGGGCGGGCGGTGAGAGTCGCATTCTGGACCTTAGTCGCACCGACGCGTGAGGCACTGCTCAACCTGATTGATACCCATCATGACCGCAGCGCTTTCGATCGGGCCAAGACGCTTGCGTGGACCCAGGCCCAAGTGCAGCTGCGGCACTTGGGTATTCAGGCAGAAGAGGCTGCGTCCTTCCAGCAGTTGGCTGCGCCCTTGCTGTACCCTGACTCTCGTTTCAGGGTCGCCTCAGATCTGATTGTGCACGGTGCAGGCAGCCAGTCGGGGCTGTGGCCTCATGGCATCTCTGGCGACCTGCCGATTGTGCTGGTCCGCATTGATGACGCTGAAGATATAGCGCTGATCAGGCAGCTGCTGCGCGCACATGAATACTGGCACATGAAGGGCCTGTCAGTGGATCTGGTCATTATTAACGAGCGTGCATCATCGTACGTGCAAGATTTGCAGAATGGCATAGAGACAGCCGTGCGCAGCAGCCAGGCGCGGCCGCGTATTGGCGACGCACCCGCAAAAGGCGTGGTCTATGCTCTGCGCGCTGATCTGATAACCATGTCAGCACGCGAGTTAATCCAATCTATCGCCCGTATTGTCTTGGTCGCGCGCCATGGTTTGGTGGCGGAGCAGCTTGGCCGGATTGCCGAGTCTTCGTCTCGCACCGGCGCTGAGGCGAAGGCGATGGCGGCGCGTCTGGCGGCGGCTATGTCTGACACACGTTTGGCCAGGCAACACTTTGCTGCATCTTCCTCACCGGATACGGTTGGCTCGGCTAAGGTTGCACGACGGCCTACGCTTGAATATGACAACGGCCTGGGTGGTTTTGGCCTGGATGGTAAAGAGTATGTGATTACGCTTGATGCTGCGCGTACAACGCCGGTTCCCTGGATTAACGTTATCGCCAACCGGAGTTTTGGTTTCCAGGTGTCCGCAGAGGGCAGTGGCTATACCTGGGCGAACAATAGTCAAAATAACCAGCTGACCCCCTGGTCCAATGATCCGGTGCAAGATCCGCCCGGTGAAGTGCTTTACCTGTGTGATAAAAACAATGGTGATCTCTGGAGTCCGACGGCTGCGCCAATCCGCCATGACACGCCTTATATCGTGCGTCACGGTCATGGATACAGCGTATTTGAGCATGAGCATGAGCAAATCGCGTCTACGTTGTTGCAGTATGTGCCCTGGAATGATCCCGTCAAAATATCCAGGTTGACGCTAACCAATAAATCGGAGCAGCGTCGCCAGCTGTCTGTCACAGCGTATGTGGAGTGGGTACTGGGCACCTCACGCGCTGATACTGCGCCATTTCTTATTACGCATATGGATGCCGAGACGGGAGCGATGTTTGCCCAGAACCCCTGGAGTCTTAACAACTCTGGTCGTATTGCGTTCGTCGATTTATTGGGCCTTCAGAGTGCGTGGACGGCTGATCGTCGTGAGTTTCTCGGCGACAACGGCAGCACGGCTGCGCCGCTGGCGTTGATCAGTGCTGACAAGCTTTCGGGCCGCTGTGGGGCGGCTCTTGATCCGTGCGCTGCGTTGCAGTGTGAAGTGTGGCTAGATGGTGGCGAAACCGTCGAACTCGTCGTATTGCTGGGGCAGGCTGATTCGGAAGACGAGGCACGCAAATGGGTGACCCGTTACCGTGGGGCTGATCTGGATGCTGTGCTGGATGACGTCAAAGCCAACTGGGAGAAAATCCTGGGCACCATCCAGGTGAAGACACCCGATCGCGCCATGGACCTGATGTTAAATGGCTGGTTGCAATATCAAACCATCGCCTGTCGCATGTGGGCGCGCTCAGCTTTTTATCAGGCCAGTGGTGCCTATGGGTTTCGTGATCAGTTGCAAGACAGCATGGCACTCATGTTCAGCATGCCTGACGCGGCGCGCGCACAGCTTCTGCGGGCCGCATCCCGCCAGTTTCCAGAAGGTGATGTGCAGCACTGGTGGTTGCCGAAAACGGGGCAGGGGGTGCGCACGCGCATTTCTGATGACAAGGTCTGGCTGGCTTACGCGGCAGCCAATTATGTTTTGCGTAGCGGCGATGAGACCGTGCTGGAAGAGCCTCTGGCTTTTTTGGAGGGACCTGCATTGCTGGATGGTGAACACGATGCCTTTTATCAGCCCACGCTTTCTACCGAGACGGCTTCGTTGTTTGAACACTGCGCCCGTGGGCTGGATCTGTGCCTGGACTTGACGGGTGAACACGGCCTTCCGCTGATGGGTACGGGTGACTGGAATGATGGTATGAGTCGTGTGGGTGAGCTTGGTCGTGGTGAAAGTGTGTGGCTGGGGTGGCTGCTGTTGCGTACACTTGCGCTGTTCGAGCCTATGGCCCGCGAGCGTGACCCGGTTCGCGCTGAACGGTGGCGCCAGCATGCCGGTGACTTGGCCAAGGCCATCGAAGCCCATGCATGGGAGGGGCAATGGTATCGCCGCGCAACCTTTGACGATGGCACCTGGCTAGGCACAACTGACAGTGAAGCGTGTCAGATTGATTCGATTGCCCAATCGTGGGCCGTTTTATCGGAGGCGGCGGTGCCTGACCGGGCAGCCAAGGCCATGGCAAGTTTTGACCGCATGCTGGTACGACACAACGACAGGCTCGCGCTGCTGTTTACGCCGCCTTTTGATGCGCCCAGTCGTGATCCAGGCTACATCAAAGGTTATCCGCCCGGCCTGCGTGAAAACGGAGGGCAGTATACCCATGCCGCGATGTGGGCGGTACTGGCCTACGCACGGCAGGGTGATGGCGACAAGGCGGCTGATCTGTTCGCATTGCTTAACCCGATCAATCACGCACGCACCCCTGAAGCGCTTGAACGTTATCAGGTTGAACCCTATGTAGTTGCGGCAGACGTGTATTCGGTTGCCCCGCATGTAGGACGGGGAGGCTGGACATGGTATACGGGCTCAGCGGCCTGGATGTACCGTGCGGGTATTGAAGGCATACTGGGCCTGCAGCGTGAAGGGCGCGCTGTCGCACTTTCACCGTGTATACCACTTGCCTGGCCGGGGTTCGAGGCCCGCCTGCACCTGGACGACACTCATTACCACATTGTTGTGGAGCACCGCAGTGGTTTGGGCCAAGGCGTAACACATGCGCATAGCGATGATCTTGTTCTTGAGTGCTCGCAGGGGCGGGTGTTGCTACCGCTGGATGGCGGCCGTCACACCGTTATTGTCAGTATTTGAAAGCTACTGATCCAGGGTGGCGCCGCCATCGACGCGCAGATCGTGCAGTGTGATATGGCTGGCACGATCTGAAAGCAGAAACAGCACAGCGTCGGCGATTTCGTCGGGCATGGCAATTTTTTTCAGTGGTATGCCTAGGCGGTAGTGCTCGCCTGACCCGTCAATAACTGTCTGGGCCGAGCTGCCCGCTGCCCACATGGCTTGTTGCATGGGCGTATCGGTAGAACCTGGCGACACCACGTTAACGCGTATGCCAGCGTGTGCCAGCTCAAGCCCCAGGCAACGGCTAAGCTGAGTGACGGCCGCCTTGGAGGCGGCATAGGCACCCATGGCCATACGCGGCGCAGTTGCGGCGTTCGAACTGATGTTGACAATGGCACCTTTGCGGCGGGTTAGCATCTGTTTGGCAACGATGTGGCACAGGTTGAAAACACCGTTTGTATTACAGGCGAAGGTACGCGCCCACTGGTCGGGGCTCAAGTCCGTGATTGCACCCATTTGCAGAACGCCTGCCGCACATACGAGTTTGTCGATCGGCCCCAGTTGGCGCGTACCGTTGTCGACGGCCTGTGCGACGGCATTGAAATCGGCGACATCTACCGTTTCCAGGTAAAGCGCGTCTGGATAGCTGGACTGCCACGATTGCAGTGGTGTGATATCGAGATCAAGCGCTACAACGCGTGCCCCCTGATCCAGCAATTGTCGGGCGACGGCAGCGCCAATGCCACGGCCAGCGCCACTGACGACGACACACTGTTGGGAGAATTCTTGGGTGTTGACGGCGTTCACGCGTGTTCCTGGTGAGGCGATACGGGCAGCCCTGATAGCTGGCCTTGCAGGCTGTCGGTGGTAACACATACCCCGCAGCGCTGCGATACATATTTGATTCCCATGGCGTGCTCTTCGGCTGAAAAGTCTGCCGTGGCATCGGTGACGAAAAACGGCTGAATGTCATTCATGAATGCATCCAGCGCTGTGGTGAGGCAGCCAATGTGAGCATAAATGCCGGTAATGAGCAGCTGATCGCGGCCTTGCTCTTGCATGAGCTGCTTGAGGTCAGACCGGAAGAACGCGCTATAGCGCCATTTGGTCTGAACGGCATCGTGTGCTGCGGGAGCTAGTTCGGCGATGATTTTTTCTTGGCCCGCATTGCGTGGATCGCTTAGGCCCGGGCCCCAGAAGTCAGTTAATAATGCTCTGTCTTGGGGCGGCTGAGTTGTAGGCTGCGCCGTGTAGATGACCGGTATGCCTTGAGCGTGACACAACTTGCGCAACTGCTGAATATGCCTGATCAAGGTAGGCACGGGCTCGGCCTGCATATCGTATTTTTTAAGAAAATAGTATTGCATGTCATGGATTAGCAATACGGCCCGGTTGGGCTCGGCAGTCCAGTCAGCCCTGTTTTCAAAGGCAACCTGGGGCATTGAGTACGCAGCGATGGCGGGGATGCTCACGGCTAAACTCCTTGTTTCATGGCAAAAAATGCAAGCCCGGCTGCCAGGATGGCGGCCGGGCGGGGTGGATTACTTCAGGCTGATTTTGCTAAGACGATCACCGGTTTTGTCATCTTTTCCACGCGCTTTATTCAGGGCGAAGATAGCGCCTTTGCCGTCGGTGGAGATATGGTTGGGGAGACTGCCACCGTCCAGGTTGGCGACAAGCTTGCCGTCAAGGTTGATTACGGCAATGGAGTTGCCGCCGCGACTCACGGCGTAGGCCAGTTTGTTCTTGGCATCCCATGTAATGTTAAGTGGGCCCGCGCCTACTTTGACATCATGCAGAATTTTTCCGTCTTTCAGGTCGACCAGCAGTACGTTGTCGGTAGCCTGTGATGCCACAAACAGTGTATTGGCTTCAGGGGCCACCGCTACGCCGCTGGCAGCCTTGGCACCCGGCAATGGATAAACGTGTTCGACTTCTTGTTTGCCCAGATCAATGACCACAGCCTCGTTGCTTGTGCGGCTGACCGTGTACAGTTTGCCGTTGCTGGCATCAAGTGCCATGCTCATGGGGCTGATGCCCTCACGTGACTTGGACTTCATGACGATCGTGCCGATATGCTCGAGTTTTTGCGTGTCAAATACGGCAATCTCGTTGCTGCCGGTGACCGAAGCATACGCACGGTGGTGTTTGCTATCGACGACTATGTCTCGTGCGTGCGGTACCAATTCGTTCGGAAACTGCTTGACCAGTGCCAGGTCGGCCTGTTTATAGACAGCCACGGTGCTGGCACGTGTGTTGCTAACCCACACTGTTCCCGCGTCGTCATCGACGGCAACGCCGTATACCGCCATGACCTGGCCTTTCTCGTTCGAGGGGTCAGCGGCAGGTGTAATGCTTGCTTCAACCTTAAGGGTATCGGCATTAAGCTTTGTAAGCGTGGATGCTTTGACGGGAGGGCGGCCCACGGAAGAGGTCACGAACAGGGCGTTGGTCGCGGCGCTGTAGGCGCTCTGGTATACGCTGGGCGAGAGCGAAGCCGAAGTGATCGTGAATTTTTCTGCGCCGGTATAGTTGATGTCAGGCGATATCTTGAATTCAAAAACTTTGGCGGCCGACGGCTTGGCAACCTGCACGACAACAGGGTGCAGCCCCGTCGCTGCGGTTTCTGGTACGGAAATCGTGGTGCTGAATTTACCGTCTTGGTCAGCAGTAAGTATTTTGTCTTTGGCGATATTGTGGCCGTTGCGCAGTAGCTGAACCTCTTGCCCTGGCTTAAAACCGCCGCCTTTTACTATGGCTTCTCCGCCCGGGTGCACAACGCCCGTACTAAACACTGAACCATTAAAGTTTGTGTCAGGCTGATCAAACACGGTGTCCGCCTGCACGCTGCCAGTCGAGATCGCCAAAGCGGCCAGTACCAGGGCTGTTGTTTTTAGCACTGTTTTTCTGTAATTACCAATGCAAAAGAGAGTGGTTTGCATTTAACTTCCTTGAAATGATCTGAATAAACAGTCTGAAGACTGAGAGGGGGTATGTATCAGGCAGAGGCGTTTAACCGCCCCTGTTACAGAAAATGCACAGTAAGGCGGCCATTATTTGCGCCCGCTTTCTATTTGTTTGAGTGCGTTGCTGCTCAGCGTAAATACACCGCCGGCAATCAGGCATGCCGACCCCCCGATCAAGAGTGCCATCGATGGGCTAAACCAACGTGAAACCAGCCCCATCTGCATGTTGCCCGCAGCTGTACCCAGCGTTGACTGGGTCATCCAAAGGCTGGACATGCGGCCCAGCAAGTGGTCGGGTGTGTGTTTTTGCACCAATGCCATACGCATCATTTTTGAAATGGTGTCTGCTGCGCCCATAAAGGCCAGTGCACACACCGAGGCGTAAAGCGTTGTAGACGCGGACAGCAGCATGACAGACATGCCCCAGACCAGCACAGCCCCGATAACGATGCGGCCAGGACGTGAGTGGGAGCGAGTCCAGCCACTGCTGATCGCTGCCAACACGGCGCCCGTTGCAGGGGCGGCATACAGGGCACCTGTGGCTTCGGCTCCCATGCCCAGTACGGCATTACCCCACTCGGGCAGCAGTGCCATCGGGGTGGCAAACACCACAGCAGCCAGGTCTATAAGTAGCAGGCCACGCAGCAACGGAGTGGCCAGCATGTAGCGAAAGCCTTCGATAAACGAATGGAACATGCCCAGGCGGGCAGCGGCTGACCCTGCAGGCACCTGGGGCGGTAGCGGTGGTAGCGCCCGCAACAGCATGGGTGTGGTAACTACACCGATCAATACGATGACATAGCAGAAAACCAGACCGGCTCCGGCAATTAGTGCGCCTGCCAGCAAGGGACCAATGACGCCGCCAAGCTGCATGGACAGACCTGACAGCGCTGCGGCGGCGGCAAGATGCTGCCTTCCCACCAGCGCAGGCGTGGCTGACATCATGGCAGGTACGCTGATACCTCCGGCAGCGCCGCCGATGACGGCAGCAATATAAATGGGCCAGGCCATGGGCTGGGGCAGCAGGGCATTGATCAGAAATATCAGTACGCTGATCACGTAAACACTGCGTGACCAGAGCATGAGCTTGCGCCGATCAAGACGGTCTGAAAGTACGCCGCCGATAATAAGCGCCAGCCCCATCGGAACCGCCATGAATACATTGAGCGCTGCGACGGCAACACTGGAAGCGGTGAGTTGATACAACTGTATGCTTGCGGCGACCAGCAGCATACCGGTAACCAGTACGGTGGCCGTTCGCGCCGCGTAGGCGAAGCGAAAGGCACGGCTCTCGCGCAAAGGCGTAATGTCAATAATGAGATTTACTAGCTGCATACGTCTTCCGTGCTGCATGCCGTTGTATCTGCTTCGATCAGTGACGCGTCAAGCGTTGGCAGTAATTGTGAAACCGCGCGATCACCGGTCAGATGGGCATGCAGCGATTGGATGTCATGCACAACCATGCTGTCAGACCATGGGAGCCACATGTCGGGATGAAGATCTTCACCCTGATGGTCGAGTGCGGCACGGTAGTACAGCAGTGTGCCGTTGTAGACGCGATGTTCGTGCTCGCGCACGAGGGCATTATTGTGTTCGACCGAAGCAAGAATGCCATCAAGCTGCGTATCGGTAAGCTTGCCCAGAGCATGTTCGCTGCGACGCAGAAACCCCACGACCCCTTCACGGTTGAGCGAACCAGCTTCCAGTGTGTCAGGGTCGTAGCCTGCTATATGCATAATGGCTTTATAGGCGGCATCGTGGGCAGGCTCGGGGCGTTGGCGCCAGACCTCTGCGGGGTAGGCGTCCAGCATGCACACCACACCTACTTGTGCCTGGCGCTCGGCAAGTACGCAGGCCACTTCATGCGCGAGAATGCCACCCACTGACCACCCAAGCAAATGGTAAGGCCCATGGCTCTGTAGTGCCTGGATTTGATCCGCATAGCGTTTGGCTAATGTATTGAGCGACGCAATACCGTTTATGCCATGGCCTATCCAGGGCGACTGAATGCCATAAACAGGCCGTGCCGTGGGCAGCTTTCGCGCCAGCAGCCCGTAACACCAACTGAGGCCGCCAGCAGGGTGGATGCAAAATAGCGCGGGTCGGTTTTGCCCTGCCTCGGGCTTTAACGTAAAAATAGCTCCAAACCCGTCGCCCAGCGCTGACCCTTTTGGATCAGCGGCCGCATCAAGGTAAGCGGCCAGCCTCGCTACTGTAGGGTGTTCAAACACAGCGCCCAGGGACAGTCCTGTAGCGAGTTCGCGGCGCAGTAAAGAGGCTAGCCTGGCCGCAAGCAATGAGTGTCCGCCCAGGGTGAAAAAGTCATCATCGGCACCGGGTTCAGTGTTCAGCCCCAGCACTGTCTTGAACTGTGCGGCAACCACGTGTTCGGTAGCTGTTTGCGCCTGGCGGCCGGACCCAGCCAAAAACGTAGGCGCGGGTAAGGCCTTGCGGTCGAGCTTGCCATTGGTGTTAACCGGCAAGGTGTCGAGCCAGATGAAAGCAGAAGGCACCATGGCTTCGGGCAGGTGCTCACGCGCATACTTAAGCATGGCGGCAGGCTCGGGGGCGGCATCTTGTTGTGCCACCATATAGGCCACCAGAAGTGTCTGCCCGGGCTGGTCTTCGCGTGCGATGACGGCAATGTCGCGACACGCAGGGTGGCGGCCAAGCATGGCTTCAATCTCTCCCAGTTCGATACGCTGGCCACGCAGTTTGACCTGATGATCAAGGCGGCCCAGATAAACGACGGAACCATCGTTGCGCCAGCGGGCCAGATCACCGGTGTCATACATACGGGCGCCAGGGGTCGGGTCAAAAGGGTTGGGCTTGAAGCGCTCGGCTGTCAGGTCGGGGCGGCCGAGATAGCCATCAGCCAATTGGCGGCCACCTAGATACAAGGTACCTGCAACACCAGGCGGTACGGGGCGTAAAGAAGAATCAAGAATATAAAGCTGTGTGTTCCATACTGGGAAACCAATAGGAATAGGGTCGGCCACATCGTTTCGGCTTGCGTGCCAATAGCTGACATCGACGGCCGCCTCGGTGGGGCCATACAGGTTGTGCAGCTCGGCCTGTACCTGGGTGTGAAAACGGTCGCGCAGGCTGGCGCTGAGCGCTTCGCCGCTGCAGTACACGTGATCCAGCGTTAGCCCGTGGCTGCCGGGTTCATTGAGAAAGGCCGTCAGCATTGATGGCACGAAGTGCACCACGTTAATTTTTTGCTTGCGTATCAGTTGCGCGAGCGCATGTGGATCGCGGTGCAGGTCTGGCTCGGCAACGACCAGCGTTGCCCCGCACAGCATGGGCAAAAAGAGTTCCCAGACTGAAACATCAAAGGTGTATGGGGTTTTTTGCAGAAACCGTTGCTCGGCATTAAGCCCATAATGGGCTTTCATCCACAGCAGGCGATTAACGATGGCCTTATGGCTGACCACCACACCTTTGGGCTCGCCGGTAGAACCCGAGGTATACAGCACATATGCAGGGTCATCGGCCGTGGGGGCAGGCCACGAGCGAGCCGCTGCAGGGGTTTCGAATAAGGCCTCGACGTCAATAACTCGTGACTGGCTGCCCAGGCGAGGCAATGTGCCTGCATCGCCGACAACAGCCACTGGCCTGGCAGAAGCCAGAATGCGCGCAAGCCGTTCGTCAGGCTGATCTATATCGAGGGGCAGGTAGGCGGCCCCGGCTTTAAGAATGGCGTGCAAACTCATGACCATGTGTTCGTTGCGGGGCAGGGCGACGGCAACAATATCGCCTGTTCGTACCCCGGCCTGCCGTAGCCCCGTGGCGGCGCGCCCCACCTGTTCATCAAACTCACGATAAGACAGCGACTGTTGGCAAAACTGCAGGGCCTCGCGCTCAGCATGAGTGGCGCAGCTTGCTGCAGTCAGCGCACTGAGTGTGGTTTCGGGCACCGAGTGCGCCGTCTTGTTGACGGTGTGAACCCAATGCTGCCATTCGGGGGAGCATAGCGTTTGCACGGCTTGCAGTGTTTCAGCATGCAGGGCCGCGTTCATGAAGCTGATGACGCGATCAAGGTGGGCGTTTAGCTGCGCCTGGCTGTAAAGATTGGGGTTGGCCTCGAGTTCCAGGCGCAGGCCGCTGCCATCTGGCTGAGCCCTGAAGTTGAAGTTGAGGTCTTCAACGGGCCCGGCGCACAGCACCTCTTGGTGGGCGTTGAGGTTGGACTGCTGATAGGCGGCATCAAAGGGCAGAATATTGACCAGAGGCCCATGCAGGCGGCGCATGCCACCCAGCAGGCCGAGGTCGCGTCGTAGTTGCTCACTGCGATAGCGCCCATGACGGCGGGCCGAGCGTAACTGGCGCGCGCAGTTTTGAAACAGCGTATTCAAAGGCTGCTGCTGATCAATATGCAGGCATAGCGGCGCGACATTCATAATGGTTGCCACACTGCGTGCGCTTGCATTACCCATGCGGCCCATCCATGGCACACCAATAATGCTGGTATCTTGCCCCGTATGGCGCTGCACATAGGCAGCAATTAGCGCGGTAAGCATGTCAGGCCAGCTGCACTGTGCATCTTCTTGCCTTTGCTGCAGGCGGGTGATCAGCGCGGCATCAAGAGGGCGGCGTGCCTGCAGAATACTGTGGGCGGTGAGGGCAGGGCCATCGCTCAGGCTTGCCACGTCATCAAGGTGTTTTAGTGTGGCATGCCAGTAGGCCGCATCGTCGACGCGGCGCGTGCCTGCCCTATAGGCCTGGTCTTCTTTGACGACTTCTTCGAAGGGCGTTAAAGGCGTACCGTCTGTGCGCTGCTCAAGCAATGCCTGATAGCGTTGCATGGCTCTTTTCTCGATCAGCGCCATGCCATACCCATCTGCAGCCAGATGATGCACGCGTTGATACCAGTAAACGTGCTGCTTACCCACGACGAACAGGCGGTGGCGCGCGAGCGGGCTGACAACCGGGTCTACGGGCAAACGCAGATCGCGCTGCATGGCGGCTTTCGCCTGCTCTATCGCATTAGGCGCGCTGGCCAGATCGACAATATCGACGACTGGGATGCTGGCTTCCTCAAAGTATTGCAAGGGGCCAGCTTCTTGGTCGATGAAGCGCAACGATAAAGCGTTGGCTTCGCGCAGCGTGTGGTTTATGGCCTTGACGAACAGCGGCAGGTCAAGTGTGTCGCGGATTTCGGTACAGTGGCCCGTATTGAATATAGGGTTTTGGGGATCCAGGCGCTGCGCATACCAAAGGCCTTCTTGTGCCTCGGTAAGCGGAACGGCCTGATCTGGCCCTTGCATAAAGCCTTGGGTGCTGGATGTTTCGGTAATGACGGAATCGACTTTCATAAAAACGGCAGCTGCACGAAAACACCCGGGCGGGGGTGATAAAACAGAGGGGAGTTAGCGTGGAAGCGATAGCCGCACAAGCGACCACCAGTGCTGCAGCGTGGCGTTTAACGCCATTTCTGAGAACTCGATGCCGGCGCCGGCATCGCGCCAGCGCGATGCCAGCGTCATGGTGCGCATGGAATCAAGGCCGAGATCCATCAGGTTATCGTCATCGGCGATGTCGGCCGGGTCTTCATGCAGCATGTGGGCGATGTCGGCTCGCATGGATTCTAGTGTTATGGCAGTGCTCATACAGATTGCTGGGTGCTCTCGAATTGTGCGCGCAACTGGGCGCGTAACGCCTTGCGACTGATTTTGCCGACTGCGGTTTCGCTGAAGGTGTCCACAAAAATGAATTGATCAGGCACCTTGAAGTCAGCCAGGCCGCGCTCGCGTATCCATTTTTTTAGCTCGATGGCACGGGGCTTTTCATTTTTGGGAATGATGAACGCGCAACTACGCTCACCCAGATACGTGTCAGGCACGGAAACCACAGCTGCGTCAAAGACGGCAGGGTGTGCAAGCAAGTGGTTTTCGATTTCTTCGGCAGAAATCTTTTCACCGGCCCGGTTTATGTGATCACCCGCGCGGCCTTGCACCACCAGATACCCGGTGGGCGTCAGTTTGACGATATCGCCGGTGCGGTAGTAACCATCACGGGTGAATGAACGCGCGTTGGCGGCGGGGTTGTTGTAGTAGCCCCTTATGGTGTACGGACCACGCGTTAGCAAATGGCCAGGCTGGCCGAGGGCTACTGGTACGTCATTGTCGTCGACAATAAGGATTTCATCATCGGGGCTGATGGGCCGCCCCTGCGTATGGATGATGATATCGGCGTCATCGTTAAGGCGCGTGTAGTTGACCAGGCCCTCGGCCATCCCAAATACCTGCTGCAGCGTGACGCCCAGTACAGGCTTTACGCGCTGCGCAACCTCGGGAATAAGCTTGGCCCCGCCCACCTGCACAACGCGTAACGTTGACAGATTGGGCTTGCTGCACGCTGCCGCGTCGAGCCAGAGCATGAGCAGTGGTGGCACCAGACTGCATTGCGTGACGTGCTCGCGCTCAATAAGCCCAAAGCAGGCTTCTGGGCTTGGCGAAAGGCTGAGCACCACACGACCGCCCACATAAAGGGTGCCGAGAAAACCAGGCGAACTCATGGGGAAATTATGCGCCATCGGAAGCGCGCACAAAAATACGCTGTCGCTGTCCAGGCCGCAGATGCGAGCGCTTTCGCGCAGGGTGTAAATGTAGTCGTCGTGCGTGCGCGGTATTAGTTTGGACAAACCTGTACTGCCCCCGGAAATCTGCAGAAAAGCGATATCCTGCGGGGAGGACACTGTGGCGGGTATAGGTACGCCTGCGCCACTTGCCAGGATGCTTTGCAGTGTCGTAAAGGACCTGGTGTTGTCGCCCACGACAATGACATGTTCTACGCTTGTGCAGCGTTGCTGCAAGGTGCTGGCCAGGTTGCAGTAGTTAAAGCCGGCGTGCTCGGCCGCGCAAATATAGCCACGTGCGCCGCCCGTACTGGCAAAGTGCTCGATCTCGGCAATGCGGTGAGCGGGCAGGGCGTAAAGAGGGATGATGCCAGCCCTGAACAACCCAAAAATAACACTGACAAACTCAGGAATATTAGGCAGATGCACAATAACGCGGTCGCCGGCCACCAGGCCACGCGCCAGTAGCCCCGCCGCAATGGCCGAGGCTTGCTGGTCAAGCTGCGCATAGGTAACTTGCTGCGTATCGCTGGCGACCGCCACGCGATCTGGGTGCTGTAACGCACGACTGCGCAGCAGTGCGCCAAAGGTTTCGCCCTGCCAATGGCCTGCTTGCCGATAGCGCTGGACAAACTCGTCAGGCCAGCCATGTTCAGGGTAAATAGATGTGTTCATGAGAATGATTGCGATTTATCCAAGCCGCTATGTTATCACTATGCCAGGCTCTTAAGGGCAGCGTAGTCCAGATATTTCATACTAACCTGAGGGCTGGCGTGTAACGCAGCGATACCCGCAACATAGCCTTCCGGCATGGGTAGGCTCGCTACTCGGATCTCGCCAAATCCGTAGCCCTTGGGCCAATTGCTCAAGGACTGAAAATCGCAGCCTGGAGCATGCATAACGAGCAGATCGGGGGCTATGTGAAGACCTGTTCCGACAGCCTTCAGACACGCCTCTTTGTGTGTCCACAAGGTAAGCAGTGACAGCGACGAGTCAGTGCTGTCGAGCGTGTCGCGAGGGAAATAATCGCGTTGTAGCATACTGACATCAAGTGGACGAATCTGCTCAACGTCGACGCCAATCGGGCAGGGGCCGAGCGCGAGCACGACACAATGTCCCGAATGTGACAGGCTGATGTGAATAGGCTCTACGTTCGCCGGAAGACGCAGAAACGGTTTGCCCTGTGCGCTACGCACAATGTTGATCTGCTCTGGTGGCACGCCGGTCATCTCATGTACCAACCTGCACAACGCGGCATAAGCCACCTTGCGATTGATCTGGTCTTCTGGTCGCTTCAAGGTGTTAATGCGTTGCCATTCTGCGGCCGGGACGAAGCAAAAAAACTTTTCGGAAAGCGTTGCGGCATCCCGTGTGTCAATGCCATAGACATGCAGGTGGGCACTCATGGGCTTAGTTGGCCGGCTGCTGTAACCCGAGCGAAGTGTTCGATGGCAAAACAGGCAGCGCTGTGCAGCATGGGGCCGTGAGCCTGCCCAGCAAAAAGCCGGAGCGTGGTTTCTTCGTGGCCGGAAGCCTGTAACGCAGCCTGAAAACGCTGCGCAAACGGCACGGTTGAAACACCCATTTCGCGTGGTTCGCCCGGTACGCCAGGCTGCGGTCGCCAACGCTCTTCAGTGCCTACCAGCATATGTACAGGGATGCGATTGGCGACATCAACCTCATGCCCCGGGTGCCGGGCCTGAAGTTGGGCCAGCATATGGGGCCAATACCACCAGAGCGAGGGGCTGGCCGTATACACGCGGCTAAATAGCCCTGGTGCCTGCAACCAGCTGTAAAGGCTGAACAGACCGGCATAAGAATGGCCAAACAATGCCACGCACTCATCGCTGGACGAGCCTGCAGGTGACAGTCTGGGTAAAACCTCGCTTTGCAAAAAACCGAGCAGTGCGTCGGCGCCGCCGCACGGCCACTCTGCCTTGCGTGCATCGCAAAGAACACCACCAGGGCCAGCGGGGGTGTAGTCGTGGGTTCGCCAGGGTGCAATGATGCTGCGGTCGGCGGTGTGATACCCCAGGCTCGCAACGCGTATGTTGTCGTGCGGCACGGCGGCGAAGGCCGCATCAAGTGTGTCGTCCAGCCACTGGCCATCAAGAAGCAGCAAGGTGTGCATGCGGGCCGAAGTGGCGGGACGTGTGGGCGTCCAGACCCGCAGACGATATGCGCGACCTGAGGTATTCGAAAGCGGGTGTTCTACGGTAGAAAAGTCAGGCATATGTCGTGTCGGGCCATTTATTTGTTTAGGTTCACCATATACGTGCCCTGCAAGGGCACAGTAAGAAAATGCTTGTTGATTTCAGCCAGTGTGTCTTGGGCTGATATGTCGGTGAACCGGTCAGGGTGTAACCAGCCAGCCAGCGCCTCGATGAAAATAACGTGCAGCGGTGAATCATTAAAGGCATGCCAGATGCCATGCGCATTGCCATTGCGGATGGCAGGCAGGGCGCCAAGTCGATTGCTTTCAATAATGCGCTGCAGGCTGGCGCGGGCCTGTTTCTCAGTGGCGCCTGTGCCTATGTCCAGGCCGCTGCTGGCGCGTTTGCCTGAACCGGTGCCGGTGGCTACATAGACGACTGGATTACGTGCGTTGATATATTCAAAATTTAGCCGGCCTGTTACGGTTTTGAGTACGTCACTGCCTATGTTGTGGCCGCCTGCGTACTCGACCATGTTGTTAAAGGTGCCCGTGCCCGGCGAATTGCAGCAATCGGTGCTGCCCGCGTGTGCATGGATGAAAACTGGGGGCCTATCGTCAGCCGGTACGTCGGTCAAACGCTGCGCCACGGCAGCCATATGCGATTCGTACAGCTTGATAAAGGCTTCGGTGCGAGCCTCCTGATCGATGGCCTGGCCCAGTGCGCGCAGGCTGGGTACGGTGTTTTGCAGTGGTTGTACAAAAAAATCAATAATAATGACCGGTATGCCTGCGGCGGCAAACTGCTTCATCATGAGGGAGTCTTCAGGGTTCTGGCCCTTGCCCACACCGGCAAAACTGGCTGTCAGTACGATAAGGTCAGGTTGCAGTGACAATGCCTGTTCAACTGAAAAGCTGTCTGCCGTGTGACGGCCCACAATCGGTATGCGGGCAATGTTCGGAAACCGCTCAAGATAGGTTTGATACTCGTTGGAAAATGAGGTGCGAAATTCATCTGACCAACCAGCCAGCAGGCTGACCGGGTCGGGGTGTAACAGCGCCAGTACAGGCATGTGCCTGGCCTGGGTCAAAATTATGCGCTTGGCGGGTGCCTTGAGCGTGACACTTCTGCCCATGGCATCAGTAATAGTTATGGGCTGGGCGCTGGCCAGGGTGCACAAAAGGGCAAGCCAGATCAGGGCGCACGCACGTGTAAATCGCATTATCATTTTTTACCTTACCGGGGCCCGAAGCCCGTCTATCAAAACCTGCAACATACCCCGCGAGCATGGCTCTATACGGGTTTCCACACCATAGGCCTGGGCCAGCACGGTTGGCGTGATTACGTCGGCGGGCAAGCCTTCACCTAATAATTCGCCTTGCCGGATGAGTACTGCGTAGTCACTGTGGCGCAGGGCCACATTGAGGTCGTGCAGCACGATAAGCGTGATCAGCCCGTGTTCGTGCGTTTCTTGCCGGAGCAGATCCATAACATGAAACTGAAAGTTCAGATCAAGTGCCGAAAGCGGCTCGTCGAGCAGCAGTAGACGGGGGCGGCGAATTAGCGCCTGGGCCAGGCCTACAAGCTGCTTTTGCCCGCCCGAAAGTTGATCGAGATAATGCATGGACAAATGCGCAATGCCCAAGCGTTGTAGCAGTGCCATGACCTGCTCGAGGCCGACATGGCCTGCATCGACAGACAGGGCGGAAGCACGAGCCGCCACCAGAACAGACTCCAGCACGCGCAAATGCACCGAGGCTGGCAACGATTGCGGCAAGTACACCACATGCTGCGCACGTTGCTCGAAGCTGATCTTATCGAGATTCTGACCGTGGAGCGTGATGCTGCCCTGCTGCAATGGCAACAGCCCGGCTAGCGCCTTGAGCAGTGTTGACTTGCCGCTGCCATTGGGCCCCAGCACGGCGACCAGCTGGCCTGTATGCAGGGGTTTGAGCGTGAGCGCAGGAATAATTGCCTGCTTGCGATAGGCGACGCGCAGATTGCTGACTTCTAGCATGACGATTAATTGCTTTGGCGGCGTAACACCACCGATAAGAAGAACGGCACGCCCACCAGAGAGGTTACGATGCCAACAGGCACGATGATGCCGGACGAAATATTCTTTGACGCGATCGAGGCCAGTGATAGCACCATGGCCCCTACGAGGGCGCTGCCTGGCAGGTAAAACCTGTGGTCTTCGCCAAACAGACGTCGTGCAATATGCGGGGCAATCAGACCAATAAAGCTGATGGTGCCCACAAACGATACCGCCAGTGCCGCGAGCAGGCTAATGCGCAAAAGTGAAGTAAGGCGCAGCCGCTGTACGTTGATGCCGAAACTGAAGGCGCGATCTTCACCCAGGCGCAGCGCCGTCAGCTTCCACGCGTCACGCATGGCCAGCGGCCAGATCAGGGCCACGGCCAGCGCCATGGCACCCACCTTGGGCCAGGTCGCGCGCGACAGGCTGCCCATGGTCCAGAACACCAGGCTTTGCAGGTCTTCGGCGCTGGCTACAAATTGCATGAGCGAAACCAGTGCATTAAACGAAAACACCATGGCGATGCCGAAAAGCACTAGGCCAGAACTGCTGATGTTGCCCCAGCGTGCGGCGGCGTCAAGCATTAAGGCGGAAAACAAGGCAAATACGAAGGCGTTTGCTGCGACCATCCAGCCCGGTGGCAGCCCAGGTAGCGAGAGATCGAGCACGATGGCCAGTGACGCACCAAAGGCTGCCGCAGAGGAAATGCCCAGTGTGAACGGGCTTGCCAGTGGGTTGTTCAGAATTGTCTGCATTTCGGCACCTGCCAGGCCGAGCCCCAGGCCGATTACGACGGCCATCATGGAATAGGGCAGGCGGAATTCCCAGACAATGACACGCATTGTGGGTTCAGCGCTGGAAGGTTGAAGCAAGGTGTGGAAGAGGTCAGACCAAGTCAGCGCCGAGGGCCCCAGCGTGAAATCGGCCAGCATGGAAAACACAATAATCAATACCAGTGCCGCCACCAGCAGCCAGCGCCTCTTGATTAGGTGCTGGTATTGCGCTTGAGCCAGGCCCGTCGTGTGAGCAGAAAGCATTAAATGTCTGAATGAGAATAAGTTACCAACACGAAAGTATAGAGGAAAGCGGAATATAGCTAACAATAACGATAACGATTCTGTTTTATATATTTGTTTTGTGGTGTAGGGGCGCCTACATTCAATCAGCCAGGTCGCGCGCTGTTTCTTGGTATGACGGCGTCGTTCTGCCCTCCCCCTTTCACACATAGCGTAAGCGTCGGGCCGGCTTCCAACGCGCAATCGAGTCTGCGCCGATTATCCCCAGGCACGCAGAACGTATGATCTGCCCCTGGGGTAAACTGCTTTTCTTACTAAAATCTATGCAAAACGTGGGGACTCATCATGCGCAAAATCATTCAGGCCGGCATCGCTGGCATACTCGCGCTGGGCCTGTCGGCCTCAGCCCTGGCCGCAGACACGTGGCCATCTAAGGCATTGACACTGATAGTGCCTTTTGGTCCCGGCTCAAGCCCTGACGTAATGTCCAGGGTAATTGCCGAACAGGCCAGCAAAACGTTAGGCCAGCCCATTGTGGTGCAGAACCGTCCCGGTGCCAGCGGCAATCTGGGCACGGGCGTCATTGCAAAATCTGCACCCGATGGTTATACGTTTGGGGTGTCAATTACCGGGCCCATGGTTAACAACACCATTCTTTACGCAAACCTGCCCTACGATCCTAAAAAAGACATCTCCCCGCTCACCCTGGGCGTGCACCAGCCTAATATTCTGGTTGTGCCTGCGCAGTCTGACATCAAAACGCTTGACGATTTGATCCAAGCCATGAAGGTGCCGAACAGCGCCTACAACTTCCCGTCAACAGGGGCTGGTACGGTTTCTCAGCTGTCGGTAGAACTGCTGCTTGAACGCGCGGGCGGTAAAGCGGTGCACGTTCCATACCCATCTTCGCCAGCGGCCGTTACTTCGCTGCTGTCGGGTGATACGCACTTTGCAGCCTTGCCACCCATCGCCGTCATGCCCATGATTAAAGATGGCCGGCTGCGCGCTCTGGCGACCGTGTCCAGCAAACGTGCCAGCTTTCTTCCAGACACCCCCACGGTAGAAGAGCTCGGTTACCCTGGTATTGAAGGGTCTGGGTGGATCGGCTTTGTCGCGCCTGCAGGCATACCTGACAACATTAAAAAGCAACTGGGCGACGCGCTGATAAGCGCCATTGCTAACCCTGAGGTGCAAGCGCGTTTGAAGGCACAGTTCATGGAGCCGGTAGGCAACCAGCCTGAAGAGTTCGCACAGTATATGGATGACGAGCTTGCGCGCTGGGCACCGCTGATCAAGCGACTTAACCTTAGCGTTAATTGAACTGCCCCCAGAAGTGGGACGCAGCTAACTAAGAAAAGCGCAACTGCATGAGGGTGACCGAGTGCGGGTTGACAATGTGGCCCCGGGGGCCACATTGTCAACATTGCAGGAACAAAGTGCCAACAACAGAGTGCAGGCTAATTACGATGCGGTAGGGTAGTTAAGCGGTTTGAAATCAGGGTCATCAAAATAACTGGCGTATTTGTCAATCGCCCCCATCACTTTCTCCGCACCTTGCTGCGCACTGGTTTTGTTTTTCATCGCCGTTGTGCCTTCGGCCAGATCAGCGATGATCAAATGCAGTTGGGCGTCCGCCTCAGGTTCAAGCTTGCAGTTCTGAACCATATAAGTGATGTCATTGTTGATGCCATCGGCCAATGCCAGGTACTTTTCCTCTGCCAGTTCATTGGCATGGATGGCATGGGTTTCTTTGGCCATGGCGTTTCGGATGTTGTTCATGGCACGACTTAGTGGGGCATCGACTGCCCATTTTGTGCCGTTATTCAGTTTGAGTTCCGCTGTGTGGCCGTGGTCATGATCGCTAGCAGCTTGCGCCGCCAGAGCAGGGGCCGTCATCATACTGAGCACTATGCCCGTGACGGCTGCAAACGTGGTTAGTGTGGACTTGATGTTCATGAGATTCTCCCGAGTAGTGCCGCGTATTCGGCATGGAAGGATCATCTCGAACTCAGCTTAACCCACGCTTAAGAAGACGGAATATATTGAATATAAAGTGTGGGCCGTTTTTCTATCTACACGGCCCTGAATTGCACGGCTGCGATCAGGCCTTTTCCGACGGCACCGTCGTTAAACGTCAACGAGGCACCATGCAACTCTGCTATACGGTCTACGATCGATAGCCCCAGCCCACTACCGTCCTCGCCGCTGCCAAGCACGCGATAAAAACGCGAGGCGACCTGTTTTCGTTCTTGCTCCGGAATGCCTGGCCCGGTATCGATTACGTGCAGTAATACCTCATCGCCAACTCGATTAAGTTGAACATCGACTGCCCCGCCGGCGGGTGTGTAACGAACGGCATTGTCGACGAGGTTACGCACAAGAATCGCAAGCAGCGTTGCATCGCCGTTTACCCATCCGTCAACGTTTGCCTCAAACCCCAACTCTACGCCCTTGCTTACAGCGATCGGTGCCTGCAGGGCGACACATTCATTGACTACAGCAGAAAGCTTGACCGGTTGCTGATTAATGGCGGCGTTCTGTGGGTCCAGGCGAGAGAGCACAAGCAATTGTTCAAGTAGATGAGCTGCGCGGTCTGCACCGTTAATAACATTACTTAACGCCTGCTTCAGTTGAGTTGAATCGTACGCAGCATTTGCTACTTGCGCCTGAGTTTTAATGGCGGCAAGCGGTGTGCGCAGTTCATGGGCAGCATCAGCCGTAAAGCGTCGCTCGAACTCAAGAGAGCTTCTTAATCGGGCAAAAAGAGCGTTGAGGGCGTCCTGCAGAGGCAGCACTTCGCGCGGCGTATCAGTGAGGTCGAGCGGTTCAAGCTTGTCTGGGTCACGCTGCTTTACCTCGCGGGCAAAGCGGGACAGGGGCGCAAGCCCAGCACCCACAGACAGCCAGATCAATAAGCCAAGTGCGGGAACGGCAAAATACAAGGGATGCAACAGGTGGCTCGCTACACTTTCGGCCAGTGCATTGCGCAACTTATAGCGTTCTCCGACGCGCACATTTATACCATTGGCCTCATCCCAATGACTATAAATGCGGTAGTGGACGTCATTGATGGTCGCGTTTTCAAAACCGTCGTGCTGTGTGCCCAGGCGTTCTTCAGGGGCAGTACTAGAATTTAGAAGTAAAGTACCGTCACGCTGCCAGATCTGCAGTGTTGTATCGGTATGATCGCGAATTTGTTGTGCACTGCTGCCGAGGTTTTTCAGATTTACGTATTGCGTTTCTGCCAGTTCAGCTGCTTTTACCAGGCGGGCATCAAGCATGGTGCCAATTTCACGGCGTACGTCACGGTACGTGAAGAACGCTGTCGCAATCCACGCAAAAAGTACTGATACTGCGATAATCGCAAAAAGACGCCAGCGTAGTGAGGACCTCATGATGCGACCTTTTCAATCATGTAGCCAACACCACGAATAGTTCGGATCAGTTCCGGATAAAGCTTTCGACGCAGATGATGTATGAAGACCTCAACCGCATTGCTCTCGATCTCATCTCCCCATCCGTACAACTGCTCTTCGATTTGGGCCTTTGACATGACTCGTCCGGCATTGAGCAATAAGGTGTGCAAAATTGCAAATTCACGTGCAGAGAGAGCAACAGACTTGTTGGATAAAGACACCGAATGACCGGCTGGATCAACACGAAGTTCTCCGTGGCTGATGACGGGGTCTGCGCTTCCTTTGGATCGTCGCAGCAATGCCCGAAGCCTGGCCTGCAATTCGGTAAGATCGAAAGGCTTTACGAGATAATCGTCGGCGCCAGCATCCAAGCCTGCCACTCGGTCTGCTACTGCATCGCGAGCGGTCAGGATCAGAATCGGTAAGGTTTCTCCTCTTGCTCGAGCTCGCCTCAGGAGCTCCATGCCTGACAGCTGCGGAAGGCCGAGATCAAGTACAACGGCATCGTAGCTGCCTAGGGCGAGAGCAGTTTCGGCCTGCTGCCCATCCTGTACCCAATCAACGGCCAAACCTGCCTGGCCAATGCCGACAGCTATGCCGTCACCGAGTAGTTTGTCGTCTTCGACCAAGAGGATTTTCATAGGCAGCAACCGGCAAGGCCGAAAATGCGCTAGCCAAGGGCTCGGATAAAGGTTTCCATCTTGGTGGCAGTTTCTGCAATTTCACTGTCAGGGTCAGACCCGGCGACAGTACCGGCACCGGCATACACCCGCAGCCGGGTAGGCTCAGTATGCATGGCGCATCGCAAGGTCAGTGCCCACTCGCCGTCGCCATTGGCGCGTTGCCAGCCGACCAGGCCAGCAAAATATTCACGATCGAACGGCTCCAGCTGGCGGATATGCTCAAATGCCTTGCCCGTTGGCTGGCCGCAGATTGCCGGCGTGGGGTGTAGCGCGCACGAAAGCTGCAACGCGGTTACCGCCGGGTCGCGCAACTGGCCCGTAATAAAGGTAGACAAATGCCATAGCGTATCGGTGCCAATGACGGAGGGGCCGGGCGGCACATCGAGCTCGTCGCAGTACTCGTGCAAAATGCGCACAATGTCATTAACAACATAGGCATGCTCGCGCAGATCTTTTTCAGAGCGCGCCAGGCCTGCCTTGAGGGCGGCGTCTGTATCAGGATTACTATTGCGGCCTATGGACCCGGCCAGCGGGTTGATGAAAATACGATCACCCTCGCGTCGCACCAGAAGTTCGGGGCTGGCCCCCACCATGACGCCACTGGCAAGAGATGTTCCGCCGTCGCCCCAAATTGGGAGCGCAAAGGTATAACCATGGGCATTGCGACGCAGTAAGTCTTGCAATAGCTGGGGGTAGTTTGGTGGCTGGTCCAGATCAATATCCATGGCGCGCGAGAGCACCACTTTTTTTAGATCGCCCTCTGCGAATAGCGTGAGTGCCTTTCGCACCATGTCGCCGTATATTTCTGGGGGTGGTACAGGCGTGCGCCCGACAATTTGCGGCTTCGCTGTGTGATCTGAATCGAGACTGCGCATGACAGTGTCGTTGTCAGGCACCCCTGCGCACTCATAGGAAAGCGGTATGGTCAGACTGGCCGGTTTGCTTGTGTCGAAAGGCACCAGGCCGAACATGACGGGGTCAGTCAGGCCACGCTGCCGGGCCTCGTCAAACAGAGACTGAATCACGGAGACGCTTACCGGCTCAATCGCCGACAATGCGCCCAGGCTGGCCTTGCTGCGCCATTGGGTTGCCGGCGAGGCAAAAAAAACGTCACCCCGGGCAAAGTCATCAAGCATCCAGCCTCTGGCCGGTAGGCTAGGTTCAGTAGTGGCCGTATTGTGCGGCTCAGACGCCCCCGATTCGGTTGGCATAATGTTTGTATCCTTGAAGTGTCTTTTAATTCGGGCAAGTTAGCAGAATACCCTATGGTTTTCAAACCCATTTTATGGTGTGCCGTGCACGATGATGAGGTAGTAGGCGCCATGTACTTTGTCGCGCCATGCAATGCGGAAAAAGTGGGGTCGTGTTTTGCTGTACGGGTTTTCCATGATTGCATCCCGTTGCATCGCTTGTTGCGCCAAAGTATAGTTATGCAACCAGTTGCATAACTATTTTTTGAGACTTCTCATGAGCCTGCCGCCCATTCTTACTCAACGCTTGCGCCTGCCTGTCGTTGCATCACCCATGTTCATTGTTTCCGGCCCTGAATTAGTCATTGCCCAGTGCAAGGCGGGTGTAGTGGGTTCGTTCCCGGCCTTAAATGCACGCCCGGCATCAGCGCTTGAAGAGTGGCTGGAGCGTATTACCACTGAGCTGCGCATCTATGATGAGCAAAACCCTGACCGGCCATCGGCGCCCTTTGCCGTGAACCAGATCGTGCATCGATCCAATGATCGACTGGAGCACGACATGGAGGTATGCGTTCGATATAAGGTGCCTATTGTGATCACCTCGCTCGGTGCAAGGGTCGAGATCAACGACGCCGTCCACAGCTATGGCGGTATCGTGCTGCACGATGTGATTGACAACTGGTTCGCTCGCAAAGCAATAGAAAAGGGCGCAGACGGGCTTATCGCCGTGGCGGCCGGTGCGGGCGGACATGCGGGCGTGCAATCGCCTTTTGCATTGGTGCAGGAAATCAGAGAGTGGTTTGACGGTCCGTTGCTGTTGTCCGGTTCGATTGCCAATGGCAAGTCGGTGCTGGCGGCTCAGGCAATGGGGGCCGATCTGGCCTATGTAGGGTCGGCATTCATAGCCACACAAGAAGCCAATGCCGTCGAAGGCTACAAGCAGATGATTACTGAATGCTCCGCAAAAGACGTCATCCACACCAACCTGATCACGGGCGTACACGGCAACTATCTCAAACCCTCTTTGGTTAATGCTGGTCTAGACCCAGACCAGCTTCCCAGCGGAGATGTGTCGCAAATGAACTTTGGGTCTAACCGCGAAAAACCGAAGGCGTGGAAAGAAATCTGGGGCTGCGGGCAGGGCATTGGCGCGATAAAAGATGTGCCATCGGCCCAAGCCTTGGTTGACCGGCTTGTTGCTGAATACCAAGCTGCCCTGCACGGGCTGGAAAGCGTTACCCAGGCACCCATCCACCCCGCTTACGCACCACAGGGCCTGCTTGCCGAGGTAGACTTAGTCGCGTCTGCTTGATCAGGTTATTGCCTCTATTTAAAGCTGGAATGGTTGCGCCGCACTGAAATTAGTCAGGTATCAACCTCCTGCAATGAGGCAAGATTAGCGAAAAACCGGGCACGACGTTAAACAAATATGTATAACGTCGTGCCCGGTTTCTTTACGCCCCTTTCACCGTGTCGTACAGGCTGCGAGGGGGCATTTTCAGGTGTCGCTGTCCAGTTCGGCAAGCGCCTGCTTCGACCATGCTATCCATGATGTTTCAGACATGATTCCGGCCTTGAGCACCAGGTGTTTTAGTCGGGTCGCGCGCGATGGGTCAGGCGCACTGAAGTCGCGCTGTTCAATTTCAAGATAGTGGGCCAGCTTTTCTTCGTGCATGTTGAGCGCGCGCGTAAGCTCTTGCGCCAAGCCCGCCGGGCCAACCACCGCCTCAGCGCGCAGCTTTACCATAAGCTCGTTGCGCACAGGCACAAATTCGGTTTTCTGGCCGACCCAGCGTGTGAGTTCTTGGCGCCCCGCCTCAAGGATGCGATAGCTGCGTTTGCGGCCTGCGCCTGTTTCTGGCGGTAGCGATTCTATCAACGTGGCGTCTTCAAGGCGGGCAAGCTCACGGTAGATTTGCTGATGCGTGGCGCTCCAGAAATAACCCAGCGAACGATCAAACCGACGGGCGAGCTCTGACCCAGAGCAGGGGCGTTCAACGAGCGCCGTAAGCAGCGCATGTGGCAGCGACATAGTTTTGGACCAATATTTTTAAATTCAAATGATGTGCCTTGTCGCAGCGACAGGTAATGTTCAATGTAACGGATACCATCTGTTTCGACAACGTGTTGAAATGATATAGTGCTATGTTATAACGTAGCATAATCGTGTTGATTTACCACCATCTGGCCTTGCTGCGTTACAGGCAACGCATGGCCTGGCTCGATAACCCAGTGCGCCACAGCCTCTTCAGGCCGGGCAGGTGTCTAGTCTGTCTTTTGTTTATTCTGTGTGCCCCATGTACTACCTCCTTCACCCTCCCTGTTAATGCCCAGTTAAATTGCAAACAGGGGGTCATCTTGTCAGCAGGTGTTTTCTCGTATTTCAGTTCCGCTCAGGGTGAGCAGGGCTTTTTCCCGAGCGGCAGGCTTGTCTTGTGCATTGTTTGCGCTCCGTGCGCAATGCGTGGGTGCACGGCATGATTAAGAAAACAGACGTCGTCATCGTTGGGGCGGGGCCTGCTGGCATAGGCGTAGCATTGGCGCTCGAAAAGCTGCCAAGCATAAAGTACGCCATACTCGAGAGCCACCAGGTGGGCGAGTCATTCCGCCGTTGGCCTGCGCAAACACGGCTTATTACGCCGTCTTTCCACAGCAACCCGTTTGGTCTGGCTGATCTCAACGCGGTCAGCGAATCCAGCTCACCTGCCATTTTTGCCGGCGCAGAGCATCTCAGTGGCCAGCAGTATGCCAATTACCTGACCTTTATAGCGCGTCAGCATGGCTTGCCGGTTGTCTCCGCGTGCCGGGTGCATCAGGTTACGCCGATCAAAGACGGGGGGTTTGCGCTCGACAGCGAGCGAGGGTCGCTGCAAGCCCGGTTTCTGGTGTGGGCTACCGGCGAATATCAGTTTCCTGAGCTTTCTCCCTTTCCTGGTGCACAGTGGTGCACTCACTACGCGCAGGTGCAGAATTGGCAGCGCTTTGAAGCGCCCGACTATACCGTGATAGGTGGCTACGAAAGTGGTGTTGATGCTGCCGTCAACCTGATCAAGCTTGGGCGCAGTGTGCGCCTGCTTACACGAAAATACACCTGGGATCCGCTCGGGCCTTACGACCCCAGCTTGTCGCTGTCACCTTATAGTCGCGAACGGTTGTACGCGGCGGTTGACACGGGCCGTCTTGATATTTTATTTAGCGCCGACATTGTTCAGGTTGAAACGCGCAGGGCAGGTGGCTATCGTATTCATGCGGCTGACGGTCGTAATTGGGATGACGCCCAGGTGCCAATTTTAGGCACCGGCTTTCGCAAGGGTGGCGGCGCACAGCAAATTGCCGAGCTATGGCAATGGACAGCAAATGGGCACATTGCGCTTACTGAAAACGACGAATCCACCTTGGTTCCAGGGTTGTTTTTGGCAGGGCCTCAGGTGCGCCATGATGACCGCATTTACTGCTTTATTTACAAGTTTCGCCAGCGCTTCGGTGTAATTGCCCAGTGCATAGGGCAGCGGCTCGGTCTCGATACCGGTGCCCTGCAAACGGGTTCTGGCGCGTGGGGCCCGTTTGGTAATGAAGATTGTTGCGAAGGCTGCCAGTGCTAAAACGACATATATAGCGCCACTTCTTAAGCTAGGTTGCGCAAGACGATCCCAACATATGCAAAGGCTATACTCTATGGCGTTACATTTTTGAGCATGTGAAGGATTCCGTCATGAGTACCTTGCCCCCCTGTCCGGAATGCAATTCCGAGTTCACTTACGAAGATAGAGCGCATTACATCTGCCCTGAGTGCGCGCACGAATGGTCGCCCTCGGCCACCGAGGCGGCAGAACCCACCGAAAGAATCTATCGTGACTCGGCCGGAAACGTCCTGCAAGATGGCGACACGGTAACCGTCATCAAAGACCTGAAACCCAAGGGGTCGGGTGGTGTCATCAAAATGGGTACAAAAGTGAAAGGCATTCGACTTGTCGACAGTGACCATGACATTGATTGCAAAATTGATGGCCATGGGGCAATGAGCTTGAAGTCAGAGTTTGTGAAGAAAGTGTAAGCGGCTTCGCTAAAGCCCCTTAAACTATCGGCTACACAAAGAACAAGCCCACCTGAATTGGTGGGCTTGTTGTTCACTGGGTCAAAATGGGTCAAGACCACTTTGGCTACACCCTCATCACAGGCTGGCGTTATATGAAGCACGCTTCAACCATCTTACTGGTTGACCCTTTGGGTCGAAGCAGGGCACACCAGAGACCTGTATGGTGAACGGCAGCGGCAATAGCGTGGCTGCCGAGCCAAGTGTCAGAGTCGTTACAACATTGGGGCTTGCGCAGACCCTGGCCTGGGGGTCTACGTATTACCTCCCGGCAATTCTGGCGGTCCCTATGGCCCGAGATCTTGGTGTTTCAACCGCCACGGTCTTTGGGGCATTTAGTGTTGCGCTTATACTTTCTGCCTTGCTCGGCCCTTATGCTGGACGCCTCATCGATGGTTACGGTGGGCGCCCATTGCTGGCGGGTACCAGTGTCATCTTTGCCCTGGGGCTTGCGGGGTTGGCGGCAGCGCAGGGCTCGATAGGGTTGTTTGCAGCATGGCTGATCCTGGGTATCGGGATGGGAAGCGGCCTGTACGAGGCCGCGTTTTCAACCTTGGTGGCTCTCTACGGCGACCGTTCGCGTGGTGCCATTACGGGCATCACCCTTATTGCAGGGTTTGCCAGTACCATCGCCTGGCCACTTTCCACCTTTCTGGACGTACATTTTGGCTGGCGTGCAGCGTGCCTTACGTGGGCAGTCCTGCATCTAACGCTTGGGCTAGTGCTGAACCTAAGTTTGCCCAAGCTCAAGGCGTCTAATGTCCTTGAGGCAGAGGCAGAGGCAGCGGGCAGCAGAAACAACTTAACTAGCTCAACGAAGCCAAATAGCCCAAGCAGCCCAAGCAGCCGCAGCCCGCTTGAGATTCCTGATAGTCTCGATAGCCCAGTTACTTCGAATAGTCCCCAAAGCCCTGACACCCCACCCAATACTGTCGCAGCACCTCGTCGTTGGACCTTGTATGCGCTTGCCTTCGTGTTCGCCGCCACCTGGTTCACCAGTACCGCCATGGCCGCCCACTTGCCACGGCTGTTGCAGGCGGGTGGTGCAACCTTGGCTACCGCAGTTTTCGTGGGGGCGCTTATTGGCCCTGCTCAGGTCGCCGCGCGCTTGATGGAATTTGCCTTGCAACGCAGGGCCCATCCGTTACTTTCCGCACGCGTCGCTGCGTCACTGCATCCGATTGGTGCGCTCATATTTGGTCTGTTTGGTGCTCCAGCCGCTGCGTTGTTTGGCATTCTGCACGGTGCGGGTAATGGCATTATGACGATTGCGAAAGGAACCCTGCCTCTGGTGATATTCGGGCCCAGCGGCTACGGACAGCGCCAAGGCGTACTCATGGTCCCGGCACGTATCGCTCAGGCCTTGGCGCCGTGGTTATTCGGCATCTGTCTTGACGCGTTCGGCGTCAAAGCGCTTTGGATGACCTCCGGCTTAGGGATAGCAGCCATGCTGGCGCTGTTTTTCATTCCTCTTTCCGCGCGCGGAAAGTGAGAAGATGCTGATTTTTAAGCGCAGGACGCGCAGGCTTATCGTCGGTGGAATGTGTATGTCAGCTCAGCGCATGAATACACAGTGATTTTGGCAAGAGGCTCCATCTGCGGAGCCATTCGCTCGACTTATACAGCGCGGCCATGATGTCGCAAGCTATTGTTGCATCATCATTGATGGTTTATTTGATAATTGGGTCCCACTCTGAAATTGGTTGATATCCTTTTCTTGGGGCAAGCAGAGTCAATTGGACACAACGCGCATAAGTAAGCAGCGGGATAACCGCGTAGCTTTGAAACTATCGTTTATTTATTAGTATTGCTAGTCTCAGGCTGTCAAAGTCGCACGGATGGTGGCGGATCTGTGCTTACGATAGACGCTCACGGGTACACGCCCATCGCACCTCGGTGTGAGCCCCACGGAGTAAGTAGAGTGAAAACTAATCACTTTAAGATATGGCTTTGGGCGGCGCATGTGTTTTGATAAAGCCGATTGCACATGCGCTGCTTACTCCAAGCTTAATCGATTTTAATATTGGCTTGCTTCGCGACAATTTGATACGAGGCAATCTCTTTCTCAATACGCGCTTGCGCTGAAGCGCCGTCGCTGTAGGCGGGTATGAAGTTTAGGTCAATTAATTTGCGCTTGAATTCGGGAGTGTTAACTACCGCTTTAAGTGTCTCTTCGAGTTTCAGCTTTATTGGTTCGGGCAAATTAGCCGGTGCCTGCACGGCTTGGAAGGTCGAGAACTCAAATCCGGGTATGGTTTCCGCCACTGTTGGAACATTCGGTAATTGCTCCAGGCGCTTTGCCGACATCACTGCTATTGGTTTAATCTTGCCCGACAATATTAGAGGCATAACTGCAACGGTGAGATCTGAAGCGATCTGTATGTCTCCGCCCATCAAAGCAGAGAGGTTTGGTGCACTCCCGTTAAATGGGACGTGGTCCATATTTATACCGGTTTCGAATTTAAGTTTTTCGGCCGCGACGTTCATAGCACTGCCTGCACCGGAAGTGCCATAGAAGAATTTTTTAGGATTCGCTTTGCTTTGCGTAATCAAGTCAGAGAGGGACTGTATTTCTACCGAATTGTTTGCAACTAAAACTAAAACCATATCAGCAATCATGCCAAGCTGGGTAAAGTCTTGAGTAGGGTTGTACCCCAAGTTTGTTCGCAGTACGGGGTTCATGACCATTGGTGTGCTTGGTCCCCATAAGAGTGTATAGCCATCTGGCGGTGCGTTTGCGACGGCACCGGCAGCAATACTGGAAGCCGCTCCGGGACGGTTCTCGACAATGACGGGTTGGCCTAGCTTCGCGGACATGCCTTGTGCCACCAGTCGAGCAAGAATATCTGCAGGACCGCCAGGCGCATAGCCAACCATCAATTTTAGTGGGCGATCTGGGAAAATGGTCTTTGCATGACTAGTTAGTGGTGCGAGACTGAATGAGGAAATACTTAGCGTAAGCAAGAAGGTGAGAAGTCTTTTCATTGGGTGCCTTTTGAATCGTGAGGGGAGGGTGACGAAGCTGGAATCAACGAGTTAAACAGTGGGCTTCTGGTCTTGGAGAACTGACTAGCGAGGTCATATGCATGACCAAGTTGAAGAACTTGAAAGTCGGCTTGAGGCGAGCTAATAAGCTGAAGTCCGACTGGCAACCCGGCGTTGTTAAATCCCGCCGGAACGGACAGGGAAGGAAGACCACCCATAGTTGCCAAGACAACGGCTTCCATCCATCGGTGATATGTGTCCATGGCGATACCACCTATCGTGTCAGGCCAGGGCACTTCAGTTGGGAAAGGGAATACCTGCGTAGTTGGCAGGAGTAGGTATTCATACTGCTCGAACAACGAGAGCAGGACCCGATAAAAGCGGGTTCGTGTCCTGGAGGCATCGAAAATCCGTTCGGCGCTCAGTTTCAGTCCGCGTTCTATTTCCCAAATGGCTTCGGGTTTAAGCTGCCCACGTGTGGTAGCGCTTCTATAGAGTTCAACGCTGTTGTTCGCGATGGTGAAACTGCGCAAATCAATCCATGCGTTCCAAAGTTCCTCCACGTCAAAATCCAGTCTGGCTGCTTCAACATTGCAACCCACAGCGCTGAAGTAGGGGAGTGCGTTTTGATACACTTCCATTAAGCCTGAGTCCATGGGAAGCCGGCCTTCAAGATCTCCAAGCCACGCTACTTTTATGTTGGTAAAATCATGATCTAGGCATGAGGAAAACAGGCGAGGGTTATCTTGCTTGCGTGTGAGAGGAAGGCGCGAGTCATAGCCTGCTTGTACTGAAAGTAGCAGGGCAAGATCGGGAACATTTCGCGCTATCGGGCCAGAAACACTGAACTGCTGGAAGAACACCTCATCAGAAGGTCCATGCGGAACACATCCTACAGAAGTACGCATGCCAAAAATATTGTTGAAGGCTGCTGGCGTGCGGAGAGAACCCATCATGTCTGTGCCATCTGCGACCGGCAGCATATTTAAGGCCACTGCGACACCAGCGCCACCGCTACTCCCTCCTGCGGATTTCGAGATGTCGAACGGATTACGCGTAACACCATAGAGGCTGTTGAACGTATGTCCGCCAAGACCGTACTCGGGAGAGTTTGTCCGCCCGACAAATATGCTACCGCCTTCGCGCATCCGCTGAAATGCCGCCGAGTCACTTGTGCTGACTTGCTTTTGGAATATGGGTGACCCTTTGGATGTGATCATCCCCTTAGCAGGCAAAATATCCTTCGGAGCCTGAGGAAAACCGTGCATTGGTCCCAGTGCAACACCTCGTTGCAGCATTTTGTCTAGCTTCACGGCAGAGCTGTAGAGTTCGTTTTGTGGTTGCCTATTGACAATTGCATTGACAATTGGATTTAGCCTGTCAATTTGCTGGGTGAAAGCGCCAAGCACCTCAACACACGATACGTCCTTACTTAGGATACGCTTCGAAAGTGTCACTGCATCCCAGTCTACGATTTCATTTTTTTGCATAGCTTTATTGCCTGAAGGCTTGTTATTAGCTAAGTAGGCTGTCGAGGAGCCGCGCGATATGTATGGCTTCGCGAGCTGTGCCGTCGGCGATTTGATGCCGGCAGCTTGTGCCGTCGGCGACTACTATTGCTTCTGGGTGACTTCTAATCGTCGGCAACAAACTTACCTCAGCCATTTGCATGGATACGTCGTAATGGGAGGCTTCATAGCCAAAGCTTCCCGCCATGCCGCAACAGGAGCTTTGGATTAACTCTGGGTTGGCCCCGGGTATTTGGCGAAGTACCTCCAGGATTGGCTGGACTGCGTCGAATGCCTTCTGATGGCAGTGGCCATGAAGCAGGATGGGCTTCGTTGCCGCTTTGAGTGCTAATTGCCAGCGTCCTGCTTTTATTTCGCGGCTGATGAACTCTTCGAATAACATTGCCTGCTGCGCAACAATTTTTGCTTGATCGCCCAATCCCATCACCAAGGCTTCGTCACGAAGAGTTAGTAGGCAAGACGGCTCAAGCCCGACAATTGCGCATCCAGCCTTTGCGAGAGGATACAACGCCTCGATCAATGCTCCGGCCTTAGCTTTCGCCTGCTTGACCATCCCGGTCGCTAAATACGTTCGACCACAGCAATAATGCCCGCCATCCTTTTCGACGGTGTGCAAAATGTAGCCTGCGTGCCTCAACACACGGGCGGCGGCAAATGCGTTTTCGCTTTCGAAAGTACCATTGAATGTATCAACAAATAGAACGGCAGTTTTCTGACCGGCTCTGGCGGCCACGATAGTTTCGGCTGCCGATAAAAACATGGAGTTGTCTTTAGTACGCCAGAATGTATCGCTGCGCCATTTGGGTAATGAACGTTTTGCTGAGAATCCAAGGGTTTTTTCACTTAACCATTTTGCCCCCGGAACTGTGTTGCGGAGATTAAAAAGCCATGGGAAAAGACTTGCAGTTTTTGCGTAGTCGGGAAGTGATGCGACCAGGTGATCCTTTAGCGTATGACCGTTTTTGCGCTTGTAATGGTCGAGGAATTCAATTTTCATTTTCGCCATATCAACGCCGGTCGGGCAGTCGCGTTTGCACCCTTTGCAGCTTACGCATAGGTCCATCGCCTGATACACGGCATCACTGGTGAATGCATCAGAGCCGAGTTGACCAGATATGGCTAGACGTAACGTATTGGCGCGTCCCCGAGTCAAGTGCTGCTCATCTCGCGTGACACGATAGCTTGGGCACATAGTGCCAGCGTCGAATTTGCGACAATGGCCATTGTTATTACACATTTCGATTGCCTTGGCGAACCCACCCGTTTCGTCGCCGCCAGTGCCTGGGGCCGTAGTAACCTCTGTGAGTGGGTCAGCCTGAACGTTCCATTCCGACCAATCGAGCGATGTCGCAATAGGAATGCGACCGTAGGGCTTTGGTGCGGAGGGTGGGGCAAAGCGGAACAGGGATCCGTCGTCCATCCGGGGCGGATCGATAATTTTTCCCGGGTTGAAGAGGTTGATAGGGTCAAGTTTGTTTTTTATAGATCTGAAGGCGTCATTAATTGCAGGGCCGAACTGCCATTCAATCCACTCGCCTCGGCATAGCCCGTCGCCGTGCTCCCCACTGAAGGCACCTTTATACTTACGAACGAGTGCAGCTGTCTCCTCGGCGATTAATCGCATCTTAGCGGCGCCATCTGTGCGCATGTCCAAAATTGGGCGCACGTGAAGCGTGCCGACCGAAGCGTGGGCATACCAAGTGCCTCGGCTCCCATGCTTAGCAAATACCTCGGTTAAGGCGTCCGTATACTCTGCTAAGTGCTCGAGGGGGACGGCACAGTCCTCAATGAAGCTGATGGGTTTTCCATCTCCTTTAAGGCTCATCATAATGTTTAAGCCAGCCTTGCGCACTGCCCATAGATTTTTCTGAGCAGTCTCTTCTGCCATCTCCACCATCATTCTTGGCAAGCCCAAATCACCCATAAGTTCATCTAGTTGATTTAGTTTTAGTAGGAGGTCTTCCTTGCTGTTTCCAGAAAATTCCACCAAGAGGATGGCAGCGGGTTTTCCTATAACTGCGGTTTCGACGGTTGCTCGGAAAGATGGGTTGGCAAGTGCCAGTTCAATCATAGTGCGGTCGACCAGCTCCACCGCAGTCGGCCCTAATTTGACAATGTGTTGGGCCGAATTCATTGCTGAGTGGAACGTCGGAAAGTTCACTATGCCTAGAACCGTGGCTTTCGGTCGCTCGCTTAACTTGAGCGTAAGGCTTCGCGTGTACGCAAGCGTGCCTTCGGAGCCAATTAACAGATGTGCAAGATTAACGCTACCGTCTGCGGTATAAGGCCTTTCGCTTTGGCAGTCGAAGATATCCAAGTTATAACCAGCAACCCGCCGCGTAACTTTAGGCCAATTGGAATTGATATCGGTGCGGAGTCTCTTTGCGAGTCCATGTACATGCTCAGCAATATCACGACCTCTCAGGCCCAGAGTGGAAACCGGGCCGAAATCGACTAGCTCGCCATCTGACAACCAGGCGCTCATGCCATGGACATTGTGCACCATGTTTCCGTAGGCTATTGAGCGCGAGCCGCACGAGTTATTGCCTGCCATGCCACCAAGCGTGGCTTGGGCGCTTGTGGACACATCCACGGGATACCACAGATCGTGCTTCTTGAGCTCGGCATTCAGGTGGTCAAGGACGATACCTGGCTCGACTGTGATAATGCGGTCTGCTGTGTTGCAATCCAGAATACGGTTGAAGTATTTGGTATTGTCGATTATTAGCGCGGCACCCACTGTCTGCCCGCATTGGCTTGTTCCACCACCTCTCGCTAGTATTGGAACGTTTAGATCTCGGGCGATAGCAATCGCCGTTGCGATGTCTAGTTCCGATCGGGGCACAAATACGCCGACCGGCGTAATTTGATAAATGGATGCGTCGGTTGAGTAGCGTCCGCGAGAGGCATCATCGAAAAGTATCTCCCCCTGAGTGTCAGATTGAAGCCGGCGCGCCAGCGTAACGCAGATCTCGTTAGGCAGGTTTTTGGTTCGTGGAAAGTCGGGCGGAGTTTCAGGTGTGCTTTGCATTGTACTCATTGGGATTTTGCAACTCTTTTTTAGTCATGCTCTGACAGTGTTCAGGGCAAAACGTATTTTGCATTCAAAAAAATGATAATTCAATCTAGAAAATCTTAGTGATTACCCTAGTGAATTCATCCTTGCATTGGTGTATATTTGTATTTTGAATGCAAAATAACATCATCAAAGGTTAATATGCTTAATCTAGACCATCATCCCACTGGGCGTCATTTTCTACAGATTCCGGGTCCTAGCCCTGTGCCAGATCGCATCTTGCGCGCAATGAGTTTGCCTACCATTGATCATCGCGGACCGGAGTTTGGCGAGCTGGGCCTGCGGGTGCTCGACGGCATTGGACAGATATTTAAAACAAAGCACCCCGTTGTTATTTATCCTGCTTCCGGGACCGGGGCGTGGGAAGCTGCTTTGTCGAACACATTGAGCCAAGGCGATCATGTGCTCATGTTCGAGACGGGCCACTTTGCATCGCTTTGGAAGAAGATGGCTGCTCGCTTAGGGCTTAAATGCGAGTTTCTTTCTGTGGATGGAACTGATGAGTATTTGCCTAACGCGAAAGGCTGGCGATACGGTGTGCAGGCCGATTTGATTGAAGCCCGATTGCGTAAAGACACCGAGAAAAGAATCAAAGCTGTCTGCGTTGTTCACAATGAAACATCAACAGGTGTGACATCGGATATCGCGGCAGTACGCACAGCTATTGACGCAGCAGGCCATCCTGCGCTTCTCATGGTGGACAGTATTTCGGGGCTGGCTAGCGTCGATCTGCGCCATGATGAATGGGGTGTTGATGTCACGATTAGCGGATCGCAGAAGGGCCTTATGATGCCTCCAGGAATTAGCTTCAACGCGTTGTCGCCGCGCGCTTTGGACGCCATGAAGAGCGCTACGCTTCCACGGTCTTTTTGGGCGTGGGACGAAATTGTGGAGATGAATAAGGATGGATATTGGCCATACACACCGAATACAAACCTGCTCTATGGGCTTGCTGAATCGCTGGACATGCTGCTGCAGGAAGGCTTGGAGAATGTCTTTACACGGCATCATCGCTGGGGGGCCGGCGTGCGTGCAGCGGTGAACGCTTGGGGGTTACCAATTCAGTGTGCTGATCCGCAACGGTATTCGCCTGTATTAACGGGCGTAATTACGCCCGTAGGGGTTGATGCCGATGCGTTGAGACGATTAATTCATAAGCGTTTTGATCTGTCTTTGGGTGCAGGGTTGGGAAAGCTTAAAGCACGTATGTTCCGTATGGGGCATCTTGGCTTCAGCAATGATTTGACATTGATCGCGATGGTCGCGGGTGTGGAAATGGGGTTGAAGCTGAGCAATGTGCAAGTGGCTGGCAGCGGCGTGCATGCGATTATGGATTACTTTGCCGATCACCATCAAAAAATGCCGGCTGCATAGGCATAATTTACCTTTGAGAAAAACATAAACTGGAGACAATATGCTTAAGTGCCCTCATTTTCTGAAAAGCAGCAAAAGCGCAAGATTTGCATTAATGGTTGGGTTAATGTCCACGGCTGCAGCACCTATCGTTAATGCCGAAGATTCCTACCCAGACCATCCGATTAGCATAGTCGTGCCATATTCGCCCGGTGGTACAACGGATTTAATCAGTCGTATTCTCGCAGAGGGCCTGAGTAAAGATCTTGGGCAAGCCGTAATCATAGAGAACCGCGCAGGTGCATCGGGCATGATTGGCACAGGAATAGTTGTCAAGGCTAAGCCTGATGGTTACACACTCGGTATGGGCGGATCCACAAGCCTGACGGTCGCGCCTTATTTACGCAGCCTTCCCCCCTATGACTCTCGAACCGATCTCACTCCAATTGGTATGGTCGCTGGCGGCCCGTTTATTCTCGTGGTCTCCCCTAAAAGTGAAGCACAGACATTAAAGGAGTTTGTGAAGCTTGCCAGGTCCAAACCTGGTGAATTGAATTTTGGTAGCTCGGGGATTGGAAGCATGCATCACATATTGGCCGTTAAGTTTAACCAGATGATGGATATTGATGCCACCCACGTGCCGTTCAAAGGGGGCGTCGAGAGCGCAACGAACCTGGTAGCGGGCAATATTGACTATTTGTTCGAGTCCGTCTCGTCAATCCTGCCGATGATTCAGGATGGGCGAGTAAAAGCCTTGGCAGTAACAGGGTCAGAACGTTTAGAGGCATTGCTCGACGTACCAACAGCAGCTGAGGCAACTGATACTGACTTTACAGGCGTTTCGTTTATTGGGCTTGTGGGGCCAAAAGGCCTTCCGCCCAGCATCGTTAATCGCTTGAATGATGCATTGGCGACCACACTTAGTCGGCCGGATGTTCGCACCAAAATACAGAAGCTCGGATCTAAGCCGGAATTCATTCCTGCTTCCAAGTTCAACGAAATCATAATTAATGACGTGGAGGCTTGGAGCGACGTTATGCGAGAGGCAAAACTCCCCAAGATGTGAGGCAGACAGGGAGCGACTGAGCGTCTTTAGTAGCTCCTTATCATTAAGTTTTTGGCTGCGGTGGCTGTCTAATCAGCTAGAAAGCCCGGCCTGGGAATATTAGGAAATAATCAATGCCTGAGTTAACTAGTGCTCTAAAATTGCACCCCTCCGACAACGTCGCTATAGCTCGTGTAGCGATTACCGCAGATACCGTTCTTGATGCTCATGGCTTGAAAGCGTTGCAAGATATTCCAGCAGCACACAAAGTGGCGCTCACAGCCATTGCTCTAGATGAAGCGGTATACCGGTACGGTCAAATAATAGGATTTGCTACGAAACCAATCTCTGCCGGTGAGCATGTGCATGTTCACAACCTGGCCATAGGCAGTTTTTCTAAAGATTATGCTTTTGGTGAAGATGTCGTCACATCTGATGTGGCGACGGCGACACGCACTTTTATGGGAATCAAGCGACCTGACGGACGGGTGGCAACTCGAAATTACATTGCAGTAATTAGCACCGTAAACTGCTCCGCAAGTGTGACCAAGAAAGTCGCTCAGTATTTTAACGTTTCCGAGGATCTGCACTCTCATCCCAACGTGGATGGCATTGTTCCTTTGACCCACAGTTTCGGTTGCTGTATTGACCATAACGGCGAGGGATTGCTGCAGCTGCGGCGAACCATTGCTGGATACATGAGTCACGCCAACTTTGCCGGCGTAGTTTTGATTGGTCTGGGTTGTGAGGCTAACCAATTAAAGCCTTTGTTCGACTCGCAAGATGCAGAGCCGAATGCACGTTTGGTGCCGCTGGTGATGCAAGAGTTGGGAGGCACGCAGAAAACGATTGATGCAGCCATTGAGGCTGTAAAAAAAATGCTGCCGGAAGCAAATGCGATCAAACGTGAGCCATTCCCGATATCACACTTAACTGTTGCGCTTCAGTGTGGTGGTTCTGATGGATACTCAGGCATTACCGCTAATCCTGCACTTGGCGTAGCGGTGGACCTCCTAGTAGCTCATGGTGGGACAGCCATTTTGTCTGAAACACCTGAGATATATGGTGCTGAACATTTGTTGACGCGAAGAGCGACGAGCCGTGAGGTAGGTGAGAAAATTCTGGAACGTATCCATTGGTGGGAATCGTATGCAGAGCGTGAACGTGGCAGCATTGACAATAATCCGACTCCCGGTAACAAGGCTGGTGGCTTAACGACAATTTTAGAAAAGTCTTTAGGCGCTGTCGCGAAAAGTGGCTCGACTCCACTAATGGGCGTTTATCGCTACGCTGAACCTGTAAACGAAAAAGGGGTCGTGTTTATGGACGCGCCAGGTTACGACCCTATGGGAGCAACCGGACAGATTGCAAGCGGGGCCAACCTGGTGGCTTTTACAACGGGAAGAGGCTCGTGCTTCGGAGCGAAGCCTGCGCCGTCCATTAAGATTGCCACAAATTCACCCATGTTCGAACGGATGAAGGACGATATGGACATTGACTGTGGGCAGATAATGACCGGTCAGGCGACAGTGGAAGAGAAAGGAAGGGAAATCTTTGAGGCTTTTATTAGTATTGCGTCAGGCGAGCAGAGCAAAAGCGAGGCGCTTGGAATTGGGGACGAAGAATTTGTGCCGTGGATGATCGGGGCTCAGATGTAACTTTCTCCATAGTGAAAACCGGACCGTGCTTAAGGGGTGCTCTGCGTGTCGGGGTAGAGCTTGCCGGTCCGGAGCAGGTCAATTACGGTATCTCGTTTGTGTTGAAGGTGCACGGTAAGTATCTTGCGCAACCTGATGGAATCTCGAGCGGTTAGTGCCTCAATCATGTTTTCATGTTCTTTTACAGCTAGTTTCCACTTCTCAGCATCATGATTTGTGTGATACCGCAGAGATTGAACTCGTGCGTTGGTATTGTTGTATGTTTTGATGAGCAAAGGGTTCTTCGATGCCCGTATTAACGCGCTGTGGATCAGGGCATTGAGGTGATAATAACTGGGGAGGTCTTCGCGCGCGTAACTGGCCATCATCTCAAAGTGTAAAGCGCGCAACTCAGCGAGCTCCGCATCGGTAATACGCTGTGCGGCAAGGTCACCGGCCATACCTTCGAGCTCCGCCAACAATTCAAAACTGTGAATCACGTCGGTTTCTGTGAGCTTGACTGCAACGGCACCGCGATTCGGCAGTAAGTCGACCAAGCCTTCTGAGGCGAGAAGTTTGATGGCTTCACGCAGAGGTGTACGTGACACCTTCAAAAGTGTGCAGAGTTCACGCTCATTCAGTTTTGCTCCTGGTGGAATGGCGCCTTCGACCAGTAGAGTCCGGAGTCTGAGTGCGACTTGATCGTGCAAAGAGAGGCGCGATATTTCAGTTATCTCTGTTGCATGAATCTTATCTTCAAAGCGCCCTATATGCCGTATATGCGCGAATTTATCGTCCATTTTTATGTCTTGAAATATAACCAAACTTAGGAAGGTGGGTCAGACTTATTTCCATTATGAAATCAATCAGAAGAAAAACAAGTGATGTTAACATTTCGTGATTTCAGGCTTGGCCTTTAAGCGAATACTCGAAGACAGTTGCATTCAAATTGTGCGGCTGTTCCAACGTGATATTAGGGATATGTTCAGCTTTCGCCAGAAAGCGGACTTCTCACGGCGACCCATCCCCCATGAATACCTTCCAGGATCTGATGACTAAGAGCCGGATTTTTCTTATAACCACCCTGATCAGCCTGTTCTGGTGTCTGAATGTGTATGCGCAGTATTCGGTCCAATCGATTCCCAATCCGCAAACAATGGGAGCTGACCATTACGTCAGCGACCCAGACGGCAATTTAAGCAGCAGTACCCGTGCGCAACTTGATGCCATCAGTGCAGGTATTGAACACGCCAACGGCAGCGAGTTCGCCGTGGTGGTCGTGAATGACTACCAGGGCGGCAGCGATTTCAAGTTTGCTCTGGATTTATTTACCCATTGGGGCATTGGCAAGCAAGGAAGTGACAACGGTTTGTTGCTTTTCCTGAGCATGGACCGTCGCGAATATCGCTTCATCAGCGGCTATGGAGTAGGAGGTATTTTTCCAGATGCCTTGTTAAATCAGATCGGGGAGAACTATTTAGTTCCTTATCTGAAAGCCGGCAATACAGACATGGCGGTATTAGCCACCGCAAAAGCCATTGAAAGCGTGTTTTTGTCGCCTGATCACGAAGTGGAACTGGCGGGTATGAAGGCCTACCAGCCTAGCTTCTGGAACCTGCATGCGGCTACGCTGGAACAGACGCTGTCTGTGCTCGTGATGTTTTCCATTGCGTTTGGCTGGATAAGCCTGGCACGCCGTTGGGTACTGAAAAAACATAATATCAAGCCAAAGCCCTACAAGGGCAATGCATTTTGGTTTGCCCTGTTTACGTTTTTGTTTGCACTTTTTCTTAGCCTGTTCGCGTTCGGGTTTCTTAACGTGATTGAGCGGGTCTATCAGTTTAAGCACTTGCCCGGATTTATCGCCGTGTTTGGCGCATTTTTGCTGCTTTTCCATTACCGCGGATGCCGTCAATTTATCAAAAAGAGCACCAAGGACAGCAAAACCGCTCTGGATATGCGGGTTTCGTTCACACGTCTAAACCTTGTGCCGCTGCTGTTGTCACCCTTCGCCTACAAGGCGTATTTTGATTTGGGAAAGATAAGCAAAAAGTCTCGCTTGCGCGCGGTACCCCCTGCGGCGGCTGGCCAATGGGTGCGAGTGCATCGTGATGAAATCAAGCGCGGGAAGCTGCAAGATTACTTAACTGAGCGGCAGAGAAAAGAAGAAAAGCTCGGCGCTAAATCGTACGAAATATGGCGCGGTAAAGAAACCGGCAACATCCATCTTATGGACTTTGCCGGTGAGAATATCGCACGATACGAAGTCTGCCCGAAATGCCAGGGGCAAACCCTGAAGCAGCCAGACGTTAAGGTACGCCAACGTGCGACCCGTACCAAGACCGGTACGGGAGAACGCATGCAGACATGTGCATTCTGCGACTACACGATATCGCTGGGAATGGTAACGCTGGCCAAGCTGCAGAGCAGTTCCGGTTCCGGAGGTTCGGGCAGCTCGGGGGGAGGCGGAGGCAGCAGCAGCTCCGGAGGTAGTTTTGGTGGCGGCTCCAGCGGTGGGGGCGGTGCAGGCGGTAAATGGTAGGTGTGACACGGTAAACGCTGCAAAAATGAAAACCGGCCGCAAGACATGATCTTTCGGCTCTTTTTTTCAGGAAACCATGAAATTGAACGGAGCTTGACGGTACGCCGCGCTTAAAAGCCACATCTTTCAGCCTCGCCCAACCGACATGCTTGTTTCTGCCATTTAAATGATATGATTGCGAATCATTATCATTAACATCGTCTGAGGCGAGCCGGCATGCAGCACGCGAGAGCATGCAATCGACGTACATGCCATGCTGCCAGCAGTCAGGCGGTTTGTCGTGGGGCTGACAGCGGCGGCCGTCACAATGTTGGCTGTTCCGGCAGCTGCACGGTCAGATGGGTGAGGGTAAGGCCGCCATCGTGACGGTACTGGCCGGCTACATGAAGTTGGCCATGGGCGACCAGTATCATTTTCATTGAGCGTACAGAACACACTATGCAAATACTCCTTTTTCCCGAAGCGGAGGCCGTCGGGCTTCAAAAATTAGCGTGCTGTTGCAAGCTTTTTGCTCGCGTTCCATGGCCCGCATGGGTAGAGCTCGTAACGCCTTATTTTGAATCTGCTGCGGGTCAAAATGCGGTTTGCTGTTCTGTGGAGGTGATGCTGCGGGTTCATGTTGTCCAGCAGTACCTGGGGCTCAGTGATTCAGCCATGGCGTGTACGTTGAAAAACCAGGGCCTGGTGCGCCATCTGGTTGGTTTACCCGAAAACGAGCATGCTGTGCCAGATGAGTCTGCGATTACGGCGCTACGAAATGTGCTTGAATGCCATCGCTTAACGGAAGATGACCTGGATTGCGTCGGCATGCTGTCACGGGCGTGATTCTGCATCAACATAAGGCGCGCTGATCAGCGTGCCTATTTTGCGCTCGACACGCAATGCTATGCCATGTGTTGTCAGGTCTATTGCTTAGCGGTGTCTTGTAGCCATTGCTGATATGACGATCGCGTTACCGAAGAGACCGACTCCAGTACTTTCTGATGATTAACTTTATGCCGCATCAGCAACCGTGCATTGGCTACAGTGCGTGATTTACAAAACCAGTGGCAGCTGTGCTGCAGCAGATACAGTTCTGCAGAAAGGCGGTAGGCACGGCTTTTAGCATCTTTGCCGTCTTCATTATCTACAGCATGGCGCAAACCGGCTGCATGGATGTGCAACAGTTTACGAAAATCTCGCACCGCAGCAGGAAGAAAACGTTCGGCGTAAGGTATGCAGAATGGAAGTATGCCCATGCCGGTGGCCTGTGCGCTTTCCTTTTGCATGGCGTTGGCCAGTGACTGCACTTGTGCCGCCACCGCGCGTTCGGTTTGACCGAAGGTTTCCAGCACCTGGATTTGGCGTGACTCGTTCTGCTCTTGGATGGCGCGGGTGTAGCCCTGCGTTAGCGATTCCATGTGGCGCTCAAGCTGAAAACTGGCTAAATGTCGCCCTAACAAAGCAATATGCGTTCGCTGGTATCGCACGCGCAACACCTGCCATGCTGCAGCGACCATTAACAGGATTAATACAGTTTCCATGGTTTATACCCTACGTCGTTCGACCGAAAAGCAGGCACACACAAAAAAGCCCAAACCGAAGTCTGGGCCTTTTTAGAATTTTGGAGCGGGAAACGAGTCTCGAACTCGCGACCTCAACCTTGGCAAGGTTGCGCTCTACCAACTGAGCTATTCCCGCATTAACTGGCACTGCGACTGCATGAACCAGCGAAGTCCAAGAGTATAGCAGTATTTTTGCGTTTGTGTAGATGCCTGCCTGCTTTTTTTATGTTTTTGTCTCAGTTTGTTCTGGCTCGTTAGCCTTTGGCCAACCAGTGAGCCATGTTCAAGCAACCATGGTTGCCGTAACGGACCCCGGGTGTTTGCCAATGTTATTTGATGGTTGATCTGAGTCGCCATACCTGAGTTTTTGGCGTCGGCTTGGGTTGGTGGGTGATGTATGCTGGTGTTGACCGTGTTATTGAACCCTAACTGCGCTATTTTATTTCAATGAAATGAATTTGCCATGCTTTCAACAACGTTAAAGGCTTTTACGCTGATTGATGAGCGCAAAAACTATTAAGTGTGATGGGCGTATTTATTATCACAATACTGCGGTTAGAAAATACAAATTCACATTTTTATCTATTGATGCAAATCGGTTTTCTTTGTTTTAAATCATCACTTCATCTATATATTCAGGCGAAAAGGCAAGCTGCTCAGTTTGGCACCTGCAACTATGTTAAAAGTGAAGAGAACCCTCAACTAAAGGAGCGTCATGCAAATTCAAGTAAATACTGACAGCCACATAACTGGCTCAGAAGCGTTCACTGCCAAAGTTGAACAAAAAATAAACAATACGTTTAAACGATTTTCAGAACATATTACGCGAATTGAAGTCCATTTTAGTGATTTGAACAGCGGCAAAGCGGGCCCAGATGACAAGCGCTGCGTGTTGGAAGCGCGTGTCGCAGGCTTAAACCCGATATCCGTCAGTCACCAGGCTTCAACCCTGGTGCTCGCAGCTGACGGGGCCATGGGGAAAATGACGCAGGCGCTTGATACCGCATTTGGTAAACGCAATGCCGCCCGCCACGATCAAGTTGTAGCATCCGATGAGGCCGATTCCACCGAGTAAGAAAATATCCGTTATCGTTTTTATTTATAGGAAGAAGAAGATTTATGCAGACACTTCAAAACCTGAATGACCTTTTAGACCTTAAAGAGGCCGGTCCGTATATTTCTCTTTATCAGCCCACGCACCGGCAGCATCCCGAAAATAAGCAAGACCCCATTCTTTTTCGTAATCTGGTCAAACAGATTGAAGAATCATTAAGTGCTAGATATTCAAAAGACAGTGTTATAAAAGCGCTGGCTCCATTTGAAGAACTGGCTGCCGATACTGATTTCTGGAATCACACTTCAGACGGTATTGGTGTATTTGGGGCAGAAGGTTTTTTCCGGGTAATGCCTATACACAGGCCTACTACCCAGCTTGCAATCGTCGCAGACAGTTTCCACATTAAGCCGTTGCTACGTATTTTCCAGTCGGCTGACCGTTTTCAGGTGCTGTGCCTCAGCCGTCAGACGGCCCGCTTGTTTGAAGGCAATCGAGACGGGCTGAATGAAGTCCCTCTGGCTGCAGATGTCCCCTCTACAGCAAGTGAGATCATCGGTGACGATCTGCCTGAGCCCGTAAGCCGCATGCGAACTACGGGCAGTACCGCTAGCCTGTCTGGTCGCACGGACGACATGCGTTACAGCCATGGCTCAAAAGCTGATGTCATTGACAAGCAAACTGAACGATTTTTCCGAGAGGTTGATCGCGCGTTCATCGCAAACCACTCCAAGCAATCAGGACTACCGCTTATTTTGGCCGCCTTACCAGAACATCACGCATTGTTCCGCGAGGTCAGCCATAATTCGCAACTGCTTGACGAGGGCGTTGACATCAACCCCGACGCGCTCAAGCAGGACGAACTACGCACGCTCTCCTGGAAGATCATGGAGCCCTTGTATATTCGTCGTCTTGCCGGGTTGGTTGATGAGTTCAATGCGGCGCGCAACGCGCAACAGGCGAGCGCTGACCTGTCGGACGTAGCTGTTGCTGCTGTAGCCGGACGTGTCCGGGTTCTGCTGCTCGAAGCCGGCCGGCAGATCCCCGGGCGTATCGATCTGAACACAGGCGCCGTGCAGTTCGACAAGCAAGAAGACCCTCAGGTTGATGACATGCTCGATGACCTTGGCGAGCAGGTACTGCGTACAGGCGGCGAAGTGATTATGGTGCCAACTGAGCGCATGCCTGATGCTTCTGGCTTGGCAGCTATTTTCCGCTACTAAGGTGGCTGGCTTGCCCAACACGTGTCAGGTTGGGCAGGCCACATTTGATCACGGCCCAAGTCCAGTAAATCGTTAGTGCTCGCTGTGTATAGTTGCTGCAATTGTTCCACGATGCAGTCATGAAGCAGTAGCGTCCATCCCTGTCGGTGCGTCAGAGTGTTTCGTCGCCTTCGATTTCTTTATCCAACCGTACCCTTGGGCTGCTGAAGCTGTTGCCCAGCCAGTTGTGTTTGCACGCACAGTCTTGTACTTGTATTTTAAGTATATTCAATACATGTTTTAGGCAAGAGGGATTAGGCTATGTCACGAACAACCACCATGACTGTTCAACAAGGCCTGATCGTATGGCTGAAGTTCGCATACAAGAGGCTGCCTACTATCGTCGCGAGCCATGACGAACCCTATTCATGGCGCAATCCCAGCACCCCCGCCCAGAATCTCTCATACTGCGCACCGCCTGCGAAAACAGTGCACAGCTGCGCAACAGGTTCTAGTTTTAGCCGCGTTGTGGGCTGGTCGGCGAACCCTGCGGCAAAGTGCTTTCGGAACAGGGCGCCGCAGAACAACGCATCCAGATATGCATCCATGCTTACTGCCAGCGTGCCGGTAAATTGGTGGTCACCTTCAGTAGTCTCAAGAGAACGGTCGTTAAAGGCTTCAATGCGCCCGCAAGGGACCCGTACAACCCGGTTTAGGAGCATGTTCGCAAAATGCCAGCCCTCTGGCACCTTGGTGGGTTCGGGTAAAAAGGTGGTCCAGAGCATGTTGAGGAACGACAGGTCGTAGTCTTGGAACAGCGCTTGAATATCTTCTGGGGCATCATCCAGCACCAAAGGGGTTGTTCTGCGGAAGATGTCAGTTCGGGTAAGTTGCTGTCCATGAAACTCATTACCCAGCCCTTTTTGCGAGACGACTTCCTTGGGCAGGCACAGCAAGTGCAGATAGGAAAAGAATCTTTTTGCGTTCATTTTATAGTCCCAACGTGCCAGCCCAGTGATGCTCATAGGCCTTGCCGCCGGCAAGGAGAATGCAAAGCTGAACGACTGGTTCGAGTTTTTTACGCACGCCAGGTTGGCTGCCGTAGCCTGGCGCAAAGTGAGTACCGAGCATGGCGCCGCAGAGCATGGCGTGCAGGTAGGTATCCAGGCTTTCCGCCAGCACACCGAGAAATTGGCTATCGCCGTGCCTGGCCCTGATCGGGGGTTCTAGGTAGGCCTCAATGCGTCCGGCAGGAACCCGCACAATCCTCGTTTCGGCCATGCTTGCAAAATGCCAGCCCTCTGGAACCTGCCTGGGTTCGGGCAGAAAACGTGTCCATAGCATCTGGATGGATGACAGGTCGTAGCTGCGATAAAGCGCCTGAATTTCTATGGGTGCATCCTGCAGCATTAAAGGGCGCTCTCTCTTTATGGGCGTGGTGTCAATAATTTGTTGCTTAGCGAAGTGTGTGCCTAATCCCTTTTGCAAAACGACTTCTTCGGGTAGGCGAAGTAAAGAAAGGTATGAGAGGAACTCTTTCCCGTTCATGCGGCCTCTTTATCTTTGACGTTAGCGAACTCAGGTTTGTTGAATTCAGCAGTGTGGTCACACAGCAATGGCTGCGTACACCCGTTACCACTCTTGCGCGCCAACGCCTATTACGTCGAACCAGAATTCTTTGTATTCATCCCCGCCAGCCAGAACGGTGCAAAGTTGAGCGACGGGTTCGAGTTTTTCCTGGATATCAGGCTTTTCACTGAAGCCCTGGACAACGTGTCTTCGCGCCATGGCGCCGCAGATCAAGGCCTCCAGGTAGGCATCCATATTTTTTGCTATCGCATCGAGAAACTTTGCTTCGGCGTTGAGGGCTTTGTCAGGATGATAAAAATAGCTCTCAATACGCCCGGAAGGCACCCGCACGATCCGAGCTCGGGGCATATTCGCGAAATGCCAGCCTTCCGGAATCTTTGTGGGCTCGGATAAGAAGGTGGTCCATAGCATGTTGATGGTTGACAGATCGTAGCTTCGGAAAAGCGCGCTGATATCGTCTGGGGCATTATCCAGAAATAATAGCTCTGATCTGTTGATAGGGGTGGTGCTGATAATTTGCTGGTGATCAAACTCTTCGTCTAGCTCTTTTTGGGAGATGACCTCTTTCGGCAGGCGCAGCCAGGGAAGGTAGGACAAGAATTTTTCTGCGTTCATGTGGCCTCGTTTTTGATAGCGATAAGAAACGTGGTTTGCTTGATAACTTTGTATTCGCCGGGCAATGGACAGCTGGGCGCGCCCGGCGTAACGTGACAAGAAGTGCGCTCTTTTGCGTTCATCTCATAGCCCCAGCACTCCGGCCCAGAAATCTTCGTATTCTGGCCCGCCGGCGAGCACGGTGCACAGCTGCACAACGGGTTCGAGTTTTTCTTTTACGCCGGGGTCGTCGGCGAAGCCCGGAGCAAAGTGTTTTCCGATCATGGCTCCGCAGATCATGGCATCCAGGTAGGCATCCATGCTCTCCGCTAACGCCCCAAGATATTCGCTATCGCCATGGATAGCCTTGATCGGATGATCGTTATACGCCTCAATGCGCCCTGAAGGAACCAGCACAAGCCGGGCTTCGGACATGGTTGCGAACTGCCAGCCTTCCAGGACCTTCTTGGGTTCGGGCAGAAAGATGGTCCACAGCATGTTGATGCGCGACAGATCATAGTTTTGAAACAGTTCTAGAATCTCCCCTGGGGCACCATCTAAAGGTAAAGGTTGAGGTCTTTTGAAGGGGCTAGTTTCAACGATTTGCTCTTCGTCATAATCCTCTTCTAATCCCCTCTGGAGGATTACTTCTTTCGGCAGGCGCAGCCAGGGAAGATACGAGAAGAATAGTTTTGCGTTCATTTAGACGGCTCTTCATCTGTACGGGTGGAGAATTCTGTTCCATTGACGGTGTATTGATTCAGGCAAAGTCGTTGTCATGTCGCCGTGCTGCCGCCTCAAACAGGTCTCCATGTACCATCTTCATCCAATCAGATAGGGAATGGCATGGGGTAGAAGTAATCCCATAAAATTCTTTTTTTTCAGCCATGGCCAGATCGCTGTGGGAATAACACAGTAAATCCCAGCAGTGCACCAGCACCCCTCTGAATCTCGTTTCACATATTATTTTAATTTGTAAACGAAATCAATTCTCATTTACGCTAAGCGTTAGGCGCAGCCCTGAAGGATTGATGAGGTAATTCAACCTTTCTAAAGATTGTGTTGGCGACAAGATTTCAAACCCCCAGTCAGCAGGTGGAAGCTACAGCAAATCCTTGTCGCCACTGATTAGCCATTCGGCCTTGCCATGCATGCCAGTGTAGATAAACACATCGTCATCGGGATCGCGGCTGTACGCTGGTCTGGGCAGTGCAGGTAGGTCAATCCGCCTAGCGTAAAAGTGGGGGTGTCTATGGTAACTATCACCCCTTCGTTGAAAAGCGAGCCATAAATAGCTTCGAATTTCATAGCGGTAGACGGCAGGCAATGGGTTCTGTTAGACGAAAAAAAAGCCAAAACGTAAAGTTTTGGCCTTTTTTCAATTGTTTATGGACGTTGAAGAGTGCCCATAAACAAGAATTTTGGAGCGGGAAACGAGGCTCGAACTCGCGACCTCAACCTTGGCAAGGTTGCGCTCTACCAGCTGAGCTATTCCCGCGTTGATGTTGCTCTTTCGAATTAGCAAGTTAACTATGTTTCGAAAGGAGGATCGCATTTTAGGGTATTTTTTCAGCTTGTGCAAATCAAGGTGAAAAGTGTGTGGGATACCGACCCCAGACTGGCTGGAATACGGGGCGAGAATATCACCTTAGGGCTGCATCACAGGTGTTAAGACTAGGAATTAAGCGGCGTTAGCGCAGCGGGTGCCCGCTTTCTAAGCGAAGGGCCTTTGTGGCTGCAGGCGAAGGAGCGGGCAGGGTATGCTTATGTTTTTTCCGGCCATGGCCGGTTAACCTTTATCTGTCTGGCAATGCTGCAAACTTCAGAGCAAGACCTTACCGCTTTCAACACACTGGGGCTGAGCGCGCGTGCGCATGCCTTGGTGCGCTTTCAATCACAGGAGCAACTTCCATCGATCTCCACGCTGGCTGGTGATTATTCCAGCATATTTGTGCTTGGCGGTGGCAGCAATGTGGTGTTGGCTTCCCAGCTTGATTGTCTCGTCATCAAGGTAGAAACGCGGGGTATCCAGTTGCTCGAAGAAAGGCCTGACGCCTTTATTGTAGAAGCGCAGGCGGGTGAAAACTGGCATGAGTTTGTCCAACACTGCGTCGAAAAGGGCTGGTGGGGGCTTGAGAATCTGGCCTTGATTCCGGGTACGGTCGGGGCGGCACCGGTGCAAAATATCGGTGCCTATGGTGTCGAGCTTGATCAGCGTTTTGACAGCCTTACCGCGTGGGATATGCAAACGCAGCAACTAATGCACATGCGCGCACAAGATTGCGGGTTTTCATATCGCAACAGTGTTTTCAAGCAGTCGAAGCCCGGTCGATGGTTGATCGTGGCGGTGCGTTTTCGTTTGCCCAAGCCCTGGCGTCCGGTGCTGGGGTACCCCGATCTGCAACGCTATCCGGGGCTTGTCGTTGGTGCCGCGCCGCGCAGCGCAAAACAGGTGTTTGATGCGGTCTGCGACATAAGGCGTCAAAAGCTGCCTGACCCGGCCGTGCTGGGCAATGCAGGCAGCTTCTTCAAGAACCCGATTGTGTCGCTGGAAATGCGCGAAGGGCTTCTTGCCGCCTACCCCGACATGGTGTCTTACCCCATGGAAGACGGCCTACACTGCAAACTAGCCGCTGGCTGGTTGATAGATCGGGCTGGCTGGAAGGGTCGAAACAGGGGGCCTATGGCAGTGCATGACCGCCAGGCGCTGGTGCTTGTAAACAAAGGGGGGGCTACTGCCGCCGATGTCGCTGCACTGGCTGATGCCATCAAAATTGACATCCAAAATAAATTTGGCGTGACGCTTGAGCAGGAGCCTGTGACGGTAAGCTAAATGGCCGTGGCAAAGTTGGCACACAGCCTTGGTGTCGCCTGCTGCTTGCCGTGTGCCGCGCAAAGAGCGCGTGCTGGGCTGTGCCAACAAGTAGTTGGCAGGCGAGCTCCTAGGTAGACGACTGCGTGGCGTATCAGGTTCAATGCTGGCGTTAGAAAACTGCTGGCCTGAAACGCCCGAGTCGACTCCGCCGCATGGCGAGCCCGTAGTTAGCGCATGGTGTATGAAGAACAGCTGAGGCTCCTGGCGTGTTGTTCAGTGTGGCACGCCGTTGCCCCGCTGGAGGCCGAACCGGCAGATTTGCATCATCTGCCGGCCTTGGCCCCAAAGTTGCTCAGGTCGCCAACACGTCGTGCATATCAAACAGCCCGAACTCTTTGCGTGCCAGATAACGTGCGGCGCGCAGGCTGCCTTGGGCATAAGTGGCCCGACTGCTGGAGCGGTGGGTGATTTCTATGCGTTCGCCCATGCCGCAGAAATACACCGTGTGATCACCGACGATGTCGCCTCCGCGCATTACAGAAAACCCGATGTGGCCGTCTTCGCGGGCGCCGGTTTCACCGTGTCGGGCCCAGTCAGCGATGTCGTCGAGTTTTTTGCCCCAGGCTGATGCAACCGCATCGCCCATGGCCAGCGCTGTGCCCGATGGTGCATCAACCTTGTTGCGATGATGAGCCTCGAAAACCTCGACGTCGTAACCGTGGTTCAGCAGGCGGGCAGCCATGTCGAGTAGCTTTAACGTGGCATTGACGCCAACACTCATGTTGGGCGCGAAGACGATGGCGATTTTTTGGCTAGCAGCGTGTATGGCTTGTTTGCCCTGTTCGTCAAAGCCTGTGGTGCCGATAACGCATTTGGTGCCATGCTTGATGCAGGCCTGCAGGTGGGCAAGCGTGCCTTCAGGGCGAGTAAAATCAATAAGGCAGTCAGCGTTGGCCAACTGATTCAGGTCGTCAGAGATGGCAACGCCGGTATCTTGCCCCAGAAAGGCACCGGCATCTTGTCCCAAAGCGGATGAGCCCGCATGATCAAGTGCGGCGACCAGGTCAAGGTCGGGGCTTTGAAGCACGGCTTCGATCAGCATGTGGCCCATTCGGCCGCTGGCTCCTGCAATGGCTATGCGCATGGCGTCCTCTTAGCGTAAAGGTTCAGGTTCGTTGCGACCTGCGGAGGGGGCGCCTGGCACGGCAGGTTGCGTGTTCTCAAAAATATTGAGACGGCGTCTGGGCTGTTGGGCTTGCTCGTCTGTAGTCGTAGCATCTTGTTTGCTTTCGCCTGATTCGTCTTTGGCCCCTTGAGCCGACAACGATGGCAAGCCAGACGTGCCGAGATCTTGGCCTGTGATGCCCGATGGGGTGTACTGCTTTCCTGAGTCTATGGGCAAGGCCTGGGTGTCGGCGGACGACGCACCTGCTGGTTGAGCCGTCGTGGTGTTTTCTTTGGCAGGCGAGGCACCCTCACGGGCCGTCATGCCAGTATCGGCTTTTTCAAATGGCTGGCGATCAGGTTGCTCGTCGCCAGCCCAGCGCACCAGGCTATCGCCCTCAAACCAGACGGTGAAGCGACGCTGCTCTGCTTTACCGTAGCCAGGCTTGTTGTAGAAAGGGTAATCCCAGCGGTCGGTGCGAAAGATGTCTTGCAGTGTGGGTGTGCCCAGAACGTAGCGCACCTGTTCGCGGCTCATGCCGGACTGCAGTTGTGCAACCTGCTCGGAAGTGATCCAGTTGCCCTGTTGCACGTTAGGACGGTATGGGAAACCCCAGTTGGAGGAACCGCAGGCCACGAGGGCCGTTGCCAGTACGCCAGCCGCAAGGCCTGTGCGTAGTACAGCGAAATAAGGTTTAGCAGATGTCAGCACAAAGCGCCCCTGTTTATCCATATCGAATAAAACCGTTATCATAAAGCTTTAAGAATAGACGCATAATAACGTCAGTCGGCCTCGGCTGCTCGGCATTCTGCCCGCATCCGCAGTTGATTCATTACTGCCAGAGACATTTTTAGCCATGAGCGATCAAACTGAATTGAAAAATATGGGCTTGAAGGCGACTTTTCCCCGCCTCAAGATTCTTGACATTTTCCGCAGGGCTGATGAGCGGCATCAAAGCGCCGAAGACATCTATCGCACCCTTATCGCCGAAGAGGTCGATATCGGGCTTGCAACGGTATACCGCGTACTCACGCAATTTGAGCAGGCCGGCATACTGGTGCGCAGCCAGTTTGATGGAGGCAAGGCCGTTTTCGAACTAAACGACGGCGATCATCATGATCACCTCATCTGCACCATCTGTGGCACAGTTGAAGAGTTTACCGACACCGAAATCGAAAAACGCCAACACAAAGTGGCTGATGAACACGGGTATACGCTTGATACCCACACCATGCTGTTGTACGGCGTGTGCCCCAAATGTCAGGCCAAGCCCAAAGGGCAGCAGCAGGTTAAGAGCCACGCCTGATCTGCTGTCATAAAGGCTGGTTAGTTAGCCTGGCTTTCTAGCATTTCGCGTGCATGCGTGCGGGTGGTGTCGGTAATTTTCAAGCCCCCAAGCATGCGTGCCACTTCGGTTACACGGCCCGCGTCATCCAGCATTTCGATGGTTGACACGGTGCCGTTGTTGCCGGTGTTTTTGCGTACTTCATAGTGGTGCATGCCTCGGGCAGCCACTTGCGGCAGGTGGGTTACGCACAGCACTTGGTGTCGTTCACCCAGGGTACGCAGAAGCCGCCCGACCACTTCGGCCACAGCGCCTCCTATGCCGGTGTCCACTTCGTCAAAAATAAGCGTTGGCACCCGGGCTGCCTGGCTTGCTATGACTGACAGTGCCAGCGAAATACGAGCAAGTTCGCCACCCGACGCCACTTTGGCGAGCGGGCGCAGGCTGGTGCCTGCATGGCCTGCAACTAGAAATTCGACATTTTCGGTGCCATGCGGACCGGCTGTACATGGTGAAAGCGTTACATCGAAACGCCCGCCCTGCATGGATAGGGTTTGCATGGCTTCGCTCACGCGTTTTGCCAGCGTTTTGCCGATTTTTTGTCTGGCCTTGCTCAGGCGCGCCGCCAGCTCGTTGTACTGAGCCGCAGCCGCCTGCTCATTTGCCTCGAGCGTTTTGGTGTCGGCCGCTGACTGACTGGCATCGAGTTGTTGCTGCAGGTCGTCACGCAAGCTGGGCAGTTCGCCAGGCTCAACGCTGAATTTGCGCGCCATTTCAAAAATGGCGGCAAGTCGTTGCTCTGCCTGCGCAAGTCGGTCGGGGTCGAGTTCGACGCGGTCAAGATAGCTGTTGAGGTCGGATACCGCCTCATCGATGCCGATACGCGCTGAGTCAATGGCGTCGTAAACGCTTTGCAAGTGCGTGTCATGGCGCAATAGAGGCTGTATGTGGTGTGCGGCTGCGGTCAGTGCCTGGCGGGCTGCGCCTTGCTCGTCGTCGAGTGCTGACAGCGCGTGGGCCGCGCCATCAAGAAGGGCCTGGGCGTGCGCCAGACGGCTGTGTTCGATACCCAGTGCTTCCCACTCGTCTGGCTGCAGAGCTAGGCGATCGAGTTCTGCGAGCCTCCACTCGATCCGCTCGCGTTCTTCTTGCAGCGCTGCTGCATTCTGCCTTGCATCATCGAGTTTCTTGCGTGCGTCGTGCCATGTTTGCCAGGCCTGCTGCACCTCGCGGGCCAGGTCTGAATGACCGCCCTGAGCGTCAAGCAGTGCACGCTGGCTGGACGCCTTAAGCAGGCTTTGATGGGCATGTTGCCCATGAATGTCAACGAGATACTCGCCGACTTCGCGCAGTTGGCCCAGTGCTACCGGGATGCCATTGATAAACGCCCGGCTGCGGCCTTGCGCGTCGATGACGCGTCGCAGCAGTAAGCCATCGTCTGACAGAAGCTCGCGTTCTTGCAGCCAACTTTGCACCGAGGCGGGGGGATCAAAAATGGCGGTAATGTCAGCCCGTGCTGAGCCTTCACGCAGCACGCCTACATCACCGCGGGCGCCAAGGGCCAGTGACAACGCATCGACAAGTATGGACTTGCCCGCACCTGTTTCGCCTGAGAACACAGTAAACCCGGCGTCAAAATGTAGCTCCGCCTCATCGACAATGACAAAATCACGTATATGCAGGGTGCGCAGCATGGTTTACTCGGCCTCGTCCGAAGGTTGGGGCATGTGATTCCAGTGCAGTTTGCGACGCAGCGTCGAAAAGAAACTGTAACCGGTGGGGTGGATGAAGCGCACAGTGTGTTCTGCCCGGCGCACATCAAGTTGATCGCCGGCCTGGCAATCAGACCATGTTTGCATGTCAAAATGCACGCTAGCGCCCGATTCTACGCGGCCGAGGGCGGTAATGGTGAGCGTGAGTGTGCCGGTATCGGGCAACACGATAGGGCGGTTTGAAAGCGTTTGAGGCGCCACCGGCACCAGCAAAATGGCGTTGAGGTCAGGGTAGACCACCGGGCCGTTCGCCGACAGTGAATATGCCGTAGACCCAGTTGGTGTGGCCACGATCAGGCCGTCGGCACGCTGGCTATACATGAAGACGCCGTTGAACTCGATGCGAACCTCTATCATGCCGCCCCGACCTGCGCGGTTGAGCACCACGTCATTAAGGGCAAGACCAGAAAACAGGGTTTCGCCCTCTCGGGTTACCCGCCCTTCAAGCAGCACCCGGTCTTCAGATTCAAACTGACCGTTGATAACGCTGGCCAGGGCGTCGTTGGCATTGTGCAGCGGGATGTCTGTAATAAACCCCAGGCGGCCATGGTTGATGCCGATTAGCGCCACGTTACTATGGGCGAGCTTGCGGGCGGCACCCAACATGGTGCCGTCGCCGCCCATTACCACGGCGAGGTCAGCGCGTTGGCCTATGTCTTCATAAGAAGCCAGGGTAAGCTCTGTGATGCCTGTGTTGCGGGCTGTTTCGGCCTCGAGCAGTACTGTGCAGCCTGCATGCTGCAGCATTGCCGCCAGCTGACGCAGAGGGGCGTCCAGGCCTGTATCCTGGTGTCGGCCGATGAGCGCAACAGTTTTAAAGTGCATGAAAGAAACACCCCGGTGTTTTGATGGAATAATAGGACTTAAACAATTATAGAATCCCCCGAGGCTATCAGGGTTTTGGGGTAACAGGCCTTAGTCGGCAATATTGCATAAAATAGAATTATGGATGATAGAGCCAACGCACTGCTGAAGGCGCTCATAGAGCGTTACATCGCTGATGGTCAGCCGGTGGGTTCGCGCACGCTGTCAAAAATGTTTGACCTCTCGCCAGCCACTATCCGCAATGTCATGGCTGATCTCGAAGACCTTGGTCTGATCCACAGCCCGCACACCTCTGCAGGTCGTGTGCCCACACCCAGGGGCTATCGCGTATTCGTTGATCGCCTGCTGGCAGTGCAGCGTTTCGAAGTCATGCCCCCTCGGCAAATACGTGAGATGCTTCCAGCCTCCGAGCCAGGCAGAGCCGTAGCGGCGGCCGCCACGCTGCTATCCAATCTGTCACAGTTTGCGGGTGTTGTGCTGGCGCCCAAGCGTGCCCAGGTATTCAGACAAATCGAATTTATACGGCTATCTGACAAGCGCGTGCTGCTTATTATTGTTACGCCCGACGGCGATGTGCAAAACCGCATTCTGTTTGTGCCGCGCAATTACACCGAACAAGAGCTGCTCGATGCGGGTGCTTTCTTCAATCAGCATTTTGCCGGGATGGCCTTTGATCTGGTGCGCGAGGCCATTACCCAAGATCTGTCCTCACTGCAGGCCGATATTTCGCGCCTGATGCAGGCGGCCGTCGATGCCGGTACAGCCGATGACGACCAAGACGAAACGCTGGTTATTTCGGGCGAAAGCAAGCTGCTCGATATCACTGACATCGCATCAGACCTTGACCGCCTGCGCCGCATGTTCTCCATGTTCGAGAAAAAAACTGAACTACTGCAGCTGCTTGATGTGTCCAGCCGAGGGACCGGGGTGCAAATTTACATCGGCGGTGATTCACGCCTGGTGCCACTAGACGACGTATCCATCATCACCGCGCCTTATGGGGTAGATGGCAAGGTGGTTGGTACACTTGGGGTTATCGGTCCCTCGCGCATGGCCTATGAGCGAGTCATCCCCATTGTCGACATCACCGCAAGGTTGCTGTCCAACGCGTTGAGTCATAATGTTTAAATCGCGCTTTCTTCCCGAGCCCTCCGACCCCGAGGCGCTCGTCAGTGTGCCGTCGCCACGACGGGCAGGCCCCGTTGGCGTACTGCTCGTTAATCTGGGTACACCCGACGCGCCAACCGCAGGCGCAATACGGCGCTATTTGCTGGAGTTTTTGTCCGACCCGCGCGTTGTGGAAATTCCCCAATGGATCTGGCAGATTATTCTGCGTGGCGCGGTGCTGGTGCGCAGGCCTTCAAAGCTGGCGCCGCGTTATAAAGATATTTGGCTGGAGCAGGGCTCGCCCTTGCTGGTCTACAGCCATCATCTGGCCGACGGCGTGGCCCAGCACCTCGAGGCGCAAGGCGAATCGGCTCGGGTCGCGTTGGCTATGCGCTATGGCAACCCGTCGGTTGCCAATGCCATTGACGATTTGCGCCAGCAGGGCTGTGAACGCATTATCGTCGTGCCTCTCTACCCGCAGTACGCCGCAAGCACCACTGCTACCGCCTTTGATAAGGTGGCTTCATACGCCGGCTGTCTGCGTGATCAGCCTGAGTTCCGCTTTATCAAACGCTTTAACACATTACCGGCTTACATCGATGCGCTTGAACAGCAGGTGCGCCAGTACTGGGCTAAAAACGGCAAGCCTCAGTATCTTTTACTCAGTTTTCATGGTCTGCCTCGTGTAACCGTTGAACAAGGCGATCCATACCATCGCGACTGCATGGAAACCGCACAGTTACTGCGCCAGCGTTTGGGTGCCGATGGCGAACGGGTGCATGTAACATTTCAGAGCCGTTTCGGAGCCCAAGAATGGTTAAAGCCTTATACCGAACCGACATTGCGTGAATGGGCCCGAAAGGGTGTAAAAAGCGTTGATGTAATGTGCCCGGGCTTTCTGGCCGACTGCCTCGAAACTCTGGAAGAAATTCAGATTGAGTGTCGTGACGCCTTTCTTGAGGAAGGCGGGTCGCAGTATCGTTATATTCCGTGCCTAAATGGTGACCCTTCGTGGGCTGCCGGGCTGGCCGGCTTCATTCGGGCGCAACTTGGCGGTTGGGTTTAATTACACAATTACCTCCTGCAAGCCCCTTGTTTTTACACATATCCTACGCAATGTCGGCCAGGTCGGCTGTTGCCTGAACCCACTGGTCGCTACGGTCAGTACTTGAAATAAGGGCGCTTGCCCCCAATTTCATCAAATCGCATCCTTATATGAAGTGGAGATTCTCTATGTCGGCATCCAAAGAACCTGTAGATCAACGCCAGGAAGGGCATGAGCCCGACACCACCGAAAAGCTTGAAACCAACGAGTCAAAGCCGGCTTCGTACGACGCTGACGAGTCAGACGTCGATGGTATTGGCGAGGCCTCTGACGAAAATCTGGCTTCTTTGCTGGTCGAGGCGCAGGAAAAGGTCGGGCAATATCATGAAGAGTTGCTTCGTGCCAAGGCTGAGGTCGAAAATATTCGCCGTCGTGCGCAAGATGACGTTGCCAAGGCTCGCAAGTTTGGTACTGAGTCCTTTGCAGAAAGCCTTATTCCGGTCAAAGATAGCCTGGAGGCCGCTTTGGGGCTTAAAGACCAAACCGCTCAGGCATGGCAAGAAGGTGTCGAGGCGACGCTGCGTCAGATCAATTCAGCCTTTGAGCGTAACCTCATGAAAGAGATCGCACCGGCTCAAGGCGACAAATTTGACCCCCACCTGCACCAGGCCATTTCGTCATTGCCGTCGGCACAGCCTGAGGGTGAAGTCATCCAGTTGCTGCAAAAAGGTTACACCATTGCCGATCGTGTGTTGCGCCCCGCATTGGTCACGGTTTCGGCCGGTCAGTCCTAAAAAAATACAATTTTTTTACGGGCCAGTCTTGAAATTTAACGCCTGAACCCCACCTAGCATCCATCAGGTAGTTTTATACATTCGCATTTTTCCAGGGTTAAAAGATTATGGGCAAAATTATTGGCATTGACTTGGGCACAACAAACAGTTGCGTCGCCATCATGGATGGCACCAAGGTCAAAATTATTGAAAACGCCGAAGGCACACGTACAACGCCTTCCATCGTCGCCTACATGCCAGACGGCGAAATCCTCGTTGGCGCACCGGCCAAACGCCAGGCCGTCACCAACCCACACAATACGCTCTATGCCGTAAAGCGGCTTATTGGTCGTAAGTTCGACGAAAAAGCGGTACAAAAAGATATCAACCTCATGCCCTATGGCATCGTCAAGGCTGATAACGGCGACGCATGGGTAGAGGCTCAGGGCAAAAAGCTCGCACCTCCTCAGGTTTCTGCCGACGTGCTGCGCAAAATGAAAAAAACCGCCGAAGATTACCTCGGTGAAGAAGTTACCGAAGCCGTCATTACGGTACCGGCCTACTTTAACGACAGCCAGCGTCAGGCCACCAAAGATGCAGGCCGTATTGCTGGTCTAGACGTCAAGCGCATTATTAACGAGCCTACGGCTGCTGCGCTTGCTTTCGGCATGGACAAAAGCGAAAAGGGCGACCGCAAAATTGTGGTCTATGACCTGGGAGGCGGTACTTTTGACGTTTCCATTATTGAAATCGCTGACGTTGACGGTGAAAAGCAATTTGAAGTGTTGTCCACCAACGGTGACACCTTCCTGGGCGGCGAAGATTTCGACCAGCGCATCATCGACTACATCATTGCTGAGTTCAAGAAAGAAAGCGGTGTAGACCTGTCGTCCGACGTTCTGGCCCTGCAGCGTCTTAAAGAGTCTGCTGAAAAAGCCAAAATCGAACTGTCGTCCGCGCAGCAAACCGAGATTAACCTGCCCTACATCACTGCAGATGCGTCCGGTCCTAAGCACCTTAACCTTAAAATTACCCGCGCCAAGCTAGAGGCGCTGGTTGAAGAACTCATCGATCGCACCATAGAGCCTTGCCGCATTGCCATCAAAGATGCAGGCATCAAGGTTTCCGAGATCGACGACGTTATCCTGGTCGGCGGCATGACACGCATGCCCAAGGTTCAGGAAAAAGTCAAAGAGTTCTTTGGCCGTGATCCGCGCAAAGACATCAACCCCGATGAGGCAGTTGCTGCTGGCGCAGCCATTCAGGGTTCAGTTCTTTCGGGCGATCGCAAAGACGTACTGCTGCTCGACGTAACCCCGCTGTCGCTGGGTATCGAGACGCTGGGCGGTGTAATGACCAAGATGATCCAGAAAAACACCACGATACCTACACGGTTTTCGCAAGTGTTTTCTACGGCTGATGACAACCAGCCGGCGGTTACCATCAAGGTGTTCCAGGGCGAGCGCGAAATTGCTGCTGGCAACAAGTCGCTTGGCGAATTTAACCTTGAGGGTATTCCACCAGCAAGTCGCGGTACGCCGCAAATCGAGGTTACCTTCGACATCGACGCCAACGGTATTTTGCATGTGTCAGCCAAAGACAAAGGCACAGGCAAAGAGAACAAGATCACCATTAAGGCCAACTCTGGCCTGACTGATGATGAAGTCGAACGCATGGTCAAAGACGCTGAGGCCAATGCCGAAGACGATCACCGTGTCGCCGAGCTGGCACTGGCCCGTAATCAGGCCGATGCACTCATGCACTCGACACGAAAATCGCTTGAAGAGCATGGCGACAAGCTTGAGGCGTCTGAAAAAGAGGCAATCGAAGCTGCAATCAAAGAGCTCGATGAAACCCTCAAAGATGGCGACAAGCCAGCCATTGACGCCAAGGTTGAAGCACTGACCGTGGCAGCGCAGAAGTTGGGCGAGAAAATGTATGCCGACATGCAGGCACAGGCGGCGGCCGAGCAGGGCGCAAGCGATGCTGGCAAAACGGCAGACGACGATGTGGTCGACGCTGACTTCAAAGAAGTCAAACGCGATCAGTAAGGCCTAGTTTCTTAGGTCTTCAAGCCCGGTTTCTGGCGTTTTGCCGGAAATCGGGCCTTCTTATTCAGACACGCAGAACAGTAAGACGTCACAGACGCAAGCACTACTCATGGCAAAACGCGATTATTACGAAACTTTGGGCGTTCAAAAGAATGCTTCAGATGACGAACTGAAAAAAGCCTACCGTAAGTTGGCAATGAAGTACCATCCGGACCGCAACCCGGGTAACAAAGACGCCGAAGAAAAGTTCAAGGAAGCCAAAGAGGCTTACGAGATGTTGTCCGACGAGCAGAAGCGAGGTGCTTATGACCGCTTCGGCCATGCTGGCGTTGATCCCAATTCGGGTATGGGCGGCATGGGTGGGGCAGGTGGTGCGGGCTTCGCCGATGCGTTTGGCGACATCTTTGGCGAGATCTTCGGTGGCGCCGGTGGTGCGGGAGGACGGCGCGGAGGCCCGCAGGTTTATCGTGGGGCCGATCTTAAATACTCGCTCGATATTACGCTCGAGCAGGCAGCAAATGGTTTCGATACTGAAATCCGCGTGCCCAGTTGGGAGTCCTGCGATACCTGCCACGGCTCGGGTGCCAAGCCCGGTACACAGCCCAAAACATGCAGTACGTGCAACGGAAACGGTACTGTGCGCATGCAGCAGGGTTTTTTCAGTGTGCAGCAAACCTGCCCCACCTGCCATGGTAGCGGCAAAGAGATCACTGACCCCTGCAATGCCTGCGATGGTGTAGGTCGCATTCGCAAGAACAAAACCTTGCAGGTCAAGATTCCTGCCGGTATTGATGATGGTATGCGTATCCGCTCATCGGGCAACGGCGAGCCGGGTGTCAATGGTGGCCCTCCAGGCGACTTGTATGTTGAAATCCACCTTTTGCCGCACAATATTTTCCAGCGTGATGGCGACGACTTACATTGTGAGTTAACCATACCCTTTACATCGGCAGCCTTGGGAGGCGAACTTGAGGTGCCTACGCTGTCGGGCAAGGGGGCCATCAACGTGCCCGAAGGTACGCAGTCGGGTAAAACCTTCCGTTTGCGCGGCAAGGGGATACGCGGGTTGCGGGGCAGCTACCCTGGCGATCTGTATTGCCATATTTCGGTCGAAACGCCTGTGCGTCTGACCGATGATCAAAAGAAAATACTGCGTCAGTTTGAAACTTCGCTGGAGCAGGGGGGGGATAAACACTCGCCCAACAGCAAGTCGTGGACAGACCGGGTCAAGAACTTCTTCTCCTGATCTCGTCGCTTAGCTGGTTTTGTATATGCGCCAACGTGGCCTTGCGCCACGCTGGCGCATTTTCATGCCAGCTAAGGTCATGCCCATCGCAGTTACAGCTACAGTGCGGCTGCAGCGCTATTTCGACGACGTAAGGCGAGCAGGCAGTGTATGCACCTTTATCCACGTTGCAAGGTGAACAGGCGTTTTAGGCGCTTATACCTACGATGTAATGTAGATGGCTGAGGGGTTTATACACACAGCGGCAACGTTAAGGGTTGCCGCTGTGGTCTTCAGTATTCGCCGTAAACCGACTTAGTTGACCTCGGCGGGTACCTTTGCTTTTGCGGGTGCTTTAGCCTCAGCCGGCGCTTTGACTTCGGCCGGTACTTTAGCTTCTGCTGACGCGTTGGCGTCAGCTGGTGCTTTGGCTTCGGTCGGCAATTTAGCCTCCACAGGTGATTTAGCCTCAGCAGGTACTTTATTTTCAGCTGGTGTTTTGGTCTCTTCGCGCTTTACAGGCTGGGCCGCCGGTGCTGTGTCAACAGGCTTGTCGGCTTTGCTTGACTCAGTAATGGGTAGCGGTTTGTCCTTCTTTTGGTCTTTTGTGCCGGTCACAGAATCGGCTGTTGTTTCTTCGCCTGCTTTCTGTTTGCTCTGGTCTGCCGCAATGGCCAGGCTGAGCTGCGCGGGATTCAACCATTGACGTACGATGGTATTAACGCGCTCGGCGGTAAGGCCTTTGAGGGCTTCGTCAATTTCAGCTGACCATGCAAAGCTTCGGCCCCGTTCCATGTAGTTGACCCAGGTGGAGGCCAGTACGCCGTCACGGGTGCGTGCCAGCTTGCGGTAGTTAAGTAATGACTTGATGCCTTCCTGGACCTCTTCTTCAGTAAAGCCCTTGGTGAGGACGTTGTGAATGACGTCATTGACTGCAGTGAGCAGCTTTTGCGTATTTTGTGGCGCGTGGATGGCGTAGAACGTCCAGGTGCCGGACTCTTCGAACGATGAGGCGTTCAGGCTGCTGCGCACGTCATAAGACAGGCCATCTTGCACACGCACACGAGTCCAGAGTCGCGAAGTTTCAGATGAACCCAACAGGTAGTTGGCCAGATACAGCGCAGGGAAGTCAGGGTCTGTATCGCTCAGCTTTAAGGGCGCTCGGGCCAAGTAAAACGCGTTGGCTTTGTCTGGCGTGTTGATTTTGAACTGCTGCGGTGGTACGGGGTTGTAAGGGTTGGTCAGGCGTTTGTACGCGGGTGCGACCTGCCAGCCTTTGAGCCCATTAGTGAGGGCGGTTTTGACTTGGTCGGCGTCAAATGCACCCACGGCCGAGAACAAAACAGTACCGGCCCCATAGAACTTGGCATGGAAGTCTTCAAGCTGCTGACGGGTAAGTGCCGCAATTTCGTTTTTTTCTTCGTCAAAGGTGGGGGTGTAGCGAATGTCATTTCTGGGCCACGGGTTATCGTGGCGCGCCAGTGCTCGTGATGCCAGGGCGCTGGGCTCGTTCATGGCATCGCTGATGGAAGTGCTGGCCTGACGCTGGTATTCGACCAGCTCGCGTGTTGGGTAGTTGGCTTCACGCACAATATGCAGAACAAGGTCGACGAGCGCTGGCAAGTGTTCACGTTTGGTGGACATGTCGACCGACAATATGCCGCCTGAGCCGCCAATGCTGACGTCTGCCTGCAGGGCATTGTATTTATCCTGGATCTGCTGCCGAGACATATCGGCAGTGCCATGGTCCAGCAGGGCAGCTGCGGCACTGGAGATTTCGCGGAACCCAAGCAGGTTGTCTGCGTTACCGAACTCGATGCGCAGGTTGGCCTGTACACGGTCACCCCGTGTGGGCTTGGGCAACAGGGCTAATTGCACCTCGCCATTGGGCAGATCTAGTGGCGTGCGCAGCGTCGATGCGTCGATATGCGCAGGAGACGGGTCAAAGGCGGCCACATCAGGGGCAGAGCCTTTGCCGACATAATCTTTAAATAACGTCTTGAAATCAGGTTTTTCTGGCAGGGGTGCACGCACAGGGGTTTCAGTTGGAATGTACTTGCCCAGCGTGCTGTTGCTGGCGACCAGATACTCGGTGGTAACGCGCTGTACGTCGTCAAGCTTGATGTTTTCAACTTGATCGCGATGCAAAAAGAAGAGACGCCAGTCGCCGCTTGCTATAGCCTCTGACAGCGCGCTGGCCAACGCAGGCGGGCTTGCGAAGACCTGCGACCAGTCAGTTAGCCACTTGTTGCGAACACGCTGCAGATCGTTTTCAGTAAATTTCTTTTGGCCCACCGACTGCACGGTTTCACGCAGTGCGGCGAGTGCTTTGTCTTGATCCATGCCGTTTTCAAGCTGAGCGCCAAAGAAAACATAGCCAGGCTGGAACATGTCGGCTGAAAAACCGAACACGCTTGCGGCAAGGTTTTCGCCTACAAGGTTTTGGTACAGCGGGCCTGAGGGCGTGTCTGCGAGAATGGAGACGCCCAGATCGAGTGCGGTGAAGTCTGTGTTGCCCCCGGCGGGCGCATGGTACAGCGCGGCAATAAGTGGCGTGCCGCCATGGCGGCGCAGGTTGACCACGCGTTCGCCGTCTTGCACGGGCTCAATGGTGTACTCGGGCGGTAGCGTGCGCTCGGGGCGGGGTATTTTGCCAAAAACCTTGACCAAGGTGTTAAGCGTGGCGTCAACGTCAAACTTGCCGGTGATGATGAGCACGGCATTGTCGGGCTGGTAATACTCTTTGTAAAAAGCCTTGAGCTGGGCGATGTCGACGTTTTCTACGTCAGATCGTGCACCGATTGTGCTCTTGCCGTAGTTATGCCATTGATAGGCTGCGGCCTGCATTTTTTGCAGCAGAACCTGGAAGGGGTTGTTTTCACCGCGTTCCATTTCGTTGCGTACAACTGTCATTTCGGAGTCAAGGTCTTTGCGAGAGATCAGCGAATTGACCATGGCATCTGCCTGCCAGCCCAGGTACCAGTCGAGGGTTTTGGGGTCAGCCGAGAAACTGGCATAGTAATTGGTACGGTCGCTACTGGTGGAGCCGTTGGCTTCGAGCCCGCGCTTGGAAAACTCGGCCAGCGCGTTATGCATGGTGGGCGTACCACGAAACATCATGTGCTCAAGCAGGTGCGCCATACCTGTTTCGCCGTAGTTTTCGTTACGCGCCCCCACCAGATAGGTCATGTTGACCGTGGTAGTGGGTTTAGAGGCGTCTGGAGCGAGCAGCACGCGCAGCCCGTTGTCGAGTGAGTATTCGGTTACCTCTTCTATCGATGCGCCCTGGGTGATGCCCTGAGGCAGCCCGGTGGCATGTACGGCGAAAGAGACTGTCGCCATGAAGAACAGGGCACCTGAGCGGGCGAAGAGCTTCTGCAGAAACGAGTGCATGCTGAACTATCCGTATAAAAAGGGAGTAGATGCGGATTGACCTTTCTTTTACCATAAGGTTCCGACCCGGGCGATCGGTATCGAAAGCGGCATGGCCGCCAATAGGTAGAAATTGCTGGCGGATTTGCTGACACGGCCGGAAAAAAAGCCCGCGCCTGATCATTTATGTGGTTGTTGGTCTTGGTCTTGGTCTTGGTCTTGGTTGAGGGGGGTTATTTGGAAAGATAGCGCATGGCTTCCTCGAGCCCGTTTACCGTCACGCTGTGCATACGCTGCCCCATGATGTCCTGGATGATGGCAATGGATTGCCGGTACTGCCAATAGGCGGCGGGCTCAGGGTTAAGCCATACCGAACGAGGCCAGTTTTCGAGCAAGCGCTGCAGCCAGGCGGCACCGGTTTCTTTATTGTAGTGTTCGACGGAACCGCCCGGTTGCAGGATTTCGTACGGGCTCATTGTGGCGTCACCCACAATGATAAGGCGCCAGTCTTCGTTGTACTTGCGAAGAATGTCCCACGTGTCAAAGCGTTCAGAGTAGCGGCGCTGGTTGTTCTGCCAAAGCGACTCATACGGGCAGTTGTGAAAGTAATACACCTCGAGATGGCGAAACTCGCTTCGAGCCGCGGCAAACAGTTCTTCGACCCGCGCGATATGGTCGTCCATGCTGCCGCCGACATCGAGCAGCATTAGCACTTTGACGGTGTTATGGCGTTCGGGCACCATTTGCAGGTCAAGAAACCCCGCATTGCGTGCCGTGCTGCGAATTGTGTCATCCAGATCGAGCTCAAGCTCGGCGCCCTGGCGAGCAAAACGGCGCAGCCGGCGCAAGGCCATCTTGAAGTTGCGCGTGCCCAGTTCTTGCTGGTCGTCGTAGTCACGGAATTCGCGCTTTTCCCACACCTTGACTGCAGTGCGGTTGCCGGCCGAGGGGCCGCCGACGCGGATGCCTTCTGGATGAAAGCCCCCGTGGCCAAACGCCGAAGAACCGCCTGTTCCTATCCACTTATTGCCGCCCGCATGGCGTTCTTTCTGCTCTTCGAGGCGCTCTTTGAAAAGCTCCATGAGCTTGTCCCAGCCGTGCTTCTCGATGGCAGCCTTTTCTTCGGCTGTGAGGTTTTTCTGGAACTCCTTCATTAACCAGTCGAGGGGTATTTCTTTGCCAGCCGGCAACGCCGCTTCGAGTGTCTGGTAAAACTCGCCAAAGGCCTGATCAAAGCGGTCGAATAAGGTTTCGTCCTTGACCAGTGTCATGCGCGCAAGATGGTAGAAGTCATCAATAGTGGGCGGCATGACATTGGCCTGCAGTGCTTCAAGCAATGTCAGGTATTCCTGGACGGAAACAGGCAGTTTGCGTGCCCGCATATGGTAGAAAAAATTAATCAGCATGGTGTCGTGTTAGTTGGTACTCGAGATGCTTTTGCACCTCGGGCCACTCCCCCGCAAGCAGGCTGTATGCAACGGTGTCGCGCACGGAGCCGTCCCGGCGCAGGGCATGGTGTCGTAAAACCCCGTCTTTATGCGCACCCAGTCTTTCAATGGCCTTTTGCGATGCAAAATTGAAATTGTCAGTACGCCAGCCAACTACCACCGCGCCCAGCGTGTCAAATGCATGGCGCAGCAAAAGCAGTTTGCAGGTGGTGTTGATATGGCTGCGCTGGCAGCGTTTTGCGTACCAGGTGTATCCGATCTCGAGGCGGGCCACGGCGGGCACGATGTCGTGATAACGCGTTGAACCTACGACATCGCCGCTATTTTCGTCAATGACGGCAAATGGCAACATGTGGCCAGCTTCCTGGCCGGCAAGGGCCGTGTCGATGTAGGCGGCCATCTCTCCGGGAGCGGGTACAGAGGTGACCCGCAGTTGCCACAGCTTACCGTCGGCGGCTGCGTTGTCGAGTGCCTGGCCGTGCTCAGGCAATAAGGGCACAAGCGACACGCCGTTGCCGCTCAAGGTGACGGGGGAGGGCAGTTGGCGAAACGAGGTGGAGGACATGGGCGCTTCCTGATCGGTGGCTACGAAGGCTGGGTCGGTTACCCGGGGGGGGCGTTAATAGCGCTATAAATCAGCGATGGGCCCGGGTCATCGCCGCAAGGCGCTGCAGCAGGGTAAGGTCTTGCTCGTTTTTAAGCAGTGCGCCGGCCAAGATAGGCAGGTCACGGCTGTCGCGCACCTTATCGGCCGAGATACCCTCGCTGGCCATGAGGCGCAGCCAGTCAAGAAACTCGGAGGTCGAGGGCTTTTTCTTGAGCCCGGGTGCATCACGCAAACCAAAGAAAGTATCCAGAGCCGCGCGCAGCAACTCTTCTTTGATGTTGGGGTAGTGCACCGCGACGATGTCCTTGAGGGTATCGCGGTCAGGAAAGTTGATGTAATGAAAAAAGCACCGGCGCAAAAATGCATCGGGCAGGTCTTTTTCATTGTTAGACGTAATAATGATGAGTGGACGATGCCTGGCCTGGATGGTCTGGCGAGTTTCGTACACATGGAATTCCATACGGTCGAGTTCGCGCAGCAAGTCGTTGGGGAACTCAATGTCGGCCTTGTCGATTTCGTCGATCAGCACAACAGTAGGTTCGTCAGCTTCGAACGCCTGCCACAACACCCCTTTGACGATGTAGTTGCCAATGTCGCGTACTTTTTCGTCACCTAACTGCGAATCGCGTAGGCGCGAAACCGCGTCATATTCATACAACCCCTGATTGGCCTTGGTTGTAGACTTGATATGCCATTGCAGCAAGGGTCGGCCCAGTGCGGCGGCAACTTCTTCAGCCAGCATGGTTTTTCCTGTACCGGGCTCGCCTTTGATCAGCAGAGGGCGTTGTAGTGCAAGTGCGGCATTTACAGCCATTTTCAGGTCGTCGGTGGCCACATAGCGCTCGGTGCCGGTAAAGCGCTCTGAGGAAGGCGTGGGTACAGCAGAATTCATGATGTCGTCTCTTGGTGTTTTAAAACAGATTGCGATGCCACAGGCCAGAATGTATCTGGTACGCTGCAATTATCGTACAATCCCAATTTTTCACGGGCAGTTTGATTTTTATCAAACCATTCTAATCTAACGCCAAAGAAGGGCTACCATGAAGTCGCGAACCTCTTTGAAGCGCACTCTGTCTGCGCTGGCCATGTTGGCCACCTGTGCAATGGCGGGGTCAGCCCTCGCTGCTGACGCTGCGCCTGTAGGCAACGCCCAGGCTGCGCTTTCCAAAACGTCTATGTGCATTGGTTGCCATGGTATCAAAGGGTATAAAGCCAGCTTTCCAGAGGTATACCACGTGCCCATGATTGCTGGCCAGAATGCTGCGTACATCGTAGAGGCACTTAAAGAATATGCCAGCGGTGCACGTACGTTTCCTACCATGGAAGCTATAGCACAAAGCCTTTCTGAGCAAGACATGGCCGACCTCGCCGCGTATTACTCCAGCTTAAAATAACCGGGGAGACACATGAATAAAACGATAATAGCCCTGGCGGGCGCCGCACTGATTGCAGTGGCAGGGGGAGCGCAGGCAGCCGATCTCGACGCAGGCAAGGCCGCATTTGATAAGTTTACCTGTGCAACGTGCCATGGCGCGGATGCCAAGTCACCGATCATGCCAGCCTACCCCATACTTGCAGGGCAGCATCAAGACTATTTAATGCATGCGCTCAGAGCCTATAAGCGCGGCACCGATGGTGCGCCTTCCACAGCCAATCTTCGCAAGAACGCGGTTATGGGCGCAATGGTGGCCCAGCTTACTAATGCCGATATGGAAAATATCGCGGCATGGCTGGCCAGCCTTGATGGCCCATTGGCCGTGCGCAAGTAATTGCTCGGCATACTGTCGACCTTGAGTTGGCAGGTAGCGGTTAATACGACACCGGGGGTGGTGTTATGCCAGCCCCCGTATTCAGGCATAAGCCTGCTGCCTAATGGCGGCTGGCGTAGCGACGAATAAGGTCGATATATTTTTCTGAGTCAAGCGGCTGTCCTAGCCGTTGCGCCTCCCACACCACTTCACCCAGTGCTTCCATAATGATGTGCGCGGCGTCGTGCGCATTGTGTGTGGCCAGAAGTTCGCTGAAAGCGGCCTTGATGCCGGGTGGCTGGTCTATCGACAATTGCTCGTTAATGGCCAGGTGCATGGACAGATGCAAAAACGGGTTGGTCTGCCCCTGTTCGACGGCAAAGTCGGCACTGGATTGTTCTGGGTTTTCGAGAGCGGCCTGGTATTCAGGGTGTAGTTCGATAAGGTCAGCTGCCATGGTTTCGAGCGGGGTCAGCACACCGCCGGATCTGCGCTTGGTCCAGGCTTCGGTAAAAAATTGCCGCACCTGTTCGCGCGAGGGGTTGAACATACATCATCCTGTTTAAAGCGGGTATTTAAATACGGTATTTTGTTATTTTAACGGCCTCGCGCCTCAGGCATGGCAATCGCGTAATTTGGCGCGCGACAGCAGGCGGAGTCTGCCGCTAAAATTACAAAGCCAAAATAAGCTAAACTACTCTTATATAAGACTGAACGCCATTCCGTGCGCTTTGGTCTTTTGTTCTGTCGACTTTTGCTTCCCGCGAAGCACAACTGGAGCGTCCATGTCCTTTCAACATATCAAGGTCCCTGCCGAGGGCCAGAAAATCACAGTTAATGCCGATTTTGCGCTTACTGTACCTGATCAGCCCATCATTCCTTACATCGAAGGCGATGGCACTGGCGTGGATATCTCCCCAGTTATGATCAAGGTCGTTGACGCCGCCGTTGCCAAAGCATATGGCGGCAAGCGCAAAATTCACTGGATGGAAATCTACGCCGGTGAAAAGTCGACCAAAATTTATGGTCCAGATGTATGGCTGCCACAAGAAACGCTCGACGCGGTCAAAGACTACGTTGTCTCCATCAAGGGCCCGCTAACGACCCCGGTTGGTGGTGGCATCCGCTCGCTTAACGTGGCGCTGCGCCAGCAGCTTGACCTGTATGTCTGCCTGCGTCCTATCCAGTATTTCAAGGGCGTGCCATCGCCTGTGCGTGAGCCCGAAAAAACCAACATGGTTATCTTCCGTGAAAACTCGGAAGACATCTATGCAGGCATCGAGTTCGAGGCCGAAAGCGCCAACGCCAAAAAATTGATCGAGTTCTTGCAGAAAGAACTTGGCGTAGACAAGATCCGCTTCCCCGAAACCTCTGGTATCGGTGTTAAGCCTGTTTCGCGTGAAGGCACACAACGTCTTGTGCGCAAAGCCATTCAGTACGCCATCGATAATGACCGTGCGTCGGTTACGCTGGTGCACAAGGGCAACATCATGAAGTTCACCGAAGGTGGCTTCCGTGATTGGGGCTATGAACTGGCACAAAAAGAATTCGGTGCTCAGCTGATCGACGGCGGCCCATGGTGCAAATTCAAAAACCCCAAAACGGGTCGTGACATTATCGTCAAAGATTCGATCGCTGACGCCTTCCTGCAGCAAATTCTGTTGCGTCCGGCAGAGTATGACGTAATCGCCACGCTTAACCTGAACGGCGACTATGTGTCTGACGCGCTGGCTGCGCAAGTTGGCGGTATTGGTATTGCTCCAGGTGCCAACCTGTCAGACTCCGTTGCCATGTTTGAAGCCACCCACGGCACTGCACCCAAGTACGCAGGCAAAGACTACGTGAACCCCGGTTCCTTGATTTTGTCGGCAGAAATGATGCTGCGCCACATGGGCTGGACTGAAGCCGCTGACCTTATCATCTCCAGCATGGAAAAATCCATTCTGTCCAAGAAAGTTACCTACGACTTCGCCCGTCTGCTCGAAGGCGCAACGCAGGTATCGTGCTCGGGCTTTGGCACGGTCATGATCGAAAACATGTAAGTGTTTTCGGCTTGATCTGATCAGGTCTGGAAAAGCCCCGATTTCCTAGGAGAACGGGGCTTTTTTATGTCCGGTAGGGTATGTCTGGAGATCTCGCCAGTGTGGCATTCAGCAGCACATGCCCGATGATATCGTGGCTGATTGAGCAGACCTTGCCATTCACGGCCCTGTGATGCAGTGTTTCTTTCAAGGCCTTGCGATGCAGGCCGGTGCATTCGGCAGCGTGCTACCGCCAACTCTCCGATTACCAGGCTGTCGTTCAGGTGCAGCGCCAGCAAGGGTCCGCCACTGCTCCAACTGGAGCCCAGTTTGTGTGGCCCAAGGCCTGCAGCGGGGCATGATACGTCTGTCCACCGTAAGAACACCGGCGGCCAACAGGCCAATACGGTTTCGTCCAGAAGGGATGCGTTAATATCCACTGAACGAGGTTAGGTTCATAGCATGACTCACACTACATCTTCATTGATCACTCCCGACAGTGGTCAGTGGATTCAGCAGATACAAGCCTGGGCGAGTGAGTTGGGGTTTTCTAAAATTGGTGTTGCTGGGGTAGATTTATCCTCGGCCGAGCCAAACTTACTGCATTGGCTTTCCTTGGGCTACCACGGTGACATGCACTATATGGAGCTGCATGGTCTGAAGCGTGCGCGGCCGGCCGAGCTAGTTCCTGGCACGATCAGTGTAATCACTGCGCGTATGCCCTATTTGCCGCGCAGTACTGCCCCTGACTGGCAAGACCGCGAGCGAGCACGACTTGACCAACCCGCCGAGGGCGTGGTGTCGCTTTATGCTCGGGGGCGTGACTATCATAAGGTGGTGCGTTCGCGCTTGCGGAAATTGTGCGATCGTATCGAGACCCTGGTAGGCCCATTTGGCCACCGCGTCTTTTCTGACTCGGCCCCGGTGTTGGAAAAGGAACTGGCCAGTCGCAGCGGGCAAGGCTGGCGCGGCAAGCATTCTATGGTGCTTTCGCGCGAAGCCGGCTCCATGTTTTTCCTGGGCGAAATCTTTGTTGACTTTGCGCTTGAGCCGACCGATCCGGTTAGTGCACATTGCGGTACATGTACCGCTTGCATCGACGTTTGCCCCACGGGTGCCATCGTTGCACCTGGGGTGGTCGATGCGCGCCGCTGTATTTCGTATCTGACCATAGAAAATCATGGCCCTATCCCCGAGGAATTGCGGCCACTGATGGGCAACCATATCTTTGGCTGTGATGACTGCCAGACGTTTTGTCCTTGGAACAAGTACGCACAGACCACAGAACTGCCTGATTTTGACGAGCGTTCGCCTTTAGTCGGCCGTCAGCTTGTCGATCTATTCGCCTGGGACGAAGAGACTTTTCTTAAACGTGCCGAGGGTGGGCCGATCCGCCGCATCAACCACGAACGTTGGTTGCGTAACATTGCAGTGGCGCTGGGCAATGCGCTGCTTCAGGCTGATGAGGCGCAGGCTCACGAGCTGCGTACGGCGCTGCTTGGCCGTGCCAACCATGAAAGCCCCTTGGTGCGCGAGCATGTTGCCTGGGCTCTGGCGCAGCGCTTGCCATAGATCGGGCAAAGCGGGATGATTCCGGCGCGTAGCTGATTGGCCAGTGCTGCTTCAGAGTGACAGCCTGGACTGCATCTGGATGCGCCATCCAGCGGCAAGATGGGTCATACCAGTGGCGTCTTCGGAGCGAGTGAGGCTGATGATTGCTTTGCCTAACATCCCTTAGCTCTAAAGTTTTAGATCCGCTTCTGGGAAGCCTTGCTGAATATAACGATCGGTATCTTTCGTCGTGTATCGTTAATATTCACGCACTATAAGCGTAAAATAACATTCAATATCAATAGATTGCGTTAGAGGCAAGACTCAAGCTCCGACGTAGCTCTGCGAAAAGTGGGGCGCCCTACGCCACCGCAAAAATAGCTTTATAGCAACGTCAATACTCTTTATAAGAGCGATAGCCATGCGAAGCTTGTTGTTTTTGACTATAGTCGTTTCGGCGCTAGTTGGCTGCGCCAGTCGGCCCATAAACCCGCCCATCACTCAGGTAGATCCTAGCAGCGGATATCGCCCCTATTTACTGGTACCCAAGCGTCAAAATAACGATCTATCTACGCTGATGATTTTGTCGTTTTCGGGTGGCGGCACGCGAGCAGCTGCATTTTCGTACGGTGTTCTTGAAGAGCTTCGTCGAACCCATGTTGTTGTGCAGGGTGAACAGCGTCGACTGCTTGACGAGGTAGACATCATTACTGGTGTTTCGGGCGGAAGCTTCACTGCACTGGCCTACGCTTTGTATGGCGAGCGATTGTTTTCAGAGTATGAAGCACGTTTTCTTAAGCGAAATGTAGAAGGCGCACTCATTAGGCGCATCCTCAACCCGTTTAATTGGTGGAAGTTTGTTGGCGGCAGCGCCGGACGCTCAGAGCTGGCTGCTGAGTACTATGACGAAATCCTGTTTGAGGGTGCAACATTTGGCGACCTGCTTGATAAGCACGGCCCTGTCGCCTTGACAACAGGAACTGACCTGTCCACTGGGTCACGCCTGATTTTCTTTCAAAATGATTTCGATTTGCTCTGTTCTGACCTTAATAAGGTTCATCTGTCTCGTGCTGCAGCAACCTCGTCTGCCGTCCCAGTGGCGCTGTCTCCGGTAACGTTTAACAATTATGGGGGAACTTGCCATTTTCAATATCCCTTGTGGGTTGAGGATGTTGCCAATCCCGAAACTCAGGCTCGGCCTTCAGGACGCGCCCTGGAACGTTATCGCGAGATGGAAAGCTTTCAGAACAGTAAAGATCGCCCCTACATCCATTTGGTAGATGGCGGCGTCTCTGACAATATTGGCGTGCGTCCTGCGCTGGAGTTTATTGAAGAGCTGGAAGCAAGTTCAGCGTACTCGCAGCAGGTGGGTTTTGGTGATATTAGTCGTATTGTTTTGATCGTGGTGGACGCGCATTCGTCGCCTCGCACCTATTGGGACAAGACAGAAACGCCACCCGGTTTTATTATCCAGCTGTTGCAGTCAACGAATGTACCGATAGAAAAATACTCTTTTGAAACGGTCGAAATTATGAAAGATAGGGCTGAAATTATGGAAAGAAAGCGAGATCTAAAGGTCGCTTACGCCCAGCTCGCAGGCGCAAGCAAAGCACAGGCTGAGGCTAGTGTGCCAAAACTCACCCTCGACGTCATCTCCGTAAGCTTCGACGCAATCCCCACTGCTGCAGAACGCGCTCATTTCATGGAACTTCCTACTAGCTTTTCCCTTCCACCCAAAGACATTGATGGGTTGCGAGCAGTTGCTGGCCAACTTCTTAGAGAATCAAAGGGCTATGAGGCGCTGGTGCGTTCTTTTAATCTGAGCGGTGGCAAACGTTGACACGACGGGGTAAAGCGCGGCCGTAACAATACATTTAAGGACTTAGTTCACGTTGTGAAAATCACTGCAGTTGGTCGGGCTTGCGGCCTGCGGCTGATTGTGCCTTTTTACTTTCTCTGTTAATTTAAAAAAAAGCATGCTAGATGCTGGCAACAGATCCATACTGGATTTGGCGTAAGTTGCTAATAACAAGTCGCTACGGGCACTAAGAAGAGCCACCAGCGGCACGGGAGATAAGCGTGCTGAATCGAATGACGGCCTGTATTCGATCACGTGGCATGACAACGTGGCCTGGGGCCGGCGCGCTAACCCGTCTACAGCCGACGGCGACCGTCGCCATTGTTGTTGCGTTGTTTGGGGCGTCGCTTGCACTGGGTATGTCGATCGTCAACGCTGGTGAAACGGGGTTGAGTGGGTCTGTATTGTGGGCAGACACCCGATGGGTCATAGCGGCGGTGACCGTTTTGGTGGTACTGCAGAGCCTTTTGATTGCGGCGTTATTGCTAGAGTGGCACAGGCATCTAAAAATTGAGTCCGGAAAGATAGAGCTTCGCACCGAGCTGATGCATACATCGCGTCTGGCGGTTATCGGTCAGCTTTCCGCCTCGATTGCGCATGAGATTAATCAGCCACTGGGCGCCATTTTGAGCAATGCTGATGCCGCTGACCTCATGTTGGCAAAAGCCGAACCAGATTTAAATGAAATACGTGTGATTTTGTCCGACATCCGCAAAGATTGTCTACGGGCCAGCCAAGTCGTCCGTCATGTATAGACACTCGCACGCAAGCGCCCCTTGGATATCAGAGAGATCGACTTGCAGGATGTGTGTAGGGATGTGCTGCATTTGATTGTTCCGACCGCGCGGCATTATGGGGTGGCGGTCGTAACCAACTTTGATTCACGGGAGCTGTTGGTATGCGCTGACCCGACTTTACTGCAGCAAGCAATGCTCAATCTTCTGCTGAATGCGCTAGATGCACTGGTTGGTGTCCCCGAGGCGCGGGCTGTAATTGAGCTGCGGGTAACCTCATTGCAGTCGGGTGAAGTCGAAATTTTGGTGCGCGATCACGGCAATGGTGTACCGAAACGATATCTGGATCAGCTCTTCGATACATACTTCACCACCAAGATGCATGGCCTGGGCCTGGGGCTTCCTATCGTGCGCTCGATTGTTGAATCTCACGGGGGCCGGATAAAGGCAGAAAATCATCCAGAGGGCGGTGCGGTGTTCCGTTTCACCATTCCGGTGGCACATGTGGCGGGCCCGACCAACCATCAAGCAGGGAACCACAATGACTAGAGATATTCAGGCTGTCGTTCATGTCGTTGATGATGACGAGTCGCTTCGCACATCGCTTGCACGGTTGCTTGGTTCGGCCGGACACAGTGTCCGCACCTATACGGGAGCCGGCGACTTTCTGCTGAACTGGCAAGCTGATGGTCCCGGTTGCATTCTGCTGGATGTTTCCATGCCGGGTGGGCCCAGCGGGCCCGAATTGCAGCAGGCGCTGGCACAGCGTGTCGATGCGTTGCCTGTGGTTTTTCTCACAGGGCAGGGCGATATCGATATGGGTGTGGACGCCATGAAGGCCGGTGCTGTGGATTTTCTGACCAAACCCGTTGATCGGGATGTGTTGCTTGGCGCCATTGATGCAGCGCTTGTGCGCGACCAGGCATGCCGCGATGCGCGTGCCAGGGATCTCGCTCTGCACGCAAGCTATGAGTCGCTGTCGCCACGCGAGCGTGAGGTTTTTGCTCAGGTCATCATTGGGCGGCTTAACAAGCAGATCGCCTACGATCTGGGCACCAGTGAGCGCACGATCAAGGCACATCGCGCGCATGTGATGGACAAGTTTCATGTCCAGCGATTCATAGACCTGATCAAGATCGCGGGCAGGTTAGGCAACGAGTAGATTGCTACGAGACGGCATCAGCGTCCCATTTTGCACCAAAGGGCAGGCTGCTTGGCCCAAGGGCCACTATTGCCGTCGAGCTATTCGGGTAATGCTGTTCTTTAATGTACGCGGAACGCCCGCATGCACTAAATAAGGAACGGACAGCATGTCGGATCGCAGCATGGACATCATTCTGGTTGAGGACGACGCCAGCCTGCGCCAGGCGATGCAGCGCATGCTACAGGCGGCGGGATATGTAGTCACGACCTGTGAATCGGCCGAAGCGCTGCTGCAGATAGGGATTGATCAGGCAAGTCAATGTGACTGTCTGTTGCTCGACATCTGTCTGCCGGGAATCTCCGGCCTTGATTTGTGTCGCACCTTGTTGGCAAGTGGGCCTTGCCCGCCTTGTATCCTCATCACTGGTCACGACGCGCTGGGGTTGCGTGATGTTGTCATTCGTACTGGCGCCCGCGGTTTTCTTCTTAAGCCGTTTACCGGCACCGCGTTACTTGATGCCATAAAGCGGGTTGTGGCGGCCTGAGCCGAAGCGGTGATCGCAACTAGCACCTTATCCCGGAAGCTGCTCTGTTTTGCTCACCTCGTGCTGGCATTGGCTGATGTCCGCAGCCGCACCTCGATCGCAATATCCCGAAATGTGTTCTGTTTCGAGTTTGCCATGGCCATATTCCTGCGCCCGTACCCAGCCTTTTTGCCCCAAAGGACAATTCCCGGCGGCGATTGTCTGTGGTGAGATGAATGCTTGAGCCAGTTGTGCTCTGACGAGGCAGATGGATTATGGACTCATGGCTGCGGATCTGAGATGTCGCAGCATGTAATAGACCCTAAGTTAGCAAGTCGCTGTCACTTCACCAAGCGTATTAACGGCCAGCCAAATTGGGCGTTTATATGCCTCTTAATCAGGAGTTTCACGTCATGAATTTGCGTCTCTTGTATTTAACGGTTATTGGGGCTCTGGCTTTCGCGCCACTGTCACCCAATGCCTTCGCCGAGGTCAGCAAAGCTGAGCTGCAATCAATTTCTATGCCGGATCACGTCGATACGTCGATTGGCGAACTGAAGTTCTTCGACGGTGTACCCACCGATGCCACCATCGACAAGGTTTATGACAACCTCGACCGCATGCGCGGGGTAAACGTGTATCTCGACAATATGGGCGGGGTGTCCATTCAGAGCGTTCTTGACGGGCTGGCAAAGGCGGGGGCCAACGCACCTAACAAAATTGCCTTATTCGGGGCCTTGATGGATTCCAAGACCCTCGTCGTCACCGCCAATACCTCGACGCTGTACGCTTATGCCGGTACAGACTTGGCCAATGACGGGCCCACGGTCATTGAGATTCCGCCGGGTATGCTCGGCTTTCTCGACGATGCATGGCAGCGCTTTGTTGGCGATATGGGCGTGACCGGTCCGGACAAAGGTAAGGGCGGCAAGTATCTGGTGGTGCCACCGGGCTACACCGGCGAGATCCCGGATGGATACTTCTTGCTCAAGCCACCGACCAACCGCAATTTTCTGTTTTTACGCGGCTCGATCGCCAAGGGCCTGGAGCCGGCGGTCAAGAACATTAGCGACGGCCTCAAGATTTATCCGTTGAAAGATGCGGGCAAGCCTGCACCGACCGAATTCGTCAACATGTCCGGTAAGGCATTCAATACGGTCTTCCCGAATAACCTCGAGTATTTCGAAATTCTCGATGCGATGATCCAACGCGAACCCATCGGAGCCATCGGGCCAGAAGTACGTGGCGCCATCGCCTCTATCGGCATCGTCAAGGGCAAGCCGTTCGCACCCGACGCACGCATGAAGAAGCTGCTGACTGAGGCGGGCACAATCGGTGAAGCCACTGCGCGTGCTATCACCTACGAGCCACGTATCGATGGCGTGTTCATCTACCCCGATACCAAAAGCGCCTGGAGCACGGCCTTTGCCAACCACAACACCTCCTTTGAGACTGATGGCACGATGGGCCTGGATGCCCGTGTGCTGTTCTATTTCAATGCAGGCGGTGTGACACCGGCAATGGCAACCAGCCATGTGGGGGCAGGGTCGGATTATGGGCTGGCCATGCTCGATGCCAAGAAGAAGCCATTCGACGGGTCCAAAACCTACAAGGTACATCTGCCGCCCAACGTACCCGTGAACGATTTCTGGGCAGTTACGATCTATGACACCCAGACCCGCTCTATGCTGGAGACTAGCCAGCCGTTTCCGACCGTCGGAAGCCAGACTAAGGGTATTGAGAAGAACGCAGATGGCTCGTTTGACGTTTATTTCGGACCTAAGGCGCCGGCAGGAAAAGAAGGCAACTGGCTGGCGACTGTTCCTGACAAGAGCTGGTTCATCATTTTGCGCATGTATGGCCCGCTCGAGCCCTGGATTGACAAGAGCTGGCGGCCTGGTGAGGTCGAGTTGGTCAAGTAATTTGCATTTGCAGTTCGCCTTGTGGGCAGACCTTGCGTGTCTGCACACAAGGAAAACCAACCCGACAACCCGGGCTGTTTCGTACGGACAATCGCCCGCGACAGCAGGCTACGACATGAATCAGGAGCAATCATTATGAAAAAGTTTCCTCATACCGCCATGAGTGTCGCACTGGCAAGCGTGTTTTCACTTGCGTTGATGTCGGCCAGCAGCCAGGCTATAGCCCAGACATCCACGCCGGCACCAGCGGGCTCTTCAGCGGCAGCCGCTGCACCTGCCAGTGCGCTTAGTACTGAACAGTTCAAATCCATCGTCGAGGAGGGTTTTATCTATGGCCTGCCGTTGGTAATGAACTACGCCATCATGAACGAATACGCGGTCGACCCGAAATCAAGTCAGTTCAAGGCGCCGTTTAATCACATCAAGAGTCTTGCTCGCGTATTCACGTATGAGGATACTGCCGTTGTTACGGCAAACAGCGACACACCGTATTCGTTTCTGTGGCTAGATCTGCGGACCGAACCCGTCGTGATTTCGGTGCCGGCGGTTCCTAAAGACCGTTACTATTCGGTGATGCTGGCGGATAGTCATACTTACAACTACGGCTATATCGGCAGCCGCGCCACTGGTGTTGATGCAGGCAGCTACATGGTCGTCGGGCCCGACTGGAAGGGCGAGAAGCCAGCAGGTATCAACAAGGTGTTCACGTCGCTCACGCCGTTCAGTCTTGCGGCATTCCGCACCCAGCTTATTGATCCGACGGATATTCCCAATGTAGAGAAGGTCCAGGCCCAGTTTAAGGCCGAGCCCTTATCGGCATTCCTGGGCCAGCCAGCTCCGTCAGTCGCACCGAAGATCGACTTCCTGCCGGCCACTACGGCTGGTATCAAGGCCAACTTCTGGAACTACCTCGGCGCCGCACTTCAATATATTCCGCAGGCTGACGAGGACAAAGGCGTCCGCGCCAAGCTGGCCCAGATTGGTGTCGGCCCGGGCAAGACCTTTGACATGAAAGCGCTTTCGCCCGAGCGTCAACAAGCCATGGCCGAGGCAATGAAGGCCGGTGACGAGAAGGTGGATACCTACCTGGCTTCTGGCATGACCAACGTAAATGGCTGGCAACTCGGCTCATTGCCTGGTGACCGAGCCCATTACAACGGAGATTGGGTCATGCGCGCAGCCACCGCTAAGGCGGGTATTTATGGCAACGATGCGGACGAGGCTGTGTACCCACTGGGCCGTGTGGATACAAAAGGACAAACCATCGATACCAGCAAGCACAACTACACGCTTACCTTCGCTGATGGCCAGATGCCGCCGGTGAACGCGTTCTGGTCGGTGACCATGTACGACGGCAAGTCGCAGTTGCTGATCAAAAACCCCATTAATCGCTATCTGGTCAATACGGCGATGGCGTCCGATATGACCAAGAATGCCGACGGGTCCGTGACTATTTACATCCAGAAGGATTCACCCGGCAAGGCTAAGGAAGCCAACTGGCTGCCGGCACCCGATGACACCGCCTATCTGGTTATGCGCCTGTACTGGCCGAAGCCGGCCACCGAGGCGTTGTCAGTTCTACCGGTTGGCAAGGGTACCTGGCAGCCACCGGGTGTTGTGGTCGCCGGGTAATTTGGTAATGACCATACAGTAATAACAAAGCTAATAGCCATCGCGACATGTGTGGGGTAGCCAGGCGCAGCCCCACATCGTCGAATAAACAGGAATATGCCGTTATGCATCTACACCCCTTAAGTTTAGCCATCGTGGCAGCTCTCACATTTTTGCCACTGTCGCAGCCCGTCTCGGCCGAGGTTAGCAAGGCCGAGCTGCAATCAATTTCTATGCCAGATCAGGTTGATACACCGATTGGTGAACTGAAGTTTTTCGACGGCGTACCTACTGACGCCACTATCGACAAGGTGTATGACAACCTCGATCGCATGCGTGGCGTTCAGGCCTATCTTAATAACCAGGGTGCTGCATCTATCTATGCCATGCGCATGGGCAATGCAGGTATTGGCGCAAACGCATCGAACGTTGTCACGATTACCGAGCAACTGCTCAAGTCAGAATCGCTGTATTTGACCGGTAATACGTCGACCTTGTATGCGCTGAGCTATCTTGACCTGGCAGCCGATGGCGCACTGGTGGTCGAGCTGCCACCGGGCATACTCGGGTTTCTCGACGACGCATGGTTCCGCTATATTGAAAACATGGGCTTGCCTGGTCCTGACAAAGGGCAGGGCGGCAAGTACCTGCTGCTGCCTCCCGGTTACGCGGGTGAGGTTCCTGATGGTTATTTTGTGGTCAAAATGCCTACCAATCACAACCTGATGTTTCTGCGTGGCTCCATCGCCAAGGGTCTCGCACCAGCGGTGGCGAACATTAAGTCCGGACTGAAAGTCTACCCGCTGTCCAAGGCCAGTAACCCTCCAGCAACTGAGTTCGTCGATATGTCGGGCAAAAGCTACAACACAGTCGTAACCCGAGGCTTGAGCTTTTACGAGGGCCTGAACCAGGTTGTTCAAGAAGAGCCAATCGATGCGATCGGGCCCGAGATGCGCGGCACCCTGGCTGCCATTGGCATCGTCAAGGGCCAGCCTTTCAAGCCCGACGCACGCATGCAGAAGCTGCTGACCGAAGCCGCAACCATAGGTGCTGCCACTGCACGCGCCATCACATATCAGCCACGCATAGATGGTGTGGAGATCTACCCTGATACCCACAGTGCCTGGAGCGTGGGTTACGCCAACAAGAACACATCGTTTGAAGCCGATGGTGCGATGAACCTGGATGCGCGCGTACTGTTCTTATACAACGCCACCGGGGTCACCCCCGCAATGGCGACGACGCGGGCAGGGGCGGGCTCTGACTATGGCATTGCCTATCTGGACGCCAATAAGAAAGCATTCGACGGTTCCAAAACTTACAAATTGCACCTGCCACCCAACGTGCCGGTGAACGACTTCTGGGCGGTTACGGTTTACGACACCCAGACACGTTCGCTGCTGCAGACTGATCAACCCTTTCCGACAGTGGGCAGCCAGGACAAGGGTTTTGAAAAGAATGAGGATGGTTCTTACGACGTTTATTTTGCACCGAAGGCGCCACAAGGCAAAGAGGGCAACTGGCTGCAGACCGTGCCGGGCAAGAGCTGGTTCACGATATTGCGCATGTATGGCCCGTTGGAGCCCTGGATCAACAAGACGTGGCGGCCGAGTGAGATTGAGTTGGTTAAGTAACACGTGGCTGTAGAGCTTTCTGGAACTGAATCTTATGTGTTTGAAGACAGAAAAGGGCCCGATCAGCAACTGACACCGTCCCGGATCAAGTGCTATCCGGGAAAGTGCAGACCAAGCCATGACTCAGGAGTAATTATTGTGAATGGGTTTTCTCGTTCGACCATCAGACTGACGCTGGCAAGTATGTTTACGCTTGCTATATTGGCAGCCTATGGCAATCAACCCGCGCACGCGGCAACTACGGCCGAGCAAGACGAGGCCGCTACCGCGAAACCCGTCGCTGCATCTGCTATCACGCCTGCCGAGGCACGCACCATCGCCAAGCAAGCCTACATCTATGGCTACCCGCTGGTGGACAGCTATCGCATCCAGTACGCTTACTTCGTGGATAAGAGCGACCCTTCATACAAGGCACCGTGGAACCATATCAAGAATATTCCCAACGTTTACACTCCCGCTGATACGGCGGTGCAAACGCCCAATTCGGACACACCGTACTCCTGGGCTGGCCTGGACTTGCGGGCCGAACCCATGGTTCTCTCTGTGCCTAAGATCGAGAAAGATCGCTACTACAGCATCCAGTTCACGGATGCGTATACGTTCAACTTTGATTACGCTGGCACCGCCACCACGGGCAACGATGTGGGCAACTTTATCGTTGCCGGGCCGGGCTGGAAAGGCGAAACACCCAAAGGAATTAAGAAGGTGTTCCATTCGGAAACGGATTTTATCCTCGCCATCTACCGCACGCAGCTTTTTAACCCCGCAGACATCGATATCGTCAAGAAGATTCAGGCGCAGTACAAAGTGCAGCCACTGTCGCAGTTTCTGGGTACAGCTCCACCATCTGCCGCACCCACGGTTGACTTTATCAAGCCACTTGCCAAGGACGAAGAAAAGACCTCATTGGAGTTCTTCAACATCATGAATTTCGTGTTGTCCTACTGCCCGACAGACCCGAGCGAGGTCGAACTCATGAAGCGCTTCGCCGAGATCGGCGTTGGTGGCGATATGGCTTTCGATGCCGACAAGCTCTCACCTGAAATGAAGACGGCCATAGAGCAGGGGCGGGAGGATGCGCTGCAAGCGTACGCTGAAGGCGTCATGAAGTTTAGCGAGGGCCGAGTGTCCGCGGCTGACCTGTTTGGTACGCGCCAGTCTATGAAGAACAACTACTTGAACCGTTGGCTCGGAACCATCGGCATCTACGGCAACTCCGAGCGAGAGGCAATGTATCCAGTTCTTCGCCAGGACAGTGAAGGCAGGGCACTCAGTGGCGCGAATCGCTACACGTTGCACTTTGCAGCCGACCAGTATCCGCCAGTGAACGCATTCTGGTCACTGACTATGTACGACCTGCCGCAGAGCTTGCTGGTGAGCAACCCGATTAACCGCTACCTTATCAACTCACCGATGCTGCCTAACATGAAGAAGGACGCCGATGGTGGGATTACGCTTTACATCCAGAACGAGTCGCCCGGCAAGGATAAGGAGTCAAACTGGCTGCCCGCGCCAAAAGGCGCATTTACCACATACATGCGCCTGTACTGGCCGAAACAAGCCGCACTGGATGGTTCGTGGACTGCGCCTAAGCTGATCAGGACAAATTGAGCCGGACAAACCTGTGATTGAATTTATACCATCAATGAAGAACCGGCAGCATTCGTGAAAGCATGTGGTTCTGGATTAAGGAGACAACTTTAATGAAAATATTTCTTCCCTACACAGCAATCGCTCTGGCGTGTGCGCTCGCCTTCGCCTCGCTGGCGACAGCCAAAGATGCAACGGCTGCTGCTGACGGCGCTGTTGTGATCAACGTTGATAATTTTAACAAGGCGCAAACCGATCACGAGTTCGCAGGCATTTTGAAAATGTCAGGCGGCATCAATAAACTGCATCACAACCGCACGACAACACCAATCGACAAGCAGAACGTGATCCGGATGAATCGCGATACGCTCTACAGTCTGGCCGTCGTTAACATTTCCGAGGGCGTCACCATCACCCTGCCGGATACCGGCAAACGCTACATGTCATTAATGGTCATCAACAATGATGGCTACGTCAACAAGGTCTATTACGGTGGCGGTACATACAAGCTCACGACAGCCGAGTTCGATACACCCTTTGTCTCCGTAGTCATTCGTACACTTGCGAACCCTGAAGATGCACGAGATATGACTGAGGCCCACAAGCTCCAGGACCAAGTCAAAATCGATGCCGGCTCCCAGCAACCGTTCGTCATGCCCAATTACGACGAGGCCAGCTACAAGGCAACGCTTGAACCCGTTCTTGATCTGGCCAAAGGTTTGAAAAGGTATATTCACACCTTCGGTTCTAAAGCCGACGTAGATCCGGTCCACTTTTTGATCGGCAGCGCTTCGGCCTGGGGCGGTCTGCCAGACAGCGACGCCGTATATATCAACGTCCAACCCAATCTGCCGGTTGGCAAGTACGAACTGGCCGTCAAGGATGTTCCCGTTAAAGGCTTCTGGTCGATCAGTCTGTATAACGCAAAAGGCTATTTTCAGCAGAATGACGAGCACGCATACAGCCTGAATAATCTGACCGCAAAACCGAATGGCGATGGGTCTTATACGTTGCGTTTTGGTGGGTGCACTGATAGCGTCCAGAATTGCCTTCCCATTATGGAAGGCTGGAATTACAGCGTTCGTATGTATGAGCCCAGCAAGGAAATCGTTGATGGCACTTGGGTATTTCCGGGTCCACCGACGCCACGTAGTGATTGATCAATCCTTCGACCGCATCGGTTTGATGACGATAGGGCGCTCTGTCGTGTAGCAAACTGATGATTCACACGGCAGGTTGTTTCGTAGTGCATGGGGTTTTTGACGCAGGAGGACACACGTGAAATGGCCATTGATCTTGCTGATTTTTCTGGCTGGCGCTGCCACGCCAGTACACGCGCAATCTGGGCTTCATTTTGCACGGGACGCGCCTATCACGAGGTTTAAGCAGGCCGATATTGAACTGATGACCAAGACCTTGAATCGGGCGCTCGATAATGGCCCGGACGGCGTGGCACAGACATGGGAAAACCCCAGCGCGGGCAACAGCGGCAGTATTACGCCCGGAAAAGACCCGCAAGGTCGAAATGATTGCCGAAAAGCGCGTGTCGAGAACCGTCATAAACTGACTCAAAACGTGACTGATGCTGTTTTCTGCAAGGTAGACGGTAAATGGAAGGCCCTTAGCAAGTGAATGATGTCTGCAAAATAGGTTGACGTTACTGACGTTGATCAAGTTTGGCTACCTGCTGCATCAAAGGGCAATAAACAGGCTCGTTGAGGCCCATTGGCGGTCGCAGTCGCCATGTCCTGGGCCGCGCTTTGGGTTAGCAGGAGCGAACAGGTAATCTAGCCGCAAGAAAGAAGCACCAGACAGCTGCCACACACCGTAGTGGTGAGATGAGGCAGTACAACCAGACAAACGAGCAAGCCAAAATGTGCTGGTTTGTTGGGGCGTGGTGCCTGCACCACGCTTTCATCTTGTTTGCCCCCAGGGACAATTCCATTGAGGCACTGTCCGTGATCAGATTGATACATGAACCAATCTGATCATACTGCGCGGATGGTCGTGAATTCGCTTGCAAGGGTCGAGCTTGCATGTTCAGCCGCAGCGATGGGTTCAGTCCCGGCCAATGGGGCTTATGCGACCGGTATTGGTCTGAAGCGACCGGGGCGGTCTGCACAACATTACAAGCTTCCATCACGCGGGGCGACGCATGACAACACGGAGTAAGCCCATGTACTTTAAAAAACTACTTGCTATCTCGCTGGCGCTGTTGGGCTGCGGCGCAAGCCAGGCGGCTTTTTCGGCAGAGAGCGAGAGCTGGAAATTTGAAGTCACGCCTTATTTTTTTGCAGCGGGCATGAATGGAAAGGTTGGTATTCGTGGCGTCACGAGTGATGTGGATGCCTCTTTCAGTGACATCTTGAAAAATCTGGATCAAGGATTTATGGGGCTTGTTACGGCCAGTAAGGGGCGCTGGACATATGGCCTGGAGGCGCTGTACGTGAAGCTGGATGATAACGCCTCGAAAAGCGTGACAGGCCCCTTTGGTCATGTGGGCGTTAAGGGCGCGCTGGGTATCACAAGCAAGCTGTACGTCTATCAGGGTTCAGTCGCATACCGGGTGTTCGACAATGCGGTTAGCGTCGATCTGCTGGGCGCGTTGCGTTACACCAAAGTTTATACAAAAGCCAGCGTAAATCTCTCGACAACCCCCGGTATTGTTTTCCCTGGCGGTAGCAGAAGCGCGAGCGGCTCCGCCAGTTGGACCGATGCCGTGGTCGGCACACGTGTGTTTTATCCGGTTTCGGATAAATTCTCGTTGTTTGGCTACGCAGATATCGGCGGCGGTGGGTCAGATCTTACCTATCAGTTCATGCTGGGTGCCGATTGGCATTTTGCTAAGAACTTTACCGCCAAGCTGGGTTATCGCCAACTCTATTGGGATTACAGCAAAGGCGGAGACGTCTGGAAGATGAGGGTGAGCGGTCCCTATTTAGGGCTGGGCATCAGTTTCTAAGCCGCTGGTGCTGTATTGGGCCAATGCAAAATCACGACGAAGCCGCTTGGCCGCTGATGGCAGACCGAAACGACAGAAAGCTTGTGGATATGGGGAAAGACAAGTTCACGTCGCCAGTACGCGCAAGCAAGCTGTAGAAGCGAAACTTTAACAATGCTGTTATTACTTAACGCGAGGCTAGTGCCATGAACTATAAAACCTCTGATAATACTGAGCGACAGCCACGTACGGTGCAAAGGGGTAGTGAACCACTGACGGGCCGTGGCAAGAAGACCAAGCTGCCGCAGATAGCTCTACTGGCTGCGCTCGCAGCAGGAACACTTCCACTTACCGCATATGGCATCGATGACGCCGAACTCGCAAAGAATGCCCTGAACCCCATAGCCGCCATGATTAGCGTGCCGTTCCAGTTCAACTACGACAGGGGTATGGGGGCGGACGGCGATGGCAGCAAATCGGTGCTCAACATCCAACCGGTGATCCCTTTCTCACTTAACGGTGACTGGAATTTAATCTCGCGCACCATAGTGCCGCTGATCGACCAGAGGAATATGCTGCCAAATGGTGGTGGGGATGCCTCGGGTCTGGGTGATGTGACGCAAAGCCTGTTCTTTTCGCCGAAGAAGCCGACTGCTAGTGGTTGGATCTGGGGTGCGGGGCCGGTTTTGCTGCTGCCAACAGCCAGCAAAAGCCAGCTAGGTGCCGGGAAATGGGGCCTGGGGCCAACGGCGGTGGTGCTAAAGCAGGCTGACGGCTGGACCTATGGGGTGTTGGGTAATCACATTTGGTCGGTGGCGGGCAGTAGTAATCGCAATGATGTTAATGCTACTTTTATTCAACCATTTGTCAGTTATACGACCAAGACATTAACCAGCTTTGGCGTTAATACTGAATCATCTTATGACTGGAAGGGCAAGCAATGGTCTGTACCCATTAACTTGACTGTTACACAGATACTCAAAGTTGGAAAACAGCCGTTGAGCATACAGGCGGGCGCACGTTATTGGGCTGACAGCCCTGAAAATGGTCCTAAAGGCTGGGGTTTTCGGCTTAATTTTACGTTTCTGTTCCCCGCATAACGACGTACCAGGGTGGCTTTCAGTTTGATCACTCAAAAGCGGCACATTCACGGAGATGCCCAAGAGCACGAATACAGCGCAGTGCAGAAACGCATAACGAAGAAATCGCACGGGCACCATGGCTAGTGCGATTTTTTTTAACGTGGTCGCAGTCGGGTCTGCTGCTTGCGCCAATTAATTTGCGGGGCGTACCGAGTAGACTACCGTCGAACCCTGCATGACTGGGTGATAGCTATAGCCACCACAAACAAACACGGCCCCTTCTGCAGGGCAGTTGTAAGGCGGTGATGCAACCATTGATGATGATGCTGGGGCATACTCATTTGCCACCACCGAGCCTGCGACGGCTGTTGTTGCCATCGCCGCACCCCCGTATGCCACAGCACGGCGCGTTGTACGCCGCGCAACACCGGCGTAACTTACCGGCGTTAGAGGGCGGCCAACTCGAGCTTGCGCGCTGGAAATTACCTGTATTGTGCTGCCCGGCATCAGTTCGGCGACCTGTATTCCTGCAGCCAGCGTCAGTATCAGTCCAAATCCGCCGAATGCGAATAGCCTTAGTTTATTTGCACGCTTCATGGTTGCACTCCCTGGCTAGTAAGAAACTCGATTTGGGTTGCACCGGCAGGCGCTTTGAATTCGAATGTCTTCGCGTCGAGTTGTGGGTTGACCACCCAGTTACTCATTTCTACGCCGTATTGTGGCGCACCAGCCACCCATTTTGATGTGATCAGATAGCGCATGGGCAAAGGCTGGTCACCGTCTTGAATCCATATCTGAAAATCGACATCTGCGGTACGGAACGCCAGGTGATCGACAGGTTTTCCATCGATATCTTCTTTGCCAATATAGCTCGAACTGCTCTGGTTCCAGGTCATGCCGTCATAGATGTCGCTGTACAGCAGGTCGGCACCCGGCAGATCGATCTGGATGCGGTCACGCATGAAGTCAAGCGCCTCGTCCATGTCAGGCGGTGTAGACGTCGTTGCATAAAGGTTTTCTTGCTTGGCATACACGGTAACGTTCTTGCCATCGAAGTAGATGGAGGCATCCTGATTTGCATCGACCCGGTGTGCCACAAGCATATTTGGCCGCATGGCACTGACTTCACCCTGGGCGGTGAAATTCAATTTCTGGCCGTTGGTGTCGATGACTTCAGTCGTGTTGGTCGTGTCGACCGAAAACGATTTCAATCTCGCCATATAGTTGCTCATGTTCTTCAACATGCTATCCACTTCCGCGCTAGTCACTGGCTCAGCCTCGGGCTTTGCGGATGCTGGAGACATAAATGCAAATCCAGTGAGCGTAATAAGCATTGTTGGAAGTAGTTGGCGTCCTCGAAACGCCCAGGGGGTCGTTCTAATCATGGTCTGCTCCTGATTTTTAATGTCACGCGGCCAAGACGATTGTTCTTCGTTAGGGTTCCGGTACGGCCTGGCGGTAGATGCATGCCCTGGCCGCGCTGCACTGCACTACCTCACACCTCTGCCCAGTTGCGTTCGCACGCTATTCATCCGCATTAAATTTTGTTGCTTGGTCACACCCTATGCTAGCCACGGCGAGACTGCGATGTAAATTGTCTTCAGGGGCAGAGTCGGATGGACCTAGGGTGCAATGGCGGCACAGTATCCATGTGCTTTGCCCCTGAGGACAATTCCTTCTGGCGACTGGTCGTGGTCAGATGCAGGCATAAGCCAATTGTGGGCGGGGTGCTGGCATGATCATGTCCTTATTCGGCATGGTTAAGCCCACATTGCCGACTCTAGCTGTTTACTCACTATTGATCAGAAAGCATTACCTCATCGTTCTTCCCACAGGAGCCAAATAACATGGTCAAGACAATAAAAATCGTATTCATGCGTCTGCTGTTACTCAGTCTTCCACTTATGTTGTTTAGCCCCATCCCTGCTGCGGCCGCAGATAGTCAAAGCGAAATCAACGGTAAGGTCGCGACTGCACTGGACGCTTTTCACAAAGAGGTTCCCGGTGCCAAAGAATATTTAAAGCAGGCCAAAGGCGTATTGATAATTCCGGACGTGAAGAAGGTGGGCTTTGTGATCGCCGCGCAGTGGGGCACAGGCGCGTTGCAGGAGGCTGGTCGCACCGTAGGTTATTACAAAATGGAAGCGGGATCGGCCGGCTTCCAGGCTGGTTATCAGAAGGCAGATTTTGTCTTTATCTTTTTCACCCAGGAAGCTCTGAATAAGTTTCGCAGTGGCGATGGTTTTACGGTAGGCGCAGAAGCCGGTTTAACCTTGGTGACGGTGGGTACGGGCGTTGCGGCGGATACACTGAAAAACCAGACTGCTGTGGCCGCCTTCGCCTTCGGCAAGGAAGGCCTGATGGCGGGATGGTCGGCAAAAGGCACTAAATTTACGCGGGTGGAACCCTGACCAATGATCAAGATTGCATAAATGACTGGGCGCGTTCAGAGTGGCATGCTGCGAATGCTGCTCCAAACGGACGAAACCGGGCCACTCGACCCAGTCTGGACTTGCACTAACAGCCACTGAACCGCCCGGCGATTTCCGGCCATGGTTCATGTTTTTTTGGCTACGACTAATTTGCCAACTCTAGGTCACCGGGTCGCCATGTCTTTTTAAACCAGGGTTCCAATGGGCCATAGAGACGCAAAATTGGATACCACCCTTTGCCAGAAACAGTCTGGATCCAATTGGCTTCCTTACCTTGAGGTGCTTTCGGGCTGAAATACAAGTCCACAGAGCCGTCAGCGTTCTCCTTCAAAGCATCCCGCTTGTTGTTCTTGCTTGGGAACGGTTGACTGGTTTGCAGTTCGGAGCGAGTCTGCGGGTCATAGACCACCACCGACCAGAAGTTTGCGGCAGGAACATTGGCCGGAAGTTTTAACCGATAGGTCTTGTCGCCATGAAGGTAATCGCCATTCTTGTCCACTGTGGTAACGGCGTATTGCGATCCTTTGCCCACCATTTCCTCGACCATTGCAGGCGTGTTAGCCGTGGCCTGGTAAAAGAAAAGTGTTCGTGCGTCCAGGTTACGTCCACCCTTGCCACCATCTTTCAGCCATTGGTAGGAGCCGCCAACAAAACCTGTTCCCCATCCGCTGTCGGGATAATAGGAAAATCCCTCAAGTCGAGGACGAAACGTGATGGCCCGAGCGGTCGCGTTGCCAATGGCAACGGCATGCGTGAGGATCTTCTTCATTCGTGCGTCGGGGTTGAACGGCTTGCCTTTTTCAATGCCGATGGATGAAAAAATCCCGAGTAGCTGCGGTTCCAGCATTGATACTGGTTCGCGCTCGATTACGGTGTGCAGTTCTTCGTAGAAATCGTAGGTGTTCGCATGAATGGTGTTGAAGCTTTTCCCCGAACCACTAATGAACTCCATCTTGGGAGGGTTGGCCGCGTTCTTCAGTGAGTAGATCTTTAGGCCGTTTTCAAACATAGCAGTTGCAACATCAGGCTTTCCGTCCACCAGAAATCCACGTAGGAACAGGAGATTGATATAGCTTCTGGATTTGGAAACGAAGTAGGTTTCTCCATCAACCTCGGCCTTCATACCGCCGATAGGCGGGTCGAGGTCGCCGTCGTAGTCAGGTGGCAGGATCAGATACTTGCCACCCTTACCCGCGTCGGGCCCAGGAATCCCCATGTCTGTCACGAAACGAAAATAGGCGTCGTCTACGGTCCCTGGCCCCGATTTGGGAGGAATCTCCACGACGGTTGCGCCGTCCTTCTTGAGGTCGAGAAATGCAAGACAGTAAACCGTATCAGTGTTGCCAGTAAGGAACAAAGGGCTGGAGTCGAGTAGCTTATCCATAATGATGGCTTTGTTCGGCGCATCGGCGCCCATGTCTATGAAGCCCAGACGCATACCTTCGATCGAGGTGGCGGGAATGCCACTTAGAAAGGCTTCCGTTCCGCGCATAAGATCAAGGTTGTCGTAGACCTTCTCGACAGTCGCGTGATCAGGCATGCCATCAAAGAAGTTCAATGTGCCGATGGGTGTTTCCACCTTGTCCGGGGTCATGATTTTTGCAGGAATCTTATGGTTATACCCAGGGGTCACCTGCTCTGCATAGGCGGGGTTCATACACACCGAGAACACTGCGCAAGCCATTGGGTAAATGACCCAGCCTGTCCTATTTCTTTGTTTATTCATCGCCGTTATCTCCAAAGTTGCAAATAGGTGTCATTGATTAATATCGATTGCAGCTCGGCGTTGCCTATGCTGGATCAGTTGGCAACCACAATTCCCGGTGGCTGCCAAGTGCCTTTGCCGGGAGGCAAGACCGAAGAATCCTCGGTAGCTGGCTTGGGCCAGTACATGCGCAAGGCCAAGTAGATCGGGCCGTCGGGCGCCGGCAGCCAGTTCGACTCCTTGTCCTTGCCAGGTGACTTGTGCTGCATGTAGATGGTCAACGAACCGTCGGCATTCTTTTTCATGTCCGGCAGCATGGGGGAATTGACCAGGTAACGGTTGATCGGGTTTTCGACCAGCAGTTGGCTGTCACTGTAATACATGGTCACCGACCAGAATGCGTTGACCGGCGGCAACGAACCGGCGGGGAAGGTGAGGGTGTAGTTGTGCTTGCTGCCATCCAGGGTCTGGCCCTTGGCATCGGTCCGGCCCAACAGATACATAGCTTCAGCGGCGTCGTTGCCGTAGATCCCGGCCTTGCCGCCGCCAGCACGCTTGAGCCAGTCGCCATTGTAGAAATCGCTATCGCCCCACAAGGATCCGACCTGCCAGCCATTGACATCGGTGGCACCACGGGCTACGAATTCGTCGACCTTGGCGTCACCGGCTTTCATCCCCTCGGCCATCGCCTGCTGTTGCTCTTGCGAGAGACTGTTCATGTTGAAGGCCTTCCCTGGACCGACACCGATCTTGGCCAGTTTGGCGCGGATGTCCTTGTCTTTGTCGGACTCCGGAATGTAATTAAGTGCAGCGCTGAGATAGCTCCAGAAGTGCGTTTTGACCCCGGCCGATGTCGCAGGCAAGAAGTCGATCACTGGCGCCGCAGCTGGTGCGGGCTTGTTCTGGAATGCCGACAGTGGCTGAATATTGAATCCGGCCTGGATCTTTTCCACACTGGGCATGTCCTTGGGGTTGAACAGCTGAGTGCGGAAGATGACGAGCATGAAGGGCGTTGTCGAATGGAAGACCTTGCCGACGCCCTCGGGCGAGCCGCCTTGCCAGTCGGGCCCGGCAACCGCATAGGAGCCGGCTTTGTTGGAGGTTGCACGGCTGCCGATGTAGCCATCGTTGTAGAGGTTGCCATCAACCAGTTGCACGGAGTAGTAACGGCCGCTGTCGACCTCGGGCACCGTGATCACGACGGGCTCGGCACGCAGGTCCAGCCATGCAAGCGAGTACGGCGTATCGCTATTCGGGCTGAGGACCGCAGTGTCTTTGTAGGTATAGACGCGCGGCTCGTTCTTGATGTGGTTGAACGGTGCCTTGAACTGGTCCGTGTTTTTGTTGACCGCGTATTCGTTCATGATGGCGTAGTTCATCACTAGCGGCAGGCCGTAAACGAAGCCTTCCTCGGCAATGGCCTTGAGCTGCGCGGTACTGAGTGTGACCGGCGGCGTCTCGGCAGCGGCAGCGGGCTTGCCGCCGGCCACCAGCAGGCCAAGCGTCAACACACCAGCCAGGGCGAACCTAAAGCCCGAGTTGGAAAGTTTGTTCATCGTGATTTCTCCTCACTTGTAACTTGTTTGTATTATCTCTGGCGGTTGTTGAACTGGTCTTAAGTGCTTTCAGATACACAAGGCCAAACTCTAAAAGCTGTCGCCGCCGCAGTTTATTTGATCCGATTTACACCGCCCGGACTCCAGCTTCAGCATGCGTGCATCGGGAGGGTGATGTCGGAGGAGAAGCCATCGAAAATCATGCAGCCACCAACCGGCGAATTGACGCGATCCGAAATCGAAATGGATTGCAACTCGGCATTATTGCGTTTCGATTTCATCACATCCACCCATCAAGACTCAATTGCCCTTTGGGGCAAAATAAAGTGGCCTAAAGGGCAAGAAGTGAGCGGCTACGGCCAGCCGTCATGAATCAACTTGGGCTTGAACCGACCCATAGTTCTAAAAGGCCTTCTTCTTTTTGCCTCAACGGGCAATTCACAGCAACGGTGAGTTGGAGGTATAACGGGATCTAAAACAATCGGCCCCTATTTGTAGCACCCTGACCGAACCGGGCGCACTGTATTTATGGCTTATTAAAAAGACAATTTATGACTGAAAAAAAATCGTTATCACTTAGCTTGATACTCATCGGTGCGGCATTGTTGATGCTACCGCCTTACGCTGCGGGGCAGATGGAAAATGTTAAGCCTATGGTAAAGCTGGTTTTACAGATTACCGTCGATCAGTTGCGTGGCGACTTGCCAGAGCGCTACCTCAAAAACATGGGCGAGGGCGGTTTTCGCTACCTGCTCAAGGACGGCATCTGGTACGCCAACGCCAACTACACCCATGCCAACACCGAAACCATCGTTGGCCACACCTCGCTGTCCACCGGTGCTTATCCCTCCGAGCACGGCATGGTGGCTAACGTTTGGCTGGATCGAGACAGTGGCAAACTCAAATACAACATTGAGGATGCGGACTACCCCATCCTCAGCCAGGGCGCCGGGGTGGTTAAGGCTACAGAGATTGACCCAACCCAGAAGGTCGCGACCAGCGATGGTCGTTCCCCTTTGGCTATTGAAACCTCCACCTTCGCCGATGAGCTGGCCATCGCCACGGCGGGCAAGGCCAAACTGTTTGGTGTATCGGTTAAAGATCGCGGTGCGGTGGCCATGGCCGGTCATGCAGGTAAGGCCTTCTGGTTTTCCAAGCAGTCCGGCGAGTTTGTCACTAGCCAGTATTACTATCAGGCTTACCCGCAATGGGTGAACGATTGGAATGCGCAAAAACTGGCAAAAAAATATTCTGGCCAATCCTGGACTTTACTCAATGACCCGGCGAGCTATCAATTTGGCGCGGCCGATGATCAGCCTTGGGAAACCGTCTTTCCCGGTTTCGGTCGGGTATTTCCCCACGCATACGGCCCGGCAGACAACGGCTACTTCAACACTTTTTTGACCCTGAGTCCTGCTGGTGATGATTTGACCCTGAGCTTTGCCAAGGCACTGATCGCTGCGGAAGACATAGGCAAGGATGAGGTGACGGACTATCTGTCGATCAGTTTCTCATCCACTGATTACGTAGGCCATGTGTTTGGTCCTTCGAGCCTGGAGGCGGAAGACAATATGTTACGTTTGGATCTCACCTTGGCGGACTTGTTTGCCTATGTGGACAAACATATCGGTTTGGAAAATACCGTCATCGTACTGTCGGCCGATCACGGTGCGTCCGAAGCGCCGGGCTATCTTCATACTTTGGGTATTCCTGCGGCCTACGTGTCGCCAGAAAAATGGGATGAGGTGCCCGAGATTGTCGAACTGAAGCAGCGCTTAGGTTTTCAGCAGCCGCTAATTCAGGAGTACTTTCCTCCGTATGTGTATTTGAATCGTAAGGCCATTCTGGAAAAGGGTTTGGATCAAGAGAAAATAGAGCAAGCGGCTGCACAGGTATTGATGGCTCGACCTGACGTTGTGCTAGCCGTATCAAGTACGGCCTTGCAGCAAGGTGCAGTGGACGACAGCGCTCTGACCCGTGCGGTTCTCCGTAATTACAACCCGCAACGCTCGGGCGATATCTATCTGGCATTCAAGTCTGGTCACTTCATCAATGAATTCGACGGCGAAAGTGTGACCGTAGAACATGGCTCGTTGTGGCGCTACGACACGTTTGTGCCCGTGGTGTTTGTCGGTGGCCAGTTCAAGGGAAATCGAGTGTATAGACCGATTGAACCGATCGAAATCGCCCCAACATTGGCGGCTTTATTGGGCATCAAGCCACCGTCCGGTGCGCGTGGCTCGCCTTTGATGGAAGTGATGCAGGGCAACAAATAACGGCTGTGAAAATGAGCCCGGCGAAAGATAGTGAGCGCGAGTTGACCAGAAAATCAGGCGCGCTCACTAGCAGGGATGTTGTGGCGTGGATCCGCGATGCTCTCAAACAAGGAATCTCGTACTATGAGGTTTCTATTGTGGGAGGTTAGACCATTAAGCAATATTCGCCAGGCTGAAGCTCGCCGGATCGAGGCATTGTGTACCTTATTTGCGCTCTATGAACTGCCTTTAGCGGGAAACACGTTGTGGCTTCGTTGATTCGCCATCTTTCTCCGGCACATCTACAGGTGTCTCAACTTATCATGATCGCGAGCAATGTTGAAACTACTAGAAAAGTTTGTTGTGCATGACAAAATAAAGCTGATCTTTGATCATTTACGAAACCTATTGATGTGCACGCTGCTGCTAGCCGCCGGCCACTTTCAGCTGGAAAATCCCGTTGGGGTGTTTGCCGATTCGACGCTGCAACGCTTTCTCGGTTATGGCGTAGTAGGCATCGCCTTGGCATTGATTGTCTTGAATCTGCTGGATGGCATGAGTCAACTAAACAAACTGCGACATCCCTTTATCTTTAAATTGGGCCTGATCATTGTGTACGTCGTTGTTGCCATTCGCGTCGTGGTCGTCACGTCAACATTTCGGGCGAGTTAGTGCAGATTTTGATCGAAAATATGTAATCAGTTTTAAACTAATTCAGTAGGCGCCTCAAAGGCTCTGTTTACATCGATAAGCAGGGCCTTTTTGCTGCGCGCCCGGTATGGGTGCGCTTGAGTCGGTGCGCGTCTCACCTCATGTTGAACGCAGCGAACTCTCGGCGCCAGGCATTTGCCGAATGCCTGGCCGTCGCCAATCCACGAACACCTGAATCTGCCCCCTAGAAAGGCATCATCATCTTCACCATGCCAGCGTTGCTGCTGAGGTATTTCGAAAACTGCCCTGTGTAATGCCAGGTGTCTGTTTCTTGCTTGAGGACGACGCCAAGATAGCCTAGGTCGCCCGTTCCGCTAACTCGCTTATCACATCGCCCGTCCAGACGCACAGAGTGGTACGCCAGCGATCCACCCAGGAACCAGTGTGGCCGGATTTCTTTCTGCCCGCCGGCTTGGAGAAGATATGAATCAAGGCTGAAATCCGAGAGACCATGCGAATCGTTTAGATGGAAGAAAACACGAGTGGCAGGTGTTTATTAAAGACTTGGCGTAGGCTGGTTTGTTTAAAAGCCTTTCAGGCTTCAAGTTCTTTAAGTTCATGCTGAAGCGATTGCAGCTCTTCACGCTCGCGCCCTAATTTTCGTTCTAGCTTCTGTACTTTGTCATACTGACCTTCAGATTGTTTTTGCTGGATCTCTTCAAGCAGCTCGTCGATGTCTTCTTGTTGCTCAGCAATATCTTCTTTTTTGTCTTTAATTAAGGCAGCATCTGTACAGTGAGCCTGTACTTGCGAGAGGGCTTTTTCTAGCCCCCGCACTCGGTGCATATTATTATTTTCCTTCGCATGCTGAATTTGGTTTTTTATCTCAACTTCCTTGCGCTCGCAGGCAGGGCTCGCGGCAAGCGCAGGACCGACAAGACCAAATAGCAGAATTGGTATCGCAAGCTTGATTGTGTTCATGGATTTATCCTGGAATAACAGCGCATTGGCCAGACTCTTACAGACTTCTCGTAGCGTCAGAAAAACAGTGTAATGCGTAGTGTACCGGGGCCTGGGTGCTAGGAAGCCAGCTTAAGGCTTATGCGCGTTTGCACTCAAGATGCTGCAGCCTTGAGCGCGATATCCAGGATAGCGTGGCGTAGCTCAATACCAACAGCTTAATTAGTCAGACTAACCAACGCCTGAACTTCTTCATCGGTGGTTTGCGGAAAGTACTCGTACCATACGCCTACCGCACGAAAGGGAAAGGGGGTTGCCAAACTAATTATTTCGTCGACTTCTCGCCGTATTTCTTCAATGGTTTCGGCAGCAGCCACAGGTACAGCCACAATAATACGGGCAGGTTTCATGGCTTTTGCTGCGGCGATGGCGGCACGCATGGTGGCGCCGGTGGCCAAGCCATCATCAACCAATATGACATTTTGCTTCTTGATGTCTAGTGGTTTGCGTCCATTTCGGTAAGCGCGCTCGCGTCTGCTCAGCTCTATGGATTCGGCCTCGATCACGGCCTCGAGCGATTGTCGGCTGACTTGCATGGCCTTGATGACTGTTTCGTCCAGATACGTGATGCCGCCACTTGCTATCGCACCCATTGCGTATTCTTTCTGGGCAGGCAAGCCCAGCTTGCGGACCACCAGTACATCCAGGGGGGCATGCAACGCTTGTGCCACTTCGTTCGCAACGGGCACGCCGCCACGTGGCAGGCCGAGCACGCGAGTTCCGGGTTTTTTGCCATGGCGTTCAAGCAAGGCTTGTCCTAATCGTTGTCCCGCCTCAATGCGGTCTCGAAATAGCGCATTCACATTTGCCTCTCTTTTTTTGCGTGGCGTAACGCTTATGCAAGCATGTTGCTGAATGACGCCAACTAGACAATTTAAGTCTGTTGTGTCACCGACTAGCTTGAGTGATTTTTTGAATGTGGAGAGCATTGGCGGTATCTTGATGCTCTTGCCCAGGTAAACCCATCTATGCGTGTTTTCTTATTACTTCTAATTTAACAGGATACTACGGCATTTTGCATTCGGGTGAACGCACGTGCTCGCGTCTGAACCCCAGGCCGAAGATGCGGGCGGGTATGGAGCGCACGGTGTCCGAGCGCAAGAGCAGTTTTAACAGAGCGGGTATTTCAATCGGCCCGTCTGATTCATTCATTTGCAATGCTGGCGCGATCAGTCGGCGCTGTAGTGTGGTCTGAATATGCTGGGTAAGTCGGGTTGGCAGCATACGTCGGCGTTGCACGCGTGCAAGCGTTAATTCATTGGGCTGCAGCCCAGCAAGCAGCGGCGCGGCAATAATATTGGCGGCAGCGACGGCATCTTGTATGGCCAGATTTATGCCCACCCCGCCAATGGGTGACATGGCGTGCGCTGCATCGCCGATAAATAGCAGGCCGGGTTGGTGCCAATGCTGTAGTCGATCTACCCGCACCTCCAGCAGTTTGACGTCATCCCAAGATGTCAACGAATTAAGTTCATTACTCAGAAAGGGTGCACGACGGGTGATGCTGTCTCTGAAGAGTTGAAGAGGCTGCGCCTGCCATCGCTCTGCCGCTCCTTTGGGTATGACGACCGCGGTCTGCCAGTAGTTACCACGGTTCAGCAATACGAGAAAGCTGCCTCTGCCCGGTACGCCATAGGTGCCTTTGGGGTGCCACGTTGCCCTTGGCACCTTGAACCACAATACATCCATGGGGGCACCCAGATTTTGAGGGTGCATTCCGGCAGCGTGGCGCAACATAGACTGTCGTCCATCGCAACCAACGATCAGGTCGGCCCTTATGTGCAGCGTGCCGTTGGGTGTTTGGGCGTGCACGCCACAGACACGCCCGCTGGTCTCATCGTGAACCAAACGTATCGCTTCGGACTGCATGTGCAGCGAGTACCACGGGTAGCGCGCTGATTCCTGGGCCAGAAGTGCGAGCAAGTCCCACTGAGGTACCAGGGCAAGATATGGAAATGGTTTGAGCTTGCGAAAGTCTGCGACGGCGCAGGGCCCATGTGCCAGCATGACCTCAAGTTGGCTGACACGCTGCTGCGGTAATTGATCGAAGCGTGATTTAAGACCCAGTTCGTCCAGTATCTGCAAGGTCGAAGGGTGGACGGTATCGCCCCGAAAGTCACGCAGAAAGTCACCGTGTTTTTCAATGACGGCGGTTTTTATGCCAGCACGTGCGAGCAGCAAGCCCAGCATCATTCCTGCCGGGCCTCCCCCGACGACACAGCATTGGCATGACAGCAATTTTTCGGGAAGCTCCATGCACCAAGTGTGAGCGCTTCAGACGTGCCGGAGAGTATATATGTGAAAAACATTGAAAGTATTTGCGAAATGATTAATGCGATCAAACAGTTGGCTACAAGCATGGTCGGCCCGAATGTTATTATCAATAATGATTATCATTAACATTTATACGGGAGTGTTTCTATGGCCTATAGCTTGTTGCCGTTGCCCTATGCATATGATGCGCTTGAGCCTCATATTGACACCAAAACCATGCAAATTCACCACTCACGTCACCACCAGGCCTACGTTGATAACCTTAATGCGGCGCTTGAGCGCGCAGGGGTGGCTGCCGATGAGCCCGTCGAATCATTGGTGATGCGGCTTGACTCCCTGCCACAACCTGTTCGTACGGCGGTTCGCAATCATGGTGGTGGGCATGCCAACCACAGCATGTTCTGGTCGGTAATGGCGCCAAACGGGGAGCGTGCGCCGCGTGGCCGTCTGGCACAGGCGATACAAAACGCATTAGGGGGTGAAGATCGCTTTCGCGAGGCCTTTACGCAGGCGGCATTGAGCCGCTTCGGCAGTGGATGGGCCTGGCTAAGTGTAACTTCAGGGGGCACACTTATTGTGGAAGACACCGCAAATCAAGATAGCCCGCTGATGCATGGCAATACGCCTATTTTGGGCCTTGATGTATGGGAGCACGCTTATTACCTTAAATATCAAAACCGTCGGCACGAGTATGTATCGGCGTTTTATAAGGTTATTAACTGGCTTGAAGTTGAAAACAGATTTGAGGTTGCCATCGCGTAAAACCGGGGTTTTATTGTTTTGGCATACATTTTCACGATTTATTTTAGCCCTAAGGCATAAAACTAGTGCATACCCTAAGTGTCCAAATGCAAGTTATGGTGCACAATCTTGCCATGCAGGTGAGGAGACATAGCCCTGCATGGGCAGCCGGGTAATCGGTAATAAAAAAAGTTGCGGGTCCAATAAAAAATAAAAAAAGCAGGGGCTGGCATGTGTTTAACACATGCCAGCCTTTTGTCATTTCGTGCCCGGCAGCGTCAGTGGACGGTTGTTTTTGAAAATACGTTCAGTACGATAACGCCAGCCAGAATTAGACCAATGCCAATAAAACCGGCAGTATCAAGTGTTTGCCTGAAGACAAGATAGCCAATAATGGAAATGGCAACAATGCCCGCGCCTGACCAAATGGCATAGGCAATACCAACAGGGATGGTGCGCAGGGCGAGAGAAAGGCAAAAGAAAGACAGGCAGTACCCCAAAACGGTAATGGCTGAGGGGTAAAGCCGGGTAAAGCTGTGGGATGCTTTTAGCGCCGTTGTGGCGATAATTTCAGCACCTATAGCAATGCTCAGGAAAAGCCAGTTCATTTGCGTGCTTCTTTGCTAATAATGAGCGGTGGTCAGACCGCGATTAAGCGGAGCGTTGCCGCAGACGCAACAACACCAACACGGCGCCTGCGCCGCCAGTGTTCTCGGAGCATTCGGTGTAGGCGATGATATCGTCCAGTTGCATGAGCCACCGTCGGACGGACTGCTTGAGTACGGGTTCACCATCACGAGAACCATACCCTTTACCGTGAATAATGCGCACACAGCGGATCTGGTGATCAAGGCATGACGACAGAAAGCGATCCAGGCGTTCACCCGCCTGCTCTATCGTATTGCCGTGCAGGTCAAGGCTCGCGCCCGGAACCCACTTGCCCCGTTTCAGGCCTTTGAGCAAGTCGGTGCCATGGCCTCGTCGCAGATAGGGTGCATCGTCATCGCCTTGCGTAACAGGGTGGAATTGATCTGACAGCAAGGGCAGGGGAAGTGCTTCAACACCGAGAGCACGCTGGCGTCGCTGAGCAAGCATATCTGCAGCACCTGTAGGGGTGGCGTGCAGGATGGCTCGACGGCTATTTTTTAGCGGGGTTACCAGCAAAGTCGCGCGCTTGAAGAGCGCAATGTCTTCGGGGCTGAGCAGTGACTCTTTGCTTGAAGGCCGTTGGCCAGCGCTATCAGGATGAGGTGAAAGGCCGGTGTGCTGCTGCTTGCCGGGCATAACCGAACCCCTCTTTTGGGGACGGGAGGCGGTGACGTCAGTGTGCGCTGGCGCGCGGCTACCAGGTGTCTGGCTGGCATTGCTGCCAGCCTTGTGCGCGTCAGCCTGGACGGCGGGCTTAGTGTGCAGGCGCTTGAGGTCAGCCAGACCGTGGGCCAGCCTGACCTGCCGCCTGCCTTTACTGCTCGGCATTCTCCAGCCAGCGCTGGGCGTCTAGCGCTGCCATGCAGCCTGTGCCGGCACTGGTGATGGCCTGACGGTAAACATGATCCTGAACGTCGCCAGCGGCAAAAACGCCCGGTACGGAGGTCATGGTGGCTAAACCCTGCAAACCGCTGCGGGTGATGATGTAGCCATTTTCCATGTCGAGTTTGCCAGCAAAAATCGACGTATTGGGCTTGTGGCCGATGGCGATGAATACGCCTGTTACATCCATATCTTCAGTGGTGTCAGTTTGATTGTTGCGTAGACGGGCACCTGTTACCCCAGACTTATCGCCGAGCACCTCTTCAAGTTCGCAAAACAGCTTGAGCCGCATATTGCCGTTATTGACCTTATCCATCATTTTGTCGACCAAAATGGGTTCGGCGCGGAATTTGTCGCGTCTGTGCACCAGGGTGACCGTGCGACATATGTTGGACAGGTAAAGAGCCTCTTCGACCGCAGTGTTACCGCCGCCGACAACAATGACGTCTTGGTTTTTATAGAAAAAACCGTCGCAGGTGGCACAGGCCGACACCCCACGTCCCATGAACTCGTGCTCGGACGGCAAGCCCAGGTATTGGGCGGACGCGCCTGTGGAAATAATGAGCGCATCGCAGGTATATTGGGCCCCGGTGTCACCTGTGAGCGAAAAAGGCCGCTTGGACAAGTCGACTTCAGCGATATGGTCAAACACCATTTCGGTATTGAAGCGTTCTGCGTGTGCCTGGAAGCGCTGCATCAGGTCAGGGCCTTGCACGCCCTCGGCGTCTGCCGGCCAATTGTCGACATCGGTGGTGGTCATTAGTTGACCACCCTGTTCAAGACCCGTAACCAGCACGGGCTCGAGGTTGGCGCGCGCCGCATAAACGGCCGCGCTGTAACCGGCCGGGCCGGAGCCCAGGATCAATACTTTGGCATGTTTAGGTGCTGACATTACAGAAAATCCGAAAAAAATGAACAGCCAATTATAATGAGTACATGGCTAGATTACCTGCGACATCTCCAAGGTCCTCCCGCAACGTGCGAAATGGGCCCTCTCCTCTCCAGTCTCGGCTCTCCAGTTTGCTGCGTGAAGCTCGCTGGATCGTCTTTGCTGCGCTTGCCGCTTGGCTGGGTCTTGTGCTTGCCACCTGGCATGCTACCGACCCGGCGTGGTCGCATTCGATCACCTCGGGCAGCACGCTTAATCGAGGGGGCACCCTGGGAGCATATATATCCGATTTCATGCTTTTTCTGTTCGGCTATTCTGCCTGGTTATGGGTTGTGCTACTTGCCCAGCGTGTCATCCAGGGGTTTTATCGACTGACCAGCGTTCTCATACCCAGTAAAGAACCACCGCTACCGCGTGTCAAATGGGAGGTCGGCATTGGTTTTTTCCTGATGTTTGTGGGCGTAATGGGCATTGAAGCATTACAGCTTAATGAGAAAATTGCGCATTTGCCAGCCGGCGCAGGTGGCCAATTGGGGCAGCTACTGGCTCAGGGCATGTCCATGGCCATGGGGCTTACTGGTTGCACCTTTTTGTTGCTGGTGTTTGCCGCCGTTGGGGCCAGCCTGTTTTTCGGGTTTTCATGGCTGCATGTGGCTGAGCGCGTCGGAACCTTCATTGAGCGCAGTTTCAAGCGTGTGCTTGAACTCAAAGACGCCCGCGAAGACCGCAAGCTTGGTGCCGCCAAGAAAGCCGAGCGCAATGAAAGCGTGGTGGTCAAACAAGAAAAATTTGTCCATCAACCCGTACGTATAGAACCGGCTGTTACGTCGGTGCCCAAATCACCGCGCGTCGAAAAAGAGAAACAGAAGGCCCTGTTCACCGTGCCGCGCGACCCCGAGGGCGTAGGTGCTGATCTGCCTACGGTTGACTTGCTCGACATGCCGGTCGAAACCGGTGAAACCGTTTCACCCGACACGATCGAGTACACCTCACGTCTCATAGAGAAAAAGCTGTCTGATTTTGGTGTCAGTGTGGTCGTTGTGGCCGCTCAGGCTGGCCCCGTCATTACCCGCTATGAAATCGAGCCCGCCACCGGCGTCAAGGGCAGCCAGATCGTCAATCTGGCCAAAGACCTGGCGCGAGCGCTCAGTCTGGTCAGCATCCGTGTGGTCGAAACCATACCAGGCAAAAACCTGATGGGTCTTGAGTTGCCTAACCCCAAGCGGCAAATGGTCAAGCTGTCTGAGATCATAGGCTCGCAAACCTATCATGCCAGTGCTTCCATGCTAACTATGGCGTTGGGCAAAGATATTGCCGGCAACCCCATGGTGGCTGATTTAAGCAAAATGCCTCACCTTCTGGTGGCGGGCACAACAGGGTCGGGTAAGTCGGTGGGTATCAACGCCATGATTCTGTCGTTGCTCTACAAGGCTGATGCCAGCCAGGTTCGCCTTATTCTTATCGACCCAAAAATGCTCGAAATGAGCGTTTACGAAGGCATTCCTCATTTGCTCGCACCCGTGGTCACTGACATGCGGCATGCCGCCAACGCCCTGAACTGGTGCGTAGGCGAAATGGAAAAGCGCTACCGTCTCATGAGCAAAATGGGTGTGCGCAATCTGGCAGGCTACAACAATAAAATTCGTGATGCGGCCAAGCGCGAGGAGCCGATCCCCAACCCGTTTTCACTCACGCCTGACGCCCCTGAACCACTCAGTACGCTGCCCATGATTGTGGTGGTTATCGATGAGTTGGCCGACCTTATGATGGTTGTGGGCAAAAAGATCGAAGAACTAATCGCGCGTTTGGCTCAGAAGGCGCGCGCAGCAGGTATACACCTTATCCTGGCCACGCAGCGGCCAAGCGTTGATGTCATCACCGGTCTTATCAAGGCTAATATCCCCACGCGAATCGCGTTCCAGGTGTCGTCCAAGATCGACTCACGCACAATTCTCGATCAAATGGGCGCCGAAACCCTGCTGGGGCAGGGCGATATGTTGTATATGCCACCGGGCAGCGGCCTGCCTGTTCGTGTTCATGGCGCCTTTGTGAACGACGACGAGGTGCACCGTGTGGTCGAGTCTTTGAAGGCGCAGGGTGAGCCCAACTATATTGATGGGCTGCTCGAGGGCTCGCTTGAGGGCGAAACAGGCGACGGGGTAGGTGGTGTAACCGGCTTCGCCGACGCCGAATCCGATCCCCTGTATGATCAGGCTGTCGAGGTTATTCTTAAAAACCGTCGGGCATCCATTTCTTCTGTACAGCGCCATCTGCGTATAGGTTATAACCGTGCAGCAAGGTTGCTGGAGCAAATGGAGCAATCTGGCGTGGTATCGGCCATGCAGTCCAACGGTAATCGTGAAATTCTGGTGCCTGCAGGAAACGCGTCCAATGAAGATTAAATCTATTCTGGCGGCCACCGTGCTGGCTGCCATGCCGTTTACGGTCTGGTCGGCGGATGCCATCCAGCAGTTGCGCACATTCATCGCAGATGTGCCGGCTGCATCCGGCCAGTTCACTCAACAGGTGCTTGCTCAAAACCAAAGCAAGTCGCCTCAGTCGGGCGAGTTTTCGTTTCGTCGCCCAGGGCAGTTCAAATGGTCAGTGCTCAAGCCTTATGAGCAGCTTATCGTGTCCGACGGCAAAGTCATTTATCAATACGACCCTGACCTGCTTCAAGTCACGGTGCGTAACGTAGATCAGTCAATCGGCGCTTCGCCGGCAGCCATTCTGTTTGGCTCAGGCTCTCTTGAAGACGCCTTTACGCTTGAGCCGCAAAAGGCGCGCGATGGGCTTGAGTGGCTGCGTGCCATTCCACGTTCAGCCGACGCCGGGTTTACGCATGTGGATATCGGCTTTGCCAAGGGGCTTCCGGCCAGGCTCGAGCTGCTAGATTCCTTTGGCCAAACTACGCGAATTGAGTTTCAAAAACTCGTTGTCAATCCCAAGCTTCCCGCCGGTGAGTTCAAGTTTGATCCTCCTCCTGGCGTAGATGTGGTCAACATGAAATAGGCCGGCATGGCAACCACGGCAGACCTGTTTACTCCTTCTTACCCAGGCGCATACGTTCATGCACCTCTGGCTGAGCGCATGCGTCCGCGCACATTAAATGATGTAGTCGGCCAGACGCACCTGCTTGGCCCTGGCAAACCGCTTAGGGTGGCGTTTCAGTCGGGCCGACCACACTCCATGATTTTCTGGGGCCCGCCAGGGGTCGGCAAAACCACTCTTGCCCGGCTAATGGCTGACGGTTTTGACGCGCAGTTTATTGCCATGTCGGCAGTGCTGGGCGGGGTAAAAGACATTCGTGAAGCCGTGACCACTGCGCAGATTGCACAGGGGCAGGGGCGTCGCACCATATTGTTTGTCGACGAGGTGCATCGCTTCAACAAGGCACAGCAAGATGCGTTTCTGCCCTATGTTGAAAGTGGCTTGTTCACGTTTATCGGCGCAACCACTGAGAATCCATCGTTTGAAGTCAATTCGGCATTGCTTTCAAGGGCTCGGGTGTATGTGCTCAATTCACTGTCCATAGACGAATTGAAGCAACTGATCGATCGGGCAGTGGCTATTCTCAATGTCGACGTAAAGTCTGAACAAGACACTGCAGGTGGTTCTGGTGCACGGTCATCCAGCTTCGCCTCAACTGCCCAGTCAGCTCCGAAGCTCGGGGGAGAGCACGGGGGGCAAGTGGAGTTAAAAGAACAATCGGTGCGACCGGGGGAAGCGGGGGAAGCGGGACGCGCTGCGACGGCAGAACAGACGGAACAAGCAGAAAAAGCAGAAAAAGCAGAAAAAGCCGGAAGAACAGGAAAAGCAGAAGAAGCAGAAGAAGCAGAAGAAGCAGTCACAGCGAGCCAAGCAGGCACGGTCAGCCCGGCGGGCACAGCGGAACAGACTGAGGCCGCTGGAGAAAATACGATTCAAGACGACGGCGACGCTTCCACGCTACGTTTCGATGAGGCAGCCAGAGATCAACTCGCGCGCTGGGCCGACGGCGATGCGCGGCGGGTTATCAACGCCATGGAAGTCGTGGTCGAATCGGCGCTGGCTGCCGGGCATACCTTAATTGACAGTGCCTGGCTCGAAACCTCCTTGTCACAGAACCTGCGTCGTTTCGACAAAGGGGGCGATGCGTTTTACGACCAGATCAGCGCCATGCACAAGGCCGTGCGCGGTTCTGATCCCGATGCCTCGCTGTATTGGTTTTCCCGTATGCTCGATGGGGGTGCCGATCCGCGCTATCTGTCGCGACGTATCGTGCGTATGGCTATTGAAGATGTCGGGCTGGCTGACCCGCGCGCCACGCAGCTTGCACTTCAGGGGGCTGATATCTACGAGCGGTTGGGCTCACCCGAAGGTGAGCTGGCACTGGCTCAGGCTGTTGTGTATATGGCCTGTGCGGCCAAATCGAACGCCGTCTACATGGCCTACAAACAAGCGCGGCGCTATGCCGAAGAGCATGGCAGTGCGCCCGTGCCCATGCATTTGCGTAATGCGCCCACCAAGCTTATGAAAGAACTTGGTCATGGGCAGGCCTACCGCTATGCGCACGATGAGCCTCATGGCTATGCCGCTGGAGAAAACTATTTCCCGGACGGCTTGCGTCCTCGCTTCTATCAGCCGACGGATCGCGGGCTTGAAGGTAAAATCTCCGAGAAACTTGCTTTTCTGCGTTCACTCGACAAGCAAAGTCGCTCTTAGCCAGCCTGTACCCAGGGGCTGCAAGCCCTGCCAGCATAGGTCTGTTACTTACTTTTTTATTGGTTATTTATGTTAGACCCCAATCAGTTGCGCAAAGATCTGCCTGCCGTCGTCAAGGCGCTGGCATCGCGTGGCGTTCAGTTTGACGCCGATCGCTTTAATCAGCTTGAGGCGCGCCGCAAGTCTGTTCAGGTCGAAACCGAAACCTTGCAGGCACGCCGTAATACGGTTTCCAAACTGATTGGGCAACTTAAGTCCAAAGGCGAAGATGCCAGCCAGGAAATGGCTGAGTCGCAGCAGATACCGACTCGTCTCAAAGAACTTGAACTCGCACTTTCAGATGTGCAGCATGAGCTGAGCGACTGGCTCATGACCATACCCAATTTGCCACACGAAAGTGTGCCAGCGGGTAAAGATGAAAATGACAATGTCGAGCAACGCCGCTGGTTGCCGCCCGGCATGCAAACGGATAACAGTGGCAACCCGCTGCCGTTCTCGTTTGTACCGCGTGACCACGTTGATGTCGGCGAACCGCTGGGGCTTGATTTTGAAACTGCACGAAAGCTGTCAGGCTCGCGCTTCATGATGTTGCGCGGCCAGATGGCACGCCTGCATCGCGCACTTGCGCAGTTTATGCTTGATCTGCAGACGGACGAACACGGCTACACCGAGTGCTACACGCCGTACATTGTCAACAGTGCCACCCTTTTTGGTACAGGCCAGTTGCCCAAGTTCAAAGACGACATGTTCTGGGTAACCAAAGGTGGTGCCCACGAAGAAGAGGGCGCTGTTGAGGGCGAGCAGCAAGACGACGCACAAGACCTCTTTCTTATCTCAACGTCTGAAATTACGCTTACGGGTTCGGTGCGCGATACCATTGTCCCGTATAGCGAGCTGCCTCTCAAACTTACCGCCCATACGCCGTGCTTCCGCTCTGAAGCGGGCAGCGGCGGGCGCGATGTGCGCGGCGTAATACGTCAACATCAGTTCGACAAAGTTGAGTTGGTACAAATCGTGCACCCCGATACCTCGTATCATGCGCTCGAAGAAATTGTGTCCCATGCTGAGGCCGTGTTGCAACGCCTTGGCGTCGCATACCGCGTTGTGTTGCTGTGTACCGGCGATACGGGCTTCTCGTCTGCCAAAACCTATGACATCGAGGTATGGCTGCCGGCTCAAAATACCTGGCGCGAAATTTCATCGATTTCCAACTGCGAAGCCTTCCAGGCGCGCCGCCTGCAGGCGCGGTATCGCCCTGAAAAAGGCAAGCCCGAATATCTTCATACGCTTAACGGCTCAGGCCTTGCTGTGGGCAGGGCACTGGTGGCTGTGCTTGAAAATTATCAACAGGAAGACGGCAGTGTTGTCGTACCTGAAGTATTGCGACCCTATATGGGCGGGCTTAAGGTGCTCAAGACCGCCTAAGTTGCCGCGTTGGTATACCCGTGACGCACGATCTATGATCAGGTGTAGTATTAAAGAGCCTTCGACCTTGTGGCCGAGGGCTCTTGGTTTTTAATCGCAGAGGCCTGGGGCTTCAGATGACAGCTTCCACGCTCGACCTCGTCCCGCAGGATGAGGTGTGCATGTAGGCAGATTTCCACATTACAAGGGATAAGCATGGATCTCGAACTGGCAGGTAAGGTAGTGGTGGTGACGGGCGGCAGCAAGGGCATCGGCCTTGCATGTGCACATGCGTTTGCGCGCGAAGGTGCGCGTGTTGCCATTGTGTCGCGTAGTACTGAAAACCTCCATGCGGCGCAGCAAGAACTGGCGCAGGCCGGCTTTAATGTCCATGTTCAGGCGGCAGACCTCAGCAATGCAGTTGCTGCTGAGAGTATGGTGCTGGGGATTAAAGAAGCTTTGGGGCCCATCGATGTGCTGGTTAACTGCGCGGGTGCTGCTCGGCGCTATCCGCCTGAGGCGCTTGTGCCCGAATCATGGCGCGATGCCATGGATGCCAAGTTTTTCCCTTATATCAACGCCATGGACGCAGTGCTCAAAGGCATGATCGAAATGGGCGCTGGTGCCATTGTCAACGTTATTGGTAATGGCGGTCGCGTTGCCAGTCCGGTTCACTTGCCGGGTGGTTCAGCCAACGCGGCGCTGATGTTGGCGTCTGCAGGGCTAGCCAATGCCTGGGGGTCTAAGGGCATACGTATCAATGCGATAAACCCCGGTCCAACGCTGACAGGCAGGGTACAGGGTCGGCTGGACGCCGAAGCATCCCGTACAGGCGAGTCTGTCGAAGTTCTGCGCCAGGCCATGGAGCAACGCATACCGCTGGGCCGTTTGGCGCGGCCTGAAGAAGTAGCCGATACCGCGTTGTTTCTGGCGTCTGCGCGTGCAAGTTATGTGACCGGTGCGCTGGTGACCATGGATGGCGGTTTGGTTCCATTGGGCGCTTAAACGTGGCTTCTTGCTACTCGTTGTAGCGCTGCCACGGGGTAGTCTGCCTTAGCGGGTTGAGTGCTGCAGCAGTATAAATTGCATAACGGGCCCCTGTTCGGAGGGGCCCGTTATGCATTGAGGCGAACCATTTATTTGGCGTGACGGGCCAAGTAGCCTGTGAGGTGCCGGAAGTGCTGTTTACTTGCTGCGACTTTGCGCGTTTTGACTGATGGTCGGCTTGCCGGTGTGCGGGTGTGAGCCTTTAGCGCTTGCCGCGTGTTGGCTGGGGTGGGCAGCGGCACGCCATAAAACGAGTGGCCCGTGTCAGATGGCGTTTTGTAGGCCGTAAATGTTTTGGCGTCTTGGGGCAGTTTGGTGCTTTGGCCCTGGGCAAGCGTGGCAGGGTGGTTTTCAGGTTGCTCAACGTCGGGTGAGCTGAGCGTTAACGCTGCATACACCACGGCTACCCAGAAAATGAGTGACAGCGATATCGAAAGCAAACCATCGAAGCTGCCATAGCCTGTGGCCTTGGAGGCTTCAATGCCCAGAAACGAAGAGAGATAAGGGATGTGGCCCAGCCCTTCGACCATAACGTTACCGGGCAAGCGGTAGAGCGTGCGCAGGAATTCGGAGATTTCGAGCAGGCTGTAAGAGCCGTCGCCGTTCAGGTCGATGACCAAATTTAATGAATGGATACTCATGCCGGCCTCCTAGACTCAGTCGGCCTGCAGGCATGTAGCCGCATGCGAGGCCGAGAAGCAGTTGCATACGTGCAACCCCATTACCAACACATGACATCTTTGCTCTACTATAAACCTCCCCGGCAGGACCCACAATGGCAGTGGTGGCGGGTTTACTCAATCTCGCTATAGGGCTCGAATTTGCCGGTTTTTGAGTTTCTGATAAACAGCACGCCTGTCGCCACACCAAAGTAGGCACCGTGCAAGGTTAGCGCACCGGCTTCAACAGCCTCGCGAACGGCAGGAAAGGTCATGAGGTTTTGCAGGCTGTAGTCAACCACTGCCCATTCCAGCTGCTGGATCCAGCCTGCTCTGTCATATTTTGATCGGTCTACTTTCTCGGCCACCTGGGTAATCTGTGACATCCATTTGCCGATGAAATCACGTTTTGACAGCGGGGCGGCTTGGTTGGCGAAAGCACTTACCCCGCCGCAAGCTGCATGCCCCAGTACAACTATATGCTTGACGCGCAAAGCATTTACGCCGAACTCAATGGCGGCGCTGGTGCCGTGGAATGATCTTTCGGCATCTGTCTCGCACGGTGGCACCAGGTTGGCGATATTACGGATGACGAACATTTCACCGGGGCCAGCGTTAAATATGGTCTCTGGTGCAACCCGGGAGTCGCCACAGCCAATTACCATGATCTCCGGATGCTGACCGTGCTTGGCAAGGTCTTCATAACGTTCGCGCTCTTGCGATAGGCGTCCGTGAAGAAACGATTGATAGCCTTCGGTAAGCCGTTCGGGAAACATCAGGAAACTCCTTGGTATTGTTGGAACCGTGATTTTACGCTTGTTAGGGATAGGCGTTTTGTGTCACTTGTTCGCATGCAAGGCTGCTCGTTTTGGTTGCCGCGCGAAGTAAAGGGGCTGACACAACAAAAAACCCGCCTAGCCATGAGCAGTGCGGGTTTGTTTGAATTTTCTGGCGGACAGGGTGTCCGCCATTATATTATCCGAATCCATCCGGACATGTCATACAAATATGCCTAAAGCCTACTAATTACAGGGTTTGTGCTATTTTTATGTCTAACCTAGTCAAGTTTCATCTGATACAATCAGGCCATTAAGTGGTGGGTAAGGTGGTGGGTAGGATGCTAACGGAACTAAAGATCAAACATGCTGGGCCTGGGATGCACCTGGACGCCTCTGGCTTGTACCTGCAGGTGACAGCCGCCGGTGCTAAGTCCTGGATATTTCGCTACCAGTTGAACAAGCGCCGTCGGGAAATGGGGATCGGCCCCCTGGCGACCGTACCAGCCAAAGAGGCGCGTCGCCGTGCCGCTGAAATGCGTGTGCTAGTTGCGGCTGGGATAGACCCTATTGACGAGCGCCAGCGCCTGGCCGCGCAAGAGGCCGAGCGTCAAGCGCAACAGGCCGCCCATGCTGTGACATTCAAAGAAGCCGCCGAGGAGTACATCGAGGCTAACCGCGCAGGCTGGCGCAATGCCAAGCATGTGCAGCAGTGGGAAAACACCCTGGCCACGTACGTATACCCGGTGTGTGGTGTCTTGCCGGTGGCCGAGGTGTCAGACACCCACGTGCTGGAAGTGCTCACGCCTATATGGACTACCAAGACCGAAACCGCACGACGCATTCAGGGCCGTATTGAGAATATCCTGGACGCGGCCAAGGCCCGCAAGTTGCGAAGCGGGGAGAATCCAGCCCGGTGGCGCGGCCACTTGGACAAACTCTTGCCCAAGCCTTCCAAGGTGGCTCAGGTTGAGCACCACCCGGCGTTGCCCTACGCGCAAATGCGCGAGTTCTTGCCCAAGCTGCGAGACGTAGACGTGGTAAGTGCCCTTGCGCTTGAATTCCTGATACTGACTGCAGCACGTAGTGGCGAAGTACTCAAGGCGACATGGCAGGAAATCGACGAACAGGCCGGCACCTGGACCATACCCGCCGCGCGTATGAAAGCAGGCAAGGCGCATCGTGTGCCGTTATCCGATGCCGCCCTGGCGGTGCTGGAGAAGGCCAAGGCCATTCGGCACACTGACTATTTGTTCCCCAGTGTGCGTACCAGGTCCGCAATGTCGGACATGTCACTCACCATGCTGCTGCGACGTATCCACCCAGGCATTACCGCGCACGGCTTTCGGTCGTCATTTCGAGACTGGGCGGCAGAGCAGACAACATACCCCGGCGAGATGGCCGAGATGGCGCTAGCGCACGCCGTGGGAAATAAAGTAGAGGCCGCATACAGGCGGGGCGATATGTTCGAACGCCGCCGTCAGATGATGCAAGACTGGGTCACCTGGTGCGAGCCACAGCAAGGCAACGTCATACCGATTAGAAACAAACCCGCTGCTGGATATTGACGCCACGCTGCAGGCGCTAGTGGGGTGCTTGAGCGCCAGTTTGCGCGAGTATCAATAGCGTTTAAGGAGGCGCGATACGCGCCCTCAAAACAACTCTACAGTTGTTTGACACGTTCGGACACGTCCCTGATAATCACTCTCAGTATCTCGAACTAAATATTTGCGATGCCTGACCGCGACGACAGGCGAAGTACGAAGGGGGGCGTGAACCCCTCGGGTAATCGGGCTTTTGGGGTCCTCCACACGCCACCCAAACCTGATCCCGCCCAATGGTATTGGGCCGAGCTTTTAGAGATACAGGCCGGAGCGTAATGCGCTGTCGGCCTTTTTTATCGCGTGTCGGCAGCAGCCCCCTTTTCGGAGTTGCTCATGCAAACCAACAAACTACCCGCTACTGGCCTGCTGCGCCTGAAGCAAATCATCGGCGACAAGAAAGCCGGTATTCACCCTCTCATTCCCGTTTCGCGCGAGACCTGGTACACCGGCATGAGGTCTGGTCGTTACCCTCAGTCCGTCAAGATCGGTGCCCAAGCCGTGGCTTGGCGCGTCGAGGATATCCGCAAGATCATGACGGAGGGCGTGTAATGCCTAACCCTAATAATTCCGGTCTATTCGCATGGGAAGCCGCTGCTGCCTTAAGCCTGACGCAGGCCGAGTTCGCTGTTGCAGTGGCTGCTGGCAAGATTGCCCGCCCACATTATGACGATGAAGGCCGCCCCCGTTGGGAAGGTGCAGATATCGGTCGTGTAACGCGTGAGCAATTCGGCTCTGTAAGCCTGCACCGCCCAATTACCACGGTTGAGCGCATGAACAAAATCGATGGGAGACTACCATGAAGAAACTCGCAAACGTTGTAGCATTTTCCCCGAACGTGACGCGCCTTGAAAACGATCTGCGCAGCCAGATAGCTAACGTCATGGCCCAGTATCCTGACCTGTCCGCGTATGGCTTTCACTTTAGCGCAGGGGGCGAGTGGGATGATTTGGAGCTATACAAATGCTACCGCGACATGATGTTAACCAGTCGCTTTGCTGACGAGGTGCTTACGTGCATTGAGGCTATCTATGCGCCTAGGGCACGATGGGAGGCGCGCGCTTGGAGGCTAGACTTGGGTGGTAGCTACGGGCTAAAGCATGCCGTCGAACGGTGGGTGCGGGAGGGAAACCGCGACGACCTGGCCTCTTATATTTCTAACGGGGCTTTCATCGTGGCAGCGGTAATTGAAGGCTGGGTGCCTGTTCGCTCCCAGCGCAGCCCGAACTGCAGATTTGCACGGGAGGGGAAGCGATGACAGCACAAAAAGCTACGCCCACCGGGCAAGTGGGCGCAACAGGGACTTCAACAGCACATGAGGCTTCTATTGTAAAGCTATCGGACACAACAAGCACACCGCCGCCGGTGCTGGTACCTATTCTGAGTAAGATTCCTGAAACGCTGAAGCGGCATCCCCGACGTTGGTGCGTCTGGCTTGCCGTCTGGAAGAGGGACAGAAACAAATACGATAAGCTACCCAAAAGCGTGTTCAGCCCGTTGACAAGCAGGACGCTGTCCGTTAGTTCCGAGGCCGGTTGGGGAACCTTCGACCAAGCGGTGGCGGGTCATGACATCTTTAGTCTGGTTGAAAGCGGTGGGTTAGGCTTCAAGATGACGGGCGTACAGGGTTTGGTAGGCATAGATCTGGACCACTGCGTCGATGCAGACGGCGAAATAAGGCCATGGGCGCAAGAGGTTATCGACAGGGCGCAGTCTTACACCGAATTGTCGCCATCGGGAAAAGGCCTCCATATATTCGTCAAGGCGACCACTGAGGCTGACTGGGTGAACAATGCTCAAGGCATTGAAGTGTACGGGGGCAGTGGGGCCCGGTTTCTCACGGTAACGGGCCATCGTATATCCGGTACAGCAGACGATATAAACCGAGCGCCCGTTGGCTTTCTTGATTGGCTTAAGCAAACCTATCGACACACCGGTAAGGCCGCCCCTACGATTGACGCAGACATGCCCGATCTGTTGTCGGTAGAGTCGTTGCCAAGTATTCAAGATTTGCGCCGTGCGCCTGGAGTATCCGACGATGTACTTGTATTTTTGGATGAAGGTACCACGCCAGATCAATGGGATGGCGACCGGTCGAACTGGTTACAGCGAATCGCGCGCGAACTCACAACAGCGGTAGGTGGTGACCGACAAAAAGTGTGCTCAATTATCCATCACAACCCTTACGCTTGGGACATGGCGTTGGACAAGCGAGGGGGGGATGAGCAGAGGGCGTTAGACTTTGTGTGGCGGCATAATTGTCTGAAGGTGCGGCTCGACACGATCATGACGGGGGATGAATTCGAGGACGTCACGCCTAATGCGGAAGAGGTAGCACAGCGGGCCGAGCAGGAACGCTCAGCGCTGGACGCCAAGCGCCGTGCACACCAAAAACGCGAGAATGAAATAATCGGTGAGGGGCATTACCGTTTCCCCATAGCCGAGGAAATCACGCTTGAATCTGCAAAAGAGCGCTTTGTGTTTATATCCGAGGGTTCGATGGTTGTTGATATTTTCAGTCCACAGTTTGTGTTGAAGCTGCCGGACTGGAAAAATACATACGCGGCATCCACCGAGGAGCTACCAGGCGAACCAGGCAAGCCGCCCAAGGTTGTGCCAGTCACGCAACGATGGTACACGTCAAAGCTACGCAAGCGTGCGGTAACCCGCACCTTCAAGGCGGGGGACGGGTTGATACTACTCGATCCTGATGGCAAGCTGGCCGTTAATTCGTGGCGCCCGTTTGACCGAACTGTGCAAGTGGCTGACGTCCAGGTTGCTGGCGTGGGCTTGTTCCTAGAACATGTGCACTTCTTATTCGGCGGGGACACGCCCCGCTTCCTTGATTGGCTCGCACATATTGAGCAGTGCCCAGGCGTGCTGCCGCACACGTCCTGGCTGCACATAGCTACAAATTTTGGCATGGGGCGCAACTGGCTGGCGTCGGTGCTGGCCCGCGTATGGGCAGGGTCGGTTGCGACGAACCTGGATTTGGTGGATATGTTTGTCAAAGGCTTCAACGAGCGTCTGTCTAGAAAAGTGCTGGCGGTGGTTGATGAAATTCGCGAGGGTGGCCGGGATTCTCAGTGGGAGCATAGCGAGAAGCTTAAAAGCACCATCACTGAGGAAGTGCGCCGTATCAACCCGAAGTACGGCCACGTGTCCATGGAGTTCAACGCATGCCGCTGGTTGCTGTTCAGTAATCACCTGTCGGCTATACCGCTGGAGAATGGCGACCGCCGGGTCGAGGTCGTGACGACCGATGCACTGCCCAAGGACCCGGCGTATTACACCAGGCTATACCGTGCCTTGGAGTCGCCGCAGTTCATAGCAGCTATCGCGGCATTCTTAGGTAAACGCGATATCTCGGGCTTTAACCCTGGTGCTCACGCACGCAACACCGAAGCGAAAAAGGCCGCTACGAAGGCCAGCCAGACGCCTATGGCCGAAGCGTGCCAACTGCTTGTTGACCACTGGCCAGCGGACTTCATCACGGCGGCGCACCTTTACGATGTGCTAACAGGCGGTCGTGGGGACGGATCGCTGACAGCCGCACACCGTCGGTCACTGGAACAGGCGGGAATCCATCCATGGGGTAAGCCGGTGAAAATTGACGGTAGAGCAACGCGCGTGTCGGTTGTGCGCAATCGGGCGCAGTGGTTAGCGAACGGAACCCCCGATGATCTACGAAAAGAGCTTGAGAAGGTAAAAATTGACGTGTTGGGGGCGACCACTTACGAGTATCTGCTCGGTTTGATAGCGGACACGTAAAAAAATGCGGTTACGCGGTTACGCTGGTTACGCAGCCCTATATAAGATCAAAATCATTTCTATTTATTTATTTGGGTTTAATAGGAACCGCGTAACCAGCGTAACCAGCGTAACCGGCCCGGTGGTGCGTTCGTATGCGGCAGGTGGAAGGTTTCCAGGCCAGTACGCGCGTGAGGAATTATCAGACAGCATCGCGCTACGCACGCGCGCGAGGGGTTTCGTGACATCTACGTGCGCGCGAGAGAAAAGTTGACACCTGAAAAGGAAAACGAATGTCGAATATTGTTTTGTTTGAGAAGCGCCAGGGCTACTACCTGGTCGGCGACCCTAAAGCGCCGGTGCCCTGGGTGGGCGACAACCCGGAGGCACTGCACGCGCTGCACGAAATGGCCTCGTATCAGGCCTGGCACGCCCTGGCCGGAATGTCTGGTGGTGTTGACAGCGCCAGCGCCTCGTATCAGCGCCTACGCAACGCTGCCAGGGGCCTGGAACGAGTAGCACCGCTGTTGGCTGCCGAGTTGGAGCGCGGGGTGAAACGCAAGACCAGCGGCCGCCACACGCTTTGGCGGTACGACAGCAAGGGCGCTCTGGCATTTGTCGAGACGCGGCCAAGCCTGACGAGTTTGGACAGCCCCCTAACTGGAGTAGCGCCTCCGCAATAACGCGGCCACCATGGCGGCATTACAAACACAACACACGCAAAGCCATGGTAGAAAAACAAACCTTTGAAAATCTGGTGAGCCACCAGCGCGAAGCAGTGGCCGCCCTGGCCACGTTTGGTGAAGAACTGCAAGCAGGCCTTAAAGCCAAGACCGCCGAGCTTGAGGCTATCGCCAACGATCCGACCGCCCACGGCACACACGGCAGCCACCAGATGGACGCCGCAAGAATCGAGCTACGGTCTATCCAAGGGCAGACTGAAACCAACCAGGAAGAACTACAGGCCGCGCAGCGCAAGCTGTTCGTGCTTGAGCAAACACTGACCCGCACCGAGGGTGCAACGGGGCCGAGCAAGAGCGAAAGGATCGACAGCCTGGTACGCGAGCGTCAGGCCGAACTGGCACGGCTGACCGCACGCCGTGGTGAGTTGAGCTTGGCGCTATTGGACGATCCAGCCGACGTAGGGTTGCTTGAAGACCTAGACATTAACGACGAGCACATTGCAACCATCACCAAGCAACTGGCACGCTACGAGGAGGCCCGCACCGGCGCAGCCCGCAGTGATGCTGCCGCTGCTGCGGCTGCACGGGCACGCACGGCAATCGAGAGCCGCAACAAGGCCGTAAGCATTGCGCAGGCCCGCGTGGCTGTGGCCGATAAGCTGGACGAGTACCTTGCAGGCTTGGCCCCCTTGCTGCGCGAGTGGGGCCAGATCGACGCAGAGGTACGCGCCGAGGTGCACGCTGCGATCATGGCCACGGCACCCGCCGATGCCAGCCTAGCTACACGCACCACACTGCAGGACCGCGTCGCACATGCGTCGCCTGCCAACTGCATCAGCTTTGCCGTGGCGCAAGCCGTATGCCGGGCGCAGCTGCAGGACGTGACAAAAGGACATTTGAAGTTTGAGGCATCCAGCGTTGCAGACCGCAACACCGCAGGGGTCACGGCAAAGTCTTTGGCAGAGAAAGCCATCGCGCGCTTAGCGGGCGGCATTGACGAGGCGCTGCAGCACATGGAGGTTACCGCACTTGGTTGACCCTAACGTATTCTTTCCGAGCATGGCACAGGCTGAGCCGCAGGCCGAACCAACAACAAAGCTGACCGCAGAGCCTGAACCGGCCAACGGCAGCGAGAGTTTCTACCCAACGATGGAACCCGAGCAGCAGCAGGAACCCCAGTACGAAGATTTTTATCCGACGATGCCAGCCGACTCGCAGGAACAGGCTAAGGCTAAACCTGAGCAAGACCAGGCCAAAGCGAAACCTGCGCAGGCCGTGGCGGGGGCCAAGCCCGAGCAAGAACAGGGCAAAGCCAAACCCGTGCAGAGTAAGGGTAAGGATAGCGGCGGGACTCTGACGGTGGAAGCGATCCAGGCCAACATTCCCGAGAATATTCGTGCGCTGCGCAACGAGGACCAGGCGCGTAAACTCTTTGGTGCTAACTCCACGCATAGCGACGCCATCAAAGACGATATTTTCAATCCGCAGACCCTGGCCGAGGCTGGCATACCCGCCGAGGTGGCGCAAGGGGCAGTACGCGAACTACGCGAGATTGCCGCCGACCTTTCAATGTCGGGTACCGAGGTGTCAGTAATCCAAAGCCGTGCCGCCGTACTGCAAGCCGAACCGGTACCGGACGAAACACAACAGGCTGACGCATTGCGCCGCCTGACTGATGTATTCGGCCCGGACCAGGTGCGTGCCGTCCTAGCAGACGCTAACCAGTTGCTGGAGCGCGACCCGCGCACCAAGGCCCTAATCACGCGCCTAGGCCTGGGCAACGACGCCGAGACCATCGTAACGGTGGCACAGGTGGCGCAACGGGAACGCTCACGCGGACGGCTGTAAGCGGCTAGGTTGATGGCTGAACGACTGATCGCGTTAAACCCCCGAAGCTAACGTTACGCCCCGCTTACAAACTGATGAAGCGGGTGGTCGGCGCTACCGGCAGGGGAAGTCTGTTCGCCAAGCTAACAACAGACTCAACGAAACGGGATCGCTTAGAAATTTTGGTTTTTTTTCGGGCGCCATTTTGTTCAGAGTCCTTTTAAGCGATAAGGAAACCATTAGCAATAACTCTTCTGTTTGAAGACCCTGGTCTTTGGGGAAGCAAAATATGGGGCCACCTGCTTCCTTTCCAGCTATCCCTGCTATAAGATATGCCTCAGCCATGCCGGTCATATACATCTGCGTCATTTGGCCTTCCACCCCACCCTTATCGAGTAAATCGAGAACACGTTCCGTTGAAAGGAAGGCGTGAGCCTGTGTAGTAATGGCTAGAGAAAAAGCTGCAGCGAATAGTAATTTCCTAAGCATCGTTCTTCTTTCATTTAGGCATTAAGCATGGATTTGATCCGTAATGATACAGTTCGGTAGGCCGCCAGGCTTGCCGGTACTTGAAAAATGATTGTCCGAACGAATTCAAATTGAAATAGATCAGCGCATTAGCAAGGTATCGTTCTGCCCTCGTTACGGGTTGATCCGCCGTCACATTCTCTTTGGAGAGCTGTATCGAGTAATCTGCTTTGCACACCGTTTTCTAAATAGAATAGTGGTCGCTCAGACTCAGTCTTCTCGCTAGCGCTCAATGCTTTTAATGACTAAATATGAGCGGAAAGCAGTGGCTACCAATGACCAGCGACAATTCCACATGGCTGCAGCAAAGCAGAGTCTTCTTTAATGTTGCTGCCAATATGTGCGGGTGCCTCATGGGATGATTTTGTGGCGGAAGCCAAGGTTATCCCGATTGCAGAACTGACTTGCCCTATGCGATTTTCAATATTAATTTGTTGTGGTCACAGTTAGGCGGATGTTCAAGTCTCATACGCACTTTCATGCATGTCGCTATCCTTCAAATAATTGATCTGCTCTTCCGCTGCAGACCGAAAACGGATCGCGAGAAGCTCTGTGGTGCGAAGAAACCCATCTGCAGCACATCGTCTAGCGAGTTTTGTCCACCCACTCCCCACAAACTGTATGAGCCAACAATACGACCTGAGTAACGACCCTTTCTTTCGACTCATCAACGACTCCGAATGGAACGCCTGCATAGGGCCTCAAGGCCATGAGGAGAATTACGTGGACGGATACATGGAGGCTGCAATGTATCTCTCACGGGCCGTTCTGGAACAGAATCTGCTCGCTTCGCGAGACACATTGGTTCTGCCGATTCTATACAATGCTCGCCATGCCATCGAGCTTTCGCTCAAGCTTGTGCAGAAGCAACTGTATAGTGAAGGACTGCTTAATGATGGACCAAAGTCGAATCACAGGATTCAAGTGCATTTTGAGAAGCTTGAGAGCGCGAATCTCGGCGACTATGAGATGCGGGAGCTCATCAAGCGTCTCTCGCCCTTTGTCGAGAGCCTAGCGGAGATAGACGACGATGGGCAGCAGCTGCGGTATGCCATTGACCAAGAGGGGAACGCTAGTCTGGAGAATCGCCCGCTGGCGAACCTTAAAGTGATTCACCGCTCATTGCTTGAGCTCAGCGATATCCTAAAGCATCTGAACAGGCGCACTCATGCGTTCTGTGAGGAGCACCGGACCGGCACCTTCACCAACCGTTGCTCGCGTAGCGACTTAAAGGCTATAGCTGAGGTCCTGGTTGATTTTCCAGGGCGACGCGGGACCGAGTACGAACAATTTCGCGATGACGTAAAAGCCCGATACGGACTGGGAAACAAGACATTGCTAGATGCGATTAAGGTCATCGAGGCCAACCGAGAGATGGGGGCTTTGCTTGGCATGGAGTTTTCGTTGAAGCGACTGTCAGACGAGAAGATCCGATTCGCCGTTGCATGCTGGACTAAGCTTCACCCCCCGCGAGACCCCGAGATTCCGCGCGTCTGCATTCTGAAGCCTTCGGATGTTATGTGGGAGATGCGCGATATCCCAAGCAGTTTTACAGTAAGCAAGGAGCTGCTTGCCCGCATAACGACTGATGAGCTCATTGACCTCGATACCATCTTCCATCTTTCAAGGGAGCGCTACTTCCCCGAGTCCTATGACCTACTCTATGAGCGAACGCAGCGGGGTTACGCGGCAGAGACGGACCATACTGGCAAGGCCAGCCATCTAATGAGCAAGACAAATTTTTTGAAGGAGGTGTCCCGAGCGTTAACCCTGCTAGGCCGCCGAAACCTATCTGCGGAAGTTTGGGCTACTCGGCCGGACTTGCTCTGAGCTTCCGGCGGCGTGAGGACCGTCAGGTGTGAGCCTGCCGGTTCAAAGGCTCACAAGTAGCTACACTTTACCAGCGCTTGCTTAACGCGATATTTTTTTTGGTAATGAGTGCCCATCCCCCTTTATGGACTGAGCCGAGCCAAGAGCCGGAAGAGCCAGAGCCAAGAGCCCAATGTAGTAAGTTGTGGTGGGTATGGTGGTGGGTAGAAATGACAAAGCGCCCTGAGAGGCGCTTGTTTGTTGATTTCTTGGCGGACAGGGTGAGATTCGAACTCACGTTACGCCTAGACGTAAACCGGATTTCGAGTCCGGCGCATTCGACCACTCTGCCACCTGTCCTGTGTTGGCGCACCAGTTGCGCGCCATGCCATATTGCCGACAATACTACTAACAAGGTCGGTCGAAGACACCTGTACTAGCCGGGCAAGTCCGCTATTCTAACAAGAAAATTAAAATTTTTCACGAAGCGCCCAGAACGCAGGTATAGGGCGCGCGGGCGTTTGTCTGAGCGTTACACTATCAGTGAATGTCGGGCTTTCTGCTGCATCGTAAATCGCGGTTTTTTGCGATGGCGGGCGTGCCATGAAGCTTTCATGAACCACTCGAAAGGAAAACTATGCTTACAGGTAAACACGCGGTTGTGACTGGCTCTACAAGCGGGATAGGCCTAGCCATCGCACGTGAGTTGGCGGCCAATGGCGCCAACGTAGTGCTAAATGGCTTTGGCGATGCCGCCGCCATTGAAAAAGAGCGCGTAAACATAGAGCTTGAATTCAACGTTAAGGCGCATTACATCAATGCAGATCTGTCAGATCCAGCCGCTACGCGTGAATTTATCGACACTGCAGCCAAGGCCCTGGGTGGCGTGGATATCCTTGTAAATAACGCAGGTATCCAGTACACAGCACCCATAGAAGAATTTCCGGTAGAGCGCTGGGATGCCATCATTGCCCTTAACCTTTCAGCCGTGTTTCATGGCACGGCTGCGGCCTTGCCACATATGCAGAAGCAGGGCTGGGGTCGTATTATCAATATTGCATCGGCCCATGGCCTGGTAGCGTCGGTTCATAAGTCAGCGTATGTGGCGGCTAAACATGGTGTTGTCGGCCTGACCAAGGTGACCGCGCTTGAAAACGCAGAAACCGGCGTTACCTGCAACGCCATCTGCCCGGGCTGGGTACGCACGCCTCTGGTCGAAAAACAGATCGAGGCGCTTGCGGCAAAGCAGGGCGTTGATGTTGAAGCGGCTGCCAAAGAGCTGCTGTCCGAAAAACAACCCTCGCTGCAATTTGTCACGCCGGGTCAACTGGCTGGCGCGGCGGTATTTTTGTGCTCAGACTCTGCCGACCAGATGACCGGCACCACGCTTTCCCTTGACGGTGGCTGGACAGCTCGTTAATCATAACGTGCAGAACAATGCGTGGACGAGCGTCCAAGCGTCTCGTCCGCGTGCCCGTCTTTACACGCTGGGCCTGTGCCCGCGCCTATTGCACTCATTTCCCTGTACGAGAGAAAAGCAATGCTGGTTTTACTTTCTCCGGCCAAAAAGCTGGATTACGACTCGTCTGTACGCACCACACTTTATACAGAGCCCCTGTTTGTAAAACAGGCGTCCGAGTTGATCAAGGTATTAAAGAAAAAATCTGCTGAAGATATTGCCGGGTTGATGAAGCTGAGCGATGCCTTGGCACAGTTAAATGTCGAGCGCTATGCTGAATGGAAGCCGCGCTTTACCCAGGCCGATTCCCGACAGGCCTTGTTGGCCTTTAACGGGGACGTGTATGAGGGGCTGGATGCGCCCAGCCTGTCTGATGCGAAACTGAAATGGGCACAGGAGCACGTGGCTATGCTCAGCGGGCTTTATGGCGTGTTGCGCCCTCTTGACCTTATGCGCCCGTATCGTCTCGAAATGGGTACCCGGCTCGAAACGGGCTCGGGTACGAATCTTTACCAGTTTTGGGGCAGCAAAATTGCTGACTACCTTAATGAAAGGCTGGCCGAAACACCCGATGGCAAGAAAGGCAAGGGTGTGGTGGTAAATCTGGCCTCAGAAGAGTATTTCAAGGCGGTTGACCTTAAGACACTTAATGCACGGGTCGTGCAGTGTGTATTTCAGGACTATAAAAACGACGCATGGAAGATTATTAGCTTTCATGCCAAACGCGCCCGCGGCCTGATGGCCCGATTTATTATCGAGCACAAACTTACCAAGCCTGAGAAACTGGCCGATTTCAACGTCGAGGGCTATGCCTTCGCGCAAGAGGTATCGACGCCGGACAGGCTGGTTTTCAGGCGTCGTCAGGCGTGACTCAAGCCTTGCATGTCTTTGCGTATGAGGCTGGCGGCTTTTACCATCTGGCGTAACGGGTAAGCTAGGGTAGCCAGGTCGCCCGCCGTTTCTATCGAGGCGGGTGGGTCGGCTTCCTGGTCGTCCAGATAACGCGTAACGGCGACCATTGAGTTTTCAATGCCAGGCGGTACGGCGTCCAGGCTTGCCAACACCGGGATGGCAGCCGTAATCTGCGACGCCAGTATGTGGTTCTGGATTAGCAGGTTGTTTAGTTGCGGCACGTGTTTCTGGCGTTTTACGGGTTCGTCCATCATGCGGTAAAAGGCCGACGCGTAATTGCTGAAGGCAATGTGCATGTTTTTGCGGGCGAGGCGCCAGCGCAGTTCAGCTTCGTGCTGCTCAGCATCCAGTGTGGGGTCAGTGCTGCCGTCAGCGTTTGATGAGGCACCTGCACGGGCAAGCTGTTGCGCACGGGTTAGCGTGGCGTAGTGCAGGCCCGTACTCAGGTATTCTTGATTAGCTCGTTTCAGCGCGTTTGCCAGTGAGCCCATGAAGCTGTGCTCCCACCAGGGCAGCACATAGCTGCAAAGCAGCGCAATAATGCAGCCCAGCACGGTGTCTATGAGGCGTTCGCCAATAACAAAACTGCCACCAGGCGCCAAAAAGTGAAAGACCAGCAACACAAACAAGGTGTTAAAGATAGCTGCCAGCATGTAATTAACCTGTACCAGGCTGTAGCCCATGATGGATGCCATGATCAGTACGATCAGATAAACATCATTGCTGCTGGTCAGGTTAAATACCACCAGTGCGACACCGCAGCCTATCAGCGTACCAAATAAACGCCAGCCATTACGCTGGCGTGTGAGAGCGAAGCCGGGCTTCATGATCACTATAATTGTCAGAATAATCCAGTAGCTGTGTCCGCTGTAGTCTGAGCCCAGCCCTTCCTCCGGAATGACGACAACAATAAAGCGCGCGACCACCATGGCCAGGGCGATGGCCAGTGCGATGCGCATGGCATACCGGCAGTGTGAGGAGTCAAGCCGCAGATTGCTGGTGATCATGCCCAAGCGCCATTTGCTGCGGGTAAGAAACCGGTTCAAAGATTGTTCAAGTCGTCTGTCGACCAGCTCGACGCTGTTGTCTTCGCGCAAATGCCCGCCCATACGATCAACCAGGCGTGTGGCGTTGCGCAGGCGACGCAGTATCTGCACCAGTAAGGCATAAACCTCGGGGTTGTCTTGCGTCATACCGTTTTTTCGGTAGGTTTCGATTTCGTATTCAATGGCGCGTAACTCAGCCTTGACGCTGTGACGTTCTTTGGCATGGCGGCCGCGGGCAATGTTAAAGGCCACGTCGGAGACATTGCGCGACAGTTTGAGCAGTGCATCGCGGCCGAATACCAGTACATCGCTTTCGGGCAGTGTGCGTCGCAGCGTAGCGTAATCGGTATGGGTGGCTACCAGCGTATCGAGCAGGGCAACCATGTCGATGAATATATTAAGCGCCTTGGCACGCAGGCGGTCTGCTTTGCCGCTTCCGTGTGGTAGCTCGCGCAAGACGGTATCGCGCGCCGCCTGTTGCTTTTCCGTCATGAGGGCTTGCGCGTGGATAAGCCGGCGGTAGCTGGTTTCGAGGTCTATATTTACATCATAAAACTGCGCCCGGGCCGCCATGTAATCGGCGGTGGCGAACATGGCCACTGATAGCGCTTGTTGTTCTTCGCGGTGCCACATTAGCCTGTGAATGATGAAGCTGTACACAAAGTAGAAAACGCCACCAAAAAACGAATACGCCGTGTGCTGCAATACATCGTGCGAAGTAAGTGGCTGACGCAGGGTAAGTGTCATGATCAGCAGGCAGGCAAAGCCCAGCAGGCCGCCCTGTTTGCCGAACACGGTTAGCATTGAAAAGATAAAGACCATGGCTGGCACGGCGACCCAGACCAGCAGGCTATGGCCGACAACAAGCCCGGTAACCAGTGCAGTCAGCGAGCCCATCAATATGGCGGCAAGCATGCCGTTTGTGCCGTAACGCCGTGGCCCGCCAGGTTGGTCGATGACCGCCACACACGCCGCGCCTATCGAGGCAATAAAGCCGATGGCGTACATGTGAAAGATGCCCGCCAGCACCAGTGCGGGCAACAGCACGCCAACAGACTGGCGCATGCCCCCGAAAAAATAATGGCTGTAGAAAAAGCGTTGTAGTGCTTGAAGGCGAGAGTACATGCAGAAACCGCATCAGGGCGAAGATTGAAAGTATAGAGCGTAGCCCGTGTTGCCGTTTAGCGTATTATTTGAAAAAACCGAACGAGTGTTCTATGATTGGTCAGGGAGGAGAGAAATGGACGAAATGTTCAGCCTGAGCGGGAAGGTGGCGCTGGTCACGGGGGCCGCTGGTGGCCTGGGAGCACACATCTCAAAAACCTTGGGGGGTGCGGGGGCGCGGCTGGTACTCGCCGGAAGGCGTATCCAGCCACTCGAGCATCTGGTCGCAGAGCTTGCTGCGCTAGGCATAGAGGCGTGCGCAGTGTCCGTGGATGTTACCGATGATGCTTCCATCGCTGCAGGTCTTGATAAAGCCGAAAGCAGGTTTGGCCGGGTCGACCTTGCGGTCTGCAATGCAGGCAATGCCATTACCAAGAAGTCTTTGTCGCTAAGTGCGCAAGAGTGGGACCAGGTCATTGACGTAAATCTTAAAGGCTGCTGGCTGGTCGCCAACAAGGTTGCGCAACGACTGGTTGCTGCCGACCGGCCAGGTGTCGTGCTAATGGTTTCTTCCATACTGGGCCATAGAGTGGCTGGCGGGGTGTTGCCTTATGCCGTGTCCAAAGCAGGTCTGGAGCAGATGACTAAAGCGCTTGCGCTTGAATGGGCCCGGCACGGTATTCGTGTGAACGCACTGGCGCCTGGCTATATCGAAACTGATCTCAATCGAGAGTTTTTTGCATCGGATGCAGGGCAGGCCATGATCGGACGCATACCCCAGCGCCGGCTGGGCCAACCTGCCGATCTCGACGGTGCCTTGCTGTTGCTGGCTTCCGATGCTTCGCGTTACATGACGGGCACATCGATAGTGGTCGATGGCGGTCATCTGCACTCATCACTTTAATAAAAGGTTTATACATGGGTTTACACATGGATTTCAGCTTGTCGCCGCGCGTTGAAGAAAAGCGCGCGCGTATTCGCAGCTTTGTTGATGAGCGACTTATTCCGCTGGAAAGTGATGCAGCCTCTTATGATGAGCATGAAAACATCTCATTGCCCTTGTTGCACCGTATGCGGGGTGAAGCCAAAGAACAAGGGCTCTGGTCGCTGCAGATGCCGGTTGAACGAGGTGGCCAGGGCTTGAGCATGGCCGAGATGGCGGCTTGTTACGAGGAGATGAACCGCTCTATTTTTGGTCCCGTCGTGTTCAACTCATGTGCGCCCGATGACGGCAATATGATGGTCTTGAACAAAGTGGCGACCGAAGCCCAGAAAGAACGCTGGCTGCAGCCTATTATTGACGGCGATGTACGCTCGTCGTTTGTGATGACAGAGCCCGCTCCCGGTTCTGGTTCAGACCCCTCCATGATGCTGACAACTGCCAAGCGCCAGGGTGACCATTGGGTGGTCAACGGGTTCAAGCACTTTATTACCGGTGCGGCCGAGGCCTCGCACTTTATTCTGATCGCCAAAACTTCTGATGACCCGCGCAAAGGTCTGACAGCATTTCTGTTTCACAAAGATGATCCGGGCTGGGAAATCGTGCGACGCATTCCCATCATGGGGCCCGAAGAGCACGGTGGCCACTGCGAACTGCGCTTTACCAATATGCGCATTCCTGATGAGAACCGTCTGATGGAAGTGGGCGATGGCCTGAAGCTGACGCAGATTCGGCTGGGGCCAGCAAGGTTGACGCATTGCATGCGCTGGCTGGGGCTGTCGAAGCGCTCGCTCGAAATCGCGACCGAGTATGTAACGCATCGCGAGTCATTCGGACAAAAGCTGGCCCAGCGAGAAGGGGTGCAATGGATGCTTGGTGAGGCAGCCATGGCCATACAAGTTGGGCGCCTGCTGACCATGCATGCCGCATGGATGCTGGACACTGGTGACTTTGCCCGCAAAGAAGTGTCTATGGCCAAAGTGGCGGTGGCTGACACCTTACACAAGTCTGTAGATACAGCGATTCAGCTTTGTGGAGCCAAGGGTTACTCGCGCGACACCGTGCTCGAATGGATTTATCGCTATGCGCGGCAGGCCAGGCTTGTAGACGGGGCGTCCGAGGTCCACAAGATGGTGCTTTCGCGCAATTTGCTGAAAGAGGGTATTGATTTCTGGCGTTGGGGCTGACGCTGGCGCTGCGCGTAAGTAAGGGGTAAATCAGAACATTACCAGGCCGTGGCAGATGGCTGGCGCAGCAGCATGTGTCAGCTGTCAAAGAAAGCGCTTGCGGCAGCAAGGAGACAGTATGTCCGATGAAAGCGTTTGTGAAGCGCTCAGACACTACATACAACGACAGACTGGTGCTAGCCAGGTTTCTGTAAACGCGTTTTCAACGCTTTCGGGGGGCGCCATCCAGAACAATTACGCATTCGCTGTCGACTGTGTTGGTGGCGAGTATCCGGGCTTTCTGGATCTGGTGGTGCGCAGCGATGCCGAGTCGCAGGTTGATGTCAGTTTAAGCCGTGAACAAGAGTTTTGCGTGCTTCAGTGTGCGTGGCAGGCGGGCGTAACCGTACCAGAGCCGCTTTGGTTGTGTGTCGACTCTTCCGTTATTGGAGCCCCTTTCTGTGTCATGAGAAGGGTGGGGGGTACTGCCTCAGGCCGACAGTTGGTGCGTGGCATGTTGTCAGAATCTCAGGCGACAGCGCTGACGCAGCAATTGGCACATGAGTTGGCGCGGCTGCATGCAGTGCAGCCTCCTGACGAACGCCTGGGGTTTCTGCCCATTCCAAAAAAAGCCCCCGCGCTGCAACGGGTGGAGGATTACCGGGCGGCCCTTGATCACATCGATGAACCCCATCCTGTTCTTGAGTGGGCGCTCAACTGGCTGGAAGACAACGCGCCTCCTGGTGGCGAGCTGGTGCTGTGCCACGGTGACTTTCGCACCGGTAACTACATGGTGGACGAGGGCCGACTTTCTGGGGTGCTCGACTGGGAGTTCGCATCCTGGAGTGATCCGCTGGAAGACCTTGGCTGGTTGTGTGCAAAGAGCTGGCGCTTTGGCCAGAATGGCCGCGAAGTGGGCGGCATAGGCCATAAGAGCGATCTGTTCTCGGCATACACCCAAGCCAGTGGTCGCGGGGTTGATGCTCGACAGGTGTTGTATTGGGAGGCCATGGGCCTTACGCGCTGGGCAGTTATTGCCTTGCAGCAGACGCAGCGTCATATTTCGGGCGAAGAGTCTTCGCTTGAGCTTGCCCTGACGGGTCGCATGGTGCCTGAAATGGAGTATGACTTGCTATCCCATATTGAGCGTATGGAGGGCTTTGAAGATGTCCAGAGTTAATTGTTTTGATGTGAGCAGGGTTGGTGGCACGCACTATTTTATGTGCGACATAGCTTGTTCTAACCACGCCGTACGCCTTGTGAAAACCCGGTGTGGAGCAACGCCCGGCTTACGGCAAACAGGAGGCTTGCGTGAATAGACCCGCTGGAGATGAGTTGCTGTCTGTGGCGCGTCGCGCGTTACTGGATGAGTTGCTTCCCTTATTGCCCGAAGACAAAACCTATGATGTACTGATGATAGCGAATGCCATGGCGATTGCCGCGCGTGAGCTGGCTGCAAGCCAGGTTGCGGGCGGCCAGGGTGGTGGCCGGATAGCGGGTTTTCTGCACACTGAAAAGGTGCAGGGCACGCAGCCTACAGAGGCCGGGTTGGCCGCCTTGATTCGCCGACGTGGCATTGACACGTCGCGCCATTCGTCGCTGCGCGCGCTATTGCTTTCGCTCACACAAGAAAAGCTGGCGTTAAGTAATCCAAAATATCTTCGCCAAGAGGCTGACTGAACATGGTCAACAAGTATCAGCAGGGCCTGGACAAAAACCCGGCAAATTACTCCAGCCTGACCCCGCTTTCGTTTTTGCAGCGGTCGGCGCATGTGTTCCCAGAAAAAACCGCCATTATCGATGACGATATGTCGTTGACCTACCAGCAGGTCTATGATCGCTGCCGTGCCATGGCCTCGGTGCTCGACAGCATGGGCATCAAGACGGGCGATACGGTTTCCGTCTTGTGCTTTAACACCCACGAACTGCTTGAAAGCCATTACTTTGTTGCCATGACGGGCGCTGTGCTCAATGCCCTAAATACTCGACTCGATGTGGCAACGTTAAGGTTTATTCTGGATCATGGCGAATCACGAGTGCTGTTCTACGACACTGAATTCGAGTTGCTGGTGCAACAGGCTCTTGTCGATATGGTTGCACCGCCGCTGTTGGTGGCTGTGGCCCGAGAAGCCGGTGCATCGAAAGGGCTGGCGCGCTTTAGCTATGAGCAAATGATCAAAATGGGCGAACCTGATTTTGATTGGCAAAAGCCGGCCGACGAGTGGGATGCTATTTCGCTCAATTACACGTCGGGTACCACGGGCAACCCCAAGGGGGTGGTTTACCATCACCGCGGCGCTTATTTGGCGGCCATGAGCAATGCCATGGCCCTCAATATGACGGCAGATTCTGTGTATCTGTGGACCTTGCCCATGTTTCACTGCAATGGCTGGGCTTACACATGGGCGGTCACAGCCATAGGTGGAACCCATGTCTGTCTGCCCAAAGTACAGACTGATGAGGTGCTGGGGCGCATACAACGCAACCTGGTTACCCATATGTGCGGCGCGCCCATTGTGCTTAATATGCTGGTTAATGACTTTTACAAAGCCGGCATCAAGCTGGATCGCCCCGTGCAGTTTGCCGTTGGCGGGGCTGCCCCACCCAGTTCAGTTATTGGCAAAGGCCAGCAGGTTGGGTTTGATATCACACACCTTTATGGGCTGACCGAGTCGTACGGCCCATCTACAGTGTGTGTCGTGCAAGACCAATGGAAAGCCCTGGATGTCGATGCGCTGGCTCGAAAAATGGCCAGGCAGGGCGTGGGGCTTTATGCCATTGACGAGGTGGCCGTTGAAGGCACCGAGCCGGGCACGCTGGCGCCTGCAGACGGTAAGACCATGGGCGAGATGCTGATGCGTGGCAACACGCTGATGAAGGGGTATCTTAAAAACGAGAAGGCTACCCAAGAAGCCTTTGCACATGGCTGGTTTCGTACCGGAGATCTCGCCGTCATGCACCCCGACGGCTATGCCGAGGTTAAAGACCGAGCCAAGGACATTATTATTTCAGGGGGCGAAAACATTTCCAGCCAGGAAGTCGAAGATGTTTTGTATCGACACCCGCTCGTGCTCGAGGCGGCCGTTGTCGCCATGGCTGATGAAAAATGGGGCGAAACCCCCTGTGCCTTCATTGCGCTGAAAGACCCGTTAAACATACCTGACGAACAAGAGTTCATCGTCTTTTGCAAAGCCAATATGGCTTCGTACAAGGCGCCACGCAAATTTGTATTCGGCGAATTGCCGAAAACGTCTACCGGCAAGATCCGCAAAAACATTCTGCGTGATCAGTTGACCGGAGGAGGTTAACGCACATAAATACTGATGAGGTTTGAAGGAGACAGCAGCAACATAATTATGACGCGTCAAAAGTCGCGCCACAAAACCAAGGGAGACAGCATATGTGCAAGTTTCTTACTAATCGGGTTATCACAACCCTCGCATTGGCCGGCGTTCTGTCGGTGCCTGGAGCATTGCCTGCCGCGCATGCCGCAGAGCAACCCGTGCGTATCGGTGCTATTTACATTATGTCGGGCAGTGCCGCTTCGTATGGCAAGTTTGCGGAGCAGGGCATACAGCTCGCCATGGATGAAATCAATGGCGCTGGCGGTGTAATGGGGCGTCAGCTGGCGCTTACGCTCGAAGACGGGCAAGGTAAGGCAGCCGTGGCCATACAAGCTGCACGCAAACTGGTGTATCAGGATAAGGTCGATGTCTTGATGGGGCTGGACAGCTCGGGCGTCGCGCAGGGTCTGGTGCCTGTGCTGCCAGAGCTTGGCAAGCCTTTTATCATCACGCACGCCGCAACGCCTGATGTTACGGGCAAACTGTGCAATGCGTTTACGTATCGTGTCAGCGTCAATGTAAACCAGAACATGGGTGGGGCTGCTGCGATTGCGGCAAAATCAGGCGCCAAAAAATGGACGACGATTGGCCCTGATTACGCGTTTGGTCATCAGTCCTGGGAGTTTTTCGGTAAATATCTTAAAGAGAAAAAACCTGACGTTGAGCTGTCGACATCGCCTTCATTTCCACGGTTTGGTGCTGAAGACTTCACGCCTTTTATCAATAGCGTCATGGAAAGCAAGCCGGACGGCGTTCTGATTTCACTATGGGGCGGTGATCTGGTCAACTTTGTGCGCCAGGCCAATGACCGTGGTTTTTTCAAGCAGGGCATGACTGTGCTGATGTCGGTGGGGGCGGCAACAGAGGTACTGACCGCGCTGGGCGAGCAAATGCCTGAAGGTGTGTGGCTGGGTACACGGTACTGGTACGACTCACATGACACAGAGGCCAACAAGAAATTTGTTTCGGCATACAAGCAGAAGTACAACAGCCCACCTAGCTACAACGCCGAAGGTGCCTATGTGGCCATCTATGCGATCAAGCAGGCCATCGAAAAAGCAGGGTCTACAGATGGCAAGGCCGTGGCCAAGGCGCTCTCAGGGATGGTTCTCGATACTCCTGCCGGTAAGGTCACGCTGCGCGTTGGTGACAATCAGGCCTTGATCGGGCCAACGTGGGGTTTGACAGCGGCCATGAATACCGCAGATAAAGTTCGCTCCCTGACCGATGTGGAAAATTTTGATGGCGAGAAGGTAACGCCGCCGGTGGATCCGGCCTGCAAGTTGTAGGCATACGCTTCATTGTGAATGCCAACGCCTGTGCGTAAGCCTATGTGCTGCGCGCAGGCGTGAGCCAACTTCTTTTCGGAGGCACCATGGGTAGTCTCGGCACCGCTTTGCTGAATAGTCTTGATATTGGTCTTTTGCTTTTTGTCATTGCCGTTGGTCTGAGCATCGTCTTCGGCGTACTGAACGTCATCAATTTTGCGCATGGTGCGCTCTATATGCTGGGTGCTTATCTGGCGTATACCTGTATTGCAGGCCTGGGCATGCCCTTCTGGCTCACCTTGCTGGTAGCACCGCTGTGTGTGGCTGCGCTTGCCGTGGTTATTGACCGTTTGATGCTGCGCTTCATCTATCAGCGAGAGGTAACCGACAGCCTGCTGCTTACGTTTGCGTTGATGTTGATACTTAACGAATCTGTACGACTTATCTGGGGCACAGGTATTCACATTATTGACCCGCCTGATTTGCTCAAGGGTACGCTGGCACTGCCAGGCGGGGTCACATATCCCATCTATAGTCTGTTTGTTATCAGTGTTGGGCTAGTTTCTGTGTGTGGCCTCTGGCTGCTGTTCAACAAAACCCGAATCGGCAAAATCATGCGGGCAGCAGCCCTTGACCGCGAGATGGCACAAGTGTTGTGCATCAACACCCGTCTGGTCATTACCGGTGTGTTTGCGTTCGGAGCCTGGCTGGCGGCAGTCGGCGGCGTGGTGGCGGCACCCATGCGTGCCATTGACCCCGGCATGGGCGACAAAATCATTATCGAGAGTTTTATCGTGGTGGTTATTGGTGGGCTGGGCAGCTTCCCGGGTGCTTTACTTGGCGCCGTAGTGCTCGGGCTTATTCATGGACTGGGCGGGCGCTTCTTTCCGGAGGTGAACCTGGTGCTGCCATTTTTGGGCATGGCGGTTGTGTTGCTGCTAAAGCCCCAGGGCTTGATGGGCAAGGGAGCATCGTCATGAGGCAGCCACTGACCATAGCGATATCAATCATTATTTTGGCGATGTTGGTGGCAGTCCCGTGGGTTGCTCCGTATTTCTATATTTTCATTGCCACTGAAATTCTCATTCTTGGCCTGTTTGCGGCCAGTTTTAATCTGGTTTTTGGCTATACCGGCATGCTCAGCTTTGGCCATGCTGCGTTTTTTGGCGTAGGTGCTTATGCCACGGCGATGCTGCTGCAATCGCTGCAGTGGCCTCTGCTGGCGTGTCTGGCTGTGTCAGTCGGTGCGGGTGGGCTGTTGGCACTGGTGATCGGGTTTCTGAGTGTGCGCCTTGATCAGGTGTATTTCGCCATGCTAACGCTTGCCTTTGGCATGATGGTGTTTGCCGTGGTGCATCAGTGGCGCTCTGTTACCAACGGCAGCGACGGCATTGCGGGCTTTGCGGTGACGTCGTTTGGCCTTGGCCTGAACCTCACGCTGGGAGATCCAGCGGTGTATTACCTGGTGGTGCTATGTATTGTGGTGCTGGCGTCCGCACTGCTGTATTTGATATGTCGTTCTTCGTTTGGCCTGATTTTGCGCGCCATACGCCAAAACCCCGAGCGTGTGGCTTTTTGCGGTCTCAATGTTCGCTCGTATCGTCTTGCCGCTTTCACCGTGGCAGGCGCCTTTGCCGGCCTGGCGGGCGGGCTGATGGCACCGTTTCTGCGTATCGCCAGCCCTGAGCTTGTGCATTGGTCAATGTCGGCCGAGCCTGTGCTTATGACAATTTTGGGCGGTAGCGGTTATTTTCTGGGGCCATTTTTTGGAGCGGGTATGTTTGTGCTGCTTGAAACCTGGATCACCAGCATGACGCATGCATGGATGCTGGTACTGGGTATTGTGCTTGCATTGATGGTGATGTTCTTCAGGCGCGGTGTGCTTGGAACCATGCTGGACTGGTGGACGGAGCGCAAATGACAGAGCCAATACTGAAAATAGAAGGGCTGGGCAAGCGATTTGGGGGTGTGGCGGCGGTGTCGGACATTTCGCTCGAGGTGTTTCCGCGCGAAACGCTGGCCATTATTGGCCCAAATGGTGCTGGCAAGACGACGTTTTACAACCTGCTCTCCGGCCGCATGGTGCCGACGGCGGGGCGTATCTGGTTTGAGGGTAAAGACATAACTGGGCTTGCACCTCACCGCATCAGCCGTCTGGGCGTATCGCGGTCGTTTCAGATCAACAATATTTTTGAAGAAATGACGGTTCGCGAAAACATCGAAGTGGCATTGACTGCCTACCATGGTGACAGCCGTCGATGGGCCAGGCTAGCCTCGCGCAACACGCCCATACAGAAAGAAGCTGACGGCCTGCTTGCGCGTCTGTCGCTGGCCGACCTGGCAGGCCAGCGTGCGGGCATTATTAGTTACGGTGACAAGCGGTTGGTTGAAATCGCCATGGTGCTGGCAACGCGGCCCCATCTCGTGCTGCTGGACGAGCCTACTGCAGGCATGACGCCTGAGGAAACGCTGCGTGTTACGGCGCTGGTGCGGTCGCTGGCGCAGACGGGCGACTATACGTTTCTGATTACCGAGCACGACATGCGCGTGGTATTTGATCTTGCCGACCGTATTCTCGTTATGCATCGTGGCAAAAAACTGGTGCTGGGCACTCCTGCCGAAGTGCGCGCCCACCCTGAAGTGCGCAAGGCATACTTGGGCGATACCGAAGAGGAGCTTGTGACATGATGCTCGAGGTCGACAACATCCATACGTATTATGGTGAGAGCCACGCATTGCAGGGCGTGTCGTTACGCCTCGAAGAGGGTGAAACAGTATGCCTTCTGGGTCGCAACGGGGCAGGCAAGAGCACAACACTGCGCAGCATTATTGGGCTGACGCCGCCACGTTCAGGGCGCGTGGTTTTTGCTGGTAAAGAGGTGGCTGGCCAACCGGCCTACCGTATCGCCCGACTGGGCATGGGGCTGGTGCCTGAAGACCGGCGTATTTTTCCGGGGCTGACTGTGCGTGAAAACCTCGAGGTTGCACAGTACAGCCGCCCTGGGGCACCGCGACACTGGACTGTAGAGCGAATTTTCGACCAATACTCCATGCTGGCTGAGCTGGCCAACCAGGATGGCGCAACGCTGTCAGGCGGGCAGCAGCAAATGCTTGCCGTGGCGCGTTCGTTAATGAGTGAACCTCGGCTGTTGTTGCTGGATGAGCCTAATGAAGGTCTGGCGCCGGTGATTGTGCAGCAGATTGGCGAACTGATCGACGAACTGGCGAAAACAACCACGATATTGTTTACCGAGCAAAGTGTGCGGTTTGCCTTACGCCATGCACGTCGGGCCTATATTCTGGAAAAGGGCAAAGTGGTGCATGAGGCTGACAGCCAGACGCTGGCTGAAGACAAGGAGACGCAGCATCGTTATTTGTCGGTGTAGAACGTCGTACACTTTCGCGATCCACACTAACGGGAAGCGTATTGATGGTTGGTGATTTCGAGTCGTTCAAGGCTGATCTTAGCCTTTCCAAAGCCGAAATTTGTCGCGAGCTTTATCGCGAAAATAGAGAGCTTGTACGCATAAAAAAAGAACATGTTGCCGTACGAAACCTGGTGCGCATTATCGACTCGACGCTCACACTCACCAACTTGAAAGGCTTTCATGCCATGTCGCTGCGTGATTTAAGCGCCGATTCCGGGCTGAGCATAGGCGGGCTGTATGCGTACATTCGCAATAAAGAAGATCTCATCTACCTCATTCAGCATCATGGCTTTATGCTCACCCGCCGCACATTGCACTCGTGCACGCAGGGCATTGATGACCCGCGTGAGAAACTGCTCGCGGCGGTCAGGGCGCATGTCTACCTTAGCGAGCTGCTGCAGCCCTGGTTTTATTTTTCCTTCATGGAAACCAAAAGCCTGCCGGAAAAGCAGAAGAAGGAAGCGATTGCCATTGAGCTGGAGGTCGAAGATTTTCTGCGCACCATTATTGATGAGGGTGTGACGGGCAAGGTGTTTCGTGAGGTCAATGCCCAGCTGCTGGCCTCAGTGTGCAAGGCCATGATGCAAGACTGGTATCTAAAGCGGCGCAAATACCGCAATCAGCAGGTAGACGCGACGGGTTATGCCGACTTTATTGGGTCTGTGCTGGCGCGTTATTTGTGGGCGTGATCACTACCCGCGTCCACTCTCGTCCACATACGATTTGCATGGCCTGTTGCAACGCGGTAAAGTGTGGGCTTAGTCCGTTCGCTCATCCTGAACGGGCAACCAAAGGCACTGTTGCCCGGGCTACCCGCCCGGTTTTTTGCGCCTCTAATAACTTGCTGCCGGCCGCGCCACAAGCGTGTGATGCCACAGCTTCCGTTTCTACCTCCCGCGTTCAAATGAACGCTCGTGCTGTGTTTCGATGGGCAAGGGTCGGTCGGCAAGGTGTTTGGGTGGCGTGGCTCCGTGAGTCACAAAGCGCCAGATCATGTTGTCGAAGCTGATTCAATCCCGGGCCTTCAGGGCCGGTCGGGGCATAAGTACTGGTTACGAAAGGAATACAACATGGAACTCAATGGCGCCGATATCGTCGTGCGCTGCCTTGCCGAAGAAGGCGTAGACCACGTGTTTGGCTACCCAGGCGGGGCAGTACTGTATATTTACGACGCAATCTACAAGCAAGACAATTTCAAGCATATTCTCGTTCGACACGAGCAGGCTGCCGTGCATGCGGCCGATGCCTATTCGCGCTCGTCCGACAAGGTAGGTGTGGCCCTGGTCACCAGCGGCCCCGGTTTGACCAATGCGGTTACCGGTATCGCCACCGCGTACATGGACTCCATTCCCATGGTCATCCTCAGTGGGCAGGTGCCTACGGCGGCCATTGGCGAAGACGCGTTCCAAGAGTGCGATACCGTGGGCATTACTCGCCCCTGCGTCAAGCACAATTTCCTGGTGCGCGACATCAAAGACCTTGCCGAAACCATGCGGCGCGCCTTTTATATTGCGAAAACTGGCCGTCCCGGGCCGGTTCTGGTCGATATCCCCAAAGATATTACCGTTGCTACGTACAAGTTCACGCCCAAGCGTGGAGAAGTAAGCATGCGGTCATATGCTCCCGTGGTCAAAGGGCACCAGGGCCAGATCAAAAAGGCCGTGCAGATGCTGTTGGCCGCAGAACGCCCCATGATTTATGCGGGTGGCGGGGTAATACTGGGCCACGCGCACGAAGAGCTGCGCCAATTCGTTGAGCTCACCGGCGCGCCTTGCACCACCACGCTCATGGGGTTGGGGGCTTTTCCGGGTAATGATGACCAATGGGTAGGCATGCCCGGCATGCATGGCACGTACGAGGCCAACATGTCCATGCAAAACTGTGACGTGTTGCTGGCCGTGGGCGCGCGTTTTGACGATCGCGTTATCGGCAACCCGCGCCATTTCGCGCAATCGCCGCGCAAAATCATACACATAGACATTGATCCGTCTTCCATTTCGAAGCGGGTTCGGGTTGACGTACCCATAGTCGGCAACGTCAAAGACGTGCTGCAAGAAATGATTGGTCTGTATACACAGTCTGCAGGTGCCGAAGCGTTGGCTGACAAGGCCCGTCTGGCCAGCTGGTGGCAACAGGTTAATACCTGGCGTGGCAAAAACTGCCTGCACTACGAAGGGTCCGATACTGTGATCAAGCCGCAGTTTGTCATCGAAAAGCTGTGGGAAGTTACTGGCGGCAATGCCTTCGTCACCTCTGACGTAGGGCAGCATCAAATGTGGGCGGCGCAGTATTACCGTTTCAATCAGCCACGCCGCTGGATAAACTCGGGTGGCCTAGGAACCATGGGTGTGGGCTTGCCTTATGCCATGGGTGTGCAAATGGCTAACCCAGGCGCCGACGTAGCGGTGGTAACAGGCGAAGGTTCTATTCAGATGAATATTCAAGAGCTTTCCACCTGCAGCCAGTATCGGTTTACGCCAAAAATACTGTGTCTTAACAACCGTTATTTGGGCATGGTGCGTCAGTGGCAAGAAATCGAATACGGCTCGCGTTATTCAGAGTCTTATGTTGATGCTTTGCCTGACTTCGTCAAGCTGGTTGAAAGCTACGGCCATGTTGGCCTACGTATCGACAAGCCGGCCGATGTCGAACCCGCCATTCGCGAAGCGTTTGTCAAACATAAAGACAGGCTGGTATTTCTCGACTTTATTACCGACCAAACTGAAAATGTCTGGCCCATGGTCAAATCTGGCCGCGGCCTGACCGAAATGCTGCTCGGTTCTGAAGACCTGTAAGGAGAGAAACATGAAACACGTCATTTCTATCCTTCTCGAGAACGAACCCGGCGCACTGTCGCGGGTGGTTGGTCTGTTCTCGGCGCGAGGTTACAACATTGAAACGCTGACCGTGGCACCTACCGAGGACTCCACGCTGTCACGCATGACTATCGTTACCCAGGGCTCGGATGAAATTATCGAGCAGATCACCAAGCACCTTAACCGTCTTATTGACGTGGTTAAGGTGGTTGACCTGACTGAAGGGCCGCACATTGAGCGCGAGCTCATGCTGATCAAGGTCAGGGCGGTGGGCAAGGAGCGTGACGAAATAAAGCGTATGGCTGATATTTTCCGCGGACGCATTATTGATGTGACTGACAAGGCCTACACCATCGAGCTTACGGGTGATCAAGGTAAAATCGAAGCCTTTATCGGCGCGCTGGATCGTAGCGCCATTCTTGAGACAGTACGCACAGGTGTATCCGGCATAGGCCGGGGCGAGCGCGTTCTGAAGCTGTAGCCCGCGTCGGGCAGGGCGCCCAAGCGCCCGCCCGGGCACCCTGGCCACGCCTGTCGGCACCCAGGAACAAAATAACTTAATTACGTATCGGAGCACTTTAAATGAAAGTTTTTTACGACAAAGATTGCGATCTCTCCCTCATCAAGGGCAAGACGGTCGCCATTATCGGTTACGGCTCACAGGGCCACGCACATGCGCTTAACCTGCACGAGTCGGGCGTTAATGTTGTCGTTGGTCTGCGCAAAGGCGGCGCATCCTGGAAGAAAGCCGAAAACGCAGGCTTGCAGGTTAAAGAAGTGGCTGAAGCCGTAAAGGGCGCCGATCTGGTCATGATTCTCTTGCCTGATGAGAACATCGCCGAGGTATATCGCAACCAGGTTGCAGGCAATATCAAGGCTGGCGCAGCACTTGCGTTTGCTCACGGTTTCAACGTGCATTACGGCCAGGTTCAGCCTCGCGAAGACATTGACGTCATCATGATCGCGCCTAAGGCTCCAGGCCACACAGTTCGCGGTACATACAGCCAGGGCGGCGGCGTGCCTTCGCTGGTCGCTGTGCACCAAGACAACTCGGGCGCAGCACGTGATATCGCGCTGTCTTATGCATGCGCCATCGGTAGCGGTCGTGCCGGTATCATCGAAACCAATTTCCGTGAAGAAACCGAAACTGACCTGTTCGGCGAACAGGCTGTTCTGTGCGGCGGCGCTGTCGAGCTGATCAAGGCTGGCTTCGAAACACTGGTCGAAGCGGGTTACGCGCCCGAAATGGCCTACTTTGAATGCCTGCACGAGCTCAAGCTTATTGTCGACCTTATCTACGAAGGCGGCATTGCCAACATGAACTACTCCATCTCCAATAACGCAGAGTATGGTGAGTACGTAACTGGCCCTAAAATCGTTACCGAAGAAACCAAACAAGCCATGCGCCAGTGCCTGCATGACATCCAGACAGGTGAGTACGCCAAGAGCTTCATTCTTGAAAACGCGGCAGGCGCACCTACGCTGGTGTCACGTCGTCGTATCAACGCCGAATCAGAAATCGAAGAAGTCGGTGGCAAGCTGCGCGCCATGATGCCATGGATCGCTGCCAACAAGCTGGTCGATCAAAGCAAAAACTAATGCAAGCCTACCCGGGCGGCGTGCCTGGGCAGGTGCATTAACGGCCTGATGGGCTGTTCATTGCATGTGGTACGAAAAGCACTCCTCCGGGGTGCTTTTTGTCGTGTGTGCTTGGCATGAACTGATCGCCAGAAGTTGGGACAGTGCCCAACTTCTCGTGCGGACGGCTCAGCATGGGCGTACTCTTTATGGAGCAAGCCTTTCCGTAAGTTGGTCACAGCAAGCGAAGTGAAGCGCAACCGCATGAAGATAATTGTTGATGACATCTTGTCCTAATCGCGAATGAAAACTATTATCTATGTCTTGTTTCAAAATTCATCTTGAGGTTCTTCACTATGAACGGCAATGCAGATAAATCCGCAGAAAAGGCGCTTGCGCTCAGGCAACAGTATGATCAGGCCAAGGTTGCCATACCCAATGCTCGTATTCGTGCTGTCGCAGACGCATTGGGTGTTAGCGAAGCTGAGCTCGTCGCGGCAAACTGCGGCAACATTCAGGCCACAGCACTTAAAGCCCCACCTCAAGATATTTTCAAAGAGCTAGGCAGCCTGGGCCGCGTTATGGCGCTTACCCGTAATAACTGGTGCGTTCATGAGCGGCACGGTCGGTATGAAGACATTCGCGCTGGCAAGACCATGGGGCTGGTGCTGGGCCCAGATATCGATCTGCGTGTGTTTTTTGGTCCGTGGCAGTATTCGTGGGCCGTCAACGACGGTGGTCGGTTCAGCGTGCAGTTTTTTGATAAAGAAGGGCAGGCCGTTCACAAGGTATATATTACCGATGAGTCCGACGTGGCTGCCTATCATGCACTCGTAGAAAAATACAAAAATCCCGATCCAGCATGGCCTGTGTTTGAGGCCATTCCCGATCCTGATATAGAAAAGCAGGGGCAGGCCACACCAGCGCTGCGTACAGAATGGCTTGCCATGACTGACACCCATGAGTTTTTCAGTCTTTTGCAACGACACAAGCTTACACGTCTGGCTGCTCTTGGCGCCGTGGGGGCCGACCTGGCGCAACAGGTTTCAAACGACATGGCCGAGCGTGTAATCACCGATGTCGCACAGCGCGATATACCCTTTATGTGTTTTGTGGGTAATCGCGGCATGGTTCAAATTCATTCAGGTCCCATCAAGGCTTATCGGCGTACCGGCCCATGGTTTAACGTGCTCGATCCTCATTTCAATCTTCATCTTGATACGACTGCCATTGCTTCGGCATGGGTGGTCAACAAGCCTACCAGCGATGGCTGGGTCACGTCGCTCGAAGTCTACTCCACCACAGGGCAGCTAATCGTTCAGTTTTTTGGTGCACGCAAGCCTGGTGTACCTGAGTTGTCGGCATGGCGCGAGCTGCTGGTCAGCTACTGCCCGGTTCCATTGGCGGCATAATGTTTGCGCGTATTCTGTTGTTGCTGTGCCTCGTCACCACGGCAACAGTAAGCGTGGCTGACGTGCGTCGCGTAGTAACGCTGGGCGGCAGTGTCACTGAGATCGTGTATGCGCTCGGTGAAGGCGAGCGCTTGGTTGCCGATGACGAGTCCAGCCTATACCCCGAGGCGGCAACCCGTTTGCCGCGTGTTGGCTATTATCGCAGCGTGCCTCTAGAGGGCGTAGCAGCCATGAACCCTGACCTGGTTCTGGCCTCCGAAAATGCCGGCCCCCCTGCAACGCTGCAACGCCTGGGTCAGCTTGGCATTACGACCGTCATGGTCTCGGATCAACCTTCTGTTGAGTCTCTGTACAGGCGTATCGACCAGATTGCAGGTCAGCTTGGTGTAGTACCCAAGGGTCAGAGCCTGGTCCGGCGTATTCGCAATGAGGTCGCTACGGCCATTGCTCAGCCATCACAGCCCCGACGTGCACTGGTTTTGGTCAATCGTACAGGTTCGTTTATGGCGGCAGGTGCTGATACGGCGGCAGATGCGGTGCTCAAACTGGCTGGGCTTGAAAACGTAATGTCCGAACAGCACGGCTACAAGCCGGTTTCCGCAGAAGCTCTGGCTGTATTGGCGCCAGATCTCATTATCGTTACCGCTGCCTCGGTGCAGGCCAGTGGCGGTCTCGAGTCCCTTAGGCAGCGTGCCGGCATTGCCTCCACGCCGGCGGCAGCCAAACATCGCATCCAGGTCATGGACGACTTGCTTATTCTCGGAATCGGCCCCCGTGTGGCCCAGGCCCTGCAGCAATTGAAGCAAGCCTCACAGTAGGCGCTACACTTCATCCTCATGCGCATTGTTACCCCTTCCCGCAAACTGGCGCCGCAACCTCTGCTGGGCGCGCTGGCAATATGTCTTGTGCTGGTGGCTCTGGGCGCCAGCGCCAGTGGTGCCGTGTTCATTCCATGGTCCAGCCTTCCACATCTGTTGTGGGGTGAGCTTGGCCCTAGCGATAAGCTGCTGCATGACATACTTGTTGAAATCCGCCTGCCCCGGGTCGTGTTCAGTGCGGTCGTCGGCGGGGCGCTCGCGGCCACCGGGGTAGCTATGCAGGCATTATTCCGCAACCCATTGGCCGAGCCCGGCTTAGTTGGCATTTCAGCGGGTGCGGCCCTTGGTGCAGTAACTGCCATTGTGATGACGGCAGGAGGTTTTTTTGTCATTGCCGTCGCCGCATTTGCAGGCAGTCTGTGCGCCACGTTTCTGGCCTACGTGGTGGGTAGCCGTTATCCCGGGGTAGCGGGCCTTTTGCTGGCCGGTATTGCCATCAACGCCATCGCGGGTGCAGCGATTGGCGTTTTTACCTACATGGCCAACGATGCCCAATTACGTGATCTCACGTTCTGGAATATGGGCAGCCTGGCTGGGGGCGACTGGCGTACGCTGGGCTGGCTTGGGCCATGGACGCTACTGCTGCTTGGCTATCTGGGCAGTCAGTGGCGTGTGTTAAATGCCTTACTGTTGGGCGAGCGCGAGGCAGGGCATCTCGGGTTTAAGTTGGCTACAGTGCGACGTCGTTTAATTGTTGTTACAGCATTAATTATCGGGCCACTCGTGGCTGTAACAGGGGGCATTGCGTTTGTAGGTTTGGTCGTGCCACATCTTGTGCGCATGATGCTGGGTGCGCACCATCGCTACCTGCTGCCCGGTTCTGTGCTCGCCGGAGCCTTGGTTCTGACGCTTGCCGATTGGTTGGCCCGGCTGGTTATTACTCCTGCCGAACTGCCCATAGGGCTGGTTACCAGCCTGGTGGGTGGGCCATTTTTCTTTTGGATGCTGACGCGCGGACGCGCCGCGCCGAAGTAGGTGTATGAGCCTGAATTTAAAACCTTCCTCCGTCGATGCCTTCTCGGCAGAAAGCATCAAGGTTTTGCGCGGCGGCCGCGTAGTGCTCGACGGCGTTTCTCTGGTGATCAGGCCAGGCGAGCTGGTTACGCTACTGGGTGCCAATGGTGCAGGAAAGTCTACCTTTATGTCGGTGCTGGCAGCAGACATCGGGTTGGACCTTACTCTCAATGCGCCGGATGCGGTTACGCTCAACGGTAGCTCATTGTCATTCATGGGCGCGGCGAGTCAGGCCCGCTCGCGCGCCGTGCTGCCTCAAAAACCCGGCCTGGGTTTCGATCTTGACGTTTCTGAAGTCGTGTCCATGGGGGCCTATCCATTTTCGGAGCTGGACGATCACGAGGTAAAGCGTCTGTGTGTCAGGGCGCTTGATACGGCTGGTCTGTCGGATTTGGCTGACCGACGCTACCCTGAGCTTTCAGGGGGGGAGCAGCAGCGGGTGCACTTTGCCCGTGTGCTGCTACAAGTATTGGCTTCGCGCGAGTCAGACCCGCACGGTCGGTACCTGTTGCTTGATGAGCCAACATCCAGCCTTGACCCATTGCATCAGCAAATGCTGCTCAAAACAATTAGTGACCTCGCGCGTAACGAGCGTGTGGGCGTTTTATGTATTGTGCATGACGTTAATCTGGCTGCGTGCTGGAGTAATCGCATAGCTCTGCTCCAGGGCGGCATGCTTTTTGCTTGCGATACGCCAGCCCAAGTGCTCACACCTGCAAATCTTAAAAGGGTGTACGGCGTTAATGTGCACGTTATGCCTCATCCGTTGAAGCCTGGCACGCCATTAGTGGTATTTGGGGTGTAAGTACAAGGCGGAGTCTGGGCGTGGCACGGTGCTGAAGCGGTTGTGTAACCATGACTTTCTTGATTGCTGGCGGATTGCTCGCGTCGGCAAACATACTTCCGGCAGGTAGGACAGGCCGGGCTCGCCATTACAATAAAGCCTTACAGGAGTGTAAATGCGTTACTTATTTCGGTTATCCTTCGCCCTACAATGAATAAACCACCTTACCCCCATCCTATTATTGCGCGCGAAGGCTGGCCCTTTTTGGCCGGTATCGTTGTCGTGTCCATTATCGTCAGCTTCTGGTCGGGGCTTGCCTCCATCCCATTCTGGATTCTGTCAGTTTTTGTACTGCAGTTTTTCCGTGATCCACCGCGTAGCGCGCCGGACGGCGAGCTGAATGTGCTGTCGCCCGCCGATGGTCGTGTGGTCGCGGTTGAAGAAGTACGCGACACCTATGCCGGGCGTGATGCGCTAAAAATCAGTGTGTTCATGAACGTCTTTAATGTGCACTCCAACCGCGCGCCAGTCAGTGGCACGGTACGCTCCATCAACTACTTTGCAGGGCAGTTTTTCAACGCTTCCCTGGACAAAGCTTCGCTTGAAAATGAGCGTAATGCCATTGTGTTGCTGACTAAGCAGGGGCATGTTGTTACATCTGTGCAGGTGGCGGGCCTCGTTGCCAAGCGTATTCTCTGCTACGCTAAGTCAGGTGATAATTTGTATGCGGGCCAGCGATATGGGTTTATCCGCTTTGGCTCTCGCGTAGACGTCTACTTGCCACTTGGTTCGCGTCCTCGTGTGGCCATTGGCGACAAAGTTCAAGCCACCAGCACTGTGCTGGCTGAACTTCAGCAAACCGATGACGCTCCCGCCATCCCTACTTATGCCAAATAATTTATCAGAAGAAACTCGACGCCGACGCAGCATTTACCTGTTGCCCAACGCGTTTACCACGGCCAATCTGTTCGCAGGCTTTTACGCCGTCGTACAGGCCATGAACGGCCGTTTCGATATCGCTGCCATAGCGATCTTCCTGGCCATGGTCTTTGACGGCATGGACGGGCGCGTGGCGCGCCTGACCAATACCCAGTCTGCCTTCGGTGAGCAGTACGATTCGCTGGCTGACATGATCTCCTTCGGCATGGCGCCTGCACTGGTCATGTACGTATGGGCGCTGCAAGACATTGGGCGCTGGGGCTGGCTGGCGGCTTTTATCTATGTTGTCGGAGCCGCGCTGAGGCTGGCTCGTTTCAACACCAATATTGCCGTTGTCGACAAGCGCTTTTTCCAGGGTTTGCCCAGTCCGGCTGCGGCCGCGTTGGTGGCCGGTTTTGTTTGGCTGTCGGTTGACAATAAACTGCCCATTGATTCCATGGTCGTATCGTGGCTTGCTTTCGCCTTTACGGTGTATGCAGGCGTCTGCATGGTGTCTAACGCGCCTTTCTACAGCGGCAAAAGTTTTGCGCTGGGTCGCAGTGTGCCGTTTTGGGTCATTTTGGTGTTGGTCGCGGTATTTGTGTTTGTTTCCAGCGATCCCCCCATCGTCTTGTTTGGTCTGTTTTGCGTGTACGGGGTTTCGGGCTGGGTCACCATGCTGTGGCGCTGGCGCCGCGCTCGAGAGCTTACGCGCAGGCGTCAGGGCCACGCTGAAGGTGTGTCCGATCAACCGGCAGAGCCCTCAATCGGTTCACAGCCTGCTTATCGACCACCTGGCGCCGATGGTGTTGGCGGCCTGGGTGGGGTTAAAACCACGGAAAGCTATCCACATCAAACATCGGGTCGGGGCCCGGATGAAAGCGTGTAACTTTTTGTCCGTCTTGGCCAAAGTACACGTACATTAATGAATTCCACGCGCCTGCCTGGCGATATCGGTAGCTCCACACGATTTGCGTTACCGAAGGCAGGCCAACCGTAGCGATTTCAGCTGGGGGGCCAAACTCGCAGCGCACCTGCTGGGGTGTCCAGGTACCCTTGGCCAGTAGCTCAAAGTGTTGATCGGTAAGCAGTTGCGTTATGTGGTTAGTATTGCCGGCACGATCAGCAACCGTTCCCCAGGCATACTGCCCCATGGGTTGTTGGCTCCAAACAACGCGTAAGGCATCATTGGGGGCGGGGCAGGTGAGCGTGGGGCGGCCAAACTTGGCCTCCACGTCTGCCAAAGAGGTGCCAGGAAGTGTGTTGGCCATGTTGGCACAGGCCGACAGCGCACCCAGCAGTACCACTGCCCCGGCATATCGCCCATGGGCAGGAAGGCGAGCGGTAGTGTTCATCTAAAACTCCCGAAAGCATCACCCCGCAGGGCGAAAATAAACGCATCGCAACCGTCGGGCAGTGCCAGAGTGTTTGCGGATCGTGCGCAGGCTTATTTTGATTCTACCTGTATCTATAAACTTTTAACGCAGAGCGCATCTACTTGATTTTCGAGTGTGGTAAACATAGCAGAAAAATGCATAAAGCCACCGAAATACGATTCAGGCGCTACTAGTTACCGAGACACAAGCCAAACGCTGCTATAAAGCTAGCCAAATACAAACTAAGCACTATTTATAGTAGCTACCGAAACACGGCCCAAGCACAACTCTATATAGCCACCGAAGCGCAACCCAAGGGCTACTAAATAGTGTGATGCGGGTTGCCCCTGAAGGCGTGCGTCTGCCGTGGCAGAAACAAACCCACTGATGCTTTGTCGAGCTGCAAGGCTAGTGCATCTTTAGCGGGTGAGGCAGTCATGGTCGTAGCGTCTAAGGTTACGCCGACGCTGTGCCCGCCTCACGTGCACGAACAAGGATCGGTTTTTTTTTCCGGTATAATGCTTGCTTCCTTGCGTTATGTTAGGCGTATATTTACATAAGCCTTGCCAGGAAGACACTATTTTTATTGTAGATTTTTAATCCGACCACGTCAGGGCACCTCGGCTCTGTCGCCAGTTAAAGAGGCTAAATAATGTCTGTTTCCGACATCAACAAATCCGACATCGTCGCGCAATACCAGCGCGCACAGGGTGATACCGGTTCCCCTGAAGTACAGGTTGCGCTGCTTACCGCGCGCATCAACGAGCTTACTGGTCACTTCAAGGCACACATGAAAGACCACCACTCGCGTCGTGGCCTGCTGCGCATGGTTAGCCGCCGCCGCAAGTTGCTCGACTACCTGAAGGGTCGCAATCCAGATTCGTACCGTTCGCTTATCGAAAAGCTCGGCCTGCGTAAGTGATACCCGGGGCTAGCTCCCCGCGATGCAACCGTGGACACCGCGCTTTGTCGTGGTGTGCACGGTTTTTTTATTGTAAGGATACTTTGTAATGTTTAATAAAGTGAGCAAGTCGTTTCAGTACGGCCAGCACACAGTTGTTCTGGAGACTGGCGAGATTGCTCGCCAGGCATCGGGCGCCGTGTTGGTTTCTGTTGATGATACCGTTATTCTTGCGACGGTAGTGGCAGCCAAAACGGCCAAGCCAGGGCAGGATTTTTTCCCGCTTACTGTAGATTATGTAGAGAAAACCTATGCGGCCGGCCGCATTCCGGGTGGCTTCTTCAAGCGCGAAGGCAGGCCTTCAGAGAAAGAAATTCTCACTTGCCGTCTGATCGACCGTCCGCTGCGCCCGTTGTTTCCCGAAGGTTTCTATAACGATGTCCAGGTTATCGTCCATGTTGTTTCGGTAAACCCAGAAGTGAACCCTGATATTCCCGCCATGATCGGTGCTTCTGCCGCGCTGGCCATTTCGGGTATCCCATTCAACGGCCCTATAGGCGCTGCGCGCGTAGGTTATGTTGATGGGCAGTATGTGCTTAACCCCACATCCACCCAGCTCGAAAGCTCGCAGATGGATCTCATCGTAGCTGGCACTGAAGCTGCTGTGCTTATGGTTGAGTCTGAAGCTCAGCAACTGTCTGAAGAAATCATGCTGGGCGGCGTAGTGTTTGGTCACGAGCAGTCTCAGGCGGCGATCAATGCCATTCACGAGCTCGTTGCCGAAGCTGGCAAGCCCGAATGGGACTGGCAGCCACCCGCCAAAAACGAATCACTCGCCCGTGCTGTGTCAGCTGCGGCCCAAGAGGGTTTGCAGGCTGCTTACCAAGTACGCGAAAAACAAGCCCGTACTACGCAGTTGCGCCAAGTGTACGCTGACGTCAAGGCCCGTTTGGCCGAGCACGCAGCCGCCAAGGGCGAAGCGACGCCTGACAGCGTCGAAGTCGAGAACATGCTGTTTGATCTCGAAGCCAACATTGTGCGTGGGCAAATTCTTAACGGTGAGCCGCGTATTGACGGTCGCGACACGCGTACCGTGCGCCCCATCAGCATTCGCCTGGGAGTACTGCCGCGTGCCCATGGCAGCGCGCTGTTTACCCGTGGTGAGACACAGGCTTTGGTAGTGGCCACGCTGGGCACCCGCCAAGACGAACAAATCATTGATTCCATCATGGGCGAGCACCGTGATCGTTTCATGCTGCATTACAACTTCCCTCCGTTTGCCACCGGCGAAACCGGTCGTTTCGGGGCCCCCAAGCGTCGTGAAATCGGCCACGGTCGTCTTGCCAAGCGTGCCCTGATCTCCATGCTGCCCAAGCCCGAAGACTTCCAATACACCATTCGCGTGGTGTCCGAGGTTACCGAGTCCAATGGCTCGTCTTCCATGGCGTCGGTTTGTGGTGGCTCGCTGGCTATGATGGATGCGGGTGTTCCGGTTGGTGAGCACGTGGCTGGTGTAGCCATGGGTCTTATCAAAGACGGTGGCAAGTTTGCCGTGCTTACTGATATCCTGGGCGATGAAGATCACCTTGGCGACATGGATTTCAAGGTTGCTGGTACGGCAGGTGGCATCACTGCGCTGCAAATGGACATAAAAATCCAGGGCATCACCAAAGAAATCATGGAGATCGCGCTGGCACAGGCCAAAGAAGGCCGTCTGCATATTCTTGGCGAAATGAAATCAGCCATCGAAGGTTCGCGTACCGAGCTTTCTGATTTCGCGCCACGCATGCTCAGCATCAAGATCAATCCCGAGAAAATCCGTGATGTCATCGGCAAGGGCGGCGCTACCATTCGTGCGCTTACCGAAGAAACCGGCACACAGATTGATATCGGCGACGATGGCACCATTACCATCTCCAGTGCTGATATGGAAAAAGCCCGTGAGGCCGAGCGCCGTATCAAAGAGCTGACCGCTGACGTCGAAGTGGGTCAAGAATATGAAGGCCCGGTCCTGCGTTTGCTCGACTTTGGCGCCATTGTTCAGGTTCTTCCTGGGCGTGATGGCTTGCTGCATATTTCTGAAATCGCCAACTACCGTATCGCCAACATCAATGACGTGCTTAAGGTAGGTCAGAGCGTGCGCATTAAGGTTATCGAAGCTGATGACAAAGGCCGCCTGCGTCTTTCCATGAAAGCCATTGGTGGTATCGAAGCCCAGGGTGGCCCACAAGCCCCCGTAGCTCCGGCGCAGTAATAAGTAAATGCCGTTGCGGCCTGCGGGCCGTATACGTGCAGCAGTAAACACACCGCCTCGACAGTCGCCTGCATTAAATGCGGCTGTCGAGGCGGTGTTTTTTTTGTGTATATAGCCCGACTGACACGCCGGGCTGCTGCCAAGTGCTAGGCGGCGATATCGCCGCGACGTGGAGGTGTATGAGACGGGCAGCCGCCATCATCATCGTCGTGAGGGCGTATGGGCAGCGGCGGCAGGCCAATGTTAAGGCGCACGCGCTGACAATCGGGGTTGGGGCTGCCATCAGTCATCCAGGGGTCGAACTCACGGCAGGGCGATGGCCTTGATTCGTAAATGCCGCAGTGAACGCCTGGCTGCCCGAGCTCGCCACGCAGGGCGATGCAGCGTTGCCCGCCGTACTCGGTGCCTTTCATGCAGGCGCGCAGTGGGCCCACCTGGCTGACCAGGTCGGCTGGTACGGTGCCACCAATTTCGCCGGCGATCTCACCACAGTAGAACGATACCCTGAAGTGTGCGCAACAGGCGCCACAGCTAAGGCAGGGGTTGTTGGCGGCAGGGTCATTGCCGGCCTTGTGCCGAGGGGTGGCTGGCCGCACGAGCGGCCGAGCATTGATACCCGGGGTAATGGTGGTTGGGCCGCCTGGCGGCCCTGCAGTAGCTTCTTTCTGCGGGGCGAGGCTGCTAAGAAAAACGATATTGTGCGAGTATTTGGGTAGTTGCGGCATGGTGATGCCCAGTGATGGCGGGTGCGAATATTGCCCGGCGTATCCGGCTTTTTAATTATATCTGAGCTGGTGCGCGATAAGCCTGCGAGTTCTGGCGAGATCTAGGTGCAGAGTTTGATGTCACGTTGGAGTGGGGCCGGCGAAGCGTTATTAAGGATAATGACGGCCAGGATGCGTTGCGTTCGCAAATGCGGGAAAATCGTCCCGTGCTTGATGGGTTCCTGCTTTCGGATTGGGGCCTGGGTTTGTTTTTCAACGAAAAAAAGCGCTCTAGGTAGCCCCCTGGGCTGTTGATTTTACGCATGTGTGGCAGGCTGAGGTTCAAGCTTAAGGCCCAGCGCGTGCATTACCTTAAGGATTGTGCTGAAGCTTGGGTTGCCCTCGCCGGAAAGGGCCTTATAAAGGCTTTCTCTACCCAGGCCTGTATCCTTGGCGAGCTGTGTCATGCCTTTAGCGTGGGCGATATCGCCTAGGGCTGCAGCAATGAGTGATGCATCATCGCCAGCTTCGTCCATGCAAGCTTGCAGGTACAGAACCATGTCCTCTTCGGTTTTTAGGTATTCAGCGGCATCCCATTTACGTAGTTTAATTTTTGCCATGACGGCCTCTTTTACAGTTCTCGCGCTATTTCTAGCGCGATTTTGATGTCTTTCTTTTGTGTGGATTTATCGCCGCCTGCGAGCAAGATCACGATTTCTACGCCTTGTTGTGCAAAACACACGCGGTAGCCTGGCCCATGGTGGATTCGCATTTCTGAGACGCCTTCACCAACTGGTTCGCAATCTCCGAAGTTGCCGACCTAGCCCGGCGAATCCTTGCCTGAATTTGTCTCTTGGCTATTTTGTCACGCAGCTCCGCGAACCAAGTGTCAAAAATCTCGGTGGTGAAGACTGACTTCATGAATTCAATTGTATAAAACAGGATACGATTACACAGCTATTTAATTTGCCGCTCGCTGCCGGGTCTTTGATTCTGGAGTGGTGGGGTTGCCGCCTCGCGACCTGGTTGATGCTTTTGTCGGCGCGGTGAGGCCGTTAAGTAAAACGATATTTTGTAAGGGTTTGAGTGATTTTTATATGATGATGCTCATTGAGAGCAAGTAGTGGTTTTTCCCACACGTAATACAGCTTGTGATGGTATCGAATCTAACAACGGTACCTTGCATCAAACTGTGGTGTGAGATTGTGGGCTGGTGTCATCAGTTGTCGGCTGGACGATGGCCAGCGTCAGCATTCTTTTGAGGGCGGGGTTGGTATTGTCGGTCCGCCACGCCAGCCCGTGTTGCAACCGAGATGCGCCGGCTGATAATGGATGATAGACAATACCGGCGATGCTCAGGGTTTCCACACAAAAATGGAAATGATCTTGCGGCGTGCGTTTGGGTTTAGGGATTTTGAAAACTACCGCATGCGGGTCTTGGCCCTGTGCGGTTGAAACGGTGTGATTAACCGCGTGTGATGAGTGCCCATCCCCCGATTTGAACTGACCCCAATTAGTTGGACAGTTGAAGCGGGTGGTTAACCCACTGAGCACTGAGTCCTGTATTGAACTGGACTCAGTCCTTTTAATCTGGTCTTGATCCGCTCGTGATTGTAGTAGTGAATATACTTCCGCAGGCCAGCGTCAAGTAGTTCAACGCTATCGAATTTGTTTAGGTAGAAAAACTCCGACTTGAGTGTGCCAAAGAAACTTTCCATGGAGGCGTTATCTAGGCAGTTTCCCTTGCGTGACATGCTTTGGGTCAACCCATGTTCTGCCAACTGCCGTCGATACGCGGGCATGTGATACTGCCAGCCCTGATCCGAATGAAGTAACGGGGTTTGGCG